>CASERQ010000021.1 GCA_949290395.1 uncultured bacterium | reverse complement strand
GTAAGCGTAAAAAAGAAACCACTCAGTGCAAATTTGGTCTTATTTTGCATTAAAAACGCTAAAATTTGATTTCCGAGGCAATAAATTCTCAAGTAAATTGTCATCTATATTGATTGTAGTACCTAATTTGTTTATTAGTTCGGAAATATATTTAACTGGGTTTACGCCGTTAGCTCTAGCTGTTTGTTGAAGTGAGAAAAAGATTAAGCTGCTATCGGCTCCATTTTCGGTGTTTGAGAAAAGGAAGTTTTTGCGGTCAATAACAAAAGGCTTTATTGCACGTTCAGAAATATTATTACTTAATTCAATATGCCCATCTTTGAGGAATGTTAAAAATCCTTCCTTTCTATTAAGGATATAGTCGAAAGCTCTTTTTAATGCGCTTCCTTCAGAAGGTTCAATACTTTCTAACTCTGAAAAAATATCATCAACTAAACTTAAATATTTTTCTGTGTTTCTTTCTGAAAATATTTTTTCAGGGCCAAACTTAGATTCTTTAAACTTGTTTTCTTCAAAGAACAATTTATCAATTTTCTTCCTAATTCTTACTGCAACACTCTCTTTTTTCTGTTCTTCGCTCAAAGTTTTTTCAATTTCAGCGAATTTTCTTCTTGCGTGTGCCCGGCAAAAAGCATTCTTGATCCCATCTATATTTTCATATCCTGTATAAGCATCGGTTAATAGATAACCATTATAGTCACCTAGGAATTTTCTAACATTTTCTTTAGACCTGTTTTTGCAATATTCATAAATATAGATAGGGTAATTGTAAAAATCCGAAATATATACCCAAACATAACTATTAGCTTTCTTGTTTTCTAATACACGTAATGTTGTTTCATCAGCACAAATTACGTTAGAACTTGTACTCAAAAGCTTCTTTTTGAGATAGTCATACATTGGTTTTAATATTTCTGTTGCTCTGATTTGGAAATTGCAAAGATCTTGTCTTGAAAAGTTCAATCCATCATTAATCATGACATCTGATTGTCTATAGTAAGGAATTCCGTACATAAATTTATTAATCATAGTGTTAGTCACCAGATCAGCAGTGCAAACGGAATGTGGAAATGGATCGTTTTCTTTTACTCCTTGATAGAATTTTTTAGTTTCTTTGTTGAGATACTTTCTACATATAATTTTTGTTACTTTAAAAGTTGCAGGTTCATACGAAACTTTATAAGAAATATCTTCACCAACAAGAACTACGTTTGGATCATTCTTTAAGTTCTCGTATTCATTTGGCTCTATATATTCTGTGCTAGAAACATGGTTTTCTAAATATTCCTTATCAAAATTTTTCGAACCTTTTTTTCGACCTTTTTTGTTTTGACTAGATTGTCTTTCTGCTACGTTAAATTCTTCTTCTCTGTTTTCTAAAGAACTAGACTTTTCTGTTTTTTTACCAAAAAGTCTTTGAGCTTTAAGCTTATCTTTTTCAACAACGTTTTGAAGTTCTAAAATCGTTTGGTTATGTTCTTCTTGAAGCTTTCTAAATTTAGCTTCAAGTTGGTCAAATTCTTCGCATTTTTTATGGTAAAGTTCTATCAAATCTTTCTTACTAATTTTGTACTAATTTTGTTAAAATTTACTTCTTTTTTCACTATATTATTATAGCAAAAAATACGATAAATATCGAGTATTTTATCGCATTTTTGCAAGTTTTTTTCTAATTTTTATGCCTTTTTTGTACTAAAAACCAGCTTTAATATTACTAGAATTTTCGCTAAATTTTATATATTTAAGACCTTTCATAAGCCATTCAATTTGGGACCTATTAATTTCTTTTGCTTCCTTTAAATCTTTTGGCCGACCGAATTTTGATTCATCTAGAGATCTTATATATACCCAAACTCCAGTCTCGTCTTTTTCGTATATCTTGATAAGTTTTTCAGCCTTGTTACAGAAAAGGAATAATTTGTGTTGATGATCGTTTTTCTGTATTTCATATGCCATATGAGTCAAACTAATTCTTCCTTTTCTTAAATCAGTATGACCAGGGTATAGAAAAATATGATCAATAGAGCTTAAATCAATCATGATTCAAGACCTCCAAAACATTATTAAGTTGTGAGATGTCACAAATAATCGCAAAACCATCTACAAAAATTCTTACAATGTCTTTACTACCTTGAACTACTGATGTTTTTATAGATGCTTCACAAGCACGACGTATATCTACAAAAGTATTGTCTTCTGAAACTTCGACTTCCTTTCCAATTTTCCATTTTTGTAAGATTAAAGAACTATATTTACAAACCCAACTATAAAAAGTTGACTTTGCAATGTTATGTTCCTTAACGATTTTTTTCTGCATTTCTCCATTTAAGTAGCGCTTAACCAATTCAATTTTATAAGTTTCAGGATAAGCATTGTTAATACTTGCCATAAGTTTTCATTCCTCCTCTTGATGAGGAAATTATGATAAATTTAGGTTCGAACCTGAAGAACGGCATATTTTTTACGCTTACG
>CASERQ010000020.1 GCA_949290395.1 uncultured bacterium | reverse complement strand
AATCATGTAATTCGGCTTCGATTTTGTTACCAAATTGGTAATAAGAACAAGGCTCGTGATGGATTTGTTTTAATACATATTTTTTATTATCAGTTGTTGTTAGATATGAATATCCACCTTTACCATGTCCTAAAAGTTTTACTATTTCATAAGTAACATTGTTTATAGTGATTACATCGCCTACATTTAACATATAATCTTCTCATTTCTTTAATATTTCCCAATATCCATATTGATTGCTACCAACTCGTATTAGTTTCTTTTTTTCAACAAGTTTATCAGTTATTCTTTGAACAGTTCTTACTGTTTTATTTATTTTTATAGCAATTTCATTTCGAGTAATTTTTGGATTACTTTCTATTAAATTAAGCACAAATTGTTCAGTTTTGTTAAGCGATGAAATAGCAGTGACACTAGGAGCGACATAGGCAGTGACATTATTTCTCCTATTAAAAGTGAAATAGAAACCATAAGCCGTATTTTCGCTTTTCAGTTGTTTTTCGCATGATATAACTTCTCAAAATAGATGCAATAAACATAATAAAAACTTTTGATCTTAGACTTGCGTCACTTTGTACATTGAGTGCATTAAAACCAATTTGCGACTTCATTTGGCGGAACTCTTTTTCAATCAAATCACGTTTTCTATAAATTGATAACATTTCTTCTGGACTTCTTTTTATATTAGAAACCAGGATGAAAAAACCTGAATATTTTAATTTAGAAATTAAGTATTCATTAGATATTTTAAGGTAATAAATTACTAGATTTTTCTCGTCGTACTCAACATCAAATTGAGGATATTTTTCCTTAAAATCAGAATCAAATAAAATAGCTTCGCCATTATTTATTTTCTTCATAAGATTGTTTTTCTCAAGCACTAAAATACTCATTAATTCTTCTTTGTCTTGAGTAAATTTTGCTTTATTGAAATAAATATAAACGTATTTTTCTTCGCCATCTAAATCATCTTTGTAGAGTTTAGTTTCGACAAAAGTACCAAATACTTTATCCGGCAAAATATAATTATTAGAATCGACTATGTTTGAACGAACTTCATCAATTTTAGACTTAACGAAATTATTTTTTAGAGAAACCATCATGACAAATGCATGAAAGTTTTTAAGTATCTTTTGAAGGTTGCTTTTAGAAAAATATCCACGATCTGCAACGAAAATTTCATTTTTAAAGCCGCAATTATTTGCTTTTTCTAGCATTTTCTTAACTTCAGTAACGTCATTTATTGCGCCATTATATAGTTCATAAAAAAGCGGGGTACCTTCTTTTTGATCGATTACATAACTGATATTTACAATAGGTTTGCTATCGTCATCTTTTGCATGGCCATTGGCTACTAAAGTTATACCATCACTAACACAATTTATATTGGTCGAATCGTATGAAATCAAGATTGTTCCATTATTGTTATTTTCTTTAACCCATGAATCAAAGAAAGCTTGAATTTTATACTCGTTAATATCATTTCTTAAAAATTCACATATATAAGAATCTGAATATACCTTTTTAGTGAGAACAGGTGATTTAAATGCGTATGTTGGAAAATGTTGATATGCTGTGCTACCAGTTAAAATGCTATAGCAAGCAAGGTCTACAATCATTTTAGAAACAAAATCTGAATCGCAATTTTTATCACTTTTAAAGGCTTCTTTTACGCATTTGGTTACTCCGATTTTTTCTGCTATAGTTTGCAATGCAATTGTTACGCCGACACTTAAAGTATCAGAAAATTCGCGTGGCTCTTGTTCAACGCGAACCTCTCTTTTTACATTAAATAATTTGTAATAGTTTGATTTGGGTGCATATATTTATCATCAATTTTAAGACCAATCAGTGATCTTTTCTCAACAACATATTTCTTATCTTTAATATACTTTTTTTTCACCGACCATATAAACATATAGCCCTTTAGTCTTCTTATAAAACTTAACTTTTTCAGGTATTTCAACTTTTTCTGGCTCAAACATAACTTATAATCATCCTTTAGTTATCTTTTATAACTAAGTTATCGTATATTTCTCCCATTTTGTAAAGCAAAAAAGTGCGATAAATATCGCTTTTTTCTTAAAAAATCGTTTGGTAATGTCTGTTTAGGTATTTAATTCCTGAAAGTTAAGGCTAATTCTCATTCCTGTGTCTGTTATCCTGTGACCGCCGGACAATCTGCTGCCGTCAGCCAACGAAGATTATATTAAAAAAAGGGGTCAAGTATTTTTTCTTGACATCCCAATTTTTTGTAATGTTTTTTACCCATTCGCCTGTGGCGGTCACTTCATAATCATCTCTTTGTCAGACGGC
>CASERQ010000019.1 GCA_949290395.1 uncultured bacterium | reverse complement strand
TCAAACGTTTATTTTAAATTTAATTTTCTACATTGTTTTTACTCCGATTATATCAACAACCCTTTTAAGAGTTATGTATATGTCTGAAAATACAATGATAGTTGAAGATGCATTAAAAAGAGTAGATTCAGTTTTATCTATTGAACCATTAAAGGAAACCTCTAATCCTTTAAAGCCAAGTGGAGACGAGGTGAAGTTTGATAATGTCTTTTTCAAATATAAAAATAAAGAAAAATATGCATTAAATGATATTAGTTTTATTGCAAAGGAAAATTCGATTACCGCTCTAGTAGGTCCTAGCGGTGGAGGCAAAAGTACTATAGCTAGTCTTCTTAATAGATTTTACGATGTGGAAAAAGGCTCTATTTCTATCGGTGGAGTTGATATAAGAAACATAAAAAAAGAAGATTTGATGAATGAAATTAGTTATGTTTTTCAGGATTCAAAACTTTTAAAAAATACTATTCTTGAAAACGTAAGAATGGGTAAAAAAGATGCGACTTTAGAAGAGGTTAATGAAGCTTTAAAACTCGCTCAATGCAATGACATAATTGCTAAACTTCCTGATGGGTTAAATACCATTATTGGCGCTAAAGGAACATATTTATCAGGTGGAGAAATGCAAAGAATTTCTCTTGCTAGAGCCATTTTAAAAAATTCTAAGATTATTATTTTAGATGAAGCTACAGCCTTTTCGGACCCTGAAAATGAGTATTTAATTCAAAAAGCATTTCAAAATCTAAGTAAAAATAAAACAGTCATTATGATTGCCCACAGGTTATCAACTATAAAAAATGCTGACAAAATCCTTGTTGTTAACGATGGAAAAATTGTTGAAGAAGGAACTCATGATTCATTGTTAAAAGAAGATGGAATTTATACAAAAATGTGGAACGATTATCAAAAATCAATCAAATGGAGGGTTAAAAATGCTTAAATATCTCATGCATAAATTCGCTTTGACCGAACAGGGCGCAAAAGATTTTATAAAAACTCTATTAATGAACGTATTAAGCAATATTGCTTTGATGATACCAGTATGGCTTTTATACATTTTAGTAGACGATCTTCTAGGGGAAGGAATTCCGGCTATTCATTATTATTTGTTTATTTTTGGATCTTTAGGAATAATCGTTGCATTAGGATTAATTTACTATATTCAATATCACTGTTCTTATTTCCTTACTTATAAAGAAAGTGGCAAAAGAAGAATAGCTTTAGCTGAAAGATTAAGAAAATTACCTTTATCGTTCTTTTCGCATAAAGATTTGACTGATATGACTCACGTTATTATGAATGATGCGACTGCAATTGAACAAAGTTTTTCGCATTTTATGCCAAATTTTTATGGTTCAATGCTTTCGTCAATTATAGTAATGATTCCTATATTTATTATTGATTGGAGGATGGGTCTTGCCTCTTTATGGGTAGTTCCGGTATCTATACTTATTGTTTTTGCTTCTAGAAAAGCGCAAAACTATTTTAATAGGAAGAAAGACAAAGCTGATTTAGAGCTTCAAAATAATGTTCAAGAGTGCATTGAGACTATAAAAGATTTAAAAGCTACTAATTCAGAAAAAGAATATATGAAAAAAATTAAAACAAATGTTAGATTAGTGGAGAAATTTCATATTCAGTCAGAGTTAGGCGTAGCTTTATTCGTGGTAACTGCTCAGATGATTCTTAAATTTGGCATTGCTACAACAGCTTTAGTAGGTTCAATTCTTCTTATTGACGGTTCGCTTGATATGATGATTTTCTTTATGTTCTTACTCCTCGTTTCTAGATTTTATGAACCTATGGCAACAGCACTTCAAAATTTAGCGGCAATCAACTCTACTTTTTTGAATATAGAAAGAATGAATGAATTTTATAATTGCCCAATTCAAACTGGCAAAGATGATTTTAAGCCTAACAATTATGATATTACTTTCGAAGATGTGAAATTTGGATATGACAAGGATGAAAGTGTAATTAATGGTGTTTCCTTTACTGCTAAACAAGGTGAAGTAACTGCGCTTGTCGGTCCAAGTGGATGTGGAAAATCAACTATATCAAAACTTTGCTCTAGATTTTGGGATGTTGATAAGGGAACTATTAAACTTGGAGGAGAAGTAATTAAAAATATTGATCCAGAATGTCTTTTAAAAAACTATTCTATAGTCTTCCAAGATGTGAATTTGTTTAACAATACAATAATGGAAAATATCCGTATTGGTAAAAAAGATGCGACAAACGAAGAAGTTATCAAAGCAGCTAAAAAAGCAAATTGTGATGAATTTGTATCTAAATTACCTGATGGTTATAACACATATATAGGAGAAAATGGTGCTGAATTAA
>CASERQ010000018.1 GCA_949290395.1 uncultured bacterium | reverse complement strand
ATAACACAAACTTTCTTTAGGGGTTGCAAAGTTGGCAAGGGGGTTGCAACTTGTAAATAGGGGGTCGCAAACGTATCATAATAGGTATTTATTGCCATAAAAGAACAACATGTCTGATACATTCTTAGTCGATGACTAGGGGTGTGCAGACTTTTTTCATTTTTCGGCTTAAATAGCCACTTTTTAAATTTACGCCGTTGTAATAGTGCGAGCCAAAATCCCAAAAAATCATCAAAAACCAACGTTTTTAAGGCTCACTTTGAAACGGCAGGTGTGCACTATTACACGGCAACCCTTATTTTGCACACCCTTGCACACCCCTAAACACGGCAACTGCACACCCCTATCCTTTTTAATAATATCGATTGACCATCTGGTTCTTATTGAGCTGGGTGGTCTTTTTTGTTGCCTAGAAATTTTTTTAACTTTTTTCAATTTATACCCCCATCAAAATGACCTCCAAATCTCCATATGGTGAGAAGGGTAGTGTTCGCTCTTCTCTAGAAACTATAAGGAGGAAAAAGTTATGAAACACAAATTAACCATTGGCGTTTCTAACAAGTCTCTTAAGAACAGGAAGCTACCTATTAGAATGTATCACCATAAATAAGGCGTAATTGGTGATACAATTTTTAAATTTATCTTATAAAATAATTGTTTTATTACCTACTTAATGTTAAACAAGTGGGTAAAAAAGTGGGTGATAAAATGGTTAAAGCAAATGAAATAATTAGTGAATGCCTCGCGTATGAAGGCGAAAGAGAATGGTTTGAATTTAAAGAAAATTGGTTTGAAAAGGACCAATTAGTTGAATATATTTCATCTTTATCAAATAGTGCAGCAATTTTAGGAAAAGAATGTGCCTATATGATATGGGGAATCACGGATTTAGATCATAAAATAGTTGGCACTTCTTTTAATTGTGAAATTGAAATCAATAATGAACCTTTGAAACACTATTTAGCTAGAAATTTAAGTCCAAGTGTTAATTTTTATTTTTTAGAAACTATAATGAATAACCATAGACTTGTTGTATTAGTTATTCCGAGCGCAAAAACTATCCCTACTTCATACAAAGATATTAGATACATTAGAATAGGTTCTAGTAAAGAAAAATTAAAAAAATATCCAGAGAGAGAAGCCTTCTTATTTTCTGTATTAACCTTTGGATTGCCTACTATCACAAATATAGAAAGTGAATATCAAGATTTAACATTCAATCAACTAAAGGCATATTATGTTTCAAAAAACATTGTTTTAAATAGTTCTACTTTTTTAAAAAATCTTCATTTATTAACGAAAGATGGCAAATTTAATATAATGGCTCAGTTATTATCTGACAATTCTCATGTTCCAATTCGAGTAGCTATCTTTGGGGGAAAAACAAAAGCTTCTAAAATGTATTCTGTAAAGGAATTTGGCTATAAATGTCTCTTATATTCTTTAAATGATGTTTTAAATTATGGTGATGTTTTAAACATTCCTCAAGCAAATGAAAAAAATAGAATTATGGAAAGAGAGGAAATAATGCTTTTTGATTTTGAATGCTATAGAGAAGCCGTTATCAATGCATTTTTACATAACGAATGGATTCATCTAAATGAGCTAATGATCACTTTGTATTCTGATCGAATCGAAATTTTATCAAGAGGCACTTTACCACCTATGCAAACTCTTGATGGTTTTTTGAAGGACACTCAGTACCTGTAAATGAAAAATTATCAGAGCTGTTTTTACAGTTACACATTAGTGAAAAAACTGGCAGAGGAATCCCTACAATCGTTAATAAATATGGCAAAGAAGCAATAGCCATAAATGAAAATACGATAGTAGTAACTATACCATTTAATCGCATAAATGATGTGGGTAATAAAGTGGGTAATAAAGTGGGTAATAAATTACTCAATAAATCTCAAATACGAGTCCTGGCGGAAATTAGAAATAATCCTAATATTACTAAATCTCAATTAATGATAAAGTGTGATTTAGGCAAAACATAAAAATATTAAGGTTTTAAAAGATAAGCATTATATCAAAAGACAAGGTTCAAATAAGACCGGCTATTGGGAAATTTTAGAATAAAAAGAAAGAAGATTTTAATTAATGGATACTGGTATTCTTAAAGGATTAATAGGAAAAGAAATTGATGTTATCATTGATAGACCTATAGGAACAACTCATCCGAAATATAAAGATATGATATATTTAGTTAATTATGGTTATATTGATGGCTTTTATGGTGGAGATAACGAATATCAAGATGTATATATTTTAGGTGAAGACAAGCCTTTAAATAACTATCGTGGTAAAGTTATTGCAATAGTGCGCCGATTGAATGATAACGAAGATAAATTGGTTGTTTATAACTATGGATATTTATCAAGCAATGAGATAGAAGAAGCGATTAATTTTCAAGAAAAGTATTTTAAACATGAGATTATTACTATAAATAGTTCAAAATGATTAATTAATGAAAAATTGATAAGTTGCC
>CASERQ010000017.1 GCA_949290395.1 uncultured bacterium | reverse complement strand
TAATAAGAAATTTAAATATTGATATGTATCTAAATTATTAGCTCTTGCTGTTTGAATGATACTAAACAGTTTTGATGTATATCTTGCTCCAGCATATGAGCCAGAGGTCTAAAAAACCTTTCTTTGGATAACAAACGGCTTAACAGCTCTTTCTGCGATATTATTCGAAGGTTCCAAATAGCCGTTTTCGATGTAAGTCCGCATATCATCCCAAATATCTTTGACATATTTTACTGCAGCATAAATAGAACTATTTGGCGTATAAGAAGTATCAAATATTAGCTTATATAATTCATATTCTTCAATTTTTTTATCATTATTTAAATTTAAATTTTTGATTATTTTCTCTTGTAAGGCGATTATCAATTTAGCCGCAGCAAGCTCTTTTTGTAGTCTTTCTAATTCGTTTAAGGCATCATTAATTTTCGTAATTTATTATATCATTTTTAGCAAAGGAAATAAAGACGAAGTACGATATTTATCGCGCTTTTTTGTGTTTTTAAACGTATATTTTGTATACTATATTGGTGTTCGATTTTAGATTTTAATTCAACACCTTTTAGCAAATAATTCAAATCATCTTTGCTGATTTCTTTAGCTTCAATCATCGCTTCGATTTGCACCTAATAATATTTCATTTTGTTGATGAATAACCAGCTTCCATATTCATCTTCAAAAGTCGTCTCAAAAATAAAAGCGCAATTATTTTTTGTGATAACTGCGCAAAAACTTTACGGTTTATTTTCTTGCGATTGCCTTACTACTTAATCTCAATAATTTTTGAAAAGATTACTTCTTCAGCGTTTTCATTAATTTCGATGTTATATAAACCCTTATTTAATGTCCATTTATGGTCGTTTGCAGAGAAGAAAGCGAATTCTTTTGAATCTAGTTCATAAGTTAAAGTCTTTTTCTCGTGAGCTTTTAAGAAAACTTTATCAAATTTTTTGAGTTCTCTTAGAGGACGATAGACCGATTTAGTGATTTCCCCAACATAAATTTGAACGACATTTTTGCCATCGACATCACTAGTATTCTCTAATTCGAATTTAACTAAAACTTTTTCATTTTTAACATCGATTTGACAGTTTGAGTATTCAAATTTTGAATAACTTAATCCGTAACCAAAAGGATAAAGGGTTGGGATGCCAAATGATGAGAAATAACGATAGCCAACATTTAAACCTTCTGAATAGCAAATGACACTTTCATCGCGATATGTGTGTTCGCTTGGATAATCGGAAAGCTCTAAACCATAAGTTTCGGTAAGTCTTCCACTAGGATTTACTTTTCCTGTTAATATGTTAGCAATTGCTTCGTTTCCTTTTTCACCAGGATATCCAACTAATAAAATTGCATCAAAATAAATTTCAATTTCGGCTAAATCAATTGGTGCACCAGCGTAAACCAAAAGAATCATCTTTTTATTAGCTTTAGCTAACGATTCGATAACACTTATTTCATCTTTTGTTAAGCTCATATCCTTACGGTCGCTATTTTCAAAAACTAAATTGTGATTTTGACCGACCGCAATGATTAAAGTATCGTGTTCATAAGCTTTATGATAAACATTCTTTAAATTTTCCATGTGAGCGATGCTACCAAAACTCTCGCAGACGCTTTCAAAATAAGTAGCATCAAAGCCAAGATTACTAAAGGAATCTTCTAAATTAATATATTTATCACCAACATAGACATTGCTACTTCCTCCACCATAATAATATCTATTTGCTGGATCGCCAGTTAACAATATTTTTTCATTCTTTTTAAGAGGAAGTGCGCCTTCGTTTTTAACTAAAACAATACCTTCTTCAGCAATTTTTCTCGCAAAACTGCTTCTTTTTTCTTGATCTGATTCAACTTTTCTTAACTTCTTATCATCTTCATTTTTATATAAAACATTAAGAATATTATTGACGGCTTCGTCTAATTTATTCATGTCGAGTCGACCAGATTTTGCGCCTTCTTTTAAATTTTCTAAATGTTTTGCTTCAAAAGGCATGATAAGGGAAAGCCCTGCATTTATTGAAGCGGTTGCATCTTTTACAGCTTCCCAATCCGATAAAATATAGCCTTTAAATCCAAAATCATTTTTAGCAATATCATAAAGTGCTTTATTTTCACTCATTCTTACGCCATTTACCAAATTGTATGAACACATAATTGTAGTTGGATTAGCCTTAATTGCAATTTCAAATGGTTTAAGGTAGATTTCACGCATTGTTCTTTCATCAACTTCACTGGAAGTCCAAATACGAGAATACTCAGTGTTATTGCAACAAAAATGTTTTAAGCTGGTTAAAATATGTTTATCGCCAATACCTTTTATAACATTATAAGATAGTGTTCCAGCAACAAGAGGATCTTCACTATAGTATTCAAAATTACGACCACAAAGTGGATTTCTTTTAATGTTGACACCTGGACCTAAAACAACATCGATATTTCTTTCAATCCATTCATCAGCTAAGATTTTTCCATATTCATAGCAAAGTTTTTCATCCCAAGTTTGGGATAAAACTTGTGTGCTAGGATAAGCGGTTGCTACAAAGTCATGATCATGACAAACCCCATCCTTATCAAAAGAACTTCTTAATCCAACTGGACCATCACTCACAACAAAACGTGGCAATTTTCCATCAAGATCTTCTTTCCAACGACCAATTTAATTTTTTCTTCTAAAGTTAAATCCGAAGCTTTAAGTTTCATCACTTTTTTACCTCTCTAAAATTGAAAACTTATGTATCAATTATACTAATTATAAATATTATTTAGTAGTTATAATCGCTATAACTAAAAAGATTCCTCAAGAAGAGGAACCAATCAGTTTTTATATTTAAAGAAATGCTCACAATTTTGAACGTCTTGAGCAATTCTTTCCTTTAACTCATCAAGATTTTCGAATTTTACTTCATCTCTTTCTTTTTCATAAAAATATATCGAGATGTGTTCGCCATAAATATTTTCATCGTAATCAATTAAGTGTGTTTCAATGACTCGATTGCTTAATTTTTGAATAGTTGGATGAAGACCAACATTTGTTACAGATAAATACTTCATCCCTTAATAAATGCCAAATGCCACTTCTTTGCTTACATTTGAAACTGTTTAATTGTTAAGTATAAATTCGTTTAATAATGTCATGAATTTATATAGATATTATTCTTAGTCGATTATCTAAAAAAGTCATCTAGCTAAAAAACTAGGTGACTTTTTTCTTATAATTAATCGCGAACTATATATTAAAACTTGCTGATTCTTTTTGTAAACTTACCATTTTTGTAAATTGACCATTTTTCTTAATTAATTCTTGTGGATTACCTTCTTCTGCAACTTTT
>CASERQ010000016.1 GCA_949290395.1 uncultured bacterium | reverse complement strand
TACGGCATCAAAGTATTTACATTCATTATCTAAAATTGGAATTTTAATTGAGGAAAAAGTTGGCAAAGAAATAATTTATAAAAATTCTTATTTGTATGAGTTAATAAAAACATGGTAAGTAGTGGGCTGAAATATTATTTTGTATTTCACCAAATCACTGAATAAAATTTAGCCAAATCACCGAAAATTCTTCTTATATAAGAATAATAAAAAGAGTTTATCAATTGATGAATCAATTAAAAAATCTTGAAAATAGTACATTCAATATTATGAAAATAGTGCACGTTAGTGTTTTTTTTGTAGGTAAGCTTGCCTAACTGGAAACCTATTAGAAACATTGTGCCACACCAAACTTTATGTTTTCAAACATTTTTCTAGCTTGACTTGATATACCTGATGTATCTAAAACTGATTTGTATGTTTCAATAAATTCTTTACCAATTGCGAAGTCTCTTTCTTCATAGATTCTTTCTTTTTTGCTATAGCTGATTTTGATTGTTGCACTAGTTTTACAAGCCTCCCTTACAAGTGTTAATTTTTCAATAGTTTTAAAGTTGAATTTATAGCCATATTTCCAAACCTCGAGACATATATATGGCTGTTAGTACATTCCTGGGAGCATCCTATATAAGTTGGATCTAAGTAAGCAGAGAATGGGTTTTTGTTTAAATTTTTCTTAATGTAGTTGATTACCTGAGAGCATTGATACTTGTACGCATCGCCGACTTCTACCTCCGCCAATTACTTTAATATCTCGATATTGTTTAAATCGGCGTTTGTTAATAGACCCCAAGTTAGGTGCTTAATGGCTCTGAATGTATGGAAACGATCTGGTACATATTTAGCTTTGCAAACTGTAATTCTGTCAGGAAAATTTTGAATATATGTTGCGTAGTCACCGCTAAAGAAAATTTCTGTTTCAAGCGTTGTTTTAAATCGTTCTTTAAGGACTTTATTTATTTTTCGTGCCAGTTTTGCAACGCTTTTTGCGGAAATATAAGAAACATTTTGCAGGATATTTCGGTTTTTCTTTCGAATGATACCTTTAAATATTGTGGCAGTATATAAGCGCGTTTTATATTTTTTGCCTCGGATTCCGACATACTTTTCATCAATTTGAAGATGAATTTTATCAGAGTTTTCAATTAAAGATTTTGATTCAATCTTTTCAACGTTCGTGTTTTTAATTATTCGATAGATGGTTGTTTTAGATAAAACAAATGTAGAATGCAAATTTTGCCCAACTTGTGTATATGTTAAATCTGAAGCTTTTTCTAATACCTTAATTGCGAATTCATCAGTAACTCGATAGTTTTCAAAAACCCCAATCGACTTGTCCTTGTTCTCCAGGTAATGTTTCAAACCTCACAGTCGCGTTACTATTTAATTCGTTTTTTCTTTACGGACGTATTGTTGAACTGATGTATAACAAATTTTAATATTAAAATGTTCTTCGAGAAGTTCTTTTATTCTTACTGCTGAATAAGGTGTTCTTTTAATTTTTCATTAATAAAATCAGCATAATCTTCAATAACTTTATGCCTTGGTTTTTTATAAGTATATTTAGGCTTATCAGTAGCCTGTAAATATCGTCTCACTGTTTTTCTATCAATACCATAAATTCTAGCAATTTCGGATATTGAAAATCTTTGATGTAATAATCCATGTTTAATGTTCATCCAATAATCTCCTTGTAACATATTTTCTCCTCCTATGATTTTTTATTAATTATAGAAGGTGTCCCTTTTTCAAATGTGATTATTGGGGATTTCATCAATGTTATTTACACTAGTAAAGTGTACCAAAATAATAAAGAAAAAAATTCTTTGGTTGAACACAATCTTACAATTACACGATGGCGGTGTCTATTGCGACTAGTCATTCTCAAATTAAGTTTATATTAGATCATGACAGAGAAGTTGCGAAAAAACAAAAATCATTATAATAATGGTGGATATTAAAGAACAAATGAGTTTAGAAAATTACAAGAAGAAAGTAGAAGATTATCTTCAACTCTCAACCGAGAAGAAAGAGTCAATGCGTTTGATGAAAATCTACGAAAAAGAGTTGAAAGAGTTTTGTAGCAAAAAATTGAACACTTCTATAGCAGGAATGTTAATCCTCCAAGGCTATTAAAAAATACGAATAATTTTAAAATTTGCAAAAAACATTAATTGAAACTTATTCCATAATGTTTTGAAGTTTTATTTAACTTGAAATAAATCCTAATAATTTATAATATAAAGTGCGCAAAATAAGGATATTTTTTATGAAAAAGAAAACTTCAATTTTACTTAAAATTATTTTATTACTCGGCTTACCAATTACATTTTTATCTTCTTGTGGGACAAACGGAATAGATGGAGAATTACCTACTATCTCTTTTTATGATGAATCAACTTTGGTTGGAAAAATCGAAACTAAAGGATATGAGACAATCGATCTACCTTCAGCACAAAATAAAGAAAATTATGATTTTAAGGGTTGGTTTTTAGATAAGAATGTTTGGAGTGAAGAATTGACAAGAGATTATTTTTTAAATAAACCTCTTTTAGAAGACCTTGATTGCTATGCTTTTTATGAAAAGAAAAGTGAACCTGTCGTTGAAAAATATACAATTTCTTTTTACGTTGATAATGAAATTTTTTCAACAATTGAAACAAGTGGAAATGAAATTTTAACTTTACCTGATGCTCCACAAAAAGAAAGCTATAGTTTTAAAGGTTGGTATTTTGATAATAAAAGTTTTGAAGATGAGTTAACCAATGATTTTTATGAAAATACTCCTTTGACAAATGATGTTAATGTTTATGCTTATTATGAGCTTATCAATGAAGAGCCAAAAGAATTTAAAGTTTCTTTTGATAGCAATGGCGGTTCAAAAGTTGAAGATTTTGTTACCTCAATTATTGAAAGTGAACCATATACAACAAGAGATGGCTACACTTTCCTTGGTTGGTATTTAGAAGAAAGTTTCATAAACAAGGTTACTTTTCCTTTTGAAGTCACAAAAGATCAAACTTTATATGCTAA
>CASERQ010000015.1 GCA_949290395.1 uncultured bacterium | reverse complement strand
TTCATGCCAGGTACTTTTAGAAACTCCTGCAAAAGCTACAAGCTCTGAAACCTTGATTTCGGTTTTTTCATGAATCTTCTGCACTTCAGTTTCTATCAGGGTCCGCGTTTTAAGGCTGACCTTTTCTTTCCCTAGCTCCGGCCACCAAAAGTTTTTTTTATCATCATGTTTTCCTCGGCAATTTCGGCTATCACTTCGTCCTTCTTTTTGAGCTTTGTTTCGAGTTCTTCGATTTTCCGCTGCTGTGCTTTTTCCGTGATGTCAGGTCTGTGACGGTCAAAAATCATTGCCGCGTTTTCCAGGAATTCTTTCTTCCAGTTGAGGATCATATTCGGATGGACATTATTTTCCTGGGCAACGTCACTGACTGCCTTTCCATCCTGAATAACTGCCATAACCATTTTCAGCTTTTCTTCCGAGCTGAACTTTCTTCTTGTTCTTCCCATAAGGTGTCTTCCTTTTGTTATTATACACCTTATTAGCTTTCCTGTTTTAGTCCAAGTTGCGGTTAGGCATTACATTATCACTTAAACGTTGTTGAATTTCATTATCTGTCATAAAAAAAATACAAAAAGGTATTATCTATATCCTTGAAGTTTATTAATAATGTAGTATAATATATTACGACAAAAATTTAAAATTATATAAATAGTACTATTATGGAAACAAAAGAAGATGAAGAAAGAAATGTTTATGTAATAAAAGCAACTATGGATGAATTAAAGAATGGCGTTGAATTATCAATTGAGTCGCCAAATGAAATTATAATAATTCCTGACGAAAACAAACAATCAGAATAAATATGAAAACAAAAAGAAAGTTAAATATAAATGAATATGAATTATTTGAAAAACCTGTAAATAATTTTCAATATTCTTCATCAAAATTATTTCTCGTATGTTCAGATTCTTTCTGGCATAATGGAATTCATTTAAAATTAAATGGAGATGTAATTAAAAATATCTATGATGGTACAATTGTTGCGTGCAGATTTTCATCTGGATTTAAGACACAAGACATAAATTTTGATAAATTTAAGATATATCCAGAAATGTTGGAGAACTTCAATCTCTCTCCTGGTAATTTTTTTATATATAATTTTTTTGAATTAAAAGATGGAAAATATCAATTAAAAGAAGAGTTTAAGTCAGAAAAAGAAGAAAACAAAATAATTCAAGAATTGATAAAGAAAGAAATTGGTAAAGGTTATTCTAATTCTTTTGTGCTTATTGAACATAAAACAGAAAAAGTAGTTTTAGAGAACAATACTTCAAGAAAAATACAATATCAGTTCTATACATTATATAATCATTTACGACCATTGAAATATTATACAAATAAAGAAAAGTGTGATTTATTTTTTTATTCTGCGGATTTAGAATTTACAAACACATTTCCCTATAACTATGTAAAAGGTTATTATGTATTAGAAAATTTAAGATTACAAAGACAAGAGTTTATTAAAATTCCTAGTGAAACTAAAATATCAGAAACTGATTATTATAAATATACCTTTAATGGTAAAACTGAAAATGCATATATTGATGAAAAATTAGTACGAAATTTAACATCACATTATGAAACCCGTAGACCAGCTTTTACTAATTCCGAAAAAAATGACTCAAACTATTTAAAACCTGGGGAATACAGAACAATAACAAACGAGATATTTCTATTTGATAATAAAAAAAAACAAAAAGATGTGTTAAAAATATTCTAACCATAAAAGATAAAATTGAAATAAATTATGATGATTTTATAACTTATTTAAAAGATACAGATGAAAATAATGGCTTAAAAATATCATCATTAAATGGTTATATATTTTTTTCAAAAACAATAAAAGATACATTAAAAACATGTCTTACTGAATATAATTCTTGGGATCTAAAAAACAACCCTAAGCCAAATATTACATATAATATAAAAAACGGCTTTTTATTAACAGGAAGATATACTCCAAGTGGCCAACAAGAATATTATTATTTATCGCAAAACAAAAGTATTTATATACCGAATGTTGAAAGCTATTATATACAAGCAAAAAAAATAAAAACAACTTTCGAATATGCAGTAGAAGATATATATATACCATGTGAACTTAAAATTATAGAAACAGAATCACCAAGTACAGTTTTCAAAAAGGTAGAATATTATTTTAATGGTTCTAAACAAAAATGTTATATTTCGAATGATTCTTTTAGAAAATTTCAGGATCATTGGGAAACGAAAAGAAGGCTTAGACCTTATGAATCAACTAATACTAATGACATTTCTAATTATTTACCACGTAAATCAAATGATGTTATTGACGATATTTTATTATTCGATACAAAAGACATTAGTAAAAGACTTGCAATAGCAAGTGTACCCAAAACAACTAAATTTCAAATATCAAAAACTGAACTTGATAATCTTTTAAAAAATTTAGCTGATAATACATCAGCTAATAAATTTGAAAAAGGAATTTTTGTAAACTATGATACTGGAAGTACTAAAGGTTCTGGTTACATATATTTACCATGGGGTTACGATTTATCAAATGAAAACGAAAATCAAGTTGCATCAAATTTCAAAAAATTAAAAGAAAATGTAAAAAATATCTCAGAAAACCTGGATACATGGTTAAATGAATTTTATCAAAAAGAAGAAATATCCTTTAATGAATTTAAGCTTAAGCTAAATAAAGATGAAAGAATTCTAGAAAATCAAATATACAGTTATAAAGGAAGTGGTGAATCCATTAAACTTGAAAAAGGCGATGTACTAGGTTATGGTGGTTATGCAGCTGTATCACCAGATGAAAAAAAAGATATATATAAAATTGAGGATTACATACATTTTGAAACATTTTGTACAAATACTAATTTTATGGAATTTAATAAAAATCGTAACGATTATAAAGCTGATTTTTTAATAAAAGCAGAAACATCAGTGCATAAGAATAATCCGGTAGCAGAGACAATAATTAAACCATTAGAAATTATTCAAATAAATTATAATTTGAAAAATTCGTTAGATAATTTAAATAATAGTACTAATTCCCTTCTAAATTTTGGGAAAAAACTAATTAGTAATTCTTTATTTAAGCCTAAACTTGTACAAGCTATAGAATTAAGATATGAAACTTTAGATTTGTGTTATTTAAGAGTAACTGGAAACAAGGTGAGTTTAATTGAATCAGAAATATTTATAGAAATGGAATATATGGGTTATATTGGAAAACTGGAGGATGATGAATATATCAGTAAGAAGTCATTTATTTATACCTGGAAAGATCCACATTATATTAGTAACGAAGATAAAACTATAAAAGTTTTTAAGAAAAATGGCTCTACTTTTGAAGATACTGGTAAAACAATAAACATATATAATACTTTTAAATATGAATGGAAATCCCAAATTGGAGATACTTATCGTCAAATTAAATATTATTGTATGCCAGCAAGTAAAAAAGAGAAATTTTATATTAATGAAAAAACAATAAATGAAAAAATGGAACAATTTTCCCTAATAATGGATAATGATTATTATAGATTAAAAAAAGAAAAGAAAATACTTCAAACAGAGATATTTGAAAAACCAAAAAATCTTATATGGTCAGAATCAGCAGAAATTGTAAAAACTGGAACATACGAAAATACACACGAAGAAATTACAGACAAACAAAATAAGACTTGGATTTTAGGGAAAGAACCAAATGGTTCCAATACTATCTGGATTAACAAAGATGATATTGACGATACAATTGATACAAGTAAACCTGTAGAAGAAATTATTTACGATAAGTGGGAAGATTTCTTTGAAAAAATTAATCTGTCAGACTTTGGTAAATATAGGTGTGAAAACAAAGAGAAATTTTTGGCTGAACTAAATATAAATCAGAATGATGAAGAAGAACTTAAATACACATTAAACAAGAATCAAGAACTTGTATCCAGTTTGTTTTTTTTAAATACTTCAGAATGGAAACAAGACTCCGGCCTTATGGATGCTTATAAAAAAGCTTGGCCATACTCTGATATGGATTATCTGAAACAACAAAGGGATGATTATTGTTTTTGGGAAAATACAAGTTTGTCATCTAAATCAAATGTAACCTTCTTTCACCCTGTGAAGTTTATTGGATTGATGGATAAAGTTGAAATTGAAAACTTACATATCAAAGAATTAAAACGTGTTCAGGAACGTGTTGTTAATATAAAATGTATTCAGGAAGGAAAACGTGGCATTTATAATTTAGATCCTATTTATTCGGATCAAACTTATTGCAACCATGCTGTTTATTTAACTATTCAAGCAGTTGATGAGGATTATTTAAAATTTACAGATAATTACGATGCTCCTATTGATTCTAATTATTCTAAATATGATAAAACATATCCATATAAAGAATCTAGTTATTGGTGTGTTGTTCTACGTAATCAAGCAGCTAAAGGAGAAATAAAGAAACTAACAACATGCCAAGAAATTTTGAAATATGCAAATCGAGGCTTTGTTGTTATTGTAGCTTGGGAAAACACCAATGGTTTATCACCTCATTTTGCAACAGTACAACCTCAACCAGAAAATAATTCAAATGATTTAAAAAAATTGAAATTGTGTAATGTCTCTGTTGAAACGAGAACAGGTATGGATATAACTATGAATACTGCTTTTGGTGATAAACAATGTGAATTTTTTGTAAATCCTAATCAAAAGTTTAGAGAAAAATATGACACTATACAAGAATTAGAAAAAAGAAAGGAATAATTATGAAAAAACTTTTGTTTATTTTATTTATATTATTAACAAATAATATGTTCTGTTTATCAGAAAATGAAGTAGTAAAGGTATTACGAGAAGATTCTTTAACTAATCATTTTTTTAATACAAAAAACTATAAATACTCTATTCAAGATAATAAAGAATTAAATGAATCCGAAGCACTTATAGTTTTATCTGTAGCCAGAAATTCTCTGTATGAAAAATATCAAAATTATGCATTTTTAAATAACATATATATTTTAAACGATAATTCCATTATTTTCTTTAATGAATCTTTTTATATTAATAAATCTGATATTTCACAAACCTTTTATAATCAAATTAAAAATATTCAATTAAATAATTCAACTTCAATTTTTGCAGATTTGAATTTTGATTGTAAAAAAGATTTATTTATTTTTCGTGGAGATTCAATATCATTTTATTCAATAATTATTGACTTATCGGATTTAAATAACACCACTATTCTATTTCATTCTAATGAAATAGACAACCACTTTTTTAAGTCTACAGAAATTGGAAAACTTTTTGGAAAAAATATTTCATTTTGTATAATAAACAATAAAAGAGGTTTTACTATTCCATATCAAATAAAAAACAAAGAGGTTATTACAAAGTTCTATTATTGGTCTCCATCTGAACAACGTTACATTCTTGATGAATCGGTAACCCAGGAACAGATTAAAAATGCATATTGTCCTGAAGATTTCTTTGCCTATAATGGTCTAAACTTTTCAAAGCTGGATTCTAAGCTCAAAGAAGGCGACTTAAAAGATCTTGATAAGTCACAGCTCCGAGTTTTACGTAACGCAGTTTATGCCCGCCATGGCAGAACATTCAAAAGTGTAGATTTACAGAGTCTTTGGGAATGCTACACTTGGTATAAAAAGAATCCAAATTATAGCGATTCTTTGCTAACTGACATAGATAAATATAATATTGAGCTTATACAAAACTATGAATCAAAATAATATTTTACGACCTTGTCCTTGTAAAAAAGCTTCCAAACTCTCCGGTTTGCCCAGGGGTAAGCCCACCCTACCGGGAGAGCCTTTTGCAGTAACTAATATTTTTTCGTTACGTGTTTAATGTAAGGCTTTGTGCTCAAGTCAGATTTTGGATACAGTACAATGAAGTTCGCAAAAAGGAGTAGAAAAAAGCCATTGAAAAATCCATAATGTGAGCTAGGAACAAACAAAAGGATAAGACAATGGCTAA
>CASERQ010000014.1 GCA_949290395.1 uncultured bacterium | reverse complement strand
TCAGGTTTAAGTAAACCTTTTTTATCCCAATTGCGAAGTGTAGTTGTAGTCACACCTAAAATTCTTGCTGCTTCGCTTATATTGACTAATTTTCCCATAGTTTATTATAACACATTTATTATAAATTTTATAGAATTATTTATAAGTTTTTTTAATTTTGATTGATCAGCAAATAACCCCAAATAAACAAATTTCTATATAGTAATTTGAAACAAATACTAAATAATTGTGCTTATCAGAAAAGGTTCTTTTTGTTTACGGTGACTATATTTTTCCATTATTTTATAGCTATTCTTTATTCAAATAAGTTAGTAACTACGTGGTTACTAACTACGTGGTTACTATCATTTTTAAGTAACCACAAAAAGAAAAAAAGTCATGAAATTACTTCACCTTTTTCATGACTTTCCAAAATTATTTGACTTTATTAAACTAATCAATTATTCCTTTTTTATAGTTAATATTAAATGCTTTAGCAAGTTCTTTTAAATTATCATTTGTTATTGATTGAACTACCTTTTTATCACAAATTTTCATGTAAATCTCGGCTGCTTTTTCAATAGTTTCAATTAAACCAAAAACTTCATCTAAAGTTTTTCCAGTCGAAAATAAGCCATGTTGCGCCCAAACAACACTTCTATATTCTTTCATTTTTAAAGCAGTTGCTTCCCCAATTTCATCTCCACCACAAATTATCCAAGGAAGAACGCCAATTCCTTCTGGAAAAACAACTAAAGATTCAGTTTGCATCTTCCATAAAATTTCAGTCCACTTATTTTCATCAAGTTCTAAAATGTGGCTCATGCAAATAATGTTTGTGGGATGACAATGAATAACTAAACGATGTTCTTTATCTTTTTTTAGTCTTTCAATATGACATTTTAAATGAGTTGGCGCTTCGCTTGTTGGTCTTCCTCCATCTTTATAACCCCATAATAAAGATAAAGTATCCTTATCTTTTACTTTTAAAAGTCCAAGGTTAGTTTCAGGATCTTTTAAACAGTTTTTAAAATATTTTTGGGTGCCTGTTATTAAAAAATATTTTCCAATTAAAGAACTCATATCAAAATCATATTTAAATTCTCTGATTTCTTTTTCTTCTTTAATAATTGTTTGAACTTCTTCATCAGTGAGGATATAAGAAAAGTTTCCACCATTTCTTTCATCCCAACCATGTTTATAAAGTAAATCAATAATTTCTGTTGCTTCTTCTATAACTTTTGCCATATTATTTTCCTCTTTTACTCATTACTTCTTTTTCATATTTTTTAATATCTTCATAGAAATCATTTTTAATGTTTTCTTCCTTAAGATATTCTTCATAGACTTCTTCCCAAGGAAGTTCTTTGATTTTTTCTTGTAAATATAAAATTTTAGTGTGATCTCCTTCTTTTTGAGCTTCACTTAATAAGCTCCGTGGAGTTAATAAAGATCTTAGAAGTGATTTTATAAGATTACGAGCTCCAATTATTAAAGCATCAACTCTATTTATAGATCCATCAAAGAAGTCCATCGCTAGATAAGTGCGATTTAATGCATCGTTTTTAACAAGTTCATCGGTTACTTCTTGAACTTCATCGTTAAGTTTTAAGACGTGGTCGCTATCCCATCTTACTCCACGCGAAACATGTAGTGCAATTTTAGGGAAGAAAAGTAAAAGTGATGAAATTTTATCACTTACATTTTCTGTTGGATGGAAATGCCCCATGTCTAAAAGTGGTACAAGATTATTTTCTTTTGCGTAGTTTAAATAAAATTCAAATGAACCAACTGTAAAAGATTCTACGCCAATTCCGAAAACTTTGGATTCAACGCTAATATCAACTAAGTTTTTATCGTAACCACAAAAAATAATTTCATCTAATGATTTTTTAAGATTTTTTCTTAAAGAAGTTCTATCGGAAGGAGATTCTTTTAAGCCATCTGGAACCCAAATATTCATTAAAACTTTCTTGTTTAATTCTTTAGCGATTCCTTCGCTAGTCTTGATTGAATTAACGCAGTGCTTAACCCAGTATTTTCTAACCTCTTCATCATAAGATGATAAAGATAGACTATCTTTTAACATGCTTGAAGCAAAGCAAGTTGGGTTAAAATCAATGCCTAAGTTATTTTCTTTAGCAAAATCAATCCATCTTTTGAAGTTTTTAGCACTAATTTCACTTCTATCAACAACATCATCACTTTCATAAATTGCATGTAAATTTACTCTTTTTTTACCAGGAATATATTTAATAGCTTCTTTAAAGTCACTTGTTAATTCTTCAAAATTTCTTGATTTATAAGGATAGTTTCCTGTTGATTGAATACCTCCAGTTAATGTTTCGGCATTTAAAAACCCATCGATATCATCAAGTTGCCAACATTGAATAGAAATTGGAACTTCTTTTAATTTTTCAATAGCAAGATTTGGATCAATTCCAAATTCTTTAAACTTTTTTATTGTTTCTTCTTTCATTTTATTTTTCCTTCGCATTTTCAATTTGAGAATAAATATTTCCTAAAGCACTAGCTTCAATTGGTAAAGCTATTACTTTTTTCTTTGTTATTTTTTCTGTTAATTTATTTAAGTAATCGTTTTTGGCTCCGCCTCCAATTATATAAATCTCTTTATATTTTTTATTAGTTAGTTCTTGAACTTCATGTATAGCTTTTTTATAAGCACGAGCTAAAGAGATAAAAGAAGAATTAAAGATATCCTCATCTTTACTAACTTCAATATTCCTTTCTTTAAAGTAATTTATTATTTCTTCTTTCATGTTTTTAGGAGATAAGAAACGGGGATCATTAACATCAAACTCTCCATTAAAATTAGAAGTTTTTGCTAACTTTATAATTTCAGGAAAATCTAAAGCGCATTCTTTACTCAAACATTGAACAATCCATAATCCCATTATGTTTTTTTGAAAACGAACATAATTTGGTCCGAGTTCATTTGAAAAATTATAAGTTTTAGCTTTCAAAGTTGTAATTGGGTTATTTAACTTTGTACCAAGTAAAGACCATGTTCCACTTGATATATAAAGTGAATCTTCTTTAAGGTCCTTTAAAGCTTCAACAGCACTTGCTGTATCATGACTTGGAGCAAGTTTAACAAGTAAATTCCCATGAACTTCTTTTTCTATTTCCTCTTTTAAATTACCAATAATATAACCAGGTTTTTGAAGCTTTTTATCTAAAAACCCTGCAAAACCTAATTTATTATCTAAAACAAGAGAAAATTGTCTTGCTTTAATATCGAGTAAATTTGTTGTTGAAGCATTCGTTAATTCATAAACTTTTTTACCGGTTAAAAGAAAAGATAAATATTCAGGAATCATTAAAAAATCTTTTGCTTTTTTAAGTCTTCCATCCTTTTTGTCTTTATATAATTGATAAATTGTATTGAATTCTTGAAATTGAGACCCAGTAATTTCATAAAGTTTATTTTCATCAATAAGTTCATTAACTTCTTTAATAATATCTTTAGTTCTTGAATCACGATAAGCGTAAACTGGTTCGATGATATTATCTTTTTCATCAAGTAAAACATAGTCGCATCCCCATGTATCAATAGCCAAAGATTCAATTTTAGAAAATCTTAAAAAAGCTTCTTTAATTCCATTTTTGACTTCTTGAAAAATATGAATTATGTCCCGACATTTATGTCCATCTTTTTCAATAAAAGAATTTTTAAAGCGACAAACTTCAATTAATTCTTTTGAATCGCTTTTATAAGCTTCGACTTTGCCTCCGCTTGCGCCAATATCAATAGCAAGATATATTTTTTCATCATTTGTTTTCATAATTTTTAATAATGGCCTCAACGCCTTCTTTAAGCCAGCCTTCCGCTTTTGTTCCTCGTCCTAAAGGAAAACCATGATCGATTTTATCAATTTCAATGAATTTATGTTTTACATTAGCTTTATTTAACGCTTCATTAAATCTATGAGCATGATTTATTGATAAAACAGTATCATCTTTTGATTGGAAAAAATAAGTTAAAGGATATGTTTCGTCAAGAGCAACATCAACACTATATTTTTCTAATAATTCTTTGTTATTAAAATTTTCTTCACCAAATAATCTTTTTCTTGCGATTTCTTTACAATCAGCATTTAAAGATATAAGAGGATATCCTAAAAGTAATCCAAGTGGTTTTTCGTTATTAAATTTTCCATAACCAACATTTTTTAAAGCAAAAGAAGATGCTAAATGTCCTCCAGCTGAAAAGCCACTTAAAATATATTTTCCTTTTTGAACATCAAAATTTTGATCAATAAAGTTTAAGAAATTACTTACATCTTGATGCGGACCTGGAAATTTTGCATTTTTATCGATTCCATATATCCCAACAAAAACAGAGTACCCTAGACTATTAAAATATTTAGCAAGCGGAAAGCCTTCAACCATTGCACAAACTTCGTGATAACCTCCACCTGGCAAAATCAAAATATATGGCTTATTTGATTTTATTGGAAAAGCAAATAAGCCTTTATCTTTCTCAAAGCTATAATAAATTTTCTTATTTTCGTCTACTTCTTCTTTCAAAAATTTAAAACCATCTGCAATTGAAAACGGGTCGTAACACATAAAAAGTTTTAAATGTTTAATTTTATAAACGCCCATACAAGCGGCCCATTTTCTAGGTGTAAAAAGAATTTTTTTGAACTCTTTAAACTTAGGGTAATTTCTAATTTTATATAATCTTGTGTTTTCAGTTATTTGAAAATCTTTCATATACTAAATCTCGTACTCAAAATGATGTTCTCCACCTTTTACATTCTCTAAAATTTTATTATTGATCTCGATTTTAGAGATTGTATTTGCTGGCAAACTTACGTCAATTTTATATTTATTATTTTCTTTAACCCAACTTACAGAAACTTTTCCATAAATGCTTTCATAACTTCCTTTAGCGTAAGTTAAGTGTCCTCCAATTATAGGTTTAATTAAAAAGCGATTCTCACCAATAACATTAATTCCAAGCATTCCTTTAAATAGCCACTCAACAAGGGCGCCTTTTGAATAGTGATTTAAAGAGGCGACACCAGTTTTGGCAACTGGTCCTTCCCAAGATTCCCAAATTGATGTTGTATCGTTTTTAGCCATGAAAAGCCAGCCAGGATTTTCCTCATTTTCAATTAGTCTATAAGCATACTCTGGTTTAATCTCAGTTAATACATCAAGAATAAATGGTGTAGAAAGGAAACCAGTTCCTATTCTCCAGTTAAAATCGTCTAAAGCTTTTACTAATCTATCTTGAGCATATTTTTTAATCTTGTCTTCAAGAAGATTCATGTAAAGTGGCCTAACAAGTTTAGCTTGTCTATTTGTATCTAACTTATAACCATCAATTTTTATAAGTTCTTGATAGGCTCTTTTTGTGCCGTCAATATATTTTTCTAAATATTTTGCATCCTTCTCTTTTCCTAAAATTAAAGCAATTTCTCTCATTTTAGAAAGAGTGTAATTTGTATAAGCAGTTGATTCTTCAGGATGAGGAACTGCAACGTCTTTCCAAGATTGATCATAAATTTCTCTTGGCTCTAACCATTCTCCATATGATTGACCTTTGTTTACAAGATATTTTTTAACCTTATGATCCATCTTTAATTTAGGAGCAAGTACGCCTGTTTTCCCACATCTTGAAATCATAAACTTGGCATATCTAAACATATTTTCATAAGAATTTTCTAAAATACGTTTGTCGCCGTATTTAAGATAAAATCTATAAGGAATTAATACGCCAGCACACGCCCATCCAACAGATCCATTAAGAAAACTCATGTAAAAATCTTCACCAACTGTTGGAACAATTTGGTAATATTTTCCACTATTTGTTTGTGTATCATTTAAATCATTAATATATTTACGAGCAAAAGAAGCATAATTTACAAGATACGCAGCTGAGTCAAAAAATATTTGTGCATCTCCTGTCCAACCCGCTCTTTCTCTAGTAGGGCAATCTGTAGGAACATCAACCGAATTATCTTTTAACGACCACAAAGTATTGTTATAAAATTTATTAATTAATTCATTTGAACATTCAAAAGATGATGCATCTTCAAAAGCATTATATATAGCGATTGCTTCAACTTCTAATTTGTCTTCAACATCTATGATGTTGCTTTCTACTTCAATGTATTTAAAGCCGCCATAATAAAATTTAGGTTTATATTCGTTCAAGCCATCCTTGCATTCATAAACAACCATTTGGAGTGGAGTTACTTGCCAACTAGCCTTAAGTTGGATGTTATTTTGGTTAATTTCTCCGTTTTCATCAACCATTTCTGCGAATTTAATTTTTATTAAATCCCCTTGTTTTGCATTGATTTTAAATGAAACGTAACCAGTAATCATCTGTGGAAATTCAATTACTAGCTTTCCACTAGATGAAACATATTTCGCTTTTGGTTTGAAAAAGTTCATCTCTTTTATCGCAAAGTTATTTGATGATTTTAAGTTAACTACTTTATCTTTTGTCATCAATGCTTTCTTGCTATAAGTAGGTGCCAAATAAGCCCTTACTCTTTCACCATCTTTAAGATCATTAATGCCAATAGGTCCATCATTTGACCATAAGAATGAGTCATCAGACAAAACTTTAATCACATTTTCATGTTCATCATAAATTTCAAGTTGTGCATAAAGTTTTGTTTCTTTGCCATAAACATTACGATGTCCCCAGGCTCCATTACTACCTCTATACCAACCATCACCAAGTACAAAATTTAAAGAGTTTGTGCCAGTCTTAATTAAATTCGTAACATCATAAGTTTGATATTGAATTCTATGATGGTAGTTTGTTGAACCTGGATTTAAAACAGAATCATCAACTTTTTTTCCATTTAAAGAAGCTTCATAAACGCCTAATGCTGTAGCATATAATCTTGCTCTTTTAACTTTGAAATTAATTTCAAATTCTTTTTTAAAATAGTCAGCTGGATATCTTCTTTTTTTATTAACTTTGTAGCCACCTTTAATCCAATGAGCGACAAACTCTTTTTCATCAAGTAGACCAAACTCGAAGAAAGCGTGCTCGCTTTCTTCACTTAAATTTCCTTCTTCATCAACAAGAGTTATAAAATATTCAACGCGGTCTCTACTTTTAAAGTTTTCACTTTCAAAAGTGTAATTCATTGAACTAGTTTTAATAAGTTCTGTTTTCTTAAACTCACCTTCATTAACTCGATAAGTTACAATGAATCCGTTTTGATCTTTTTTTCCTTCTACATTCCAAGTAATACGAGGATTTTTAATATCGATTCCACTAGGATTTTTTAAAAACTCACATTTTAAATTTATTGCTTTCATTTTTATAAAGCCTCACTTACTTTTAAAGCTTCTTGATAATCTTTATAAATTTCATGACCTTTAGCTTGTTCTTTAAGCCAGTATTCGCCAAGTTTTTCTTCTTTTAACTTAACTTTTGCAAGGTATTTATCTTTTTCACCATCACTAAGAGCGCTCCATTTAGCTTCTTTTTTCTCTTTCGCTTTTAAAGCTTTTGCTTCGTTCTTTTCTTTTTGAAGTCTTTCTTTCTCTTTTTCTTTGTTAGCCTTCTTTTCTAACATGTGAAGATGAATTGCATATTCTTTTTCATAATCAAGACCTTTAGCAACACATTTTTCTTTTAATTCTTTTTTATAGATTTCTTCTGCTTCTTTATCTTGTTTTTCAACTAAGATAGCATTTCTAATTTCAGCAGGTTGCCATTCTTTACCTTGTTCTTTAAAAGTTTCTTTTTCTCTTTCAACAAGTTCTTCTTGTTTGAAGTGAATTGTCTTTTCTGGATTAATAAAGAGAATAAGAATAGCGCAAATTATTCCTGTAAAAATTTCAATTCCAAGGAATGCACAAATTATAAAATTATTAACATTGTCATTTTGAATAAAGACAGTAGAGACTGTGCCATCAATATTCTCGATGGTTTTTTGAATTTCATTTGTTATATCGCTAGGAACTTTACCTGTAACTGGCTCTACATAACCTAAATTAGTAATCATTAAATTAAAGAAGCCAGTTCCGATTCCGACAGCGCTAGTTGAAATAATGTTATAAAGAGCCATTGCACTTCCATCACTTCTAAATCCAGTCTTCCACTCAAGTGAATCAAGACAATCAGAGAATAAAGCCATGAAGACATAAGCACATGGTAAGCCGCCAATATTTTTAATAAATTGGCCAATTAAAACAACGACCATATTATAAGGATTTAACATACAGATTATGCCGCCAAGTGCATAAAGTAAGAAACCAACAAAAGTGGTGTTTCTTTTACCAAATTTTTTAGCAAGAGGCCAAACTGCAAAGATTCCTATTCCCATTGGTACCCCACCAATTACAGAAATCATAGTTTGCGTAATTCCATCACTATAAGTTCCTAAAATATAATTAGAATAATAAACAAGTCCTAAGTTTTTAGTTTGTGATCCAAAGCTATAAAATACGAAATAAATCATTAAAAGAATAATGTATTTATCGCTAAATATAGCTTTTAATTGTAATTTATAAGGGATTTTCGTTTCTTCAATGTTTTCGTTTTCTTCAGTAATTCTTTCTTTGGTATAAAGATATTCAATAAGAGTCAAAGGTAGAACAAGACATGAGAAAATTGACATTGCAACAATCCAAGCGGTTGATGAAACGCCAATCATAGGTAAAACAACAAATGGGAAAACAAGAGCGACAATGATTCCAGAGGTACAAATTGTTGCAATTTGAGTAAAGACAGAAAGCTTGCCTCTTTGAGTAACATTACGTGTTGAAAGAGGAACCATCATGTTATGAGCCATGCTATAAATTGAGTAAGCAAAGGAATAGAAAAGATTATAAGAAAGCATTACCCAAATTGATTGAACTATTTCATTAGTTTGAGGAATTATAAAAAGTAAAATACCAAATAAAGTCATTAAAGGCGCACTTATAAGTAACCAAGGTCTAGCTTTACCTTGTTTAGATTTAGTGTGATCAATTAAATAACCATAGCCAACATCAACTACTGCGTCGATTATTTTAGAAATAATTGGGAATAAACCTAAAAAGAGTCCTCCCCAAAGATAACCAAGTCCAGCAACATCAAGATAGAATTGGTTTAAGTAACTTCCTAAAATGGCGTTTAAAAGTAAGGCGCCAGCTGGACCAACAAGATAACCAAGCCACGCTTCTTTACCTTTAACGTTATAGGATTTAACTTTTGAATTAAAAATCCTATTTCCAAGTGTCATTTTGACTTCCATAAAATTATTTCTCCTTCCTCATTAATATCTTTATCCCCTTTATATAATGACCGTTAATGAATTCAACTAAAGCTAAAGCAACTTTAAACTTTAGTTGACCACTTGAAGAGAAAGAAAGGCTACGAATATTGTTGTTTGGCATCATTTTTGCTACAAAATAGCCACTTTTCATTTCTCTTTCTCTGAAAGTTTTATCTTCTATTTTTTTAGATTTTTCAAATTTCTTTAATCCGACATTAGCAGTTGCTTTTTTAAATATTTTGCCAACAAAAGAATCAAATTCTCCAATTGGTGTTTCTAAGGTATAAGGCTTTTTATTAAATTCATATTTAGGAATTTTATAAGTTAAAATTTCTTCAAAAATTTGATCAGAAATAACTTCTTCATTTAATTTCTTATTTTTATAAGGTGAATATGCATCATTAAGTGCTTTTGAATATTTATTTAAGATTTTTTCGCCTTTAAGAGAGATAACTTCTTTAAAAATTTCTTCTCTTGAATTTTTAGAGATGATGAATTCATATTCTCCATCTTCTAAAACGAAATCTTTTGAGTTAATATCGTAAACTTTTAAAACTTCATAAGGTATCTCGATTTCAATAAGTTTATTTTCATTTACTTTAACTTCTTCTTTTTTGAAACCTTTTAATTCTTTTGCAGGTCTTAAAACATTTGAATTAAGTTTTCTAACAAAAACTTCAACAACATCTTTTGCATCCATTTTTCCTACATTTTTAACGATTAATGAGATGTTTATCTTTTTATTAAAATTGTCATTTTTAATATTAAAATCAGAATATTCAAATTTTGAATAACTTAGTCCATAACCAAAGGGATAATTTATATCAATGTTAAAGGAATCATAATAGCGGTATCCAACAAAAATAGACTCTTTATAAATCTCATTTGGAGTTTTTGTAAATGATTCGCCAAAAGGAACATCTTCATAAGTTTTAATATAAGTTTCGTTTAATCTACCAGAAGGAGAAACTTCGCCATATAAAATTTTATAGAAGATTTCTCCAATTGCTTCGCCAGCCATTCCAAAGTTTAATATGGCATCAACCTTATCTTTAAAAGGCAATTCAATTACCGAACCATTAAAATTAGCGATAATTATCTTTTTATTTAATTTAATTAGTTCAATTAATAAGTGTAATTGGTTATCAGCAAGTTTAATAGAATCACGGTCAAAGCCTTCTGATTCAACAAAATCATTTTGAGCAACTAGATAAACTATTTTTTCGTAGTTTTTAGCTTTTTCAATAGCTTCTTTTTCTAAAGTTAAATTAACTTTATCTTCGAGCAATTCATAACCTTTTACATATTCATATTTTAAAGATGTTTGACTTTTTAAAAATTCATTAATTGAAACAAGTTTATAAGGATTAAGTAAAGACGAGCCACTTCCTTGATATTTGTTTTCTTCAAAAAGTTCTCCAACAAATAATATTTTTTCTTCCTTGCTTAAAGGTAAAACATCATTATCGTTTTTAAGTAAAGTTGTTCCTTCTAAACCAACTTCAAGAGCAAGTTTATAATTTTCTTCAAAGATAGACTCGTCATATTTTGCTTTATTCTCTGTTTGATTAAGTAAATTTAAAACTCTTCTAACCGAGTTATTTATAGTTTCTTCTTTTACTTTATTGTCTTTTACGCCCTTTACAAGAAGGTCAATGTTATGTTCTATTTGGCCTGGCATTTCAAGGTCGTTTCCATTTTCTAAAGCAACATCTCTATGGACAATTCCGCCCCAATCAGTAACATTAACCCCGCAAAAACCCCATTTTTTTCTTAAAAGTTCATTTTGAGTATAATTATTTTCACTTGCATTAATTCCATTAATCTTATTATAAGAAGACATTATTCCAAGAGGCATAGCTTCTTTAACAATCATCTCAAATGGTTTTAGATAGATTTCATTTAATGCACGATCATCTAAAACAGAATTTCCCGTGAAACGATATTTTTCATTATTATTACAAGCAAAATGTTTTGGAGTTACTCCTACATTTTCACTTTGAACACCTTTTACAAAACTTATTCCAATTTTCCCAGCAAGAAAAGGATCTTCGCTATAATATTCAAAATTTCTTCCGCAAAGTGGATTACGCTTAATATTTACAGAAGGACCTAGAAGTAAATCAGCACCATAATAAGCCCCTTCTTTTCCAATAGCCTTTCCATATTTATAAGCAATATCAGGATTAAAAGTTGATGCTAAAACAGTTCCTGTAGGGAAGGCGGTAGCTGGTAAAGAATCAGAAACGCCAGTTAAATTATCACTATCTGGACGAGTCATTCTAATTCCTGTTGGACCATCAGACATTTTTAAAGAGCGTATACCATATTTAGAATATGAAATTAAGTCCATGTTTTTATAGCCGCTTAAAAGTTTAGCTTTTTCTTCTAAACTCATCTTTTTTATCGTTTCTTCAATATTAATCATAAATTAACCTCTGAAAGCGCTTACAATAATATTTAAAACTAAATAAGTCAAATAATCTTGTCATTTTGTCCAAATATTTATATTATCGTTCTGATGAAAGATTTTGATTTAGATTACCTCATAAAAAATGTAGCCGATCTTTGTTCAATACCAATTAGGTATTATAAAAGTAATGGCGAAACTATTGTTTACACAAGAGTCGAACTAAAAATTGATCCTTTTGATTATGTAAAAAACGAAGTTTTTAATCTTAAAAATAATATTGATTATTACGTAACAAAAAACAACTTTTACTACATTATCACTCAAAATAAAGATGAAAAAATAGTAATTGGCCCTTCTGCTTTCACTCAACCACAAGACTACGAATTAAATAGAATCATTTTTGAGCTTAAATTAAGCTCGGAAGAAGGAATTTCGTTTAAAAATACAATGAAAACTATTATTCCTTATCCAATTGAAACACTTCTTCAGATCGCATGTTCAATAAATTATGTTTTAAACAATGAAAAAGTTAAACTATCGGATATTTTGCTTAAAGATTTGCCAACCTTTACTCCTTCTATTTCTCCTTTGGAAAACGAAGAAGAAACTCATTTTTCTCATAACACATTAAAGATTGAAAATGAAATTTTAGATATAGTTAGAACTGGCGATTTAAATAGACTAGATTTATATGTTGAAAATATTGGAGCCATAAGAACAAATCTTGTTGCTGATACTCTTTTAAGACAAACTAAAGACATGTTTATAGTAACTGTAACTTTAGCTTCCAGAACAGCAATGAAAGAAGGGCTTGATAACGAAGAAGGTTTGAGTTTAAGTGATCTCTTTATACATAGAATTGAAAATGCTCATAACACTAACGAACTGAATGCCGTAATCTTAGATGCCTTAAGAGAATACACAACTCGAGTTCATTATCTTAAAAGCATCGAAAATCAAAGCAAGTTCACTCTCGAACTTTCTAACTACATAATTCATAACATTTCTAAGAAAATCACTATACAAGATTTAGTTAATAAATTTTATATTTCTAAAACTTCTTTATGTAACAAAGTTAAAAAAGAAAGCGGGTATTCTATTAATGAGTTCATTAACCAAACAAAAATAACTGTTGCTAAAAATCTTTTAGAAACTACTACTAACTCTATTCTTTCAATCAGCGATTATTTAGGATATAGCTCTCAAAATCATTTTGAAAAAGTCTTTAAAAAGATAGTAGGAATTACTCCTCGAAAATTTAGAAACTATAAAAATAATTAAGATTTGCAAGTTTTTTCTAAAAAACAAAAAAACTCTCCTTAAAAACCAAAGAGAGTCATTGTTCATTTTAAGAATTAAATTTTACCTATTTATCTTTTTTATTTTTAAAACTAAACCAGTAAAATCTTTTCTTTTTAGTTTCCTTATTTTCGTTTTCTAGGTTATCTTCTTTTTCTTCTTTTATAACATCTAAGCCTTCAATACCACTTGCCTGAGATAAAGAAACCGTTTTGATATTGTCTTCTATTTCAACTTCTTCTTTAGTTGATGGAATGATTAAATTTAAGAGAATTGCTAAAACTGTTGCAATAGCTAAAGCTGAAATTTCAACGTCTCCAATCATAATTTTAAATCCATAATCTCCAGTTATATCTCCAACTAAACTCATACCAGAAATACCAAGTCCAACTCCTAATGTAATTGAAGCAATGAGTAAATTCTTTGTATTTGAGAAATCCATTTTTGCGTCAACTATACTTCTTAAACCATTTCCGGCAATCATACCAAAGAGAATAATTGAAGCGCCTCCTACTACTGATTGAGGAATAGTTTCAAATAAGTTACCAATTGGTGAGAATACACCCATAAAGATTGCAATAACTGCAGCTAAAGCAATATTTTTAGTTTCAAAGTTCTTAGTAATTGCTAAAACTGCACTATTTTCTCCGTATGTAGTAATATCAGGTCCACCTAAAATGCCGCTAACAGTTGTCGATAAAGCATCGCCTAAAACTGTTCTATGTAAACCTGGATCAGCCATGAAATCTTTATTACAAATTGTTGAGTTAGCACTAATATCACCTAAATGTTCCATAAATGTAACAATTGCCATAGGTGCAGCCATTAAAATTCCAGAGACAAGCATATTTGGATCAATATTTCCTAATCCTTCTGGCCCAAAATAATCCCAGATTTTATCAGCTTGTTGGAAAATTATAATTCTATCTACTCCAAATAAAGTACCATTAGTAAAACTTTCAAAATCAATAAGTGGAGTTTCAGGAATTCCAGGAATTGAAATGAATAAAGAGTAAACATAGCCAACAACAAAACCAATTAAAACTGGAATAATTTTTAAGAATGATTTTGGTTTAGCAAAGGCGTTAACTCCAACAATTGTTAAAAGAGTAACTCCAGCTGAAGTCCATACTTTCCAAGCATCTGGTCCAGCAGAATTATTGATATATTGACCAAAAATGTTGTTATAAAACATTTTTGTAATCATTGTTAAGCCAATTAGCATAATAATTGGTCCAGTAACAATTGGAGGTAATAACTTTTTGATTTTTTCTGTTCCCACAAATTTAACAATAAGCGAGAAAAGCATCGAAATAATACCAACCGTAGCAACGCAAATCATTACAACTGCTGCTCTTTGGTTGTAATCTGGACTTCCTATCGTAAGATCAGGAGCCGAGCCATCTGCAAGTGGCCAATTCATAATTGCGATTAAACAAGGCAAAAGCGCAAATGAACTTCCTAAAAATACAGGAACCTTTCTTTTTGTTACAAAATAAAAAATAAGTGTTCCAATACCTGCACACATGAGGGTAAGAGGAACACTTAAGCCACATAACATAGGAACCAAAATAGTCGAACCTAACATCGCAAACATGTGTTGTAATGAAAGTACGACATCTTTAGCACTATAATTTGGCTTTAACTTTTTCCAGTTAAACTTTTTCATAGTTTCCTTTCTCCTTTCTTATGATTTAAGGCCCTAAAAAGAAAAAAGTCCCCTATATAGAGGACTTTGAATTTATCTTAAATTTAGGTTTTTGCTTAAATCGTTTTTTCATCATCTCGAAAATCTTATCAAAAACAAGTTAATCATGTAAACAACTTTTTTAGAAAAGATTCGGTTTCTATTTTGTAGGTAAATTAAAAAGTCCGCTACTTAAGGCGAACTATCACAACTATATAACTCAGCAAAAATGGCTTATATACCGTATTTTTGTCTTTGTGCTATCACTTTAATACAAAATATAGCAAGATAATACCTTTACTAGAAAAACTATACCATTTTCATTCTTAAATTAGTTGTTCACCGCCATTCCAATACTTTATTCCCCAATTATCAAAATCCCATTGTGCATCGTATAAATTGCATTCGTAATCAATGTAATAAATTAAATTATCATTCTTATTGATAATGAAATTTGTTGGATAATAATCAATATTAAGACCTGC
>CASERQ010000013.1 GCA_949290395.1 uncultured bacterium | reverse complement strand
TAGAAAAAAATAGAAAAAGCGAGGACTAAAAGTCCCCGCTAGATTTTATAGTTTTTGAACACTACCTCCCCGTAAAACCCCGTTAGATTTTATAGGGCCTAATTTTTTAATACTTTGCTATAAATTAAAAACCTTTTTTAGCAAGATTTACAAGTTCGGTAAATCCTTTTGGATCGTGAATTGCGATTTCGCTTAACATTTTTCTATTAAGATCAATCTTAGCAACTTTTAATCCGTGCATAAATTTTGAATAGGAGATGTCGTTTAATCTGCAAGCTGCATTGATTCTTTTAATCCAAAGTTTTCTGAAATCTCTTTTGATATTTCTTCTATCAATATAAGCATATCTTAAGGAACGTAAGACTTGTTCTTTAGCAGTTTTGAATAAGATATGTTTGCTGCCAAAGTAACCTTTAGCTTGCTTTAAAATTCTTTTTCTTCTTAAATGTGTAACTTTTCCACCTTTAACTCTCATGTTGAACCCTCCTAACTATTGTTGAATGAGATACTTAATTCTCTTCATATCTGCGCTAGATACTGAAGTTTCTTTTCTTAAGTGTCTCTTTTGCTTATGTGTTTTGTGTGGAGCTAAATGGCTAACATAAGCGTGGTGTCTTGTAACTTTACCACTTCCTGTGACTTTAATTCTTTTTGTTAAAGCCTTTTTGCTTTTCATTTTTGGCATATATTTTCTCTCCTTTTTAAACAAATTTATTTTTTGGATTTACTTGCAGCAAGAACGCAAGTTAACCAACGACCATCAAGAGTAGGTTTTTTCTCTACATTGCAATAGTCTTTGACGTAGTCAAGGAACTTGTTCATAGTTTCATCACCTATTTCGGTGTGAGACATTTGTCTTCCTTTGAAGCGGACACCAACTTTAACTTTGTTGCCATCATCAAGGAACTTTATAGCAGCTTTAACTTTGGTTTCAAGATCATGAATACCAATTTGAGGAGTAAGCTGTATCTCTTTTAATTCAATTGTTTTTTGATTCTTTTTGGCTTCTTTTGCTTTCTTTTGAGCATCGAATTTGTATTTTCCATAGTTTAGAATTTTACAAACTGGTGGATTACCTTGTGGAGCAACACAGAGTAAATCTAAATCCATGCTTTCGGCTTTTTTATAAGCATCGAAGCGAGACATCTTACCATAACTTGTTCCATCAGGTCCTATTACAAGAACTTCTGGAAAACGAATTTTTTCATTAACTAAGTCGCCATTATAGCGATCTTTCTTTTGTCCAAAATTAGGACGTTCGTTTGAGTTTGCTATAAATATTTTCCTCCCAAAATAGAAACTAAAATAAAACGGGCGCACAATATGCGTCCGTTAAAAAGTTAAATTTAATAAATCCAACTGTAGCTCGATACCAATTGAAACAATCAATCTGGTGAGAACCGGACGCTCTCTTTCTACGTGCTTTTAAATAATAAACTAGTTGGAGGTAGTTGTAAACAAAAATTTTATCGTTAGATTAATCTTCCTCGTGCTTGTAAACAAGTAAGAAAATTGAGAAAACAAGGCCAATAATTGTTGAAAGTAAGCTAAATGTTATTGAATTTGTTGGATTATAGTTAACGTTAATGTGTTTAACGAACATACAACAAATTGCAAAAATTAACGCAAGTGTCCAGAGGACGATATTGACGATTGTGATTTTATTTTCATCAAGATTTTTAATGAAAATTGATAATAAATTGAAGGCAAGAATGACACCTATTAGACTGACGAGTGTGGCATTAAAAGCTTCAATGACGATATTTCCACCAAATCCGAAATCATAACCAAGATAGTAAACTCCACCAACTAAAGAAGAAGAGTACCTATAACAAGGCGTGCCAAATAAAGCAAAAACTATAATGGCTAAGAGGATTGAGGAAAAACAAGCAAGTTTTTTCTTTGAAATAAACATAATTAAATCTCCTCAAATACAATATTTATTTTAATAAAAACAGCCTTTTTTACAAGATACTTTCTATTAAAATTTCTTGTATTTGATGGATTTTTCTATAATGTTTTTAAAATTTTTAAATAGCGCTTTAATAGCATTATTTTTATAATATTTCTCGGAGATTATTTATGAAAAAGAAAGCTATTGTTTTTGATTTTGATGGAACACTTTGCGACTCATTACCTTTTGTTGGAAGAATCGTTACTGAAGCGATTTCGATGTTTAGAACTGAGCCTTTAACAAGTGAAGAAGAAAAGAAAATCCAAGGCCCAACAGAAGAAGGAATAATAAATTATTTAGTAGAAGATAAGGGAAAGGCAAAAGAATGCTATTTAAGATATCTTGAAAAATATTCTGACGGCCATGATGAATATTTAGGTGAATTTTTTCCTGGAATCAGAAATTTATTAGACGATCTTTTAAAGAGAAACGTTACTTTATTTTTACTTACAGGAAGAAGTAAAGAAACAACATCAATTTCACTTGCTAAACTTGGTGCATATAAATATTTTAAAGCCATTTATACAGGCGGAATAAAAGGCGAAGTTAAAGATATTTTGCTCAAGGAACTTTGTTCAGACTTTTCTTTAGAAGCAAAAGATTTATTTTATATTGGTGACTCAACTCATGATGTTTCTCAATGTGAAAGAGTTGGTGTTGATATTTTGAGTGTCTCATACACAAACCCATCTTCTTTTGAAAAATTAGAAAAAATAAATAAGGGAAACGTTGTAACTTCTGTTAAAGAGTTAAAAGAGAGAATCGATTCTTATATTTGAAATCCTTGCAAAACCCCACTTTTTTATGAATAAAGCAAAATTTAGTCTAGATTTTAAAGTTATTTTAGCCCTTGTCTTATCTTTTGTGGGTGGCTTTTTAGAGTGCTACTCTTTAACAAATCATGGTTTTTTTGCACTCATGCAAACGGGTAATTTAATTAGTGTTTTCATGAATTTAGTGAGAAGTGATTTTACAAGTCTACTTGTTTCTTTATCTTCGATTTTTGCTTTTATAGTTGGGTTAATTTGCGCAAATGTAATCGAAAGATTATCTAGAAAATATAACAAAAATTTTCAAATAATTGATCTCATATTAATAATCATTTTTCTTTTAGTTAATATTTGCATTCCTATTAAATACACTCTTGAGTTTGAGATTTTAAGTGTTAGTAAGTTAAGAGTTGAAAGCATTGTAGGGAACATCTTTTTAGCTTTTGTTGGTGCCATTTTACTTGAAAGTTTTACTTCTCTTCATTCACACAAATACACTTCAACAATGATGACAGCAAATTTAGAGAGAATGGTTAAATCATTTTTTAGAAGTAAAGAAGAAAAAGAAGAACTAACTTATGGCTTTGAATATATTTTTATTATTCTTTCTTTTGCGTTAGGCGTTGTTTCTTTTTATCTATATTTTTATTTTTTACAAGACTCATTCAATAATTTAAATAGTTATGGAGAAATGATCCTTCCTAACTTAATTCTCATTCTTCCAATTTTCTTTTTATTAATTTCGCTTACTATGCTTATAATTAAAGGTAGAAAGAGTAAAAAAGAAGTAAAATTATAATTCGTTTAAGTATAAGGAGAAAATGATATGCCTCATAAATACGAAGCAAAAATTATGGTAAATAGTATAAGAACTATTGAAAACGTTGTAGCTGATGATGCAGTTAAAGTTAAAAAACTTATTATGATGAAATATCCAGGAGCAAAAATTGTTTGGCTTACTCAGCCAAAAAGAATTGATTGATTTATAGCAGATTTTAGCGAAATATTTTGATTCAACAATCAAGTTTTTATTTACATTTATTTCTTGCTTTGATATTATAACAAGGCATTCAAGAGAATGGCCTTGTAGCTCAGTTGGATAGAGCAACAGCCTTCTAAGCTGTGGGTCAGGCGTTCGAGTCGCCTCAAGGTCACCAAGAAATGTCCGCTCGAACTGCTATATAGATTATGGAGTTTATATAGAAGTTTACAAATCAAGATAGACTTTGAAGAAAGTCTATTTTTTTTATTGAAAATGAATGACATCTCATTTAAAATCATGAATATGAAGTGCTTATTAAATGAGTTAATGAAAATTTACTGTTATTCAATTCAAGATTTGCATAACTTGACAGGTCTTTCCAGAAGCACTATTAGAGAATTAATGAACAACAATGCAACACAGGTAAGTTTTAAAACGATTGAAAAAATATGCCAAGTTTTTCATTGTAAATTAGACGACTTATTTAAATTAGAAGGTGATAAACATGAACAAAAAGATTAGAATTATCGATTTATTTGCTGGTTGTGGTGGTTTAAGCACGGGTTTTGAAATGAGTAATTTTAAAGTAATAACAGCAATAGAGAAAGATGCCCGGGCTGCTGAAACATATAAGTTTAATCACAAGAATACTAAAGTTTTAAATACTGATATATATGAAGTAAAAAATCCTATTGAGATTTTATCGGAACCGATTGATGGTATTATTGGTGGTCCACCTTGTCAAGGCTTTTCTTTAAGCGGAAAAAGGGATCCGAAAGACCCTAGAAATAGTTTATTCATGGAATTCGTGCGTTTTGTAACTTTCATTCAACCTAAATTTTTTGTTATGGAAAATGTTCCGGGAATTCTTTCTGCAAAAACTGAAACAAAAGAAAACGTCGTCGATATTATCTTAAAAGAGTTTAATAAAGCTGGTTACAATACAAAATACAAAATTCTTAATGCTGCTGATTTTGGTGTTCCACAATTGAGACACAGGGTAATTTTCATAGGATTAAGGAAAAATATAGAAAAAAATATTGATGAATTATACCCAGAACCTACTCAAAAAGAATATATTACAATCGGAGATGCTATTTTAGATTTACCATTAATTGCAGCTGGAGAAGGTAAAGAATTTCAAAAATATGATAATGAAGCAAAAACTGATTTTCAAATGTGGGCGAGAAAAAACTCAAGTGGTGTTTTTAATCATGTGGCTATGAGACACACTGAAAGATTAATTGAAAGATTTAAAACCATTAAACAAGGACAATCTTTAGCAGATGTATCTGAAGAGCACATGCAAAGAAAAAGAGGCGATGCAAAAATTACAAGTGGAAAAGTGTATGCTCAAAACAATATGCGCCCTTTTTTGGATAGACCATCACCAACAATTGCGGCAAGCTTTCAAAGTAATTTTATTCATCCTATTTTAAATCGAAATTATACTGCACGTGAGGCAGCTAGGTTACAAAGTTTCCCTGATACTTATATTTTTAAAGGCAAAAGAACTACCATGTCTTGGGAAAAAAATTTGTCTCAATATCAGCAAATAGGTAATGCAGTTCCTCCATTATTGGCAAAAGCAGTAGCAACAAGCATTTATAAAAAACTATTTGCCAGAATTTAATAATCTGCCAGGGACAATAATATCTTGGTTTTGATTAATATCGTTTATTGCTTGAACTATTTCATTATAAAAATCTTCTAATACAGAAGCTTCTATTACGCTATTATCATCTTTTTTCAAGACAAAAAGTTCATTAATTGTATTATCATGTCGGGCGGCTAGAATTTTTTCCTTCCCAACTTGGTTTGTTTCCATTAATACATAGGTTTTTGCATTTGGAGTAGCATTTTTGATTGCTTTTGCTGAAAATTGTACCTCTCCAAACATTGTTGCATCTAAATAAGTTTTTACTTCAACAGCTACAATTGGAATTATTATCTCAAAAGGGCTTTGGTTGTCAATTTTTATTTTAATCTTCTTTCCAATGCAGAAATCAACATCTTTTGTAAGAATACTTACATCGCCTTTAGGCTCTATTTTAATACCCGCATAAATTTTCTTATTAAAAATACCATATAATCCCTTTTTTATTTCTGGAACATTCGAAAATAAATAAGAACTTATTTCTTCAAGAAATGTCGACCTAAATTTTGATTGAGAAGTAATTTTATTTGCGTTAGAAAATTTAGTCAATTTTTCTAAATAATCATTGATGCAATTAGTAATTTCATCAATTTTGGAGGTTGGAGTTTTACATAATTTTTCTAACAATTCATGAACGGGCAAATATTCATTTTTATAGAAAATCATTAATTCTGTTTTCTTGTGATTATAATCACTCCTTATCTTTGTTTGTAAATTTGAGTCGTGAACAAATAAATCTTTCATAACTTTGCCTCCACTAAATGACATTATTATAGCATAAGTATGAGCTAGGAGGGGTGTTACTATTCCCCTATTTAATAATCTTAAGTTTATGTTTTCCGAAAAAAAATTGACCTTGTGCCTAGCACAACAGGAGCAATTTCTATTCAAGAAAACACATAACAACTATAAACACTTTAATTCTATAATTAAATAGTGTACTATTATTTAAAAGAGGAATTAAAATGAATATTAATACTATAGTGGGAAACAGATTAAAATCCATTAGAAAGGAACACAACCTAACACAAAACGAAATAGCTAAATTACTGAAATGCAGTCAAAATGCTATTTTTTCTTATGAAAATGGAAAAAGTGAAATTCCATTGAGAGTAGTAAAATTTTATTCAGATTACTTTAAAGTCTCATACGATTATTTGTTTGGTAAAACTAATAAAATTGAACAAACAAATAATAGCGAAGAAGAAAATATTAAAGATTTTATTGAATTTTGTTTTACCCCAGAAAGTGGAGAAATATATGAAACAATAAAATCTTATATTTATAAAATTATTGATCGAGGTATGAATATTGATTAATGTTGTAATTTATGCCAGATATTCTTGCGATAATCAAAGAGAAGAATCTATTGAAGGCCAATTGAGAGAATGTAGAGATTACTGCAACAAGAATGATTTTAATGTTGTAAATGAATATATTGACAGAGCTTTATCAGCGCGAACTGATAATAGACCACAATTTCAAAAAATGATTGCTGATTCAGATAATAAGCAATTTGAAAAAATCATTGTTTGGAAATTAGATAGATTTGCAAGAAATAGAAATGACTCAATCGTTAATAAAATGAAATTGCTTAAAAACGGCGTAAAAGTAGTTTCAGCAACAGAGCATATTTCTGATACTCCTGAAGGAGTAATTCTTGAATCTTTATTAGAAGGTTTTGCGGAATATTACTCTAAAGATTTAGCACAGAAAGTATCTAGAGGAATGATGGAGAACTTTTTAAAAGGTAAATTTAATGGTGGAGTTCCCGCTTATGGTTTTAAAGTAGTTGATAATAAACTAACAATAAATGAAAAAGAGCAAGAAATAGTTAAAAGAATTTTTGAACTTTATACCACATCAGATTTATCTCTAAATAAAATCGCTCAAATTTTAAATGATGAAGGTTTAAGAAATAGAAATGGTAAAAAATTCACTCAAAGCCAAATGAACTCTTTAATTAAAAATAGAAAGTTTATTGGAGAGATCAGTTTTAAAGGCGAAACTATACAAAATGCATTACCTCAAACAATTGATGTTAATGTTTTTAACCAAGCCCAACAAAAGAAAAACGCAAATAGAATTCAATCTTCTCATTTTAGACCTGAAGACAAATATATATTAAGTGGTAAATTATTTTGTGGAACATGTGGACACAAAATGATTGGAGAAAGTGCTAAAAAGAGTAACGGAAAAATTTATCGATATTATAAATGCCAAGTTATCAAAAATAATATAAAAGGAATTGAATGTGATAGTAAACCAATAAAAAAAGATTTTATTGAAGATTTTGTATTCGAAAAAGTTTGGAGCTTAATTACTGATTCGAACTATTTAGAAAAACTGGTAAATAAGATAATGGACTATCTAAAAAAGAAGAATCCTTTAATTCCACAACTAACTGAATATTTAAGTAAAGTTAATGGAAAGATTGAGAATCTTTTACAAGCTATAGAAGATGGGGCACCATATAAGATTGTAAAAGAAAAAATGGATAAATTAGTTGTAGAAAAAGAAGAAACAATCAAAAGGCTTGAGAAAGAGAAAGCATCGATTAAAACTTTAACTTATAATCAAATAATTTACGCATTAACAAATATGCCAAAAGGAGACAAAAAAGATTTATCTTATAAAGAACAATGTATTCATCAAATAGTTAATAAAGTGATTTATTATAATCCTGATAAAATAGTTATCATTTTCAATTATAAGAAGGGAAATGAGCCTTATTTTTTTGATCCAGAAAGTTCGAGTATAAAGAAACTCGGTTCACCAAGTTTTAAAAAATGTCACGATTCTAGTCGTGATTTTTTTAGGGTCTCCGACATTTTGTGGGGGATTTACGGGGTATTAAAGAGCTTAGGCTCTTTTTTTGTTATTTTAGCACCCCGTGAAATGTGGCAAAAAAGTAAAAAGCCTCCATAATATTTTTGTTAGGCATAATATGGAGGCACAATCATGATTGACACTACAATTTTATCACTTATTGGAGTTGAAACTAGTCTTATCGAAAAGTATGAGTTTTTAGGAGAAAATAATAATGAGATTATCCTCTCGATTAAACTAGCTAGTTCAGAAAAGGATACCTGTCCGAAATGTGGATCGTCACTTAGAAAAATTAAGGACTACACATATAAGAGATATAAGTATTATGGGTTGGTTACGAAAACCATAACAGTAGTTTTCGCTCAAAAAAGATTTATATGCGATTGCGGAAAAACGAAAATGCAACACAATCCTTTTATAAAACGAAATTCTGGTTACAAAGTAACTTTAAATATTAAAAAAGCCATAATCAATCTCTTAAAGGAAAACTTATCTTCTGCTTTTATAGCGAAACAACTTGGAATCTCAGATCAAACCGTATTAAGAGTCTTGAATAGTATAAATCCTAAATCAGGTAACTCAGGGCAAATTCTATGTATTGATGAATTTTCGTATAAAAAAACAAGAGGTAAAAAACAATACGGCTGTATATTAATTAATGGTGAAAATAACACATTAATTGATGTGTTATCCGAAAGAACTAGTGAAAAAATACATAGTTTTTTATATAAACTGACTAAAAATAACGAGAATAAAATCGAATTCTTTTGTATGGATATGTTTGATGCATATCGAGAAGCTGTAAAAGCATACAATTCGGAAGCGATTATAGTTGTTGATAGATTTCATTTGGTTAGAAGGTTAAATAAAGTTATTGATGATATAAGAATTAGAGTAATGAAAACTTACGAAGAAGAAAACTTTCATTACATATTATTAAAGAAATTTAGAAAAAAATTGTTAAAAAAATCGCTTGATTCGAATCAACACTTAATCAAATTTAAAGTCAATGAAATAACAAGAACCGCATACGAAAACGAGATAGTTAATGAACTTCTATCCTACAATAATGATTTAAAAACAGCTTATGAAAAAATCCATCTTTGGATAAATGGTCATGACTCGTGGAATGAAATTAAAGCAGAATCCCAGATAGATAAGCTTATTCAGTTCATGGAGGAACATACAACAATCCCAGAACTTAATGCATTATTGCCAACCTTGAAAGAATGGAGAAATGAAATAATAACTTCTTACATATCTGTAAACGGGAAAAATTTATCCAATGCAATATCTGAGTCTTCCGTAAGGAAGATAAAAGATTTAAAAAGAGTCTTACATGGATTTAATAATTTTTGGACATTTCGAGCACGTTGCTTTTTAGTCTTCAGTAAAAAGGACCCCGTAAAATTTGGCGATTTTTAAAAAATGCATTACCACGTAATTTGTCGGAGACCCGTTTTTTATTAAAACCTTGTTGGCGTTACTTTAAAACTCTAAAAGCGATATAAAAATATCTTTATGTTTGTCAAGATAAGTGGTTAAATAGTCTTGTAGATAACACTGCAAGTCCAAATAAGCAGTAGCTTCAAGACCTTTATAGGTTAATACTCTCTTAGGAGAGTTTTTTTGTTATAATTAGCATATTGAGGGAGTTATGTTCATGCAAGATAATTATTATTTAGGAATTGATTTAGGTTCAAATTCTATTGGCTATGCGGTTACAAATGAAAACTTTAATCTAGTTCGTGTAAAAGGGAAGAATGCATGGGGAGCACGTCTATTTGATGAAGCATCTTCAGCTAAGGATAGAAGGACAATCCGTTCCAATAGAAGAAGAAAGGCAAGAAAAAGGTACAGAATTTATTTGCTTAATAATTTTGTATTCGGAAACGAAATTGAAAAAATAGATAAAACCTTTTTACTGAGATTAAACGAATCGAATTTGTTTTTAGAGGATAAAAGTGATACCAATGCGACTAAATACCCATTATTCATCAATAAAAAGGATGAAAAGGAATTTTTTAAAAAATATCCTACCATATATCATTTAAGAAAATCCCAAATAGAAAATGTTTCAGATTCTTTTAAAGATGTACGTTATCTTTATTTAAGTGTTCATCATATTATCAAAAAGAGAGGCAATTTTTTAACAGAGGGCGATTATAATCCTGATTCACTAATAACTGATGAGTTAGTAACTCTTGCTAATGATGCTGTAAGTCAATATATACACAATTTATTCGATGATGAAATAGAAGATAGAATTAATATCTTTAGTGTAGAAAAAGTTAAAAAAATCAATGATATTATTTTAGATACTAAATCTGATTTAAATAATCGCGACAAAAAATCCAAGATTAAAGAAAGTTTATTAGAAAATATTGAACTTAGTCTATATAAGGAAATAAAAAAAGAAATAAATGAAATTTTGGATTTATTTATTAATACCGCAACAGGCGGCAACAAAAAAATTAATGATGTTGATATTAGTTTTAATACTAGTTATGAAGAAAAACGAACTGACTATGAAACAGTACTTGGTGAACTTATTTCAGTTCTTGATTTATCTTATTCTTTATTTAATTCATGTTATATCAAAAAAAGTTTGGGCGACGAAAAATATTTTTCTTTTGCCATGGTCAAAGCTTATGAAAAACATAAACAAGATTTAAAACTTCTTAAGAAAATTGCGAAAGAACTTGGTGAAGGTGTTTATGAGTTGATGTTTAAAAAGGTTTATTCTGAGAAAGAAAAACTAGTTATACCTTCTTACGCAAAGTTTATTAATGAATCTATCAAATATGAATTTGATAAGGTAAATGGATATTTTGCGTTTAAAACGCATTTAACTAAATATCTCTCTTTTGTTCTCGAAGATGACAAATATAAATCTAATGTAGGTCTTGTTAAAGAGATTAATAAAGTGCTTTCTGACTTAGAAAATAATAACTTCTTAAAAAGACCTAGAGATATTAATAGTGGAACTTTCCCACATCAATTTCACGAAAAAGAGCTCGATATTATTTTAAAGAATGCGCTCAAATATTATCCGTTTTTAGCTGAAAATGATAACATAAATAAAATCAAATCTATTTTCTTGTATAAACTTAATTATTTTGACGGCCCATTAAATACTCAATCTGTCTATTCAAATATTGTAAAAAGAGGCGATCCAAAAGAAAAAGTATATCCTTGGAATAAAAAGCAAATAATTGATGAAACAAAAACAAATATAAATTTTGTTAATAAACTTATTAGTGAATGTACATATTTTAAAGGCGAAAAGGTACTTCCTAAATCATCAATTCTTTATTCTGATTTTATCATTTTGAATCAACTTAATAACTTGGTTATTAATGGTTGCAAGATAACAGAAGATGTTAAGCTTACTTTATTTAACTTTATAAAAAACAGAAGCAAAACAACTATAAAGCAACTTAAAGATTATATGATTAATCATTATGATGTTTACAAAAAAGATGGTGTGTTCTTATCTAAAATCGATCTTCTTTCTGAAAATGGTTTTGTCTCACCAGTAAGACCCATTTTAAAAGAAGTTTTTGATTTAGACGATTTAAAAGTTGTTGATGAAGTTGATGGAAAAATTATTAAAACATTAACTATTTATAGTGATGATAAAAAGAATGCCTTAAAGATAATTAGCGAGGAGATGAATTTAACTAAGGCTCAAGAAGCTGCGATTAAAAAATTATCTTGTAAGGATTGGGCGCGATTATCTAAGAAATTTTTAACTTATAAATTCGCTGACGAGAATGGCGTAATTACTAAATCTATTATTGAATATCTAAAAGACACAGTTTTAAATCTTGAAGAGATTTTGAATTTATCTTCGTTAAATATATTAGGGCAAATTAATGAAATAAATGCTAGCTTTGTTGGCAAAATGAGCAAAAGAGAGCAGATAAATGAACTAATTAATAGTGCTCCCCCTATGATGAGAAGACCTGTAATTCAGGCATATAAAATTGCTTATGAGATCAAAAAGCATTTAAAAACAGCTCCAACTAAAATAATGATTGAAAGCGCTAGAACTAACTCTGCCGAGAAAAAAAGAACAAAGTCTCGAAAGATGATAATTCAAGATTTCTTAAAACCATTTTTGCAAGATAGCGAAGATATATTTAGAAATCAAGCTATGAAGTTAAATGATGAACTCGAAAAGATTGTTGATGAGATGCAATTAAAAGGCGAAGCATTATATTTATATTTCACACAATTAGGTCTTGATTTATATACGGGAAACGTCATTTCTTTAGAAGAACTTTTATCAACTGATAAATATGATATTGATCACATCATACCTCAAAGTTTAATTAAGAATGATTCACTTGATAATAAAGTGCTTGTTAATAAAGATGCTAATGAGCAAGAAAAAAATAATATTTATCCATTGCCTCATTCAATAGTTAGTAGAAATATGGCTTTATGGAAACGACTAGTTGACAAAAAAGCAATTAGTGAAACAAAATACAATAACTTAATCAGAAGAACACCATTAACAGATGAAGAATTAAATGAATTTATAAATCGACAAATTAATGTTGTTAATCATTCTAATATTCTTTTAAGAGATGTATTTTCTTTAGCTTTTCCTGATAGCAAAATTATTTTCCAAAAAGCTGAAAATGTTTCTTACTTAAGAAATGAATATGACCTAGTTAAGGTTAGAGAACTAAATGATACTCACCATGCAGTGGATGCTTATTTAAATATTGTGACAGGTCAGTTATTAGATAAATATTATGCAAAACACTATTTATTTAACAAAAATAGAGAAGAAAAAAATATTACTTATAATCCAGAAACAGTCATAAAAAACTATTTTAAGTTTAATCAAAGTCAACTTGAATTGGTGAAAAAAGTTTACCTTCAAAAAGACATGATTTTAACTGTTAGAGAGAAATATAGTGATGGTCAGTTCTATGATCAAAATATTATGGCTCAACCTAAAAGAAGCGGCTTAACCAAACTCGTTGCAGTTCATACAAAAGGGAAACTCAGTAATGTTGAAAGATATGGCGGCTTTAATAATTTATCTAGAGCGTATTTTGTTACTGGTATAAATAATAAAGGGAAAAGAGTAATGGCTTCTGTTCCAATTATGTATATGAATATTGAGGACAAAGAATTATTGAACAAAAAATTGTGTGAAGTTTATGCAGGAACTAATAAAAAAATTACTTTTGATTTAGGTAAGAAAATTTATAACAATTCAGTAATCACTTTTGAAGATGCAAAAGAAGGAGAAAAATATATTCTAAAATTGGGAAGTCTTGATAGGTGTAGACTTATACCATTAATTCCGCTTTTCTTAGATTCTGAATGGGCAGCATATTTTAAACTTATAAATAAATCAAAAGATTTTGTCCAAAAAAAACTTAAAATTGACGAGACAATAGACACTATCCAAATTAATAGAAATAGGAAAGGAAAAGATTTCGATATAATAACAAAGGGGAAGAATATTATTTTAAAGGACATTTTATTAAGCGAAATAAATACCCCAAAGTGGCAATTTGCTAAAGATAAAGAAAACATAAAAGAGTTGACTTTAAAATTATTAAATGATGAATTTAATAATTTGCGACTTGATAATCAAATAGACAACTTAATTTCTGCGGTGGGTTTGTTTAATAGATTAAATGGAAATTTCAGAATTTCTATGGATAAATTAATTAACCTTAAGCCTATACTAATCAAGACGTCTCCATCTGGTCTCATTGAAAAAAGAATTAAAATCTAACTATGGCTTTTAGAACGGTTGTAATTTCTAGTCACTCGAAAATTGAATATTCTCTAAATTACCTAATTTATAGAACTGCAGAGATTGAAAGAAGAATTCATCTTGATGAAATTTCAACTATTATTTTTGAAACTGCAAATATATCTATTACAACTCGCCTTCTTATAGAATTAGTTAAAAGAAAAGTTAACGTAATTTTTTGTGATGAAGCACATAATCCTCTAGCTCAACTTGATGCTTTATATGGAGCACATAATTCCTTAGGAAAAATTAAAGAACAATTGAAGTGGAGTAGCGACATTAAAGGCAAAATTTGGTCTGAAATTGTTAAACATAAGATTTATGGACAAAGAGTCGTACTTTCAAAATATGGGCGCGAAAAAGAAAACGCTCGACAATTGGATCTATTTTTAAGCGATGTTAAAAGTGAGGACATTACAAATAGAGAAGGTCATGCGGCGAAAGTTTACTTCAATTCTCTTTTTTACGAAAATTATTCAAGAAATGATGATACGGAAGTAAATATAATTTTGAACTATGGATATTCCTTATTACTAGCTCTTTTCAATCGATGCATTATCTCTAGCGGATATTTAACGCAAATTGGTATTCATCATAGAAATGAATTTAATCATTTTAATTTTTCGTGTGATTTAATGGAACCTTTTAGACCTTTTGTTGATAAAATTGCTTGCAGGTGTTTTTCTAGCAAGAAATATTCAAAAGATATTGTTCTGGATATTTTTCAACAGGAATTTATTATCGACAATTCTAAGCAAAACTTAGTTAATTCAGTTAATATCTATGCTAATTCCATATTTAATTCATTAAATGATGGTAAACTTAATAAACTGAAATTTCCTGGTTACAATGATTTATAGATTTATGCGAATAGTTTTGTTCTTTGATCTTCCTGCAATAACTAAGAAAGATCATCGAGAATATTCAAAATTTATTAAACATATAAAATCTTTAGGTTTCTCTATGTATCAAGAAAGTGTATATACAAAGCTTTGTTTAAATGAAACAGTTGTTAACATTACTTTGAAAAACATTAAAGAAAAATTACCAAAAAACGGATTTGTTTCAGTTTTAACCTTGACCGAAAAACAGTTTTCATCTATCGAATGCTTATTAGGAGACTTAAAAACCGATGTTATTTTAACTGATGAGAAAGTTGTTAAATTATGAATTATTTTTTGAAATTGAATTTTAGTGATGAAATTCTGCCTTTGATAAATATAAAATTAAATGTTTTACAAATAGAAAACACAAACTTATTCAGAAAGATTGTTTCTTCTTTGTATTATATGGCAAATGTAGATGCTTTGATTGCTCTATTCAAAGAAAATGAATTACTTGAAATGGATTCTTCTACACTTTTTATAACCAATTTAATAGATTTTGATCTCAATACAAAGAAGAACTTGAATTCATTGAGTAAAATGATTTTAAATACATATTACGAAAATATTAATACTGATTTAGAGCAATTAAAACTTAAGATGATAGAGATAGCAAAAAAGTTATCTTTAGAACTTGATATATCTTTAGATATTAAAGAGACGATTAAAGTTGACGACTTATTTAAAGTTATAGATATTAAATTTAGAGAAGAATATGAGACGCCATTAAAAAGATTTTTAAATTATCTTTATGTAATAAGCGAACTACAGGGGAAATATATTTTCTTCACTTTACATCTTAAAGAGTACTTTTTACCCGAAGAAATAATAGTTATTATTAAGGAATTGGCTCTTCATGAAATAATTTTAGTTGATATTGAAACTCAAAATATAAGCAATTTAGGTAGTTTTGAAAAGAGAATTATAGTCGATAAAGATTGTTGTTTAATCCTATAAATATATTAAAATATTTTTAAATAACACTTGTAATCTCGTATTATTTGAGGTTTGGGAGCAGTGTTATTTATAAGACTTCCAAAACTGGAAAGGCAAAAAAATTAAATCTTGTAAAGTTTGGGAGCAGTGTTATTTATAAGACTTCCAAAACGATTTTGAGTATAGTGATGAAACACCTTTAGTTTGGGAGCAGTGTTATTTATAAGACTTCCAAAACACCATTAGAAGACATACCTTGAACTTGTACGTTTGGGAGCAGTGTTATTTATAAGACTTCCAAAACGAGATTTTAGATACAAAAGTTAATTTAACTGTTTGGGAGCAGTGTTATTTATAAGACTTCCAAAACTATCCATCAATATTTTCACAACACCACTTAGTTTGGGAGCAGTGTTATTTATAAGACTTCCAAAACTTTTGTTGATTTCTTGCACTATTTCTAATGGTTTGGGAGCAGTGTTATTTATAAGACTTCCAAAACTTT
>CASERQ010000012.1 GCA_949290395.1 uncultured bacterium | reverse complement strand
ACTTTTTCCTCAATTAAAATTCCAATTTTAGATAATGAATGTAAATACTTTGATGCCGTATTTCTACTAATATTAAGGTTATTTCTTAAATACTCATTTTTTGTATAAAAATCATAGAACAAATAATCAATTAATTCTTGTGAATAAATTTTTGGTAGTTTTTCTATAACAATATTTTTTGCATTGTCTATACAGTTAAGCATCTTATTAATAAAATTAATTGTGTACTGGCTCATTTCATTTACTGCTTTTAGCATGTAAATAATATATTTTTTATAATTGCTTAAGTCTTTTTGCATCATATTTAGAAGATCGTAATATTCTTTTTTATGTGCATTAATATATTTACTTAGATATAAGATTGGTATGTTTATTTTATGTTCCAAAACTAAATACAAAATGTTTAATATTCTACCTACTCTTCCATTGCCATCATGAAATGGATGGATTGATTCAAATTGAAAATGAATCAATCCCATTTTAATTAAAGGATCAGCATTTTCTAATTCAGGATAATTAATATATTTTTCTAAATTGGATAGATACTCCCTTATTTTTGATTCATTTTGTGGTGGAGTATGTAATATCTCATTAGTTTTTGTATTTAATATAACTGTGCCAGGAATTTTTCTAATGTCTCCAACACTAGGTTCAATTATTCTATGTATTTCAACTAACATATTTGTTGAGATGAATCCATTATCATTTAATAGCTTAAATCCATGTAAAATAGCTTGCCTATAATTAACTACTTCTTTTGATGATGCATCTTTTGTTTTTAAAGTTATTTCTTTAAAAATACGGTCGTAAGTCGTAACTATATTTTCAATCTCACTAGATTCTTTAGCTTCACCTAAAATAACAGCATTTAAAATAATATTTGGGTTTGGCAAAGCTTTTACTAATCCATTAAGCTCACCAATTTTATTATTAGCATTAGATAAAGCTTTTAAGATATCGATATCATCTAGATTTAAATCAAATGGTAATTTGTGCATATTATGACCTCGTGCTTAAATTTTATCATTTTTTGTGCACATTATCAATTCGTGCTTAAATAAGATAGAAAAAAGGTTTGAATAGCCTTTAACAGCGTATCAAACCTATGCTTTCATATGGCAATAAATACCAATTGTGATGCACTTGCGACCCCTTGTTTATTTTTTGCAACCCCCTTAACAATTTTGCAACCCCTACATAAAGTTGAGGTTTTATCGCATATTTTTAACGGTATACCATTTAAGTGTGTCTCGCTCGATTCGCTTAGCAAACTCTTCTTTCTCATCACAATACCCATCGATGTCATAAGGATATCTAAGAGCTAGTTTTTCTTTAAGTTCTCCGTATTCGTTTGCGATTTCTTCATGGGAAATCAAATAATCCCTAACCGCTAAATGCTTGACTAAATTATTTTTATCATCTTTATGGAAGATATGAATTTGATGAGTTCTTTCATCTACACATTTTCTCAAATATCTTCTTCCTTTGATTCCTAATTCCCCTAGATATTCATATCCGATATTTTCAAATTCTTTATGTCTTTTATCTACTTCTTCTAATGGATTAACGCTTATCATGATATCGATAATTGGTTTGGATTTAAGACCTGGTACTGCGGTTGACCCAATATGAAAGATTTCCACTAAATTTTCTTTTAGTAATGGGATTCTTGATTTCTTTTCCTTTTCAAACATCAAAGGATAATTTGGATCATATTCTCTAACTACTATATGTTGAGCCATAAAATTACCTACCTATATTTCCCATAATATTCTTCTTCGCAGCTAGTCTTGCTCTTATTGCTTCCTCTTTGTGTGGAATAACCTATTTTGATACAATTTGCTCACACCCCTCAAAAAGTGCGTACAGCTAAAAAGACTAGAAGAATTTAGTTCCTCTAGCCTTTGTTGATATTTAATTTGGTCTAATCACTCTGTATTATTTCTTTTTGGTGAACAATGATTTAATTTTTGCTCCGATATTTTTGAAGAAGTTTCCGATACCAGTGAACCCTTTCTTCAAAGCAACGCCCAAGTCTGCAAAAGTCTTTTTCTTAATCGCAAACCAGAAAATTGCAAATCCGCCGATTCCTGCAAGCAGCACCGAACCGATTACGATACCTGCAACATGACCGCCCGAAAGTCCGTCCTTTTTAGCAGGAGGGGTGATTTCGCCACCGTCCGAAGGCTTATCTTCATATACAGCTGTAAGGGTTGTGTCGCCGTTTACGGTAAAGGTATAACTCTTTTCGGTGCTTACGATTTTTCCGCTTTCGTCCTGCCAGCCAACGAACTCTTTACCTTCTTTATCTTCTGCCGTTACGGTTACGCTTTCGCCGTGTGCATAGACTTTGCTTTCGCCATTTATTACCACGTTATGCGTGCCGATTTTGGCGATTCTAAGGTCGGTGATTTCGTTGCCGTCTTTATCAAAGTGCTTTCCGCAAACCGTGCAATCTTTATGTCCTTTCGTGCCAAAGTCTTCCGTTGTTGCGGGAATTTCGTCTTTCCACGCTCCAAAAGTATGTGGAGCAAAATCAATATCTACTTCCTTTTCTTGCATAGCAAACGCAGTATTCACAAAGGTAGCGGTATATTTCATTTTGCCTTTTTCTTTGCAGGTTGCCGCTGTGATAGTCGTTCCTGTTGCGGTCACCGTTTCGCTTTCGATATGGGTGCTGTCGTGCTTGCAAACTCTTTCCGCTTTGCAAGTGTTATCCGTCCAAGTGTATTTAACTTCGCCATAGTCGTGACCGAGTTTTTCGCCGTATGCCACCCCACAAACCGAGCAAACCGCTTTGTCTTCGCAAGTTGCCGTTCCGCCCGAGTGATCTGCTTTGTCCAAAATCACCGAGCAACCGCTTTGCGTGCATTTGTGATAGTGATACTTTCCGTCTGCCGAATTGTGCCATTCGCTGTCTGCCGTATGCTCATAATGTCCCGCAGGAGTGATTACAAAACCACACTTCGTGCATTTTACGGGGTTGGTTTCGTCAACCTTTTCTCTGTCGGGTGTATGTTCTTCAAAGTTGAATTTGTTGTCGCAAGTCGAGCATTTATCCCAGTGCCCCGAACTGTCTTTTCCGCCGTATTGCGTTGTATTATGCGGTGCAGTATCGCCATACGTTGTTCTGCAAACGTCACAAACCGCTTTCATTGTGCAAGTTGCCGTTCCGCCCGAGCAAGTGCCGTTTTCTTTATGACCGCTATCTCTCTTACAAGTGCGGGTATGCGTTCCGTCACCGTTGCTTACCCAAGCGTTCCAGTCGTGATTGTCGTTTGTAGGAATAGTAAGGTCGGTGATTTCATTTCCGCTCTCGTCAAAATGCCTATTGCACCTATTACAATCTTTATGCGCCTTTACGCCGGTATCTTTGCAAGTTGCAGGCACTTCATCTATCCACGCCCCAAAATCGTGAGCGTCCGGATCTATCGGGATAGTCAATTCCGCTACGGTCTTTTCGGTTTTGCTTTCGTCAAAATACTTGTTGCAAACCGAGCATTTGTAATGCGCTTGCATACCCGTTTGTGTGCAGGTAGGCTCTTGTTTTGGCACTAAATCACCGTATTCGTGTCCCGCAGGGATTTTTACTTGTTCTTCGGTAAGCGATTTGACCGCTCCTGCGTCTTCAAATAAATCTCCGCAAACGTTACATTTGTAATGTTCAAAATTTCCATCCGTCGTGCAGGTTTTCGGTGTTTCAGGGACAAGCGTTGTTGCGTGCGTATGATCTATTATGGTTACCGGTATTTCTTTAAAAGTGTTTCTGTCGATTCTTGCTTCAACTCCTATTTCTGTTGCCGTCTCATCAATTCCGACAGTCAAAACGCCGGCTTGAGATATTTTTGTATCTTTGGAACTATGATAATATACATTCCACGTAACCGACTTGTCAAAATCGCCGTATCCCGTTACGGTTGCGGTAAATTGTCTTTGCCCGCCCTTAGGAACGGAAGTGTTTTCAGGGGAAATAGTAACCCCAGTTATTTTTCCGTTTTTATACACTGCTAAAGGCGTAAACGATGTATTACTTTGTTCCACTCCTGAACCATTTATATTTGTTGCTTTAAGTTCTATATAAAAAAGGGCATATTCGATTGTGCCAAGATCAACGCTTTCAGCCACAATTCCCGTCAGATGACCGCTTTCCGAAAGAGTAAGCCCTTCCGGCAATACGCTTGTATCGCAAGACCATTTGATAGGATTCGTTGCCGTATTTGTTCCCGTAGCGTAAAACTGAACGTCAACTTCTTTTCCTTTTACAATCGCAAGTTGACCATATTCATTAATTTTTGAATAACTATCATTTATGACAGTCATTTGCATTTGAATTTCAGGGCGTACGATTTCATTTTTGATTGTTATGGTATATTGTTTTTCGTCAAATCCAATACTGTTTTCAACACGCACGGTAAAAGCAAAAGTGCCCGCCTTTTTAGGAGTTCCGTCTATTGTGGCAGTACTACCTTGACGTAGGATTCTTAACCCGTCAGGTAAAGCGCCACTTGGAAGAATACTTACCTCAGGATAAGAGGAGGTGTTATAGGTAAAATATATCTGTTGAAAATAGGAAGAATTTACATAACCGTCCTGCAATGCTCCTGCTGGCGTTGTGATTTGCGGTTTGTCGTTTTCGTCGTAAATGCGTAACCATACAAGCACGTTATCACTACCGAATTTATTTGTAACGGTGATACTGATTCCGTATTCTCCTGTCTTTCCCGTAGGCGTGCCTTCGATTTCGCCTGTCGTCTGGTTTAATGAAAGCCCTTCGGGCAATGGGGAGAATCCACCTTCGCCCCATTTATTCGCGTGAAAAGTGAATGGTTCTGTTCCCGTCGCCTCAATTTTGTAGTTGCTACCGTCTTCCGCCTTGTAAGGCTTGCCCTTGATTGCAGCAGGAAGATTGCCTATATGGTTTTTTCTATCGACATCATTACCGCCTGTTTTGACGATTGTCGGCGCTGTTCCAACTTCTACTGCCGCATATACTGTATTCGTCGGGCTTGCCTTTGCTATGCCAGGAATAAAGGCAAGGCACATTATAAGACTGAATAACAGTGCAAAAATTTTTGATTTACTCGCCTTTTTGTGTGTCATAATAATTAGTCTCCTTTCGATTTTTTAGAATATGTTCCGTGTCATATATGTGACTTAAAACCTTTTTAATATTGTGTGTTTTTATCTTGCGTTTGATAGTTAGCTATTGTCATAAACTGCCATATCTTCAAAACATTATTTTACTAAAAATTATAATTTTTTATAGGCTATTCTGAATTAGCAAGTCCGCAAATTTATATAAACTATTTTTTTGCTTAATATTTACCATAAATTTCTCAAAAAGTCAACTATGCCACATCCATATTGTGATTATTCCTTTTTTAATCATAACAATGATGTAATAGTTTCATCATACCTTTCGTCCCTTAGTACTACCTATCGTTCCGTTGATAAGGCTTTTGTTCCGTAGCAATATATAAAAAGAAAAAGAGCCTTATAAAAAAGCCATTTAACACTTCTACAAGACTCTGAAACGTGGTGGCGGAAAGGATAAAAGCTCCTATCCGCAATGAAAAAAGGTCTGACACAAATTGTATCAAACTTATGCTTTTCTTATGGTACTCTGTACGGGATTCGAACCCGTGAATGTTGCCTTGAGAGGGCAATGAGTTAAGCCTCTTCTCCAACAGAGCAGGTACGGAAGATATTATATAAGTATCTTCCTTAAATTACTAGATTTTATTTTGAATGATTTCGATACGATTTTTGACTTCTTCTTCGCCTAAAATTTTCATAATAGCAAATAAATTTGGAGTGACTTTTCTTAAAGTCATTGCAACTCTAATAATTTCACAAGCATCATTTGTATTGCCAGCCCATTTAGAAGGATCTTCTTTATAAAGTTTGTTATCAGTACAGAATCCAACCTTGCTTGCAACTTCTTTTACATTAGTAAACCAAGTATTTTCATCTAAATCTAATGCAAAACCCTTATCTTTATAGAGTTTTAAGAAATTTTTAATAGTCTCAATAAAGATATTTTCATTAAATTCTAATTTAGTCTCTTCAAGCATTTTAAGATATTCATCGTGATCAAAGAAACGGATTACGGGATAAATATCTGAGTATTTTGCATAATCCTTACGAGGATTTTTCTTTTCTCTTTCAATATTTAAGATTTCTTTAAAGCGAGCTGGGTCTTTTTCAATAAAACTAAGAAGTTCAGGAGAATAAACTTTTGCCCATTCAGTTGCTTTAAAAGATATCTCATCTTTATTCATTTTTGAAAGCACTTCTTTTGCATAGAATTCAAGTTTGGCGTTATCAAATAAAGCACCATCTAAAGACATCTTTTTAAGTGACATTTTGAAGTGGCCTAAATCGTAATCCTTACTTGTAACAATAAAATCTTCATAGTTTGAATTAACAATTGTCATAAGATAAACAAGTAAAGCGTGTGGTTCAAAGCCACTTTCTAAGAAGAAATCAACACTAGCTTCTTTATCTTTTCTTTTGGATAATTTTCTTCTATTTCCATTATCAAGTTTCATGATAACTGGAAGGTGAGCATATTTTGGAGCTTTAAAACCTAATGCTTTAAAAAGCTCTAAATGAATTGGTAAAGAAGAGAGCCATTCTTCTCCACGAGTTACAAGGTTTGTTCTCATAAAGTGATCGTCAACAACGTGAGCAAAATGATATGTTGGTAAGCCATCACTTTTATAAATAACGATATCTTGATCATTTTCTGTAAGTTCAAGATCGCCTCTTATTTCATCATGACATTTAATCTTATTTAAATGATTGCCACTTGATTTAAAACGGATTACATAAGCTAATCCACTTTTAATCATCTCAAGAGCTTTTTCAGGAGCTAAATCTCTATATTTAGCATATTTTCCATATACACCAGTTATTTCTTTATTTTTAGTTTGTTCTTCTCTTAATTCTTTTAAATCTTCTTCTGATAAAAAACAAGGATAGGCTAAACCTTTAATAAGCATATCTTTAATGACTGTTTCATAGATTGTTTTTCTTTTAGATTGAACATAAGGTCCATAAATTCCTTTTTCTTCGTTTCCTAAATAGCCTTCATCTGCTTCAATTCCAAATTCATGAAGTTGTTTAATTAAAAGAAGGGCGCTTCCTTCTACTTCACGCTTTGTATCAGTATCTTCTAAACGTAAATAAAAGATGCCGCCTGAATCTTTTGCCATTTTATAAGCAACAAGAGAAGTAAATAAACTACCTGTATGTAAAAATCCAGTAGGAGATGGTGCAAAACGTGTTACCTTTGCTCCTTCTTTTAAATTTCTTTCTGGATATCTTTTTTCTAAGTCTTCAATGCTCTCGGTAATGTTAGGAAAAATGTAATCAGCTAGCTCTTTTCTATAATCCATAAATAATAACTCCTTTTTTAAAAATAATGTTGACATTAATTTTTGCTCTATAATATAATAATCAAGCACGCAGGTGTAGTTCAATGGTAGAACGTAACCTTGCCAAGGTTAATACGCGGGTTCGATTCCCGTCACTTGCTCCATTTAATTTCTTATCTCTCTTAAATGTTGCTTGTTGTTAAGAGAATTTAAGTCCTAACCTTTCGGTTAGGACTTTTTCTTTCTATAAAATTTTCAACTTTTAATTTTAAGAAGATTTATTTTCGTTATCTTCTTTAGTGTTGCTATTTTCTTCTTTCGCTTGCTCTTCTTTATTTAAAGGAGCATTTTCTTTATTTTCTTTTACCTCTCCTTCAATAACGTCTTTATTTTCTCCCTGCTCTTTTTTAAGACGTTCCATCTTTTTACGATATGGAGCATAACTTTCGTTTTCTCCAATATTCTTATAAATTTCTTCAGCATCTAGGCCTTCAAAATCGCTTTCTTCATAACCATAATTTTCAGTTAAATTCTTAATTACGGTGTTTTTAACAAAGTCGAAATTCTTTTCAGCTCTTTGAAGATTTTCAGCTCCTAAACGAGCCATTGCTGTCGCATCATTTTTCAATTGATCTAATTCGCGCTTAGCTTGATCTAAGAAAACTTCTGTAAAATAAGGATTATAAACTTTCCAAAGTTCTTCATGGAAATTAAAAAGAACTGGTAAAAATGGAAGCAATACAATTAAAGGAATAACAATTGAAGTTAACTCTAAAATTGAAATAGACATTTGAGCAGGCCCAAAGTAGCCAAGTAAAAAGTATGATAAGGTAAATACTACAAAATAAATTAGAGTTAAAGGCCAGTTAACGCTATAGTAATTTAAATTGTAATCTTTACGATAGATTTTAAGAGTTAAGTTAAATAAATAATCTCCAAATTGTTTTGGCATTTTATTAGCAAATGTTGAAGCAACATAGTATCTAAAAGTATTTCTAGCAATTGTATGTAAGAAATAATAAACGCTAAAAACAAGAGGGAAGAAACTTGTAAGTAAGGTGAGTTCATTTATAAATGCTTCATTAGCAATTAATATGGAATTAAGTTCTTCTAAAAATAAATCTGGATCACTAATTGAATTAAAAGCTGTCAAAATTTCACTAACAATTGTGTTTAATTGAGTTCCGCCAATAAAAGAAACAAAATAAACAATTAAGTTAACTAAAATACCAAGACCAATATTAAGTAGAATAGCTTTAATTAAGGTCATTGAGATTTTGAGTTGACCGCTAAAAGGATAATGCGTTCCAATAAGATAAGTTTTTAAAAAAGAGGTGTATTTAATCTTATCTCTTACCTTTGTATGAAGTCCTCCATTTATTGCAAAAAAACTATAAATAAAAGGTGAAAGGAGGCCAAGCGTTAAACAAATTCCTAAAATCACAAGAAGATAAGAGGAAAAATCTAAGTAATTTAAAGAGCCGATTTGATTTAAAATCAGTGCAAAAATGGCATAAATAATTAAAAGAGCCACAGTAATTGTGCCGCTCATTTTAATTGTAAATCCTACTTCATCCCCAAATGTTTTATAAATTTGTTTTTTGTTTATAGACGGTCTAAATAGCATATATTAATAAATTTCCTCTTGAGTGGTGTCGTTATAAGAATGCTTACCATAAAGTTTTGAAATATCTTGAACAGCATATTCAAGTTGCTTTTGATCCATTCTTTTAACGTCTCTTCTTTCAACCATTTTAATAATCTTTTTAAGATTTTTTCTTGAGACAATAAATGAATTTTCTTTGTTTAATTCACTTGCGTTTTTAATAACACAGTTATCGTTAATAATAACAACACTTATAAAGAAAGAAGGATCAATTTGCGTAACAAGCGAAAGTTTATCGACACGTTTCTCATTAATCTTCATTGGATTTTCCATTTCATATTGCTTTCCATCGCTTGAATAGAAAAACCAAGTTGAATCTTCTTTATTGCCAGAGATTGCTCCACGGTAATATCTATCTTTAATTACATAGATATATTTATCACCAAATAAAACATGGTCAATTCGACAAATAAGTTGATTGTTATTTTTAATAACTAGGTTATTAATAAGATAATAGTCATTTATATCGGCTATTTTTCTTATAGATTTATAGTAAATGTTTTGGAAGTTTTTAAAAGCATAATGCTTTCTAGCAAGCGGAAATACTATAAAGAAAATAAGTAAAATAGCAATAAGAGAAATCGCAGTAACAACTATAATAAAAGTTACTGGATCTTTTTCATAATTAAAAACATCAATTAAGTGCAATAAATTCAAATGCATCACTCCCCTTTAAGCCAAAGTTAAAGCAAGTTCAACCATTCTCTTTAAATTGTGGCTCCTCTCTTCTTGAGTTAAATCTTTTTCATCATTAACAAATGAATCGCTAACTGTTAATAAGCATAAAGCTTTTTTATGTAATCTCATAGCATTTAAAAATAATGCATAGGATTCCATTTCAACTGCTAAAATTCCAAGTTCTTGTGGCAATTTATAAAAATCTTTTTGTGGATCATAGAAGATATCACTTGAAAAAATTGGTCCAACATGAACTGGAATGTTAAGTTTTTTAGCATTTTCATAAGCTTTTAACATTAAGCCAAAGTCACTACATGGAGAAACATGTAAACCTTTGTTTGAATAATAATTTGCAAAATTAGAATTTGTTGAAGCGCTTGTTGCGATAATAACATCTCCTACGTGACACTCTTTTTGATAACTTCCAGCGGTGCCAATTCTAATAATGTTTTCAACTCCATAAAAAGTAAATAATTCGTAAGAATAAATGCCAATTGAAGGGCAACCCATTCCAGAAGCCATTACACTGATTTCTTTTCCTTCTTTTGTTTTTCCAGTGTAAGCAAAGATTCCTCTTACATCGCTTACAAGTTCATAATCCTCTAAAAATGTTTCAGCAATCCATTTAGCTCTTAAAGGATCTCCTGGCATTAAAACGGTTTTTGCAAAGTGAGCACTATCTTTAATGTGAGTTGACATGCTTTTATTCTCCCTTCAATAAAATATAACTATCTAATGCATTTAAATTAGATAAATCATTTGTGAATTTAAAACCCTTCTTAATTATTTTACTACTATCAAGCTTAACTTTAATAGTGAGTAAATAAATAGGATGAGGATAATTTTCTTTTATAATTCCATTTATTTTTAAATCCTCTTGATTTAATAAATTAGTGATTTCATAGCTGTATTTTGGATTTAAAAATATTTCGCTTAGCCTCTCATCAAGATCTTCTTTTAATGATTTAGTTAAAGATGGCGTAAACGTTAAAATTTCGTCTTCTTTTTTGCCTTCTTTAATTAATACAGCTGAGTCTTCGTTTTTGATGAGAATTTTTAACTTAAGTGACAAATTTTGATGTGGGTTAAGAGTATCAAGTTCTTCAAACTCATCTAGAGCTTTTAAAGATTCATTAATAATCTCATCAAGAGCATCAATTTTCTCATTTAAAGCAATCTTTGCTTTATAAATCTTAGCTAAAGTTAAAATATTAATAATATAAGAATAAAAAGAAGAATTACTCTTCTTCATCATCATTCTCCTTTGTTTTTATTGGAGTACTTGCTTGTTCCATGATATTAGCAAAAGCATTTTTAAATGAATCTCTTCTATAATGCTCCAAAACACCTTTATAAGCGATAGAGATATTTCCGGTTTCTTCACTAACAACAACAGTTACACAATCGTATTGAGAAGAAATCGCAAGCGCTGCTCTATGACGTGTTCCATATTTTCCATCAAGAGTAGCTGTTGAAACATCTTTATACATAACAGCTGCAGCATAAATTACATTTCCTTTAATAATAACTGCTCCATCATGGAGTCTAGTTCCCTTATAAAAGATAGTTTCTATAAGCTCAGCGTTAACTGGTGCTTTTAAAATAACACCATTATTTCCATCTTCACAAACTTCAGTTAAGTTGTCGTTTCTTACAAAAGATAAAAGTGCACCAATCTTATATTGAGAAAGATATAAAACACTGGTGTTAATGATGTCATAAAGATCACTAGTTGCATAAGGTTCATCGACTTCTAAAGTTGTTTTCTTCTTTCTAATAATTTTCATTCTATTGAATTTATTAGCAAAAAGCGTTCTAAACTCAGTTAAATTAATAAATATCGAAATGATTGTTACAATAACAATTACACCTAAAGATAACCAAGCAATGTAGTTCATGATAAAAATTTCAGCAATCAAATAAACTACACTACTTGCAGCAAGAGATATCCAAACAAACTTTCTTTTAACAAAATAATCAATAAATAAATTTAAAGCAGCAAGCGCTAAAAAAGTAAGGATGAAGTCGAAAACAGCTGCAACCAAATTAGTATCAAATATCGTAACTAATACATTATTAAGCATTTTCATCACCTACTTTTTTTAAAATATCACGAGCAATGGCTACGCCATTTGCGCCAGCTTGAGCAAGGCCACGAGTAATTCCAGCCCCGTCTCCTCCAACATATAAATTTTTAATCTTTGTTTCAAAGTTTGAATTACAGTCTACTCTGTCGCTATAAAACTTAGCTTCAACTCCATAAAGAAGAGTGTGTTTATTTGCAATGCCTGGGGTGATATGATCAAGAGCTTGAATCATTTCAATTATGGATTGCATTGTTTTATAAGGCAAAACAAGACCTAAATCACCTGGAACTGCCTCTTTAAGTGTTGGGTGAACAAAGCAATCATCAATTCGCTTTTGAGTACTACGTCTTCCTTTCATTAAATCACCATATCTTTGAACAATAACTGTTCCATTTGATAATTTATTAGCTAATGCTGAAATGTCTTCTGCATATTCATTACTATCTTTAAAAGGCTCAGTGAATGAATGAGAAACAAGAAGAGCAAAGTTTGTATTTTCACTTCCAAGTTCACTTGAATTATAAGCGTGTCCATTGGCGGTTATAATGCCATTATTATTTTCAACAACAACGTGTCCGCTAGGGTTAGAACAGAAAGTTCTAACGGTTGTACCAACGCTAGTTGAATAAACAAACTTACCTTCATATAGTTTTTCATTAATTTCACTCATGATAACGTCGTTTGTTTCAACTCTAACGCCAATATCAACTCTATTGTTTGAAACTTTAATACGATGTTTTCTTAAACATTTTGATAACCATTGTGAACCTGGTCTACCAACATTTAAAACAACATATTTTGCGTGATATTCTTCACCTTTTGAATCAACAACACCATTTATTAAAGTATTTTCTTTATCAACGAGGATATCTTTGATTTCTGTATTGAATTTCATGGTTACTCCTTTTGCAAGGAGTTCTTCATAAATTGATTCAAGAAGTTTTAAGTTAACTTCAGTTCCAAGGTGTCTTACTTCACTTCTAAGTAATTTTAGGCCGACTGCTAAACCTCTTCTTTCAATATCTTGAATTTCTTTGGTGTGAGGATTTGTAAGAGTTTTTGGTGCTCCATGTTTTAAATTAATTTCATCAACGTATCTAATTAAAGAAAGGACTTCTTCTTTTGGAATATAATCTCCCATCCATCCGCCAAACTCGCTTGTGATATTAAATTTTCCATCACTATAGGCGCCGCATCCTCCAAACCCACTTGTCATCGAGCAAGAAGGATAACATTCACTTTTTCCATAAATATCTTGAGGACATTGTTTAATTTTTCCAGCAAGTATTGGACAGGTACGATGATAAATATCTTTTCCTTTGTCTAAAAGTAAAACTTTGAGCTCTGGATTTTTCTCAAGTAGCTCATAAGTTAAATAAATTCCACATGGACCAGCCCCAACTACAATAACATCAAAATTCATAACCTCACCCTCGCTGTTTAATATTATACATAATATTAAAAGCTCTTAAAAATACAATTTTTAAGGTTTATCTATTAATTGTCCAAAATCCCCGCAAAACTAAGGTTTTTTAGTCTAAATATGTTACAGAATTCTCTTTTCTTTCTTTTGGAAGTACTTCACTAACTGGATAGCCAATAGCTGCCGCACCATAAACTTTATAATCTTCTTTTACTCCAGCTTCTTTTAAAAGATTTAAAAACTCTTTATCGCTATAAAGTTCATCAATTGATAATTGATTAATCCAACATGATCCTAGACCTAAATCAGTGGCGCTTAAAAAGATATTTTCTAAAGCGCAGCTTGCATCTTTTACATAATACTCTCTATCTCTTTTTGAACTTACAAGGATTAAAGTTGGTGCGTGATAACTTACATGATAACTTTCTCTATTTAAATGCTTAGCAATGATTTCACTCATTTTGTTTAACCATAATTCATTTGAAACAACTGAAAAATGCCATTCTTGATTATTAATTGCGCTAGGCGCAAATCTTGCGCATTCAATTATCTTTTCTATTTTTTCCTTTTCGACTTTCTTAGCTAGATAAGCACGATGACTTCTTCTACTTAAAATACATTTAATTGTTTCCATATTTTTTCCTCTATCTCTTTTACTTATTTTATCATTTTTTATGATTTCTTTTTTATCATAAGAAAAAGACTATAATAATTTTAATATGATTGGTGCATTAGTTGGGGATGTTATTGGTAGTAGATTTGAATTTAATAACATCAAAAGTAAAGAATTTGAATTAATAACAGATGAGTCGCGCTTTACAGATGACTCAGTTTTAACGCTTGCTATTGCTAAATATTTTTTAGATAATGGCAAAAAATTAGACTCATTAAAACTTATTAAATATATCAAAAACTTTGCAAAAACCTATGCAAATGCTGGTTTTGGCCCTTCTTTTTTAAGACGGGTAAATAGTGAAAACGTGCTTCCTTATAATAGTTATGGAAACGGAGCACCAATGAGAGTATCTAGTGTTTCTTATGTTGCAAATTCTCTAGAAGAAGTTAAAAAGTTATCTTACTTTGTAACATCAATCACTCATAATCATCCTGAAGCTATAAAAGGCGCGGAGGCTTTATCTTCTTCGATTTATATGCTTTTAAATGGCGCTACTAAAAGCGATATAAAAGAATTCATCACTAAAAACTATTACGCACTTAATTATTCTTATGATGATCTTGTTAAAAATTATAAGTTTGATGTGAGCACTCAAAATTCCTTGCCAGAGGCATTTTATATATTTTTAATTAGCGATAATTTAATTGATGCCATAAGAACTAGCGTATCAATAGGAGGCGATACAGATACAATTGGAGATATGGTGATGTCGCTTGCTTTTCCTTACTATTTAAATCCTAAAAGTAAAGAAGGATATAAAGTAACTTTGTCTTTAAGCGAAGATAAAAAAGAAGAAATTAAAAATGTAATAAAAGGCGTTTTAAACAAGTTTCCAAAAGAATTAATTGAGATTTGCAGGCTTTTTGAAGAAAGATACGATAAATATCTCGATAAAAACTATATAAAATTTAATGATTAAAGAGAATAAATAATCTCTTTTAAAACTTCAAAAACAACTTCGCTTGCTCTTTTAGCAAATTCGTTATATTCATTATCTGAAGCGCTATCGCTAACGCCTTTTAGAGAAATAATATCAACTTTATTTTTAATTGCAGTTAAAACAATTCCTGCACTTTCCATATCGCAAATATCAGCATCAAATTCATTAACGAGTTCGTTTTGAATTTTTTCGCTTGCAATAAATTTATCACCACTTGCACAAACTACTTCTTTCATATTAGGAATAATCGTTTTTACAAGTTCACGATATTTTAAGCTTGTTGGAATAAGAGGCATTTCAAATTCTGGATAACGTCCTTTTTCTATTGGATCAATTTGTGAAATATCAAAATCATAATGAACCACGCCTTTTACTAAAACAACATCTTCCCTAGCTAAAGTCTTTTTAAGTGCTCCGCACACTCCGTAATTAAAAATAAGTTCAACACCATATTTTGTAATTAAATATTGAGTTAAAGAGGTCGCGGCAATTTCGCCTATCCCACTTCTTGCTCCATAAATATCATTTCCATTTACTACAAAATGGAAAGTATTATAAATATCATTTTCTTCGCTTGCTTTAATTTTAAATCCTGCAACGAGAGTCTCGTACTCTTCTTCTGTTGCAATAATTAATCCTATTTTCATACGTGAAGATTATAGCAAAAGGAAGTCAATAAAATCACTTCAAAGTTAAAAATTAATTGTTTCCTAATTTAACCAAATTAGCTTTTTATTCCCTAAGCTGCTATCATTTTAAATATGAAAAACATCGAAAAACAAACCTTAGAATATGTAAGTTTGCACGATTACGCTCAAAATAGTTTTATTTATAATGATTATTCTGAGAGGAAAAAGGTTTCAACGGACATAATTGAAAACCTTTTAACATGTGACGAATTTTATTTTTCGGTGGCTTTTATTACAAGTGGTGGCCTTGAACCCTTAAAACAAGCCTTAGAAATGGCTGATGCACGTGGCGTAAAAGGAAAAATTTTAACTACAAATTATCTTACTTTCACTCAACCTCAAGCTTTAAAAGATTTAACAAAACTAAAAAACATTGAGGTTAAGATGTTTTATTTAAATTCAGATAGTAAAGTTGGTTTTCATACCAAAGGCTATATCTTTAAAAAAGGTGATACTTATACAACAATTGTTGGATCTTCAAATATAACAGGCGCAGCTTTAAGTCAAAACAAAGAATGGAATTCACTTTTTAGAGGAAAAAAGGATAATAAAGCAATTTCCGATATTCTTAATGAATTTGAGAGTATGTTCAAAAAAGCCGATCCTCTTTCTGAGGTTCTGGAAAAATACGAAAACGAATATAAAACGCAAATTGTAATTAGGAAAGAAAAAGAAAAAACCACGGTTAGCATTTTTGAACCTAATTCAATGCAAAAAAATTTTATAAACAGTTTAAATAACTATATAAATAATGGTGCTAAAAGAGGTCTTTTAGTTAGTGCAACGGGAACTGGTAAAACATTTGCTAGTGCTTTTGGAATTAAATATCTTAAAGCATTTGAGCCTAATAAAGTTCTTTTTATTGCTCATAGAGATAAAATTTTGAGGCAATCTAAAGACACCTATGAAAAGGTTTTTGATAAAAAAAATAGAACTTTTGGATTTTTAATCGGAAGTGAAAAAGATATAAAAGATAAAAACTTTATTTTTGCTAGCTTTGCAACTATATATAAAAAAGAAAACTTAGAACTTTTTAAGAAAGATGAGTTTGATTTCATTATTATAGATGAAGTTCATAAAGTTGGCGAAAACCATTATCAAGATATCATTAACTACTTCACTCCAAAATTTTTGCTTGGTATGAGCGCAACACCTGACAGAACCGATGGTTATGATTTATATAAACTTTTCCATAACAACATCATTTTTGAAATTAACTTAATGCACGCTTTAGATTTAGATCTTCTAACTCCTTTTAATTATTTTGGAATTAGTGATTTAATTGTTGATGGAAAACTTATTGATGATGTTTCAGATTTTAATCTTTTAACAAGCGACGAAAGAATAAAACATATTCTAAAAGAAAGCGATTATTATGGCTTTTCCGGAGATAAACTTCGTGCTTTGTTTTTTGCACCAACCATCGAAATTGGAAAAGAAATCACAAGAAAACTAGTTGAACAAGGAAAAAGAGCGGTTTTTGTTTGTGGAAGCGATTCAAAAGATACTCGTGATAAATATATTAAAAGATTAGAGGCGAAGGAGTCTCCAGAATCTATAGATTTTTTGGTTTCAGTTGATATCTTAAATGAAGGCGTTGATATCCCTTCTGTTAATCAAGTAATTTTACTTCGCCCAACTAAATCTTCTATTATTTTTCTCCAACAAATTGGCAGAGGACTTAGAAAGTTCATTAATAAAGAATTTGTTGTTATTCTAGATTTTATAGGAAACTACAAAGGAAACTTTAATATTGTTAAAGCTTTCAATAAGGGGAGATGGACCAAAAGTAACGCCGCTAAAACAGTAAGCGAAATTCTTCCTGGTTTATCAAGTATTTCCTTTGATGCAATTGCAAAAGAATCCATTTTTAGATCCATTGATACTGCAAATATTAATAGCAAAAAAGAAATTTATTTAACTTATCTTGATGTAAAACAACGTCTTAATCATATTCCGAACTTAATAGAACTTTATGAACACTCAAATCTTTCCATAAACGTCTTTTTATCTGAACAAATCTTTTCTTCTTATTATGAATTTTTAATAACTAAAGATGAGGATTTTAAAAAAGGTCCTAAGCTAAATAAAGTTGAAGAAAATTTATTATCTTATTTTTCTAAATATGTTTTTGATGGCAAAAGAAAATGTGACCTAGATCTTGTAAATTCATTTATTAATAATGGTTCTTATAAGTTGAGTAATGCTGAAATAAATAACAAAAATTTCTTAGTAACACTTAAAGAATTTATCGAAATGCATACAGTTTCTATAAAAAATAAGTTGAGTTTTGCAGGCTTTTCTGCTGATAACAAAGAAATTTTAATCAATAACGATTTCAAAAATGCACTAAATAACGATTTATTTGTCTCCTTTATGAAAGACGGACTCAACTATGGTTACAAGATAAATAAAGAAGTTTACAATTCTTCAAATGACCTAGTTTTGAATCATAAATATACTCGTAATGAAATTGCAAGAATCGTTAATCTTCCTCGTAACAACATCAGCACAATGAATGGCTATCAAATTTATGAAGAACAAGGAATTATTCCGGTTTTCATAAATTATGAAAAGCAAAAAGACGATATTAAATATCAAGATAAATTTTTATCTGAAAGTCTTTTAACGTGGAGTTCTAGACCTGCGACTATAGATTCGCCAAGTATCAAGAAAATTATTGATTTAGTAAGTTCAAAAAAATGCAAACTTTCTATTTTTATCCAACGTTCAAATATTAGACAAGATGGTTATTACTATCTAGGTGAAGCTAAAATTTTATCTTTTACCAATTTCTTTAATGAGGACACAAAGAAGACTGTTGTCCATTTTGAACTAAAATTAGATACTCCAGTTAGAAAAGATATCTACGACTATTTAACCTTAAATAACGGATTATAGATTCTTAAAATATTCTTCCAAATGAGGAACAATTAATTGGTCAGCTGGTAATAAATCAATTTTTTCAGCATCTCTTAAAGATTCTTTATTAATCCATTTATAAGCTTCATGTTCTTTAAAGTGAATTTCTTTAGAAACTAAAGAACAAATGAAGACGTCCATTATTAAATAAAAAGTTTCATATTGATATTCAACAGTACATAAAAATTTATCAGGCGAAATTTCAGCGTCTAATTCTTCTTTTATTTCTCTAATGATAGCTTCTTCTTTGCTTTCCCCTTCCTCAATTTTTCCACCAGGAAGTTCCCATTTATCTTTAAATGTTCCATAACCTCTTTCGGTAAATAAAACTTGATCATTATCAACAATTGCAGCAGCAACAACATGTACTTGTTTCATAGTTAACTTTTACCTCGCAAAAAAGATTTTAGCAGAAAGTAAAAAATAAAGCTCTCAATTTTGAGAGCTTTAAAATTTTTCTTTTAATAATTTAGATATATTAGTTTTTACTTGCAATCACGTTCACATAAACTGAACCATTATCTATAATAAATAAGCTTCCATCATCTCGAAGTTTAGCAGTTAAATGGAGTTCTCTATGTTCTAAAGTAACTTTAAAATCATAGCCTTCAATTGGATCAAAAGTAACTTCAGTCGCACTTACTCCATCAAAGGTTAATTTATCATTTGCTTCGATCACTAATGAATGAGTTTCATCTTCATATCCTGAAGCACGGTTTTCTCCGCTCCATGAACCAATATAACTAGCTTTACTCGTTTCAACATCAGGAAGTTCAAACTTAAGCGAAGGATCAATTGTTGTTGAATTGATATTTGTTACTTCAAAATTAATATGAGAATTTTCAACGTATGCTTCTTCATAAATTCTGGTATTTGTATAAGAAAAGCTCGCTAAATGGCCATCTTTTAAAGTAATTTGAAGAGGTGAACCAATGCCTAATGTAAATAAATATAAATACTCATCATAGGTATCAACCATATTCATTGCAGCCATTGTTGCAATTTCTAAATTAGAAATTTCATAAGTATTTTCGCCTACTTTTTGATAAAGTTCAGGAGCAACAAGAGAGAAAGATACATCAAACATTTCTTCTGTCTTTGTTCCTGTTACAACTTTTCCATCTATTACATCATAATATCTAATTGAACCATCATTATATTTTGCCATGCCATAAGGATTAGAATATCCAGTAAATTCATCAGCAGGATATAAAATAGCGTTTTCTGTGAAGTAGGTTACAAGTTTTTCTTCTGGATATACTCCATCTAAATCAGTACGAGTAATGTTATAGGTGAAACTTTTTGCCTCATCCATCTCTTTTAAAGCACTAATGATTTCATCATGATAACTTTCATGTTCAAAAGGAACAACATCTTCAATTGGATCTTGAACAATTTTAAATGTTCCTTCGACACTTGTCTGATATGTTTCAGTTTTAGTTTCAAAGTTAACATTAATTTCTTTATTCGCTTCATCATAACTTAAAGAAAGATTTTCTAAAGTTTCTCCATAATAATTTATAGGACCAAAGAATTTTCCTTTTAAATTATCACTTTTAAAAGTATAAGTTTTGCTTTCTTCATCGAGTTTAAAATCTTCTAAAGTGACATCACTAAATGGATTAGCATAATGTTCATCAAAAATCGCAGCAATTGAGCCATATCCCATGACGGTTTCTAAAACAGTGTTATCAAATTGAAGTTCTTTTGTAATAACATAACCATCTTCATTTTTATAAAACGTAACATCTGTTGCAACGTGACCTGATTCATCAACTGTCTCTTTAAATGAATATGCTCCACTAGAAAATTTAGCAAGAACACTAGAAGTATAAGCTTCTTCTTCATTTCCATTAGTGTTAGAAATTTTAGCGTTATATTCAAGTGATGAACTTTTAAAAGCGTTTAAAATTTCATCACTTAATAAGTTAGTAATTACTGGATCTTCATTCTTATTGTCATCATTGTTATCATCTTCAGGTGTGCTAGGTCCATTATTTGCACAAGATGATAAAAAAGTAACACTTAATAAAGATATTAATAATAAATTTCTTTTTTCCATAATTTCATCCTATAAATAAAGTGTGTAATCAAGTTTTGTACCAGTGTAATCTTTAATTTCACCAGTTTCATAAGTTGCATTACGTGTTAAATAGCTAAAGTTTGTATCATTATATAAAGATTGAAGAAGAGTCATATTAGCACTTACTATTTTTCTATTTTCAATTTTAACTTCTGCTCCAAACTCAAACTTGTATGCGAATTCTTCTTCTGTTCCATTTATACAAAGACAATAAAATTCTTTTGTACCATCTATTGTTAAATCTAAATCGTAAAAGTTATATTCAACAAGAGCAGATGACCCATAAGTATCCTTAAAAGTAACAACAGAATCTAATATGCTTTCAGCGAAAAACCCTGCAAAACCGGCACCAAATACTTGTTCTTTTAAAGAAGGATTGTATTTAAACTCACCTGCAGCGTTATCTTTATCGTTTGCTCCATAATAAACAACTTGATAATAAGTATCTTCATCAACTAAACCTTTTTCGGTAATCATGTTTGTTTTTGAAGAACCAATTTGATGCTCGGATAAAGTTTGAGTAAAGTCAGTGTAACGCGTTGTTTCGTTTTTTGAAGTTGTAACCATTTCAATCGCACCATAGCCGTCTGTTTGTTCACAAACTTCACTTGATTTAACAACGTCTTTATCAAATTCAAATAAAGCTTCTTTTAAGTATGAGAAGAGTTCTTCTTCACTCATATCTGGCGTTATTGGATTAGCTGGAGTTTCTGGCTCTTCTTCGTTATTGTCGCCATTATTTTCGTTGTTGTTATTATTCTTATTATCATCTTCTGTAGTATCTTCACTTGGCTCTTCATTAGCACAAGAAAATAAACCTAAAGAAGTTGATAACAATAAAGTTGAAAGTAATAAAAATTTTCTTTTTAACATAATTATTCCTCGGCTATAAAGTGGCAAGTTCTCATGGTGTCGCCAAGATCTTCTAAAGTTACTGCTTTTCCATCAAATCTTACTCTTGCTGTTTCATCATATTCATAATGAGTTGCACTTTCAAAGTTAATGGTAAGTGTATAATCATCATTTAAAGTATATGTGAAGTTAGTTGTCAAACTTTCTGCTCCTTCTTCACGATATACACCGGTGCTTCCATCAACAAAATCTAAATAGAAATAAGTATTTTCTTGATATAAGAAATCAAATCTATATGAATTTTTAAGAAGTTCAGATTGAATTTCTTCAATACTTAATTTTCTTTTAATTTTTAAATCAACTACTTCTTTAATATTAGGATTTGATTTTGAAACAAAAGTAATTATTGTGTTCTCAACATTATCTTCGTTTGCACCAACTGTCATTTCATAAGTTACTGCGCGAGTTGTGACTTCAGTTTGTCTTAAAGAAATAAGATCAGGATGCTCGATAACAATATCAAAATCTGAAGTTGAGAAATTAACTGGATCAATAGTTACAGTAAATCTAGAATAGGTTGTGTTGTTATAAACTGAATAAATTACATCTTCATAATCATCTGTATAGTCACTTTCAACAATAGAATCATCAATTCTTACATCAAAACTTCTAATTTCTGGTTGAACAAAAGTAACTTCAACATTTTTAATGACAGTGCCAAGTTGAGATTGAATTGTAACAATGGATCTTCCAGTTCTTGTCGAGCTAACAGTTGCATTATTTAAGTCGACATCAACCCATTCATCATTAACACTAGTTGGGTAAAGTTGGATATCAACGCTTTTTGCTGGAAGATAATCAACTGCTTCAAAACGGATATATTCATTTACTGGAATTTTATCAAGTTCATAGTAAGTTTTTTCTCCACCATCAAGTGTATAAGCTCTAACTCCATTAGCAGAAAGTAAATAGTAATCTCTTACATTAAGTTCTTCTTTATCAGAGATATCTAAATTTCTTTCCCCATAAGTGATTTCATATTTATTTGTATCGCTTACAAAATAAGTATCGTTTTCTCCACGAGTCTCAGTTTGTCTAAAGGAAGTTTCAGCACTTACTAATCTATTAGTTTCTTTTTCTAAAGTTGCATCAAAAGAAATATTAAATTCGACAAGAGTTCCATCTTCTTCATAAGAATATGAAAAATCATGTAAATAGTAAGTTGCTTTTGTTGCATCTGTATCATCAATATATACAGCAGGAATTTGCCCACCAAGATTAACATTATTTAAAAGATAAGTACTTATAAATTGAGAAATATAAAGCGTTGATTGCTTACTAAGTTGTTCAACAACGGTGCTTTCCCTTAAATACTCTGTTCCATCAAGTGCTGGATCGCCTTCTTCATCACCTACAATAGGCAGAATATCTGCTCTATCTTTTGAGTTATCATTTTTATAATCAACTACATCAAAGAAAACAAAATCTGAACTAGAGTTATCTGGATCAAAGAAAGTTGCTTGGCTTTTTCTTATATAACTATCTTCATAATTATCTTCTGGTTTAGAAGTATATTCTCTTTTTGTTGAACCATAATAATAGGTAGAAGAACCTTCTAAATATGTTTCTTCACTCGTTGTATCTTTATAATTACTAGTTTCATAAACTTGCTCAAGATTTACAAAATTAGAGTAAAGAATTTCTTCTTCATAACCGTCCCCTGTTAAAAGATTATAGATTACTTCAACACTATCTTTTTTAGGACCTTCTTCTTCATCAGTGTTTTCATTTTCATTTTCGTTGTTATCATCGTTATTATTATCGTCTTCTTTATTATCATCAGGATCAACAATTTCAGGACCAGTAGGCTCTGAACAAGCGGCTAAAGTTAAAGTTAATCCAAGACTTAAAAGTAAAACCAATCCTTTTCTTCTCATAAAATACCTCGCATTTCTTAAATATTTTCTTAAAAATTAACTCTCTTAATACACAAATTAGCTGCAAACAAGTTGCAGCTAATTTAAAAATTAATTGTGATTTATTTTACACTATTCGGTGTAAGTAAATCTATCTGAGAACGTACATTCGTATGTATTTTCTCTGCCATATCTATCTGTAACAACTCTAACATTTTCTGAATCAATTATTGTCATAGAAGCTACATATTCGCCATCTGTTGAATCAGGAGTAATAGTCATTACCATAGATTCAGCATCAAGTGACCATTTAAATGTACTAACAACTTCAGTGTAACCATAATAGGTATTATAATGTGTTCCGGTTCCATCACTATTAAGGGTAAATCTATTTATATCACCACCTTGGTTATTGTATAAAGTCATAGTTATAAGTTTATTATAAACAGTTTCGTAATCTGGTTTTTCAACAACGTTAATCTCTAAAGTATCAACTATAGTTGTATCAGCAGTCGCAGCAACATTTAAAACAATAGTACCTTCTTCATTTGCCGTTACAGTATATGTTCCATCTTCATTTGCTACAATAGTGCAATCGCTTGAAGTTTCATCAGAAGTTACTGTGTAATTTTGTAAAGCAAATTCTGGACCAATTGTAGCGCTTACAACTGTAGAATCGCCAACAAACATACTACTTACGGCTGTTGCAGTAATGCTGGTAGGAGCAGGAATAACTGAAGTAAACTCAAAGGTTCTTAAATCACCAATACCATTATCAAATGTTAGATGGAAAGTTCCTGCAGCAAGTATGTTTACATAACTTCCATCAATTTCAGCAATTGTTTCTTCGCCTTCTCCAACACTAACGACTCTAGGAGTAATGATTGCATTAGGATTATCTTTATTAATAAATCTAAATCCTAATCTATCACCTGCTTCGAAAGTTCCACCATTAGTTCCAAATAAATCTGAACCATTAGAAACATAAGCAAATAAATCATAATCGGCTGTTACAAAATCTTCAAAATAGATTGAAGAATCAAATAAAGATTTATATCCTCTGACACCAGTATAATTTAAAGAAATTACGTTAGTAGGAAGAGCATCTTCATTTAAAACGCCATCTGTATAATCATAAAAACTATAAACCGAATTAGTCGAAGAAATATTTGTAACAAAGAAATCTCCATCAAGAGTAATTTTTACATCATATTTATGGCCAGAATAATAGGAATAATCTGGAGCTTCACTTTCGGCAGAAAAACTTACTTCAACACTCTTCTTATCTTCGCTCACTTTTGTTGTTATTGAAGAATTTGTCCAGTCAATACTAGAACTAGAAAGGAATAGAGTGTCGGTAACATCTAAGACATCATAAAAAGCTGCGTTATCATTAGCTTCACTTTCAATGATTTCATTACTTTCTAACTCAGTTTCATTATCGGAAACAACAGTGCTAATAGCTAAACTTTCGGCGCCATCTTCTAACTCATATTCATAATATTTATCGTCTTTTATACCAGCTTCAAAGCGATATCTTGAATATAAATCGCCATTTTCACCATCAACGCCTTCAACAAGAACAAAATCATTTGCGCTTGCTTTAATTGAATAACTTCTAAAATCACTTGTTTCTTCAAGATCACTGCCTCTATAAGAGAAAGTTCCTTCTTTAAAGAATCTAGCATTTTCATCTTTTAGTCCAACAAAGAATTCAGCAAAATCTTCAACACTTGTTGTTGGAATTAATGCAAGTTTGGTTTCATCAAAACTAGAAACATTCGTTAATCCATCTGCGCCAAGAACTCTAGTTTGTGTCGCGACGACTACATCTTTGTTTGGCATTACAAATGAATATTCACCATCTATTGGAGTTACAACTTTTCCATCAACTGTAACAGAAACTAATCCATATTGATCACTAGTTAAACTAACTCCAAAAGCAATCTCAGTTCCTGCTCTCACTTTTGTAAGGTCAGCTGCTCCAAAATCTATTGTGCTACCTGTTCCTGCTTGAGTTGTTACTTTAAAATCAACTACTTCTAGATCAGGACAGATAATAGGATCTGGACAGACCTCTGGCTCAGGACATGTCGGACATTCTTCACATTCAGGACACTCATCAACTGTTGGATCAGTTTCAGGAGTTGAACACGATGTAACAATAAACCCTGCACTAAGCAAGGCTATTGATAAAAATAAATTTTTCTTTTTCATATTTTTAACCCTTCTTTTTTTCGAACAGCAAAATAATACTTTAATTTATATTGCATAATAAGAAAAAATCAAAAATCCTTAATATAAAATTAATATGATAACTATCGCATTTAAATCCATTTTCGTTTAGTCAATAACTGACAGTTTTATACATTTAACCACTCTCTATTTTAATGCATACTATGGTTAAAAATTTAAAGGTCCTTGTCTAAAAGTTCTTTCTCACGTTAAATTTGATAAGAATTAGCAAGAAAAATCATAAAATATTAAGAATTTATATCTTAAATTTCGTATTTTTAACAAAGGTGTTAGTTATTTATCAAGGTTTTAAAAAAAACAAAAGATAGATAAATCCGTTAAATACGTTTGCAAAAATAACTGACACCATAATAAAAAATACTCTTAGTTTAGTTCAAAAACTCTACAAAAACGCACTTATTTTAAAAATCTCTAATCGCCTAATTTAAACATTGTGTCTAAATCAATAAGATGTAATCTATCATTTTTAACTTTTTTAATTCTTCACCAAATCCGTTTGCCGTTATATCAAACTTACAAATTTTTATAAAAAACTATAAAAATTATATTGATTTCTTGTTTCAACCTTACTAGTTATCAAATGATTTGCGTTGAAATCATTTGATAGAGCCGTTAAGTCCACAAGCGTAAATTCGGCGGTAACTCCACCTATTTTTTTAATTAAATACTTAAGTAAATTCGTTGCTGCGTTAAAATCACGATCAATTGTCACTTCACAATAATCGCAATTAAAATCACGATCTTTCAGTTTTAAGTTTGAATTGTAATTGCCGCAGCAAGAACAAATTTTAGAACTAGCGAAAAATCTATCGGCCAAAATAAATGTTTTCCCAACCATATTTAATTTTTCACTAATTCTGTTTCTTAATTTATAAAAAGATGAATTACTCAAAGCTTTTGCTAAATGATGATTTTGGACCATCCCTTTAACATTTAAATCTTCCATACAAACGTAATCAAAGTTTTTAACAATCAAAGTAGAAACCTTCTCAAGAAAATCTTTTTTAATGTTAGAAATTCGAAGATATTGTTTTGCTAAACGAGCAGAAGCTTTTATATAGTTTTTCGACTTTTTGGTAGAATCGCCCTTGGTTCTTGGATGTTCTTTTCTATCCAATTGTCGAGCTAGTTTTACAAGTTTTTTGTCTTCTTTTTTAATACTAACAGGTAAATGTATGTTTATTGGCACAGATAATGTTAAATTTGATTTAATTCCTAAGTCTATTCCAACAGCTTTATTTGTTTTTTTAAACAATCTTTCTTTTCGTTTAAATAGTTCATCTTCTGAAAGAGAAAACGTAAATGACACATAATAAAGCGAATAATCGCGAGAAATAGTACAAGATAGGATCTTGCCTTTGAAAATCAAATTTTCCGTTAATTTAATTGGTTGTTTTAATAAGGGAATTTTTAAATACTGCTTATTTGAAGTAGGTTTTGTGACGATTTTAATTTGATCGCCACCTATATAAAAACTTTCATGATTTGATTTTTTCTTAAAAGACAAAGAAACTTTTTGACCTGTCTTTCTGTTTTTCCAGCTGTCATTAATTGATTTATTGAGATGCAAAAAAGGCTGTTGTGTTGCGTATTTAGTAACTTCATAAACAAACGGAAATATAGTTTTCTTAATGTAATTGAATTCTTTCTTTAAGTCATAACCGGTTTTAAAAATGCCTTTTTCAAGACTTTTGTTATATTGTTCAACGCCCCAATTATAAGCTAAACGTTTGCAACCAAAACATTTTAAAAGATATGTTTTTTGTTTATTGTTCGGATTTATTTTTATTTTCTGTGATATCTCTTTCAACTACTTTCTCCAAATCATTTATTAGTTTTTTATTCTTTTTGCTTCTACTTCCATA
>CASERQ010000011.1 GCA_949290395.1 uncultured bacterium | reverse complement strand
GGTACACCAGCAAACATAAATTGATTAACATAGCCAATACCGACGCCTAAAATCAGTTCGATAAAAACTGGAACAGCCAATTTGATGACTTCTTTATTGTGGGAGAATAAGCTAAATAGAGGAAACTTTTGTTTTTTCACAAGTAATAATTCTATATTCCAAAACTAGAATAACAAGAGTTTTTTGTATTTTGTTTGCAAATTGTATTTTGCGTAAATTAAAATTTTAATTTCCGCTAATTTTTTAAATTCGATTTTTATCGTATTTAATTCAGCAAATGATATGAAAAACTGAATTTAAGTTTTTAATTTTTACAAAAATCCAAATTTTTGCGCACACAAAAATTATATGGTTAATTCCGTTTTTAAGACTCATTTCCGCTCCCCAGGGTATCTAGTTATGGTCGTTTATTTGAATAAATCTTTAAAAGTTTCTTCGCCAAAAACTCTTATAAACGCTTCTTCAGGCGAATAACCATCTAAAGACTTTAGTTTCCTGCTGTTTAAAGTAATGTTTATTTCTCTAACTTTTTCTTTATTAACATCATTCAAGTACTTGTTTTTCGGAAAATATTTCCTTAATTGTTTGTTCATGTTTTCTACGGATGCCTTTTGATTGCTTCTGTAGGCATCACAATAAAAAACATTTAGTCTTTTTGAATTATTTTTTTAGAGTTTTCTAAGCCTTTAAAATCGATAAAACATGGGTCTCTATCTGTGAGTATTAAGCCAAAAATCTCGCAAAACTTCGATATTCCAATTTTTTCTTCTATTTTGTCGAAAATACTTATGACTTTGCCAGAATTCTTATTTTCAACTAAAAAAATTAAACAAAAATGAAGTTCTACGATTATCAATGTTAAAATACTTTTGGGATCACCTTTTCTCGATCCTAAAAAGTCTAATTGCGTTGTGTAAAGGTTTGAATTTTTGGTAAACGCAATATAGTCAAGAAAGGTACGATCGGTGCGATCAATTTTGGTCTCATTGTATTCGTACTCTTTTTTATATGATTTTCGCTTTTTATATCTAACTGCATAAGGTAAATCCATAGCTTTTATAGGGATAAGCTTTTCTCTTATATACCTATAAATCGTTTGTTCAGAAATTTCGAAGGTGAGACTTTGAGCGATCTCGTATACAGATTGGTTATTTTCAAGACCGTTTTGCAGTTTCTCAACCAATTCATTTATTTCTGATTCCTCAAGATTAATTCCGATTCTTGAACTCCTAAGTTTGCGATCTGCCTTACTTTGCGCAAATTTTGCATCGTATTTAAATTGATGGTACTCGCATTTTTTGTACTTAAATTTGCAATCTCCGCAAACAAAAGGATAATGTTTCGTAATTGGACAAGGTTCCGATTTTGCCTATTTTGTACGTGTACAATCGATTCTGTTTTTTTAATTTCTTTTGAAACAGAAGTTGGATCACAACCTAATGATTCCGCTATTTTAGTGCATTTCTCATCGTGAGAAAGTCCAGATGCGATTATCATTCTGTCTTCAAATGTAAAATGCTAGCCGTTCATAAATTCCTCCTTTCCCTGGGAAGCACTTTCATTATACTTTTTAAGATTAAATTCCGTTATCTCAACATAAACTGACTTAAGAATTTTAATTTACACACAAGTTAAAATCGACACTTTAGGAATGGTTTTTTGGATATGATTTATGCTATAATTACGATAGTTAGTGAACGCATATGATGAAAAAATGCAGAATAATAATACTTAAAACTGCAAGGTAAGGGAGGCTTTATTATGAAAAAGAAACTGTTTGCGTTAATAACTGCTGCAATGAGCGTTGTTTTTATGTTCTCTTTTACGGCTTGTAACGGCGGTAACGAAACCACGGACGGGAGCGGCACGCATACGCATACCTATTCGGAGCAATGGTCACATAACGAAACAGAGCATTGGCACGCCTGCACGGGCGCGGACTGTGACGAGGTAACGGACAAAGCCGCGCATACTTGGGATAACGGCACGATTACCATGGCGCCAACCTGCACGGAAAAGGGCGAAAAGACCTATACTTGTACGGTGTGCAATGCGACAAAAATGGAAGAAGTCGCAACAACCGAACACACCTTTTCGGATGAATGGAAAAACGATGAAACCCACCATTGGCACAAGTGCGAAAATTGCGACGAGATAGACGGCAAAGCGGAACATGAATATAATGCGGACGGTGTTTGCGTGTGCGGTTATGAGACTATACCCGAAGAAACTCCTCCGACTACTTTGGAAGAGCTTATGCAGGAGGGTAACGAAAAGTATCAGGCAATCGTTGTAAAAACATTGAACGACCATTTGCTCGAAGATATGCTATACAAAACAGGGGGCAAGTACGATTTAAAATGCGTGGAAGTCGATCAGTGGGAAATCGTGGACAGCGACAAAAATGGTATTATCGATTGCATAAAACTACATTACTTCTACGATAATGCATTAATTTCGATGCTTTACAGAATATCTTGCGTTGAACCTAAAACGGAAATAACTTTACAGGATTTACTAACCGAAAACCCTGATGCTGAAAAACTTGACGAAGCATTTGACTTAGGGACTACTTTAGTCAGCGGCGCCAAATATTTTACTGAATATGCTTTTGGTTATGACCCTACAATACAAGAGATGCGAAAAGTATTATTGGATGCGGTTAATGAGAAACTTGCTACTGAAGGCTTGATTTCTGCGGTTGACGAGAATACCCGTTCATTTATTATAAGGGACTATGAATCGACGGAAGATACAACATTAGGTAAGACAAAACGAGTAGTAGTTATGAATTTAACAGAGAACAGCTATGAAGAAATTACCATATTAATTAAAGAAGCAGAAAAAAACAATGACGATACAAAACTGATAGAAAACTTAAATGCGGGCCAATATAAAGTTTTAAATGATGTAAAACGTGGCAAATTTACGGGCACACTTCTAAAAGGCGATATATCCGAAACTGGCGGTAAGGCAACAACGGATTAAGCCACCGAATGTAGTTAAAAGACAAAGACTAAAACGAAGAAAACTAAATAGCAAAATTAATCGAAAAAGTCGCATTATTAAAGCCTGCAGTCATCCCGTGCGAATTTTGTAAAATTCAACCTTTTCAAAATTCAATCGGGGCATAACACTAAAATATGTGATAAATCCTCAATTTTATATAGGGGTCGCAAAGTTGTTAAAGGGGTTGCAATTTATAACTAGGGGTTGCAACTGTATCAAAATACTTAATCCATTTCACGAGTACGTTATTAATTTTGGAGATCTTGATTTGGAAAAGATTTGGAATGAATTATATAAAAAAGCTAGCGAAGCTTTAGGTAACATAAAAATCAGTGAATATATTGAAGCCGGGAGTGTTGCTGCTGCCATTGAATCTCAAAATGGTAATATCTATGTTGGAGTTTGCTTAGACACTGCGTGTTCGCTTGGAGTATGTGCTGAGCGAAACGCCGTTTTTAATATAATCACTAATAAAGAATATAAAGTTAAACGAATTTTGGTTTTAGATTCTAACAATAAATTACTTATTCCTTGTGGTGTTTGTCGCGAATTTTTTGCTCAACTTATGCCTAATAACTACCAAGATATTGAAATTATGGTAGATTTAGAAAAAGAAGAGGCTATTAGAATGGGTGAACTATTGCCAAATGTATGGTTTAAATAACATCTTATTGTTTTTTTATAAAGATTAGCAAAAAGTTGATTACTTAATCTATAATGAGTGCGAGGCGAAAAATATGAAAGTTTTATTAATTAATGGAAGTCCACATCAGTTTGGATGTACGTTTACGGCTTTAAAAGAAATGAGTGATGAACTAAATAAAGAAGGAGTTGAAACTGAGATTATTTGGTTAGGAACTAAAGCAATTCATGATTGTATAGCTTGTCACACATGTTCAAAAACGAATAAATGTGTTTTTAACGATGATTTAGTTAATGAAACAATAGCAAAACTTGATGAAATAGATGGAATTGTTGTTGGCTCGCCTGTATATTATGCAGGGCCAACATCTAATTTATGTGCTTTTTTAGACCGCTTATTTTATGCGTGTCATAAAGATTTAACAGGTAAACTTGGAGCAAGTGTTGTTACTTGTAGAAGAGGTGGCGCAACCGCCGCTTTTGATAGGCTTAATAAATATTTTACAATTGTTAATATGCCTATTGTTTCCTCTCAATATTGGAACATGGTGCATGGATATACGCCAGAAGATGTAAAAAAAGACGAAGAAGGTCTTCAAACAATGAGAACTTTAGCTCAAAACATGGCTTGGTTATTAAAATGTATTAAAGTTGGCGAAGAAAATGGCGTTAAAAAGCCAGTTCACGAAAAGAAAATAAACACAAATTTTATTAGGTAAAATATATGGTTAAAGCTGCTAAGATTTTTATTTATATTACTTTTGCAATTTCTGCCGTCTTATTTGTTTTTGGTTGTATCTCTATAGGTTTAGCTATAAAAGCTAGTTTAACCGTAATGGATTATCAAATTATTCATGTATTATCACGGGCCTTTGTTGGGAATGCCTTTCTTTTAGGTGGAATTATACCTTTTGTTGTTGGACTCGTAGTTTTGAAAAAATTGAAATATATTAGATCATCAAAAGAAGCAACTGCAATAGCAATTGTTTGTTTAATATTGTGTAATGCATTATCTGGAATCTTGCTTCTTTTAGCAGAAGATGAAGATTTTGATCCTGAACTTAAGAAAACTCTTGTCAAAGATATTAATAAGAGCGATGAATTAAAAGACGAAATAGAAAAATTGAATAAGATGAAAGAAGATGGATTACTTAGTGAACAAGAATACACTGAATTAAGAAAGAAACTTATTGATTCTAGATTTGATAAATAATGAAAAAGAAAAAGAGTTATAAATTTTATTATGTAATCGGAACAATTGTAATTTTTGTTTCGTTTTTTGTTTTTTCTCTTTTTATTACTCTACCACTTGCTATAAAAGATATGAGAGAATATCTAGGATGGATTTCGATGATAGTTTCAGTAATTGCTTTTTTAGGAATTATCTTTGGGATTTATCTTATTAAGAAAGGGAAGTTTATTAAATTAAATAATAAGTAAAAACTTTATATTTAATTAAAAACCTTGCAAAACCTACCTAAATTAGGAGAAATTATGACTGAAAAAGAAAAAATGCTTGCTGGAAAACTATATATTCCTGCTAAAAGTAAAGAACTTCAAGAGGACTTTAAAAAAGCTAAAAGACTTGTAAAAGAATATAACGCGACTAGTGTTGATGAAGAAGGAAAAAGAGTTGAAATTCTTAGTGAACTTTTAGGTAAGTTCGATAAATCATCACATATCGAACCACCATTTTATTGCGATTATGGTTGCCACATTTATACTGGCAAAAACTTTTATTCAAATTACGAATTAATTATTTTAGATGTTTGTGATGTTAAAATTGGTGATAACGTTTTTCTTGCTCCTCGAGTTGGAATTTATACAGCAGGTCATCCAATAGATGCTGAAATTAGAAACTCTGGTCTGGAGTTTGGCAAAAGTGTAACAATTGGGAATGATGTTTGGATTGGAGCAAACGTTGTAATTAATCCAGGAGTTACAATTGGAAACAATGTTGTCATTGGATCAGGTAGTGTTGTTACGAAAGATATTCCTTCTAACGTTGTAGCCTTTGGAAATCCTTGTAAAGTTGTTCGCGAAATCGGTGAGAAAGATAAAGAGTACTGGAATAAATTAAAAGAAGAGTATTATCAAACTAGATAATACTTATTATGGGAGCTTAAGTTAATGGTAGACTTTCAATCTCCGAAGTTGAATGTGGAGGTCCGATTCCTCCAGCTCCTGCCAAATTAAAAAATACGATATTTATCGCATTTTCATAAATAGCTTTACTATCAAATATCAGAATTAAAAATCATTAAAATTTCTGGTGATTATTTTTAATTTTTAAAAGATTAGTAATAGAACAAGAATGCTTAAAATTTTCACTTATTTGACTAGTTTATTTATAATTTGATCAACGCCACGCAAATTTAAGCGTCTTTATTCATGTATTTTATTAGCAATTCTCTAATATATTCGCCTTTTCTTTCTCGTTTTTCTATATATTCAATTAACGCTTTGTCCTCCTTTATTTTTAAATTGATTGTATAGCGTTTATAAGTCTTAGCTTGATATTTCCTGTTTGCTCTGTTTATAGCTTCTTTTGTTGCCATCTTTTTGCCTCCTAGGTTTAAGGTAGGTTCTTTCGAACCTTGACAAATTATTTTTTATTACTTAATATATTAGTGTCGGTGGTGCCTAGAGAAATTAATCTCTAGGTTTTTTATTTGAATTTACAATCAAAATCGTTGCAAATCCTATATATTTTTAACAATTTTCTTTATAATATGAATATGAATAATTCAGTCTTTCCAGATTTAAAATTAGTTAATGTAGTTGAATATACTGAAATTAAATCAAAACTATCTTTATTTTTTGAAAATAAATGGAACATTCCTAAAGAGTGTTATATAGAAAGTTTTAATGATGCTTTTATTTCAAAAAACGGAGTACCTTATTGGATTGCTTTGATGGACATCAAAGGAAACATAGTTGCTGGTGCAGGAATTATTGAAAACGATTTTCATGAAAGAAAAGATTTAACGCCAAATATTTGCGCTTTATATGTAGAAGAAAACTATAGACATAATCGCATTGCTAAATTTTTGTTAGAAACTTTAGAAAATCGTCTTAAAGATTATGGATATAAATATGTCTATCTTCTTACTGATTTAGTTGGTTTTTATGAGCGATATGGATACGAATATCTTTTTGATGTTAGAAATGATGGTGATGATAGCTATTCAAGATACTATAGAAAAAAATTTGGTTAAAAGTTATAATTTAGGCATAAGTTTTTTGAGGGGTTAATATGAAAAAAATACTTTTATTATCTAGCTTATTTGTCGCACTTTTTGGTTTAGCTTCTTGTGATAACTATAAAGAAATCACAGCTGAAAGTGCTGAAGAAATTATTGCAAATTTTTCTGAGCAAAATTTCAAAACATTTAAAAGTGTATCTGAAATTGAGTCAACTGCAAGAGATTTAACTGGTGATAATGGTGAACAAACATCTAACACAAAAAGTGAATATCTCGTCGACTCAGATGAAAAATATATCTATGTTTATGATGAAGCTATTGCCTATGTTGATGGCGAAATTGATTTAACAAATAGCACATGGGAATTTAATGAAATTTATGAAATAAGTAATGGTGTGTTTGAAAGCGCATATTTATATTATCGCGAGAATTATAGTGATGATTATTTTACAAGAGAATATGAAATAGATAATGTAGGTACGTATGAATATAATTCAATGCTCGGCGTAATTACTAATCAATGTGCTGACCAATATTTTGGGAACTTCTCATCACAATTTAATGAAAACACAAAATTTGAATCTGATGGTAAAAATCTAAGAGTTATTATGGAAGTTGATGAAACTTTTTTAGCTGATAATCCACAAGAATTTATTACTTTTAATAACTTTAGTGGTAGTGCTGAATTTACATTTAATGAATATGGTTATTTAATCCGTGCAGATGCTAATTTAAGTTTTGAAATGACAATAGATTTTTCTGATGTAGTAGGAAGCGGAACAAGTATAGGTGAAATTGGAGCCCAAACTGTTGAATCTACTGTAAAAGCAACAATTGAAAACGAATACGATGGTTTTATCGATACAAATCCTCGTGCAGAAAATGTAAAAGATGAAATCGACAATCTTTCTGTATTCAAAGATCTTAATGAACCTTTTTAAACATTTTACAAAGATTAAATTTATAGGTTTGTAATTTAATTTATATGAACACTGGCTTAGAATTTGATCCAATTGATTATTATCAAAAAGATTTAAAAAGTAGAGTTAAGGATAAAACTACTAATCTTTTAGATACTTTAGTTAAAGATAATAAAGTCGATATTAATAAAAATAAAACTTTAACCAAAGAAATTTATGCTCTTCAAACTAAGATTGATGAATCTGAAAAAAGCAGAAATACTTATAATGTTATAAGAATAATTTTGATAATTTTAGCCGTAGTTGGTGGGATTTTTTGTCTATTTGGATTATTTACGCTATTTAATGATGGCTATTCATTATTTGGTATTTTATCTACCATTTTAGGAGGCGCTGTCTTAATTGTTTCTCTTTTAATAATCTTTTTAGTTATAAATAAAAAGCATAAAGAAGAAAGTAAGAAGTTAACAAATTTAAAAGCAAAACAAGCTAAACTTAAGAGTGAAGCTTACGCAACTGTTGCTCCTCTTATTAATAGTTTTAACTTCAAACATTTTGTTAATCTTATTAATGGTCTTGATACAGTTTTAAGTGTTGATGAAGAACTTGATCAATATAAACTTTTTAAACTTAGAAAACTTTATAATGAAAAATTTATATTTGGCGAAAATGAATCAATTCTTGATATTTATAGCGGAAACATTGATAAAAATCCTTATGTAAGAGTTTTAGTTACTAATCAAAAAATGTATGACCATGATTATACTGGAACTCGCACTGTAACTTGGCAAGAAACATATCATGATTCAGAAGGGCATTTAAGAACAAGAACTGAATCTGAAACTCTTATTGCTCATTATTCGGCGCCAGCTCCTAGATATTCAACCAGCTCTTATATAATTTATGGAAATGGAGCTGCTCCAAAATTGCGTTTTACTAGAGCTCCATCTGGTTTAAATCTTGATCATGATGATAAAGACGTTGAAAAACTTGTTAAAAAAAGATCCAAAAAAATTGAAGATAGACAAGAAGATGCCATCAAAGAAGGTAAAACATTTACGCCTCTTGCAAATTTAGAATTTGAAAGTCTTTTCTACGCTTTAGATAGAAATAATGAAACAGAATATCGTTTACTTTTTACTCCTCTTGCTCAGCAAAATATGACTGAACTCATTACTGCTAAAGAACCATATGGAGATGATTTCTATTTTATAAAAGAAAACAAAGTAAATTATATTTTTTCAAATCACGCTTCAAGATCAATTCGTTTCCCATATACTGATTTTTATACTTACTTTGATTATGAAAAACTTTATTCTGATTTTGTAAGTGTTATGTGTAGCGAATTTGAATCCTTATATTTTGCAGCTGCACCATTACTTGCAATTCCTTTATATCAAATGGACGAAGCTCCTCTTTTTGAAGATAAGAGTGAAAAAGAAATTCTTACTGAATATGAAGCAGAAGTTTTTGCTAATTCAATGAATAAGGACTTGTTTAGACCAGAAGAAGCAGCAACTGAGCAAATCTTAAAAGTTAGAAGAACTCAAAGTCTCAAAAATAGTGATCTTTTTGAAGTTACATCTCACGCATTTTCTTCTACCCAAATGGTAACTTATGTTCCAGTTGTTTGTAGAAACGGCCGAGTCTATGATGTACCTGTTTATTGGTATCAATATGATCCGGTTTCTAAGACAAGCAATATTGCAATTTGTAAAATTAAAGAGCAAAAAGAGAAAACTCAAAAAGACGGTAAATTTAACTATAACATTTACAGACACAACAATTTTGGAGGCTGTTATTTAGATAACGATCTTTTAAATGAATCAAACGAGGATACATTTGTAAGTAAAATCGAAAACACTTACAATTTAATTAAATAAAAAGGAGATATTTTTATGGCAAATGGTTTAGACGAAATGAATGATCCAATCTCTGTTGAAGGTAGAGATGTAAACGTCATTCAAAAACAACTTCCAGTAAAAGTCGGCTGGGGTTCAACGTTTTTTGAAGTCATCCTTTGGATTTTAGGAATTATTCCAGGTATCGTTTTTCTCTTTGTAAAAATTAAAGCAAAAGAATACTTAAGAAAACTTGAACAAAAAATCCAACATGATGCTTCTCAAATTGATAACTATCTTGAACAAAGAGTAGTTATTCTTCAAAATGCTAGCAAACTTTTAGACAAAGCAATTGATCTTGATAAAGATGTTATGACTAAAGTTGCTATGTATAGAGGTGGAGCTAGAAATCAAGATGCTGATAGAAACGCAACAAGCCAAGCAATCGATCAATTATTTGGACAAGTAAATGTTGCTTTTGAACAATATCCTGATTTAAAGGCTCACGATGAAATCGAAGAATGCTTAAGACAAAATAGTTACCTTCAAAAAGAAATTACAGCCGCTAGAGAACTTTATAATGACACTGTTTATCAATGGAACAGTGCTATTCAAGAATGGCCAGCAAAGATGATTGTTGCAGCAAAACAAGGCTACACAACTCGTATTCCTTTTGCAGCTTCTCAAGAAATTAAAGAAAAAGCTAGAGGCACATTCTTCTAATTAAAATCTAATTGATTTATTAAAAACAAGCGCAATTTGCGCTTGTTTTTTTCTATTCTCCAAAATATTTTTTGTGCAATTCATTAACTTTTTCTATCTTTTTTGGGAATAAATTATAAAAGAAAGATTTATGCGTTTTTAAATAATCACCTTTAATATAGTTATTGTTTTTAATCTCTTCAAAGTTATAAGCGCCATTTACTTTCCACCCTTCTAGTAAGCCAATTTTAATCGCATCTTTTGGACAAAAGAAAGAACATCTCATACACATAATGCACTTGTTATTAAACATGAATTTATTATCTTTAAGAGTAATGTTTTTTGTTGGGCAATTATTCATGCATCGATTACAGTGGATGCATTTTCCATAATCAACTTTATAAAAATAAGAATTTAAGAAAGCGCCAAATCTTTGGATTCTAAATAGAAAAGAATTTGCTTCATAAATTAAGCTAATTTTAACTTCCTTTTGAATGTTATTTTTATATTCATAAATAAGAATATCGAGAAGTTTTTCATTATAAAACATTAATTCTTTTACAAAATTATCTGGATATTTAAAATGGATGTTATATGGAAACAAAAAGTGATATTCATTTAATAAAATAGCTTTCCTCTTTTTGATATAATCAATTAAAGTTGCCGAAGAAGAATCATTTAAAGAAATTGGTTCTCCGCTTTGTTTAGCAATAATACATTTTTGATTTTCTTTAATATCTAATTTGGTGACATAGTTCTCAAATATTGAAGGCATGTTAAAGGCATAAATTGGGTAAGAGAAAATAAGAAGATCATAGTTTTTTACTGAAATAGATTTTGAGGTGATATCTATTGAAAATAAATCTACATCAAAATTTAATTCCTTAGTAAATCTATCTTTAATAAGATTTGCAAGAAGTTCTGTATTTTTGGTTCCTGTGAAATAGATAATTAATGCCTTCATTTAAATAGTTCCTTTGTTAAATTGTAGATTTTTTGGTTTTCGTTTTTCCTTAAGTTCTTTTTTGATAGTGAATAGATTTTAGGATACCCCCAAGAATGGAAGAGCCCTCTTGGACCAACCCGTTTATTAAGCTTTGTATTTTTTTCAGTTCCATAAAGTATGCTTAACGAGGCTTTGAAACTATCCATAAACACAAGTTTCATTAATGTAGGAACAAAAAGGTAGAACCAAGAGCCATAAGCCTTGTTTTTCTTATTAAAAAGATTCGTTAAAGCAACTCCCGGATGAGCGATTACAATGTTTTTTCCGCTTTTCTCTTTTAAGTATAAAAGATAACTATTTAAAAGATGCTTTGAAATGGCATAGCGTTTAGTTTTGTTTATAATTTTGTTTAACGAAGATAAGTAGTTCTCGTTATTTTCTAAATTAATTTTCTTAATGGAAGTACTAGAAGTAACGCTACTTGTAGCAATAGTTTTTGTTTCAGGGAAGCATTCTAAAAGCTTAGTTATAAAATAAGTAGGAGCAATATAGTTAACAACATAAGTTTTTTCTATAGAATTTTTTAGCTCATAATTTTGATGATAAATTCCTGAAACATTAATAAAATAGTCGACTTTTGCAAGATTTTTTATACTTTCCAAGGCTTTATCAATGCTATCTTTATCAAGATAATCCATATAAATTAGATCAATTTTATTCTTAAATTGTGCTTCATATTTATTTTTTAATTTTTCGCCTTCTTTAAGGTTTCTTATAAGAGCAATAACGTGATTATTTAGATAACTTAAAAAATAAAGAAGTCCTTCGCCAATTCCTCCAGTAACGCCATTTATTAAAACAACTTTGTTTTTAACTTCTTTAATGTTTTGATCGACCCGTTTTGTATATTTATTTTTCTGCTTTTCCATATTCATTTAAAGTTCAATATCTAAAAGTATGTTATATATTTTTGTTATAAACTCAATAATTTTTCTAGTGCTTGAAGGAACAGTTTTATTTTTCTTCCGTGCTATAACGATATCAAATTTAATGTTTTCTTTAATTGGAATTCCTACTATATCTTCGCCATCTTTTATAACTTGGTTAAACAAAAAAGCTCCGATATCGCTATGTTTTAAAAGTTCTTTAATTGTAGCAATCTGATCAGATAATAAACGAATATTTGGCTTGATACTGTATTTAATAAAATAGTCATAAACTATCTTGTATTGTAATGAATCTTCTTTTAGCAAAATAAGTGGTATATTTCCTAATTCGTTTATAGAAATACTTTTCCTTTTTGCCAGAGGATTATTTTCTCTAACTGCAAAAATTAATTGTGTTTCATCTATTTTTATATAATTAAGTTTTGGGTCAATAACATTATTATTTATGACTGTTAAAGCGACATCTATCTCATCGTCGATAACAGCTTTTTGGTTTGCTTTACTAGCAAGTTCAGTCATTTTAATATAAATATTTGGATATTTACTAGTGAATTTATCAAATATAGGAGCAAAAATAAATCCGCCGAGCATTGGAGGAATTCCGATTTTAATAGCCGTATTCATCGCTAAGTAATCGTTCATTTGCGCATTAATATTTTTAAAAAGAGAAACAACTGGACGAGAAATTCGATACAAATATTTACCAGCTTCCGTCAATGATAGTTCATTATTGTTGCGAATAAAGAGCTCACAAGAAAGCTCTTTTTCGAGATTTTTAATTGCTGTCGAAATAGCCGGTTGAGAAACAAAATAGAGTTTACTTGTTTTTGTAAACGAGTTTGTTTCTGCACAAGCTATGAAATAAATTAATTGATCCATTGTCATGAAATCATTTTACTCCATAAATATTTTTTATGGAACTATAAAATATTAATTCGGTAAAAAATACTTTATTCGATTGAGAAAGCGCTTTCATGTGACTAAAATTACAATGTAGATTGGAGTTGGAGGTATTTTATGCATATTTTAAAGAATAAAATCAATTTGCTCTCATTAATATTTTTTATGGGCTTTCTCGGTATTTCGACTTCATGTTCTCAGGAAATAAATACCGGATTCGATGGGAAAGTATACGATATTTCTTTAAATAATGATGCTAGTGTAAATGCTTTAATTTCAAAAATTAGTGGCGGATACAATATAACAATTTCAGGAAATGGAAAAATCAAAGATTTTTCTGAGGAAAACAAAACCCCATGGTATTCAATTGGACCAAAGATTAAAGAAGTTGAAATTGAAGAAGGAATTACCTCATTGGGAGATAATATTTTTTCAGATATTAATTTAAGTTATTTTTATCTTCCTTCTACTTTAACGGAAGTTTCAGAAACTTCCTTCGCAAAAGGAGAAACACTTTATTCATACGCAACAACTGAAATTATAAATTCTACAAACTATAACGTTTATTATTATTCCGAAAATAGACCAACAGACACTTCAAAAACATATTTTCATGTTGTTGAAGGAGCACCTGTTACTTGGATACTTAGTACTATGAATGCACTTTTTATTGGAAACAGTTTTACTTTTTATAACGACATTCCAAAGTTAACTGAAAATATTGCCCAAAATATTGGCTATGATTTAATATGCGATTCTATTACAAAAGGTAGTCATACCCTTGAAAAATTCGCTGACGAAAATGATGAAATGGGAAAACTCGTTGATGAAGCTTTAAAAGGAACAAAAAAATACGATTACATAATCTTACAAGAACAATCGACAAGATCTTATTCAAATTACAATAGCTTTAAAAACGGTGTTGATAAATTAGTTGACAAAATTGAAGAATATCAACCTGATGCAGAAATTAGGCTTTATGAGACTTGGGGTTTTGAAGAAGAAGCGAAAGCAAAAAAATGGACTGTTCCTGAAATGGAAGATGAAATCGCAAAAAGATATGAAGACGCTGGACGCGATAAAAATCTCAAAATCCATTATGTTGGTGAGGCCTTTTCTATAGTTTATGACAAATATAAAGATATCAACTTATATGATGCAAACGATAATAAACATCCTTCATATGCTGGAAGTTATTTGAGTGCTTTAGTTCATGTTGGAAGTTTATTTAATGCAGATGTCAGGGTTACAACCTTTGATGGTGAACTCGATGAAAAAACGGCAGACACATTGAAGCAAGTTGCTTACGATGTAGTTTTATAAATTGGAAGGAGAAAAAAATGAAGAGGAGAAAATTTCCAATAATTCTTACTTCTTTGGCTTCTGTTTTACTTTTAGGTAGCTGTGCAGAGTATTTACCTGAAATTGATGAAACAGAAGAAGTTACAAGGCACTATCTTGTTAGTTTTTATGTAGATGACACGCTATATAAAACTGCAAGAGTAAAAGAAGGAGAAACTGTTGGAGTAACAATCGAAGATCCTGAAAAAGAAGGATTTACGTTTGAAGGATGGCAAACTAGTGATGGAGTTGCTTTTAATCTTTCAACTGACGTTGTTACCTCTGCTTTAGATCTCTATGCTAACTTTAAAATTGAATCTAGCGGTGGAGATGTAAGTGAAGAAGAGGCAAGTCTAGTCATTAACGAAAAAAAAGATCCAACAAAAACATATACTTTAGTTGTTGGGTGGTATAAGAAATTTCTTGAAGATGATGTTGTCAGACATTTTTACTATAACTTAAGACTTTACTTAAGAGATCAAGGTGTTTCTGAAGATGTTATTAATGGAATTACTTTCAGACAATATGGTGATGAAGATACAAACGTTGCTGGAATAGTTGAATTAGTTAATGCTGATGGCGATGTTGACTTATTTTTTGGCGGCGGAGGTAATTTAACTGACGACAAATACTTTGGAGACACATGTAGATTGTCGACTGGTTCATACATATTAAATGAAAATGAAAATGCTAGACGACATGCTATTTTTGATGAAAATAACGAAATAGCTTTAAAAGTTTTTAATTATCTTGACACTGAAGAAGGATTTAAATTATGGGATCTTGAATATACCTATGATGGATCTTCTGAGCCTGTCGAACCAGTAAAAAATCCTTGGGATGATGTAAATGTTAAAGAAACTAAAGATGATACAAAATCATATACTTTAGTCATCGGTTGGTGGTCACGTTTTGTTCAAGAGAATACTATGAAACATTTCTACTATAATCTTAGAAATTATTTAATTGATCAAAATTATGATGAATCACTTATAAATGGAATTACTGTCAGAGAATTTTCAGACGAAAAAATAGCCGGTTTAGTTGAATCCGTTAATGCTCAAAGTGATATTGATCTTTTTTTTGGCGGAGCAGCAAATTTAAAGAGTAACTTTGGTGACTCAATTGTTATTAGCCCTGAAGAAAACTCCTACACAATCGATGGAAAAGATTCTAGAGTAAATGCTCTTTTTGATAGCACTAATGAATTTGCAAAACAAGTATTTGATTTTGTTGGAACCGAAGAAGGTATAAAGTTCTGGGATCTTGAATACCTTTATGAGGCCGGAAGCGATGTTCCTAGTGAACCTCTTGTAACTGAAGATAATATTTTAGAATCAGATTTAAATGTAAGAGAAATTAAGGAAGAAGGAAAAGATTATTATCTTGTTGTTATGTGGCATAGTGCTTCTACATCAGGTTTAGAAGATAATGTTGTTAAACATTTTTACCATAATCTAAGAGCTTACTTAATCGATAGAGGAATTACTCAAACTCAACTAGATTCAATAACTTTTAGAACATTTGATGGTAAAGTTGATCCACTCGCACGAGAAATCGCCTCTCAAGGTGATGTTGATTTACTTTTTGGAGCCGGTGGTACAATAGTTGGTGCTTTAAAAGATGCTAATGTCGAATTACTAGAACATTCAAACGGACAAACCGAATTGGGTACGGAAGATGGCTTTGTTTTTGGGGAAAAGACAAAACGAAATCATTGTCGTTTATCAGATAAAGAAATAGCTAAAGAAATTTACACATATGTTTGTACTTCTGAAGGCAACAAAATGTGGGATTTAAGCTACGAATATAGCGCAAAATAAGGGTAAAATTTATGAAACTCAGAAAAAAATTATTGCTTATACCTTTGGCACTCATGAGTTTGACAAGTTGTGAAACTCTTCAAGGGTTAGAAGAAGAAATCAATGTAGTTTTTGAATATAACGGGAATATCATTTATTCAGATTATGCTACACAATTTAGAAATGTTATCATGCCTAACTTAGATGAATCAGAAATTCCTGTTGATTGTGAATTCTTTGGCTGGACTTGGAAAGACCCAGATAGTTTTCATCCAGAGGATGAAGATTTTGAAACAAACTTTTTTGAAAAAGATGGTGTTATTCATTATGCAGAAGTGAAGGATTTAGCTTTCAATAGTACAGTTACACTTTATCCTGTTTTCTTTGCAATCGATGAAATTCCTGTTGAGTACCACTATCTCGCAGTTGGATGGTATGCAAAGACCTCAACATCTGGGTTAGACCAAGCAAAAATGGATGCTTGGACAGTTGATCTTAAAGAGTTCTTGAAAACGAATGGTGCGACAGACGCAGATTTAGAAAGCGTTCTTGTTAAACCTTATGATGGAGATATTGCAACCGCTGGAAGCTTAATTAATAGAGATCGTTATTGTAATGTTCTTGTTGGATTTGGCGGAAACATTGGTAGTTTAGGCGGAGTTGAATTCGTTGAAAATGTATCTGGAATTCCAATGGGTGGTAAAACTCGTTATGTAACTTTAATTACAGATGATCCATTATCAAGAAGCGTATTTGAATGGATTCAAACTCCAGCTGGACAAGCTGCTCTTCAATAAAGGAGAAAGTTATGCAAACTAGGAAAAAATTAATAAAAGCAAGTACAGTAGTAGGCTATGTTATTGCGACTTTATACTTACTTTTAACAGCGTGTTTGTTTTCTGTTGGTAATTTATGGTATTGGTGTACTTTAATTTTAGGCGTTATATCATTATATAATTCTTTATATAGTTCTTATCTTAGAGGTAAGTTAGATGATGAGCCATTAGAAGGCAAACTTAAAATTAAATTTTTAATTAATACAATCGTTTCAATCGTCTCTTTGCCTTCTTTTATTCTTAATATTATTGCCTATTTCTATAATAAAGAAGATAAGTATTTAATTGTTAAAAATGAAGAATATAAAGAGGTCAAAAAAGAAAAAACTCCACAAAAGTGGTATAAAAAGAGTAATTTTATAGTTAGTTGCATTGGGCTTGGAGCAATCTTAATTGGTTCATTTGCAGCACAAATTGGTGAGACAAGTGGTTATTCTGTTAGTGTAAGAGATTTTACATTAACTAAAGAAATGACTGATACATATAATGCCGGAGATGAAAACGCTTTAAATGGTCATAATTATGTAATTAGTGATCCTGTTTTATCTTATGCAGTAACAGAATATAGGCCAAATACAGCAACAAGTGAAAATCCTTTACCTGTTGTTATTGTTATGCCAGGTTTTACAAGAACCAAGGCAACAATGAGTCAATATGCTATTGAACTTTCTAAGCGTAATGCTGTTGTTTATACAATTGACCCAGGCGCACAAGGTGGCACAACCTATGCAGGATATGAAACAAATCAAGAAACTGGCGAAAGCGAAATGATTTCGGCAACAACCGATGCTAACGGTTTAAATTATCTTGTTCAATATATTTATAACAACACTGAAGAGTTCACCTATATTGATAGAAATAGATTTGGTGCGGTTGGCCATTCTGCAGGTGGCGGAAATGTATGTCAACTTGCTCAAAATTTCTCTGGAGAAACTTACGAAGATTCAATAATTAAAGCAGTTTATATTTCTGGTTATATCAAAAATAGCGCTGCAAACAGATTTGAAGATTTAAGATGTAACGCTGCATTAAGTTATGCTTATTATGATGAAGGTGCTTTTAGATACCAAGGTCCTACAAGTGCTTTTGAAATTATTGCTAGAAGATTTATTAATGAAGTTAATGGTGAAGATTTAGGTCACGAAAAATGTATTATTGACTATGAATATGGTTCAATGGAAGAAGGAAATTACCGTGTAGTTCACCAAGAAAAAATCAATCACTGTTTTGAAATGTATGATCCTTTATCAATTTCAAATACCATTAATTTCTTTAGAAGAAGTTTAGATCTTGATACAAATCTTGCTGATTCTAGCCAAACTTGGTTTGTAAAAGAAGGATTTAATGGAGTCGCTTTGGTTGGTTCATTCATATTTATCTTTGCATTGATGGCTTTCTTAGTTGATATCCTTCCTTTCTTTAAGAGTTTTAGAGAAAATGCTCAAAAAGCTAAAAATTATGAAGATAGAATTAAAGTAAAATATGGCTATGCTTCTGAAATCATTTTAGAAAATAGAGAAGAAGCTGGCGTCATCAAAGTTGAAAAGAAACATTTATTAGATAAAATTTCGTTCTGGTCAATTCTTGTATTGACAGCAATTATAGCTTGTTTAGATTTTATCCCTCTTGCTAGATTGACAATGGATTGGTTCCCAGATGCAGCAAGTAATACATATACATGGTATTTCCCAGCAAGAATGATGAATGCTGTTATGTTATGGGCAGTATTTAATGGATTGATTGGTTTAGTTTTGATATTTGGTGTTAAATTATGTGAAAACTTATATTTCAAAATCACTAAGCAAGAAGAAAGAATTAATTGGTATCGCTTTAAATCCATGAAAATTAACTGGAAAGATCTATTAATTTCTATTGGATTTGCTTTATTCCTCTTCTTATTATTCTATGCACTTGTTGAAATCGTAAATTTAATTTTCCATCAAGATTTTAGATTTATGCTTATAAGTGCTTCGCCACTTGAACCTAGATTTATCGTTACTTGGTTAATATATCTTGTTCCTTTCTTTGTCTTCTATATTTCTAACTCAATAAGAGTTAACTTGTCTATGGCAAACGAAGGTTGGAGCGAATGGAAGGTAATGCTTCTTGGGGGAATTGGAAATTCCATTGGTCTTGTTGGTATCTTAATTGTTAACTATGTTGTTTACTTTACAACAGGCACAGTTTTCTATGGATATTACTCACCAACTGATTCAAGCGAAATGTGGCTTTTTGTAAACATGGTCTTTGGTTTAATTCCAATGATGTTTATTCTCCCAATATTAAATAGATTCTGCTTTAAGAAAACTGGCAATGTCTATTTTGGGGCTATGCTTACTTGTATGATATTCATTATGATGTCTTTATCAGCATCAGTATCTTATATACCAATGTAAAAGAGGAAAATTATGGAAGAAAATTTAAAAAAATTAGCTTTAGAAAAACATTATGAATGGAAGGGCAAAATTGAGACTAAACCTCGAATCGATGTCTCTTCTAAAGAAGCTTTATCGATGGCTTATACACCTGGTGTTGCAGAAGCCTGCATGAAAATTCATGAAGATAAAAAAGAGTCTTTTAACTTAACAAGAAGATGGAACATTGTTCCTGTTATTACAGATGGGACAGCTGTTTTAGGATTAGGTGATATAGGTCCTGAAGCAGGTATGCCTGTTATGGAAGGAAAATGCGCTTTATTTAAAGCATATGGCGATGTTGATGCTATTCCACTTTGCATTAATTCAAAAGATACAGAAGAAATCATCAAAACAATTGAACTTTTAGCTGGAAGTTTTGGAGGTATTAATTTGGAGGATATAAGTGCTCCACGTTGTTTTGAAATCGAAAGAAGATTAAAAGAAGATTTAGATATTCCTGTCTTTCATGATGATCAACATGGAACAGCAATCGTTACTCTTGCAGCATTAATTAACGCATTAAAACTAGCTAAAAAAGATATTAAAGATACCAAAATTGTTGTTAATGGTGCTGGAGCAGCTGGAGTAGCTATTGCAAAACTTCTTTTATCCTACGGGGCAAAAGACGTTATTTGTTGTGATTCAAAAGGAATTATTAAAAAAGGCGATCCACGTCTTAATGATTCTAAAAAAGAACTTGCTGAACTTACTAATAAAGAGGGTTTAGAAGGTAAACTTGCTGATGCAATGAAAGGAGCAGATGTATTTATTGGGGTCTCTGTTGCTCATTGTGTCACAAAAGATATGGTTAGAAGCATGGCAAAAGATCCAATTTTATTTACATGCGCTAATCCTATCCCAGAAATTTTACCAAGTGAATCTTTAGAAGCTGGTGCTTTTATTGTAGGCACTGGAAGTAGTGAATATCCAAATCAAATCAACAATGTTTTAGTCTTCCCTGGTTTATTTAGAGGAGCAATTGATGCTCATGCATCAACTGTAAACCAAGAAATGATGATTGGTGCTGCTTTAGGCATTGCAAGTTGTGTAAGTGAGGAAGAACTTAAAAAAGATTATATTCTTCCTTATGCGTGGGACAAGAAAGCCCATGAAAATGTTGCAAAGGTGGTAAAAGAAGCAGCAATTAGAACTGGCGTAATTAGAAAATAAAATTATAGATGGTGCACGGAATTAAACGTGCGCCATCTTTTCTTTTGGCAAAAAGCTTGCAAAAATAATGTATTTAACTAAAAACTGATTAATTTAAAAGTAAATTGTTTTTATTAAATGTCTTTTTAATTGTTGTAAACCTAAAAAAATGAAGAAAAAAATAATCCTATCTTTCTTCTATTTTTTTGATATAATTTTCGCATGGCCTCTTGTTGAAATTGGTAGACAAGGTAGACTCAAAATCTACTGGTAGCGATACCGTATCGGTTCAAGTCCGATAGAGGCCACCATATTGAAAGCATAGGTTTGATACGCTAAAAACGGCTATTCAAACCTTTTTTTTGAGCCAAAATTTGCAAAAATTAGCACATTATTAACATAAATTGAGCATAAGCGACTTAACATCCTATCCTCTACAAATGAAGTTTTAGTTTGTGATTAAACTAAAAACTTTTTATAGCAAAATAAACTTTTTGTCGCACAAAAAACTTTTTATCCTTTTTGAGAAAAAATATCGTCAAAGTTCTACGAAAATATCGAAATTAAACCTTGTTTATGTTAAAATAATGTTAACGATTTTGAGGTGAACCTATGTTTGATTATGCGAAAAAGATTAGAGAATACCGAGAAAGAAAGTTCTTAACCCAACACGAATTAGCTAAAATATTAAATGTTAGTTATGTTTCCATATGCCGATGGGAAACAGGAAGGTTCGAACCAAACATGGAAACGAAAAAGAAACTTGTCGCTCTTTTCAATGAGATAGGCATGAAATTAGATGATTAAGAGGGGATATTAAAATGTATAACAAAAAAGAACAAGAAAGAGCCGAATTACATAAAACCATATGGGCGATAGCAAATGATTTAAGAGGCTCTGTTGATGGATGGGACTTTAAACAATATGTTCTTGGTTTTCTTTTTTACAGATTTATATCTGAAAATTTGACTAAATATATAAACGATAATCAAAGAAAGAGTGGCATTGAAGGTTTTAATTATTTAGATTTGCAGGATGAAGTCGCTGAAATAGCTAAAGATTCTATTGTTGAAGAAAAAGGTTTCTTTATTTATCCTTCTTGGTTATTTAAGAACGTTGTAAAAAATTGTGATAATGATGAAGATTTAAACATTACTTTAGGGAACATTTTTAAAGGGATAGAGGCATCTGCGAATGGCACTGAGTCGGAAGGCAACTTAAAAGGTTTGTTTGATGATATAGATTTAAATTCAAGAAAATTAGGTGATACAGTTGAAGCTCGCAATAAAACGATTAGAAAAGTAATTAAAGCCATCGACGAATTGAAACTAGGCAACTTTTATGATAACCAAATAGATGCTTTTGGCGATGCATATGAATTTTTAATGACAATGTATGCTGCTAATGGTGGAAAATCTGGTGGAGAGTTTTTTACACCACAAGAAGTTAGTGAATTACTAGCAAAGTTATCTCTTATAGATTTCAATTCAACAGAAAAAGTAGCAAAAAAACAGGTTAATAAGGTTTATGATCCTGCCTGCGGTTCGGGCTCATTGCTTTTGAAATTTGCTAAAATTTTAGGTAAAGAAAATGTGAAGCAAGGATTTTATGGACAAGAAAAAAATTTAACTACTTATAATCTTTGTCGAATTAACATGTTTTTACATGATATAAACTTTGAAAAATTTAATATCGCTTATGGCGACACTTTAGTAAATCCATATCATTGGGATGACAAACCATTTGATGCTATTGTTTCAAATCCACCTTATTCAACAAAGTGGGAAGGGGATTCTAATCCATTATTAATTAATGATGAAAGGTTTTCACCTGCAGGAGTCCTTGCGCCTAAAGCTAAAGCTGATTTTGCTTTTATTATGCATATTTTAAGTTGGCTAAGTTCTGATGGAACCGCCTCAATTATTGAGTTTCCAGGAATATTATATAGAGGTGGAGCAGAACAAAAAATTAGACAATATTTAGTCGATAACAATTATATCGATTCTATTATTGCTATGCCAAGCAACTTGTTTTTTGGCAATACAATAACAACCTGTGTATTGGTTTTAAGAAAGAACAAAATAAATAACACTATTTTATTTATTGATGCATCAAAAGAATTTAGCAAAGTAGATACTAAAAATAAATTGCTCCCAGCAAATATTGAGAAAATCGTTGATGTTGTTGCACATCGAAAAGTAATAGAAGGCTTTTCTAAAGAAATTTCTTATGACGAAATCTTTAACAACAATTACAATCTTTCAACTTCTACATATTTAAGTACTGCTGACATAGAAGATGATGGAGATATTAATCTTTTAAATGAAAAAATCGATGAGATTGTTGTTAAGAATGAACAACTCCGTAGACAAATAAATATGTTAATCGGGAGGGGAAGTAGCGATGAAAACAATTGACCAAATTATTAAAGATTGTCGTTCAGAAGGTACAATTGAATATTCGATTGGTGATTTAATTACAAGAGTAAATGAAAAAGGAAAAAAGCATCCAAATATAAAAACTGTTTATTCAGTGAGTAATACTTTGGGAATTATTCGTTCCGATGATTTTAGAGAAAATGCGGTTTATAGTCAGGATACATCAAATTATGTAGTTATAGAACCTAGAATGTTTGCTTATAATCCCGCAAGACTTAATATTGGATCAATTGCTTTCTTAAAAGGAAATGAGGCTGGACTTGTTAGCCCAATGTATGTTGTCTTTAAAGTAAACGAGAACATTATTATAGATGAGTATTTGTTTTATTTGCTAAAGACAACTTTTATATCAAAAAGAATTAAAGATTACACAGAAGAAGGAGCTAGATTTAGATTTGATTTTGAAAGATGGAATTGGATAAAAATTAATGTTCCGTCTATTGAAAAGCAAAAAGAAATTGTCAATGCTCTTGATTTATTCACGCAGCTAGAGGCGGAGCTAGAGGCGGAGCTGGAGGCAAGGAAGAAACAATATCAGTTATATAGGGAACAACTTTTAAATTTTGATGAAGAAACAAACGGGGGGGGGAGAAAATTAATGTTTAGTGATTTACTAAATTATATTCAGCCTACTAGATTTATTGTGGGTTCTACCCAATATGATGATTCGTATCCTATTCCTGTTTTAACAGCTGGAAAGACTTTTATATTAGGATATACAAATGAGCAAGTCGGAATTTATAATGCTTCGAAAGATAATCCAGTAATAATTTTTGATGATTTTACTTGTTCGATTCAATGGGTAGATTTTCCATTTAAAGTTAAATCTTCAGCAATGAAAATTTTGAATAAAAAGTACGATGATTTAAATTTAAAATTTTTATATTATTTAATGAAAAAAATAGATTATAAACCCGCAAAAGGAGAGCATAGTCGTCAATGGCTAAGCAGTTATTCAAAAAAAGAAGTGTTTATACCTGACAGAAAAACGCAAGATAAAATAACTTTATTACTTGATTATTTTGATGCTTATATAAATGACTTATCTAGTGGTTTACCTAAAGAAATAAAACTAAGAAAGCAGCAATATGAATATTATAGGGACATATTGCTGAACTTTGAAGGTGCTTAAAATGGCTAAATTTAACGTAATCATTCAACAAGAAGATTCAACTGTAGTTTCTCAGTACGAATCAAAAAAAGAGAGACAAAGAGAATATCAAAGTGAAGCCGATTTGGAAAAATCACTGATTGAACAGTTGATCAGTGAAGGATATGAAGCCTACAATCCTGAATCTGAACTAGACTTAATTAAAAATCTTAGGCAAAAGTTAGAAGCGTTAAATTCTGTTAATTTCACTGATAATGAATGGAATGAATTTTTTAATAAATATTTATCAAACGAAGCAGAAGGAATAGAAGAAAAGACTAGGAAAGTCCAAGAAGACTATATTTATAATTTAAAGAGAGATAATGGCGAAATTGTTAATATTAGGATTATTGAAAAGAAAAATATACATAAAAATTCCTTGCAAGTCATGCGCCAATTCACGCAAAGTGGAAATTATACAAATAGATATGATGTAACTATTCTTGTTAATGGATTGCCTCTAGTACATATAGAGCTGAAAAAACGTGGGGTATCCATTAAAGAAGCTTTTAATCAAATAAGAAGATACAATAGAGACAGCTTCTGGGTTGGTGCTGGTTTATTTGAATATACACAAATTTATGTTATTTCTAACGGAACTGAAACTAAGTATTATTCAAATACAACAAGGGATTTAGCGACCAAAGAAAATAATGGGAAAAACACAAAGAGAAAGACTAGTAATTCATTTGAATTTACTTCTTACTGGGCTGATGCGAATAACAAAAACATTTATGATTTATACGATTTTGCAGCTACTTTTTTTAGTAAACATACCTTATTAAACATTTTAACAAAATACTGCATTTTTACAGTAGATAAATTACTACTTGTGATGAGGCCTTATCAAATTTGTGCGACTGAGAAAATTATTAATAGAATTAACATAGGCCATACATATAAAAGATCAGGAACTAAAGAAGGTGGCGGGTACATTTGGCATACTACAGGTAGCGGAAAAACTCTCACATCTTTTAAAACTGCAAGATTGGCAACTGATTTGTCATTTATTGATAAAGTATTGTTTGTAGTTGATAGAAAAGATCTAGATTATCAAACAATGCGAGAATATGATAAGTTCCAAAAAGGTGCTGCTAATTCGAATACAAATACTGCTGTTTTAAAAAAACAAATTGAAGACTCGAACTGCAAAATAATTATTACTACGATACAAAAGCTGTCAATTTTTGTTAAGAAAAATCAAACGCATGATGTTTACAATAAAGAAGTAGTTATTATTTTTGATGAATGCCATAGATCTCAATTTGGGGATATGCACAAGTTAATAATAAATAAATTTAAAAAATACTACATCTTTGGTTTTACCGGTACACCAATTTTTGCTCAAAACGCAGCTAGAGGTAACAAGAACCCAACAATTAAAACAACAGAACAAGCATTTGGCGAAAAACTACATACATATACGATAGTAAATGCAATTCATGATAAAAATGTATTACCGTTTAGAATTGATTATATAAATACAATTAAATCAAAAGATGATATAGATGACGAAGATGTTTATGACATTTTAAGAGAAGAAGCCTTGTTAGATAGACGTAGGATAACGTTGAATGTTAAGTATATTCTTGACCATTTTGCTCAAAAAACCAAAAGAAATGAGAAGGCTTATAGGTTTACGAAAATTACAAATGTTGAAGAAGTAGCTAGTTCATCCTATGCTGGCAGACTTGTCGGAGATTTAGAGCAAAAAGCAAGTTTTAACGTAACTGGATTTAATTCTATTTTAGCTTGTGCTTCAGTTGAGGCGGCTAAACGGTATTACGAGGAATTTAAAAAACAAAACGAAGAATTAACATCTGACAAAAAAATTAAGATAGCTCTTATTTATAGCTGGTGTCCTAACGAAGATGAAGACGAATTTTCACAAGATGGTCTTGATGACGAAAATAATGAGAATGTAGATGGCTTAGATGCTTCATCACGTGATTTTTTAGAGAAAGCAATTCAAGATTATAATTCGACGTTTGGAACTAGCTATGATACAAGCAGTGAAAAATTCCAGAATTATTATAAGGATGTAAGTTTAAGGGTTAAAAATAAAGATTTAGATTTATTAATTGTTGTAAACATGTTTTTAACTGGATTTGATGCAACTACATTAAATACACTTTGGGTTGATAAAAGATTAAAACAGCATGGTTTGATTCAAGCTTTCTCGAGAACTAATAGAATTCTTAATTCAGTAAAAACCTATGGAAATATTGTTTGTTTTAGAAATCTAGAAAAACAAGTAAATGATGCCATTGCTTTGTTTGGTGATAAAGATGCCGGAGGTATTGTTTTATTAAAATCATTTGATGAATATTACAACGGATATAGTGGTTTTAAAGGTTATAAAGCATTAGTGGAGGAAATTTTGAATGATTATCCTATAGGAATCGACATAATTGGTGAATCTAATGAAAAACGCTTTATTAAACTATTTAATGAACTTTTAAAGACTTGGAATATTCTTTCTTCGTTTGATGATTTCAAAGGCAAAGAAATAATAAGCGATTATGATTTTCAAGACTATCAAAGCATTTACATCAATCTTTATGATAAATATAGAAATAAACAAAAAGTTGATGCTGAGAATATAAATGACGACATTGAATTTGAAATAGAACTAGTTAAGTCAATTGAAGTAAACATAGATTATATTTTGATGTTAGTTGCTAAATATCATGAAAATAACTGTCAAGATAAAGATATTTTAGTCAAAGTTAATAAAGCTATTGACTCATCTCCAACTTTAAGAAATAAGAAAGATCTCATTCTTCAATTTATAGATTCAAATACGATATCTGCGGGTATCGAAGAAGAGTGGAAAGAATACCTAAATAAGAGAAAAGAGGAAGAGCTAAACAAATTAATTGATGAAGAAAAATTGGACTCTAAAAAGACTCATAAATTTATTGATGAGTGTTTCAAAAAAGGAGATGTTAGCGATAAAGGAACAGATTTTGTAAAAATCCTACCTCCAATGAATATGTTTTCAAAAAATAATGATCGTTCAATTAAGAAAAAGACTGTATTCGAGAAAATTAAAGCGTTTTTTGAGAGATTCTTTAATTTATAAAAGTTATCTTCTAGGAGGTTTAGCATGGAAAAACAAGGTGTAATTTACATACTTACAAACCCATCTTTTCCAGATTATGTAAAAATCGGTTACGCTGATGACGTACAAAATCGTTTAAAAGAGCTTAATAGAAGCGAATGTATTCCTTTCGCTTTTAGACTTTATGCGTATTATGAAGTTCCAAGAAGATTAACCGATATGAAGCTTCATCAAATGATTGATAGGCTAAATCCTAATTTAAGGTCTATTGAGGAGTTTGATGGTAAAACTAGAAAACGTGAATTTTATAATATGTCTGCAGCTGATGCTTATTCTATTCTCGAGACGATTGCTCAAATCACGGGATCAGAAGATAGTCTTGTTTTAAAAGAGCCTTCTGCTAAACAAATTAAGGACGAGGAAGAAGCAGAGGAAATAAGAACGAAGCGAACATCTCTTCCTAAGCTTGACTGGATGATTGCACAAGGCGTTGTCAACGTTGGTGACAAGATCTGCGTCATTTCCCATCCGAACGAAGTGGCCACGATAGTCGATGGAAAACATGTCGAATATAAAGGGGAGGCCATGTCGATGAATGTTTTCGGCTGCAAGGTCACGGGATGGGCCACTATTCAAAGTTATGCTCTCATGAGAAGGGTGGATGACAAGAAAACCTTATCTGAACTAAGAGAAGAGAAGATGAGAAAACTGGGGATGATAAAATGATGTGTTTTAAAGCAAAAACATTTTATGAATTGGATGAAGAACTATCATATTATGATATTGGCGATTTAGATGAAGTCAGCTTAAATTATTGTATCATTAGATGTAATGATCCAATATCAAAGATTTTAAATAAGTATAATCTAAATAAAGATAATAAAATCGAGGATACAGACTCAAAATATTTAAACAACATATCTTCTCCTAAATCTTTGATTTTGGACTGGATAATTAATATTTTTTTGGCTTATTCTAAATCAACTTATCACAATAGCAGAGCCACAGAAATTACTCTTGATTACTTAAACAAAATATTTGAATCTATTGAAAAGAAGGGTAAAGTTGGTATTTCATTCAATGTTTTTGTAACTTTTACCTCTTTTACAATTCATAAATTTCCATCTTTCAAAAATGATTTAGCAGATGCATTGAAAAATAAAATCAATCATTCAAAAGTTAAATCTATTTATAAGCTTAGTATTTTAAGTGATTTGATGTCAGATGATAGATTAATTTCATTATTTAAGAATCAAAGTTTTCTTAATATTTTGTTTGATCTGGCAAAACTAGAAAATTATGACGTCAGCGAAATATATGTTGTTTATGATTATTATGATCTATTTTTAAAAAAGCTAAGTGAAAATTATTTGTCAAATCAGCAAAGTAAAACAATTAAAAAATTTATAGTTGATTTTGCTTTGCATCATTATTGCGACTATGAATTGATGTTTGTTCACCAAAAATTTCCACTTATTAGAGACTTTCTTGATGATCTTGGCGATTATTCTGATTCATCCTACAAAATGATTGATGATAGAATTGATTTGGCAAATAAAGAAGCTTTAAAAGGTTTTAAAAAAATTGACATTCCTTTCTCAGATGATGTAAAAAAACAAATAGCTCATAAGAAGAAGCTCATTGATGAGACTTTTAATAAATTAAATAATTCTGACAAAATCACTTCTTTACTTTGTAATATTTTCCCTTTTGATATTAAAGAATTAAAAAATGATGTTGATTACTCAAAAGAAAATTCTATGCTTTTAATGATTTCCGAAAGTTTTCTTGGAGAAAATGGTGAAGTTATAAACTATAAAGCTTTAAGTGAAAAAGAAATGTTTTCTCTTGATGCTAGACAATATATTGATATTCAAATTAATTTTTGGATTGATCTATATTTTTCTTCGTTTTACAAATATTTTAATCTGGATGATGAATCAACTAAAACTATTAAAAAAATGCTAACTGAAAGTGATTTAATAGAAAATAATGATATTGACAAGACAATTAATCCTATTTATTTATTTTTTAAGAAAGACTTTTTGCATAGTATAGGTGATATTATTATCAATTTTGAAGGCAATCTTCGAAAGTATTTGAAAAGAAAAGGTCTAAATATTTATAAAAGAGATAAAAGTCATGATGTTATAGATTTAAATTATATTTTCAACAATCACAAAGTTAATAGCTTTAGGGATTGTCTCCTTAAAATTATTGATGAGGATTATTATTTTACTTTAAAGTGGCTACTAACTGATAAATATGGTTTTAATTTAAGGAATCAGTTAGCACATGATTTGAGTGACAGAAATATTCTAAATTCTACATATGCTATTTTTACCACATTACAAATACTTAAGCTCTATTTTTATTATCGTGACGAATCCTTTTCTAAAGAATAATCGACTGTTTCCTTTTTCGCTCTAATCACATTCAAAATCAACTATAATATTCTCATTTAGAGAGGTGTTTTCATATTGAGAAGGGGACCAAATTTATTGACTTACATCAAGAAGAATTACGAACCTGAAATTAGATGCAAAATAGAGAAAATGCTGGATCAAAAGAGGTTCGATTTTTTAATATAGAGTAAGAAAATGATGAATACTCGATTAAGGTTGGTAACCTCTATTTTAAAGACTTTAAAGCTCAAATTAATGATGATGATTCAATAAAAGCGGATGTGGTTGTTAATGCCGTTACAACTGTTAAATACCATGGGATTATGGGTTGCACAGATAATGTTTAAACGCAAGGCCCATCTTCTCGGTAGGTTCAAAACAAAACGTGAAGCTATAAAGGCTAGGAAAGCAGGCGAGGAAAAGTACTTCGGGAAATACCGATAACATATAAGTGTGAGTTTTCTTACTTTTTGATGGATGAAAAGACTGATTACCATTTATAGATCCATAGTAGAGTGACCGCAAAAATGATATGGTGGTTGCAATTCTCAGTAGTGGGGTCGCAAACGTATCACAATAGGTATTTGTTGCCATATTGAAAGCATAGGTTTGATACGCTAAAAACGGCTATTCAAACCTTTTTTTGGGACAAAATTAGCAAAAATTAACACATTATTAACATAAATTGCGCATAAGCGACTTAACATCCTATCATCTAACAATGAAGTTTTAGCTTGTGATTTTGCACTAAAAACTTTTTATAGCACAATAAACTTTTTGCCCCACAAAAAACTTTCTATCCTTTTTGAGAAAAAATCTTGTAAAAGTTCCATGAAAATATCGAAATTAAACCTTGTTTATGTTAAAATATTGATAACCATTTGAGGTAACCATATGTTTGATTATGCTAAAAAAATTAGAGAATACCGTGAAAGAAAATGCTTAACACATGAGGAATTAGCTAAAATATTAAATGTTAGTTATTTTTCCGTTTGTAGATGGGAAAAGGGTAGATTCGAGCCACTATGGAAACCAAAAAGAAACTTGTCGCTCTCTTTAACAAGATTGGCATGAAAATTGATGAATAAAGGAGATAATAAGTATGAATGAATTAAATTATGATGCAGTTGTGATTGGTTCTGGTAATGGAGGACTTATTGCTGCATTAAGACTAGCAAAATCAAATAAAAAGGTACTTTT
>CASERQ010000010.1 GCA_949290395.1 uncultured bacterium | reverse complement strand
CCTAAATTATTAGATATGACAAAACGAGCACAAATTGGTAAGATTTGGTAAAAAAATAACCTATAATGCTTACACATTATAGGTGTTCGTCAGAAATGGCGCTCACGAAGAGACTCGAACTCTTGACCTTTCGCTTAGGAGGCGAATGCTCTATCCACTGAGCTACGTGAGCGAATAAGAATATTTTAAAATATTCTTACATAAAGTCAAAAAGTGACAATTGATCATTTTCCCTTAAATGATCTAAAACATGTAATTCTTTTAGTTTTTTAAGGTTTTTATCAGAAATTTTCGCCCTATTTTTCAAATCTTCTTGAGATTCAAAAGGTTTTTCATTTCTAGCATTTACAATTTCATTAGCACCACTTTCTCCAAGTCCATCAAGAACACGGAAAGGAGGGATGAGAGCTTTATTTTCCTTATCGACTTTAAAGTTAACTGAGTCGCTTCTTTCAATATCAATATTCGCAAAATGATATCCTCTTTCACACATCTCTAAAGCAACTTGTAAAGTTTTTTCAATTTCTTCTTCTTTAACAGAAAGAGCAAGCTCAACATTGTTTGATTTTCTTCTTGTTTGAAACTCTTCTAAACGAGAATGAACCACATCAATTCCACCAAGCATCGCTTGAATATCATATTGATCACACCTTAAGCTAAAGAAAGTTGCGTAAAATTCAAGAGGATAATAAACCTTATAATAAGCAACTCTTATAGCCATCATGACGTAGGCACAAGCATGTCCTTTTGGGAAAAGATACTTAATCTTTGAACAAGAGTTAATGTAATAATCAGGAACTTTATGCTCTTTCATAAGGGTTACTTCATCTTCTGAAAGTTTCTTACCTTTTCTAACTTTTTCCATGATAACGAAAGCATCATGCCCTTCAAGTCCGCAGCTAATAAGATAAGACATAATATCGTCTCTACATCCAATAACCCCTCTTAAATCGGTAATGCCTTTATCAATAAGATCTTGAGCGTTATTATTCCAAACATCAGTGCCATGAGATAAGCCTGAAATAATAAGAAGGTCACTAAAACATTTTGGTTTTGTTTCTCTTAACATCTGACGGACAAATTGAGTACCAAATTCAGGAATTCCTAAAGCCCCATTATCAGGTTGCATATATTTATGAGCAAGATTTAATGCTTCATCAGTTGAAAATACTGATAAAACTTTTTTGTCATTAAATGGTAATGTTCTACAATCAAGGTGTGTTAAATCACTCATCATTTTTAAAGCTTGAGGGTCGACGTGACCTAACATATCAAGTTTTAAGATGGTGTCGTGAATTGAGTGGAAATCAAAATGAGTTGTTTTCCAGCTAGCATCAGTATCTCCGGCCGGATATTGAACTGGCGTAAAATCATAAACTTCGTAATCTCGAGGAATAACAACAATTCCTCCAGGATGTTGACCAGTAGTTCTTTTTACATCTTCACAACGGTGAGCAAGTGCAGCTGTCACTGAACCTTTAACGTTATTAGGATTAATTCCTAAATTTTCATAATATTTTCTAACGTAGCCATAAGCTGTTTTAAATTGAACCGTCGAAATTGTTCCTGCTCTAAAAACTTTATCCACACCAAGTAAAACTTTAGTGTATTGATGGGCAGTCGCTTGATAATCAGTAGGGAAATTTAAATCAATATCAGGAACTTTTTCAGCTTGGAATCCTAAGAATGTTTGAAAAGGAATATTTTGTCCATCACTTTCCATTTTCGTTCCACAATCAGGACAAAGCATTTCAGGTAAATCGTAACCTGATTTAATATCGTTTCCTTTATAAAAAATAACTTTCTTACAATGAGGACAACGATAATGAGGAGGAAGTGCATTAACTTCAGTAATTTTTGCCATTGTCGCAGCAAAGCTACTTCCAACACTACCTCTACTACCAACTAAATATCCATCTTCATTAGATTTTTGAACAAGTTTATGAGCAATGTAATAAATAACGGAATACCCATTTTCAATAATACCTTTAAGTTCAGTATCTAAACGATTTTTAATAAAAACTTTTGCTTCATCAGTGCTATGCTCAATATCACCATATAATTCAGTTGCTGTTTTATAGCAAAGTTCACGTAATAAATTCTCACAGTTATCAATAGTTGGAGTGAATAATTTATCTGGTATTGGTATAATTTCCTCGCAAAAGTTGGCTATTTTATTTGTGTTTGTAACAACATACTCATAGGATTTATCTTTTCCGAGCCATGCAAAAGCTTCAAGCATTTCTTCAGTTGAACGATAATGTTGATTAGGGTTATCAAAATAAATTCCTTGCTTTTGCTTTTCTAAACGAGAGTATGGCATTAAAGGATGTTGAATTCCTCCGACTGCTTCATTTTGAATGTAAACATCTCTAACAACCTTATCTTCTGGATTCAAATAGTGACAATCACCTGTTCCAACTATCATTTTGTCAGCTTTATTAGCAGCATTTATAATATCTTTTATAAAAGTTTTAAGTCTTTCTTCATCTTCAATATTATGCATATTTATAAGATAAGAATAATTTTCTAGTGGTTGAACTTCTATATAATCATAAAATTTAACTGCTTCATCAAGTGCTTCTTCGTTTCTATTAGTGGATGCATAAAAAACTTCACTATTAAAACAAGCACTTCCAACAAGTAAGTTTTTTCGATATTTTTCAAGTAAACTTTTCGGAACAAAAGGATGAGCACCCATGTGTTCAGTATGGGCAAAAGAAACGATTTTGTATAAATCTCTTAAACCTTCTCTGTTTTTACAAAGGACAGTTGCATGAAATGAACCACGATAATGTTTTAAAGTCACTTGTGGAATTGGTAATTTCTCAAGTTCTTTTAAATAATTAATTTTCTTTTCTCTAGCAAGTTTTGTTCTTAAAGCCATCCAACAATTTGCTAAAACTTCGGCGTCATAATCTGCTCTATGGGCGCTTTCGCTATCGTAATCGACTTCAAGTCTTTTTGAGAGTGCGCCTAAACTATGTTGTGTGTTTTCTGGATAAATAAATCTAGAAAGAGCAAGGGTATCAATTGCTGGTTGTTTAAATTCCCCAAACCCATTAACTTTCATCGCTTCTTTAATCATGTTATAGTCGAATTCAAAGTTATGAGCGATGACAACAGAATCACCAATAAAATCTAAAATTTTAGGTAAAAGCTCTTTTATTGTTGGCTCGTTTTTAACCACATCGTTTGTGATATGAGTTAACTTTTCAATGTTTTCTGGAATAGGAATTTCAGGGTTAACTAAAAGATCAAGTCTATCAACAACAAGCCCGTTTTTGATTTTAACCGCGCCAAACTCGGTTATTTTGTCATATTTTATACTTAAACCAGTAGATTCTAAGTCGAAACAAACATAGGTTGCTTCATCAAGATGAATCTCGCCTGTATTAATTGCTCCTTTAAAATAATCATTAATTAAATAAAGTTCACAACCATAAAGCATTTTAATGCCATATTTTTTTGCTGCTTGTTGAGCTTCAGGATAAGCTTGGACAACACCATGGTCGGTAATTGCAATTGCTTTATGTCCCATGTGCTTAGCAAGTTTACAATAATCGGAGATTGAAGTTACGCCATCCATATCACTCAACTTAGAGTGAAGATGTAATTCTACTCTTTTTTCAGGTGCATTATCTTCTCTTAAAGGATCATCAGGAAGTGGATAAAAATAGTGCCCTAAAACATATAAATTTTTTCCAAATCTATCTAATCCAACTTTACCTTTAATTCTAATATTCATGCCAAGTTTAATATCAGCAAAACTTTCTTTAGGCATTGATTTAGAATTAGAAATTAAAGTTACATAAATCGCACCATTATTATTTTCTTTATCAGCAACACCAATACTTAAAATAGTATTCCCGTTTTTTGAAGTACGAGGATCTTTTTTCTCAAAAACATAACCATTAAAATCGACTGCTTCACTATTCGAATCAATCTCATTAATTGGCGTATAAACATAGTTTCCTCTTTTAAACATATCTTTTTGAGAACGTTCAAAAAGCATGTTCTTATAATTTTCTTCAACTTGCTTAATAGCAAAAGCTTCAGATTCTTTTTCAATCTCTTTATTCTCTTTTGCAATTTCTTGAATAGTTATTTTTTCTTCTATAACTTCTTTTTTCTCTTCTACTTTTTCTTTTAATTTAATTTCAAGATTACTTGGATAAGAAATGAATGTTAAAAAAGATTTTAAATCAGACAATTTAGAAATAAAGTTATCTTTTTCTTCTTCGCTTTTTAAAGTAATAGTTATTGAATCATTTAAAATAACTAGTGAATCAAACTCAACTTCTTTAAAAAATTCATTAAAATACCATTCTTTAATAAGTTCATTAAAATCGTCTTCTTTTGGCGCGACTTCATAAATGAAGTTAAATTCATAGGTATAACTTGTAATTGAATGTAATGAATTTAAAAACTCATCTAAGAATTCAAATTTCCATGGGGTCTTCTTTTTAACAAAGAAAAGAAAATGATTTGAAAAGAATTTGCTTTTAGTAATGGTTTCAAAATCTAAATCAAAATCTTCAATATTTTTAATATTTATTGAATGTAAGAATCTAAGCGTTCTTTCTTGCATAATTAAAATACCATAATGATATCTTTAATAAGAACAAACACCATAAGTAAAAGCAATAAGCCAAGACCAATATAAGACATGATTGTTTTAACTTTTGTTGGGATCTCCCAGTCTTTATATTCAGTCTCTGCGTTACCATCTTTTCCAATGGTTAAACTAACATTTTTATTTGCTGTTACAGTTTCTTGATCGATAATTACATTATTATTTGCGATTTCAATAGGTTTATCTTTAACTTCTTCTTCATCCTTTTTCTTCTTTTTGGATTTATAGATGAGTTTACGGATACCATTTACACTTCCTTCAACAATTTCAACCAAAATTTGCCATCCATCAAGTCCAGGGAAAGGCAAAAGGTTAAATAAAGCAAGGTTAACACTAATTGTTCCCCAGGTATTTAAATAAGCATAAAAAGGATTACTTTCTAAGATTTGGGTTGTTTGAGTAAAGATTGCAAGTGGTCCACCAAGTTGATCCCAACCTTGCCCAATGAAAAGATTTCCTAAAGCTTGACTGATTAAAGTTGTTGATTGAAGCCAATCATCTCCAGCAACTCTAAAAGAATCCCATCCATACCAATAATCATATTTATAGAAACTAACATTTAATGGGTCAAAAGCAGTTTCGTTACTTTTTAAACTAATTTCGCAATCGAAAGTTTTTAATTGATATAAAGTTTCGCCCTTTTCATCAGTAATTTCTTCATAATCATAATCTCTATATGAAAAAGAATCGTTTGGATTAGTTATTGCAATTGATGAATCCTTAGCGTTTATGAATTTTGCTTGAATAACAAACTCATCACCTGCTTTAAATTCATATCTAATAGGAGAACCATTATCATCAAAAGCAGGTTTAAAGTATTTTGGATTTGCTTCAATTGGTTCGCTGTTTGTTTCGTATAAGAAAATATTTTTTGAAATATCTGTATCGTTAACGCCTCCCGCCAAAGAATAAGAAAATGTAGCAATATATTTCTTTTCTTCAGTTCCATTTTTTAAAGTAATTGCACCTTCATTTAAAATATTTATAGCTTCAGTTTGAAGAGGATTATCGATGTCGCTTTCTAAATAAAATTCGCCATTACGATAGTAAAAAGTTGCAGGAACAAGTTGATCATTGTTACTGAAACTTACATTTTCATTTAACGAAATAACACCTGGATTTTCACCAACTTCACACCAAGAATTAGCAATAACTTGCGGAAAGCAAGATGCACTAATAAAAAATATTAAATAAGCTAAAACAAAGTTCATTATTATGCCAGCTGACATAATAACGACTCTTTTCCATCTTGAAATGCCAATTAAAGTTCTTTCTCTTGATACGTTAATTCCTTCTGGAACAGATTCTTCATCATCTTCTCCAAGCATCGAAACGTATCCGCCAAAAGGTAAAATACCAAGCGAGAAGGTTGTTTCGCCTTTTTTTCTTTTGATTTTTAAGATTTTAGGACCAAAACCAATTGAGAAATCAGTACAATAAACCTTAAATGATTTAGCAGCAATAAAATGTCCAAATTCATGGATTGTAATAAGAACACCAAGTGCTATAAGAAAAAGAAGAATTGAAAGCAAAGTATTCCAATTAAATGAGATTAAAACGTTAATATTCATTACTTAAAATTAATTCCTTTGTTAATTTTCTGACTTCTAAATCAGTTTTTACTAAATCCTCAACGGTTGGATTTTCTAATAGAGGATAAGCATTCATAATTCTATCAAGAATTTTAAATATAGTCATATATTTAATTTTATGGTCCAAGAAGGCGTAAACTAACTCTTCATTAGCTGCGTTTAATATTGCCCCATAATTACCCTTCTTTTCTATACAAGAATAAGCAAAATTTAAAGTAGGAAACTTATCAAAATCCATTTCGTAGAATTTATATTTTGAAAATGTATTGATCTCAACATCATTAAAACCGTTTTCGTTGTCTGGTTTGCCTTCAAAAAGAGCATATTTAATTGGAAGCCTCATATCACTTGGGCCAACTTGAAGATAAATATCGTTATTTTTAAATTTAACCATTGAATGGACTTCGCTTTTTCGGTCAACAATTGGCTCAATTTTGTCTGCATCGACTTTAAAAAGATAATGGGCCTCAATTATTTCAAAACATTTATTCATCATTGTGGAGCTATCAATAGTTATTTTTTTACCCATTGACCACGTAGGATGTTTTAAAGCATCTTCTGGAGTAATTTCATCAAATTTACTTTTATCTAAAAAGAAAAAAGGGCCGCCACTAGCTGTAATTAAAATTTTCTCAACATCTTCCTTCTTTTTGTTGTACAAGCACTTTGCAATTGCAACATGCTCAGAATCAATTGGATAAAGTTTTCCATATCCTCCATCAAGAAGTTTATTTACAATTTCTCCACCAACAACAAGACTCTCTTTATTTGCCAAACAAAGAATTTTATTCTCTTTTAAACTTTTTATGGTAGGTAAAAATCCTGCAAATCCAGTTAATGCATTAACTACAATATCAGCATTACTTTCTTCAATAATCTTTTCTAAACCATTTGATCCGAAATAAGCCTTTTTACTAGGGTATTTACCGATAAAATTTTTATAATCAGTTTCGTTTTTAAAACAAAAATAGTTAAGATTTGCAAGGTTTTTGACTAAATTATATGCAATTTCAGTTCTATTCCCAACCGAAATTCCTATTAACTCAAAATCAAAAGAAAAACGATTAATAACATCAATTGTTTGGGTACCAATTGAACCGCTTGCGCCTAAAATTAAGACTTTTTTCACTTTAATAAATTCCTGTAGACATGAAGTTCCAATTTAAAGACATTACTTCGATAAATAATGACATCATAATTGAAACAATCAAAATTGAATCTAAACGATCTAAAATTCCACCATGACTTTTTAAAGCTGTACCAAAATCTTTAATTTTGTAATATCTCTTAATTGCTGAAAATACTAAATCACCAAATACAGCAAATACAGGCATCAATAAACTTAAGATAACAACATTATAGAAATGTTCTAAATCAAGAATCCCTTCTAAAATTGGAACATTACATAAATCTAAAATAAGAGCAAATAGCCCACTACAAAGGAAAGAAATAACAATTCCTCCTACAAGTCCTTCCCAAGTTTTTTTAGGGGAAATATGAGGAATCATTTTATGTTTTCCAAATAAAACACCAATAAAATACGCACCTACATCATTCATACATGTTCCAATTAACATATAAAAAACAAGTAGCATTGATTGACCATATCTAAAATAATCAGGAGCATTCCAGAAATTCCATGAATCGCCTCCTGTAATGTAATTAGAATATGTAAATGGTGAATATCTTAAATATAGTATTGATTGGAAGCCCACTGAAACAATAAATAACATTGTAACAAAGTAAAATGCATCATGAATTGTGAATTTTTTATCAATTAAAACGTTTAAAAAGAAAAACGACATACATATAAAAAATGATGTCAAAGAAATTCTTGGTCCATAAAACATCGAAGATAAATCGACAACAAAATTATCTGGATGATAAATATATTCAACAATGTTATTTTTAACGATGACCCAACCAATCAAAACAATCATCATGAGATAAGAAAAAATATAGATTAGGTTAGAGAATTTTCTTTCAATTGATTGAGGCGCTTTAATTATTTCATGACAAGCTATTGAACCTGCAAAGAGAATTAAAGCAGCAAAAACATAGTTCCCAAGTACAATACAAGGAACGCAAACTAAAACCAAAACCAAACCAACCAAAATTCTATTTTTCATAGAATTTTTGGTGTCTAGATTAAGGTTATTCATATAATGTTGCTTCTTAGTGAGATGAGAATTAACTATCTCATCAGCTTCGCTAGGAACAGCACTATTTTTAATTTCTTCTTTATTTTCGTCCTTATTAACCATCTTAGATAGCCATTATTTCAGCATCTTTTTCTTTGATTGTTTCACCTACTTTCTTGATGAATTGATCAGTTAATTTTTGAATTGCTTCTTCTTCTTTCTTTAATGTATCTTCTGTATAAGATTCATCTTTTTTAATTTTATCCATAGCATCTCTACGAATATTTCTGATAGCAACTTTGGTTTCTTCACCATAGCTTTTTGCTTTTTTAGCAAGTTCTTTTCTTCTATCTTCGGTTAATGCAGGAATGATTAATCTAATTTGCTTTCCATCGACAATTGGGTTAATTCCAATTTCACTAGCATTAATTGCCGCAACAATACTTTTAATATCACCAGCATCATAAGGCATAATTAAAAGTTGTCTTGGTTCTGGAACTTTAACTGCAGCAATTTGATTAACAAGCATTTTGTCACCATAATAATCGCAATAAAGATTGTCTAATAAAGCGGCGTTAGCTCTACCAGTTCTTAAAGTATTGAGATTAGCTTTTAAAGAATCAACTGACTTCTCCATCTTTTCTTGAATTTCGTCTAAAATATCCATATTTACTCCTTTGTAATAGTTGTTCCAAGATCATCGCCTTGCACAACTTTAATAAAATTATTTAAATCTGCCATTGAGAACACTCTTGTTTCAACATCAGAATCTTTTAAAATTTCAATAGCTTCTTGATCCATTACTTTTAAGCCAAGTTTTAATACTTCGTTGTAATTCGTATTCTTAATAAATTTAGCATTTTTATCTTTATTAGGATCTGAAGTATAAACGCCATCAACTCCATTTTTACCAGCAAGAATTGCTTCAGCTTCGAGTTCTCTTGCTCTTTTTGCAACTGCTGTATCAGTTGTAATTTTTGGTCTTCCTAAACCGCCTGCAAGTAAAACTACAACTCCATCATCATAAGCTTTTTTAGCTTCGTTAATTTCAAATTTTTTAGCAATATTATCGACAGCAAGGGCACTAACTAATAAATTTTTAACATTGTATTTATCTAAGATGCTTGAGATTGCTTTAAGATTGATGACAGTTCCAAGCATTCCCATATAATCACCATCGATAGAATTTATGCCAGCTTCATCAGCGATTCTTCCACGGAAAATATTACCAGCTCCGCATACAATTCCAACTTTAATACCCATATCAACTAACTTTTTAGTAAGTTGACCGATATCATTAAGCTTTTTTGCATCAAGAATAAGTCTAGAAGATTCATCTTCAATTGCTTCGCCGCTAATCTTTAAAATAATCTTTTTGTATTTCAAATCGTTCATAGTGAAATTATACCAAATAGGGATATATTTTTGTAAAAAATATAGTAATTTTGCTAAAAAATTTCATAAAAAAACCGCCCAAGTTTTGAGCTTAAGCGGTAAATAATTAGTGTTAGATTAGTTAGCTTGCTTTGCAACTTCTTCAGCAAAGTTTTCTTGTCTCTTTTCAATACCTTCACCAACTTGGTAACGGACGAATTTGACAACACTGTTTCCTTTTTCTTTTAAAGCTTGAGCAACTTTCTTATCTGGTTCGAGTAAGTAAGCTTGTTCATCTAAAACAGATTCGGAGAAGAATTTGTTAACTTTACCTTCGACAATGTTCTTTAAAGCAGCTTCTGGTTTGTTTGCAAGTTTTGGATCATTCTTACAAGCTTCGATTTGAACTTTCTTTTCGTTTTCGATATCAGCTGCAGGAATGTCTGTGAAGTGGACAAATTTTGGGTTATTTGCAGCAATGTGCATTGCTAAACCTTTACCAAGTTCAGCGTCTTCTTTTTCAAGAACAACAATAACACCAATTTTCCCACCCATGTGGATATAAGAATAAGCTTTTGCACCATCTTTTGGTTCAACAACTTCAAATCTTCTGAAGCTTAATTTTTCACCTAATTTAACAGTTGCATCTGTGAATAAAGCTTTTGTTGCTTCAACAGCATCTTCGACTGTTTTGCATTCATTTTTAATGACTGCTTTAGTACATGTATCAACAAGTTCTCTGAATGGATCTGATTTTGAAACGAAGTCTGTTTCACAGTTAATTTCAACAATTGAAGCTTTTCTGCATTTTTCGCAATTGTGAATTAAAACTAAACCTTCAGCAGCGATTCTATCAGCTTTTTTAGCTTGTTTAGCAATACCTTTTTCTCTTAACCAATCACTAGCTTTATCAACATCATTATCGCAAGCAGCTAAAGCGTTCTTGCAATCCATGATTCCAGCACCGGATCTGTCACGTAATACTTTAATTAATTCAACATTAACAGCCATTTTTAGACCTCCAACTATTCAGCTTTTTCTTCTGGTTGATTTTCTTCTTTTTCAGCTTTTTTATTTTCAACGCTTTGTGCTTGTTGAGCAGCGTTTTGTCTTGCTAAGAAACTTTCTCTTCTAAGTCTTTCTTTTTCGAGTTTTTCTCTTTGCATTTCTCTTCTTGCGGCTAATCTAAGAGCATTTTCTCTATCAGCTTGTCTGATTGCGTCTTTCATTGTTAAAGCTTCGCCTTCATCTTTAGCAAATGCAACTTCAGCGATTCCGCCTTTTGCTTCAACAACAGCGTCATTTAAGACACCAACGATGAGTTTAACTGATTTTGTAGCATCATCGTTTCCTGGGATGACGTAATCAATTCCATCTGGATTACAGTTTGTATCACAAATTGCAAAGACTGGAATATTTAATTTGTTAGCTTCTCTTACAGCGTTATATTCAACTGTTGGATCAACAACGATCAAAGCATTAGGAATTTTTCTCATTTCCTTAATACCTTCAAGGTTTTTAGCTAATTTTTCTTTTTCTTTGTTTAAAGCAATGACTTCTTTTTTAGGAAGTTTGTCCCAAGAACCATCTTCTTGAGCACTTTCTAAATCTTTAAGTCTTCTGATTCTTGTTTGGATTGTTTTGAAGTTAGTTAAGATACCACCTAACCATCTGTTGTTGATGTAGAAGGATCCACTTCTTTCAGCTTCTTCTTTAACGATTTCTTTAACGTTGTCTTTTGTACCAACGATTAAAACTTTACCACCTTCTAAAACAATACTTTCAAGTTTCTTGTATGCGTTAGTTAAAGCTTCTTTTGATTTATTTAAGTCGATAATGTAAATACCATTTCTTCCGCAATAAATGTATGGTTTCATCTTTGGATTCCATCTTTTTGTTTGATGGCCATAGTGAACTCCAGCTTCAAGTAATTTTCTTAATGTTACGACTTCAGCATTTTCATCATGAACAATTGTTTCCATGATGTTTTCTTCTTTTACCTCATTTTCTGTTTCGCTGAGGTTAGCGACTAATTTTTCTTCTGCCATTTTGGCTACCTCCAATTTGTTAAAAACCTCCATTACTTCGAACATCTTCCCTGATTTCTCAGACTTGGAAAATGAATCCATAATGTGTGTATTCTTTTGCTGTCCGCAAAAGTCTATTTATTTTATCTCAAATTGAGGTTTACTGCAACTTTTATTTGCGCGCTGAAAAACTCAAAAAATACCAGGAAATCGGCATTATTCTTCATCATCAGGAAAGAAATTATCGTACTGATTTTTTAAATTTTCTTTAGAAACATGTGTATAAACTTGAGTAGTGTTAATTGATGAATGACCTAATAATTCTTGAATAACTCGCAAATCTCCACCATTTTCTAAAATATGCGTTGCAAAAGAGTGTCTTAAAACGTGAGGATGCAACTTAAAGCCAAGACTTAATCCTGTTTTTTCAACAATTGAATTCATAATATATTCAAGACCACGAGAAGTCATTTGTTTGCCATTTGAATTAAGAAAAAAATAAGGCGAACGGTTTCCAGCCTTCGTTTCTAACTCTTTTCTCAGGTTTTTTGCGTAGTCTAAAAGATGGGCTTTACAGCTTTCTGAAAAAGGAACAACCCTTTCTTTATTTCCTTTGCCTTTGATACGTAAAATTCTATTTGAAAAATCTATTTGTAAATTTGTTAAATTCACAACTTCTGAGCAACGAAGACCACTACTAAACATAATTTCAAGGAGGGCTTGGTCTCTTGAAGCAAGTTTATCGGTTCGTGATTCGTTAGCTCTTAAAAGTTCTTTAATTTGCGACGTATAAAGAACGTCAGGGTTTTTAATTCTCTTTTTAGGTGAGTTGATGGTTACAAAGGGATTCTCTTTAATGTAATTTTCTTTAAGCAAAAATTTAAAATATTTTTTTAAAGAGCAAATTCTTCTAGCAAGACTTCTTTCTGTTTCAACTGTTCCACGATAAGTGATATGTTCTAACCTTTCACTCATCCAATTTCGAATTACGTTTTTATCTATTTCATCTAAAGTTATTCCTTCTTTTTTAAGGAAATCCGTAAACAATTTCACATCAAAAAGATAGGATTTGATCGTATTTAATGAATAATTTAATTCGTATTTTAAATAACGTTTAAAATCGTCTAAATGTTCGTCAATTTCTGGTGTAGTTTTTGAAGTCATTAATTCCCTTTAAAGCTCTTTCCCTTACAATAGGTTTAGGATCTTTATTTGCTTTATAAACTATACCAAAATTTGCATTCATTGGGGAAAAATTGTTTGCGCCTGTATGAGTAATATATCTAACAAGAGCGCCTAAAACACTGTAAAAAGAAAGTTCTTTAAACTCTTTGTTTTGAAGTCTTTGATCCAAATAATAAGCTGCTAAAAGTCCAGTTGCTGCACTTTCTACATAGCCTTCGACCCCACTAAGTTGGCCACAAATAAAGATATTTTTTGCTTTTTTCATACTGAGGTCAGAATTTAAAACTTTTGGCGCAAAGACATATGAATTTCGATGCATTAAACCAAATCTGGCAAATTCTGCATTTTCTAAACCTGGTATAAGTCTAAAGACTCTTTTTTGTTCTGGATAGGTTAAATTAGTTTGAAAACCAACCATGTTATAAAAATCGCCAATCAGGTCATCTTGTCTTAATTGAACAACAGCATGGAATTCTTTTCCATCATGTTCTAATCCCTTCGGTTTTAATGGTCCAAACCTTAAAGTATCAACCCCTCTTGATGCAATAACTTCAATTGGTAAGCATCCTTCAAAATAGTGTGTATCAAAATCATGAAGAGGAGCTTTTTTGGCATTTAAAAGTTCATTATAAAAAGCCAAATATTCATCCTTATCCATCGGGCAATTAATATAACCCTCTTCACCTTGGTTATATCTGCCCTTAACAAAAACTTTTTCAAAGTTGATAGAGTTTTTATAAATAATAGGAGCACTTGCGTCAAAAAATCCAGAGGATTTTTCGCCAGAAATTCGATTAATTTCGTTTAGTAAATTTTCATCTGTTAAAGGACCGGTACAAACTAAAGTATAGCCATCTTCATTAGATAACTTCTCAACATTTTCGTACTTTATTTCGATATTTGGATTACTTTTGATTTTATCAGTAATATAAGTTGCAAAAATATTTCTATCAACAGCTAAGCTGTCGCCACCTGGAACTTCACTATGCTTTGCAGCTTCCATCATTAAAGAATCGAGTAATTCGATCTCATTTTTTAAAATACCACAAGCATTATCTTCTTTTTTGCTCTTTAATGAGTTAGAACAAACAAGTTCACCAAAAAGATCGCTATGATGAGCAGGTGAACTTACTTTTGGTCTTTTTTCGTATAATTCAACAAAATATCCACGATTTGCAAGATAATTTGCGGCTTCTACACCAGCTAAACCAGCGCCTATAATCTTAATTTTTGGCATCATTCTTTTTAAATGGTTCTACGTGAGTACATTTTGGGTAATTTGAACAGCCCCAGAATCTTCCTCTACGAGAATGTTTAACCACCATTTTTGCTCCACATTCTGGACAGAACTTATCTTCGCAAACTTCTTCTTCTTTCTCTAAAGATTCGACATAGCGACATTTTGGATAATTAGAACATCCAATAAATTCTTGTCCTTTTTTATTTTTTCTAATGACAAGAGGCGCACCACAATTTGGGCAAGCTCTTCCGGCATCTTTTGGAGCTTCTTTTTCTTCTTTTTGAACGTATGAACAAGTTGGGTAATTTGAGCAACCAATAAACTCACCGTGTTTTCCGGTTTTATAAACTAAATCACCACCACAAATAGGACAAGTTTCACCTGTCTTTTTAAGTGGTTCTTTATACATAACATTTCTTACTTCTTCGAAATGTTCAATAAATGGATCATAGAATTCTTTAATAACTTCAAGTTCAGATAATTCCCCAACAGAAATTTTATCAAGGTTAGTTTCCATTTCTGCTGTATATTCTGTATTCATTAAATCTGGGAAATATTTATTTAAAACATTGCTTGTTAAAATGCCTTGTTCAGTAGGAATTAAAACTCCTTTTTCACTTATAACATATTTTCTAGCAAGTAAAGTTTGAATTGTTGAAGAGTAGGTTGATGGTCTTCCGATACCTTTTTCTTCCATAAGTTTAACAATTTTTGCTTCTGAATAACGTAATGGAGGTTTTGTAAAGCTTTGATTAACTGCAACATCAATTAAATCAAATACTTCTTTTTCATTAAATTCAGGTAATAAATTTTGTTCGTTATCATCAAATTTAATAATATTGTAACCATCAAAAACAACTTTATTGCCTTTAAGTTCAAGAGTTAAATGTGAATTTTTGAAGTTAATAGTTGTGACTTCAAGAACTTTTGCGCTCATTAAAGAAGCTAAAGTTCTTTCATAAATCATTTTGTAAAGTTTATAAACGTGATCTTTTACGAAAGGTTTAACTTTTTGAGGAGTTAATTCAAGATTTGTTGGTCTAATAGCTTCGTGAGCATCTTGTGCGCCTTTAACGTTTTTAGCATTTTTTGTACCAATATAATACTTTTCACCATACTTATTGATAATAAAATCTTTTGCTTGAGCAACAAAAACATCACTTAATTTTGTGCTATCAGTTCTAATATAAGTAATTAAACCAACAAGATTTCCATCAATTTCAACACCTTCATAAAGTTGTTGAGCTAAAAATGTTGTTTCTTTAGTTTTAAAACCATAACGAGCAAAAGCATCTTGTTGAAGGGTTGATGTTCTATATGGTTCTTTTGAATTTACGATTTTTTCTGTTTTATTAATTGAAGAAACTTCAACTTTTTCTTTAGTAAATTCTAAAACTTTATCAGCTACTTCTTTATTTAAGATTTTTGGAGCTTTTTCATCGATTTTTGTTAAATTTAAACTATATTTTTTATCGTTTTTTAAAATAGAAGAATCCAAAGTCCAATATTCTTCACTTTTAAATTCGTTGATTTCTTTTTCATGCTCACAAATCATTTTAAGAGTTACGCTTTGAACTCTACCAGCACTTTGACTTCTAATTTTTGATTTTAATAAAGAAGAAAGTTTAAAACCAATAATTCTATCAATAATTCTTCTTGTTTCTTGAGAATGAACCAAATCAAGATCAATTGTTCTTGGGTTAGAAATTGCGTTTTCAATACTGTTTTTGGTAATTTCGTGAAATTCTAATCTCTTTGTAGATTCAATAGGTAACTTTAAAACAGTAGCTAAATGCCAAGCAATAGCTTCTCCTTCTCTATCAGGGTCGGTTGCAAGAATAACTTCATCGCTTTTTTTCTTTAAACTTTGTAATTTCTTAACAACATCTTTTTTATCTGCATCAATAACATAATTTGGTTTGAATTCGTTTTCAACATCAACTCCAAAACCACCCTTACCAGATATAGCAAGGTCTCTAATATGTCCAACACTTGCTTCGACTAAATATTCGTCTCCAAGATAATGGCCAATCGTTTTACTTTTAGCAGGTGATTCAACAATAACAAGTTTCATTTATAATTCTCCGCTTGTTAAATATAAATGCACTTTGTTTTTTTGTCAAAGTATAATTTTGGGGTAATTTCCCCTAATATATCTTATATATTAGAAATTTAAGATTTTTTAAAATAGACCTCTCTAAATAGTTGCCAATTTCTTTCAGTGGCTGGTGCTGAGACAATAATTTTCTTTCTTTCAGTGTTTGGAGTTTTACGAGGATAGATTTGCACAATTAAAAAACGATCATTATTATATTCAATCTGTTTGACGTATTTAAAATCTCTATTTGTGAGTTTATTTTTACTAATTTGGTAAACTATCATTAATTTTTTCTCCCCATTTCAAGCAAGACATCGCTTGCGTTTTCAATTAAAACCGCGCCATCTCTAATTAACTTATTACATAAACTCTTTGAACTTCTTGGATAAGGTATGCATCCGATTGTTTTTCCGCCTTGTAAAGCATAATTTACAGTTGTTGAAGAGCCGCTTCTATCATAAGCTTCGCCAATTAATAAAAATTCACTTAAAGATGCTATGATTCTATTTCTAAAAACAAAATTTTCAGGATTTGGCTTAACAGAACATGGATATTCACTAAGAATTAGCCCACCTTCATCTATTATTCTTTTATAAAGGGCTACATTTTCTGCTGGATAAATGTAATCAATTCCACATCCTAAAACAGCAATAGTTTTAAGTCCATAATCCAAGGCACTTTCATGAGCCTCTTTATCAATACCTCTTGCAAGACCACTTACAACTACCATGTCTTTTGGTAAGCCTTTAACAATATCCCTTACACTTTTTTTGCCATATTCTGTAGCATTTCTAGATCCAACTATACCGATATAGCGATTTTTATCCCTTTCACAAAGAAGATTAATATCTCCTTTATAATAAAGAACAATAGGCGGGCAGCTAATTTCGTTAACTAAAAATCTTGGATACTCTTTTGAAGTAAGATATATGTAGTTAGTTGTTATTTTGCTACAAAAATTTTTAATTTCATCATCAGTAATTCGCTCTTTATTCTTTAAAACTTCATATAATCTTTCCCAGTTTCCATCAAACTTAAAAGAAAGAGCACCTAATACTTCTTTTGCATTCATTAATAAAAAATCTCCTTTCACTTAATACAAAAGGAGATATTTAAAAATTTATTAAAATTATTTTTCAAAAATTAAATTTTCTTTTAATAAACTTTTTATTGGTTCGTAAGTTTCTCTATGGAAACCTTTAATAATTCCATATTTTTTTATGGCCTCAATATGTTTTTTAGTTCCATAACCTTTATGAGATTTAAAGCCATATTCAGGATATTTTTTATCATATTCAATTAAGATTCTATCTCGTGTAACTTTTGCAATAATGCTTGCAGCCGCAATGCATTCGCATTTAGCATCGCCTTTAATAATATCGATTACTTTTTTATTCTCAATATCGAGTTTCATAGCATCCGTTAAAACAAGATCATAATCATGCTTTAAATTTTTGATAGCAAGTAACATCGCTTCTTTGGTTGCTTGATAAATATTTATCACATCAATTCTTTCAGGAGAGACAATTCCTATTCCATAATCAATAGCATTGGCTAGAATTTCTTTATAAACAATCTCTCTTTTTTTCTCAGTTAACTTTTTAGAATCATTAATATGTTCGTTTTTATAATCCTTAGGAAGAATGCAGCAAGCCGCAACAACAGGTCCACATAATGGACCTCTTCCTGCTTCATCAACGCCTACAATTATTTTTACGTTCTCTGAATAAAACTCTTTTTCAAAATCAAGCATAGAAAGACCCTCTGTCTAAACAAATTTTACCAATTATGCAGTTTCTAAAATCATTAAAAAACTTGAGTTTTGCTTGTTCTATGTTCAAAATGTCGCCTTTTTGAAGTGGAATAAATTTCTTAGCAATAAGTTTAATTATCTCTTCTTCATCGGTGTTAGATACATCTTCTTTTATATATTCATTAAGTTCAGTTAGATAATAATTTTTTAAGAAATTGATCCCATAATTTACTATCTTTTCAAGAGGTAAAATCTCAACTTTGACAGAACCGATTAAAGCAAGTTTGATTGAAGTTTCTTCATCTTCAAAGCGAGGAGTTAATATACCAGGAGTATCCATAATAAAATATTCTTTAGAAATTTTTATCCAGTTTACAGAACGCGTTACTCCTGGCTTATTGGCAGCTTCAACTTTTTTTGCTCCACTTAATTTATTAATAATTGTTGATTTGCCAACATTAGGAACGCCAACTATCACGCCTTTAAAAATGGAATTCTTAATTCCTCTTCTTAAATTCTTTTCTCTTTTTTTAGCAGTTAAAATTTCTAGTTCATTTTTTAAAACATTATTTAAATTTTGTTTAGAATTTAAAGAAATACATCTTTCATCTTCTTTTGTGTAATGATCTTTCCAATATTTTAAGAGTTTTGGATCGGTTAAATCTTCTTTATTTAAAATGAAAAGTTTAGGTTTTTGATTAAAGGCTTTAATTAAATATTCGTTTGCACTAGAAAAAGGGACTCTTGCATCAAGTACAATTATTACAAAATCAACGAACTTCATTTGTTCTTCGATTTTGACATAAGCTTTTTTCATGTGCCCTGGAAACCAGTGAATATTTTGACCGCCCATTAATCTTTCCTTTCTCCTCTTTTACACGCCTTATTTTATCTACAAACTTCTTTAAATTAAATAATTAGATAACTATTTATATAAGTTTTAAAAAAACGATGGAAATTTTCCATCGTTTAGTCACATATAAATTAATTATTTTAGAAATTCTTAAGTTATTTCTTAAGTACTTCTTTAATTCTTGCGGATTTACCGCTTCTTTCACGGAGATAGAAGATTTTGCTTCTTCTGACTCTACCAATTTTTAATACTTCAACACTTACAACGTTTGGTGAATGAACTCCGAAGATTCTTTCAACACCAATTTTATCGGACATTTTACGAACCATGAATGTTTCACCAACGCCATGTCCACGTCTTTCGATAACAACACCTTCAAAAGCTTGAATTCTAGTTTTTCCACCTTCAACGATTCTAACGTTGACTTTAACAGTATCACCAGCTTTGAAATGTGGGAAATCTTTTCTTAATTGAGTTTGTTCAACTTCTTTAATTAAATTTGTATTCATACATTTCCTCCCTCGCTATTCGTTCTATAAAATGTTCTTATAAAGTGACTATTTACATTGGAACACCTGAAGCACATAAGTGCTTTAAAAATATATCAATAATCAAGAAAAGATGCAAGAAAATTTTTTCGTGCTGTTAAGTAAAAATACTTGACAGCACTTATTAATTTACTATAAGATTATTGAACAAAGGAGATTTTATTATGGCAGTAAAAATTAGATTAGCTAGAGAAGGTAGAACACATTTACCATTTTATAGAATCGTCGTTGCTGATAGCAGATACACAAGAGATGGAAGATACCTTGAAAATTTAGGTACCTATGATCCAAGTAAAGGTATTGCTAGTGCTAACCTCAATGAAGAACTCACAATCAAATGGTTAGTTGCTGGTGCTCAATATTCCGATACTATCAAAGGTATTTTAACTTCCAAAGGTTTAATTGCTAAAGCAAAAGAAGAAAAAGCTAAAAACACTGTAAAGAAAGCTAAAGTTGTTTCAACAAAGTCACCAAAAGAGGCTAAATAAGAATGGATTACAAACATTTAATTCACACTATCGTTGATTCTTTCGTTAGCGATCCTGAATCAATTCTCATCAGAGAAGTTAGTGATGAAAACAAAAATAGTGATTTAACATTATTAATTTGTGCTCCAAGTGATGATATCGCAAGATTAATTGGCAAAAAAGGTTGTATTGCTAATTCAATCAGAGATATTGTTTCTATCGCTGGTAAACTTGAGGGTAAAAAAGTTTACTTAAAATTTGAATCTTTTGAAGGGGAAGATAAAAAGGTTGGAGAATAATTTCTCCTTCCTTTTTTATGTTTAGAATATGGAAGAATATCTTTTAGTTTGTAAGGTGTTAAAACCTGTTGGCTTAAAGGGTCAATTAAAAGTTTACTCTTATACTTCTTTTAAAAATTCTAGATATAAAAAAGGAAATAAACTTTTTTATAAAGAAAATGATTCTTATAAAGAATTAGTTGTTTTTTCTCACGCCACTAAAGAAGGCAATTTAGATTTATTAACTTTTTTAAATTACGAAGATATAAACTTAATTTCACCTCTTCTTGGTAAAGAACTTTATGCTTTAAAAGATGAAAAGATTCTTAAAAAAGATGAATTTTATTTTTCTGATTTAATGGACTGTAAAGTTATCGATGAAGATAATAACGAGCTTGGAATTGTTGAAAAAGTCGAAGAATTTCCTGCGCAAATTACACTTAAAATTTCTAAAAAGCCTGCAAAAACCCACTTTTTTGTCCCTTTTAATGATTTCTTTATTAAAAATATCGACATTAAAAATAAAGTTATAACAATACATTTAATTGAAGGTTTAACTGATTAATGATCTTTAAAATTTTAACTCTTTTTCCGGAAATGTTTGAAGGCGTTCTAAACTCTTCAATTTTAAAACGCGCAATTGGAAAAGACTTAATTGAAGTTAAATTAATCAATATCCGAGATTATACAAAGGATAAATATAATCGAACTGATACTCCTCCTGTTGGAGGTGGAGCTGGTTTAATTATGAAGTGTCAACCAATAATTGATGCATTAAAAGCTAACTCTACTTCTTCAACACATAAAATATTATTGTCGCCAAGAGGTACAACTTATAATCAAGAAAAAGCTAAAGATTTGGCTAAAAATTACGATGATATTTTAATTTTATGTGGTCATTATGAAGGGATGGACGAAAGAGTTTATCCTTATTTTGATGAAATAATTTCAATTGGAGATTATGTTTTAACAGGTGGAGAAATTCCGGCTTTAGTCATTATTGATTCTGTTAGCAGACTTTTAGATGGGGTCATCACAAAGGAGAGTATTGAAGAAGAAAGTTTTGATAATAACTTACTTGAATATCCTCAATATACTGAACCTTATGATTTTGAAGGCAAAAAAGTGCCTGATATTCTTTATTCTGGCAATCATAAAGCAATCTCAATGTGGCGTAAAAAACAAGCCTTAAATATTACAAAAAACAATAGGCCTGATTTATTTGAAAAAATAAATTTAACAAAATCTGATAAAAAATTACTTAATGAATTAGAAATAAATGAAACGCCAAAACGGGAAAAAGAAGCTATCGAAAAAGGTCATAAATTTATCAAAGACAATTAAAAAAAGTCTCTCCAAACATTAATCGAAGAGACTTTTTTAATTTTAAGTTTTAATTTAAAATGGCATTTTGCCACCCATATTTGGAGGCATTTTAAATTTACCATTACTTCCTCTCATTTGCTTCATCATAAGTTTCATTTGATCATATTTTTTAAGAACTTTATTGATATCAGCGTTAGTTTTTCCGCTTCCTTTAGCAATTCTAACTTTTCTGGAATTCTTTAAAATCTCAGGATGAGCTCTTTCTTCAGGAGTCATTGAATTAATAATTACTTCAAAGTTTTTCATCTCTTTTTCAGCGGCTCCAAGTTGTTCATCACTAATTTTAGGCATACCTGGAATAAGTTTAATAAGTCCACCAAGCGAACCAAGTTTTTGAACTTGTTTCATTTGTCTAAGCATATCTTCCAAAGTAAAATTGCCTTCTTGGAATTTCTTTACACTCTTTTTAGCTTCTTTTTCATCAATGTTTTCACTAACTTTATCAATAAGAGTTAAAACATCTCCCATGCCAAGAATTCTTTCTGCCATTCTATCAGCATGGAATATATCAAGATCGGAAATTTTTTCACCTGTACCAATAAATTTGATTGGGACTCCAGTAACATTAGCAATCGATAAAGCAGCACCGCCTCTAGAGTCGCCATCCATTTTAGACATAATCGCACCTGTTAAAGCTAAATCTTCATTGAATTTTTTAGCAACATTAACAGAATCTTGACCTGCCATTGCATCAGTTAAAAGTAAAATTTCATCTGGATTAACTTTTGATTTAATATTTTTGAGTTCATCCATTAATTTTTCATCAATTTGTAAACGACCGGCAGTATCGATAATTAAAACATCAAGATGGTCATTATAGGCTCTTTCTTTTGCTTTAAGAGCAATTTCAACTGGATCAACATTTGTTCCTAAGTTTACTAAAGGAACATTAATTTGCTTAGCAATTTGGTCAAGTTGGTCAATAGCTGCAGGACGATAGACGTCACAAGCAGCTAGTAAAACTTTTTTATTTAACTTATTTTTCATTAAATAAGCAAGTTTACCAGCAGTTGTTGTCTTACCACTACCTTGAAGACCAACAAGAAGGATGATTGTAGGTTTATTTTTGTTATAAAGTAATTCGCAAGAATCACTACCTAAAAGATTTACAAGCTCATCACGAACAATCTTTACAACCATTTCACTTGGGTTTAATTTATCAAAAACTTTTTCGCCTAATGCTTTTTCTTTTACATTATTAATAAAATCGCGAACAACTTTATAGTTAACATCAGCTTCTAAAAGGGCAATTCTAACCTCTTTTAGCATCTCATCCATATTTTTTTCAGTTAAATGAGATTCTCCTTTAAGTTTTTTAATAACTTTAGAAAATTTATCAGTTAATGCTTCAAATGCCATACAACACCTCATCTATCAGTTTTTGTTTTTCGTTTGAATCTAAATCGAGTTTTTCAATTCTTTCAATAAGTTTTTCTCTTTTTTCAAAAAGTTTTAGCTTACTTTCATAATCATATAGTTTCTTTGTGGCGTGTTCAATCGAATCTAAAATAGCACTTCGAGAAACTTTTAATTCCTCGCTTAACTCTTTTAAAGAAAGATTATAAGAATAATATTTTTCAATTACTTCATATTGTTTTTCTGTTAAAAGAGACTTATATAAATCAAAAAGTTGATTAATATATTCTGTTTTTTCTAAATTATTCATCTTTAATTAATGTGGAACAAAGTCCATAAAGATATTTATCTAAATCGAATTCTTCTAAATCAGAATCCTTTTCTCCAAGCCCAATAAATCTAACGGGAATACCAAGTTCTTCTCTTATAGCTAAAATAATTCCACCTTTAGAAGTTCCGTCCATTTTTGTAATTACAATACCTGTAATATTAATTAAATCTTTAAAAGCTTTAGCTTGTAAAACACCATTTTGGCCAGTAGTTGCATCTATTACAAGGAAACATTCTGGATTAACGCCACTCAATTTAACAACAACGTTATAAATTTTTCTTAACTCTTCCATTAAGTTTTTCTTGTTTTGGAGTCTTCCAGCAGTATCAATAATTACAAGATCAAACTCTTCATCAATTCCTTTTTTAGTTCCTTTATAAGCAACACTTGCTGGATCTTCATTATCGTTTCCACTAACAATAGGAATTCCTAAGCGGTCAGCCCAAATTGTAAGTTGCTCTTTTGCACCAGCCCTAAAAGTATCTGCAGCAACAAGCATAACTTTTTTGCCTTGATTAATATATCTTTTAGCAAGTTTAGCAATTGTCGTTGTTTTTCCAACCCCATTTACACCAGTCATAAGTAAAATAACAGGTTTATGATCAAAAGTAAGTTCGTTTTTAATGTCTTCACCTTCTTTTAAGTAATTAAGAAACATTCTATCAACGAGCATTTCGTTAATTTCTTTAGGATCAGTGATGTTATTTTCTTTAGTGTATTCTAAAAGATTTTCAATAATATTAATTGTAAAAGAAACACCAGCATCAGCTTCAATTAAAATCTCTTCTAATTCTTCAAAATATTCTTGGTTTGCTGCTTTATAACGTTTAGCAAGCTCTTCAAGTTTATTAGAAAAATTCTTACGGGATTTTTCTAATCCAGTATTGTATTTTTCAAGAGATTCTTCTTCGCTTTTTTTAACTTCAACTGGCTTTTTTTCTTCACTCTTTTTTGTAAATTTTTCTTTTAAAAATTTAAATAAACCCATAAAACACCTTTAAACTACGTTGCTTTTTTACTTAAAGCATCTTTTGCAGCTTCTTGTTCAGCAATTTTTTTGCTTCTACCTTCTCCTCGACCTAAAACATGTCCATCAAAACTCACTTCGGCAAAAAATGTCCTATTATGAGGTGGTCCTTTTTCAAAAACAATTTTATAAGTAACTGACTCACGATGTTCAGCTTGCATTGCTTCTTGTAAAATTGATTTATAATCTTTTATTTCATCAAGAGAAAAGTTTTTAACTTCATCTTCATAAATTCTTTCAATATACTTGAAAGCAAAATCAATTCCTTTATCAAGATAAACCGCTCCAATAATTGCTTCGAAAACATCTTCAAGAATTGATTGATTGTTCATAACTTCTTCAGTAGATAAACTTTTTCCAGCGCGAATAAAATCTTGGTATCCCTCTTTTCGAGCGAGTTTTGCAAGGTATTCGCTTTGAACAAGATAACTTTTTGCTTTTGTTAACGCTCCTTCAAGCATTTCAGGATGATATTTAAAAAGTAGAGAAGCAATTGTAAAACCTAAAACGCTATCACCCATAAATTCGAGTCTTTCATAATCATGGTGATGAGTTTTAGCATCACTATTAAAAGAAGAATGGGTTAAAGCCATCTCATAAAGTTCTTTATGTTTGGTTTGAATATGAAATTTCTCTAAAAATAAATCAATTGATTTCACTTAAAAAGTTCCTCTTTGAATTTATTTACAATATCAACTTTTGTAAGATTGTAACCATTTTCTAAAGCACTTAAAAATGATTTAGTGTCGCTACTTCCATGAGCCTTAATTACAACGCCATTTACGCCCATAAGTAAAGCTCCACCAACGTTTTTATAGTCCATTTTTTCTTTCATTTCGACTATTCCTTTTTTAGAGAATAAATAGCCTATCATTGAAAAAATATTTCTCTTAAATGCATCTTTTATCATTTGAGACATAATTTTCGCTGTTCCTTCAACAGATTTTAAGAAAACATTACCTGTAAATCCATCACTTACAAGAACGTCAATATTTCCGTATAAAGGATCGCGTGCTTCAATATTTCCAACAAAATTTATAGATTTTGAATCCTTAAGAAGAGGGTAGGTTTCTTTACATAATGGGGAACCTTTTTCTTCTTCGGTGCCATTTGATAATAAAGCAACTTTCGGATTATTTTCTTTATAAAGAATTGAATAATAAATTGAGCCCATAATTGCAAATTGAACGAGTTCTTCTTTAGTATTTGCATTATTTGCACCTAAATCACAAACAACAAATTTCTTTCCTTTTTTAATTGTTGGGAAAGATGTAATTAAACAAGGTCTTGTAATACCTTCAATTCTTTTAATCTTAAAAACAGCAGCACTTAATAAAGCACCAGTACTTCCAGCACTAATCAAGCAATCACACTTTTCGTTTAAATAAGTATTAACTGCGACCATTAAAGAAGAATCTTTTTCTTTTAAAGCAGTCATAGGATCGACATCCATTTTTAAAACAGTTTTTGATTCGACTAAATGAATGTTTGGATAATCCTTAAATTCAGAAAGTTCGTTTAAATCACCGATTAAAAATAACTCAATATCATTATGTTTTTTTAAGAATTCTTTTGTTCCAGAGATTGTAGCTTTTACGCCATTGTCTCCGCCCATCATATCAATAACAAACTTCATAAATTACTCCTTTTATAAGGAAAAAATCCCATTTTTGTGGGATTTTTTATTCAACACCAACAATATAAGAATAAACCGGTTGACGCCCAATTCTTACATCAGCGTCGCAATCTTTAAATTCAGATTCGATAAATTCTTCTACTTTAGCAACTTCTTCATCACTAGCGATGTCTTCGCCAAGTAAAACAGTAATAACTGAACTTTCTTCATCAACCATCTTCTTTAAAAGAACTTTTAAAGCTTCAAATTTATCTTTATGTGAAGAAAGGATGTCTTTACTGTTTAAGATAGCCATAAATTCATCTTTTTTAACACTAACACCATTAATTTCAGTATCTTTAATAGCAAATGTTACTTGACCTGATTTAACGGTTGATAATGCTTCATTCATTACTTTTTCATTATCACTTAAAGAAAGATCAGGGTTAAAATTCATTGCAGCAACAACGCCTTGCATAATAGTTTTACTAGGAATAACAACAACGTTTACTTTATCCTTTAAAACATCTTTTGCAGTATTAGCAGCCATAATAATGTTTCCATTATTTGGTAAGATATAAATATTTTTAGCATTAGCTTTTTCAATAACTTTTAAGAAATCGTTGGTTGAAGGGTTCATGGTTTGCCCACCACTTACAATATAATCAACACCAACTTCCTTAAAGAGTCCATCAATTCCTTCGCCACTTGAAGTTGCGACAATTGCATACTCTTTTTCTTCATCTTTTTCAACTTTTGGAGCAGCAAGAGGAGCTTTACTAAGTTCACTTGCAGCCATATGTGGTCCATTGTTATTCTTTTCGTTTATTAAAATTTCGTTATGTTGTTCAGTCATGTTTTCACATTTCATCTTAATAAATTCGCCAAATTGTTGTGCATAGTTAAAGATATCACCAGGTTTTAATGTGTGAACGTGAACTTTAACGATGTCTTCATCTTGGACAACAACTAAAGAATTACCATGAGCATTCAAAACACTTGTAAATCTATTCTTGTTAAAAGCTTTTTTATATTCACTTGGTCCAAGTCTTAAAATAAATTCAGTGCAATATCCAAAATCTTCGTTTTCTTCGCTAGCAGCAACTTGAGCGCTACCTTGAGCACTAACAGCTTCAGCTTCATGTCTATTGATAACATATCCACCGACTGCCGTTTGCATACCTTCTAAAATCTTGATTAAACCAGCGCCACCACTATCGACAACACCAACTTCTTTTAAAACAGGTAATAAATTTGGAGTTCTTGATAATGAAGCATTAGCTTCAGCAAGTAAAATATCAAATGCCTCTTCAATAGACATTTTTTCATTTACAGATTCTTTTAATTTAGCACTTGCTTCTCTAATAACTGTTAAAATAGTACCTTCAACTGGTTTAAGGACTGCTTTATATGCAACTTGACGTCCATTATCAAAGGCATCAGCGAGTTCAACAGCATTGATCTTAGTTTTTCCTGCTAACCCATCAGAAAAACCACGGAAAATTTGACTAGTAATAACACCAGAATTTCCTCTTGCACCCATTAATAAACCACGAGAGAAAATTTTAGCAATATCACATAATCTTTCATCGCCACGATTTTGGACTTCTTTCATTCCACTAGTCATGGTTAAATTCATATTCATACCTGTATCACCATCTGGTACAGGGAAGACATTTAAAGCATCTACCTCAGGATAATGGTTGAATAAGTTATTAGATGCACTAATAACCATATTCTTAAATACTTTTCCATCTATAAACTTCATAATAAATCCTCAATTAATCTTAAACGCATTAAAGTTCACGCAATTCTTCTACGTAAACATTTATTTTTGAGAATAATTGACCATATTTCTTTGTCAAAACATAATTTATGCGTTTACTTACTTCACTTACAATTTCAGTAACTTTTACACCATAAGCGCAAATTAAATGGACATCAATATTAAACTTATCTTGAACTTTAGTAATATTCACGCCGTCAACATAATTTTCTTTTTTTAAAATAATAAACTTTTCTTTTATGGATTTAGCGTTTGTTAAGCCAATAACTCCATAACATTCAGAACATGTTTCACCAACTAATGTTGCTATTTCTTTAATACTTAATGAAATCTTAATACTTTTTGTTGTTTTTGTTTCCATATAATAGTTCCTAAAATGTGCCAATATTATAACATATAAAACACATTCCATAAACAAAATAAAAGCACAATAGAACCGTGAAAAAAGCGCACTTTTTTTACATTAATAAACTTTTCTAAATAATTCATGATTACTTAGAAAATTTTACTAAGCTAAAGGAAAAAATAAAATCTCTTGATATAAATAATTTAACAGTATTTATGGAGTCAACAGGAATATATCATTTACCAGTAGAAAGATATTTTAAGGAAAATGGATTTAATACTCTTGTTATAAACAGCTTAACAACTAAAAACAATTATGACACAATAAGAAAAACGAAAACAGATAAGAAAGATTGTTTTAGACTAGCAAAGTTATTTTTTGTGAATGAAGTTGAATATCACGATTTATCAAAAAAAGATTTATATGCTAATTTAAAAGCGATGACAAGGCAATATGTTTATTTAACACAAGTAAATGTTAGTTGTAAAAATAGATATAAAAGACTAATAAATATATGCTTTCCTGAAATGGAGGCAATATTTAAAAGCAGTAGGATTTACGAAGAAACAGCTTTGAATTTTATAAAAAAATTTCCACATGCTGAAATAGTTAAAGAAAAAAGAATAGATGCTTTATATAATAATTTATATAAGACAAATGCAAGGCATGATTATTTTTACAAAAATTTAGCATATAAAATAAAAGATATTGCAAGTAATTCTTATCCAGGAGTCGACAAAGAACATTCAGATGTTAGAAATTTATCAGAGATGGCTGGTATATTACAAGAAAACATAAAAATATTA
>CASERQ010000009.1 GCA_949290395.1 uncultured bacterium | reverse complement strand
TTCATGTATGTTCTTCGCCAAGAACAATTATGAAAGGTTTTTTTATAAAATCAAACGGGGAGGTTAGAATTTTAAAACCCCGCTAGATTTTATAGGGCCCTTAAAAGCTACGCAAAACGCGTAGCTTTTTTAAAACTCTCAACACAATTGTATGGCCATCGCGATTCCGAGCTTTAACAAAATTTTATTGAATCAAATATTATTTACCAAAAATATAGGTTAGTTGTAATTTAAAATATGATCTATATTCTCAATAAAATATAGAGAAAGCGTTTAGAGATAATTTGAACACTTTTGTAAAAGTAATAAAACGTTTTTAAAGTGAGAAAAAATAAAGTTATAAGAATTTTAAGTGATTTATTACATGAAAGTTATGCGACAATGCTTGAAAATGATGCAATTATTAAAGAGTTTGCAAGACAAGTCGATGAAGTTTTAACTATTTTAAATGGTTCAAATGTAAATGTTATTGCTAGATACCTTAATAATGAAACTTTGATTGATAAAGAAAAGATTTTTGTTAATAGATATAAAATATTTTTCGATGGTTTAAATGAAGTTAGACCAAGTATTGAGTATTCAAAAGCCATTGAAAGAAATAAAAAACAAAATTATAATGAGGTTAGTTACCTCACTAAATAAAAATAAATTGAGTTTCGTTTTGTTTCATAAATTAAATTCCATTTATGTGTTTCGCATGACTAAAAACTCCTATTAGTGATTTATTGAATGAATTTTTGAATTTTTAAGATAATCGAACGTTTTTTTACAAAAACCTTGCAAAACTCAATTAAAATAAAAAATTCTCGCCAATTTGACGAGAATTTTAAGTTCTTAATTTTACTAATTATTTAACTTCAATAAGTTCGTATTCTTTAGTTCCGTAACCAATCTTATTAGCAGTTTCGATAGTGAGTAAGCCGTTTCTACTTTCGACTCTTTCTACAAAATGATCTCTTCCTGGATCTTTGCTTGAATAAACTAAATCAATACAAGCTTGGTCAATTGCAACTGGGTCAGTAGAAGCTAAAATACCTATATCTTTCATACAAGGATCTTCAGCAATTGCACAACAATCACAATCAACTGATAAATTTCTCATAACATTAATGTATAAGATTTTGCCATCAAAATATTTAACAACACTACCTGCAGCATCAGCCATTGATCTTAAAAAGCTATCGTGATCACCATCAAATAATAATTCAGGTTTACCAGATCCATGAATATAGGCTTTTCCATAAGCAGAAGCACAGCCTATTGAAAGTTGCTTAAGTGCACCACCAAAGCCTCCCATTGGATGGCCTTTAAAGTGAGAAACAACTAACATTGAATCGTATTTTGCAAAATCTTTTCCAATGTAATTTTTCTTGATTTGGGTGCCATCAGGAATATTAAGTTCAATATCAGGACCTGTTTCATCAAGTAAATCAAATTTAAAAGCATCAAGCCAACCATGTTCTTTTAAGAGCTTAAGATGTTTTTCTGAAGTATCTCTTTCTCCTTCATAGGCAGCGTTTGCTTCAACAACAGTTCCATGAACGTGTTCAACAATTTCTTTTAGATACTCTGGACGAAGATAATTTTGGTTTCCTTCTTCACCAGAATGAATTTTAACAGCAACATTTCCTTCTAATTTTTTATCAAGAAGGTCAAAAAGTTTAACTAAACTATGAGACGATAAATCTTTTGTAAAATATACTTTTGCTTTTTCCATTTTTTCTACCTCTTAAATTATTTTATGCTATTTAATTTAAGAGTTTAAGATTAAATAACAAAATGTCGAATATTAAATTTAAGCAAGAAGTCATGACTTTTAGTATAATTATTAACAGGTGAAAATTATGAAAATTATTTCTTTTAATGTTAATGGAATTAGAGCAATTTTAAAAAAAGATTTTGAAAAAGACTTTAAAAATTTAGACGCTGATGTTTTTTCTTTAAATGAAACTAAATTAAACGATGATATTCATAAAGAATTTCCTTTTTTACCAGAAGGATATGAAGTTTATTTTACAAATTCAACAGTAAGAAAAGGATATAGTGGCGTTGCTGTTTTTACAAAAATCAAACCTCTTTCAGTTCATTATGGCTTACTTGATGGAAAATACGATGATGAAGGAAGAGCAGTGACTCTTGAATTTAATAACTTCTATTATGTAGCGTGTTATGTTCCAAATAGTGGCGATGAACTTAAAAGACTTCCTTTTAGAATGGAATTTGAAAAAGATTTAGTTAACTATTTAAATTCTTTAAAAGAAAAGAAAGCAGTAGTTTATGCTGGTGATTTAAATGTTGCTCACGAAGAAATTGATTTAAAAAATCCTGATACTAATCATCATAACGCTGGTTTTACTGATGAAGAAAGAAATGCATTTACTAGTTTATTAAATAATGGATACGTTGACACTTTTAGATATCTTTATAAAGACACTGTTAAATATTCTTGGTGGAGCTATAGAATGAGAGCAAGAGAAAGAAACGCAGGTTGGAGAATCGATTATTTCGTTGTTTCAGAGAATATTATTGATAAAGTTAAAGATTCTAAAATTTTAAATGAAGTTTTTGGAAGTGATCACTGTCCTATTGAACTTGATATCGATATTGATTAATTATGATTGATGTTTTAACTCGCGAAGAAGCACAAGAAAATGATGCTTATACCATTAAAAACTTCTATCCATCAATAGAACTTATGGAAGAAGCTGGACACAACTCCTATTTAGAAATAATTAAACATATTAAAAAGGATGATGAAATTTTAATAGCTTGCGGAAGTGGCGGAAATGGAGGAGATGGGCTTGTTATTGCTCGTTATCTTCTTTTAAGCGGCTATAATGTTAAAGTTTTTTTGATTTCTCATAACTTTAAAAACGAAACTTTAACTAATTTTAATTTATATAAGGGCGAAATTGTTTCTGACCTAGATAAATATTTAAAAGAAAATAAACCAAGCGTTATAGTTGATGCACTTTTAGGAATTGGAGTTAAATCAAATTTAAAAGATTCATATATTGATGTAATTAATAAATTGAATGAAGTAGATGCTTATAAAGTTAGTGTTGATATAAATAGTGGACTCGATTCAACAAACGGACTAAGTCTGGGCGCAATTTTTAAAAGCGACTTAACTATAACAATTCAAAACTATAAAAGTGGGTTATTTCTTAATGAAGGAAAAGGCTCTCATAAAGAGTTAAAAGTTGTAGATGCTAAAATTAAACCTGCAAAACCTAACTATTTTCTTAAAATTTTAGAAAAGAAAGATATAAAAAAATTATTTCCTGGTAGAAAAGAAAATTCTAATAAAGGAGATTATGGAAGAGTAGCATTAATTGGCGGAAGTAAGTTAACGCCTGGCGCAATTGAACTTTCATATAATGCTTTATCTTCTTTAAGAATGGGAGTAGGATACGCTTCTTTGTGCATTCCAGAATCATTATATTCAAGTTACGCTTTAATAAATCCTGAAAACATTTATTTTCTTTTTGACGATGAAAATGGATCAATTAAAATTAATGAAGAAAAACTTGATAAATTAATGCATTATAATGCTATCTTGGTTGGCCCTGGAATTGGCGTCAGTGAAAACGTTTATAAGATTGTTTCTTATCTTATAAAAAACTTTAAAGGTAATTTATTACTAGATGCAGATGCCTTAAATTCCTTAGCTAGATATGGGGTTAATGTCCTACTTGAAAGTGTAACAAATAGCATTGTTTTAACACCTCACATCAAAGAGTTTTCTCGTTTATCTGGCTTAGAAATTAAGGACATTTTATCTAATCCAGTTGAGAATTGCAGGGTTTTTGCTAAAAAATATCACGTTATAGTTAACTTAAAAAGTAATGTAAGCGTGATAAGTGATGGAGAAATTTCTTACTTAAATATTACAGGTAATAGTGGACTTGCAAAGGGTGGAAGTGGAGACGTTTTAAGTGGAATTACCTTAGGTTTACTCAACAAAAATAATGATATTTTATTAAGAGTAGCAAGCGCCTCCTATATTCTTGGTTTAAGCGCTGATTTAGCCATAAAAGAAATAAACACTTACTCACTTTTATCTCGTGATGTAAGTGCTAAAATTCCTTTTGCCATTAACGAAATAATAAAATAGGAAACTTAATTATTTTTTCTTAACGCCTTTTTTGATTTTATTAATCATTTTCTTTTTCTTGGTTTTACTTAAACTAAAGAAGATTATTAAAAAGATAATTATTATGCCAAGAATTATAGCAAGACCTATTATGATTTGCATTGTTGAGAAAGTAACTGACAAGGTGAGAGTGTTTGATTTGATTTCTTGTCCATCGATTTTGGCAACTGCATAAAACTCTTTTGAACCAAAAGTTGTAATCATGTCGCCGTTTTTAATTTCGTTTTCACCAAGATAATAGGTGATTTCACTTGGAACAACTAAATCCCTGGCTTTAGCGCTTGATTCTAAAGTTGTAACAAATTTTGTTGAATCGAATTTATCGTAGTAGTGGTATGACAACGCTTCCTCGTTTTTAGCTTCAAGTTTAAAAGTATAAACTGGCTTTTCTTCATCAGGATTTTCTTCTGTTGGTTTATCGGTCATGTCAAAAGTGATTCCATTAGAATTTTCAGCATCAAAACAAGCATCAGCCCAACTTGGAAAATCAACAAATGGATTTCTGTTATATTGAACATTATTATAAATTAAATCATTTCTTTGTCTTTCAAATTCAGTAACAGGATCTTCTTTGTTCCAAGCTAATAAATCGTCGAGTTCGCCATAAACACCTGGATTATTTTTTGTTTCGCTAGGCTCTTTAGTGCTTGTTCTATCAACATTATTTCCTAAAGCAAGTGCAGGAGTTTCATCTCCATTTCCAAGATCTTCATAATTATGATATCTTGCAGCCATATAAAAGATGGAACGAGCGATATCTCCTTTATCTTTATCAAGAGGTTCAAAAACTTTATTACCGTTTTTGCCTTTCCCTAAATAACCTGAAATATCTCCAGTTAATTGAGACTTGATAACTTCGGTGCTTTCATCTTCTTTATCAACAACATTTCCATAAGGATAATTGTCGTGACCTTGTTGATTACCTTCAGAAGTAGCAATATGAAGATTATGAGCGTCACATCCGGCGGTTAAATCTTTATATTTATCATCGGCACCATTAAAACCATATGATTTAGGGAAAACGTGTTCTCTATCAAAGGTGTATTTATTGTAAGCGACCTCTTTTATTTCACTAGTATCTGGGTAATTTGGATAAAATTTGTAGTTAATTTCTGATGTGCTTTTATTATTGATTGAAGTTTCAATATAAATTGGAGAATTAACATACATGACGTTTAACCAAACATCACTTGTTTTATAGTCTCCATTTTTCTCAGACTCTTCTAAAGGAGAAAGATCCCAATTTCTTTCATAAAGATAATATCCAAGCCATGATTTACTTCCTTTACCTTGAGTAAAGCCAGTTGTGTAATTAACTTTAACTTGATTCTCTGAAAGGATTGCTTGTAAATCATCAAGAAGTTCATCGCCCTTTTGACCTTCTTCTAAAGTAGAATAGTAATTTAAAATTTCTTCTTGTTCTAGAAAATCATAGTTAATAGTTGAAGCTTTGTTAGAAGCGTTAAAAGATGTACTATTAAAGCCTCCTAAAATAGGAGTGGATGACAAAGAAAAAGCCGTTAATAAAGTTAAAATCATTTTCATGTCTATATTTTACTTTATTTTCTAGAATTTCAAAACAAAAACACTGCAAATCCTTATTATTTTTTCTCTAAAACAAAAATTGAGCTTTATGCGTAAAATAGTCGCCCCATTTCCCAATTAATATTTACTTAAATATTAATTTCTTTTAGAATATTACTCATATGGGGATTAGTTTAAATCTACATCCGTCAACACGATAAGAATTCTTATCCGGATATAGGTGAGTTTATTTACGAGACCATAAGAAATGGAGTAGTTTATGGGACAAAAAAAGGAAACCGAAGTCTTAAATTCTACTAAAGAATTCTCAAATGTTATTCCAGAAACTTTAACAATTGAGCAAATTGAAAAAGAATTTAAAACAGACTTCAAAAAAGGTCTTACAAGCGAAGAAGCCTTTGCTCGCTTAGAAAAATTTGGACCTAATAAGCTAGCAGAAAAGAAAAAGAAAACCTGGATTCAAATTTTCTTTGAACAAATGGCGAATCCAATGATCTATGTTTTGTTTGCTGCTATCGCTGTTACAATAGGCATTTCTATTTATGAAACAGTTCTTCATGGATTTGACTTCTTAGAAGTCGGTGACTGGCCAGATGTTGTTATTATCGTTGCCGTCATTTTGATGAACTCAATTATTGGAACTGTTCAAGAAGTAAAAGCGCAAACATCTCTTGAAGCACTTAAAAAACTTTCTTCCCCAGAAAGTACAGTTATTAGAGATGGGAAAAGATTTAAGATTAAATCAGAAGATTTAGTTCCTGGCGATATCGTTGTTCTTGAAGAAGGTGACACAATTGGTGCTGATTTAAGGCTTATTGAAGCAGTTAACTTAAAAGCAAATGAATCATCATTAACTGGTGAATCTGTTCCAGTTGAAAAAGATTCTTCAATTACTTTCTCAAACACTGTTGCAATTGGAGATAGAGTTAACCTTGCATTCATGTCAACTCCTGTTACTTATGGAAGAGGAATGGGCGTTGTTGTTGCAACAGGAATGGATACTCAAATTGGTAAGATTGCTAAAGCTCTTGATGATGAAGAAGAAGGCGAAACGCCACTTCAAAAATCTCTTGATAACTTATCAAAGATTTTAGGATTAATTACTTTAATTGTTGTTATCGCAGTTTTAATCGTTGATATTATTTGGATTTTCGTTGAAGGAAACGGAAGTAACGTTGAAGCTTGGATTGAAGCTGTTTTATCTTCAATTGCCCTTGCTGTTGCTGCAATACCTGAAGGCCTTGCGGCTGTTGTTACAATTGTTCTTTCAATTGGCGTTCAAAGAATGGTTAAAGTTAATACTGTTGTTAGAAAACTTAATTCAGTTGAAACTCTTGGCGCTGTTCAAATCGTTTGCTCTGATAAAACTGGAACTTTAACTCAAAATAAGATGACAGTTGTTCAAGCTTATGTTGATGGGAAATATTTTGTTCAAGATGACTTTAAAGAAATAACTGAAGAAAATGGACTTAAACTTTTAGCAACCGGTATGTCTTTATGTTCAAACGCAACTGTTGATGAAGGTTTATTTGGCGATCCAACTGAAATTGCTCTTGTTGCATTCGCTAACGAATTTGATTTACATAAATCCTTTATTGAAGGAAAAACTCCTAGAATTGACGAACTCCCATTCGATAGTGTTCGTAAAATGATGAGTACAAAACATACTTTAGAAAATGGAAAAACAATTACCTACACTAAAGGTGCTTTAGACTCAATCTTAGCAAGAACTGTTAAAATCTTAGAAAATGGTGTTGAAAGACCAATCACTCAAGAAGATTTTGACAAAATTAATGCTGCTAATAAATATTTCTCAGATAAAGCTCTTAGAGTTTTAGCTCTTTCTTATAATAATAAAGATAAGATAGATGAAGAAGATTTAGTCTTCGTTGGACTTGTTGCAATGATTGACCCAGCAAGACCAGAAGCAAAACCTGCTGTTCAAATCTTTAAAAATGCTGGTATTACAACGGTTATGATTACTGGCGACCATAAAGATACAGCTTTTGCTATCGCTCGTGATTTAGGAATTGTTGAAACAATCGATCAATGTATGCTTGGGAGTGATGTTGATAAATTATCACCTGAAGAACTTCAAGAAGCTTGTAAGAAAACAAGAGTCTTCGCAAGAGTCTCTCCAGAAAATAAAGTTCAAATCGTTAAGGCTTTCCAAGCTAATGGAAATATCTGTGCTATGACAGGAGATGGCGTTAATGATGCCCCATCCTTAAAAGCTGCTGATATTGGTATTGCAATGGGTATTACTGGAACCGATGTCGCAAAAGGTGCTGCTGACATGGTTTTAACAGATGATAACTTTGCTTCGATTGAAAAAGCAGTTGAAGAAGGTAGAGGAATCTACGCTAACATTAAGAAAACTGTTATCTTCTTATTAAGTAGCAATATTGCTGAAGTTCTTGCAATGTTTGTTATCATTTGTCTTGGACTTCCAGCTCCATTAATTGCAATTCACTTGCTTTGGGTCAACTTACTTACTGACTCACTTCCTGCAATTGCTCTTGGCATGGACCCACGTGATCCTCACATTATGAGTGAAAGACCAAGGGATCCAAAAGAAGGAATCTTTGCAAATGGTGGAATGAGAAATACATTACTTTATGGTTCTATTCTCACAATTGGCGTTTTACTTGCTTACTTTAGCTGTGCATGGCTTAATGGAATCTTTGCATTTAATGATATCAAGACATTCTATGCTTCAAATCCATTAATGTTACATCAAGCTCAAACAATGGCATTTACAACACTTGCCTTCTCTGAACTTGCACACATGGTTGGTATGAGTGATGTAAACCGTTCGTTCGTTCACGTATTCAAAGATAAGAACTGGATGATGCTTGTTGCTTTCTTAGTTGGTGTTGTCTTACAACTCTTCGTTATCGAGACTCCAGGGGTCCAAGATGTATTCGATACAGCTAACTTATCTGGAGCTGAATGGGGAATCACAATTGCATTATCATTCATTCCTCTTGTACTCCATGAAGTTATTGTTTTATTCCATTACATCCGTAAAAAGGTAATGAATAAGAAATAATAAAACTTAATTTAAAACAAAAAGGATTCGCGAATTTGCGAATCCTTTTTTGTAGTTAGTTAAGATGATCTAACGCGTCGTAATAAGTAACGTAAACATCGATAATCTTTTCAATACCACTTTCATTTCTGTTTGGTCTTTCGTGTATATCGGAGTTACGTCCACTTATTTTTCTAATGAACTTAGAAATCATAAGTTTATTGCCTCCTTTAATAATAATTACCCGCTAGGAGTGGTTAGTCCTTTTGGGTAGGTTTATTATTTTATCTCAAGAAAAAAATTTGTCAAACAGAAATTTCATGAAATTAGAGATATTTTTTTACAAAATGAATTGCATAATCAATCCAAGTTTTAATCTTAGGATCGATTGAATCAATTTCTTTTTCGCTAACTATTTCATTGGCAAGACTTAAGCCATGGTTTCCATTAGGGAACATATGGAATTCGCAAAAAACTCGAAGTTCTGTTAGCTTTTCGGCTAATAAGATGCTATTTTCAGCGGGAACTAAGCCATCATTTTGAGTAGTCCAAATAAATGTTTTTGGGAATTGATCTGTAACATTTGAAAGAATATCAAGTTCTTCGGCTCTATCCGGAATATTTCTTTTTATAGCTTTTAAATTTGAATTAAATTTAGGAAGATAAGAAAGAATTGTAACTGGATAGCCAAGTAAACAACCATCAACTTTAATCAATTCTTTATCTTTCCCAATAAGTTTTGCCCATTTTTCGCTTTCTGAATTTAAAGAAACAAACGAAGCAAGGTGGCCACCTGCGCTAAAACCCATTACAGCGACGTGCTCTTTATCAATATTATATTTTTCAGCATTTTCTTTGATATAAGCTAATGCAGCAAATGCTTCAATGAATGGATATGGATAAGAAAAATTAATAATAGAATAAGTTAAAGTAAAAACAGCAATATCTTCGCTCACTAACTTTAAAGCAATAGGTTCGTTTTCTCTATCGCTCACAAATTCATATCCGCCTCCTGGAAAAACTAAAATAGCCTTTCTTTTGCGGTTTTCGCAAAATTCTTTTGAGTTTTCAGGAACATAAGTCTTTAAAAAAGCTTCTGACTTAATTTTCTTGTTAACTCTTTTAAGTTTAATAGTTTCATGAATCATCTTCTATGTCCTCCTATTTGATTGTGTCTTTCTTTTATAGTTGATTCTTTTGTTAAACTTGAACCTTTTAATACTTTGTTTTTGCCATATTTTTTGGAGATTTCATCAAGTGCTCGATATAAATTTCTTTCTTTATCAATGGCTTCTAGGTTTTTAAATAGACTAAGTTGATCGTAATTTTCTTTAACTAAACCTCCAAAAGAGATTCCAATTTGTCTAATGTAAGCATCTTCTACATAATTATCATAAAGATATAAAACGGCATTTGTAAGTTCGCTGTTTAAATCAGTGGCATTAATTTTTAGTTGATGAGCAAATGGAAGTTCTTTACTTGTAAAGGAGTAACGAATCATTAAAGAAACGCCCGTTGCTTTCATCTCCGTTTGTCTTAATCTGATACAAAGTTCATCACACATTTCTTTTATAACAAGTCGCGCTTCTTTAACAGTATAATCTCTCATTAAAACTTGTCCAACGGATAAATTTTTATTAACTGGAGTGTATTTTTCGCGGATATTAGAAATATCCCTACCATTAGCGTGCTCATAAATATCTTCACCCATTATTCCAAATTGTTCGATTAAAATTTCTTTTGAGTAGTGAGCAACGTCATAGACTGTATAAAGCCCAAGTTTATTAAGTCTTGCTTCAAAGCCTCTTGATATACCCCAAATTTCACTTAGTGGTTTAATTGGCCAAAGTTTTGTTGGAACATCTTTATAATCCCATAAAGCTATAAAATCTTTATTATTTTTGGCTTCTTTATCATCGGCCATTTTGGCTAAAAACATATTTGGACCAATCCCACACGTTCCTATTAAGCCAGTTTGATCTTTTATTCGTTTTAATATTCTTTTGCAAAGTTCAATAGGAGTAGTTTTATAAAGTCTTAAATATGGTCCAATATTTAAAAAAGATTCGTCAATCGAATAAACATGTAAATCTTCTTTGCCAATAAAATCTAAAAATATAGAAACAATCTCGGCGCTTTTTTTAACGTATTTTTCCATTTGTGGCTTAGCGTAAATCATGCCTGGAATATTTTTAGGAAGGTCTCGCCTTCTAAGACGAGAAGGAACACCAAGTGATTTTAAATATGGAGAAACACTTAAAACGATCGTTGCTTCTTTTCTTTCAGTATCGGTAACAGCAAGAGGCGTTGTAAAAGGGTCAAGCCCTCTTTCGATACATTCAAAAGTAGCATAATATGCTTTTAAATCTATAACAGCAATCCAGTTCTCCATAACTACAAATATTTTATCTTTTTTGAGAAATAATTTTTAGTCAAAATTGAGTTAAATTTATAGTTCAAAAAGTGTATTTAAAGTTAATACTTTTTAAAAAGAGTTGAGTTTTGCAAGGATTTCTTAAAATTAGTTCTGTTTTCAATTATTATTTAGAGACAATATTTCTATAGATAAATTTAAACTGACGGCTGTAAGATACTGTGAAAAAAGTGATTTATCGTTGAAGAACTTTATAAATTTTTTACCACAATAAAGACTCGAAAAATTATCATTTTAGGGGGATTTTGTGAGTTTTTCTTGTTTTAATAAGGCGTCAACTTTAGTAAACTTATATTATAAAGATTTTAGTCTTATTTTATTTTTTGAGGGTTTTATATGTGGTATGAAGAACTCTATAACGTATTAAATACCATTAATACTGTTATTTTAAATTTGATAGGCATTCCATTTTTAATTCAATTGCTTTACATGCTATTTGGATGGGTTAAGAAGAAGAAATTCCCAAAGACAGAAAAGAAAAATCGTATCGCTGTTGTTTTTGCGGCTTGTAACGAAGAAGACGTCATTGAGGATACAGTTAGAAGTGTTATTGAAAAACAAAAATATCCTCGTGAACTTTTTGATGTTTATGTTGTTGCTCATAATTGTAAAGACAAAACAGCAGAAAACGCTAGAAAGGGCGGAGCTATCGTTGTTGAATATAGCGACCCAGATCCAAAAACGCACATTTTAGCTTATGCAATCAAAAAAGGTTTTGAAACTGTTGCTAATAGTGGCAAAGACTATGCTTTTATTATTAGACTTGATGCTGATAACTACATTAATGATGAATATCTTGATTTAATGAATGATGCATATAATGCTGGTGTTGAACTTGCTAGACCTTATGAAAGTGCACTTAATATAACTCAAAATATTTATACTAAAGCTAGTGGACTTTATTATGCTTATGACTCACGTTTTGCAAGTAGAGTTAGAGAAAGAGCTCATCTTGCCGCTCACGTTAATGGTCCAGGAAGCATGTTCTCAATGAGACTTGTTAAAGAATATGGTTATGATGTTACTTCAATTTCTGATGACTCTGAGTACCTTTCAAAAAGGCTTTTAAACAAAGTATATGGACACTTTGTAGAAGATGCTGTAGTTTATGAAGATTTACCATCAACTTTTAAAGATACTTACGCTAGAAATAAAAGAATGGGACATGGTGTTTCGCGAATTTGGTTTAAATATGGTTATAGATTAATTGGTAAATTCTTTACAACATTTAATTTTTCTCATTTAGAAGTATTTTTCCAATTTTTCTTCTGTTTAATTTGCGCTGTTTTATGTACATGGATTCCTGCTTTTTATATTTATGATATTGTTTGGCTGGCTCTTTGTGGAAATGGCATGATTGAAGTTACTATGATGACTAGTGCTGAATACATGGCAACTTTAAATACAACTTTAATTGTAATCGCGATTGCCTTAAGCTGTATGTTCGCTTTCATGGGAATTTTACAAGCTTTCTTCTTAGTTTGTTCTGATTATAAAAAGCTTGGTGCTAAAAGAAGAAGAGACCTTGCAAGTGGAATTCTTCTTTATCCAGTTTTTGTTGTAATTTATTGTTTAACATTATGTATTGGTATTTTTTCTAAACCAAGCTGGAAAAAAGTAAAAAGAAATAGTCAATATTACGAAAAAAAGAAGGAATAAAAAATGGAAGAAATTAGTTTTGTAAATAAATATAATGACACGCTTTTTGGAACATCATGGGAAGTAAAAGATCCTGAAGCTATTGTTTTTATTGTAACTGGAATGGCAGAACACTCTAGACGCTATGATGATTTTGCTACTTTTTTAAATAAATATAACTATTCTGTTTTTTGTCTTGATCACTATGGTCAAGGAATTGGAAAAAATGGTGAACTTGGAAATCCAGGAAGAGATTATTTCTTTAAAATGCAAGAAACCATCAAAGACTATATATTAAAGAAAAAAGGAGAAACTGGATTAAAGGTTTATTTATTTGCTCATTCAATGGGCAGTTTTGTCACTCAAGGTTTCATTGAAAAGTATTCTAGAGTAGTTGATAAAGTTATTTTATGCGGAACAAATGGCAGAAATCCTTTAGTAAAATTTGGCTATATCTATGCAAAACTTTTTATAAATCATTATAACTACAATAAAAAAGCCGGGTTTATTCATAAATTATCAATTGGCGCTTATGAAAATTCTGTAAAAGAGAAGAAAACAAATAACGATTGGCTTTCTTTTAACGAAGAAAATGTCAAAAAGTATAATGAAGATGAATTTAGTGGCTATCGTCCAACAAATGGATTCTATAAAGAGTTCATGAAAGGTCTCGTTTCAATTCAAAAAAGTAAAAACGTTAAAAATATTTCTAAAAAATTACCAATTTTAATTATTGGTGGAAAAGAAGATGCGGTTGGTAATTTTTCAAAAGGTTTAAAAAATCTTTATAAACTTTATAAAAAATACGGTTTATCAGTTAATTTAATAATTTATGACAATATGAGACATGAAATCTTAAACGAAAAAGATAATCAAAAAGTTTATAACGATGTTTTAGAATTCTTAGATAAATAGAAGAATTATTTGTTTATTCTAATTTACGTAAAATCAGCTTATTCTAGATTTTATAAAAATCTAATTCAATACCTTATTTCATTTCTTAATACCAATATAATATGAAAGTGTTTTCATAAAACATTAAGGTAAAATTAATTTTATTTTCTTTGACAAAAAGTATTTAATATTGGTGATAAATCAATAGGGATTTGTGTATAAGTGGTCTAGTTATGGCGACCATGTCTCTACCCTTAAGCCTATTAAGGACTACACAATCTAGGTATTCGTTGGAAATACCAGTGGAGAAAATACAATTTCCTAAATGGTTTACATGAATTTGTTTTCTTATTTAGGAGGAATGAAAATGAAGAAAAACAAAATTTTTGCTTTATCACTTGCCGTTTTAGGTTCAGTCAGCCTTTTAGCATCCTGTGGTAATAATGAACCAGTTGAATACGCATTAATTACTGATGTTGGCGATGTTGACGATGAATCTTTCAACCAAACTTCATGGGAAGCTTTAAGAGATTTCGCTGAAGCTCATGAAAAAACATATGGTTACTATAGACCAACAGCAGATTCTACACCTGCAAGATTAAATTCTATTGACCAAGCAGTTCAAAGAGGCGCAAAAATTATTGTTTGCCCAGGTTATTTATTCGAAGATGCAGTTTACGAAGCACAAACAAAATATCCTGAAGTTAAATTTGTTTTAATCGATGGTACTCCACATACAACCGATTATAGTGATTATAAAACTGCTGAAAATACAGTTTCTATTATCTTCAAAGAAGAAATTGCTGGTTTCTTAGCCGGTTATGCAGCAGTTATGGATGGAAATCGTGATTTAGGTTTCTGTGGTGGTATGGCAGTTCCTGCTGTTCAAAGATTTGGTAGCGGATATGTTCAAGGTATTGACTATGCTGCAAAACAATTAGATGTTCAAACAACTGTTAGATATTATTATGCAGGTGATTTCCAAGCAACAGCTGCTGCTACTGCATTAATGGATACCTGGTATACAAATGGTATGGATACTGTCTTTGCTTCCGGCGGAAAAGTTTATCTTTCTGTTGTTGAAGGTGTTAAAGCAAATCCTGATGGAACATGGATTGGTGTTGACGTTGATCAATCTGGTGTTGATCCAAAAGTCTTAACATCTGCTACAAAAGGTCTTAGAGAATCAGTTACTTCCGCATTAGAAGTTTACTTCAATGATCAATGGTCTGATATTGGTGGAGAAAACTATAATTTAGGTCTTGATTCTGAATTTGGAAAAGTTGAAAAGAAAGATTATGTTGGTATCCCAACAGCTGATAAAGCTTGGAGATTTAAAACATTCACTGTTGCACAATATAATGAAGTTTTAGCTGATATTAAAGCTGGCGAAATTACAATTACAAATAGTACAACAGAAGCTCCAACTGTTGATGCTGCTCACACAACAGTTACTTGGGACAGCCAATTTGCTGCACCAGCAGAAGAAGAATAATTTAATAAGTTTTTGAGAAAGAGGCTATTCTTCGCCTCTTTCTCCTTTTTTATAAATAGAAGGTAAAAAATATGGAAGAAAAATACGCAGTTGAAATTGAACATATTTCAAAATCATTTCCAGGAATTAAAGCTAATGATGATATTTCTTTAAAATTAAAAAAAGGAGAAATTCATGCATTACTTGGCGAAAATGGAGCTGGAAAATCAACTTTAATGAGTATCCTTTTTGGTTTCTATCAACCAGATGAAGGTGTTATTAAAGTTAATGGCGAAGAAGTATTTATTAAAGATCCAAATCATGCTAATGAATTAGGAATCGGAATGGTACATCAACATTTTAAACTCGTTGATGTTTTTACTGTTTTAGAAAACATTATTTTAGGTCATGAAGACTCAAAGTATAAGTTATTTTTAAATAAGAAAACTGCTCGTAAAAAAATTGAAGAAATTGCTGAAAAATATAATTTACATGTTGATTTAGATGTAAAAATTGAAGATATCTCTGTTGGCGCACAACAAAAAACTGAAATTCTTAAAATGCTTTATAGAGATAACGACATTCTTATTTTTGATGAACCAACTGCAGTTTTGACTCCTCAAGAAATTGACGAACTTCTTAAGATTATGAAAAATCTTGCAGCTGAAGGAAAATCAATTCTTTTTATTTCTCACAAACTTGATGAAATTTTGGCGGTTGCTGATACTTGTAGTGTTTTAAGAAAAGGAAAACTTGTCGCAACTTTAAATGTCAAAGACACAAATAAGCAAGTATTATCAGAGCTTATGGTTGGTAGAGAAGTTTCTTTTGCGGTCGATAAAAAAGAAATTAAAACTGGTGAAACAGTTTTAAAGGTACGTGATTTAGTAATGGAAAACCCAATTCATAAAGGTGTTGATATTGTTAATGGTGTATCTTTTGACGTAAAGCGTGGCGAGATTGTTTGTATTGCTGGTATTGATGGGAATGGCCAAAGTGAACTCGTTTTTGGTATCGCAGGTCTTCAAAAAATTAAATCGGGTTTTGTTTATTTAAAGAACGAAGATATTACAAAAGAATCAATTTTTGCAAGGAATTCAAATGGAATCGGACATATTCCAGAAGATAGACATAGATTTGGTTTAGTTCTTGATTATCCTTTAAGTTACAACACAGTCTTAGAAGATTACTATAAAAAAGAATTTACAAAAGGCAAAATAATTTTAAATGAACGCGCTATTACAGACTACGCTAATAAATTAATTGATAAATATGATATAAGAAGTGGTAGTGGTTCAAAAAGCATTGTAAGAAGTATGTCTGGAGGTAACCAACAAAAAGTTATCGTTGCTAGAGAAATCGAAAGAAATCCAGATTTATTAATTGCAGTTCAACCAACCAGAGGTTTAGACGTTGGTGCAATTGAAAACATTCATAAGCAAATTGTTAAAGAAAGAGACAATAATAAAGGTGTTTTACTTGTTTCTTTTGAACTCGATGAAGTTATGAATTTAGCTGATAGAATCCTTGTAATGTTCAATGGCAGAATTGTTGGTGAATTTAAACAAGGCGAAGTCACAAGAGAAGAACTTGGCCTTTATATGGCTGGCGCTAAACAAAATTATGAATTTAAAGAAAGCGAGGAGGTTAACCATGAAAGAGAAATTTAATGATCTTTTAAACAGAGTTAAAAATTGGTTTAAAACTGTTCCTGTAAGTTGGTATAACAAAACTATAAAATGGTTTAAAAAGACTCCTGAAAGATGGGCTAAATTTGTTGCTTATTGCAAGGAAATCCCTGCAAAACTCAAGAATTTTGGTTTAAAAATCAAAAATTATAATTATAAAAATCTCCCTCACGACACCTTAGTTTTGCTTTCATCTGATGGTGCAATTAAGTTATATTCATCCTTAGCTTGTATTTTAGTGAGCTTACTTCTTGCTTTAATTATTTTAATTGCAATCAACCCTTCTATAGCATTTACTGAGTTTATGAACTTGATAAGTGGTGGAATGACTTTTGGTTCTACCAATTTTTACGCAATAATTGCAAATACAGCTCCTTTATTATGCTGTGGTCTTTCTATAGTTTTTGCTAACAAAACTGGTATGTTCAATATTGGTGTTGCTGGTCAATATACAATAGGTATTTTTGGAAGTTTAATGTTTGCTCTTCAATTTAACTGGCCATGGTATGCTTGTATACTTATGGCTATGATTTTTGGGGCAATTTGGGGAGGCATTCCTGGATTTTTAAAAGCTCACTTTAATGTTAACGAAGTTTTATCTGGAATTATGCTTAACTGGATTGCTTTATTCTTTACAAATTATTCTTTTCAAACTTATTTATCTGGATGTGTTGATATTCAACAAGGTTCAAAAACTTACACGCTTGCTAGCGCTAACCCATCAGCATTAATTCCAAATTTAGGTTTATCTCAACAAACTGGTGGTTATTTCACTATATCTATATTTATTGCAATAATTGCTGCTCTTATTGTCTTATTTATTCTTAAGAAAACAACTTTAGGCTTCCAACTTAAAGCTAGCGGCTTAAATAAAGATGCTACACGTTATGCTGGAATTAAAGATAAAAGAAATATTGTTGTTTCTTTAGCGATTAGCGGAGCTTTAGCTGGCCTTGGCGCATCTTTATATTATTTAGCAGGCTTAGAACAATATTCAGTTCAAGCTTCTAGTGCTTTACCTGCTTTGCCTTGGAATGGTATTGTTGTTGCTTTCCTTGGTCAACTTTCACCAATCGGAACAATCTTTGCAACATTATTTACATCTTTAATTTCTCAAGGTTCAAGAGCTATGCTTCAAACCTCATTCCCTGCTGAAATTGCTGATATTATCACAGGTGTTGTTGTTTACTTTAGTGGTCTTACAAGTTTACTTGTTATTCTTGCTAATAAATATTTATTTAAAAAGAAAAGACAAAATGCTGAGTTGCTACTAGAAAAAGCTAACGCATCACAAGATGTAGTGCTTGAAACTGGTAGTGGCGAAAACGTTACAAGCGATGTAATAGTAGATTCCAAGGAAACTTCTGAATCTACAGAAAGTGAGGAAAAATAATATGGGTGATCAAATTTTATTATTAATTTCCTACATGTTGATCTTTGGCGTTTCCTTGATGTTTGTTGCATTAGGTGGAATGTTCTCAGAAAGATCTGGCGTTATTAATATCGGACTTGAAGGTACAATGGTTGTTGGTGGATTTATTGGCTTACTTGGACTCAATCTTTTAGCAGAAGCAAACTGTCCTCCTGCAATTGTCGTTATTGGTACTATTTTATTTGCGATAGTTGGCGGCATATTATATTCCTTATTACTGGCTGTTGTATGTATTAATTTTAAAGCTGACCAAACTTTAACTGGTACAGCAATGAATCTTATTGCTACCGCAGTTACATTAACTTTAACTAAGGTTATGTCAGGTGGAGCAAATACAGTTATAAGATATGCAAATGAACATTTTGTTTATCATTTCGGAGACAACACAAGTTTTAGATTCAATATCTTCTTATTTATTGGAATTGTTGTATTAATCCTTGCTTTTGTTGTTTTATATAAAACAAGATTTGGATTAAGACTTAGATCTTGTGGTGAAAATCCTGCTGCTGCAGATAGCGTTGGAATTAATGTTGTTAGATATAGATATGCTGGTGTTTTAATTTCAGGAGCTTTAGGAGGAATTGGAGCAGTTGCTTATATTATTCCTCTTGCTTCTACGTGGAATGCAACAACGGGCGTTGCTGGATTTGGTTTCTTAGCTCTTGCAATTATGATCTTTGGACAATGGAAACCAATTAGAATTGCAATTATATCTTTAATCTTCTCATTCTTCTTATCTTTATCTTATGTTTACTCTGGGATATTCACTGCATTAGGTATCACTTTAACTGCAGAAAATGGCGTTACAAGCGAATTATTTAGAATTATTCCATTCCTTGTATCTCTTATTATTCTTATATTCTCTTCAAAAAAATCGAGGGCACCAAAAGCAGAAGGTATACCATACGATAAATCACGCCGTTAATACTCGAATTATTTTGAAAATATCTTACTAATAATGTAAGATATTTTGGCTTATAAAGGAGTTTCTTATGATTAAAGACATCTTAGTATTCTCTCTTACTTCAAATGTTGCTTTAACTAAAAACGTTTGTGCTTTATTAGGAATTGAAGCAAGTAGAAGTGAAGTCCATCATTTTGCTGATGGTGAGTGCCTTGCAACATCTCTTGCTGACGTTAGAGGTAAAAAAGTTTATATTATTCAATCAACTTGCCGACCAGTTAATGATAGAATCATGGAAACTTTGATATTTATTGATGGTGTTAAACGTGCTAACTGTCGTGAAGTAACAGTTATCATGCCTTATTATGGTTATGCTAGACAAGACAGAATTGCTCATATCAATGAACCAATTAGTGCTAAACTTGTCGCTGATTTATTCACAAATGTTGGAGTTAAAAGAGTTTTAACTGTTGAACTTCATACTCCTCAAATCCAAGGTTTCTTTGGTGTTCCAGTTGATAACTTATCTCCATCTTATTTATTTGCTAAATATATTAATAACAAATACGATACATCAAATCCTGCTGTAAAAAATACAATTGCTATCGTTGCTCCAGATCATGGTGCTATGCATAGAGCAAGAGATTTATCAAATTTTATTCCACATACATCAATTGTTGTTATCGATAAAAGAAGACCAAAACCAAATGTTGCTGAAATTACTAATGTAGTTGGTGATATTGAAGGAAAAGCTTGTATTATGGTTGACGATATTATTGATACTGGCGGAACAATCTTAGCTGGTGCAAAAGCCTTAAAAGATCATGGTGCTAAAGAAGTTGTAATTTGCTGTTCTCACGCATTATTTAATGGCAACGCACTTGAAAAATTTGAAAACTGCGATTACATCAAAGAAGTTATTACAACCGATACAATCGAACATCCTGAATTTAAAGGAAGCAAGAGAATCACAGTTATTTCAATTGCTGAAATGATTGCAGATTGTATTAGATCTCACGAATCTCACGAAAAGATTAAAGATCAATACGCAAGATTCCATTAATTTAAAACATGTCTTCGAAAGAAGGCATTTTTAAATTTAAGCTTATTTTTGCAAGTTTTTTTGCTCTAAATTCTTGTTTTTAAACGACATAAATTTTTAAACTTTTCTTTAGAATTAGTGTAAACTCATTTCTTAAAATCTTTTAAGTTTCATTGAAGTTAGAAACTTGGTTTGTATTTCTGTTTTATTTAATAACAAGAAACAATACTCACACTTTAAAAACTTCGAAAATATCTTTATATTATTAACGTTATGGCTTTAATTAGTTTTTCAAATGTCACAAAATATTATTCACTTAACATGATTCTAGATCATGTAACTTTTCAAATTAATAAAGGTGAAAAGGTTGCTTTAGTTGGATCAAATGGTGTTGGCAAAACAACTATTTTTAAGCTTATTTTGAAAGAGGAAGAAGCAACTAAGCTTCCTAAAGAAGATAAAGCCGGAGAGATTTCGATACTAAGTGGCATTAAGATTGGTTACTTAAATCAAGATGCCATAAGTGATGTTAATAATACTGTTAAAGAAGAATTAGAGCTTCCTTTTATAAATATTAAAAAGAAAATTAAAGAATATGAAAGAATGGGGGCTTCGATTAACGAAAACACATCTTTTGAAGAGATTGAAAAATATAATGAACTATTTGAAGAATTAAATGCTTCAGGAGCGTTTAATATTGAAAACAAAATTGAAGAATATCTTTCTCGTTTTCGTTTCCCTAAAGAATTTATTAACGAAAAGATTAAGTTGCTTAGTGGTGGAGAAAGAATGAAAGTTGCTTTTATTAAGCTTCTTTTGGTAGATTATGATGTTTTACTTCTTGATGAACCTACAAACCACTTAGATATTTCAACAATTGAACGGCTAGAAAACTTTTTAAAGGATTTTACAGGAACAATTCTATTTATTTCTCATGATAGATATTTCTTAAATACACTGGCTACGAAAATTTTGGATTTAGAAAATCATAAAGTCACAACATATAACATGAATTATGATAATTATTTAAAAGAAAAAGAAATTAATTATCAAAATATGTTAGCTCAATATGAAAAAGAAGAAGAGGAAATGGAGCGACTTAAAAAATTCATAGAATTTTATATGCCAAAACCTCGTTTTGTAGGAAGAGCAAAAGATAGAGTTCATAAACTTGAAAAACTTGAAGCAAATCACATTGAAAAACCTACAAGAGAAAATAAAAACATTAAATTTCATATTGAAGGAAGCAATTTAAAGAATAAAGGTTTAATTTCTTTTGAAAACGTTGGCGCAGGCTATGATAAAGCGCTTTTCCCTCCATTTTCATTCACTCTCTATGGAAAAGATAGACTCGCTGTAATTGGTGATAATGGAATTGGAAAGACTACTTTAATTAAATCGATTCTTCATGAATTGCCTTTAAAAAGTGGTGAAGTTAAATATCTTAGAGAATTAAAAATCGGTTATATAAAACAAAATGACTATGAATTTGTTTCTAAAGATACCTGTTTAGATTATTTAAGATCAAAATATCCTAATAAACTCGAAAGAGAACTTAGAACAGCGCTAGGTAGATTTTTGTTTAGAAAAGAAGATGTTTTTAAAAACTGCACTCTTCTTTCTAATGGAGAAAGAATGCGTTTAGTTTTATGTGATCTAAGTTTAAGCGAATATGATGTTTTAATTCTTGATGAACCTACTAACCATCTCGATTTAGTAACAAAAGAATGCTTACTTACAACCTTAAAAGAATATCAAGGAGCGATAATTTTTATATCGCACGACCGTTATTTTATTAATTCACTTGCTGATTTTGTTCTTTATATATCTAAAGAAAAAACTTTTGTTAATGAGGGTGATTATGATGATATCAAACCTCTTATTGATGGAAGTGAAAGCGAATCAATAGAAGAAGAACCAGTTAAAAAAGAAAAGGTTGAACTTGTATATGATAAATTAGAAAAGAAAGAAAAGCTATCTAATAACAAGATAAAAGAATATAAAGAAAAAGCAAAAGCGATAGAAGAAGAACTCGCTTTTATCGATGAAGAATTATCACAAGATTTTGAAGATTACAAAAAGATAGATGAACTCACCGATAAGAAAAGCGAACTTGAATCTGAATATTTTGAAATTCTTGAAATTTTAGAAAATAATTGAGTTTTGTAGGGTTTAAATTATTAAAAGTAGGTATTTAGTATATATTTGGATAGATACTAGTTATTTTCTAGTCCATATTTTTGCAATAATTTTGCAATTTCTTCCTTATGATTTCCAAGTACAATTAATTCGTGATTTCCAAGTGGCGATCTTAGAATTTTATCTAAGTTGTTAAATTTACAAACGATTTGAGTACGACATAAATTGTTTAAATAAGTATTCTTTTTGATTGCTCCAGATTCAACAAAGAACTTACTTAATGAAGAGTTCATTCTAAAAATAGTAGCTTCGCCTTCTTTAATTTCTCCATGAATTGCTACACCTATTCCAGATTCAAAATGAGTGTCTAAAGAGTAAGAAGTACACATTTTTAATGGGACTGTGCAATGAGCTAATACAATTTTGTTCTGATTTACATCAATATTTGATGGATTTGCTTGAAAAGATAGCAAATCTAATTCATTTTTAAGTAAATACATTCCAATCAATGAAGGAACGTCGCCTTCACAGGTTGCAATAATTTCTTCATCATTAAACTTAGAAAGAGCTAAACAAGCAGTTGTTTTAACACTTGTTAAAAGATCAAAACATCTTATAGTAAATCCTTTTAAATCATATTTTTGGACAATAATCTTAATAGCTTCATAAAGTTTTTCGGCCTTACTAATTTCTTTTTTATCAAATTTAACTTTCTTCCAATAATCTGGATTATCGACCTCATTTAATGAGTTATAGGTTATTATTAATTCTTCAATAGGAATATCAATTAGATTTATACCAAATATATTTAAAGCTTTTTCTTTATTAACGTCAGAAGAAATTAACCAGTCTGATGGCTTTCCAATTATACCTAAATTTATTTTTGAGTAAGGTTTTGCAGGTTTTTTGGCTAAAAACTTAATTCTTTCTTCTAAATATTTTGAGTCTCCATGAAGAACTTCGCCTTCTAAATTTCTATTTTTAAGAAAAGCTAATATTTCTAAAGAGGCTGCTAAAGAATTATTTGCGCCATATGTTAAAAGATAATATGGTTCCTTGAAGTTTGAAAAATTTTCTAAAAATAAGTTTTCGCTTCCTCCACTTTGAACAAGAATCAAAGATAGGTCGCTATCTTTATAAAGTTTTTCAAGATCATTTTCGAAACTGAATCTTATATTTGAGCCTTCTAATGATTTAATTAATGCGATTGTTGAATCATTTAAAATTTCTTCGTTGTGCAAACTTGAATGAATTGTATAAATTTTTACCTTAATAATGTTTTCCATAGGTTTATTTTTGCATACAAAAACTTAGAAATGAATAATTTTATTGATATTTATCGAGTAAATTTAAAAGTCCTCTTATTAAATCAATACTCTCTAGTTTATAATTAAATTAACTAATTAAGGAGAACTTAAAAATGGATTACGAAAAGGAAATTTATAATCTTCTTTCCCGTTATGATTCTTGGCGGGATAAAGGTTTTGATGTTCCAGAAATGAGCAACAAAAACTACCCATACACTTCTCTTTTTACTCCAATAAAAATTAATAATTGTACAGTAAAAAATAGAATTGTTATGGCACCAATGGGAAACATTGATATGGCTGAAGAAACCGGTAGGCCAAATCAAATGATGCTCAAATATTTTGAAGCAAGAGCAAAAGGTGGGGTTGGACTTATTACTACAGGTCTTGTTCCAGTAAGTTATGGAATTGATAAGTCACTTATTGAGCTTGGTGATTTAACCTATTTCCCTCGTTTAGATAGAAGTAGAACCGTCTACCCTGGATGGAGAGATTTAGCAATGATGTGCCATGCTCACGATGCTAAAGTCTTTGTTCAACTTACTCCAGGTTTAGGAAGAGTTGGCAATCCTCAATGTTTGATGACTCAACATGCTTTACCTCGTTCAGCCTCATTCAATCCTAACTGGTATATGAGTGCTGTACCTTGTTTAAGATTAAGTGATCATTCTCTTAAAAAGATTATTAAAAAGATTGGTCAAGCAAGTGCTGATGCAAAAGCGTGTAATCTAGATGGCGTATATTTACATGGTCACGAAGGTTATTTATTAGAACAAGTTTCAAATAGTGCTTTCAACCATCGTAAGCTTGGAAGATATGCTAAAAAAGAAAGATTTGCCATCGATATGGTTAAAGAAATTCGTAAAAGAGTTGGGCCAGATTATCCAATAATGTATAGAATCGATCTTTCTTTGGCCTTAAATGCTACATATAAAGATAAGATGAGAAATGTCAAACCTCTTAAACGTTTCAAAAAAGAAAGAAGCGTTCATGATGCTTTACTTTTCATGTCTCATCTTGTTGAAGCTGGTGTTGATATTTTTGACGTCGACCTTGGATGTTACGACAACTGGTTTTTACCACATCCACCAAGTTCAATGCCTGCTGGATGTTTTTTACGTGTTAGCGAACTCGTAAAAGAATATTTCAAAGAAAAAGGAATTAAAACAAATAAAGGTTTAGAAGTCCCAGTAGTTGCAGTAGGAAAACTTGGTTATCCAGATCTTGCAGAAGATGCTTTAAAAAATAATAAAGCCGACATGATAATGCTTGGAAGGCCTCTTTTAGCTGATCCTGAATGGGCAAATAAAACTTATAGAGGAGAAACAAATTTAATTACTCCTTGTATTGGCTGCCAAGAAGGTTGTTTAAACGAGTTTGTTGAAGGTGGCCATCCTCAATGTGCTGTTAATCCATTAACTTCATTTGAATTTGAGTTCCCAAATGGCGTTATAAAATCAGATGTAAAGAAAAATTGCTTAATAATTGGTGCTGGCCCTTCTGGCGTTATGATGGCAAAAACTTTACTTGCTAGAGGTCATAAAGTTACTCTTGTTGAAAAAGCAAATGTGATTGGCGGACAAGTTAACGAAGCTTCAATTGCAAAGATTAAATATGAGATGAAAAATTATCTTCATTATCTAAATTATGAAATTGAAGAAATGAAGAACAATAGCGAGTTCACTTTAGTTCTTGGAAAAGAGGTTAAAGTAGAAGATGTTGCACAAAAATATGATGTTATAGTTTGCGCAACTGGTGCCAAAGAAAGCAAGCCAAATATTCCTGGTTCAGACAAAGAAAACGTCTTTATGGCCAGTGAAATTTTTGAAAACCCTGCAAAACTCAAGAATTTTGAGAATATTGTTGTTGCAGGCGGTGGCATGGTTGGAGCAGAAATGTCCTATTTCTTACGCTATGAATACAATAAAAAAGTAACTGCAATTGAAATGGATAAATATTTTATGAATCATATGTGTACAGCAAATAGAGCTCACATAATTCATTATTTGGATGAAGGAAAAGTTACTCTTTTAAATATGACTAAACTTTTAGAAATTAAAGATAAGTCAATTCTTGTAAGTGAAAATACTTCTAAAAATAAACCAAATCCATACGTTTGCTGGGCACCAATTCTTCCAGAAAATATTGTTAATCCACTCGATGCTTTAAAACCTATTAAAGATGAATGGCGCAAGAGAGAAATTAATTGCGATGCTGTTGTTTTAGCTTTAGGTTCAAAGAGTGAAAACGCATTATATGAAGAGCTTGTAAAATCTCATGCAGCTAAAGAGATTTATAAGATTGGTGATGCAATTAAACCTGGTAGAATCTGGGAAGCAACAAGAACTGCTTTTAGAAAAGGAGCAAAGATTTAATTATGATTGAATATAAAATGGAACTTAATGAAGAATTAAGAGGAATTCTTGAAGGGAAAGAAGGCGAAACAAAACAAAAAATTCTTGAAACACTTGTTCTTTTTGGTGATATTTTTGGCGCCAAAAGAATGGTTAAAGTAACTCATAATGAAGGACATCTTGTTACTTCATTTGGTATTCCTTTATTAAAACCATTATTTAAAACAATGGATGCTTTAAATAAAGAAGGGATTAAAGCTGAAGGTGGTTTCACCTGCGACCCTCGTCCAATTGATTACAAAAATGTTAAATGTAATTTCTTAGAAAAGATTGTATTTAATAAGATTTTATATGGCAAACAAGAAGAATATGAAGCTCAACTTAAAAAAGCTGGACTTACTGATTTTGATTCATTTTCTTGCGCAAGTTATCTTAAAGAATGCGGTAACCGCCCTCAAAAAGGCGATATCTTAAGCTGGGCTGAAAGTAGTGCAGTTGTTTTTGCTAACTCTGTTTTAGGAGCAAGATGTAATAGAAATAGCGGCATGCTTGATTTATTTGGCTCAATTATTGGCTATGTTCCTGAATTTGGACTTTTAACGGATGAAGGAAGAAAAGCAACTTGGATTGTTGAAGTCAAAACTTCTAAACTTCCTGAAGCCCAAATTTTAGGCAGCGCAATTGGCATGAAAGTTATGGAAGAAGTTCCTTATGTTTATGGACTTGATAAACTTTTAGGTACTGAAATTGACGATAAAGTTGGAGCTTATCTTAAAGATTTTGGTGCAGCTAGCGCATCAAATGGAGCAGTTGGACTTTTCCATATTGATGGATTAACTCCAGAAGCCAAAGAACAAAAAGAAAAATTAATTAAAGAAGGCGCTAAAGTTTATGTAATTGATGATCAAGAAATTGAAAGAGTTTATGCTTCTTATCCGATCATGTGGAAAGATAAAGAAGCTCTTCCAAAACTTTGCTTTATTGGTTGCCCTCATTTAAATTACTATCAACTTAATAAATGGCATGAAGATATTAAAAACGCACTCAAAGAAAATAATAAGACTAAAGTTTCAACACGTTGCGTTTTAAATACTCCTCCAAAAGTTCTTGCTCGCTTTAAAAAAGAAGAACCTAAAAAGTATAAAGAACTTTATGAAATGGGAGTTACAATTTCTTCAATTTGCCCATTAATGTATACGAATAATCCTTTAACCCATAGTAAGCCAATTATGACTAATTCAAATAAATTAAGAACATATTCTATGGCTCGTTACTTCAAAGATGAAGATATATTAGCAATTCTTGCTGGAAAGAAGGTTTATTAAGATGAAAGAGTTTAAGGGAAGAGTAATCGCTAAAGGTAATTTTACTGGTGAAGCAGCAGTCTCTCATCAAGGATTCAATACTTTAGCAAGTTTTCAAAAATCAGCTTTAATGAATAAAAAAGAAGTTTTGGTCTCTGATCAAAATAATAAAGATTTATTTGGAGTAAATATTACAAATAAGATTCTTTGTTTACCAATTACCATCGGATCAACAACAGGCGGACTTGTCATTCAAACTGTTTGCGACATGAAAATCAATCCTCGTGCTTTCCTTTTTTCCGAGGAAATTGACTCTTTAGCAGCAAGTGGAATTGTTCTTGCTAAAGTTTGGCAAGATAGTGATGTCATCTGTATTGACAAACTTGGTAAGGAATTTTTAGATACTGTTAAAACAGGTGACAAGCTTGAAATTAAAGAAGACGGGACTGTAACTATTCTTTAATTTTACTTAAGTTTTGCAACTTTTTTATTAAAAGATTAGGGTTTTTATCCTAATCTTTTCCTTTTAAAATAAGACTGAAAGCGCTATCAATTTTTTTCCATTAAAAAGTTCTTTACATTTATATAAAGATAATTAAAATATTAGTTAGTTCGAAACCGAACTAATTTTATGGGAACTTATTTTTGTAGAACTGTAAGAATAGTAAATGCCTACATTAAGAAACATTTATCTATGAAATCGGTAGACCTTGGTCTTACGAGTTTTCAATGTGCAGTAATTAATTACATTAATATGGTTTCTGAAGAAAATAAGCTCGTGTTTCAAAAAGATCTTGAAGAAGTTTTTAAAGCTTCAAAAAGTTCGATGAGCGATTTATTACTTTCTTTAGAGAGTAAGGGGTTTATTGAAAGAAATACTCTTAAAAATGGAGATTCTAGGAAAAAGAGTATAACTTTAACAAAAGAAGGCAAAAGAATCTGCTTAATGACTGATGAATATTTAAAAGAAGCAGAGGACTTCTTTCTATCTTCTTTGAGTGAAGAAGATAAAGAAAAACTATTTGAGATTTTTGGAAAGTTTAACGAAAGGATGGAAAAACAAATATGAGTGTTGATGTTTTAATCGATCCACCAAAATTTAAATATGGTGAAATGATTAGAAAATTTCTTACCGCTGTAAGAGAGTATAAAAAGCCATCAATTATTGCAGTCATTTTTATTGCTCTTGAAACTCTTTTTGAATGTGTTATCCCATTTGTTATGTCGAAATTAATCGATACTATGGGAAGTTTTTCAACTGGAGCTATCAGTGAACAAAATGTTTTAAACGTTGTTTTAATTTATGCTGCTATACTTATTGCTCTTGCCACTGGGTCTTTAATTTGTGGTATTACTGCTGGTAGATATTCTGCTAGAGCCGCAATTGGTTTCTCTACTAATATAAGAAGAGATATGTTTAAGAAAATTACTGGATTTTCTTTTAATAATATTGATAAGTTTAGTGCTGCGTCTTTAGTCACAAGACAAACAACAGACGTCTTCTATATTCAAATGGCATATATGATGACAATAAGAATTGCTTTAAGAGCGCCATTGATGCTTATATTCTCTGTTGTCATGGCTTGCATTCAAACTCCACAACTTTGTTGGGTTTATGCTATCACAATTCCAATTCTTGCTATTGCTTTAATCGCAATTATTTGGGTTGTTATGCCAATTTTCGATAAAGTTTTCAAAAAATATGACGCATTAAACGAATCAATTGAAGAAAACGTTAGAGGAATTAGAGTTGTTAAAACTTATGCTCGTGAAGAATATGAAAAAGAAAAATTCAAGGGCAGAAGTGCTGAAATTAGAGACGGCTTTACAAAAGCGGAAAGAATCATGGCTCTTACAAACCCAGTCATGATGGCTTCAATGTATATTTCTATTTCTCTTTTAATCTTCATTGGATCTTATGCAATTTTAGAAGGAATTGGATGGACTGTAAATGATGCTGGCGAGGAAGTTGTTGGTTTTACTTACATGACTGTTGGACAATTATCTTCTTTAATTACATATGGTGGACAAATTCTCTCAAGCTTAATGATGATTTCAATGGTCTTTGTTATGATTTCTATGTCAACTGCTTCTATGCGAAGAGTTTACGAGGTTATGACAGAAGAACCAACCATCAAAAACCCAGAAAACCCAGTTTATGAAGTTAAAGATGGATCAATCATTTTCAAAAATGTTAACTTTAAATATAAAGAAAACGCTAAGAAATATGCTTTAAGCGATATTGATTTAGAAATTAAGAGCGGGCAAATGATTGGTATTGTAGGTGGAACTGGTTCATCAAAATCAACTCTTGTTAACTTAATATCAAGATTCTACGATACAACAACTGGTGAAGTTATTGTTGGTGGAAAAAACGTTAAAGAATATGATATTGAAACTTTGAGAAATAACGTTTCAATGGTTTTACAAAAGAATGTTCTCTTTAGTGGAACAATCAACGAAAACCTTAGATGGGGAAATAAAAACGCAACTGATGAAGAAATTAAAGAAGCTTGTAAGATTGCTCAAGCTGATAGCTTCGTTGAAACTTTCCCTGATAAGTATGAAACTTACATTCAACAAGGCGGTACAAACGTTAGTGGTGGTCAAAAACAAAGACTTTGTATCGCTCGTGCTATCTTAAAGAAACCTAAAGTTTTAATTCTTGATGACTCAACTAGTGCTGTTGATACAAAAACAGATGCTTATATTAGAGCAGGACTTAGAAAAACTTTACCTGATGTTACAAAAATCATCATTGCTCAAAGAGTTTCTTCCGTACAAGATGCTGATTTAATTGTTGTCATGGATAACGGAACAATAAATGGTATGGGTACTCATGAAGAACTTTTGAAATCTAATAAGATTTATAAAGAAATTTATGATATGCAAAACAAAGTTGGAGGAGGTAAATAATTATGTTAGCTAATAAAAAACTTCCACCAATTCTTAGAATTATCTTTGGTTACATTAAATTACACAAATTAGCTTTTATTTCCGCACTTATTTGTGTCTTATTAACTTCATTTGGAAATATTGCTGCTCCACTTGTACTTCAAAACGTTACAACTTTAATTGAAGATACTGTTAAACAAGTTTCTTTAAATGGTGGAAACTTTGACTTTAACTTTGTGCATTGGGATGAAATTCTCTTTAATGGATATCTTTTAATTGGCGCTTACGCGATTTCTATTACGGCTGGATTTACTTATTCACAAATTAACGCTGTTGCTGGTCAAAGATATATGGACGATTTAAGAAGACAACTCTTCGACCACATGCAAGATCTTCCAGTAAGATACTTTGACCAAAATGATAAAGGCGATATCATGTCGGTTTACTTAAACGACGTTGATACAATTAGACAACTTATCATCAATTCTATTAGTGAAGTTGAATTCTTCTTATGCACCTTTATTAGCGTTATGACTATGATGATTATGTTTAGTGTATGGCTTTGCTTAATTACAATCTTTGCTGGCGTTATTATGGTCCTTGCTACTAAACATATTGGTGGTCACTCTTCTAGAAACTTCCTTGTTCAACAAAAGAATATTGGTAGACAAGAAGGTTATGTTGAAGAAATGATGAATGGTTTAAAGGTTATTAAATCCTTCTGCCATGAAGAAGAATCAATTAAAAACTATCACGATATTACAGAAATCTTCCGTACAACTGGTACAAAAGCTAACTCTTATGCAAATATCTTAATGCCAGTCTTAGGAAATATCGGTAACTTACTTTACGTTGTTGTAGCAGTCGTTGGTACATTATTCTTTATCTTCGATGTTCCTAATTTCTCTGGAATGAGTGGCTTAGCACCATTTAATATTGCTATTATCGTCTCTTTCCTCCCAATTGTTAGACAATTTACTAACTCTGCATCACAAATGGCTAACCAAGTTAACACTGTTGCTCTTGCAAACGCAGGTAGTAAGAGAATTACTGACTTATTCGATGAAGAACCAGAAGTTGATGAAGGTTACGTTACTCTTGTTAGAGGAAAATATGATGAAAATGGAAACATCGTTGAATGTCCTGAAAAAGAAGCAACACTTCGGGCTTGGAAACATCCTCATATAGCAGATGGCTCAATAACTTACACTCTCTTACAAGGCGATATCAGAATGTTTGATGTTGACTTCGGTTATAACCCAAATAAAGTTGTTTTACATAACGTTACGCTTTATGCAAAACCAGGTCAAAAAGTTGCTTTCGTTGGTGCAACTGGTGCTGGTAAAACAACAATTACAAACTTAATTAATAGATTCTACGACATTGCTGATGGAAAAATCAGATATGATGGAATCAATATTAATAAGATTTCGAAGAAAGATTTAAGAAGATCACTCGGCATGGTTCTTCAAGATACAAACCTCTTTAGTGGCACAATTATGGATAACATTCGTTATGGTAAACTTGATGCAACTGATGAAGAATGTATCGCCGCTGCAAAACTTGCTAATGCTGATAGCTTCATCACTCGTTTGCCACAAGGTTATAACACCTACTTAACAAATGATGGTGCTAACTTATCTCAAGGTCAAAGACAACTTCTTTCTATCGCACGTGCTGCTGTTGCAAACGCTCCTGTTATGATTCTTGATGAAGCAACTTCATCTATTGATACAAGAACTGAAGCAATTGTTACAAAAGGTATGGATAACTTAATGAAAGGTAGAACTGTCTTTGTTATCGCTCATAGACTTTCTACAATTCAAAATAGTAATGTTATCATGGTCTTAGATCATGGAAGAATTATTGAAAGAGGAACTCACGAAGACCTCATTAATTTAAAGGGCGTTTACTATCAACTCTATACTGGTGCATTCGAATTAGAATAATCAGTCTAAAAGTTAAATCAAACAAAAAAATCCCTGTTTTGCAGGGATTTTTTAGTATTTAATTAGAAAAACAAATTAGAATTCTTTAATTTTATAGACGTCAAAGTCGATATCTTTTGCTTTAGCTTTTACTTCTTTTTGGGTTAAGTAACCATTGCTTCCGCCAGCTTCGCCAATCTTATAAGATGTAAAGACTTCACTGAGTTCAAGGGCTTCTAAGCTATCAACATTTCGTAAATAGAAGTGAATAAATGAAGAAAGTAAAGCATCACGACTTCCAACTGTATTAACGATTTCTCTTAATGTAATTGCATCGATATGATAGATAACATGTTTTTTAGCATCAAGAATCATAGCGCCTTCTCTACCTTCGCCTAGTACGATAATTTCGTTATGATATTTTTCATAAATTGAAACAAGGAAGTCTTCATAATTGATTCTATCAAGACCTTTTTTAGACAAAAATAAAATGTCACTTCCGGCCATAAAATCTGCATTATAATCATCGTTTACAGATCCAATAATATGAACATCGGTTGCGACTTTTTTACCTAATTCTTTTGCTTTCTTTAAAACAGCACGGTTGAAGTTTGTGTTTGTGATTACAACAATATCAGCACTTGCGATCTTCTCTTCTTCAGCTTTTGTAATTTCTCTATCAATTTCTTGGATTTCTTTTAAATCCATGTAAGTTTTAACATTATTATCACGGTCAACAAGAGAAATTGAGTTTGGTGTTGTTTCAAGTGATGTTTTGATTAAAGAAGTATCGATTTTTAATTTTTTAATTTGATTTATGATGACGTCTCCAAGTAGATCTTTACCAACAAGTCCTGAAAGAACGACATCATTACCACCGAGTGTTTTAAGAGCTTTTGCTACATTGTAAGCTTGTCCACTAATGCCAGAATTAACTCCAAAAAATGGATATTCAATTGGGCAGTAGAAGATAGGGAAAGAATCAACATCGACGATGGTTTCGAAATTGACAACCCCTGAAACGTAAATTATTTTGTTTTTCATTATTAAGTTTAACTCCTTTGAAAATATTATATTATGGCTAGGAAAAATTAACATCAAAAATTAGTGAAAATTCTTAAAATAAATCGAAGAAAAAAACTTAGGTTAAATCTATGTAAATATGAAAATGAAGCTATAAATTTCATTTTCTTTTCGTTTTATTTTTTAATCGAAAGTTAGAAAGATTATAAAATATCAAAAATTTTCTGAAAGAGCACAAATTTAGATAAAAACTTACATATGAAAATAAGCATCGAAAGCGATATTTTAAAAATTATATAATTTAGTTTAAGTTTTAATTCAATCATTATGAAAATTTGTTTTGTTTAGTAAGTAAATTCGTAAAAAAATTTCATTTTATGTATTGACACATAAAAATTCGCATGGTATAAATTAATCAGAAGAAGATATTAAGGAAACTTAATATCAACTGAAATTGAAGAGACTCATTAAATAAATTGTGTAGAAGTTACTCGAAAAGATAATAGTGTTAGGAAAAATGAGTAGTATAATAAATAAAAATGAGTCTCTTCTTTTTTATTAGTTATGGATGTTTCAAAAAGCAGATTGCAAAAGATTATAACTGAAATCAAAAAGTCTAAGAAAAAAGTTTATACAATAAGTGACTTATCTTTTGACACCGCAATTAGAGAAGAAGTTTTAAAAGAAATTTTTGTAGTTTATGATCCTTTGATTTATTTTAATGATAAATTTAACACAAAGGATGTTTTAGATGAATTAATTAAAGAAGAAAGTAGATTGAGTGAAGGCAAAACCACTAAAAGAATGTACATAAGAAGTAAAGATATCGCTGAATATAGTGGGCTTGTTGATTATATTTATAAGAACATGACTGTAAATGGCGGAATTCTTGATACAGGCTACGTTTTAACAAAAAAAGATCTAAAATTAATTTCTAAATTATTAAAAGAAGAAAAAGAAAAATTTAAAAATAAATAGCAAAGTAGAAGACGAAAAAGCAGCAAATAAATCGCAATTTTATTTGCTTTTTTTATTGTGTAAAAATATAATTTTAATCGACTCGTGTGTCTTACCCATGACTAACCACACGTAAAATTTAACAGGGGAGGTTTTCAAATGGAAAATCAAATTAAAAAGGAAAGCAGATTCATCTTGCGGTTTAAGAAAAACATGACTACAAATGTAATTTGCGCAAATGCTTTTATAGCTTGTTTATATGCAGTAATCACCTATATGTGTGGCCCACTAGCATATGAATTTTCTCAATTTCGTTTCTCAGAAATTCTTAATCTCTTAGTATTTTTTAACCCAACTTATACGATAGGATTAACAATAGGATGTTTCTTGGCAAATATTATGTCAACGGTTGGTCCGCTTGATTTAATATTTGGTACACTCGCAACATTAATAAGTTGCTTATGCATTGTTTTTTTCTCAAAAGCCTGCAAATCTCTACTTATTTCTTCGTTTTTCCCATCAATTATTAATGCAATTGTTGTGCCTCTTATTATTTATTTAACAACTATTGGAAGTGGAGAATTAATGGAATTATCATCAACTTATTGGATTATGTTTGGCCGGGTTTTCTTAGGAGAGTTTGTTTGCATAACCTGCGTTGGCTATCCTTTATTTATCCTTTTAATGAAAAAAACTAAAGGATTTAATAAACTTATAATAGCGACAAGGAATTTAGATTTTAAATGGTAAAGGTATGGGTTGTTGTAAGGATTTTTATTTAGAAGTTAAGCACATTGATAAAAAAACTGGTGCCAGATATGGAGTGCTTCATACACCACATGGGGATGTTGAAACACCAATGTTTATGCCAGTTGGGACTTTGGCTACTGTTAAAACGCTTTCTCCAGAAGAAATTAAAAGCATTGGAAGTGGCGTTATTTTAGCAAACACCTATCATCTCCACATTCGACCAGGAGAAGATATCGTTGCTAAAGCTGGTGGCGTGCATAAATTTATGAAATATGATGGGCCAATGCTTACAGATAGTGGCGGCTTCCAAGTTTTTTCGCTTAGCGAAAAACGTAAAATTTCTGAAGATGGTGTTACTTTTAAAAATCATTTAAACGGTGACAAAATTTTCTTTTCTCCTGAAATTGTTATTGGAATTGAAGAAAAAATTGGGGCCGATATTGCCGTGTCTTTTGATGAATGTATTCCTTATCCAACAACTTATGAATACACAAAAAACTCTACATTAAGAACCTTAAGATGGGCTAAAAGAGGACTTGATGCCCATAAAAGAGACGATCAAGCTTTATTTGGGATTGTTCAAGGTGGTAATTTTGAAGATTTAAGAAAAATGTGCGCTGAAGAACTTGTAAAGATGGATTTTGATGGATATGCAATTGGTGGAACCTCAATTGGAGAGCCAAAAGATGTCTGTTTTAATATGATAGATTATGCAATCAAGTATCTTCCAGAAGATAAACCACGTTATTTAATGGGCGTAGGAAGTTTAGATTATATTTTAGAAGGCATTGCTAAAGGAATTGATATGATGGATTGCGTTCTACCTACTAGAATTGCTAGACACGGAACACTTATGACTCATCAAGGAAGAGTCAACATTAAAAACGAAAAATATAAAGAAGACTTTACTCCTCTTGATTCGGAGTGCGATTGCTATACTTGTAGAAATTATACAAAAGCTTATTTAAGACATCTTTATGTTTGTGGAGAGCAATTTGGCGCTCGTTTACTTTCTGTTCATAATTTAAGATTTTTAATTTCAATTGTAGAAGGCGCTCGAGAAGCAATTAAAGAAGATCGTTTTGAAGAATATAAAAATGAAATCTTAAGAAAATATGGGGATTCTAGAGGATTTTAGAATTTTATAGGAGTCTTTTAATGGATATAAATTTATTTGATTATTATTTACCAGAAGAGCTTATTGCTCAAGAACCAAGTAAAATTCGTGATGAATGTCGTTTACTTGTTGTTAATAAAGAAGCAAAAACTTATGAAGATAAAATCTTCAAAGATATTTTTTATTATTTAAAACCAGGTGACGTCATTGTTAGGAATAACACTAAAGTTATTCCTGCTAGACTTTTTGCTGTTAAAGATAAAACCATGGCTCATGTTGAAGTTTTACTTTTAAAAGATAAAGGTGATGATACATGGGAATGTTTATGTGGAAACGCAAAAGCTATTAAGGTAGGAACTTTACTCCATTTTAAAGACGATTTAATGCTTGGAGAGTGTGTTGAAGTAAAAGATGAAGGAATTCGTTTAATTAAATTTAAGTATTCTGGAATTTTCCTTGAAGTTCTAGATCAAATCGGAACCATGCCTCTTCCTCCTTATATTCATAAAGCTTGTAAAAATAATGATGATTATCAAACAGTTTATGCAAAAGCTGAAGGCAGTGCGGCAGCTCCTACGGCAGGATTTCATTTTACAGAAGAATTACTTGATAGACTTATTAAAAAAGGCGTTGAGATAGTTGATGTTACTTTAAATATTGGTCTAGGAACTTTTAGGCCGGTTAAAGTTCAAGATACAAAAGACCACGTAATGCATAGTGAAACTTATGAAGTTACAGAAGAAAGTGCGGCAAGACTTAATAAAGCTAAAAAAGAAGGCAGAAGAATTATTGCCGTTGGAACAACGGCTGTAAGAACTCTTGAAGCAAATTTCAATAAATTTAATGAATTTAAAGCTGAAAAAAGTGCGACAAATATCTTTATTTCGCCAGGTTATGAATATAAAGCTATTGATTGCTTAATTACAAATTTCCATCTTCCAAAATCAACACTTGTAATGCTTGTAAGTGCTTTTATGGGAAGAGAATTTACTCTTGAATGTTATAAACACGCCGTTGAAGAAAGATACAGATTTTTCTCTTTTGGCGATTCAATGTTTATTTATTAGTTTTTTGTTTTTTACCTTGATGTTCAATGGTTGCCCAAACTTTCCTTTTCTTAGGATGTAAGAAGCCATCGATCCAAGCAAGAAGCCAATCGGTCCAGAAAACAAAACCAAGTAAAACCGAAAGAAATTTCAGTTTTTTATTTACCTTAAAATGAGATCCACTAATGATTAGCTCGATAAAGTTAGCGATATCACAAATTAGGAGCATCAGTAAAATATCAAGTATGATAAATCCAAAATAAATTGGAATGTAGATAAAGTTTTGAGTGACTGCTAAGTGAATTATAAAACCAAGTAAAGTTACAATATGAGCAACTTCAATCAATTCTGAGAATTGGAAAAGATTAATCGAGAAGAAAAATTCCCATCTTCCAAGTTTATTTGTTTTTCTATATAAAGGTTTAGTATTGAGAGCCAAATCGAAGTAAGAACGGTTCATAAATCCCCAAACCCATCTTACATGCTGTTTATGTAAAGTTTTTAAATCAACTGGCTGCTCATCATAATATATAGCTTCTTGGTTGTAGCCCATTTTAATTCCATGGATGTAGGAGTAGCGGGTTAAATCGACGTCCTCTGTAAGACCAACCCAGATCCAGCCTCCGGCATCTTCAATAATCTTTTTATTAATAAAGTAGCCAGTTCCTGAAATCATAACTTTATCAAAAAGAATGGAACGACCTTTATTAACAAAAGTTGATTGGAAAGTAAAAAGTAAAGAAGCAGAAGCACTTATAAAGTTTGTATTGGAATTTGTTGATTCTCTTAGACCAACCCCAATTTCATATCCTTCATCGCGAACATCATTTAATAGCTCTAAATAATTCTCGGAGAGAATGTTATCAGCATCAAAAATAACAAGTGAATCATATTCAATGTTATTTTCTTTTAAATATTCATAAGCTTCTTGAATAGCGTAGCCTTTTCTTCTTCTGTTTTCTAAATTTGTTCTAACAAAATATTTATAGCCATAACTTAAAGCAATCTTGTTAGTTGGATCATCTTCACTTTCAGTAATTACGTAAACGTCAAACTTTGAAGAGTCATACGTTTGATTTTTTAAAGAAGAAAGAATTCCTCTAATAACTTTAGATTCATTTCTAGCTGGAATTAAAACTATGTATTTATATAAATTAGTTGCCTTTTTAAAAGTTTTTTTCTTTTTTAAATAGACATAAATAAATTTTATATAATAAGAATTTAATAATAAGATTAATAGAAGAGCTAGAATTAACGCTAGATAAGACCCTAAAATTGCCATATAATCCATACAAGTTAATTTATATCATAAATTAAAATAGAGCAATAAAAACTTAGATTAGTAGCTTAGAAAGGCGAAATTTATAGCCATTTTAAAGTATAAAAATTGAAATCTTTTAGCGATTTTATTTTCCTAATTTTATAGTTATCTTTCTTGATTAATCTTTGGTATCATTATTGCGAGATAGGCGGTTATTTTGATTTATGGGGAATGATATAACTTACAGATTCACAGTAATTGTTGCGATACATGGCGTGGCTAAATATCTTGATAAATGTTTAAAAAGCTTGCAAAACCAAGCTAAATTTACAAATTATGAAGTTTTAATGATGCTAGATGCTGCGACAGAAGAAGATAAAGAAGTGGTATCTAAGTTTAAAGATCTTCCTAATTTTAAAATGATTGAAGTTAACTTCCGTAATCAAAGTTTTGTAAGAAATGAAGGAATAAAACTTGCTAAAGGAGAATACATTTATTTTGTTGATGGTGATGATTATTTAAGTGAATTAGCTTTATATAATTTTGACCAAGCTCTTAAAGATAAAGATTATGATATTGTTATCTCAAATTATTATTTAGATAATAATGGCAAAATTAGAAATCCAATTTTAAAACCAAATAAACTCATGAAATTTGATAATAAAACAAAAAATGCAAAAAGAATTATAGCTGATTTTTTCTTTAGAGGTTATGTTTGGAATAAAGTTTATAAAAGAGAATTCTTATTAAAACATAATTTATCTTTTTTAAATGTAAATGTTTTTATTGAAGATTCCATTTTTAATTATTATTGTTATGCTTTAACTAACAGGATTAAGTTTATTTCATCTTATAATTACTATTACGTGAATAGACCTGATTCTTTTTTGCATCTAAAAGCCTGTAATTTTGTTAAACAATACACGAATAGTTTAGCTCTTATGAGATATTCTTCATCCCAAATGAATTTATTAGAAAGTACAAATATCTGGTTTTTCTACAAAAAAATTATGATGCTTTGGTTTACTTATTTAGGTACAAAACAAACAAAAACTTCTTTTAGGAAAAACGCAAAAACCGTTATTAAAAAAATAAATAACATCAAAAAACTTAACTTTGATAACTTCCTTCTTGATGAAGAATTTTTCGAAGGAGTTAAAGTTTTCGAGAGTTATAAATTCTAAGATTTTTTCAAAAACACTGCAAAAACCTAATATTTTAACTAAAATGAATTATTCAGAAGTATTTTTAAAAGAATATCAAGAAATCAAAAAAGTAGATAGAAAGCCTAAAATTTTGCTCCATGTTTGTTGTGGAGCTTGCTCAATCTATCCGCTTATCTTTTTAACCTATCTTTTTGATATTACAATACTTTTTTCGAATTCAAATATTTATCCAAAAGAAGAATTTGATCATCGATTAAGTGCTGTTAAAGAACATATTGAGTTTGTTGAGAAAACATTTAACGAGAAAATCAATTTAATCGTTGATAGTTATGAATATGATGATTTTAGAAACTCTTTACTTCCTTTATCTCAAGAAAAAGAAGGTGGAGCTCGCTGCAAAGTTTGCATTTCAAAAAGAATGAATCGTCTTTTTAGATATGCTCATGATTTTGGTTTTAAATATGTTGGAACAATAATGAGTGTTTCAAGAAATAAAGATGTGAATTATTTATCAAAAGCTGGTGAGCGACTTGAAAAAGAATATCCTAATATTAAATTTGTACACTTTGATTTTAAGAAAAATAATGGCCAAGATTTAGGTGTTGAAATTGGAAAATTAGAGAAAATTTATCGCCAAAATTACTGTGGTTGTGAATTTTCTGAAAATTTTAATGTGAAGTAAGTAGTCTTTAAAGGCGCCTGAAATGCCTAAAATCTTACTATTATCTTTTATATATAATATATGTAAAATTTTAAAAATAATTGTTGACTTAAAACTTTAACCTATAGTATACTTTTGGGGCTTACGGAAAGTGATGAAGTGCGAGATTGCTGATACACCCATAAGCGTTGTCATGATGATGTATCAGGTAACTCGTTATAGAGCGTTTTGTAAGTTTATGTAGTCGAAAGGAGAATGAATTCATGGCAAAAGTTAAAAAGATTAGAGTTCGTTTACAAGCTTATGATCACAAAATTCTTGATATGAGTGTTTCAAAGATTGTTAACGCAATTACTAAAACAGGTGCTCAAGTAGTCGGACCTATTCCACTTCCAACGGAAAAACAAGTCTACACAATCTTAAGAGCTGTTCACAAATATAAAGATTCTCGTGAACAATTCGAAATTAGAACCCACAAGAGAATTATCGATATCGTTAATCCAAACAGTGATACCATTGAAGCTTTAAGAAGATTAGACCTTCCAAGTGGCGTAGATATCGATATCAAGTTATAAGGAGGTAAGGCAAATGAAAGAAATCATCGGTAGAAAGATGGGTATGACTCAAGTCTATACTGAAGATGGAACAATGTATGCTGTTACCGTTATCGAAGTCTTACCTAACGTTGTTACACAAAAGAAAACAAAAGATCATGACGGATATGATGCAATTCAAATCGGTTATGAAGATAAGAAAGAAAAATCCTTAAATAACCCAAGAAAAGGAATTTTCAAAAAAGCAAATGTCGCTACAAAAGAATTCTTATTTGAACTCAAAGGTGACGAAATGAATGGCTATGAAGTCGGCCAAGAAATCAAAGCAGACTTATTCAAAGATGGCGAAATCGTTGACGTAATCGGTACAAGCAAAGGTAGAGGTTACGCTGGCGTTATCAAAAGATGGGGTCACAAAATTGGTCCTAAAGGACATGGATCTGGTTACCACAGACAACAAGGTTCCTTCGCTAACAATGGTAGATGCAACAACCGTGTTATCCCAGGTAAGAAGATGTCCGGTCATATGGGAAATCAATCAGCTACAGTATTAAATCAAATTATTGTTAAAGTTGATGCAAACGCAAATTATATCCTTGTGAGAGGTGGCGTTCCAGGATCAAAGAAATCCATCGTTAAAATTAGAAGTGCTGTAAAACCTTCTCTTCAAAATTATAAAGTTAACCCTGTAATTGATAGAAGTGAGAAAGTTGAAGCTGCTCCAGAAGCTACAGCCGAAGAAACTAAATAAATTGAAGGGAGATAACTATGGCAGATTTAAAACTTAAAGTATATTCCCAAGATGGTAAGGAAGTTTCTACAGTAAGTGTTTCAAAGGATGTCTTTGGAATCGAACCACACAACCAAGCTATGTTCGATGCAGTTATGACTTACCAAGCTAATGCTAGACAAGCAACTGCTAAAACAAAGAAAAGATTCGAAGTAAGTGGTGGTGGTAAAAAACCATGGAGACAAAAAGGAACTGGAAGAGCAAGAGCTGGTTCAACAAGATCACCAATTTGGGTTGGTGGTGGAACAGTATTTGGTCCAACAGGTATCCAAAACTTCAAAATCAAACAAAACAAAAAAGAACATAAATTAGCTTTAAAGAGTGCTTACAGTGCTCTTGCAAAAGACGGACTTGTAATCCTTGATGAATTAAAACTCACAGGAAAAACAAGAGAATTCGTTGCATTACTTAAGGCTTTCAAACTTGAAAACGTTAAGACACTTGTTATCTCAAGCGATCCAGTCGTTCTTCAAGCTTGCCACAACCTTGCTAATGTAGCTTACAGAGTTGAAGGCAATGTTAGCGTTTATGATCTTCTTAACTTTAATAAAGTTATTGTATTAAAAGATACAGTTAAGAAAATTGAGGAGGAACTTAAATAATGGCTAGAAAGAAACAAGAAGTAGTTGCTGAAGTCGCAACAAAGAAAGCAACTATCAGTGATTTCGATGTAATTATTGAACCTCTTATCACTGAAAAAAGTATGTCAGCAAGTCAAGAAAACAATAAATTCACATTTATCGTTAAAAAGACAGCTAACAAAACTCAAATTAAAAACGCAATTCACAAGATCTATAACGTAAACGTTACAGGCGTTAACCTCGTTAATGTTCCTGCTAAAGTTACAACACGTGGATCAAGATATAAAGGAACAATTAGCGGATTCAAAAAAGCTATTGTTACAGTTAAAGAAGGCGAAACAATCAATTTATTCGCTGACTAATCAATAAACTTACTTATAGGAGAAAAATATGTCAATTAGAAATTATAAACCATATACTCCATCAAGAAGAGCTATGACAACGCTCTCCTATGATGAGATTACAAAATCAACTCCTGAAAAAAGTTTACTCGTCACATTAAAAAAGAGCGGTGGTAGAAATCAACAAGGTGTTATTACTACACGTCATATCGGTGGCGGAAACAAAAGAAAATACAGAATTATTGACTTTAAGAGAAATAAGGATGGAGTTGTTGGAAAAGTTGCAGCTATTGAATACGATCCAAATAGAAATGCAAATATTGCTTTAATTCACTATCTCGATGGTGAAAAACGCTACATTATTCATCCAAAAGGATTAAAAGTCGGCGATAAAATTGTTTCAGGTGAAAATGCTGATATTCAAGTTGGTAACGCATTACCACTTAAGAATATTCCAGAAGGTACATTTATCCATAACGTTGAACTTAAACCTTTAAAAGGTGGTCAACTTTGTAGAAGTGCTGGTTGCTCTGCTCAAATCTTAGGTAAAGATGGAAAATACATTATCTTAAGACTTCAAAGTGGTGAAACACGTAAGGTCTTAGGTGAATGTAAAGCAACAATCGGTGTTGTCGGTAACGAAGATTGGAACTTAGTCAACTTCGGTAAAGCTGGTAAAAATAGATGGTATGGAATTAGACCTACCGTTAGAGGTAGTGCTATGAACCCACCAGATCACCCACACGGTGGTGGTGAAGGTAAGTGTCCTGTTGGTAGAGATGCACCTCGTACACCTTGGGGTAAGAGAGCACTTGGTGTTAAGACTAGAAAAGCTAAGAAAGCTTCTTCTAAATTAATCATCAAGAGAAAGAACGATAAATAGAGAAAGGAGTGACAAATGGCACGCAGTTTAAAGAAAGGTCCATTCGTTGATGAAAGCTTAATGGACAAGGTTGTTGCATTAAACGCAGCAAATAAAAAACAAGTCATTAAAACATGGTCAAGAAGAAGTACAATCTTCCCAGAATTCGTTGAACACACCTTCGCTGTTTATAACGGACACACATTCATTACAGTTTATGTAACAGAAGATATGGTTGGACACAAATTAGGTGAATTTGCTCCAACAAGAACATATAAAGGTCACTTCGGAAATAACGCTGAAGACAAAGCAGCAGCTATGAAGGCCGCTGGTGTTAAGAAATAAGTAGGAGGAAGTTATGGCAGAAACAAAGAAAACTACTAAAAAAGTAGAAGCAACTGAAACTGAAAAAGAAACTAAACCAGCAGCTAAGAAAACAACTACAAGAAAAACAACAGCAAAGAAAACTACTAAGAAAGTAGAAGAAAATGTTGAAAAAGTAGAAAAAGTTGAAGAAGTCGCTAAAGCTCCTAAAGCAAAAAGAGCTAAAAAGGCTGATGATAAAGCTGCTAAAAAAGAAGTTAAAGCTAACAAAAAAGCTGAAGCTAAGAAAGTTGTTAAACCAACAGTCACCGAAGCTCATGCAAAAGCAATCAGTGTTAAATGCACTCCTCGTAAAGCAAGACTCGTTATTGACCTTGTAAGAGGTAAAGATTGTGATGAAGCAATCGGTATCCTTAATAACGTCAATCACAAAGCTTCAAGACCAGTTGCAAAACTTATTAAGTCAGCAATGGCAAACGCAACAAATAACTTCAATATGAACGAAGATAAATTATATGTTGCATCTATCCAAGCAAGTGATGGCATCAAGATGAGAAGATACTTACCACGTGCTAAAGGAAGCGCAAGTGGAATGGTCAAGAGATTCTGTAATATCTATGTTACAGTCAAGGAAAGAAATTAAGGAGTGAAGATATGGGTCAAAAAGTTAATCCAGTAGGAATGAGAATTGGTCTTAACAAGAACTGGAACTCAAGATGGTTTGCTGATGACAAAAATTATTCACAATTCTTAGTTGAAGATATTAAAATCAGAGAATTTCTTGAAAACAAGATTGGTAAAGATTCACAACTTTCTCATATTGAAATTGAAAGAAAGAAAAACGATAAAGGTAATTTTGTAAGAGTTATCGTTTGTGTTGCTAAACCTGGTACAGTCATCGGTCAAAAAGGTGAAAACATCAACAAACTTACAGATGCCTTAGTTAAATTATTACACTGCACAGTCAAGATTGACGTTGTTGAAGTTAAACAACCATATCTTGATGCTCGTATCGTTGCAGATCAAATCTGTAGCCAACTCGAAGCACGTGCATCCTTCAGAATTGTTCAAAAGAAAGCTATCGCTCAAGTTAGAAAAGCTGGTGCTAAAGGTTGTAAAACTGAAGTTTCTGGTAGACTTGCTGGAGCTGATATCGCTCGTAGTGAAGGATACAAAGAAGGAACAATGGCAATTAACACTTTAACAAGTGATATTGACTATTCCTGCAGAGAAGCTATGACAACATATGGAAAACTCGGTGTTAAAGTATGGATTTGCCGTGGCGAAAAAGAAATTAACGCAAAAAATAGCGAAGTAGAGACAAACAATCGTAAGAAAGGAGAATAACTATGTTACAACCAAAAAGAACAAAGTATAGACGTCCACATATCATTAGATATGAAGGATTATCTAAAGGTGGTAATACTGTTG
>CASERQ010000008.1 GCA_949290395.1 uncultured bacterium | reverse complement strand
ATTCTCATATTTCCAGCAATTCTAAAAGCTGCAATATGTGAACACATCAAAGCCCCAATATAAATAAGGATAGTAAGAATAGCAAACATAACAGCAATCCATCCATAAAACACCAAATTAGTAGCTTTTGAGAAATCTGGTGCAACTTGCACTACATCACGAATAATAAAATAAATATAAACAAATGGCATAATAGCAAGAACGCCACTTATTGCCGATAAAATAAGCGATAAATATGTAAGAAATTTATGCTTGCCAGCATAATGCATTAAGCGTGGAAATACTTTTTCTTTTTTCATAACCCCTCCTTAAAATCTAAACCTAATAAAACAGACCATCCAGCTTGGTTAAAAGCATAAATTTCATCAGCGTATCCTAATAAAACAGACCATCCAGCTTGGTTAAAAGCATAAATTTCATCAGCGTATTTTAAAGCTTCTTCCTTTTTCATATCATGATGAACAACTTCAAAAATACTTGCAAAAAATGACGTGCACAAAATATGTATCAAATGTTCACTTGGTTCATTAACTTTTATATTTTTAGCTTTTAATTCATTAATAAAGCGATAAGTATTTTCTACTTCTACATCTACTAAGCTATCAAGATAAAATTCGTATTTAGAACCTTTGCTTTTGCAAACAATAATCTTAAATGCATCATAGTGATCATAGATATAATTTAAAAGAATGTGTAAACCGTTTTCTGTATAGATTGTCATTTCATTTATTTGACGCTTGATTTCTTTTTTAGCAAAATTATTTTGAATTTGTTTGAAAGTTGCTAAAAGTCCTTCTGCCTCATTTCCAACGACTGCATCTAACATTTCGGCTTTATCTAAAAAACGATAATATAAAGATCCTGTTGTTAGCTTCGCTTTCTTAGCAATATTTCTCATTGAAGCATCAATGTATCCAAGAGATAAAAATTCTTCCTTGGCTGCTTTAAGAATCTCTTCCATTATTTCTTCGTTCATTTAAATTCCTCCTATAACGGTGTTATTATAACACTGTTATAAATACGCAACAACAATTATGTTAGTATTTACTAACTAAAATGTTTTCATAAAAAATGCCCGATTTCTCGGACATATATAATGAATTTTCACCATTATTTTGTATCAAAATGTTAGTTAAAATATCTTTTTTCATCGCTACAATACAAAAGACACCTCAACTAGCAAAACGAAACCCTTACTAGATAAACGAAACCCTAAAGGAGTGCGTATTTTATCAATGTTTTCGGAAAGAAATCATCTTCAATCATTATTTCTAATTCGGTAACACTAATACTTTCTCGCAGTCTCTAAATATTCTTCAACTGACATTCCAGAAATCAAAGGTTTAGTTATTTCTTTGACAAGTAAATTGGATGAGACATATTTATTTCCAAGTAGATTCTTTAAATAATTCTTAAATAGATTAACAAAATCATTAATACAAGTTTCAAATTTATCATAGCAATTTTCGCCAAACACAATTGGCGATGTATTATCAGGACATTCACACCATTTGTTATTCCATTTAGCAAATACTTGAGTATGCGTTTTATGAAAATCATTAGAAAGATATTCAAAAAATATATATTTACATTCAACATTATTTGTTTGGCACCATAAACGAATAAGCTCAGCAACATCCCAGCACCAACCGCAATTGTTCGCGACTACTTGATAAGGAGAGGAAAAAACATAGGGCTCACCGCCTTGTTTTGAGTAATCATCATTCGGTGAAATTCTATGAATTTTTCCTTTAACATCCATATATCCGTAATCAATATTGCGGATAAAATTGAAAAAATCATTAGTACCATATTTTAATACATGAGTTAAAGTTTCCATGCGTTTTCGCCAAACTTAAAATTACCTAATTAAATTAATAATCATTATTGTCAATAATTTGCCAATAGCCCGTTTTGTTTGAGCCAATACGTTTAATCAAAGATAAGTGTTTTAACTTAACAATGGTATTTTGAACTGTGGTTTTACCAGTATTCGTTATGTTTGCTATTCCAATTTGTGACATTTTAGGGTTTTCTTTAATTGCATACAGTATTTTTAATTCTGTTTTGTTTAATTTATCTGCCAATTTATCTACCGCATTATCTACCAAATCTTTAAATGAACGAATCCAGTTATAAGGGATAGTAACTATTATAGAATCCTCGTTAATTTTAAAAGCTTTTCTTCCGTAATTAGAAACAATCAAAGGATTTCCCTTACCCGTTCTTTCACTTAAATGAGTTGCAAGAAAAATGGAAGATAAATCTTCATTAACTGGTATGCTGTATCCCTTGTAAAAGCCTTCAATGGTTTGTTTTGGAGCAAGGGACGAAAAAGAGGTTATTTCAATTCTGTCTTCAAAAAAAGTAATCATAGGAGCAACTCTTCTTAGCCAATTATTGTGAATAAAAGCATTTTTTACAGCCTCATTAAAACAATCTTGATTAAAAAGAGGGACATCTGTTCTTGTTCCACTATGGATATCTTCTATAGATTTAGTCATATTAATGGAATCGGCATAATCAATTATTCTGTCTATAACCGATACTAAACTTTGATTTCCAAATTCTTTTACAGAAAACAGTTTTTTTGATTTATCTAGTCCCGAAAAAATTGATACTCTAACTGGAATAGAACCATTGTCGGCTAAAAAGCACGCCAACATGTTATATTTTCCATTATCACACAGCAAGTGCATATTTATTTTAAATGTTTCATCATTAAATATTAGATTTCTGCCTAAATAATAATTTTTTAACTGTGAAAAAGTTAAATCTTGTATTGGCGATTCGGTATTAATCATTGTAGGGTAACCTTTGATTAATACATTCCAGAGTAAACCTTCTCTTTCTGGATATTTTTCTAATGAAGCAATGCTTGAACCAATTCTTGAATATCGTATTTTATTGAAAGATGTCGGTACGTTTTTCGCACAGGGAATAGTTAAAACTATTAATCTTTCGTTATTTATAAAAATTTCATCAAACTGAAAAGCTATGGAAGGCTTAAGATTCCTTGCCAAGTATTCTTGAAATGGTTCATTTTTATAACTACAAAATGGATTTATGTTAGTTCCTATAACATCATGTTTTTTATCATCAATCCCCCAAACTAAATAACTATATTCCTTTCCCAAAATGGATGCAGAATTAGATAATGCAGATATATATTGACCTATTTTTTCCTCTTCAAACCAATTTACCTTAAATTCAAACCATTCTTCTTCATCACTTCTTTTAATTAGATCATTAACAACATCAATCAAGTTCATTTTAATCATGTTCAAATTATATCATATTGGTAGATAAAGTGGTAGATAAAGTGGTAGATATTTTGTTCAACAAAATCTGTAAGAGATAATTGAAATAGTAAGTTTCGTTTTACAAACAATTAATAAACTAATATTGACTTTCGGTTTTAACCTAAAATAACGTCGCCTTTAACTAATTTTTCTCTACTAGCAAAACGCTTGAAGTGAAAAAAAGCCCGATTTCTCGAGCAAATATCGTTCATTTTGAGACCCTTACTTTGTATCAAAATGTTAGTTATAAGATGTCTTTGTGCTATCGCTTTGATACAAAACGACACCCCTACTAGCAAAACGAAACCCTTACTAGATAAACGAAACCCCTTAATTAATGTTTAATGCCACGCTTTTGCTTACGTTTGAAAATGTTTGTTTATTAAATATAAATTCTCATTGCAAAAAATCCTAAATTTATATACATATTGTTATCAATTGATTAGCTTAAAAAGTCACCCAGCTCAAAACCTAGGTGACAATTTTTTTGTTTATGATGAACTAAATATTAAAATTTGCTGCTTCTTTTTGTAAACTTACCATTTTTGTAAATTGACCTTTTTCCTTAATTAATTCTTGAGGGCTACCTTCTTCTACAACTTTTCCTTCATTTAAAACAATTGCTTTATCAGCATTTTCAATAGTCCTCATCTTATGAGCAATAACTATCAGACTATTTATTTTTCATTAATTCAGCTATATCTTCAGTTAAGAAACCATTAACATCCATGTCACCATTTTCATCAATTGTGAACATAGCTGTTGTATATCCATCCTTAAGTTTATAGTTCTTATATTTTCCTTTGTGGGTATATACCCTTTGATTTGTTGAACCGCGGAATTGGAGATAGACATTTCTTTTTTTAAGTTGGAATCTTCCAGCCACTACTATATCTGCTAAGTTCCATATCTTTAATCTATTACCGGTTAGTTCTTTCTTTATATACCCTGTAAATAAGATGACTGTTTTACCATTTGCTTTAATATCTTTAACAATCTTCAGTAGTTCATCCGCTTGATCTAGCGGTTCACCGCCATGAAGAGTAACACCATCTAGATTATTATCTAAAAGAATCTTTAAGATGTCATCGGATGATAGAGGTGTCCCACCATCAAAAGACCATAGATGTGGATTAATACATCCCTCGCAATGAATAGAACAGCCTTTTAAGTATGTAAGTAGCCTTTTGCCTGGACCATAAAGATGCTCATTATCAACAAGCATCATTCTTTGAATGTTAATCATTTCTTAACTTTGATTGTGTTGTCAACCTTTTTAGAGTTCTTAAAAAACTCTGGTTTCTTTGTAGTTTCAGATTCAAGAGCCAAATCCTTTAATAACTTATCCAATTCTTCAAGACACTCAGTGCCTTCCATGTTAAAGGTTTCGGCATCGATTTCGCCGGTATCACTGATATTTACAACAATTTTCATCTCTGGCATTATTCGTACCTCACTAAAACTAATTGGGTTTGAGTTCCTTTTTTAACTTCTTGGACAGCATATCCCATTTGTCTTGCTCTTGCATAAATCAGCTTTGTTGTGCCATCTCGTAAATACGCATTGGTTTTCTTAACAACGTTTTCGGCTTCCTTAGACATATTTAGAAGTCTATCTCTAATCGCACCTTCATCAGTAGACCAACCGCTTTCAGAGTGGTCAATTAATCTACCATCATAAAATGTTTGAAACACTTCTCTTGTTTTTGTAGTTGTATAAACACCATTCTTTTTGATGTTTCTAACCATTTCTAAAATGCCTGCATCGATTTTGGTAATTCCAAATTCTCCCATTATGTCTTCTATTTCACCATTAAGTTCTTTATTGGCAACATTGGAGCCAAAGTTAAACTGGACATCTATTTGTTTTAATACACGTAGAAGTTGATCGGCAATTAAATAAGTTTTCCCTCTTAAGGAAAAATTGACTAATTCGCATTCTAAGCCGAATGCTTCCGCCACTTCTTTTAAACTAGAGCAGATATTAAATCTATCATGCACAATAATGCAGTTTCCGTTGGAATAAATATCACAATTTCTAATTAGAATATTAAGTTTTGCTAACTTTTGATTAATTGCAGAAACTATACTTTTTTCAAGCTCTTCTAGTTCTTTTTTATTGCATGTGTCGATTTTAACTTCAACGGTTTCAAAAATTTTAATAGTTCTTTCACAGCTCATGCCCTACCTCCTTGCTAAGCACTTTAGCGAGAATTCTTTGCATAATTCTTTCGCGGAATCAAACTCGCTCAATTCATTCAAAACGATATATTTTTGGTTCTCTTTTTCAAACACCGGATAATCTTCTGGAATATGTATATCTCTTAAGCTTTTCAAACAAGCGATGCACTTAATTAAATAGTCGCTAATTTGTTTTAGATAGTTAGATACAAAACTGTTCAATTTAACCAATTTTGACCCCTCACTGGTGTTAACTATCTTGCCAATAGAATCTGAATCATCGTTTGAAGAAGAAACACCACCAATAAGTTTTTTGCAATATGCAACAAATGTTTCAGCTTCCTTGCTTGAGCGAGTTGCTGCACTACCTTCGAATTTTTCTTTTAACGCTAACAGGTCCTCGATTTTCTTGTTAAGAATTTCTATTCTTCTCTTGTTACTTAAAACATCTGTACCCATGAAAACGAGCACTTCTTTTTCTTTGATCGTTTTTCTGTATCCTTCGACTTCTGCATCGAATTTATCAAACTTTGTACCAGAGCTCTCTGAATTAACTTCATTAAATATGAAAGCGCAGTCATCGAATAAATAGTTTTGATATTCTTCAAAGGTCTTTATAGCATCATCTAAAGTAGAATAATAGCCAAAGTATGAACAGCCGCTAATCATTTTTTCAAGCTTGCTAGAAAGGGTTTGTGAATAAGAAATAAACGCAATTAATTTAGCATCCTTATTCATGAACTCGCGATAATCTTTAATAATTCTATCAAGCTTGATTTTGTTAATAGATAACCATTCCGAATGTAGTTCATGTATTGAGGCATATATTAATGATTCACAATAAGAAGAATCAAACAAAGGAGGAATTAATGTAAAGAAATACTGAGTTCTTCTTGCTTTATTCGAATAATCGTTATGCTTCTCAACTATCGACTTATCAAATCTCTCATTTACGAAATCAGACATCTCACTAATGCTGACGTCTTTTTTAACAACGTACGCATCGTTGATATTTAGCTTTTTATTTTTTCCGCCGAAGCAAGAATAGACATCTGCTGGAATCTTATCTACTTCAATAGTGTCCTTTAAAAACAAGTTTTTATAAAGCTCACTAACATAGCTGCTTATTCTATCAATTGGATATAGAACAAGATGTCCATCATTTATAACAGACATCCTGCAAATTGAATTATCTTTATTGAGTACAAGCACTACATCATCAACATAGTCTGAGATAAATAATTCAAGTTTGTTATTCTTTGCATAATCATACGCATCTCTATCAAAATATTTGCTATTTAAAACATAGCGACAACTCAATCCGTATTTTGCAACCAGAGAAAGAAGATTATTAAAACCTTGATGCTTACTGTTGCTACAAACAATTAATGTTTTTGCATTTTCCAAAGAGGAGTATTTGTCGACTTCGTTTGCTGAACCAAAATATATTTTTTCAATTGAATCATCAATTTCACTTAGATTATCGCCAAGCATATAAAAACCATTGCTTTTACCGGTTATCCCTATGTAGTTGATGTTCACTGTTTCGTCAACCTTGGAGGAGTTGAACGAGAATCTTTTATATCTTTCAAGCACCTCTTTGCTTTTAGCAATTATGTTAATTTTGATGTATTTGTTAGACCACTCCAATTCATTTATTACCCTAGATGGAAGACAGGTCTCACATAAGATTAAATTCACTTGAGTAGAAAATGTAATTAATTTAACGACATTAGATAAATCAGCTTTCTTAAATGCCCAGTTTCTTTCAATCTCAAAAGAGGTTAGAGAAAAAAGTGTCCAACCCTTATCAAACTGATTGTCTTTGACAATTGTGACGAGCTTATTACTTATCATCGTGTTTCTTTGGTATAAATGGATTCTTATATTCTTGTTGAAGTCTTGGAACATCAGCACCGAGATCCTTAACTTCTTCTGGTTTTTCAGAGCTGGCCAATCTTGCTCTTTGCTCAGCCCACTTTCTCAAGTTAGCAATTGTTTCGGCCATTGTTCTAGATAATGGAGAAGTTGCTTCAATACATTCGACAAGATTCTTCATTTCTAAATCTTTTTGGCCGTTTGCATACGCATTGAATAATGCTTCATTAACAACTTCTTCAATTTCTGCGCCAGAGAGACCTTCACTTAACTTAACTAGTTTGTTCATATCTAAACCAAGTTTATCGGCATCTCTACCTTTGTTTCCGAGATGAATTCTAAAGATGTTATCTCTTTCTTTTGCTGATGGTAAATCAACAAAGAAGATTTCATCGAATCTACCTTTACGTAGTAACTCAGGTGGTAATGAGCTGATATCGTTTGCTGTAGCGACAACAAAGACCGGCTCTTTCTTTTCTTGCATCCAAGTTAAGAATGTTCCAAAAACACGAGCACTAGTTCCACCATCAGTTCTGCCGCTGCTTTGTGATCCGCTTAATCCTTTTTCAATTTCATCAATCCAAAGGACACATGGCGAAATGGTTTTAGCAACATCAAGAGCATATCTAATATTTCTTTCAGATTCACCAACGATGCCACCAAATACTTTACCTAAATCAAATCTTAATAATGGAAATTTCCACTCATTAGCGATAGCTTTAGCGGTTAATGATTTACCACAGCCCGGAACGCCAAGTAACAACACACCACGTGGAGTATTCAAACCAAAGTCTTTGGCTTCGTCACTATAAGCGTTACCGCGTCTATGAATCCACTCCTTTAAATTCTCAAGACCACCAATGCTGGATAAGAATTCTTTTGGATGGAAATATTCGAGAAGTCCGCTCTTCTTAATAATTTGTTCTTTTTCGCTAATGATGAGCGGGATTTCTTCTTCAGTTAATTTTCTATTTGTAATAATTGCTTTAGCAAAAGCTAATCTTGCTTCCATAACGGTCAAACCTAAAGCAGATTCTAAAAGTTTAGAAGTGATTTCACTTTCCATACAATATTCATTATATTCTTCAACAACACTATTAGCGATAACTTCAATAGTTTGTCTGTCTGGTAATTCAACTTCAATTACAGGAAGTTCCTTAGATAATTCTTCAGGAACAAATTTGTTAGGAGAACTTAAAATGATGGCCTTCTTATATTTTGGAGAATAGTTTTGTGGTCTCATCATTTCTCTTAAATATCTAATATTTATGGGGTTTTGAGCTTCACTATATGGGTGGAAATCTTCTAATACTAGAAGCATATCGTTCTCATTTTGAATGTAATAATCTAAAACTGCCGCTAGAGTTTGGCAATCAGGATTAATTACTTTAAATCCTTTCCCATCCCAAACTTTCAATCCGGAAACACTGCTCCAAGAGTACCAATCGATTCCTAAGTCTTCAGCGACATAATTAGCAAAGCCGTGCACTCTTTCCCATTCAAAAGATGCAACTTCAACAACTTTTGCGCCTGCTTTAATTAGTATTTCTAATTCTTCTTCGTAGTATCTCATAAACGAACCTCCTAAAGTCCAATCGATGCAGAAACAATTTCGTTTCCTTCTCTATCTTCAGCAATTACTTTAACTAAGATATAAATGCCTTTTGGCATTTTATCAAACACGTAGAATCTAGTTTCTCTATCTAAATCTAAAGAACCAACTTCATCAATATTGAAGTTTAAAATGAGACGATACCTTGCAGCATTATCTACTTTAGTCCACCAAACCACTCTATCTTTAGTTTTTAATTCAAACCCATTTGAGTATTCGGTTCTAACTTGACCTGGTTCTTCACTCTTTAGTAACTTATCAACCTTAGAGTTCAACTTTTCAAGTTCTGTTTTAACTGCACCTAATTCAAGACGGATTCCTGCTGCGGTTTTATCAATTACTGGCATAAATACCTCCTATTTTTTGAAATCACATGGCGAGCCATCAATAGCTCCTCTTGATTCAGCAATTATGTTTCCACTTCTATCTTCGGCTTTGACTTTAAAAATGAAGTTGGCACCAACTAGTTTATCTAATGATAAAAAGCTAGTGTTTCTATCGACTTCGTAATCTACAATTTTCAAAATACGTCTTCTGTTTCTTAACTCAATATATTTGTAGAGAATAACATGATAGCAGCTTGCTTCCTCAATTTTGTTCCAATAAATATTGTAAATATGGTTCTGTTCCCTACTGCGTATGACATAAGGTGACAATTTTAATTCATTAAGCGATTTATTAACATCTTCATATTCGTCGACAGCTTTGTTGTATGGTAAGTAAAAAACCTCAGACTCCATTTTAATATTTTGTTTTTTGCCTTCTACATCAATAGCTTCACAGACAACATCATCTTTATTTGGATATTCAACAAGGTTCGATACCTTAACTTTGCCCACGCCAACAAGATACAATTCGTCGTCTACTTTGACTTCAGGCAAAATAGCCATTTTGAATGAGGATGTGCTAGCGCCTTCTTCAAACCAGCAAAAATATTTGCTAACATCTTTTGCTGAACTAAGTTCAATAACATCATCGGCATGTTGTTCGCCACTACAACCGTTATATCTAAAAGCTACATAGTAATGAGTTTTTAAATTAACCTTGATAGTTTTGGATTCAACGCTTACGGCTTGATCACTAGTTAAATATTCATTGTGGTGACGGTAATTATAATAGCGTAGGCTGCATTGCGCGATATCCAACGCAAATAGATCAGCTAAAGATTGGGCATAATTCCCTTTATTGCCAAATCTAATTCTTTCATATCTTTTACTTTCATCGTTATATGCGTACAACTCAGATATATTAATATCGTTAATAAAAACACCGTTCAATTCACTACGGCAAAAGCCGTATTCATCCATAAAAACCCGTCTTCCAAGATATTCAAATAAGTTTACTTTTTCCCAACTCATAAATTAACCCTGTGTAGCATAACCGTTATCCATCGATAAAACTCTTCCACTTACCTTATCAGAAGAGTCAATTACATTTCGTTGTCTATCTTCTGCTTCTACTAATACATAGTATTCTAGCCCAGTTTCTTTTTTCATACACCCGTATGTTGTTGAAGTATCTGTAACATGGATTCTAGCTAAATTCTTAAAAGAACAGTATTTATAATTTCTATCAGCATGAATTAATGCTATTTCTTGCATTTTCTGCTTTTTATCTTCGACTACAGTTTGAATGCCATTAATGACTTCTATGCGCCTATTCCAATCACCAATAAGAAGATGAACATGATAAACAGCAGCATTCTTAACTTCATCCCAACAAACTATAAGTCTTTCGATTAAAGCATAAACTTTAACATTCATAGTGTACGTATTATCTAATCGTACCCGGATTTAGTGATTAGATAACTTTTCCTTTCCCGGGTATAATCTAACTATGCTGTGTACCTGTATTTTCATATTTACAGTTCGACTGTTTTGAGGTAATTCAGGCCACAGTTTTTTAATATAAATCGTTGATTAGTTAACTAACGCTCCGACGTTTTATTTCTCGCGTATTTACCTCACAAAGAGTCATTATTAATCCAAATATACTATAGTAATTGGTTTAACTCTAGTAGTTTTAGCATACAACAATTGAAAAATCAGTTTTTGTACCCAAAATGGTTACAAAAAAAGGAATATCAGTCAATTGATATTCCGTCGATACCAAGTATCTTGCATATTCTGAAGAAAGTGACAATGTCGGTGCCATGATTTAAGATTCGACTCACGGTCTTACGACTTGCACCAAGTTCTTTGCCAAAGTTTTCTTGGTTTTTGAACTTGTCTTTAATGCGACACTTGATTTCTTCCATAACTTTATTGGAAGAGTAGCAACTATTCATAATCTTGACCTCCTCCATATAAAGCTGAGGCTCGATTATTTGTTGCTCTTATATTTTACATAAAATCGAAAAAGTTATCTCTTAAAATTTTTACAAGTGATTCATCCGAATTCCAATATGCTTCTTTTGAGTCTTCATCATACATAAGCTTACAGAACTCATTGGCGAACTCTTGAAGATTATTAAGCATTTCATCTACAAATGATGGCTTAATTTTAACCCAACTTCCTGCGTACATGCCATTTTCATATGGATGGCCAGCCTCTTTTTCTGAATACACAAATTTCGATTGGAACTTTTTAAGCTTTTCATCTTTTTCAAAAGCATTATTGGCTAATGAATTATAAGCCATAACAGTATTATGTTTTAAGAAATTGTCAATTTTATTGAGAACATCGAAATACTTATAATGTGGAAGCCTATAAAGAGGGTTTGCTCTTTTGGTTTCTGCATTAAATTTGCTTTGAACATGTTGGAAGAAATACTTATATGTGAAATCGATAGTGTTTTCATATCCCCTATCCTTAATAACCAAAAGAATGGTTCTAAAGAACTCGGTGAAAATTTTTTGAAGGTATTGAAGATGAATACTCTTAATAACTTCATCATATTTTGCTTCACGTCGAATTCCAGCCAACAAAGCATCAAATTCAATATCATCTAGATCATCTAGTGATGAGGTATATGCAATTTCTTCCAAACGAACGTTGTCTTGGATTTCTTTAGGTGTAGTAATTTTATTAATAATAGTCTTATATTCTGTGTTCCAATCGCTACTCAATCTATTAAGTTGCTCTCTCATAATATTGATTGCATAATCTGAATAATTTTTGTGCTTAGGAACAAAATAATGAGTGTTTCTCGGAGTAGTAAAAAGTTCTTCTGGAAAACATCCATCACAGTGAAGTTTTTTTAGTCTTTTAGTATCAATATGATATCTTCCATTTTTTATGTGGAAGCCATAATATTCATAGTCATTTGGATTTGACTTACTATAGTCGAAAATTTCTCTAGTCATACATAAACCTCTCGTACTCATTAATTGTTTAATTAAACTAAGTGCAGCACACCACTCCTTGATAAATCAACATAGGTGTCGCAATGGAAACAACTAATATCCTTGCTCCTGCTGCGCATTAATCTTACCACATATTTTAATACGGTTGAATTCTGTCCCAATATTTGTCCCAAATCATGCTTCGGGAAAACGAAACGGATGTTCTTTCATGTCTTTAAGCATCATTTTTGATAGCTTGAATTACTTCCATGCGCTTCTACTTAAACACCTCATAGACCACTCATAATATTGATCGCCAAGATATATAAAAATGCCGCTTGCTTTCCATAGGCCAAACCCATTGCTATGATTGTAAATAATATTGATAAAATCCCCAATAATCACATCTGAAAAAGGGACACCTTCTATAATTAATAAAAAGATTTAAGGAAGGAGTTGAACATGTTATAAGGAGATTATTGGATGAATATTAAACACGATTATTACATTAAAAAATAATCTATATACGAAATTGCGAGAATTTATGGTATTGAAAGAAAAGCAGTAAGACGATAGTTATAGACTTAAAGAGAGAGGTGATTATATAGTTATTAAAAACAAATAGCTGGGGGAAATTCCAGCGGGATTTTTGGGGAAAATTTAAATGTTATTGACACTAGTAGGGTGTCGTTTTTCTAGTAGCTAAACATTTATCTAGTAGGCTTTCATTTTTCTAGTAGAACTAATTTTTAAAAATTCCTCAGTTCGAACGAGTTTTCATCTACTAGCAAAACGCCAAAAATTAAAAAATGCCCGATTTCTCGAGCAAATATCGTTCACTTTAATATCATTGCTTTGTATCAAAATGTTACTCATAAAGTGGCGGGAGTTAAAGGAATCGAACCCTTATCAACGGTTTTGGAGACCGCTGTTCTACCATTGAACCAAACTCCCTTAATTTGTTAAGCCTTTTCAAAAAGGCTCAACAATTATAAACTTTTAAGGACCTTATTTACAAGAGCCATGTCGCATTTTCCAGCGTAATTTATTTTAAAATGCTTCATAACTGCAGGAATTGATTTATCTTCAAGTCCTAAAATGACGTTTTTAATTTCTTCTTCGGACATCATTTTTGGAAGATAGCCACTAATTGCTTCGATTTGACGAGTAATTTCGCTTACCTTTTCTTCTCTTGCGCCTTTTTCATAACTTGCTTTTTCTTCTTCAAGTTCTTTTAAAGTCTTTTGAATAATCTTAATCATCTCAGGATCGCCAATTTCTTTGCCCTTAGCTTTTGCTTCATATCCTTCAAGATTATATTTAGAAACCAAGATACTATAAACAGCTCTAAGAACATCATCATGATTCTTTAAAGCCAATAAATTTTCTTTTTTAATCGTGTCAATTAACATATTTACACTCCTTTTTAAGAAAATAAAAACTGAACTTTTATAAAAAGTTTTACGTGAATGAAGATATTAGAAAGTCTATTTATTTAATGAATCTTCCCTTGTTTTTGCCTTTTGAAGCATGAACGAGTAAAGTTCCACCTTGTCTTTCAGCTAAAGCTTCGCTATAAGCCATAGCTTCCTCTTTAGTCTTAAACTTTTTGATGACTTTTTCACCTTCACGTAAGATAACTTGCCACTCCCCATCAACTTTTTTTAAATGGTAGACCTTCTTTTTAGGGGCGGCTTTTTCTGTTTTTTCAACTGCCATAAAAGACCTCCATATTTATAACTTAATTATAACTCAACGTTGTGATATACGTTTTGAACGTCTTCACAATCATCTAACATATCAAGTAATTCTTTGAATTTTGTTAATTCTTCGCCTTCTAAAGTAATATTGTCATTTGCTTTCATTGTAACTTCAGCAAATTCATATTCTTCAATGCCGTTTTCTTTTAAAACTTCTTTAGCTTTATCAAATGCGCCTGGTTCAACAATGACTTCAGCGATTCCATCTTCAACATCGACTTCTCTAACATCAACATCGCCTAAGATTAAAGCTTCTTCTAAAGAATCTTTTGTTCCAGTATAAGCAAAATCTAAAACACCAAGTTGTTCAAAGTTATAAGAAACATCACCTAAGTGACCGCCTTTTTTAGTGATAATTGTTCTAACATTAACAAGTGCTCTATTAGAATTATCACTTAATGTATCAATAATTAAGTAGGATCCGGCTGGTCCATAGGCTTCATATCTACCTTCGATATAGTTTGTTGCTTCTCCACCTTGTGCTTTTTTAATTGCTCTATCAATAACATCTTTTGGACATTGTTTTCTGTATTTATCAATTGCAGCTCTTAAAGCAAGATTAGAATTAGGATCAGGGACACCTCTTTTTGCAGCCATGTAAATTTCTTTAGAGGCTCTCATATAAATTGCGCTCTTTTTCTTAGCGGTTGCTGCCATGGAAGCAGCTCTTACTTCAAAGTGTCTACCCATAATAAAAAATCTCCTTTTGTTCTGTTAAATTTTACTACTTCTAGACCTTCATAAACAAGGTTTATGAAAGAATTTGTGATATTCATAAGTAAATTAATTGACAAAGTGCCAATTATAAATAAAAATATTGATACAAAAATTGAGGATGTTTTAGAAAATGAAAGTTATTAAGAGCCAAACATTTCCAAAGGAAAGAGATTTATATGCTTCAAAAGATTTAAAACTTATTAACTGTAAGTTTGATGGCGTAGAAGATGGAGAATCCGCATTAAAAGAGAGCGAAAACATTATTGTTGAAACCTCTTATTTTAACTTGCGCTATCCTTTATGGCATGTAAATAATCTTGAGATCAATAAATCAGTTTTTAGCGAAAATTCTCGAGCCGCAATTTGGTATTCATATAACGTCAAAATTGAGAATTCTAAACTAAATGGAATCAAAGCTTTAAGAGAATGCAAGAATATTGAACTTAATAATATTGAATCAATTTCACCTGAGTTTGCTTGGAAAAGCCTGCAAATCAAGTCTAAAAATCTAAAACTTGATAGTGAGTACGCATTTTTTGAATCTCACGATATCACTTTAGACAACCTTGAATTTAAAGGGAAATACTCTTTTCAATATTGTGATAATGTAACTATTAAAGACAGTAAACTTGATACAAAAGATTGCTTTTGGCATTCTAAAAACGTCGTTATTAAAGACTCCATTGTTAAGGGCGAATATCTTGCCTGGTATTCAGATAATGTAACTTTTATAAACTGCAAGATCATAGGCACGCAACCATTCTGCTATTGCAAAAAATTAAAGTTAATAAACTGCACAATGGAAAAAACTGACCTCGCTTTTGAATATAGCGAAGTTGATGCTGATATTAACTCTTCAATTGATTCGGTAAAAAATCCTTATAAAGGAGTAATTCGTGCTAAAAAAATTGATAAATTAATCATTACAAAAGATTCTAAATACCCATTTGAAACAAAAATTATTGAAAAAGATTAATAATAAACTTTTTCTAAATATAAAGCGTGAGGCTCACTTGTAAAAGGAACGATATCTCGCTCTTTTTTATTTAAATAGTCTTCCATTTTTTGATAAGTTATTTTGTTTAGTGAGTAAGCGATCATAGTTCCGACAATTTTTCTCACTTGATAACGCATAAATCCATTAGCAATAAGTCTAACTTCAATTAAATCTTTTTTCTTTTTAATATTGATTTTAAAAATTGTGCGAACAAAATTTTCTTCATCTTCTTCTTTTGAACAATAATTTTGAAAATTATGTGTCCCAATAAATAATTTTGATGCTTCTTTAAATTTTTCAAAATCATTTTTTGAATTATTAAGAAATAATTCATAATTTCTTTTAAGAGGATTAAACTCACCAACATTTATAAGATATAAATAAGACTTTTTCTTAGCTGAAAAACGAGCATCGAAAGAATCTTTTACTTTTTTAATTTCTTTAATATAAATTTCTTCGTTCAACAATTTATTCATAGAATAAAGAAACTTATCAAGATTACTAATTTCTCTAGAAACTACAAAAGAAGCAACTTGATTTAAGGCATGCACTCCTTTATCAGTTCTTCCACTTGCACTTAAGACAATATTTTCGTTTAAAACTAAAGATAAATTACTTTCAAGAGTGCCTTGAATTGTTTTTAAGTTTGGTTGCTTAGCATAGCCATAAAAAGCAAGACCATCATAAGAAAAAACGATCTTATATTTCATTAAAAAGCATCAACTCCAAAAAGTAATTTTAAGAAATTATCGGCTCCAGGATAGAAAGAAGAATACGCGCACATTGTTATAAATAAGGCCATAATTAATAAAGTTATAATTAAACTAATTAAATCTCTTACTTCAAATTTTAAAATTTTATAACTAGTTCTTGTCCCATAAGGATCATATCCTCTAGCATCCATTGCAAGCGATAATTCAACGCTTCGAGAAAAACAACTTACAAGAAGAGGAATAATAAGTGTTGTGATTGATTTAATTTTTTTAGAAAGGAAACCACGATTATAATCGACTCCTCTACTTTTTTGAGCTTTCATAATTCTTTGAGATTCATCAAGTAAAGTTGGAATAAATCTTAAAGCAAGAGAGATAATCATCGTGACAATTTGAGTTGGGAATTTAATTAATTTAAGAGGATATAAATACCAATCAAGAGCATAAGTTATATCCATTGGCGTTGTTGTTGAAGTCAAAACTAGAGTCAAACATATCATTAAAATAAGTCTTAAAAAGACGTGTAAAGTTTGAAAAAGTCCTTCCCAATAGATTGTGTATCCATTTGGAAAAATAATCATTGGGTGTAATGATTCTACATCAACCCCTTGCTGCACAAACACAAAAATAATGAGTAAAAATATCATCATTACCCATAAAGATTTTAAGCTTGAAAAAATGTTTAAAGGATTAATTTTTGCTAAAACCATAATCCCGATAATGATTAAAGCTAAAACTCCTAAAACTATAAATCTATTAGCATAATTTCCATATGGCAAAAAACACATTACCATAAGAGCAATGAGGGCAAAGAATTTAATACGAGGATCTAAACGATGAATAATCGTATTGTATGGCGTATATTTTCCAAAAACATTAGACATGTTTTACCTCGCTAATTCTATTAATAAGTTCATCAAAAGAGTAAATATCATCTAAATTCCCTGCAAAACACCCATTTTTTAATAAATTTATAAATTTAAATAAGGTAGGAATTTCTAAAGAATATTTACTTAAATTAGGTGAATTAAATAGTTTTTCAGCACTTGTCACTTCAATTAATTTTGCATCATGAAGAACAACAACAGTCTTTGCAAAATTCAAAACAAGGTCCATATCATGAGTTACGATAATAATTGTTTTGTTATTTTTTTCGTGGAATTTTTTAATTAAGTTTAAGATTTCTTTTTTGCCATTTGGATCAAGTCCTGCAGTAGGTTCATCAAGCACTAAAACATCTGGATCACTTGCTAAAATTCCAGCAATTGCAACGCGCCTTTTTTCTCCGCCACTAAGTTCAAAAGGGGATTTTTCAAAATAGCTTTCAGGAATGCCAACTTCAAGTAAAGTTTTTTTAGCAACTTCTTTTGCTTCTTCTTCCTCGAGCCCAAAGTTTTTAGGACCAAACATGACGTCCTTTAAAATTGTTTCAGCAAAAAGTTGATATTCAGGGAATTGAAAAACCATTCCAACTTTTTTTCTAAGTCTAGAAATGTTTTTGTTATCATCTTTAATTTCCTTGGACTTATCTTTAAGTAAAGACTTTAAAAGTTTTTTATCACTTGTAATATAAAAATTCTCAACTTCAGTGTAACCGGAAGTTGGTTTAATTAGTGCATTAAAAGTTTGAACAAGGGTGGATTTTCCACTTCCTGTTTTTCCAACAATGCATACTAAATCACCCTTTTTTATTTCAAGGTTGACATCAGTTAAAGCGTCATAACGATTAGGATCTTTTTTATCGTAGACATATGAAACATTGTTAGTTTTTATTTGACACATAAATATGAACTTAATTCCTCTAATGTTTTAATAGATTTATCAATTTCGATGCCTTTTTCTTTCAAAGCATTCTTAACTTTTAATACAAATGGGATATCTAAACCAATTCGTGTTATTTTTTCTTCATCAAGGAAAACGTCTTCTGGCTTTCCTTCATCAATAATTTCACCATTATTTAAAATAATGACTCTATCTGCTAAATAAGCTTCTTCAATATCGTGAGTTATTGAAATAAAAGTTAAACTTGGATCTTCTTTTTTCATCTCGTGAATCAAAGACATAATGTCTTCAACGCCTTCTGGGTCAAGCATCGAAGTTGCTTCATCAAAAATAATAATTTTAAGATTTAAAGCCAAGATTCCAGCAATTGCGACTCTTTGCTTTTGTCCGCCACTAAGTTCTTCAGGGCTTTTATTTAAATATTTGTCCATTCCAACAAGATGAGAATATTTATGAACAAGTTCAATCATTTTTTCTCTTGGAATAGCCCTATTTTCTAGACCAAAAGCAATATCACCTTCCACAGTCGAACCAATAAATTGGTTATCAGGATTTTGAAAAACAACACCAATTGTTTCTCTAATCTTTTTTATATTTTTTTCACTTTCCAATTCGCCATTTAAATAAACTTCACCACTTGTTGGTTCAAGTAGGTACGCTAAAAGTTTAGCAAGAGTTGATTTGCCACTCCCATTATGACCAACAAGCGCAACATACTCCCCTTCTTCAACAGAAAAAGAGATATTTTTTAAAGTTTGAGGTCCTTCACTTGTGTTGTCATAACTAAAATTTAAATTTTTAACTTCAAGTGCTTTGCTCATTATTTAAAATCGATTTCTTTATATCTTCCTTTATATTCTTCGTAAGTGACGCCAGCTAAATCTAAAAGTTTTTTACTAGCTAAATTTTCAATTGAGCCATTATATTTATCACTTAAATAAACAAGTTTTTTGATTCCTGTTTGAATAATGGCCTTTGCGCATTCATTACAAGGAAAAAGAGTTACATAAATTGTGCAGTTTTTTAAACTTGCACCATTTCTAATATTTAAGATCGCGTTAAATTCAGCGTGGCATACATAAAGATATTTAGAATCAAGTCCCTCACCTTTATTCCAACTGAGTTTACTTTCATCAACCATTCTTGGCATTCCATTATAGCCGATTGAAACAACTTTTTTATCTTCATCAACGATACATGCGCCAACTTGAGTATTAGGATCTTTGCTTCTTTTTGCGCTTAATAAAGCGATCCCCATAAAATACTCGTCCCAATTAATAACTCCCATAAGCCTTTCCTTTCGTGAGAAATATTTTACTACAAAAAAGGACATAAAACACTTTATATATTTACTTAAAATGTCATTACCATAAATAATATTTTCCGAAAAATATTATTTTTATTTTAACTATATATTTTTGAAATTATCATTTTCAATGACATATTCATTCAATATGTTGCTATATTTGAAAAAACAGTTGACCAAAAAAAATCGCTAACCGAAAATTAAATTAACGGAGGAAATATTTTATGATTTACAAAGTAGTCAAAGGTCCAAAAGCAGTCGAAGGAGATCCTTGCAATCTTTTTGAAACTTTAATTAATCAATATGCAAAGGAAGGTTGGCGTTACCATTCAATGGAAACAATTACACAAACTGATAAGGGTGGGTGCTTAAAACAACCAACTGCGACTAATATGTATATGCTTATCTTTGAAAAAGATGAGTAATAAAGAGAAACAAGAAACAATTAGTCAAATAGATAATACAAAAGATCCTAGATCAATATTTTATAATCGACATTTATACTATCCAAAAATTAACTGGGTCAGTTTAAGTTTTCAAGCACTTACTTATATAGCTTTATTGTTTTTATTTATTTATTTAACAATTAGGTTTTCTAATAATCTATCATTAGCTATATTAATTGCTCTATTTTATGTTTTCATAAATATTCTTCTTAGGATCAAATCTTTTTTGTTCTTTTGTATCGATTTATACCAGATTCTAGCTCCTACCAAAATTAGAATGCGATGTCGTTTTGAACCATCGTGCTCTCAATATATGAGATTAGCAATCGAAAAATTTGGGGTTATAAAGGGAATCAAAAAAGGCATAAACAGACTTAAAAGGTGCAAAAGTCCAAACGGAGGGTACGATTATCCTTAATATCTTAAGATGATAAAAATCTTCTTTTTAAAAAAATAATCGTTCACAATAATTAAGCAGCTCATTTTCATATTGGACTTAATCTAAAGAATGATTGATAATTATAAGTATGAATGTTTTATTTTTCTTGACACCAAAATCCCAAGTAAAATTCATTGACGAATCAATGACTGTCCGCCAAGCTCTTGAAGTAATGGATTTTCATAGATATTCAACAATTCCTTTACTTTCAAAAGATGGAAAACTTGTTGGAACAATAAGTGAAGGCGATTTACTTTTTTATCTTAAAAATCATCCTTTCTGTAATCTCAATGATTTAGATGAACACAACATTTTAGAGGTAAAAAGATATAAAGATTATTTACCTATAAAAGTTGATATTGAAATGAGTGATTTGATATCAAACGCAATCAACCAAAACTTCGTTCCAGTAATTGACGATCAAATGAATTTTATTGGAATTGTTACAAGAAAATCGATCATAAATTACTTATATTTAAATCGATAATCTTGCAAAACTAGTGTTTTTATTAAAAATTGTGGAGTTTTTACTCCACAATTTTATTTAAATAATTCTTTTAATATTTCAACCATCTTTTCCATTTGTGTTACACTTACAAACTCAAATCTTCCATGAGGATTAAAGTCTCCTGTTCCAAGATTTGGACAAGGAAGACCCATGTAAGTGATGGTTGCTCCATCTGTTCCACCTCTAATTGGTGAATACTTAATTGGAAGTTTTAAATTGAGATAGGCTTTATTTATTAAAGAGATTGCACTCATATCTTTAATAAAATAATCACGCATATTTTTATATTCATCATAAATATCTAAATTAATTTTTGCTTTAGGATATTTTGTTAAAATTTTATCCCTTGCTTTTATTAACATTTCTTTTTTATCTTTTAAAAGTGAAGCGTCGTGATCTCTTAAAATATAGTGCATTTCAACTTTTTCAACATCACCCTTCATTTCATCAAGATGAATAAATCCTTCATAATCTTCAGTTTTACTAGGAATCATGTCTTTTGGAAGCAAAGCATTAAATTCCATCGCAAGTAAAACTGCATTAATCATTATGTCTTTTGCGTTTCCCGGATGTACTCCTACGCCTTCTATCACAACTTTTGCGCTTGCTGCATTAAAATTTTCAAAACTTGCTTCATAAATTGATTCACCATCAAGAGTATAAGCAATATCGGCATGCATTTTCTTAACATCGAACTTAGAAGCACCTCTTCCGATTTCTTCATCACAAGTAAAAGCAATTGCTAAGTTATAATTAAATTCATCTTTATGAGCTAAATAATATTTTGCAAAATCAAAAATTATAGCAACTCCTGCTTTATCATCTCCTCCTAAAAGGTGTTTGCCATCAGTTACAAGAAGATCTTCCCCAATTACAGTTTTTAAAACAGGAAATTCTTCAGGAGACATTTTGTAAGTATCATCTAAAATGATTTCATCGCCAGCATAATTTTTAATTAAACGAGGATTTTTTATGCCGCCTTCAATAGTTGGTGCCGTGTCCATATGGGCAATTAACCCAATGGTTTTTTCTTTTTTGTTATCAATATGAGCATAAACAAGGCCATGCTCATCTTTAAATGAGTCTTCAATTCCTAATTCTTTTAAATCATTTAAAAGAACATCACCAAAAGCAAGTTGGGTACTTGTAGATGGATATGTGTTTGAATTTTCATCACTTACTGTATCAATTGCAATATACTTTTTAAATCTTTCTAAAATCGTCATATTTTAATACCTAATAAACTCATGTATAAATTGTTTCTGATATAAATCGAGCCAACTGAGTTTCCTTCTACGTCTTTTATATTACCATAAGTCTCAAACTTTAATTCTTTAACGCTTTCTTTCGTATCTTCATTAAAAGTATAAGAATAATTTATAGTTTTTGAAGAATATGAATTATAAGCAATTTTTGATATAGATGTTTCTTCATTATTTGAATTAATTGTTTTTACTTCTAGTCCGACATCAAGCAAAACTACGTTTTCTAAATTATCAGAGGATGCATTGAGCTCAAAATTAAAATCCAATTTGAAGTCCTTAAAATTTGAGTTAAGAGAATATAATTTATCAACATCAATTGAAAAAGAAATAATATTTTCACTCTCTTCAAAAGTTAATAGAGAATCATCGAATGTATAATATTTATCTTTATTAATATCCCCGTTTTCGCTTTTATTATCTAAATCAATAACTATCTGATTATTTTTAATTAAGAGATAGTTTGGAGTTGTAAAAAAATAAACACAAAAAATAACAATACCAACGATTAAAAGTACTGTTCCAATTGAAGTCCCTAGAATAAGACCTAAGCTATCTTTTAGTTTAGTTTTATCCATAAATTTATACTAATTAACTCCTAAATATCGACTAAATAACTTCTAGAAATTTTAAAAACATTGCAAAAGTCCACTTAATTTACAAAACAAGTAAAACTATTAAACAAACAATAATTAAGATAAATAAGATTCCAAAGAAAATTATATATCCTAATTTTCCCCATTTAATTTTCTTAAAAGTATCTTTTTTAGATTCATTATGATCGATAACTTCTTGCTCTACTTCTGCTTCCGTTTCAACAATTTCATCTTTATTCTTTTCTTCCATAATTTACTCCGCGGTTTTATTTTTTAGTTTTCCTTTGATTCTTTTAAAGAAAGTATTTTCACTTAATAAAGCGCCTTCTACATTAAAGTTCAAAGATACATCTAAAGCAATAGATATTAAGAAAATATGGACAAAAGCCATGATAAATCCAGCAAGCATTCTTACAGCCATAATTATTAAAAATTCCCAGTTTAATACAAGCGCTTGAACTAAACTTCCAACAGGAATCTTAAAAACAAAATATGTAATAAAGACACTACTGGCAATTAAGTTAATCTTGTAATGCTTCGAGAATCTTTTATCTTTATACTTCTTATTTAAAAGATATAAAGCTATAAAAAACACAATTGAAAGAGCAAAACAAACAGAAGATATTGTCCATTTTAACCAAGGATATAAAACGTAAGCGGTTTTACCACTTTCACTATAAATTTCATCATTAAATATAAAAAAGATCGCAAGTAAAACATTTAAAAGAACAACCATAAATAAAGAAATAAACGGGAATTTATCTTCAATATGAGTTTTTCTAATAGCAACATAACATAAATATGGCATTAAACCTGTTAAACTTGCAGCGATCGTAAATAATGGATTATATGGACCAGTTGGGAATAATAAAGCGCCAAGTGTATCAACTAAAGTTCCGACAACAAAGCCAAAAAATGGTCCAAGATAAAAGCTAGAAAACATGACTACACTATTCGCAGGTGAAATCTTTAAAAAAGGCAAACCAAAAAGAGCAGGTAAGCTAACAAACCTTGAAAGAATAATACCTAAAGCTATAAAAAGTGCACTATAGCTTATTTTGTATAACAAAGACATTTTATGCATTAATTACGTTTAATTGCCCTTTCCATGTTACGCTTATCATCACGTTCTTTGATCGTTTCTCTTTTATCAAATAGCTTTTTGCCTTTTCCTAAGGCAATTTCTACTTTCGCTTTTCCTTTTTTTAAATAAATTTTTGTTGGCACGATTGTGTAACCTTCTTTAATTACTTTTTGCTCGTATTTTAGAATTTCTCTTTTATTTAAAAGAAGTTTTCTTGTTCTTAAAGGATCATGATTAAAAATATTACCTTTTTCGTATTCACTAATGTTCATATTTAAAATAAATGCTTCATGATTTTTAAAAACAACGTAAGAATCATTAAGTGAAACATTGTGAGCTCTTAAAGACTTTATTTCCGTTCCTTGAAGAACAATACCAGCTTCAATAAAGTCGGATAAGAAATAATTAAAAGAGGCTTTTTTATTTGTTGTAATAATTTTAATACCGCTTTCGCTCATGTTTAAGATTATAGAATAAAAAGGCCTTTCTTTCTATATAAATAAACAAATAGGCCTTACTTATATTCTGCTTAAATTCTCTATTTAAATAAGAAAACCCTGCAAAACGGGGGTATTTTGCAGGGAGTATATCTTTTTTATTCGATTTCGATATAGCTTACAGAACCATCTTCAGCTATGACCTTTTCAAATTTTTGGAAATCAATAAAGTGGTCATCATCTTTAATTTTTACTAAGAAATATTCTTTGTCGTCTTTTACTACTTTTTCAACTTTATATTCAAGATCGTCGATTTCAAATTCAATATCGTTTTCAAATCTCTCTTTTTCGATTTCGATAGAATATTCAAGTTCTTTTCTTCCATCTTTTATAAGAGTGTATTCAAATTCTCTTTCAACTTCACTTCCTTCATTTTCATAGCTTTCTTCAACTAAAACATAATTTCTATCATCGGTTTTAATTTTGAAGAATCTTTCTTGTTCAAATTCATCATCTTCTGTTTCTTCACTTAATCTACTTTCAAATGGATAAACATCGGTTTCATTTAATAAAACTAAGCCATCCATCTTTGTAAATTTTTCAATTTCATCATCATCTTTTTCTTCAAAAGTTTTTTGGTTATAGACTAAGTTATAAGTAACATCATCTAAATTTACATCTTTAAAGGTGATGGTTTCTTTAAAAGCGAATGTCTCTTCGCCAACAACAGTTTCAACTTCTTCAACTTTAGATGTAATTAAATTATCACTACTTAATAAAAGATCAAGTTGAGGTAAAACTTCAGAAACATCGGTCTTTTGCGAGGTTTTTCTAAAATCATCAGACTTTTTGACTGCTAAATTACTACTAGATAAACCTAAATTATCTACTAAATTAATACCAGTAACAGCTTGTAAGGTTTGAACACTTTTAGCTTGTTGAGTAACTGTAGATTCACTTCCTCCGTTAATGATAGGGTCATTATTCTTTTCTGGATTTGTTGAACATCCACTTAAGATACCTAATGAAACGGCTAATAAACTAGTTTTAAATAAAATACTTTTCTTCATAATTTAAATCTCCTTTGTTTGATTTTCTTTTTATGCAATAAATACGAACAAGGGATTTAAATTATTGGATTATTTTTTAATAATTTTTTCTAAACCTGTAGTTTCGTAAATTCTCTCATTATTTTGATAGGTTAAAGTAACTTTTAAGTCCTCAACTTCAATATCATTTCTTTCGTCTTCATACTCAACACCAAAAGAATAAGTTAAAGGGTCTTCATCAATTAAAGAGATATTTTGGAATTCACATTGAGAATTTTGAGTTTCAACAGAAATTTCTAATTCTTCTTCACTTCCTTCATTTTCAATTTCGTAGCTTAAATGGTAAATAAAGTTATCATCGTCATCATTTCGATATGAATCGCTATCATAATAATAAATAGAATAAGAATTCTCACTTTCGTGACCTTCATATTCACTTTCATTTTCAATATGAATAATGTTTTTATCATTTCTTAAGAAAATTGAAATCTCTTCTTCTTTTTCATCGCTTTCAATTTCACTTTCTTTTTGAATTGAGCAGGAATAAATTTCATCTTCAAATTTTAAAACACCATTTTGAACTTCTTCGTTATCTAATGATTCACCAACATTTTTGTCATTATAGTAAAAATACATAAATGGCGTTTTAAAATCATCGCTTGAAGAATAATATTCATCAACATATAGATATGTTTCACCGTTTATTTCTTCATTAAATTCTTTTTCTTTAATCATCTTTATAGATGAATCTTTGTTTAAAATATCAATAACGCCATTTTGAATTGAATCATAGTCGTTAACAATTCTTTCAAAATCACTATCTTTAAGGTTTGGAGCTTTAAAAACTCTGTTATTAAGACTTAAAACTTGAGAACTTGAATCGCCAAAACATCCAAAACTTGAGAAAGTCAAAAATTCGTTTGCTAAAATATTGCCTTCAATAGAAGAAAAACTTGGAGTAATAGGATCAGGACCTGGCCCAGGACCAATCGGATCATCTTTTGGTTGCAAACTAAAGACCGTAATTAAAGTTGCGGCTGTAACAGCAAGAGTTCCAAAAGTTGCGCCACCAAAAATCCAGACTTTCTTTTTGCTTGTGGTTTTTTCTTCTTGTCTAGCTTTCTCAGCTTGCTGAGCAAGTAAAAACTTATTAAGTACATCGTCTGATGTTGACTTAACTTCGTAATCCTTTACTTTAGAGAACTTCTCTAATATGTCCTTATCATCAATCTTTTTCATACGTTCTCAAGGTTCTTTCTTAATTTTTTGATTGAGTTATTGTAACTCCAAAGTATAGTTCCAAGTGCTTTTCCTTTAATTTTAGAAATTTCTTCAAAAGTTAATTCACTAAGAACATGAAGTGTAAAAATTTCTAACTCTTTTTCATTTAAAATTTGACTAATCTTATCAAGGAGAAGAATCTTATCGATGTCTTGCTCATCGTGATGATGAACTTCTTCATGCTCCATAAAACCTCTTACTCTTCCGTGTTTCTTAAAGTAATCAAGAGTAATATTTCGACTAATCAAAATTAAAAATCCAACGATGTTTTCACTTTCATCAACATTTTTAATATTCATTAAAAACTTAGTGAAAGTTTCTTGGAGCAGTTCTTCACTTAAATCCTTATCGTGCGTTAAAGAATAGATGTTATAAAACACTGGGTTTTTAATTTCATCGTAAAATGATGAGAATCTAGAATAATCCCCCTTCTTAAATTCGACGATAAGTTCTTTATAGTCAGTCCCACCCATACCTTAAATACGATTTACTTATTTATTTTATTGGATTTTCTTTTATATAAAAATAAAGTTAATGCATTTATACAAACAGTTACACTACTTAAAGCCATAAGCATCGAAGCATACATTGGCGAAAGGACAAAACCTAAACTCGAGAATGCGCCTGCTGCAACTGGAATAAAGATAACGTTATATAAGAATGCCCAGAGTAAGTTAAAGTTTATATTCGTTCTAATCTTTTTAGAAATTTTAATGATGTCTAAGATATCTAAAAGATCATCATTCATTAATATAAAATCACTACTTGCTAAAGCAACATCACTTCCTTTAGCGATTCCAACTCCAACATCAGCTAAAGTTAACGCGATTGAATCATTTACGCCATCTCCAACCATCATAACATTATAACCTTCTTCTTTAAGGCGCTTAATTACTTCGCCTTTTCCATCAGGTTTAACATTAGCAATAACTTCTTCAATACCAACTTCTTTAGCAATATTATTTGCAATGATTTCATTATCACCTGTTAAAAGAACAACTTTTTTAAAACTCTTTTTGACTTCTTTAATAAACTCTTTTGCGTCTTTTTTAAGTTCATCTTTTAAAGAGAAAAGAGAATAAATTTCATTTTCAACAAAAGCAATAATTGGAAGAGTGCCTACTTTTTTATATTCATCAAGTTTTAAAGTAAGTTCACTAGGAATCTCTCCTTTATAAAATTCGTTAAGTAAAGATTCATTTCCAATATAGATTGTTTCATCTTTATAAATGCCTTTAACGCCTTTCCCAGGTACATTAGAAATCATTGTAAATTCTTTATCGAGACTTGCTTGTTTACTTAATAAACTTGCAATTCCTTCACTCAATGGGTGAGTAGAATATTTCTCAATTGTAAATATTCGATTGAGTTTTGCAGGGTTTTTAGTAAAAATTACACTATCATTAACAGTTAATTTTCCATTTGTAATAGTATTTGTTTTGTCTAAAACTAAGCAATCAATTTCTTTCATACTTTCAATTGCTTCGCTCTTATTTACAAGAATTCCATTTTTTGCAAAGATTGAAGAACCGACTAAAAGTGAAATTGGAGTTGCAAGTCCTAAAGCACAAGGACAAGAAACAACCATAACACTAATTGCAAACGAGAAAGCTTCATCAAAACCATTTACAAAATGTGATGTTAAAAATGCATTTCCTGAATTTACCCCATAATCAATGCTAATCCAAATAAGAAAAACGACTAAACTTATCGCTAAAATTACTGGAACAAAAATACGAGATACTTTATCAACTTTTCTTGTTAAATTAGTATCCATGTTACTTGCTTCCATAACAAGTGAAATAATTTTACTTAAAACATTATCTTTTTTGTTTTTATCAATTAAAACTGTAATTGATCCATCTTTATTTACACTTCCACCAATTACTTTATCGCCTTCTTCTTTATATATAGGAAGCGATTCTCCAGTGAGTAAAGATTCATCAACACTTGTTGAACCATTCAAAATCATGCCATCCAGAGGAATAGTTTCGCCTTCTTTAATAATGATTTTATCACCGGATTTTAAATATTTAGTTTCAACTTGAACAATTTCATTATCTTTTAATAAATTTGCGTACTTTGGACGAAGTTTTAATAATTCTTTGATAGTACTTCTGGCTTTTCTTTTTGATAAGTTTTCAATTAATTTTCCAATTGAAACGATAACAAGAATCATCGCGGCACTATCAAGATAAGTATGGAACATGATTTTTCCTGGGATATTTTCGTAAATAAAATAATCGCCAGGCGCAACAATAAGTTTAATAATAAAATAAATAGAATAAACTAAAGAAAATAAAGAACCCAAAAATATTAAACTATCCATATTTGGCGATAACTTAATCAAACTTTTAAATCCACTAATATAATAATTAAAGAAAAAACCAATTATGATAAGCGTCAAAACAAGCTCAATAATTGGAAGAAGATAAATTGGTTCTTTTAAAGCATCACTTATTAAATGGGGATACATATCACTCATTGAAAAGAACATTAAAGGAACAAGTAATACTACTCCAATTATGAGTCTTATGATTTCCCATTTATAACTTTTTTCTTTTGAATATTGATCATCTTCATCAATAACTTCAAGTTTATATCCAACACTTTTACAAGTGTTTATGATGTCTTCTTCACTTATTTTTTTCTCATTATAGCGGACTTTTACGACGTTATTTACTAAATTAGCGTTAACTTCTAAAACGCCATCTAACTTTTTAAGTGCGGATTCAATGTTACCCTTACAACCCGCACAGTGCATATTGGAATTAAATATCTTTTCCATTAAGTCTCTTTCCTCTAACAACGTTATAAACTTCAACCATTCTATTGATAGCGTTAGGATCAACTAAATCAATTGGATTTTCAAAACGTGATTGAAACATTGTTTTATCAACTCCGGCTGGAAGTTCGTTGGAGTTCATCGCTTTATTCATCATAAAACGGAATAACTTTTGCTTAAATTTTCCCATTGCATTTAAATTAAAACCACCTGGTAAAAGGTAGAGTCTTACATGATAAAACTCAAGCCCATTAGCGTTAATTACATTTTCTTTCTTCTCATCATCAACAGGTTGGATTCCTGTTGCAAAAACAAAGATATCTTTTCCTTCAAAAAGATTGTTTGCTTTTAAAAATTTGCTTAAACCACTAATTACATTATTTCTAAGTGGTCCTCCATAGAAAATGACGTCATTTTCTTTAACCATTTTTCTTCTAAAATGTTTAATATCAACAATTTCAAGATCAGGAATTCGCGCTTTAAGCAAATCTACATATTTTTTTGTGTAACCAGTTTCAGTTTTATAAATAAGTAATGTTTTCATATAAACTTATTTTATATATAATTTCTCTAGTTTCAATAAAAATGCTAGGTGTCTATGAAATTAAATTTATCAAAGAAAATAGTTAACGAATTCATTAAAGTTCGAGATGAAAATATCTTAATCGACAACATTTATAATGATTTTTTTGAGAATTTTTCGCGAGATATTAGTGAAAATGAATTCCAAAATTTAAAAAGCTACTACTCCTTATTCTTAAAAAAGTTAGAAATTGATGAAGACGATAAAGATTTCAATGCTTTAGCCTATAAAGCTTATTTAAAAAAGTTTGATGAACTTAAAGAAACAAAATATTTAGCCAATCCTTACTATAAAAACATCAAACTTATTAAGGATATTAAATATAAAAATCTTCTTTTAACAAAATCTACTTATAAACCTTATCAAGCTTTTATATACAAAGATCTAAGTGTTAAAAAAGACGATTATTATCGTGAAATTAATCATCTTGGATATTTTAAAAATAGTTTTTCCTTTTTTGATTTAGTTGAGAAAAATACAACTTGGATGTCGATTACACCTCACGAAATTGAGACAATGGAAGCAAGTTTAAATGAAGTTAATGGCAAAGTTTTAGTTCTTGGTTTAGGACTTGGCTATTATCCTTATATTGCTTCTTTAAAAGAAAACGTTACTTCAATTGACATCATCGAATTAAACGAAGATATCATTAAAATCTTTAATGAAAACATCTATCCTCAATTTGAAAAGAAAGAAAAAATAAAAGTTTATAAAAGCGAAGCAATTAATTTTATTAAAGAAAATGCTATTCAAAAATATGATTATATTTTTGTTGATTTATGGCATAACGTAGAAGATGGTCTTGAACTTTATGTAAAACTTTTTAGGGAACTCACTAAGTTTAAAGTTAAAACTAATTATTGGATTGAAGATTCTTTAATTGCCGCTTTAAGACGAGCCATCATCACTTTACTTGAAGAAAACTTAGAAGGTTATAAAGATAAAGATTATGAATCTTCTTATAATTTCTATGATTCTTTAATTAATGAACTTTACTTCAAATTAAAAGACAAAGAAATAAATTCTAAAGAAGATTTAATAGAATTATTAAGTGATAAAAGCATTAAAAATCTTCTTCTTGATTAAAATTAACTCTTATTATATATTAAAAAATTCGCATATTTACGAATGCGAATTTTTTATTACTTTTCTAATTTAAGAGAAATATTTTTTACTTATTTCTTTTATTTCCGTTACTAATTAAAAGTAAAATAATAGTACCAATTATAGCAAAAACCACGCAAATCCCTAGTACAATCCAAAAACCATTAGGATTATCATCAAGTGGAATATTGGTAAAATTCATGCCGTAAATAGAGGCAACAAGAGTTGGTAAAGAGATAACAATTGTAACAACAGCAAGAGTTTTCATGATGATGTTCATGTTATTATTTATGATTGAAGCAAATGCATCCATCATACCAGAAAGAATGTTTCTATAAATCGAACACATTTCAATAGCTTGATCCATTTCAACTTCTGTGTCTTCCATCAAGTCAAAATCGCTTTCAAATTTTTTATAAGTTTGACTCCTAAGAAGTCTACTTAGAACACCTTTATCAGCATTTAATGCAGTTGAAAAATAAATGAAAGTTTTATTTATATCCATAAGTTCAAGAAGCTCTTTATTTTTTGTTGAAGTACGTAATTTATTTTCAAGAACTTCAGTATGAGCGTTAATCTTTTTAAGATAGTTAATAAATAAAGTTGCTAAGCGATAAACAAGATATAAAGTTAATCTAACGTGTTTGTGTGGTTCAACGGTTTTAACTCTTTTAAAAAGTTCAGTGATTAATTCAACATTATATTTACAAATTGTTACATAAAAACTTCTATTGTAAGCAATGATGAATGGGACTGTTGTATAAATTGCGTTTTCTTCATCTTCAACAAGAGGAGTATCTAAAACTATAAGAGTGTCGCCATCATCAGTATCAATACGAGCAGATTCTTCATCATCAAGTGCACATAAAAGAAGCTCGCTAGAAATTGAAGTAAGTTTAGCGACTTCGTTAATTGAATCAACATCTGGATCTGAGATATGAATCCAACTTCCGCTTTCTAGTTCAATATCTTTTGCGCTTTCAAAATCAGTTTTTACAACTTCTTTTCCGCTCTCTTTGAATACTGTTATCATGTAGATATTTTAACATTATCGAAAATAGTGAAAAAGAAAAAAGTGCTTAAAAGAGCCTATTTATGCATAATTTTAACCTTGCTTAAAAGTCAAAAACTATCAAAAAATTCAAAATTAAAAATTTTTATTACTGACATTTATTAATAAAAAATAAAGATTGTAATTCAAAATATTAAAATAAAAAAGTGAGTACAAATAATAGGACAAAAGAAAGCACTTTTGATGGCTCAACTCTAGTTGAAAAACTAATTTTAATTGGATGTTTTTTACTAACTATTCTTACATTTGGTCTAGCACTATGGTATTTAGTTTGCACATATCAAAGATGGAACACAAAACATACGGTTTATGATGGAAAAAGACTTGTTTTCGAAGGAACAGGAAAAAATTATTTTTACACAATATTCTTTGGGAGTTTTTGGTCTTGTAATTTAAATGTAAACATTTTTTTCCTGATAATAATCGATAAATTTTTAATAAAACAAAGTAGAAAACTTATTCAAAAAGTCATGGTTTATAAACTTGTAATTCTTTTTGGATAAAACAAAAAAGCATAACTTCCGAGTTTAAGTTATGCATGAGTCAAATTAATTTTAATCCAAAATTATTTTACTTTTAAAGTGTTTTTCCATAAAGTTCACGGCTTTTTTAATTTCTTCTTTAGAATATTCTTCCTCTTCAGGACAAACAACCAACTTATCTTCAATATCATTTTTTCTATTTATTATTGCTAAAACTTTTCCATCAAATGTTTCAATTGGCTTATCAATTCCTAAAATGTAAGCGTCTTGAAATTCACCATCTAAAGACTTAAGTTCTTTGATATAACCATAGTTTAAAGGATAAGTAGTTCCATTATGTTCGTATCCTATTGGTCGATCCACAAACACTCTTACCTTTTGTCCTATTAAATTTTTCAGTTTTTGAGTATAAAATAATCGCTTAGCCACCTTATAAGCTTTCTCTTGATTGGACGAATTATCGTAATTTATACTTTCCATCATTCGTTCAGCAGCATCAACAATATCAAAAGTATGATAAATGTTGTAATACTTAACGATTTCTTTAGCATTGAAAAGTTTATAAACACTTTTACTTGATAAATTATATTTAATGCAAAGACATCTATAGATATAGCCTATCCAAAACATCTCGTCAGGACTATATTTTATGTCGCCATATTCGCTATATCCAAATTCATCATCGAGTATTTCAAAAACGTCCTCAATTGTATTAAAAGAATATAAGTATGTTTTATTATCAAAAGATTTAGAAATAGAAGAATAAATAAAGCGTCTAATAAAAATAGGCGAACTATAACTAGTTCTAGTTACTGATGCTTCAAATATTTTCGCTTGAGCCTGACATAATTTAATTTCAATATAACTAAGTGGCGTCATTTAAGTATTTCCTCAATATATCGACCTTGATTTTTATATTGTATGCGAGCAACTTTGACTTTTTGAGATCCGCTATTTGTTAAAGAAGCTCTGTTTTTTAGGCAATCATCTTTTTCTTTTTGACAAACAAACATTTCTTTTAGAAGTTCAATATTTGAAAGTGATTGACTCGTTTTCAAAACATATTGATAACCTAAATTAGTTGCAGCAAGCGCGTGTAGACATTGTTCATCCGTAATTTCGTTTCCAACAAATTCAGCGATGATATCAAACATACGGTTATCAGCAATTGGAGCAATAATAACATCATAATCTAATAGTTTGTTAATAAGATTTTGTATTAAAGGACTATCTTTATAATCGTTGAGCCATCCTCTAAAATAAGCAATAGCAATCATCCGCTCATTATCCACACTAAATTTATAAGTTTTTAACCCATCTAAATTTAATTTGAAACAATATACAAAATTTCGATTTATAACCGAAATATAATTAGCTGCTTGTTCAAAAGTCTCGCAAAGATAGAAACCAATTCCAAAATCATTAGTTGGCTTTGAATTAGCAAAAAAGTCTATCGGCATAGAGAACGACCTTTTAGCGCCATGAAACAAAATAATATTATTATCTTTTTCATTTTCTTCCTTCAAAAGTAGTTCATAAATACCATTTAGACTTATCTTATTTTCATAAGCGAAAGAATATATTTTCTCTAGATTTGCTAATTCAATGCTTGTTCTTCCAAACTTCCAATTATTAACCGTTTCTAGAGAAACGCCTAACTTTTTTGCAAAATCTGATTCATCCAGTTGCAAGACTTCACCTATAATTGTAATTTCGTTCGTTAAATTCATAAAGACTTGCCTTATAACTTGATTTTACAATACTTTAAAAATAAGTTCAATTTATTGAAAACTAGTTTGTACAATACTTTAAAAAAAAGTTTATCAGTTTAAAATCAAAAAAATGCTATAGAGATTTTAAAGTATTTTGCATTCAATTAAATCTATGCTTTATAACCGCCTTGCTTTTCTTAAATTTTGGCCGTTCAAGCTTAAATTCCTTAGCAGAGAAAACTCCTAAAAATAAAAAACGCCCGATTACTCGGACCTATATAGCAAGTTTAATGTAACATCAACATTAAACGATAATAATCTAGTGGTCGGGGCGACAGGATTTGAACCTGCGGCCTTCTGCTCCCAAAGCAGACGCGATACCAAGCTACGCTACGCCCCGTTCTTTCGCGCGTTATTTATACTATCATAAAGAAATTATTGCGTAAAGGATTATTTTAAACTTTTTGAATTTTTCCAAAATTCTTATCTTGCCAATAACTACACTCTTTGATAATATTATTAAGCAACGCATCCTTAGCCAAGTTGGTAAGGCAATTGACTGCAACTCAATGATCAGTGGTTCAAATCCGCTAGGATGCTCCAAACTAAATGCAAACACGGCCTTCGTGTGCCGTGTTTTTTATTGAAATTTAGTTGTTATTTTTGCGATTTTTAAGAGCTGAAACTTTATTTATTATTTCAAAATCCCTGCAAAACTCAACTTTTTTACTCTAAAATGTCTTTATAAGCAGTATCTAAATAATTTAAGGCAAGTTCAACTATTTCATAGATTAAATCAATAGTTCTTTTTAAATCATTAGGGAATTCAAGTGAGTGATGAACATCTTTATAGATGGTTAAAAACGGAAATCTATTTTCGTTTTCTTTAAGAACACTAGCATCAATATATTCATCTTTAAAACTTGTAACGATAAAATCAGTTTGTCTTAAAAATGGAATGGTTTCTGTAAGTGGTGTTAATAAAATTAAACGTGCTCTAAAAAGCCTTAACTCGTTTCTAAGTTTTGCAGCTACTACTGTACCAACGCTTTTTGCAATAAAAATAATTTCGTTATACTTAGAAAAATCAATATTTTCTAACTTTTTTAAAGCAACTTCATAAGCCATTTTAATGTTATCTTCTAAACATAAAGAAGGATTACTCCATCTTTTAAAGTCATATTCTAAATAGATTGATTCACCATCAATATATTTATCTAAAAAATAAAGATAACTTCTATCAACGCTATATCTTCTTCCTGGAAAAAATATCTTTAAAGTATTCATTAAGAATTCTCGTTTTCATTTCTTAATTCTTTTCTTTTCTTGATTTTATAGTTTCTAATAATTTTATAAGATCCTAAATAAGCTACAAGTCCAACAAGGAAGATAATTAAAATTACAACAACCAAGGTAGGAAGCGGATTAACTTTAACATTTTCCCACATGGAGACAATTGCGTTATTTTGAGAACCAAAATCTCTCATAACATAAAGATAATCAATGTTCTTTTCTTCAGGATATTGAGCAACTAAACTTCTTCCTTCGTAGCTATCTAAATCAGTTTTGATCTTAATATCAAGTTTACCATCGTTATTTTCATCGATGAATTTAAATGAACGATCATCATCTTCTTCAGATAATGTAACTTCAAGTTCTTTTAATGGCTCACCGTTTTCATCAACAAAATTAAAATAATAACTTAAATCGTATTCATCATATGTTTCAGTGTCGCCAACGCCATCACTTGTGTCATAAGAATAAAGAATATATTCAAGAACTGATAAATCGTTGTTACTACTTCCAATAAAGGAGGTGTAACCATTATAAGACATATTAGCTACAGCGTTTTCTGGAGCGTTCAAATAATCCAAAAATTCTAAGGAATAATAATATTCTTTACTTGAATAGTATGCTTCATCATGAGTTGGTAAAGCCCATCCATCAAACCAAACATTGGCGCCGATTTCAGGAACAACATAATATAAATTTACTTTATCTTCGTCACTTCTTTCGTCTTCCCAATCATCATCAGCATAAAATCCTCTGCCAATTGAGTTAACAGCGTCGCCACTCCAAGCAATATTTACAGCAATTTTCCTAGTAACAATGTCGTCTTTTCCACTATCAACTTCAAAACCAAAGATATTTTCTTTTAAATTAATTAAAGTATCTTGAACGTTTTTGATAGTTTCATCATCGCATCTATTGAATAGTTCGTTTCTTTCATCATAGTCAGTAATGAAACTTTCACTTTCTCTATCAAAATAATCTTTAAAATACTCCATGATTCCAATAGCATAAGTATCTCTCATACTATCTTTAATAGATTGAGTTCCCTTAAAAAGTGGGTCCCAAAGATAGGAATACCCATCAAGAGAAGAGAAATCCTCAATTACTTGAGCAACTTTTTCTTCATCACTTAAAGAAGAATATCGTTCATTTTGTGCAAATAAATCGTAATTTCTTGAAACAACAAGCTCTGGATTAAAGAGAATTCCAAGAGTTCCCCACATATAACCAACTGTATAGTAGTTTAATGTGTCTTTCCCTTTTTCTCCTAAATCAACTTCGATTGTGTCAAGTTTTCCAAAGTTACTTCCATCATAAGTTGCTAAATAATCAGAAACGTTATTCATGTAGTTAGGAATTAAATCCTTTTCGATTGCATCGTGAAAAGAAGTAATCATTCCTTCTCTAGCAAGTCTTTGAATCATGTAATCACTACAACAGATTAAATCATAAGTTTGTTTACCTGTTTTTAAAGTGTTATACATTGTTTCATTTGTATCATAAGTTTCATAAACAACTTTTACTCTTTTTTGATCTCTTTCATAGACCATTTCTTCAAAAGAAGTTATGAGTTCTTCATCGATATAATCTTCAGCGTTCAATGCATAAATATAATAATCATAGTCTCCACTACTTGAACATGAAGTCAAAGTTGGTGCAAGCAAAGCAACAAAAGAAGCTGAAACTGCAAGGTTTTTAAGAAATCTAGACATATTTTACTCCTTTCTTGCTCTAAACTTTTGTCTTGCAAGAGACTTATGTTTAGCGCCTTTATTTCTATAGATAGTAATTCCAATAACAACAAGTAAAACAACAATAAAGATAATAGTTGTTAATGGACGCATTTCTGGAGGAATTGGTCCTTTTTTAATTTTTGCTTGAACAAGAGTTGAGATTGTTTCAATGTTATTTGCTCCACTTAATAACCCTGAACCTCTAGTAAATGCAGTAACAATAAAATCATCAAGTGATAAAGTGATTGCAAGCATAAATCCGCTAAAAATTCCTGGAAGAATTTGTGGAACTACAACTTTATAAAGCGCTTTACGAGGTGCACAACCTAAATCTAAAGCCGCCTCATATAAAGAAGGATCCATTTGTTGAAGTTTTGGCTTAACATTTAAATAAACAAATGGGGCACTAATTACAATGTGTCCAGCAAGTAAAGTCCAAAATGAGAATAAATTGGCTCCGCCAAAAATCATGTTCCCAATAAAAACAAACATAACTACTAAAGATAAAGCCATAACAATTTCTGCATTAACAACTGGAATTTGATTTATGTTTTCTAGGGCTGCTTTACTTTTTCTTTTTAAATAATGACCACCTACAGCGCCTAAAGTTCCCAAAATTGTTGAACAAACTGCACTTATAACAGCAATGATTAAGGTGTTTCCAACCGCAATCATTATTTCTTCACTCTCAAAAAGTGCGACGTACAAATCAAAAGAAAAACCATTCCATGTTCCAATATAAGTTGCGTTTGTAAAAGAAAAAACAATAAGCACTAAAATTGGAACATACATTAAAAGAAGAAGAATATAAATATAACTATAAGAAAGAATCTTTTTTACCATTTTGTTTCCTCCTTAGAATTATCTTTTTCTGTAAAATTACGTGTGATTAGCATGGTTATTCCAATAATAAGGAGCATAATCACTGCCATAAACGAAGAAGAATTCCATTGATTATTAGCAAATCCTAAATAGATAGAATTACCAAATAAGACAATTTTTCCTTCTGATAAAGTTTCAGGAATTACGTAGCTTGACATAGTTGGCATGAAAACCATTTGTGCTGCTGCTACAACTCCTGGAATAGTTTGAGGAACTATCGATTTAGTAAAAACTTGAACTCTATTACAACCAAGATCAATTGCTGCTTCAATTTGAGATTTATCAAGTTTAAGCATTGTTGTATATAAAGGTAAGATAACAAATGGGAGATAGTTATAAACAAGACCAATCATTGTCGCTAAATATGGATTTGTTCCACCATTTATTCCAATCCAAGTTAAAACGTCACGTGTTGCACCAGTTCTTAAAACAAAGTTAATCCACATTGGCATAACAAATAATAAAACAATGACATAACTTGATTTTAATTTAGAACTAGCAAGAATATAGGCTACAGGATAGCCTAAAAGTAAACAAATTATTGTATTAAGAGTCGAGAATAAAAGTGATTGAATTAAAACATTGATTTTGTTGGTTGTTGTAAAAAATTCTACAACTGAATCAAATGAAAATTGACCACTTCCATCAGTAAATGCATAAAATACAATAAAAAATATTGGAATAATTACAAATAAGATGAGAAAAAGAAAATATGGAATACAAAGATATTTTCTTTGAAATCTAAATCTCATATTCGTTTACCTCTTTTTTAAGACGTAACTTTATATCCTCTTTTTTAACACTAATACCAAGTTTATCATTGAGGTTATATGAATATGGACTTACGAAAACGAAGTCTTCTTCGTTTTCGGTTCTTAAAATATAACGATAGTGGTCACCAACATAAATGGAGTCAACGATTTCACCAATTGCTTCACATTCTTCGCTATCAATATTATCGATTACATCAATCTTATCTAAAGCAATTTCAGCAACAACATCTGCATCATTAAAGTTATATTTATGTTTACCGTCTTTTGAAACAACATTTCCATCTTCATCTAAAGTTGAATCTGGAACGAGTTGAGTGATTTCACAAGCAAATGGTTTATCATCAATCATAACTTCGTTATTTTTATTAACCCAAGCATCAGTGTAGACGTTTGTTGTAAAATCTTTCTTCATAATATGGATTCCATCTGGATTAATCGAAAGATTTGCTGTGCTTCCAACTTCATAACTTGCTGTTGACTTAACCATAACTTCGGTTTTACCTATCATAATGGTGTATTGATAGTTCATACCTTTGAAGATTTTATTAGCAATAACACCTTTAATCATCGCTTTTTCTTCTTTAACAAAGTGAATATCTTCAGGACGCACAACAACGTCAACTTTCTCGTTTAATGGATAATCATCTAAGCAAACAAAGTTATAATCAAGGAATCTAACTTTTTTATCTGCAATCATTGTTCCATTGTAAATATTAGATTCACCAATAAAATCAGCAACGAAAGCGTTCTTTGGTTCATCATAAATCATTTTTGGAGTTCCAATTTGTTGAATAACTCCATCTTTCATAACAACGATTGTATCACTCATAGTCAAAGCTTCTTCTTGATCATGAGTAACATAAATAAAGGTAATGCCAAGTTTTTGATGCATTTCTTTAAGTTCAAGTTGCATATCTTTTCTCATCTTGAGGTCAAGAGCACCAAGTGGTTCATCTAAAAGAAGAATTTCAGGTTCATTAACAATTGCTCTAGCAATAGCAACTCTTTGTTGTTGACCACCAGAAAGAGTTGAGATATCTCTATCTTCAAGTGCTTCAAGGTCAACAATTTTTAAAGCTCGAGCAACTTTTTTATCAATTTCCTTATTCGAAAGTTTTGTATAAGAATAACTTTGAGTTGGTGTTGACTTAATTTGTTCTATCTTTTTTTCAATTTCATTTAACTTAGCTTCTTTAACATCTTCTTCAAGGTGTCTATTTCTTTTTATAAGAGAATATTCTCTTTTAAGTTCTCTGATCTTTTTGTGATCAATTTTTAAAACTAAGTTACCTTCTTTATCTTTTTTTGGAACTGGTATACGTTTAAGTCTTAAACCAAAAGCGATGTTATCATAAACATCTAAGTGTGGAAAAAGAGCGTACCTTTGGAAGACCATATTAATTGGTCTTTTATTAGGTGGAAGATTGGAAATGTCTCTACCATTGAGCAAAATTTCTCCTTTAGAAGGAAATTCAAATCCTGCAATCATTCTAAGTGTAGTCGATTTACCACATCCGGAAGGACCTAAAAATGTTATAAATTCTCCCTTTCGTACATAAAGATTGAAGTTATCAACTGCTATAGTATCATCATCGAAGATTTTACTAACATTCTTAAGTTCAATAATATAGTTGTTTTCCATATAGAAACCCCCATTTATTGAAAGTAAAGTTCTTTCAATGCTTTTTAAAACGATAAAAATATATTCTTATTTTTTTTAAAATACAACAAAAAATTTTTGAATTTAATAAATTTGTGAAAACCATCATTTCAAAACATTAAAAAAATGCGATAACTATCGCATTTTTCTAGTAAAATAATTTTCGAGCTTTTTTAGCAATTTTCTGTGAAAAATCAAAAAATTTTCTTCTAAATTTCTTCTATTTTTTTCCACTGACTTGTTAATGTTTTCACACGAGATTTTGCTTCTTCTTTATCGATGTTCTTCTTTAAATATCCGTCAATAATTCTAGCAATTTCTATAGCATCATTTTTGGTTGCACCTCGAGTTGTAACAGCAGCAAAACCGATTCTGACTCCGCTTGTAACACTTGGCTTTTCATCATCGTTAGGAAGCATATTTTTGTTTAAAGTAATTCCAATTTCTTCAAGCATCTCTTGTGCTTCTTTTCCGGTTACACCAAAACTCTTTTTTGTATTTAAAAGGAAAAGATGATTTTCAGTTCCAGTGTTAACATCATTTAAAAGAGTGAATTCATCTGAACAAGCCCTAGTGTTAATCTTAACTTGCTTTATATATTCTTTATATTCAGGTTGAAGAGCTTCATAGAAGCATTCTGCTTTTGCACCAATAATATTTTCAAGAGGTCCGCCTTGTAAAGCAGGGAAGCAAGCCTTATTAACTTTCTTAATTATTTCTTCATCATTTGTAAGAATAATTCCGCCTCTTGGTCCTCTTAAAGTTTTATGGGTAGTTGATGTTACAATATCAGCATACGTTAATGGATTGTCTAATTCTTTAGCGGCTATGAGCCCGGCAATATGAGCCATATCAACCATAAAGTAGGCGCCAACTTCTTTAGCAACATCTTTTATTTTTTGATAATCAATTTCAAAAGGATAAGCACTAAATCCAGCAAGAATTAAATTAGGTTTAAACTCTACCGCTTTTTCTTTTAAAGCTTCATAATCAATTCGCCCATCTTTATTTAAATGGTAAAATTCAACATTATAGTAGCGAGATGAGAAACTTACTTTTGAACCATGTGATAAATGCCCACCTTCATCAAGAGATAAAGAAAGAATTTTATCTCCAGTATTAAGCAAAGCATAATATGCTGCCATATTTGCTTGAGTTCCTGAATGAGGTTGAACACATGCATATTTACAATCAAAAAGTTTGGTTACAAGTTCAATTGCCCTATTTTCAATCTCATCAATATGAACACAGCCACCATAATATCTTTTACCAGGAAATCCTTCAGCATATTTATTGGTTAAAATTGATCCACATAAAGCACGAACTTCTTTACTAGCAAAATTTTCACTAGCAATAAGTTCAATACCATCATTTTGTCTTTTATTTTCAAGTTCTAAATAAGAAAAAAGTAATTCATCTCTATTCATTAATCATCCTCTAAAAGATATCTTCTTTTATAATTGTTTCTTTTTGGTCTGGGCCAACCGAGATTAAACAAGCCTTAGCGTCAATCTCTTTTTCTATAAATTTAACATAGTTTTGCGCGTTTATCGGTAAATCTTCAAACTTTCTTACGTGAGACAAATCTTCATCCCACCCAGGAAGCGTTACATAAACTGGTTTACAGCGATATGTTTCTTTTAAGCTTGCTGGAACGTAATCAATGCTTTTTCCATCAAGTTCATAATGAGTACAAACTTTAATTTCTTTAAGTCCAGAAAGAATATCTAAAAGCATTAAAGCAAAATAATCAAAACCATTAACATTACGAGAATAACGGAGTTGATTTAAATCAAGATAGCCAATTCTTCTTGGTCTTTTAGTGACTGTTCCATATTCATGAGCTTTTTCTCTAATAGTATCTGCTAAATCATCAAAAAGTTCAGTAACAAAAGGACCTTCGCCAACTCTTGTTGTATAAGCTTTTACAATACCAACAACGTTTTCAATATAGCCAAAGCCAATTCCAGAACCAGTTAACGCGCCTCCGGCAGAGGAATTTGAACTAGAAACATATGGATAAGTTCCAAAATCAATATCGAGCATTGTTCCTTGAGCACCTTCAAAAAGAATCTTTTTATTTTCTTTTTTTGCTTTTGCAAGAATAGAAACTGTTTCTTTAACGTATGGCTTTAAAAATTCAACAATCTTTTTGTATTCTTCTAAAGATTTTTCAAGGTCGATTTTATTTCCACCATATCGTTCAATTTCCTCATTTTTCTCTTTTAAATGCTCTGCATAAATCTTTGGGAAGTCTTCATCAATAAAATCACAAAAACGAATGCCATCACGAGCAACTTTGTCTGTATAAGTTGGTCCAATTCCTTTTTTAGTTGTACCAATCTTTTTATCTTTTAAATGGGCTTCTTTTAATCCATCAAGTTCAAGATGATAATTTAAATCAACATTTGCTCTTGAAGAGATAATCATGTTATCAAGTTTAAAACCTGCATCAAGCAAAACATGCATTTCAGAATATAAGCTAATTGGATTAATAACCATGCCATTCCCAAGAATATTTAAAGTTTTTTCATTGAAAATGCCGCTTGGAATTGTTTGTAGATGGAATTCTTTTCCATTAAATTTAACAGTATGTCCTGCGTTATTCCCCCCTTGATAACGAACAACAATATCAGCTTTTGATGAATAGTAATTAGTAACTTTTCCTTTACCTTCATCTCCCCATTGACTACCTACAACAACAATTGACTTCATTATTTAATCCCCACTTTCTTATAAATTTTATCAATGTTTTTAAAAACATAATCATAAGTAAATAATTCATCTAATTCTTCTTTTGAAAGATAAGTCATAATAAGCTTGTTTCCCAACATGAGTTCTTTTAATTGAACTTTCTTTTCCATTGCTAAAAAAGCTAAAGATTGAACTTCATCATAGATTTCTTCGCGGCTTACTTCGCCTTTTTCAATGATATAATTCATGACTTTTCCTGAAAAGATAACGCCATAAGTCATAAAAATATCTTCTTTCATCCTATCTTCATGAACGACAAGATTTTTTAAAACATTATTTAATCTTCTAGCAAGATAAATGACTAAACTTATATCATCAGGAAGATAAATTCTTTCGTTTGAGGAATGAGAAATATCTCTTTCGTGCCATAAGATATTATTTTCAAGAGCTATAGTTACACTTGATTTAACAATACGCGATAATCCACAAATATTTTCTGAACTTATTGGGTTTCTTTTATGAGGCATCGCGGAGCTGCCTTTTTGGTTTTTAGAGAAATATTCATTGACTTCATTTACTTCAGTTCTTGATAAATGTCTAATTTCTGTGGCGATTTTTTCAAAAAGAGAAACAATTAAAGCTAAAACATTAACATATCCTGCAAGGCGATCACGGCTTAAAACTTGGGTTGAAATATTAGGTCTATTGAGTCCTAAATCATTAGCAACTAACTCTTCAAGTTCATAAGGAAGATTAGCGAAGTTACCAACTGTGCCACTAATTTTAGTAACTTCAACGTATTTTTTTTCTTCGTTAAGTCTAGTAATGTCTCTTTTGAGTTCATCTAAAAAGAGGGCCCACTTAAGACCAAAAGATGTAACTTCACCATGTATACCATGGGTTCTTCCAATAATTGGAGTATATTCATATTTTTTTGCTAAATTATTTAAAGTTTCTTCAAGACCACTTAAAGCTTTTAAGATAATCTCATTAGATTCTTTAATGTTTATGCTTAAAGCAGTATCAACTACATCAGTTGACGTTAAATTATAGTGAATCCACTTTTTTTCATTACCAAGTTCAAGAGATAAAGAGCGAGTAAAAGCAATAACGTCGTGCTTTGTTTCAAGTTCAAGTTCATTAATTTTATCTAAATCAACATGAGCGTGTTCTTTTATCTTCAAAAAGTCCTCTTTTGGGACAATTCCAAGCTCAACATAGCCTTTTAAAACACTAAGTTCTACCTTTAAAAAGGTTTCATATCGGTTTTTTAAAGAAAATATTTCTTCAATCTCTTTAACTTGATATCTTTCAATCATTTTTACATGGACTCCTTAGCTTCACAACCTAATAAATTTAAAACGGTATGTAAGACAATTGAAGAAGCTTTAATAAGAGCAAGTCTTTCTTTTGTTAATTCTTCATTTTCTTCATCAATAACTTTGTTGTCGTTATAGTAAGAATGGAATAATTGAGCAAGTTTATAAGCGTAGTTACATAAAATATTAACTTCTTTAACTTTTGCGATATCAATTAATACATTTTTCAATTCACCCAAATGTTTGATTAATTCAACTTCTTTTGGATTTGTTAAAAGTGGATAATTTTCTTTTACTTCAAAATCAGATCTTTTCTTTAAAATTGAAGACATTCTTGCGTAAGCATATTGAATATAATAAACAGGGTTTTCACTTGATTGATTACGAGCAAGATTTAAATCAAAGTCGAGGTGCGAAATGATAGGTTTTGAAATAAAGAAATATCTAGCAACATCAACTCCAACATCTTCACAAAGTTCTCTAATGGTAATGGCGTTTCCAGTTCTTTTTGACATTTTAACTTCTTGTCCATTTTCCATTAAACGAACAATTTGAATAATCTTAACTTCAAGATTATCTGGGTTATACCCCATAATTTTAATGCCAGCTTTTAATCTAGCAATATAGCCATAATGGTCAGCACCTAAAATGTCGACTAGTTTAGTGTAGCCTCTATCGAATTTATCTTTATGATAGGCGATGTCTGGCGTGAAATAAGTATAAGTTCCATCGCTTTTAATAATAACTCTATCTTTGTCATCGCCAAATTCAGTTGTCTTAATCCAAGTTGCGCCTTCCTTTTCAAAATAATATGGACTTTCTTTTAAAACTTTTAAGGCGCTTTCAACTTTTCCTTCTCTATAAAGAGCTCTTTCACTTTGATAATGGTCAAAATGAACTCTATATAAATCCAAATCAACCTTAATCTTGTCGAGTTCAAGTTTAATACCAACGTCTTTAAAATAATCTTTTCTTTTTTCTGAGTTATCATTGACCCATTTATTGCCATCTTCTTTAGCAATCTTTTTGGCTAATGTAATAACGTCTTTTCCTTGATAACCGATTGCTTCTAAATCAAAAGGTAAACCTAAAGCTTCTTTATATCTTTCATAAAGTGAGTTACCTAAAACTTCAATTTGATTACCAGCATCGTTGACGTAATATTCTCTTAAAACATCATAGCCAACAAAGGAAAGAATACGGGTTAAAGTATCGCCATATGCTGCACCACGAGCATGGCCTAAATGTAAATCCCCTGTTGGATTAGCACTGACATATTCAACCATAATCTTCTCTTTTTTTCCAAAATCAGAAGATCCATATTTGTCTTTTAATGTTAAAATATCGTGCAAAAGTTCGGTTAAATTTTCTTTTTTGACATAAAAGTTTAAAAATCCAGGTCCTGCAATTTCGACTTTTTCAATAAAAGAATATCCATTTAATAAAGGTAAAATTGACTTTGCAATTTCAAGAGGTGCTTTCTTTAAAGCACGTGCAAGTCTCATTGCAACTGAACTTGCATAATCCCCGTGACTCTTATCTTTAGGAATTTCAATAACGATATCACTAGTAGCATCATAAGAAAAAACTTTATCAATTGATTCTTTTAATGCATTTTTAATTTCAATATTTAAATCTTTCATAACTTCTCTCCTTAAGATAATAAGAATTTAATGTCTTCGTCTGTCAAACCAACAACACCTTTTCCGCCTTCTCCAATAAACTTATCCATTAAGTCTTTTTTGGCTTCTTGAAGTTTAAGGACTTTTTCTTCAATAGAATCTTTACAAACCATTTTAATAACGTTAACAGTTCGCGTTTGTCCAATTCTATGAGCACGATCACTTGCTTGATTTTCAGCTGCCACGTTCCACCATGGATCAAGATGCAAAATAAAATCAGCACCCGTTAAGTTTAAACCAGTTCCACCTGCTTTTAAAGAGATTAAGAAAACTTTAATATCATCTTTTTTATTAAAATCATCCACCATCTTTAAACGTTCCTTAGCTGGCGTTTTTCCACATATATAATAAGATTTAATGCCTTCTTTTTTAAGAAGTTTAATTAAATGTTCTAAAGATTTTGTAAAAACTGAGAAAATTAAAATTTTATGGCCATTTTCCATAGCATCTTTTACTAGGCTTACCGTATTTTCTAATTTTTCGCTAACACCATTATAATTTTCTAAAAACATTGATGGATCAACGCAGATTTGTCTAAGTCTAACAAGAGCACTTAGTAAAATAAATTTAGAATCTTCTTTTAAGGATAGTTCACGTGCTTCTTTTAAATAAGAATCATAAAGCGCTCTTTGCTCATCATTCATATTTACGATGAGTGATTCTTCAATTTTTGGTGGCAAATCTTTTAAAACATCTTTTTTGACTCTTCTTAGAATAAATGGGGCGATTCTTCCATTTAATCTTTCTTCAGCTAATTTATCTTTATCAAGAATCTTAGTTTCAAACTCATCTTTAAATTTTTGATAAGAATATAAATATCTTGGCATCAAAAAGTCAAAAATTGACCAGAGGTCGCTTAAAGAATTTTCAATAGGCGTACCAGTCAAAACAAGACGAGTAATTGCTTTTAATGATTTAGTGGCTTTAGTTTTTTGAGCATGAGTATTTTTAATAAACTGCGCTTCATCAAGAATAACTAAACTAAACTCGCCATGAGTATAATAATCTAAATCGACTCTTAATGAATCATAAGCTGTAACATAAATAATTTTTTCTTTCCATTTTAAATTGCTTAAAATTTCATGACGTTCTTCGCGACTTCCACTTACAACTTTAACTTTTAAATTAGGGTTCCACTTTTTAAATTCATTCTCCCAGTTATAAATTAAGCTTTTTGGAGAGACAATTAAAATTGGTTCTTCTTCTTTTAAAGAAGTTATAAAAGAGATTGTTTCAAGCGTTTTTCCTAAACCCATGTCGTCTGCTAAGATACCTGAAAGTTTATATTTTCTTAAAATAGATAACCATTTAAAAGCATCAATTTGATAATTTCTTAATGTATTATCGAAGCATTTATCAGGTAAAAACACTGCAGATCTAAACTCTTTTATATTATTTAAGATATCTAATAGTTTTTCATCGTAATTTAAATCGACTTGATCTTTATAAGAAGAAACTTTAAATAATTCATAAAGAGGAAGTTCAACTTCTTCGTTTTCTTCATTAAATCCAAAGTCATCTTGTAAAGAATTTAAAATCTCAATATCGTTTTTATCTAAGTAAATTAAAGAATTATCATTTAAACGGATAAACTTCTTTCTTCTTTTATATTTAGAAAGTACCTCTTTAACTTGTTCATCAGTTAAACTTTCGCTACTTAAAGATAGAGATAACCAGTCTTGAGAAAGAATTGAGTTAACTCTAAACTTTGCTCTACTACTTTTTTGAACTTTAACTATTTCATCACTTAAATAAACATCAGCTTTAAGTTCGATTTTTTCGATATCTTCTTTTAAAAATTCAACAATTTGGTCTTCATCATTAATAGTGCATTTAAAATCTAACTTAAAAGATTCTAAGAAATTTTTATATTCGTTATATTCACTTACTAATTTAGAATCTTCTAACACATTAAGCTCAGGGATTTCTTGTTTGTTTACAAAGAATTTTGAATTTATTAAAAGTTCGTTTTTGTTATTAAATTCAGCATAAATTCTTAATTTTAAAGTGCCTGCTTCGAGTTTTTCTTTTTGTTTTTCGCTTAAAGTAACTTTGTTTTTAGCTATAGGAAGTAATTTTTCTTCAACAATGTCATTTAAAAAATCTAATTTCTCAAAGCGGTGTTCGATTAAAAAATCTGCGATCAGATATTCAAAATAAGTATTAATTTTTGCATATTTGATTGTAAACTTCTCAAATCCTAATCTTTCAAAAGTAACTAAATAATTTCTATCTTTAATAAATTTAGCTTTTTTCTTATTAAGTTCATTAAAAACTTTTGAATAAAGTAAGCCATTATCATCTATTCCAATATCAAAATTACCACAATCGATTAATTCTACATCTTTACTAGAAGCCCGTTCTGCTGAGATCACAACAAAGTAGTCCTTTAAATTTTCTTTTACAAATTTCAATGCTTCTAAAAAATCGCTGAATAGAGAATAATCAAAATAATCGTAATATGATCCTCTTCTAAAAATTCTGAAACTTTTAATTATGTTTAATAGTTTTTTATTAAAATCATCAAGATTATTAATATTGGCGTCAGGATCGTTACTTCTTTCGCTAGTTATAAAAAATTCGTAAAGTTGATCACCTGAAACATAATCAGTAATATTTCTACCATTTTTATAAAGACGAAACACAACTTTTGTTTTAAGTTCATTTTCGTATTGAACTATTTCAAATCTTGGAGAAATTTCAAGGCGCACTTTGTCTTCTAAAAGTTTTTGTTTGTTTTTAAGATTAACAACAAATTCACTAAATTCCCTTCTAATCTGAGTTCTTTTTGAAAATTCTTCAGGATTTAACATGAGAATTTCATCATAAGAAAACCCAATTTTTTTATAAAATTCATCCTTTTCTTCATAACTCATTTTTTCATATTTTGAAACAATATAATTATGGAGCTCTGCTTCATTGACGTTTTCATACATATAATGTTTAGTAGAATTAGCATCTAAAGTGATCTTTATAATTGATTCGTTATTAAATAGAAATTCATCCTTATAATCTTTTTCAATAGCAACAAAAATTAAAACTGATAACTTATCATCATACTTATAAAAAATATCGTGAGTAAGTCCTAGATCTCTTGGCTCGGCAAAAAAATTTGCTATTTTTATTCCTTCTAAAAACATATTAAAAAGCCTTAAACCCCGATTCCTTTATATTGCCATCTTTATATTTAGATAATAAATCAAAAGTCAAATCAAGATTCTTATCTGCCAAATACTCTTGAACTTTATTGTTGCCTTTTACAAAAAGTTCGTAAGAAATTCTTTCGTTTCTATAATACTCATATAAAAAAGAATCTACGATAATATCAATATTTTTCTTGTTTGTTTCAGTTTTGATATTTTTTTCTAATATCTTTTTATAAGCTTCTCTATCTTTATTTTTGAAATAATGGGCAAGAATATATTGCTCAATTTTATTAAGACCAGAAAGACTCGATTGAATAAATTTTTCCTTAGTTAAAACTTCTCTAAACCTTGGCAGTGCTTCCATTAAAGAATTAATTGCTAATTTCTTTTCACTATCAGAAAAAATTTCTGGATAAATTATAGTTAAAGCAAATTTAAAAAATGGATGAACTTCAATATCTTCAATAAGGTAATCAGCATATCTTTTATCTGCTTTATTAAAGAAGCTTAAAATCAAACGAAGAACTTCTCTTTCGCTACTTTCATCTTTAAGATCACCTAAATTTGTAGCGATTTTTATAAGTCGATAATCAATAGGAAATTCTCTTATAAGATATTCATTTAACCAAAAATAAGGAAGATTCTTTTTATGTAAATCGGAGAACGTTTTTATTAGTGCAAGGTATTCATCAGCATCTAAATCTTCATGTTCAATAACAACCTCATGAAGAGCATATGTTTTATCATAATAAGTGTAGTAAGCACTTTTTTGTACTTCACGAATAATCCTATTTACTTTCTCTTCTACCAAATTAAAGCTTGAAAAATAATTCATAATCTTCGTTTCGATAAGTTCATTAACCGTCTCATCAAAAAAACAAAGATTTAAGTATTTTCTTAGAATTTTTTTATAATCAATATCAATTAAAAGATTTAACTCAATATATTTTTCAAAGTAATCTAAAAATATATCATAATCTTTTAAAATTTCTTGCCTATCTTTAAGTGAAGCAAAATGCTTTAAATAAATAAGTATGGTTTCAAATTCTAATTTTGTAACTAAATCTTGATTGCTGTTAAAATAATCTTTAACGAAAAATATTCGTTCAAGATCAAGTGAAAAATCCTCGTGGCTAAATCTTAATTTTGCGTCTATTAAATTTTCTTTCTTATAAAGAAAAGATAAAAGTTTTACACAATCATTATCAAGAAAATTACAATATAAAGATTTTATATCTAAAGTATCACCAAGATCACGAATTTCATAAACATCAAGTTTATTAGTATAAACAATGTAATAAAAAGTATTCTCAGTTTTACGAGCCAGCGTAAAAACATTGTTTTTATATTTACCAATAATGCTAGAGTATAAACTTTTGTATAAGTTTAGTCTCTCCTGAGTGAATTCTTCTTTTTTTATTACTAAATTTGACATCACCAAAAATTATCTCTTATTTTCTAATAAAAGTGTAATGAAAAGTCTACTAATTTTATCAGATAAAAGTAAAAAGATGAGAGACAATATATGTATGTTTTACAATTTTTAGGAAGCATATCAAATAATGCTATTTTCAAAAATATCTAGCAAGAAATGGCAAGAACTTATTTCTTTAAAAATTCTATAGATACCGCTATCCCAAACTAAAATAAACACCTGGTGGAGTATTGTCCCTTGTTATAAAGTTTTTAAATAACACTGCTCCCAAGCGACATGATAATTCCTAATTCTTGACCTTGTGTTTTGAAAGTCTTATAAATAACACTACTCCCAAACTACTCCTAGTGCTGTCATACCAACGCCACTGTTTTGGAAGTCTTATAAATAACACTGCTCCCAAACTTATCATATTCAAACATCATATTCGTTCTTGTTTTGGAAGTCTTATAAATAACACTGCTCCCAAACTGTTTTCACTTAATTCTTTAGTTACAAAAGGTTTTGGAAGTCTTATAAATAACACTGCTCCCAAACATATTCTTGACTGCTTGAGCTCTTTCAATTGTTTTGGAAGTCTTATAAATAACACTGCTCCCAAACAGGTAAGATTAAAGTAGGTGGATTAACTATGTTTTGGAAGTCTTATAAATAACACTGCTCCCAAACCTTATTGTTTTACTTGTTTTCATAATTTTAGTTTTGGAAGTCTTATAAATAACACTGCTCCCAAACA
>CASERQ010000007.1 GCA_949290395.1 uncultured bacterium | reverse complement strand
TCTAGTTCAAAATATTCTGACGAATATAAATTTTGGTTTCCTTAATAAATTGACGTTGTTTGTTTGTACATCTATTTAGTTTTCAAAGATCTCTTGCACCTATCGGTTCTACCAATCTTAATGCGAATTTAATTTACTCGCAAGGTGCTTATATATAATATCAAAGCGACAGTATTGTGTCAACAATATTTTTAACTTTTTTTATAGAATATATTCTATAAAAGGTTGTTTTAGTAAAAACTTGCGACAACTTTAATATGATATACCAGAGGCTATACCTAGTTCAAGCAGAAATTTAAAATTTTTACAAATATTTTCGCCATCAATGAAATCTATTTTATATATAAAGATAATATGCTTGCGCTAACAGACTTCTCCTTAAGCTCAGGTATTTCATTAATAAAAAACTGGATCAAGAAGATCCAGTAAAACTTAATTTTTTGTGTGTGTAAAAAGGACACTAATTTTCCACACATCATTATTTGAACGTTCTTGTGGCTTTAATCGCTGTTTTCCACTTCTTATCAATAAATTTAATTTCGCTAGATTTCATAAGTGGTTTAAATTCTTTTTTGTTTTTATGAATAGCTTTGATTTCTTCGACGCTTTTAAAATAACCACTATTTAAACCAGCTAAATAACAAGCGCCTAATGCTGTAGTTTCTAAACAATAAGGCAAAATAAGTTTGGCTTTTAAAATATCACTTTGAAATTGCATTAAATAATTATTAGCGGTGGCTCCGCCATCAACTTTTAACACTTTAATTTTCATATTTGCCTCTTTTTCCATTACTTTAATAACATCTTTTGTTTGTAAAGCAATCGAATTTAAAGTCGCTCTTATAAAATGTTCTTTTGTTGTGCTTCTTGTTAAACCAAAAACCGCCCCACGACAGTCATCATCCCAATATGGAGCACCTAATCCAACAAAAGCCGGAACAACATAAACACCATCAGAGTCTTTTACACGCTTTGCATAATTTTCACTTTCACTAGCCGTTTTAATCATTCTCATTTGATCTCTTAACCATTGAATGCAAGCTCCACCGATAAAAACACTTCCTTCAAGAGCATAAACTCTTTTTTCATCAATTGAACAGCCAATTGTAGTTATGAGTCCGTTTTCACTTAATATAGGTTCTTCACCAATATTCATAAGCATAAAGCAACCAGTGCCATATGTATTTTTGCACTCACCTTTTTCAAAACAGTTTTGCCCAAAAAGTGCTGCTTGTTGGTCTCCTGCTACTGCTCTAATTTTTAAATTTTCATCTAAAGCAATGGCTGTACCAAAAAAGTAAGAAGAAGGATAAACTTCAGGAAGCATTTTTCTAGGAATACTAAAAAGTTTTAATAATTCATCATCATATTCAAATGTATGTAAATTAAAGAACATTGAACGGCAAGCATTTGTATAATCTGTTTTAAAAATATTTCCTTTCGATAATTTATACATTAACCAAGTGTCGACCGTTCCAAATAGGAGTTCGCCTTTTTCAGCTCTTTCTTGGCCGTTAGGAATAGCATCAAGAATAAACCTAATTTTAGATGCACTAAAATAAGGATTTATCAATAAACCAGTTTTTTCATGAACTAATTTCTCGTAAACTTTCCGCTTGGCACAAATATCTGCACTTTGTCTAGATTGCCAAACAATTGCATTATAAACTGGCATCCCAGTATTTTTGTCCCAAACGATTGTCGTTTCTCTTTGGTTAGTGATTCCAAGAGAATCAATATCTTTAAAAGTAAGATTAGTTTTTAAAAGAGCATCATTAATAACATTTAAAACACTTGCGTATATATCAAGCGCATTTTGTTCAACCCAACCATCATGCGGAAAAAAGCACTCTATTTCTTGTTGGGATTTATAGATTATTTCTTCGTTATGATTAAAAATAATTGCTCTAGATGATGTTGTTCCTTGATCGACAACTAAAATATACTTTTCACTCATTCGCTTTTCCTCGTTCCATCATAGTTATAATCATTTATATGTAATAAAACTGTAAAGAAAGTTTTAACTAAATCTTTACTGATTCTTTTTAGATTTTCTTTTTTATCTGTATCGTAATTTGAAATTTCATCTAGATAAACTTTTCTAGCTTTAATAATATCAAACTTCAAGGCAAGTAAGTCTTGCATTTGATTGCATGTTGCAATACTAACAATAAAATCAATAAGATCTTTCATTTCGCTCTTTGAAAGTTTGTTTAACCAAATGTTTTGGGTGATTTGAAACGTTTTCGCCGTCAAAGTGATATCTTTTTTTCTTTTTAATAAACGATATCCGCTTTCTTTAGAAAACTTCCAATTTAAAAGATCATGAGCATTAACTCCTCTTTTTTTAGTATCAATTGGAATATAAGCATTTGTTCTTTCAAATAGAATTCCAACAATATCATCTTCCGCAACAAACTTGAAAACTTTCTTTCCAAATTCTTCTTCGTCTACTTTAAACTCTTCTTTAAAAAAGGCAGGCCCATCAAGGTTATATACTTTAAAGACCCTGTCTTTAATTTCTTTTGGCAAATTAAAATAAGCATAATAAGCTAGATTCCCGCCTTTTGAGTGACCAGCAATTACAATTGGTCTATCATTCAACGAAGCAATTTCTTTAACATAATTTAAAGCCGCGTCCCAAGAAGGTATTGAATCTTCTAAAACCATATTAAAGTTTTCTTGCCATCCTAAAAGCGATAAGTCAGTTCCCCTAAAAAAGATAACATTATAGTTATTTGTAAAGATTGTAAAAGTAAAAAACTGCATTGGGTCATTCTTTTCAAAATAATTTTTTATATAACCGATTTGCAGGTTTTTATATCTTTTAAAGCCTAAAACTGGTTCCAAAAACTTTTTAAATTCTTTAGGAACGAGATAGTTTTTGCTCATCTTATCCAAAATTTCAGGTTTATTAAAATGAGAAACTTTGCATGTTTTTTCATTCAATTTATATTTTTTATATTCATCAGTTATCTCAAATGAAGCATATGAAAATAACGAACCAACAATAATATCCCCCTCTGTTAAAGGTTCTTCTTTAAAACTCTTGTTTTTTACCTCATCAAGAAATTTTAAAACTGTCGCCAAGCTAATCAAACTCCTTTGTGCTTATGATATCTACCCCTAATCCAAGAACATTTTTGATAATAATTTGATGATATTTAATTGGTCTTTTCAAACTAACTTTATTAATTTCTTTAATAACTTCAAACATTTTTTCTTTTGGTACATTAGATGATGTTTTAACAGGGCAAACTTCATCCAATCCCGTGATTTTAACAGAAGATGTGACCATTCTTTTAGGAGCAAAAAGCTCTTCTTTTGCATAATTTAACCCTCTTGGACATTTATATCCTGAGATATTTTCGCCATCTACATGGAGTTCACAACCATTAGGACAAACAATGCAAGTCAAAGTTTTACTCATCTTCAATTACCTCTAAAATAAGATTTTTAGTATCAGCTAAATCTAAATTTTTAATAGTTATCTTAATCATTTCTGCAGGAATTAAATTAAATTTTTTAGTAGAATATAGGACTTTTGCAGGGTTTTTAAAGTTTAAAGTTGCTTTTTTGATATTTTTTCTAACTCTAAAAGAGAAGGTAATATCTAATGGTTCACTATAATATTTAATGATTCCTGGAACGGTATAACCAACGTTCGTAGAGTGAGCTACTTCAATAATTTCTTTGACTTCTTTCCTTTTTCCTAGAATATAATTTGCAGCGTTTAAACCCGCTCTTTCACTTTCTTCACTAACAAAATCTACAAGGTCATGAACGTGCAAGACGTTTCCTGTTGAAAAAATTCCTTCAATACTTGTTTCAAGATTTTGATCAACAAGACTTCCTTTAGTTTCCTTATTTACCTTACAACCAACGCTCTTTAATAATGAATTAAAAGGATAAAGTCCAACACTTAGTAAAAGTGTGTCGCACTCAATTCTTTTTTCTGTGCCTTTAATTGGCCTTAAATTTTCATCAACATCACTTATTTCAATTGCTTCTAAACGATCCTTACCAAAAATATTAGTTACTGTATTAGAAAGTCTTAAAGGGATATTAAAATCGTTTAAACATTGAGCAATGTTTCTTTTTAATCCATTTGAATAAGGCATAATCTCACTAACTCCAAGAACTTCTGCTCCTTCAAGAGTCATTCTTCGAGCCATAATAAGCCCAATATCGCCACTCCCTAAAATATAGACTTTCTTACCAACAAGACGTCCTTCAATGTTTAAATATCTTTGCGCGAGTCCAGCTGTATAAACGCCTTTTGGCCTATAGCCAGGTGTAGAAATTTGCCCTCTTGTTCTTTCATTACATCCCGCAGCAAAAATTATTGCTTTAGCTTTTATGTCTTCAATTCCGTTTTTATTAACAATTGTAACGATTTTTTCTTTGTTCATCCCAATAACTTGGGTATTTAAAAGATAATTTATCTTTCTTTTTTCAACTTCTTCAATATATTTATGAGCATATTCTGGCCCAGTTAATTCTTCGTTAAATCTATGTAGACCAAAGCCAGGATGAATACATTGATTTAAAATTCCACCAAGACTGCCGTTTCTTTCAACAATTAAAATGTTCTTAATTCCATTATCAAAAGCGCTCACCGCACTAGCAAGCCCAGCACTTCCTCCACCAACAATCACAAGATCAATTTCTCTCATCTTATTCACCTTTTGTTGACTTCAAAACAACATTTGTTCCTAAATCACTATAACAAATATCGCTTAAATCACATTTTAATTCACGAGCTAGAATCTTTAAAACTTCGCTTTCACAGAATGTTCCTTGGCACTTTCCAAATCCTGGACGTACTCTTTTTTTAACGCCTTTTATAGTATGTGCGCCACAATTACGGTTAATGGAATCCATAATTTCAGCTTCACTTACCTTTTCGCAGCGACAAACCATTCTCCCATATAATGGATTTTCTTTAATTAATTCATTGAATTTTTCTTTTCCTAATTTACCTAAGGAAAGATGTTTTCTAATGGTAGGATTAAATTTTTCATTTTTGGTTAAATTCAATTTTTTAGCTACTAAATCAGAAACATATTCCCCTATTGCTAATGAAGATGCTAAACCAGGAGACATGATTCCGCCAACTATAAAGAAATTATCGTTAACTTTACTTTCTTCAATAATAAAATCATCAATGTCGTTATTTGGTCTAATTCCACTAAATTGTCTAATGTTTTCGTCAAATGGCAAGGCAGGGCAAATTCTTTGAGCAATCTTTTTAATTTCGGATAAAGTTAAAGAGTCAGTTGAATTATCTTCTTTTGATGATGGATCATTGCTTGGTCCAACAAGATAATTTCCACTAGCGGTTTGTGAAATCAAAACTCCTTTTCCAACTTTTGTTGGGCACATAAAAATAGTGTGCTTTAAAAACTCATTATCAAAATGATCTAAAACATAATATTCGCCTTTTCTAGGAGTAATTTTAAAATTAGGAGTTTCAAGCATTTTAACGATTTCATCGCTATATACACCTGCAGCATTTATGAGTGCTTTGCAGTCAAAAACGTGTGCGTTTTTCGTAAAAACCTTGTAAATCTCGCCTATTTTTTCTATTTTTACAACTTCGCTATTTAAAAAAAGTTTCGCCCCATTATCCATTGCGTTCTCCATTAAATTAACGTTGAGTGCAAAAGGAGAAACAACGCCAGCGCTTTTAGCAAATAAAGCTCCGCGGACATCCTTGGTTAAATTAGGTTCAATTTTTAAGGTTTCTGCTTTTGACAAAAGTTCGACTTCAACTCCGTTTTCTTTTGCTCTTTTAGCAAGCTCAACTAAAGTCTTGTCGTCTTCTTCACTTAAAGAAATAGTTAATGAACCAATTCGTTTAAAACTAACATCAAGTTCTTTAGATACTGTTTCAATCATCTTATTTCCAAGCACATTAAAGTAAGCTTTTTTTGTGCCAGGAAGCGGATCATAACCACTATGCATTATTCCACTATTTGCTCCGCTTGCCTCATCCCCAACATCATTATGTTTTTCAAGTAGAGCAAGTTTAAGATTATAGCGTGATAAATAACGAGCAATAGAAGTTCCTATCACTCCTCCTCCAATGATTAAAACATCGTATCTAAAGTTTGAATTCATAAAATTTACTTTTTTCTATTTATACTATCTTCTTTATGAAAAGTTTCTCCGTGATATCTTTTATGTAATTTATCTAAATTATATTGAGCAACTTCTTCTAAAGTTATTCCAAGTCCACTAGCAGTTTCTGCGACATACCAAAGAACATCTCCGAGTTCATCTTTAAGATGTTCTTTATCGAGTTCGTGTCCTTGATATTTATATTTCTTAACGATATCGCAGCATTCTCCGCTTTCTCCAGCAAGACCCAAAACCCCGTTTGTGATCATGTCTTTTTTTCCATCTTCACTTATGAGGTTATAAGCATGCTTTTGGTATTCGTTAAATGATAATTTTTCTTTCTTTTCTTCCATAACTATTTCAATCTTTCAAAGTCATCTACGCCATGTTTACAAATTGGGCAGATAAAATCTTTTGGTAAATCTTCGCCTTCATAAACATATCCGCAGATTTTGCAAATCCATCCAACCTTTTTATTTGTCTTTGGTGGAATAGGTTTAATGTTTTTCATGTAATAATCGTAAGTTAAACTTGTATCAGAATTTAAAGTTTTCATTTCACTTATAGTGCAAATAAATCCATAGTGAGTTCCTAAATCTAAAGTTTCAACAACATCTAAAGAAATATAAGCATTGGCGTATTTTGTTAAATATGCGATTCCATTTTTAGCAATCTTAAAGTCTTCAAAACATTGGAATTTATCAACACTAGCACCACTTTGGAATCCGAAGCGCTTAAAAAGTGAGAATGGAGTATGTTTTGTTAAAACATTAATGTTTGCTTTTTTGGTCTCTTTTATAACATTAGCTGTGTAGTTAGCTTTATTAACGCAAATCATAATACGATCTGGGTTATTAGCAACTTGGTTAACGGTATTAATGATACAAGCATTTTGTTTTTTACCATCAAATGTAGATAAAGCAAATAATCCATAAGTTAGATTAAATAATGGGTTATCACTTTCTTTTCTTTGTGGAATTGTATCAAAAATTTGTTTTGACAATTCATCGAGTTTAGTTGCGTCATTAGTTTTCACGCTGCTCTTAAATGTAACTTTTTCACCAATTTGCTCAAAATCTTTTAAGTCGCCTAATATTTTTACAACTAAACCACCACTATTTGGTGCCCAACTACCATTTTCAACAACAGCAAATTTTCTGTTTTGTAAGTTGTGATATTTTAAGTCAAGCAAGAATTCTTCAACAGGCGTGAAAATTCCCATATTATATGTGGAAGCACAAATTATTAAGTGTGAATACTTAAATGCTTCTGCTACTAAATAAGATTTATCTGTTTTACTTGCATCATATAAAGCAATTTCTTTTAAACCGAGTTCAGATAAATTGTCAGCGATAATGTTAGCAGCAACTTCGCTATGTCCATAAACGCTTCCATAAACAATTAAAGCGCCATTAACTTCAGGTTCATATCTTGACCATTTATCATAAAGATCAATTAAATAATTTAAATCTTGTCTCCAGATTGGTCCATGTAATGGGCAAATATTTTCAATTTCAATAGTTGCTGCTTTCTTTAAGATAGCTTGAACTTGAGTTCCATATTTTCCAACAATATTTGTGTAATATCTTCTAGCTTCATCTTCAAATTCTTTTTCAAATTTAACTCTATCTGCAAAAAGATTGCCACTTAATGCTCCAAAAGTTCCAAAAGCGTCAGCACTGAATAATGTTTTTGTATAAGCATCATAAGTGACCATAACTTCTGGCCAGTGGACCATTGGTGCAAATACAAATACTAAAGTGTGTTTGCCAAGGGATAATGTATCCATTTCTTGAACAATCTTGACGTTTTTAACTTCAACACCTTCATTAAAGTTTTTAAACATTTCCCAAGTTTTACTGTTTAGAACAACAGTTAAATCAGGATAAACAGCAATTAAATCTTTTAAACAGCAAGCATGGTCAGGTTCCATGTGTTGAATGATTAAATAATCTAATTTTCTTCCATTTAATGCAGCTTTAACTTTATCAATATAGATGTCTCTGACACTATGATCAACGCCATCTAAAACACATGTTTTTTCATCTAAAATGATATAAGAATTATAGCTTGCTCCATTTTCTAAAGGATAAATATTTTCAAAAAGAGCAAGTCTTCTATCACTACCACCTACATAATAGGTATCTTTACAAACTTCACGATTTTTATATATCATATTTCTCTCAACCTTTCGCCTTAAATTATAGCAAATATAAGAACGTTATTAATAAAAAAGGCTCAAGAAATTTATGTTAATTATTTTTGATTTTGTTTCGATATTCTTTGATTAAATCTTTGTTTTCTTTGCTTACTCGATACGAGTCTAAAACCTTCCTAATAGTTTTTGTTTTTATCGATAAACTTAATTCAGAATTTTCTAAATAATTTAGAGTTTCTTTTGGAAAATATATATAAAGATAAGAAAGAACCCAGGCTTCAACCATTTCTACATAAAAATATTCAGAATTTTTAAATAAATTAAACATGTAGTTCAGATTTTCTTCATCTTTTAAAAACATAAAAAGAATTAAATAACCATATCTGATTAGAAATTCATCTTTACTATTTAGAAAAACATTAATAATAGGTTTTGCTTCTTCAAAAGTTTTGATTTTTAAATATTGATATGTTGAATCTGTTATCGCCCAAGAAACTAATGCATCCTTGTTTTTAAATATAAAATCAATTTGGTCATCAATTGTCGTTATTCTTTTAAGTGCAATTGAAAAATATAAAAAATTAACTTCATAAATCTTATTTAATTCAAATAAAGAAAGATCGATATCTTTATATTTTTTGATAAGATCTTTAATTTCTTTCGAATAAAGTCCATAAACTTTTAGTGGTTTAGATAAGTTTAAAATTGAACCAAAAAATTCAGCTGATTTAGTTTTTTCTTTGCTTTCAAGATTATTTAAAAGTTCTTCATATGAATTCATACATTTAGTCTAGCATAGTGATGGCAATTTTTTGAAAAAAACATAAAATATAAATATAGATATAAAGGAGATTAAAATGGCAGATATCAATTTACTTATTTGTAAAAAATGTGGAAAAATCGTTGAAAGATTCCCTGGAACACATGGTTGTCCAACAATGTGCTGCGGAGAAGAAATGACTGCTTTAACAGCAAATACAACAGATGCAGCTTTAGAAAAACACGTTCCTGCAGTTACAGTTGAGGGAAATAAAGTTCATGTTCAAGTTGGAAGCGTTGCTCACCCAATGACAGAAGCTCATCACATTTCTTTTGTTATTTTAGTTACTGATAAAGAAGTAAGAAGACATGACTTTGCTTTCACAGATGCTCCAGAACATACATTTACTCTTGGAGATGATGAAAGAGCATTAAGAGTCTATGAGTACTGCAACTTACATGGACTCTGGGTTAAAGAACTTTAATATTTTATATATTTAGTTACCTAAAAAGCGCTCGTTTTTTTCGAGCGCTTTTTGGTTTTTAATTGAGATTTGCAAGGTTTTTATAAATTTTTATACATTATTATTAAAACTGTTTTACAAATATCACGACATTTATCGGTTACATATTCAAAATAAGAGTAAACTCTTTCACCAAGTCTAATATAATCGTAATCTTTGTTTTCAAGATATAAATTATGAACATACAATTCATAAATTTTATCAACGGATTCTTCAATATCTAAAACATTTGAAATTAAAGGATCCATGATTGTCTTATCATTAATATGTTCAAAATTTTTTAAAACATCATATACTGCAAAAATTGCTTTTCTACTTTCTTCAACAAAAAGTGGAGTTTTACTTGGTAAACTTTGATAGTTTCTAATATATAACTTAAAAGAAATTTCTTCGATAGCATCGCATAAATCATCGATATTATCTAAAAGAACAAAAATATCTTCTCTATCAATTGGAGTAATAAATTCTTTTGCAAGCTTTTCTTCGATTTCTTTCTTTTTTACATCAGCATCGTGTTCAATTGTATGAACATTATTTTTAAGTTCAACAAGTTTGTCATTACTAAAATTTTCAAGTCCTTCTTTTAAAACATCAATTTCTTTAATTGCATAAGAACAAAGGGTCTCAAACGATTCATAAAAATAATTGTTTTTCTTTCTACCAAACATATTTATCACCTCTATTTAAAGATAGCTATAAAGATTAACGCTATTACGTATCCTATAATTCCACACCCTGGGAAAGTAAATAACCAAGTTAAAACCATTTCTTTTGCTATTGACCATTTAACCTTTTTAATACCTTTTGTTGCACCAACCCCAAGTATTGAAACTGTTTTTACCTGAGTTGTCGAAACTGGTAAACCAAATAAAGTTGAAAGCAAAATACCAATTGCGCTTGTAGAATCAGTAACAAAACCTTGATATGGTTCAAGATTTGCCATTCCCATACCTACTTTTTTAATGATTTTATAGCCACCAATCGATGTTCCAAGCCCCATGATCAAGGCAACAACAATAGCAAGCCACCATAAACTAGAATCATTACTTAAAGCAATGGTTGAAGCAGGGTCTTTTGCTTTTGCCGCAAGTTCAATTGCTAAAAATAAAACACCAATAAATTTCAAACCATCTTGAGCGCCATGAACATAAGCCATTGCTGCGCCACTTACTACTTCAGCATGTTTAAAAAATGGTCTTGCCTTATTTCTATTTACTTTTCTACATAAAACTTCTATCAGTTTCGTCAAACCAAAACCAACAAAGAAGCCAAAGAAACAACTAAGTACAAGTCCATAAATCGTTAAAGCCCAACTTGAAGTTGGTCCAAATTCAATCGTTGCATCAAGCCCCATCGTTATTGCTGCAAGTCCAGCACCTGTAATACCTGCTATAAGAGCATGAGATTCACTACTTGGAATCCCAAACCACCATGCTAAAACTCCCCAAACTATTACGCCAACCATTCCTGCACATAACGCATCTAAAGCAACCGCATAATTTGTTCCAAAATCAACCATGTCTGAAATTGTTTGTGCGGTTTGTTTTGATATAAAGAACATGGTTAAAACACCTAGAAAATTAAAAAAAGCTGCCATTAAAATGGCGGCTTTAGGTTTAATACATCTAGTGGATATACAAGTTGCGATAGCATTAGGAGCATCGGTCCAACCGTTAATAAAAATTACTCCTAATACAAGGATTGTTGCAATAATAAGCATTGGAAATTCTCCATAAAGAGAAATAATCGCCCCAAAATTCATGAAAAAATAATAGAAAAATATTTTTCAATTGTAAAGAAAATGTAAAGAAATTTCCCTCTAAACCACTAGTTTCTTTACAATTTAATTTGTCTTTTGCACACTATTTCAAGAAAAATACTTAAGATTTGCAAGGTTTTAAAAAAGGAAGCGAGTTCTCGCTTCCTTTTAGTTTACTTTCAATCCTTCTTCTTTATTGTAAGAAACTATATATTTTTTACCAGTTTTAAGACTTTGTTCGATAATCATTTTAGCTAGTACTGTTTCAATATTATGTTGAATGAATCTCTTTAAAGGACGTGCACCAAATTCTGGAGAGAACGCGCTATCAAGTACATAATGTTTAACCGATTCATCAAAATCAATAACATAATATTCGCTTAATAACCTTGCCTTTAAATCATTTAACATCTTATCAACAATCTTTAATTGAACCTCTTTATTAAGACTATTGAAGTAAATAATTTCATCAATTCTATTTAAAAATTCTGGTTTAAAAGTTCTATGAAGGATAGATTCAACAAGCTCCTTGTGTCCTGATAAAATTTCTTCACTTCCGATATTACTTGTCATAATGATAACTGTATTTTTAAAATCACATAAACGACCTTGAGCGTCAGTAAGTCTACCATCATCCATTATTTGAAGTAATAAATTTAAAACGTCAGGAGCAGCTTTTTCAATTTCATCAAAAAGAACAATTGAATAAGGGTTGTGTCTTACAGGTTCAGTAAGTTGACCGCCTTCTTCATAACCAATATAGCCTGGAGCGGCACCGATTAAACGTGAAACACTATATTTTTCCATATATTCACTCATATCAATACGAATAATATGTTGATCGCTATCAAATAATGCTTCAGCAAGGGCCTTTGCTACTTCTGTTTTACCAACGCCTGTTGGGCCGAGGAACAAGAAAGAGCCTATTGGACGGTTTGGATCATTAATTCCAGCTCTTTGTCTAATGATTGCATCACTTATAAGTTTTATTGCTTTTTCTTGTCCAATAACTCTTTTTGAAAGTTGTTCTTCAAGATTTAAAACTCTTTCTTTTTCGCCTTTTGTAATTCTGCTAACTGGAATATTAGTCATTTTTGAAACAATTGAAGCAATATTTTCTTCAGTGATGACGTCACTTAAGATCTTATGCTCTTTTTCGCTCTTTTCAATTTGTTCAATTCTATCTTTTACAGAAGGAATTTCTCTATATTGAATTTCACTTGCTCTCTTATAGTCACCTTCATTAAAAGATTTTTGAAGTTTGAAGTTAAGGTCATCTAGTTTTGACTTTAATTCTTTCACTTCAACAATTTCAGCTTTTTCTTTTTGCCATTTTTTTGTAAGTTCGGCTGCTTCATTATTTAAAGAATTAAGTTCTTCTTCGAGTTTTTCAAGACGGACTTTAGATTGTTCATCTTTTTCTTGCTTTAGAGCCATTCTTTCAATTTCAAGCTGTCTAATTTTACGAGAAACATCGTCTAATTCGCTTGGCATAGATTCAATTTCAACACGAGTTTCAGCGCAAGCTTCATCAACAAGATCAATAGCTTTATCTGGTAAAAATCTGTTTGTTATGTATCTTGTTGAATAATTTACTGCAGCAACAAGGGCGTTATCTGTAATATGAACACCATGATGAGATTCAAATCTATCCTTTAATCCTCTTAATATGGATAATGTGTCTTCTTTTGTTGGTTCAAGAACCATGACAGGTTGGAATCTTCTTTCTAAAGCACGATCTTTTTCTATATATTGTTGATATTCTTTTAAAGTTGTCGCACCAATACAGTCGATGTCGCCTCTAGCTAGCATTGGTTTAAGCATATTTGAGGCATCTAATGCTCCACTATTTCTACCAGCGCCAACGATAAGATGAATTTCATCAATAAACATAATAATTTTATGATTACTATCTTTGATTTTGTTTAAAACAGCTTTTAGTCTTTCCTCGAATTCACCTTGATATTTTGCACCCGCAACCAAAGCACCCATATCAAGTTCAAAGATTTCTTTATCTTTTAACGTTTGTGGGACATCGTTTTTTGCTATACGTTGAGCAAGACCTTCAATAATTGCAGTTTTACCTACACCTGGTTCACCAAGTAAAATAACGTTATTTTTTGTTTTCCTTGCTAAAATAGTGATGATTTTTCTAATTTCATCATCACGTCCAATAACTGGATCGATTTTATTCGTTTTTACAAGTTCAGTAATATTCCTACCAAACTTTGCTAAAATATTTTCATCTTGTGAGTAATCTTCTGGACCTTGATATTGATTCATAATTACCTCCTTTATTAGCACTCATCATTTCAGAGTGCTAATTATATTATATTAATACTTTTAGCACTGTCAAGTGGAGATTGCTAATATTTAAATAAAATTAGTTTGACAGAAACTAGCTAATAAGTTTATAATTATCAAGCATTTGGCGAAATTGGAGAAGTGGTTAACTCACTTGGCTGTGAACCAAGCATGCACCGGTTCGATCCCGGTATTTCGCCCCAGACTAAAACTTATCCCTTATTGCTCGTTCAATAAGGGTTTTTATTTTCTTTCATGTGAAACACTTTTCCATTATATATGTAAGAAAATAGGAAAATTTAGATAAAAACTTAGTTTTTTTAATAGAAAAGCCTCATTTAATATTAGATAATAAAACCACAGGAGGCCTTATCATGCCATACATAAAATCAAAAGATATTTTAAGATATGCACGTGATCATAAATTTGCTCATGGTGCTTTTAATGTCAATGCTCTTTGCCAAGCAAAAGCCATAATTGAAGCTTGCGAAGAATTACGTTGTGCTGCTATCATTCAAGTTGCTGAACCAGGACTTGCGTTCATTGGTGGAAATCCAGACTTTTTACACGGAACAATTGAAGAAAAGAAACTTGGTGCAAAAAGAATTGCTGCTTATGTCAAAAAATTAGCTGAAAAAACATTCATTCCAGTTTCACTTCACTTAGATCATGGTAGAAGTTTTGAAACATGTAAAATTTGTATTAACGCTGGTTTTAATAGCGTAATGATCGACGGAAGTGCACTTGAATATGAAGAAAACGTCGCTCTTGCTAAAAAAGTTGCTCAATATGCTCATAAACATGATGCATCAGTTGAAGCTGAACTTGGTGTTTTAGCAGGTGTTGAAGATCACGTTTTTGCTGCTTCTTCTACTTACACAAACCCAATGACTGCAGTTGATTTCTTAAAGAAAACTGGAGTTGATTTATTAGCTATTTCTTATGGAACAAAACATGGCGCTGTTAAAGGCGACAACGTAAAATTAAGAAAAGAAATCGCTATTGCTACTATGGAAAACATGGCTCACGAAGGAATTGATGCTGTTTTAGTTTCCCATGGATCAAGTTTAGTCCCTCAATATATTGTTAATGAAATTAATTCTCTTGGTGGAAATGTCCATGGACATGGTATTCCAGTTGAACAATTAAAAGAAGTTATTCCTTCTGGTATTTCAAAAATCAACATGGATACCGATATTAGACTTGCAACCACAAGAAACATATTAGAATGGTTCGAAGCCCATCCAGAAAAGAAGGAAGGTTCAAAAGTTTATCCTTTAATGGTTGAAAAGAGAGATTCATTTGAATATAGGTATTATTTAAAAGATTATATTAATGAACTTGAAACCAATAAAGGAATTACAGGCGAAATTAAGGACCTCATTCCATTAATGGAAAAAGCGGTTAAAGAAATCGTTTTAACAGCAAATGTTGAGTTTGGCTGCGTTGGCGATGCCTATTATATTTATAAAAAATAATTCTTTCTAAACGCAAAAACCTGGTTCGCTGCTCCTTGAACCAGGTTTTTATTTGCAAATTTTTTATATCCACATTTTATAAAAAAAAAATGAAAAGCGTTTTTTACTTTGATATCATAAATTCGTGAAGCTTTTTATGAAGGTATTTAAATCAAGTCTTAAATATTTATTAGTATTAGTTTTGTCAGTAGCCGGGATTTTATGTGCTATCTATGCGGCTTTCCCAAATTCTATCCCAAGTCCACATACTCCATATGGACAAGGATTTGTTATAGCACCTGATACAGTAATGCTTTATTGTGTGCTTCCTTTACTAGTTAGTTTTGTTTTATTTGGCTTAGCTTACTGGTTAACTATTTTTAAATTTAATTTTATTAAATTCGGCTTAATTTTATTTTCAGTTTCTTTAGCGCTAATGATCGCATATACAATATTTTTAGATGTCATCTCATCAAACTGGATTTTAGGATTAATACTTAATTTAATTACGATTTTAGTTTTAACAGCTCTTATGGCTATGATTATTATTAAGTTAATAAAAGAAAACAAAAAAGTCGTAGTATATTAATCTTATTATATATAAAATTTTTCAAAAAACTTGCAAATTTCAACTATTTTGTTAAATTAAATCTAATTTTTGTAAATTAAAAGTGTTCCTAAGTACATTCCAGGAACACTTTTATTTTTGCTTTTTAATTAGAAATTCTTTTGTTCTTTTTTAGAGAATGAATTTAATGAACCAATACATCCACCATCGCAAATGATGTCTTCACCTGTTAAATATCCAAGTCTTGGATCAATTAAATATTTAAAGAGCAAAGCGATTTCTTCGACCTTTCCAAATCTTTGAATTGCTCCGTTTTTAAGGAAAGCTTTGCCTTGAGCGCTCTCAAGTTCTCCCATTGGTGTTTCAAAGTTTCCTGGAGAAACTGAGATAACTCTAATGCCTTTTTTATACATATCTTTAGCAACTCTTTTTGTGTACCAGCAAACAAAGTTTTTAGAGATTGGATAAGCAAGGCTTGTTTCCATTTTGCTTCCGAACATTCTAGACTTTTTGACTAATTTCTCAACAAATTTGGCTTCATTTTCAAAAATTTTAGTATAGTGTTTTCTTGGAAGTAACATATTAGGAAGCATATAAGCTGCCATAGAAGAAACATTTAAAATGACGCTTCCTTCATTCATGATATCTTTAAAAGCTTGGTCAACAAGGTGAGTTCCAAGTGCATTAATCTTGATAATAGATTCTGCATTCCCCATGTGTGGAGAAACACCAGCTGCATGAATTAAAGCGACAACATCGCCTTTACTTTTTGCAAATTCCGCCAACTTTAAAACTTCATCTTTTTTAGAAACATCACATGCAAAAGGATAAATTTCATAGCCTTCTTTTGTATATTCTTCGCTTGCTTTTACAAGTTTAGAAACTGTTCTTCCAGTAATAATAAGGGTGTAATCTTTACCTAATTCTTTAATGGTGGCAAGTCCCATTCCGCTTCCGCCACCTGTAATAACAACTACTTTTTTCATTTTTTTCCTTCTTCCATTTAATTAATCTAAGAATGTGATACTATCAGGAACTTCATCAACAAGTGGTTTGAGCCATTCGATGAATTCATCAGTAACATCATGCTTATCTTTAATATATTTCAATGGGAAAGTTGCTTCTGTCATCATGACTTTCTCAATTGGAATTAAAATTGGTTCTACTTTATATGGTTTGGTAGAAATTCTTTTTAAACCAGCCATAACCCCATTTGTATGGTTTAATGCGGCTTTCATAGAAGTTCTGCCCATTAAAATGGCTTCTTCTTGATCAACTTTAGAAACAAGACTTCTATCACATCTACAAATAAGGCCAGGTTTCTCACTTCTTGCTTTAATACCAAGTTTTTCAATAATTAAGGTTGCTAAGTGTGTTGAAACATCACCAAAATAAGTCGCTCTTTCTGTTTTAAATATTGGCTTAACAATTGGTGTACCATCAGCGTATTTTAATCCCTCGCTAGCGACAACCACAACACCATGTCTTTTTTCCCAACATTTTTTGACGTCTTCAATGAATTCATTTTCATCAAAAGGAATTTCTGGGAAATAAATTAAATGAGGTGCATCACCCTTTTTCTTTCTAGCTAAAGCACTACTTGCTGCAAGCCATCCAGCGTTTCTTCCCATAACTTCAATTACGGAAACATGAATTGGAAGGCCTTTAACATCTTGGGCACAGAAAGAAACTGTATTTGCAATATATTTTGCGCAACTTGCAAATCCTGGAGCGTGATCAGTCACACCAATATCGTTATCAATTGTCTTTGGAATTCCAACACAGGTTACATCAACTCCTCTTTCTTTAGCGTATTTGTAAATGTTTCCAATGGTATCCATTGTTCCATTTCCACCCGTGAAAAGAACATACCCAATATTATGTTTAATTAAAACACCAACAATATGACGATATTCTTTTTCATAAAGAGGGAATCTAGAAGAACCGATTGCACTCCCTGGAGTTTCCTTTAAAATTTCAAGTTCTTCATCAGTAAGGTTGGTTAAATCAATGAAATCTTCATTGTACAAACCATCGCTACCAAATCTTGGAGCAAAGATTTTACCATCAAATCCACTTTCTTTTAATTCTTTAATTGCTCCATATAAAGAAGCGTTAATAACTGCAGTTGGTGCTCCACCATGAGCAATAATTACGTTTTTCATCATGCTTTTCTTTCTCCATTTATATAAACTTCCTCGATTTCATAGTTGCTATTAAGCACTATGAAATCGGCGTTTTTGCCTTCTTTAATTGACCCTACTTTATCGTCAAGTCCAAGCATCTTGGCTGAATTTAAAGAGCAAATTTTACTTGCTTCTAAATCATCAATATTTGTGAACTTCTTAACATTATCGAATGCACGTTTCATGTCAAGAGTTGATCCGGCTCTAACTCCAGTCTCTGTGATAACACAGTCATGATTTTTCACGGTTATTGGAGTTTCGCCAATAAAGTAATTCCCATCAGGTAAACCTGCAGCCATTAGAGAATCTGTAATTCCAATTACTCTATCATTTCCTTTAATTCTTCTAATGAACTCTACCATTTCAGAATGTACATGAATTCCATCTAAAATAACTTCAGTATAAAAATCATCATAATATAAACCAGCAGAGCAAATAGATGGGGTATGTTGATGGATTCCTTTCATCGCATTAAAAAGGTGAGTCATACAACATGCGCCACTTTTTAAAGCTTTTGTCGTATCATCAAAATCAGCTGCGCTGTGTCCTAATGTAACTCTTACTCCATGTTCAGTTAAATATTTGATAGTTTCTTCACTGCCTTCATTTTCTGGAGCAATAGTCATTAATTTTAAAAGACCATGTGATTTTTCAATAAAAATCTTAGATTTTTCTGGAGTTGGTGTTTGTAAACAACTTTCAAGTTGTGCACCTTTATATTCTTTACAAAGGAAAGGACCTTCCATATGAATTCCTTTAATCATTGGATTTCTTAAACTTGCTTGATAGATCAATTCAAGTTGTTTAAAAACAACTTCATCGCGTTCAGTGAGTAAAGTTGGTAAAACACTAGTAACACCATGCTTTGCATAAAAATCTAATATTTTCTCGATTTCTTCAATGGATTTAACAGTTGTAAAATCTAACCCATCTGCACCATGAGTGTGTTCGTCAATAAATCCAGGAATAATTATTTTTCCTTCATTTGTTTTGTCACTTGATTTTGTTTCTTTTATAGAAAGAAATTTTCCGTCTTCAACAACTAAATCAGCATTAATATAACCATGTTCGGTCAAAGTTTTAATATTTTTAAATTCTTTTTTCATTTTGTTTAAAAAGCTTCCTTATTTAACTAAAATTATATCATAGATATGTCTTAAAATAACGTGTTTCAAGACCTAAAGATTATTGCTTTCTTTCGTTAGAAAGCTTAGGAGTTATGTATGGAAAAGATCGAAAATGAATTTTTAAAAGTAAGTATTAATCCACAGGGCGCTGTCTTAACTTCAATCATTTTTAAAGAAACTAATGACGAATTACTTTATCAAGTTGAAGAAGGTTCCTGGCCATTTCAAGATGTTCAAATTTTCCCTTTGATAGGTGCTGGAAAATTTAAATACGAAAACAAAGAATTCAACTTAAAAATGAGACATGGTTTTATCCGTTCAACTCTTTTAAGTGTCAATAAAATTGATGATTCGACTTTAAAATTATCAACAAGATCTAATGAAAATACTCTTTTAGAATATCCTTTTAAATTTGAATTTTCTTTAACTTATAAACTTATCAAAAATAAACTTCTTGTGACTTCTGAAATTAAAAATATCGATAATAAAGAAATATATTTCTCTTATGGGAGTCACACTGGAATAAGAGCTTATAGCTATAATGGTTTAATTAATTTTGATAAAGATTATCAATTTTTACCTTTAATTAGCGGGTTTATTGAACAAAATAACAAAGATAATATTTTAATGAACTGCGTTAATCTTAAAAAAGATTCTTTCAAAAAAAGAGACACTTTTGTTTTTAGTGGTAAAAAAGAAAACCTTGAACTTTATACAGGCGTTAAAAATATTACAGTAAATTATGAATTTGACGCTCCTTATTTTGCAATCTGGTCAAATCCAAATAAAGGAGACTTTGTTTGTGTTGAACCACGGTGGGGAATTTCTAACTATATAGAAGAAAGCAAAGATCTTTCTCAAAGAATTGCTATAAATAAATTAAAAGAGAATGAAACTAAGTCATTCTCTTACTCTTTAACATTTAAAAATATAGATTAATCAACAAGAGTTAATGGCACGCCAATTGAACTAAAGAATTCTTGGTATTCAACTGGTAATTTTGTATCTGTAATAATCCTAGAAGGTTCTTTTTGTGTGAATTGTACTAAAAGACCTCTTTTTGAAAACTTCGAAGAATCAGTAATTATGATGATGTTTCTTGCGCTTTCTGCCATGTTTTTAACAGCTTCAGTTCTTAAAACGTCACTTCCCATAAAGCCAACATTCTTTTCAAATCCATCAGTTCCAAGGAAGATTTTATCAACATAATATTGTCTAACTGAAGATCTAACAAGTGGTCCAACCATAACTTGAGCGTCTGCTTGATATTCCCCGCCTAATAAAATTATCTTATTATTTCCAATTTTAGAAACGTGTTCGGCTATATAAATTGAGTTGGTAATAATTGTGACGCTTGGTTTTGTCTTAACAATTTCTTCTGCAAGAAGGGCGCAAGTTGAACCTCCAGCTATCAAAACCGTTTCATTAAAACCTATTAATGAATTTGCTTTTTTGGCAATATGACATTTCGTTTCGTAATTGATTGAAAGACGATTCGTAATATCTGCAGTATTCTTTTTTAAAGCATATCCATGATGACGAATTAAAATGCCATATTCACTTAAAATATCTAAATCTTTTCTGATTGTAACCTCGCTAACTCCGAGTTTTTTTGATAATTCTTTGACTGTTACTTGATTTTCATTATCTACTAATTCTACTATTTCTCCTTGTCTTTTATTTATTTTCATTTTAAATCTCCTAAGGAAATTATACTATAAAAACTTTCGTTTTGCAAATCGAAACGAAACTTTTAATAGTTTATAGTTTCGTTTCATAAATTATGGAATGTATTATTTATTTATAAATAATACATTCTTTAATAATGCTTTCGAATGGTCTAAAATATGAATATGGTTTATTATTTTATTTTTCCTTTAGTCGTCATAATAGCTTCTATTATTGGCGCTATTGCTGGTATAGGTGGAGGGGTTATTATTAGACCTGTACTAGATGCTTTCGGTTATTTTTCAACCCCAGAAATCACTAATATGATTTCAACAATGTGCGTTGTTTTTGGAACTTCCACATCTATCATTCGTCACATCGCTTCAAAAAGCAAAATTGAAAACTGGAAAACAGCAGTTTATCTTGGAATTGGTGCTGTTGTTGGTGGCGTAATTGGTCAATTTTTATTCCAGTTTGTAAAAGATGCCTCAAATAAAGATGTTTTAATCATAATCCAATCAGCAATTTTAATTGCTTTATTAATCTTTGTTTTAATTTATATGCAAATTTTCCTTCCAAAAGGCAAAGTTATGCATATCAATAACTTTATTGTAACTATCGTAATTGGCATCTTCCTTGGAATTTGTTCAACTTTCTTAGGAATTGGTGGAGGTCCAATCAACGTTGCTGTATTACTTTTATTCTTTGGAATGAGCATGAAACAAGCCGCAATCAATTCTCTTATCACAATTATCTTCTCTCAACTTTCTAAGATAGTTATGGCTGGAATTGATGGAACATTTGTTACTTTATTTACAATTGATCAACTTCCAACTGCTGCTGATCAATCATGGTGGATTTTTCTTATTATCTTAGTTCCTATTTCAATTATTGGTTCTTTACTTGGAACATGGCTTAATAAGAAGATGTCAAACAAGGGCGTCCAAATAGTTTATATGGCCACAACTGTTGCAATTATCGCTATTAATATTTACCTCATTATTAATTCTTCGCTTACTCTTATTTAATAAGTAAAAACTGTAAATAAAAACAAAATCGCCACAAAATGGCGATTTTTTTGTCTTTATTTCATTTATTTTACAATTACCTACTTTGTATATATAAAGGAGGCGATTTATCTTCATCTAATTAAAACTTATTTTACATAGTTTCATAAGTTAAATATGAAACGTTTAAATAACTCTGAATAAAAAAGAATGGAATGAAATACAATCTTATTATGCGCATATAAAAAGGAAGGCGTTTAAGCCTTCCGATTATTGCTAATTAAATTATTTAATTAATCTACTAAAGATTCACAAGCTGTTTTTAAATAAGAGAAATCAGCTGCGTCTTCTGCTGTAACTTTATCAGACATTTCTTCTGAAGTTTGTGAAGCTCTGATATTTTCAACATACTTCATAGCGTCGCCACTTTCAAGTAATTCAAGTTGTTCTTCAGCGCCTAACCATTCAGCAATGTCAACAGCGCCTGTTGCTTTGAAAGAACCTGCGGTTAATGTTTCAACATCTTTTTCAGATTGAACTGGATTATCACGTCTGAAATTCATACCTTTAACAAGGCCTCTCATGAATTTAGCAAATAATTCTTCATGAGTTTCAAGCCATGCAGTATTAACAGCCCATGTTGATGGTGTATAGCTGTCTGGCATATGTGTTAATGTTGAAGCAACCATTGTGAAGTTAGCTGTATCTTTGATAAGAGTTGTAGAAACAGGTGCGAAAGCAACACAGAAATCATATTCATGATTTTGCATTGCAACACCAACGTTAGCATTAGTTGCTGTGCTAACATTAATCATATTAGCTGGGTCATAATTTTCAAGTCCTGCTGGGATTTTATTTTCAGCAACATCTTGGAACCAAATTTTTTCAGAAGCATCTAATGATTTATTAATTTCAGTTAATAAACTTGTAAAGAAAGCTCTAGGTGTAGCATCCAAGTCAAGAGCAACTTTTGCTCCTCTTAATGCGTTAGCAAGATCTTCAACAGAAGAATCAATTGTTAACTCTTTACCTTTGCCTTGTTTGCTAGCGATTAATTTATCATCGTTAGTTAAGTTATCGAGAGCAACTAAAGTGATTTCTTGTCTTTCAGTGAAGTAATTCCAAGCAACACCATTTCCCATGAAAGAAACATCAAGTTGTCCAGAAACTAAAGAAGCTGCTAATGCTGGCCCTTGACCTGTTTGTTGTTGAATTGTAACACCTTCTTCTTCAAAGTAACCTTGTTGAATAGCACTATAACCAGCGCCTGCACCGAAGTTTAAGTGTAAACCTAAACGAACTGTGTTATCATCGCCACCACAGCTTGTAACAGATGTTGCCATTACACCAAGCGCTGCGACAGCACCTAATAAACCAAATAATTTTAATTTTTTCATTTTTATTTTTACTCCTTTTTTTAAAAAATTAAATTATATTTCACAAATTTTAAATTTGTATAAACCTATTTGTTGTTAATGCTTCCGCTACTAACATACATTTTATAAACGACATCCCAAATGTGATTTCTATATTCTTGGAATTTAGGATCAAGTTTAGTAGCTTGTGAACGCGGATAAGGTAAATCAATATCAATAATTTCTTTAACTTGTCCTGGTCTAGCGCTCATGATAATAACTCTTGAAGCAAGCAAGACACATTCATCAACATCGTGAGTAATAAAGAAACATGTTTTTCTTTCTTTTTCCCAAGTTCTCAATAAATCTTCTTGAAGTTGAGATCTTGTTTGAGCATCGAGAGCACCAAATGGTTCATCAAGTAATAAAACATCAGAGTTAAGAGCATAGCCTCTAGCGATAGCGACTCTTTGTTTCATACCACCAGAGAGTTCTTTTGGATACTTGTTTTCAAATGCACTCAATTGAACCATGTCAATGTATTTTTTGGCGATAGCCTCTCTTTCAGCTTTTGTATATTTAACAGTTTTCATTTGAGGCACTTTATTACCATTTCCGTCGGTAGTATATACTGGCTCAAATTTGCCTGTTTCTGGATTCTTTTCCATTACGGGAACTTCATGTTTAATAAATTTTGTTGAGTACATGACATTCTTTTTAACAGTAAGCCATGGGAATAAAGCATATTGTTGGAAAATAATTCCTCTATCAGGACCAGGTCCAAGAATTGGACGATCATGAATTGTTGCTTGGCCTTCTGTTGGTTGTTCAAGTCCGCCAATAATATTTAAGAGAGTTGTTTTACCACATCCTGATGGGCCGACAACACAAATAAATTCGTTTTCTCTAATTTCAAGATTAACACCGTTAAGAGCAACTACATCATCACCATTTTCAACATGGTAAATCTTTTTAACGTTATCAATTTTAATAACAACTTTTCCTTTGTTTTCCATATTTTAGTCACTCCTTATTTCCATCTAGTAATACGTTTTTCGAAAGCAAGTAAACCTTTATCGAAAACAATACCGAATATACCTAAAACGAGAATACCCATGATACAGTTGTCCATAATTAATTGACCACCTTGGCTATTAATAAATGCACCAAGACCATAGGCGGTACCAGTAAGTTCGGAAGCAACAAGTGTTGTCATAGCAGCACCAATACCTAATCTCATAGCAGTTAAGATAAATGGGAATGCGCTTGGAACGATAACGCCCATGAATAAGTTACGATCTCTAGCGCCAAATGTATAAGCTGCTTTAACAAGAGTTAAATCAACATTCTTAACACCTTGATAAATAGTAACAGTCATTGTTAAGAAAACAGCTAAGAAAATAATGAAATATTTTGATGATTCATTTGTTCCAAAAAGTGCAACAACAACTGGAACATAAGCAATTGGTGGAACACATCTTAAGAATTGAATAAATGGATCTAAGAATGCTCTGACTGGTTTATACCAAGCCATCAAGAAGCCAACAGGAATTGACGCAACTAAAGCAATTAAATAACCAACAATGATTCTTTGTAAAGAGTATCCTAAATGAGTCCAAAGATTACTCGTTACGATTGCTTGATTATAAAAAGCTTCACAAACAGCAATTGGTGAAGAAAGGAAAGAAGTTTTTCCGGTCGCTTCACAAACAGCCGCATAAATCCACCAAATAGCAATGATGAATATAACGCCACCAAGACCTACTAATGCTGACTTCCAACCTGGCCAAATAGAAAAATCTTTCATTTTCTTAGGACCACTAGTAGCAGCATCGTTAACTGGTTTAGAAAGATTAGCTAAATCGACTGCTGCAATTTCATCCTCTTTCTTTTGATAATAGTCTTTGACAAATTTTGGTGTAATTTTTTCTTTGAACACCTTCATTTTGTCCTTAAACGATGTTTTTTCCTTCATATATTTCTCCTACTCAGCGAGTTCTTCGCTGATTCCTATCCTTGCATCAGGATGTTTTTGGAGTAATGAAGCTGGGAAATCGATACTACATTCTCCAAAAGCAGCACGTCTAACGACGAATTTATGCCATGGTCTAAAGCAGAATAATCTGACTTTTTTGCTTTCAAGAATTTCTTTTAAGCCTATTGTAACAGCATATTCAGGAACAAGTGGGTAAGCGCCATCAAAATCATCAAATGAATTAACAACTCTTGTTTCTCTAGAGATTTTAACAACTCTTGTTCTTGATTTTACAAATTCTTCTTCATCAACTTTTTCACCTGGTTCTGGTGGTTCATTGAAGGCCATATGACCAGTAATCCCAATTCCACCAAAACAAACATCGACTCCGCCATGATCTTTTATAACTTCATCGATATAATCAGCATTATCTAAAGTAGGGAAGATTCTTTGACTTTCTGGCATTATAAGATCTTTGTCTATTTTATTATAGCAAAGTTCATACATAGTTTTCTTGAATGATAATTTATAATCTGTTCCACAGATTGTTTTATCATCAAGCATATATTCGTCCATATTGATGAAAGTAACATCTTTTAAGGAAATTCTTTCTTCATTTACTCTCTTTGCAAAGTATTTATATTGACCAATTGGTCCTAATGGACAAATAAATAATGTTCTTTTATGTTTTGCGTTATTTTCTTTGATAGCTTCAACCATCATATCAGCCATTCCAGAAAATGCGCCTTCTTTATCTTTATAGATATCAACAGGAATTTTACCTTTTTTGATATCTTCTCCTTTAATGTGGAGAATTTCTTCTTTCATCATTCTTTATCATCCTCCATACAAAGATGTACTGATGGTCTCTTGAAAGTCATAGGAAGGACAAGGACATTTGGATGATCTCCAACATATTTCTTTGCATCTTCATAAGCTTCCATGACTGTGCTTCTTGTTTTCATGCCCATTCCTCTTGCGGTTCCTGGATCTTTAGCACCTACGATATAAATTGCTTTACAATCTCTTTCTGCAATATGTGCGCAGGAGATCATTGAGAAAGCATGATATGGATGGAATGCATAATGATGACGATAAAGCTCAACATATTTTGGTACATCCATTGATTTATAATAGTCTTCAATTTCTGGAAGAGTATTACCATGTTTTTCAAAGTAATTATAGACGTCAATCATTGCTGGGAATTCTTCATCGCCGAAGTCTCCATCACATTGAGATAAAGCAATAATTACAGGGTTATCAGCCATAACTCTCTTTAATCTAACGACTTGAGCAGAGATAGCTTGTTCAACAAGAATTGGGTTTCTTCCTTGTCTTGTTCCATATTGGAAATCATTTGGTAAACCAAAGATAATAACATCATATTTTTTCTTTGCCCATTTGACATAAGTTCTCTTATCAGCTATTTTCCAGCTTTCTTCTTGAACTCTATGAGCTTCACCAGCAAATACTGCGATTTGATGTGAGAATGAATCTAAAACTGCATCAACACAGAAGAATTTCTTGCCCATTGAATGTTCCATCCATTCACCAATTGCATCAAATTTCTTTCTCATTAATGAATGTGATGTAACAGGGACGAAATCATCTCTATGCATGACTGCTGGACAGTGGTGAGCAGAGATACATTCCCAGTTTGAGATACCAGTAGCACAGTGTTTATAACCACCACTATATCCACCATATGGGTTACCTTGAGCATGTCCAATTAAGAAACAGATATCGCTATCATAAACATATTTGTTCATGACAACTTTTGCGTTATATTTTGGTTCAAATCCACAATCTACGAGATGATCCCAATCTTCACTATCGTGATTAATAATTTGACCTTTGTCCCAGAATCTATCAAAGATTTCATCACCTAAAATTCTTCTAATTTCTTCTGGCTTATTTTTTCTATGAAGTCCGTTTGAACAAATGAGTAAGAAATCTTTTTCTTCGACTCCATATTTTTTACATTCTTCAATTAATAGAGGGATTGTTGTTTTACGGTGTGAATCATCTTGGAATCCGCCCTTAACTTTATCAGGGAAAACAATTGTAACTTTGCTTCCTTTATGAACCAATTCACTAATTGGTTTCATATCGAGTGGATGTAAAATTGCATCTAAAGTTGCTTTTTTAACGTCTTTGATTCCTTCAGGGTCTTTAACGGTGACGCCAGTTTCAAATACATCACTACCTTCTGGTACTTCGACTAAGACTTGGCCATCGCCATACTCTAAATTTACTTTCATTTCTTTAATCCTTTCTCATATGTCTTAACGATTTCTTCAAAATCAACAAGTGTGAATCCAAAATCAGCACCAAATTTTGTTAATGCGATTAATCCACCGTCAACTTCAGGAATTGAAGCAATCATTTCAGCATTTTCCATTTTTAATCCACCACCATATACGACAGGGATATTTACAACGCTTTTTATAAAACGAGCGATGTCTTCAATATATTCTCTTCCAGGAGGTACTTTTCCTGGTCCAATAGCCCAAACAGGTTCATAAGCTATTGTTACTTTTGAAATATCAACTCCGTTTAATCCAACTTCAAGTTGATGTCTTAAAACATCGTATTTGTGGTCTTGTTCTTCAGCTTTTTCGCCAATACAATAAAGAACTTCTAATCCTGCTTCTTGAGCTCTTTTGATTTCTTCATTAAGAACTTTATTGATGTCGCCACCATTTCCACCAAGCGATAAAAGGTGAGTTAAGTGTTTTCTTTCTTCGCAGTGGCCAATAATTGTATCGGTTACTCCGATTCCTTTCATTGCTTTTGCGGTTCTAAATGTTGTGAACGCACCAAAATTGCCACCGACACTAACATCTTCGTAGTGTACACTTTGGCAACCAATTCTAACCTTGTCGTTTACACTTAAAGCAGGTAAAAGATTAGACTCTTGAAAATAGATTGTAACAGGTAAAGAAAGGTTCATTTTTTCAATGCCTTCTGTTACATAAGATCCGAATGTTTCGTTTTTTTCTAATTTGCTTATACCACCGAAACTTTTTGGTATATCAAATCTTTTAAGATTTAAGTAAATTTTTTTCACTGTGAAAGCCCTTACATTTACTTAAATCATACATATTCGAAACCTATAAAGCAATATACGAAAGTATTTAAATTTACATTTTCTATAAATTTAGTTTTGTATATAATAAAAAACTCTTTCGAATGAAAGTAGATTAATCGTTTACAATAATCAAATCGGCTTTTTCTTCAATTTTATATTGTTTGTTGTATCTATTTTCGAGAACAATCCATCTATTAACAAAGTCCTCAAAATTATCTTTATTACGAATTTTGAGTCTTTCAAGTTGTGTTTCTATATCAATTTTCATAAATATAGAAAGATCATAGTAATGACCAAAATAAGGATTTAAAGAATAGCTTCCCTCAATAATGGTAAGCTTTGTTTTAACTAAACTCACTTCTTCATTTATTTTTTGTTCTTTACAAGAAAATTTACGATAAATTAAAGAATTGTTGTTTAATTTATCAATTATTTCTTCTTTTAATCTTTCTAAATTAATATTTCCATCATTAGAAACGCTTAAATCTCTTGTGCCTCGTGGAAGATAAAAATCGTCGACATGAATTATTCGAGTATCAAAAAATTGGCTAAGTTCATCAGCCAATGTAGATTTTCCACTTGTACACATCCCATCTAGTGCAACTACTACACTAGTTTGTTTCGCTAACAGGTTGTTGATTATCGTTATTATCTTTGTTAAATCTTTTTCCTTTAAAAATCTTTGCATAATCTGGAAGTAAGTTTGTTAATAATTTTTGTGTATATAAGAGTTCAAATATAGCTGGAACAACAACAAGTTGAATTAAAATTCCTGGCCAGGCGTTTGCAAAAGCTTCGGTTAAGAAATAAATTCCAGTAAATTTTGAACCTTGACCCATCGAAAGTAGAATCATGCAGTTTACAAAACCCCAAACAAGTCTTCCAACAATCATTGCACTAACTAAAGCAATATAAACTGTAGCAATTGTAGGAATTTTTTTAGCATATTTATTTAATAAATAGAAAATAGCGCCACATAAGAATCCATAAGTTAAAAGTTCAAAAGCCATTGAAAGAGCAGTTGGCATAATAGGTGGCATTCCAAAAATTAATGATCTTGTAAGTGGAGTAATAAACCCAATTAAGGCTCCATAAGCTGGTCCTAAAATAAATCCACAAAGCATTACTGGTAAATGCATTGGGCAAAACATATTACCAAATTCTGGAATTTGCCCTGTTAATGTTGGCATTAACCAACCTAAAGCTAAAAATAAAGCAGCTAAGCATATTTTTGTTATTTGTTTTTGTATTTTAGTCATAGCGAACGTGCCTCCGAACTATCTTTAATTAAAAGGCCTAATAAAAAGGCTTGTCAACCGATTTTTATAATTTTAAATGACAAGACGTTATTTATCTTTCAAATGTAAATAAAACTTTTATAAAAGTAAATTTATTGTAAATAATGAAGCAAGTCGCTTGTAAATTATTCTTTATACTATATAGTTTAGGTATAGGATTTAATTGTTTTACACGACACAGGTTAGGATAAATTCTTAATGGCTGCGGTTAAATCCAAAGAAGTCTAGCACTATATAGAGACTAAAAAGTCTCTTTTTCTTTTGAAAAAGTATGCAAAACTAAGGTATTTTCTAAAAATAAGTTATTTTTAAAGTGTTTTTATTTTGTATCGCTTCTTAAATTTATAGTAATTATCTTCTACTAAAATTTCTTAAAAATTTCTTTAATTTCAATATTAACATCTAATTTAATATGTGATTTAATTATCGCGTTTGAGGAGAAATTTATGCTAGCTAAACTTTTTAAGCCTGTAGATTTAACACAAGGAAAAATATATAAAGTAATTCTTGTATTCATGATACCAATTCTTATTTCATATATTTTTCAACAATTTTATTCTTTAACTGACGCCATCATAGTCGGACAAAATTTAACTCCAAATGAAGTAAATGGCGTTAATGATGTTGGTTCATTAACTTATATTGTTCTTCAATTTGCATTCGGCTGCTCGGCAGGGTTTAGTGTTATATCTTCTTCTTATAAAGGAAAAAATGATTTAGATAATGTCAGAAAATCATTTTTAGCTCAAATTATTCTTGGATTTTTTATTTCAGTATTTCTAACAATTCTTTCAATTTGTTTAATCGATCCTCTTTTATCTCTTGTTGGTTTAAGCGAAGCAACAGGCGGCGCCACTTATGTAGCAGCAAAGACCTATATTTTTGTTATATTTTTAGGAATTATTTGCCAAGTTGCATATAACCAAATTGTTTCTTTATTACGTTCTTTAGGTGATTCACTTACTCCTCTTATCTTTTTAATTACTTCTACTATTTTAAATGTCGGCTTAGATCTTTTATTTATTATTGTTTTTAAATGGGGTGTAGCTGGCGCAGCAATTGCTACTATTTTAGCTCAAGCGATTTCTGCAATACTTTGTTACATTTATACGTTTATTAAATATCCTTATTTAAGATTTAAAAAAGAAGATTTTAAAATTAGCGGCAAATTCTATTACGAACATCTTAAACTAGGTTTGCCACTTGCACTTCAATTTTCTATTCTTGCAATTGGTTTAATCACTCTTCAATCTACCATCATCAAGTTTGATACAACTTTAGCTGGCGTTGTTATTGATAATGGACCTGCCCAACTTGCTTATGGTGCTGCAAATAAAATTTCTAACTTTTTGATGACACCATTAAACGCTCTTGGAACAGCTATGTTATCATTCTGTGGTCAAAACTTAGGTGCAAGTAAATATAAAAGAATAAGAAAAGGCATTAATACTTCTTTAATTATTATGCTCATTATGTATGTTTTCCTTTTCTCGCTTGCTTTACTTTTAATGATTGATAACACATACATGAAACTTTTCTATCCAGTCGAAAATATCAGTGAAAAAGCCGCATATTTAGGGCAAATCTGTATATTCTGCACTGTTCCATTCTTCCCACTTTTAGGTACTTTGTTTATTATGAGATGTTCAATTCAAGGTTTAGAGAAACCTTTAATTACATTACTTGCTGGCGTTGGTGAACTTGTCGCTAGAACACTTTTATGTTCATTTGGTCCTTATATTTTTGTTGATACAATTTCAACCTCAATTGATCTCTACGCAAACCCTGCTTCTTTCATCACAACTTGTTTAGCAGATCCTTTCGCATGGCTTTTTGCGTGTGTAATCCTAGTTGGTGGCTACTTAATCTTCATTTATAGACCACATTCAAAACTTATAAAACTAGAAGAAGATGGCAAGAAACTTGAAGAAAAAACCTGTCAACAAGACTTAACAAATCAAAGCGAAACAAACTAATTCAACATTTATCTCTATTTTTTTACAAATTATTCTTGATTTAAATCACAACTTTATTGTATATTTATTAAGCGCAATTCGAAAGCGCTTATGTGGGCCTTTAGCTCAGCTGGTTAGAGCGCACCCCTGATAAGGGTGAGGTCGATAGTTCAAGTCTATTAAGGCCCACCATCTTACATATACTATGAGCGTTATTCTGGGTGTTTAGCTCAGCGGGAGAGCGTTTCCTTCACACGGAAAAGGTCATTAGTCCGAATCTAATAACGCCCACCAAAAACAAATGCCTTCTTAGCTCATCTGGTAGAGCAACTGACTTGTAATCAGTAGGTGGCTGGTCCGAGTCCGGCAGAAGGCACCAAACTTAAGAAAATCGAATATTCTAAAAATATTCGTTCAAATATATCGGGTAGGACAGAGAGGTCCTATTTTTTTTACTTAAATATAACCTAAGTTAAATTGTCTATACATGGATCTAAAGTTTCATTCATTAATCCAATAATTATAAAAGATTAATGAATGAAAATGTTTTTAAGGTAGCTAATTTAAAGTTGGACTTTATTTTCGCCACCTTTTACTCAAAGATAAACTTTTTATAAAACGTTGCTCCGCTTTTTAAGTGCGGGTTGAATTCACTCAAAAAGCGAAGTTTTACGAAATTATACTTTTAAATTAAATACACTAATTTTTGGATTCTTCAGTATATTTATTTTTAACAATTGTATTTTTAGCAACACTTTTTACAATAAAAACATTACTACCAATAATGGAATTTTCTCCAATTACAGTATTTCCGCCTAAAATTGAAGCACCACTATAAATAGTTACATTATTTTCAATTGTTGGATGTCTTTTAACTCCATTTAATGAATGTCCTTCTTTTAAAGAAAGAGCTCCTAAAGTAACTCCTTGATAAATCTTAACGTTATCACCAATTATTGTAGTTTCACCAATTACAATTCCAGTTCCATGATCAATAAAGAAAAATTTTCCAATCGTAGCGCCTGGATTTATATCTATACCAGTTCTTGTATGAGCATATTCTGTTAAAACTCTTGCAGGAAAATTTAATCCTAATAAATAAAATTCATGAGCAATACGATAAGCGCTTATTGCTAAAAATCCTGGGTAAGCTGTAACTACTTCTACATAACTATCGCAAGCTGGATCGCCATCATAGATAGCTTTAATATCAAGAAGTAACTTTTCTCTTATTTCAGGTAGTTTATCATAAAAAATTTTAAGCTTATCCTTGAACTCTAAATAATTATCTTTAAAAGCTAATTTTAAATTTAAGACACTTTTATCAATATATTTATCGATATCACTTTTTGAAAAATTTTCACTATAAAAATCTAAAAACATTGCAGTTCTTATGTTTTTATAAAATTTTATGAGTTCATCTCTATCAAGAGTCATCCAGTCATTCTTGTTTTTATTTTGCTTCATTGACTCGTATAAAGCGTCTATTGTTCTATCATTCATAAAGGTTATCTACACTCAAATATCTTTCCCCATTGTCTGGTAAAATAATAACTACGTTTTTATTTTTGTACTTATCTTTATCTAATTTTAATGCGCCTTTTAAAGCAGCCCCTGAAGAAATTCCACAAAGTAAACCCTCAAGTTTTGCTAACTCTCTTGCTCCTTCATAAGCTTCTTCATTTTTTATATCAATTACTCTATCTACTAAATCTTTTTCATAAATTGTTGGTAAGAAATTAGGACCGAGTCCCTGAATAAGGTGAGCTCCGCTTGTTCCTTTTGTTAAAAGCGGGGAAGAAAAAGGCTCAACTCCAATTATTTCGATGTCTTTATTAAATTCTTTAAATCTTTTAGCGTTTCCAATTAATGTTCCACTTGTTCCAACGCCTGCCATAAAAACATCAACTTTACCTTCAAGATCTTTTAAAATTTCCCAAGAGGTTGTTTCATAATGTGCTTTAACATTACTTTTATTTTCAAATTGATGGGCTAAAAAAGAATTTTTATATTTCTTTCCAAGTTCTTCCGCTTTTTTAACGCTTCCTGCCATCCCTTCTTCTTTGGGGGTTAATATGACTTTGGCTCCATAAGCTTTCATCATCTTAACTCTTTCTACCGAAGCATTTTCAGGCATACAAATAATGCATTTTAAATTAAAAGATGCACAAATCATTGAAAGAGAAATTCCCATATTTCCGCTAGTTGCTTCAATAACAATAGAATCTTGATCAATTTCTTTTCTTTCAAAAGCATCTTTAATAATAAAATAAGCCGCTCTATCTTTAACGCTTCCGCTTGGATTTGATCTTTCAAGTTTAGCATAAAGATTAAAAGTTAAATTAAAGTGTTTTTCAATATTACTTAATCTTACAAGAGGCGTTTCCCCAATTGCTTTAATAACAGAATTCTTATACATATCTTTAATTATACTTTTTGAAAGCATTTTATCTATTATTTTGATTAACTTTGTTAATAAAAGAAGAAATTCGCCTTTTTTAAATTGTTTACTTTTTTTAATAAACTATAATTTTAATAGAAAGGAAAAGGAAAAATGGCAAATACAAAAGTTTCGAAATCAGCTGCTTTAAAGATTGTTCAAAGCGTTATTGTAATTATTGTTGGTGTTTTAATTGCCTGTGCTGTTATTAACACAGATTTCATTAAGTATGTCGTTGGAATTGCATTTCTTGTTTTAGGCGCTTTCTTACTTTTTAGAAGTGTCTATGACACTAAATCATTTATCATGCCTTATGGCGTTTTTGGTGGCATCTTAATTGGTGTTGGTATCGCCACAATGGTCGATTACATTCCACTTTTAATGATAATTCGTAACTTTATCTATGTTTCCTTAATTGTCCTTGGTGCACTTTTAATTCTTGATGGAATTGTAAGACTTGCTCTTGGAAAAACAAATAATGGAATCGTAGAACTTATTATTGGCGCAATTCTTGTTACAGTTGGCGGCTTATTCATTGGCATTCCAGAAATGTCTGAATATTGCTGGATTGCATTTGGTGTAGTTGTTGCGCTTTATGGTGTCTACACTTTAATTGTTACAATCGTCCAAATTAGTAAAAAATAAAAAAAGTTTTTTTAGCAAATAAAACATTTTTTACTCGTCACATGTGACGAGTTTTTTTAAATAAAAAACGTCTTTTAATAAAGACGTCTAACTCACTTTCTGGTGCAGATAAGGGGAGTCGAACCCCTACGCCGTGAAGCACAAGATTCTAAGTCTTGCATGTCTACCAGTTTCATCATATCTGCAAAGCAAAACTATTATAAAGTTTATAGACTATTTTGTCTAATTAAATCTTATATAAAGTTTGCAAAACTCAAGAAAATACTTGAGTTTTGCAAGGTTTTACTCATTTTTAATAATTAAATCTATAGGAGAAATGATACCTAAAAGCGACGAATCTGCTTTCCCATTTACACTTACAAAAATAATAGGAAGACGCTTTTTGTATTGTTCTTTTGAGTAAGCAAAATAATCATTTAATACATCAATTTCATAATCGGTTGTAACAAACATGAAACGTAAGTTAATCTGACTTTGTAATGAGATATATCCTTTTATTTCTTTAACTTTAGTTTTTCGGTCCAGATGAACATTATTTAAAAAGAGTAAAAGTAAAACATCGCTGTTTAAAATACCAATAACTTCATTTTTATCATTTAAAATAGGCAAGTTACTAATGCCTTCATCAACACCTTTTTTGATTAAATCAGCAACAAGATCTTCTTCTTTACCATACGTAATCGATCTTAAAGGCGTCATAACATCTTTTGCTCTTAGAGGGTTTCTTAAATAAGTTATAAGTTCTTTTAAAAACAAAACAACTTCATCACTAACATCAAAAAGTTCATCAATTATTCCCGATTCATGAACCATTAAATTACGAATTTTCCTTGCAGAATCAAGCTTATTTGAATAAATTCTTTCTTTTTCAACTTTACTTCTTCTATATTTATTAATAAGAAAATAGATTGATGAATCATCGTTTTCTCTATTAAATTTTTCACCTATTAAAGCATCAAGTTCGTTATATGTTCTAATAAACTCTAAATTATTTTTCTTCATAATAAGAGTAATCTCTCCACTTTCCACCATGCATTCTATGGAGCTCTTCCGTCACTAAAAGCCATTTAATAACTGAATCTCTTTTTGGATAAAATTCTATGAATTCACCTTTTAAGAATGTATAGAATCGACTTGCATCAGTACACATTCCATAAGTTGGGGTTTCGCTTAAAGTTAAAGTGAATGAAAATGGTTTGCCATTTCTTGTCCCATCAAAGAAAATTCCTTGATGGTTTATTTTTAAAATACCACTTCCTTCAATCAAACTAGTCGCTTGATGTTTAAGATATTTATATTTTGGTAAAAAGCCAATTTCAACTTCTTCTTTCAACTCAAAATTAGGATTCTCAATTTCTTTTTTAACTTCTTCACGTTCATAATCGAACCACACTTTTGGGTTTTTTAACGTAATTGAATTTTCATCAGCTTTTAATTTATAAGTATTATCAATATAAACTTTATTATGACAAGCTTTGCATTCTATAAAATTAGCGCCATCAATATTTTCAAACTCTGCGCCACATTTTGGACATTTATAAAGGAGTTGATGAATATTTTCTGCAATAGAGTCGCTTTTATAAACGATTTGTGCTTTTTCGTTATAAGCATAATCATCCATTCTAATTTCAGTATTTAAAATTTTAGTAATTTCGTCTTCACCTAAATTCCTTAAATCATCAACGCTAAAAAGTTTCTTAAACGAGATATTTACTTTTCCTTTTCTTTCTTTAAGATTAAATTTAGGAGAAACAAGATAAGCTCCTTTAATATTTGATAAATAAACAGGAACGTTTAAAAATTTTAAGAGTTTAGCTGTTCCTAGAGCAACAGGTTGACTTCCTCCACTTATTGAAGACATGCCTTCAGGAAACAAAGTCAATCTTCCTCCTTTATTTATAACTCTCTTCATTTCAATTACGGAGTACATATCAGGAGTAAAGTTTTTCTTAGGAATTTCATGTAATAAAGAAAAAATTCCATGAAGATGACTTCTAAAAAATTCATTATAACCAACAACAAAATTAAATGTTTGAGGTAATAATGGAACTGCAGTAAAAATATAATCCATTCTACTTGCGTGGTTACTTAAAAGCACATAAGCACCTTTTTCTTTTCGTGGATCATCTATAAAAGTAGCATTAATATGGTATTTTTTAGCAACGGTAAATTTCCAAAAATAACCTAAAAAGTTATAAATAAATTTGTTTGGTCTTTTGATTTTCTTTGAATGTAATTTTTCTTCTAATGTTTTTTTCATAATCACTTGAATTATATATTTTAGGAGTTTAGTTAAGCAAGAAGAGAATGAGAATTACTGAGAGGGAAAGCCAAATTGAACAGGTCGCTTTCCTCCAATGACTTCCTTTGGAAAAACTCTTTAATTTAGGTTCACTAAAAACCAAACATCAAGTTAAAACCTCTAGATATGTCTTTAAAATCTGTTCTTGACCCAAAATTTTGGCATATACCATTAACTTATTTATATTTCTATCTTTTTTACTTAAATAATTAATTAGAACTTCTTTTGTTTCCTCTATACCAATTTTTTCCCTATAACTTATTATATCTACTACTGTTTTTTCCATATCATAAATCATAAATTCATCAAATCCATTACTAACTTTAACAATCCCTTACTTTTTAAAGGGTCTTAAGATAATTTTTAACCAAATTGTAATTATCAAAAATTATATTTCGTTTTTATCCCGAGTATCCCATAAAAAAAGACCACCCATAAAGAGTGATCTGAATTTCTCTTGAACGATAAAACTGATTAACGTTTTGAGAATTGTGGTGCTCTTCTTGCTTTTTTGAGACCGTATTTCTTTCTTTCTTTTGCTCTTGGGTTTCTGGTTAACATACCAGCAACTTTTAAAGCTTTTCTGTCTTCGCCAGCTTCAAGTAAAGCTCTAGCGATTCCAAGTCTCACTGCACCTGATTGTCCAGTGTAACCTCCACCGGAAACATGAGCGTCAACATCGTACTTAGCTTCTACGCCAAGGATTGCAAGAGGTTGTTTTAAATCGATAACTAATGTTTCAAATGGGAAATAAGCTTTAACATCAAGACCATTGATTGTAATGCTTCCTTTTCCTGGTTTTACATAAACTTTAGCGACACTAGATTTTCTTCTACCTGTTCCGTAGAAAGTTTTAATTTTTGTAGCCATTAGTTATTACCTCCTAAACTTTTGAAAGTTAAGACTTCTGGGTTTTGAGCAGCATGTTTGTGTTCAGCACCAACATAGACAAATAATTTTTTGTACATTTGTCTTCCGAGTCTTCCTTTTGGGAGCATGCCCCAAACAACTCTTTCGAAAAGTTCTACTGGGTATTTTTCAAGCATTTCCTTTAAGGTTCTTACACGGAGACCACCATTATAACCACTAGCGTTATAATACTTTTTGTTTAATGGCTTATTTGTTCCGTTAATTTTAACCTTTTCGCAATTGATAACGATAATGTAATCGCCACAATCTTGATTTGGGGTCCAACTTGGTTTTTCTTTACCCATTAAATGTACTGCAATTTCACTTGCTAATCTTCCTAAAGGTTTGTCAGTTGCATCTACGACATACCATTTACGAACAATTTCTTCTTTTTTAAGACTTGTTGTTTCTCTGTTCATTTCACTATCCTCCTAAAATTTAAAATCTTACCGGGACTTTAATTTTCTAGATTAGTGTCTTGACAATTATATAGTTTTTAACGTAGTTAAGTCAAATATTTTTGTAGAAAAATGAGGGTTATTTCGACTCATCTTCTTGAGCAAAATAAACTGTAAATTCGCTACCTTCCATAAGCTTAGATTTTATCTCGATTTTAAAACCATAATTTAGACAAATATGCTTTACAATTGCAAGTCCTAAACCTGTTCCGCCAGCTTCTCTACTTCTACCTTTATCTACGCGATAAAAACGCTCAAAAATTCGAGCTTGATCTTTTTCATCAATTCCGATTCCATTATCTTTTACACTTAAATAATTTTTAGTTAGTTTAACCCAGATTTTTCCACCATGTTCTTTGTTATATTTGATGGCGTTACTTAAAAGATTTCTTACAAGTCTATCGTAGTCTTTTAAAACCATTTTTAGATTAACTTTCGAAACTTTAACATTACATGTAATGTCTTTTTCGCTAATTAAATATTCCAAGGAATTCACGATATCTTTTAGTGCGACCGAAGCATCAAACTCAACTGCTTTTTCGTTTGACATTCTATATTCAAGTGAAGAAAGAGCGAGCATGTCTTCGATTACCGATTCCATTCTTTTGCTTTCTTTAATGATTGCTTCTCTAGCTCTTTTTAGCTCATCTTTTTCTTCAATCATTCCGTTTTCAATCATCTCTTCATAACCAATAATTGTTGTTAAAGGAGTCTTTAATTCATGGGATGCATTTTGGAAAAATTCACGTCTTATTTTTTCATTTAATCTTTCTTGAGTAACATCAAAAAAGACAATTCCAATAGCGTTTTCTGAACTAGTTTTTATCCAACTTAAATTAATTTTTGTAAGCAAAAATTCATAAATTTTTCCACCAATTTCCTTGTCAAAAACGAATGAATTTTTTGAAAAAGCCTGCAAAACTGCATTATTTAATTCATCTCCTAAAGCTAAATTATGAAAACTTTTATTTAAAATATTTTCTTTTTCAAGATTTAATTTATCAAGAGCAAACTTATTTATTAAGATACAATTTTGTTCGCCGTCTAATACAATAAAGCCTTCTTCAATCGAATCCAAAATGTAATCAGTTTTTCTTTTTTCTGACTTAAAATTTTCAACTTGGCTTTTAATAACATTACTTGTTTTTGTTAAAGTTTGGTCAATAATTTTATAACCATCATCAGTTGATAAATCGTAATCAAGTCCAGCAATATTCTCTAACTCTTTAACATTATTTTTTAAAACAAGAAGTCCTTTTTTATAATAACGATATTTTAAAAATCCATATAAAAGAACAATCAAAACAAGAATAATAGTTCCAATTATCAAGATATAAAATGATGTGCTTTCAATAGTTGAACGAGGCAATCCAACACGCACAAAATAATTATCAGCTTCAGTTACATAATATAAAACACTATAATTCATCGTCATCGAATCTTTATAGTAATAATTATTAACGTTATTAACGAGTTCGTTATATCTATCTTCATTGGCTGCTACTTTATCATCATTATTAATTTCAAGTAATACATCAGCATCTTTATTAAAAATAGTTACTCTTAAATTTAAAATTTCAGAATATTTATCTTCAATTACATTAAAATCATTATTTTCTTCAAGATTTAAAACAATATTACTTCCATATGTTTTTAATGTGTCTCTTGCTTCGTTACTTGAGATCACAAAAGAGATAGAAAAAGAAGTTACTAAAACAATTAAACTTAAAAATAAAACAAATAAAAAATCGATTATAACGGTCTTTTTATTCATTTTTTAATTTATAGCCAACTCCATATAGAGTTTCAACAAGATCAGCATTTTCTTTGCCAATCTTTCTTCTGATCTCTTTGATGTGCATATCAAGAATTCTTGTTTCAAAGACTCTTTCGTTTCCCCAAATTTCTTCAAAAAATTCTTCGCGGGTTACTGGCTCGCCAATTCTATCAAAAAGTAATTTGAAAATTCTAAATTCACTATTTGTAAAATGAATCATTTGATCATCAAGCATGAAGATTTTTTTAAGAGGATTATAAGTTATATTTCTAAGTGATTTATTTTCTTTTTTGATTTGTCTTCTAGCTCTAGCATTAACTCTACTAATAAGTTCAAGAATATCAAAAGGTTTAGCGATATAATCATCAGCCCCAAGATCTAAACCATCGACCTTATTTATCGTAAGATTTTTAGCACTAATAATGATAATTTGGATATAATCATTACTTTCATCACTTCTAATCTCTTTTAAAATGTCCTCCCCTTTTGCATCAGGAAGCATGAGGTCAAGAAGGATCATATTAGGTTTTTCATTTTTAAATGTGACTTTAAAATCAGCATAGTTATGAAAACATTTAATCTCATAACCTTGCTTTGAAAGCGCAAGAGAAATTATGTGAGAGATATTTGTGTCGTCTTCTAAAGAATAAATAAGATAAGGTTTATTCATGCATATCATATTATCACTTTATCCTTATAATAACCATTTTGAATATAAACTGACCATTCAGCAATGTTGCTTGCGTGGTCGGCAATTCTTTCAACATACTTTACAAGTAAAGTTGAATAAATGATATATCCATCATTTAAAGCATATTTTTCTTTATAAACTGGGATTTCAGAAAGAAGTTCGAGATAAAGTTTATCGACTATGTCGTCTCTTTTAATTACATCAAGCGCAAGTTCACTGTTATTTGTAGCTAAAGATTTATAAGAATCTTTTACCATTGATAAAGCAACGCTTATTATTTGACCAATTTTTTCAGAGCGATAAGCTTCTTTTGCTTTATATAAATTTTTGCTGACCCAAGCGATGTCTTCAGCATGATCTCCAAGTCTTTCAATATCTTCGACAAGTTTAAAAATACCTGTTACTTTTCTTAAATCGCTTGCAAAAGGCCTCTCTTTTAAAATAACTAGTAAGCAGTCTTCTTCAATTTCTCTTTCAAGTTTATCGATTAAATCATCATTAATTAAATTCTTGTCATTGCTATTTTTTTCATCTTCATAATAAGAAAAAGCATCGTCTAAATAAGAGATTGTCAATTCGAACATTTTAAGCAAATTGACATTGATTAAATTGATTTTTTCTCTGATATCCATCATCCGAACCTCCCCGTAATATAATCTTCACTTCTTTTATCTTTTGGATGAGCAAAAAATTCTTCAGTTTTATTAAATTCAACAAGTTCACCAAGCATAAAGAAAGCGGTGTAATCACTAATTCTTGCAGCTTGTTGCATGTTGTGTGTAACTATAATAATTGTATATTTTTTCTTAAGTTCTTTAATTAATTCTTCAATTTTTAAAGTAGCAATTGGATCAAGAGCGCTTGTTGGTTCATCCATTAAGATAACATCAGGCGACATTGCAATAGCTCTAGCAATACATAATCTTTGTTGTTGGCCGCCACTTAAAGATAATCCACTAGCATCAAGTCTGTCGCTAACTTCTTCATAAAGCGCGCTATCTTTTAAACTTCTTTCAACAATTTCATTAAGTTTTTCTTTATTTTTTAAACCTTGACAGCGTGGACCATAGCAAATATTGTTTCTAATAGACATTGGGAATGGATTTGGTTGTTGGAAAACCATACCAACTTTTGTTCTTAATAAAATTGTATTTATATCGTTGATGCCTTTGCCATTATATTTGATTTCGCCAGTAATTTTACAACCATCAATTAAGTCATTCATTCTATCAAAACAACGAAGTAAAGTTGATTTTCCACATCCTGATGGGCCAATAAAAGCAGTGACTTTGTTCTTTAAAATATCAATATTGATATCTTTTAAGGAATGTTTTTCGCCATTATCGTAATATAGATTTACATTACGGCACGAAAAAACAATATTATCTTTATTTTTAAATTCTTCATCATCAAGAAGAGTATTTGAAGCATTTAAATTCTCCTTTGTTTCATTTTCTTGATTTTGATCTAAATTTTCAAATTCAATCATCTTAATTTGCTCCTTTAAATTTATTAAGTCTTAAAGAGATAAGTTTTACGAGTAAAGAAAGAAGTAAAACTACAACTAAAATAATAATTGCGATTGCACAAGCTGCTTCATATCTTGGTGATTCTCCAGCAAGAATTACATAAATATGGACTGCTAAAGATGCATAGCCTTGATTTAATGAAGCTGTGTCTCCAATTGTTGCACCCATTGCAAAAACAAGTGCAGCGCTTTCTCCAATTATTCTTCCAATTGATAAAAGAGTTGAAGTTAAAATACCAGGTAAAGCGTTTGGTAAAACTACTTTAAAAGTAGTTTGCGTCCTACTTGCTCCTAGAGCAAGCGAAGCCTGCGTTAAACTCATTGGAATAACTCTAATCGCTTCTTCAGTAGTTTTAACAATAGTTGGAAGAAGCATAATTGCCATAGTTAACGCCCCAGTAAATATGTTTCCTCCAGTTCCTCCACTCATCGAATTAACAAAAGGAATAAAAATTATTGCGCCAGCTAATCCAAAAATAATAGAAGGTATTCCACTTGTAACATCGATCAAAGTTCTAATTGAGTTTGTTAAAATATTTTTCTTTGCGTAAACTCCTAAATAAATGGCTGAACCTACGCCAAGAGGCAAAGCAAAAAGTAAAGAAAAACCAATTAACATTAATGTTGTTAAAAGCGAACCTCTAATGCCTTCACCACGAGAGAGAAAACTAGCTGATTCAATTTTTATTGCTTTATCTAAAGCAGCAGCAAAATCTTCTGCTGTGTCTTGTCCACTATTAAGTTGGATTTCACTTCCATCGCCATTAATAAGATAGATATAGCTACAATAATAACTTGGATCAACAGGTTCAAGTTCACCTTGATAATTTACAAGTTTACTAAATGGAGAGTTCTCTTCAATATAAGCAATATAAACAACAGGATCCTGTAAGTTGTCAGTTCCATTTCTAAATCCAACACCCCAATATTCTGAAAAATATTCAGAATTTGCAGAGTTTTCAAACGTTTCATCACCAATATCTAAATCATCTGGCGATCTTAACATTGCTGTATGTTGGGTATAATCGCTTGTTATAAATTCCCAGTTTAATGTTGAAGAACCCGTTGTAAAAATATAAACAACCATCCAGATAAGAATAGCAACTGTGAATAATCCAAAAAGAACAGTTCCACCATTTGTTACTCCATCTTTAATTTTTCTTTTGATAAATACTTTCTTTTCTTCTTTTGATAAAGTTTTATAAGTCTTATCAAAAGTGAAAAGTTTTTTAATCTTATCTAGATTAAAACTATTTTTTAAATTTTCTAACTTTTTCATTTATCCAAGCCTTTATAAATTCAATATCATTTCCAAAGAAGACTTTTGCTTTTTGGATTACGCCAGTTGAGTTTTTAGTTTTAATGGTATCCATTCTTAACTTCACATAATTGAGAATAGATGTAATAGCTAAAATTACTAAAATAAGAACAATACCAAGTGAGAATCTAACATCATATCTAATGCCGCTTGCTTCTCCAATTCCAGAAAGCATTGCACTAGTTAAAGTCATGCCAGATCCAAAAATATTATAAAAACCAGTACCAAGTGAATTGTTTCCAATAACCATTTGAACTGCAGTTGCTTCACCTAGTGCACGGCCTACTCCAAGAATAATCCCTGCAAAAATGCCACTTTTTGAAGAAGCAATAACAACTTTGAGGTTTGTTTGGGCTTTACTTGCGCCAAGCGCAATTGAAGCACTAATAAGTCTAGGATCAACAGCTTCTAAAGCATTTATTGATACCATTGTTATTGTTGGAATCGACATAAGTGCTAAAACTATAACGGCGGCAAGAATTGAAGATCCACCAGCTGTTTGAATTGGAAGGCCATTTATCAAAACACAAATAACTCCCATTCCAAAAATACCATAAATAACGGATGGTATTGCAGATAAAAGTTCAACACAAGTTTTTACAGTGCTTTTTAATTTTTTAGGTAACATTCTTACAATAAAAAGGGCTGTAAAAATAGATGTTGGAACACTAATTATTAAAGATAATAATGTTGTATAAAGAGTTGTTAAAAGAAGATAAGACATTCCGCCCGTTCCATCATAAAGCCATCTTTGGTTTGTAAAAAATAGACCTAAATCTTGTCTAACAACTTCTCCTTCAACAAGAGCATAATTCCCAACGAAAGGTTCAAGACCTTTTACCATAATAAAAATAACTATAAAAACGACAAAACTAGCCGAGATTATAGCAATAAAGAGGAAGATTGATTGAACAATCTTGTCAATCAAGTCCTTCCTCTTAAATTTATTTCTTTCTTCTATTATGGTATCGTTTTTTAATTCGACTTCCATACTCCTAAAGTTAGAAATTAAGCGAGTTCGCTCCAGGTTTTAATTTCACCTTTATAGATTTTTGCGAGTTGATCAGCAGTAATATTTGTTAAAACTGTATTTGCTTCGTTAACAATTGGGACAACAGCGTCGATACAGATTGCGCCATTGATATTTCCTTCACCTAAAGATGCTTTTTCATCCTCTTTAATTTCTCTTGATAAGAAACCAATATCAAACATTGTTCCGTTTTTACCTTCTGTAACACCTGTTACAGCATCACCACTACCAGATTGATTTGGAGTAACTGTAACTTTATCACCAGTTAAGGTTTTGAATTGGCTGCCTAAACCATTTAAAACTTTTTCAACTGAAGTAGATCCACAAGCTAAGAGTGTGACATTACCAATTTCAGCTAATTCAGGGAATTTTTCTTCAGCGATGTCTGCCCATGATTTAGCACTTGCAACTGTAATTCGACTAGAATCGATAATTCCACCATTTGCTGCGATTGTTTGTAAACCTTCTTTTGATTCAGTCATATAAGCAACAAAAGCTTCTTTTGCAACTTTTAAATCTTCATTGGATGTATATCTTGCATCAGCACTATCTCTAACAACATAGTTAAAGTTTCTTTTTAATTTATAAGAACCATCAACAGCTGTTTCTTCTGTAGCTTCAACTCCTTCAAAAGTTAAAGCTTTAATTCCTTCACCATCTTTTAAAGAATCTAATGAACAATATCCAACAGCACTTGCATCAGTTCCAACTTTTGTCATGATTTCACCATTGCTTGCTGCGCTTTGAACACTAACACCAGCATTCCATTTATCTTCTTTAGCGACATCTCCATATCCAATACCTTCAAAGAAACATTCTCTTGTTCCACTTCCTGCTTCTCTTGAATATAAAGTAATATTTGATGAAGCATCAAAACCACTATTTCCACAAGATGTAATTACGCCTGCGCCAACGAGTGCTAAACTACTAAGTAATAAAAATCTTTTCATAATTTTTCTCCTAACGCTAAATACTATAGTTAAAGTCAATTTATGAAAAAATCATATAAATGTAAAAAATTGTAAAGAAAATGTAAATTTTCACATCACATCATCTTTACAATTTAAATAATAATAAAGTTCTTTATATATTAGAATTTAAGTGATTTTATATGTCTAATTAGACCTTCTCTGAACTCATCTCTAGAAAGTGCAACATCAATAATTGCTTCTAAATAGCCGAGTTTATCGCCACAATCATAACGTTTGCCATCAAAATCATAATAGTAAACTTCTTCTTTCTTCATAATTTGAGCAATTGCATCTGTTAATTGAATTTCGCCGCCTGCTCCTTTAGGAGTATGATCTAACTCTTCAAAGATTTTACTATTAAAAACCCATTTTCCTAAGCTAGCTAAATCACTTGGAGCTTCTTCAAGTTTTGGTTTCTCAACAATGTGTGAAAGAAGGTAAGTTTTTTCATCGAGTTGTTTTTGAACTCCCATTGCTCCATATTTAACAATATTTTCGTGTTTTACCTTTTGTCCTCCAACAATTGTTTTACCACCAACTTTTTCAAAAGCTTTAACAAGTTGTTTTACTGGAGAGTCACCTTGATATGTGCAAATATCGTCACCACAGCAAACAACAAAGTTATTATCTTTAATAACATCTTTTGCTTGTAAAACCGCGTGACCAAGTCCAAGTTGTTCGTGTTGAATAACATAATGAAAATTAGCTTTTGTAGCAATTTTATGAATTAAGTCAGCAAAATCTTTTTTGCCATGATCAATTAAATCTTTTTCATATTCTTCATCTAACGAATAATATTTTTTAATATCATCTTTTCCTTCAGAAATAATAAAAACAATATCCGTAATTCCTGCATCCAAACATTCTTCAACAATGTAATCTAATGTTGGTCTATCAACAATTGGACACATTTCCTTAGCAACACCTTTTGTAATAGGTAAAAATCTTGTTCCTTTACCCGCGCAAGGTATAACAGCATACTTAACATTCATATAATTAAAATCCTCTTTAATGATTTAATTATAATATGAGAAAGATTTAATCTTAAGAAAATTATCTTTTTTAAAATATGAGGCGAATTTTTCGCCTCATATTAATTAATCTTATTATATTCTTAAAGCACTCTTAAGTTGCCGCTGTATTCTGATGAAGAATAATATTCAAAGTATTCATTTGGTCCTTCAACAGAGATTGAATATGTTCCGCTATAGGAGGATAAATAGATTTCATAAGTTAATCCGCCAGCAGCGAACGTTAATTCATCTTCACCGTTAAAACTGATGTCGGTTGCAGCAACGCCATCAACTTTAACGTCCTCTAATGATGCAACAGTAATTGTGGTTGCAACAGTTGCTTTATCTTCTTCTAAACATTCATAAGTATGGATGAATCCCTTAAATGGATCCTCTTGAACAGTGACTTCACTAACATCAAATGGTAAAACAACGTCTTCACCAATTGCAGTTATAGTTGTTGTTGCTCTCATAAATAAATCATCAGTTGCAACAATTGATTTGACTTTATAATTATCATCTAACTCAATAGTTGTTCTTGTACATTGAACAGTATATGGATTACCTAGAACATCATAATAATAAGCTGCAGCACCAGCAAAATTTCCAGTGATTTCAAAATGTTTATCGTCGATGACCGTAAAGTGTTCTGCAGCAACTGAATTAAATAATGGTCGATAACCATCGGCAGTTGGATAAGTTTTTCCTTCGTCATCTCTGACTGGATAGTAACTTCTTTCGTAAGTTTCTCCATCTGGAGAAGTTAGATTATATAAAACTCCGTCAACAACAATTCCCCCGCTTCCTTCTTCATAATCGTTATCAAAAAGGTATGCGACATACTTTGTGAAATAAGTGTCGACATTATAATAAACATCAGCTTCTTCCCAAGGATCATCGCTATATGATTTACTAATTTGTTCATAATGAGCAGCAAAAGATTCTTTATTTAATTCATCTAAAGCAGCTCTTAACTTATCATGATGTTCTAAAGTTGGTTTTGGTGTTGGATATGCAATATCGCCAACTTCGTAGCCAACTCCAGTTATATCAAGAGTTAATTGATACTTATCAAAACCAAATATTGTTTCAAAAACAGGAGTTTCTGCAGTTACTTTAGTTATTTTGCCATTTTCAAAGACTAATGCAGCAGATGTTAAATCTGGGAATAAATAATTAGAAACTCTAGCAATAAAGTTTCTAGCGCCTTCCTTAACTTCAGGAACATCTAATCTAAAATTAAACACTCCAGGTTGAGTTTCACTTTCAACAAAATCATGAATTGAAAGCACACCAAATGGATTTTCATAATGAGACCAGTCATAGGCAACATCTTCATCATCTACCATTGGAGTAAATTGAAGTTCGTTTTTAAGATTAATGGAAGCTTGAACAGCCATATCACCCATCTTAAATATTGTTCCACTATTTTCTTGGCCAATACTGTCTAAAGAAGTATAGGAATAAGCATCTTCAGTGAAGCTAACGTCTATTGAAGTATCAAATCCCTCTCCCTCTAAAGCAGTTTCATCTCCTGCCCATTCTTTTAAAGTGCCTTTTAAACTGATTCTTCCAGATACATCAGCTAATGCTTCTTTAAATGTTTTTGTAACAGGTTCAGGCTCTAGTTCTGCTTCAATAGGCATTTCAAATGTTGATGTACTTCCATCATCATAAGTTACTGTAAAGATATCTTTGTTTTCATCTCCCCCTGTTTTTTCAATCTTTACGATGTCTTTTGGAGTTAATCCTCCTCTTAAAGAATCACAGCTAGTAACAAATAATAGTGACGGTAACGCCACAAGTAATAAACGTCTAAATTTCATAATAATCTCCCTTCAATAAAATTATTTTGTTTTTTATGTTGATAAGTGAGTTTCACATATAAAAAGATATAAAAATATATTCAAAGAGATTTTCTTAACACGAAATTAATATTTTTATGAGAAGAAAAAAAGAGCCCTCATTTAAGAGGGCTCATAATTTTTACCTTTAAATTATTATTAATAATTTTCTGCGTGAACTTCGAAATAGCTTTGTGGATGTGCACAGCAAGGGCAAACTTTTGGTGCTTCTTTTCCAACAAAGATGTATCCACAATTTCTACATTTCCAAATTGTAATACCTGTATCTTTTTTGAAAACCTCGCAAAGTTCAACATTTTTTAAGAGTTTATTGTATCTTTCTTCATGTTTTGCTTCAACATCAGCAACTAATCTAAATTTAGCAGCGACTTCTTTGAATCCTTCTTTTTCAGCAACTTCAGCGAATTCTTTATACATTGTTGTCCATTCATAGTTTTCGCCTTCTGCTGCAGCTTTTAAGTTAGCTTTTGTATCTCCGATACCTTCTAACTCTTTGAACCACAATTTTGCGTGTTCTTTTTCATTCTCAGCTGTTTCTAAGAAAATAGCTGCGATTTGTTCATAGCCTTCTTTTTTAGCAACACTTGCAAAATATGTATATTTATTTCTTGCTTGTGATTCGCCTGCGAAAGCAGTTTGTAAATTCTTTTCGGTTAATGTACCTGCGTATTTATTTGCCATTTTAATTCTCCTTTATCTTATTTTATTATTTTTCTTCTTTAACTTCTTGTAAATTCTCACCTGTAGCACCACAAACTGGGCATACTGGATCAGCATCTGCACTTTCGAATTCAATTCCACAAAGTAAGCAATAGTATTTCTTCATAATTCCTCCTTATATTTATAAATGTCTAGGACATTTACTTGTTTCATTTAAGCAATTTTTACAAATTCCATAAATAAGTGTTGTGCTTTCCTCAACTTCAAACCCATTTTCTTTGAGTTTTTTTAAACTGAGTTTAGTTTTTGGAATGTCGTAAATCTTGCCACATTTAGAACAAATAAAGTGATCGTGCTTAGTTTGATCAAAATATTCATAGAAATCTTCACCATACTTAGAAGACAATCTACGAATTACTTTTTGTTCTTCTAAAGATTCTAGAGAGCGATATATCGTTGAAAGAGCAATTTTATCGTATTCTTTTGATAATTCATTATAGATTTCACTCAAGTTTGAATGACCTAATCTTTTAATAATATCAACAATACTTTTTCTTTGCTCAGTTACTCTATACACTAACTTCCTCCTTCTTTATTCTAGTAAAAATAGTTTAGTTAGTGATAGTTAATTTTTCAATCTTAATGCAAATTTTTTGCAATAAGTTATTTTACTTGTTTGATAGAAAGTCCAATTCTTTTGCTAACTGGGTCAACCGAAATTACCTTAACTTTTACAATATCATTAATTGAAAGAACTTCGCTTGGATGGCGAATATATTTGTTAGAAATTTCACTAATATGTACTAAACCATCTTGGTGAACATTAATATCAACAAATGCTCCAAAATCAGCAATATTTCTAACAGTTCCTGTTAAAATCATACCAACTTTTAAATCTTCAATTGATTTAACGTTGTTATCAAGCTCAACGATTTTTACATCGTCTCTTATATCTCTACCTGGCTTTTCAAGTTCTTTAATAATATCTTTTAAAGTTAATTCGCCAACTTCATTTTTAAGAGCAAACTTACTTTCATTAAATAATGATAATTTTAACTTTAATGTTTCTTCATCATCATTTTTTAAATCAATTTTACATTCTTTAATGATTTCTTTAGCAATCTTATAACTTTCTGGGTGAACGCCAGTATTATCAAGAGCCTCATCTCCATCAACAATTCTTAAAAAACCAGCACATTGTTCAAATGCTTTGTCTCCAAGTTTAGGAACTTTTTTAAGTTCTTCTCTATTTTTAAACTCGCCATTCTTTTCTCTATAGTTATAAATATTTTGAGCAATGGTTTTGTTAATTCCAGAGACGTACTTTAATAAAGAAACACTAGCTGTATTTAAGTTAACACCAACATTATTAACGCAATCTTCAACGACGCCTTCAAGGACTTCACCTAATCTTTTTTGGTCTAAATCATGTTGATATTGGCCAACACCAATTGATTTAGGATCAATTTTTACAAGTTCACTTAAAGGATCCATTAATCTTCTCGCAAGAGATATCGCACTTCTTTTTTCAACTGGTAAATCTGGAAATTCTTCTTCGCCAAGTTTTGAAGCACTATAAACACTAGCTCCGCTTTCATTAACAATATAAATCTTAGTTGGTAAATTATTTTCTTTAATTAAAGAAGATAAAACTTCTTCGCTTTCTCTACTTGCTGTTCCATTTCCTAAAGCAATGTAATCAATATGATTATTTTTTAAGACTGGGAGAAGTCTTTTTTTAGCTTCTTCAACTTCAGCCTTAGAATTTGCAGTTATATGACTTACACCAATCACCTTTTTGTTTGGATTTCCAAGTTTATCAATTAAAGCATATTTACAACCTGTTCTAAAACCTGGGTCAAAGCCTAAAATATCTTTATTTTTTAAAGGTGGATACATGAGTAAACTTGTAAGATTCTTTTTAAAAACTTCAAAAGATTTTTCGCTAGCACTATCAAAAAGATCATTTCTAATTTCGTTTTCAACGCTTGGTTTAATTAAACGCTTTAAAGAATCAGCGATAATTTCAGTGTAGATATCAAAAAATTCTTTCTTTTTGCTATATCTTTTTCGAATATACGCGATGACTTCATCATCATCATAAACAACACTAACTTTTAAACATTTTTCGTTTTCGCCTCTATTTATTGCTAAATATCTATGAGGTTTAATAGAAGAAACGCTTTCTGAATAATCAGCATAGATTTTATAGGTATCTTTCTCATCTTTTTTAATTTCTTTCGATTGAATCATACCTTTTTTAGAAATTAAATCTTTGATGAACTTTCTAATTAAAGGGTCATCACTAATAACTTCTGAGACGATGTCTTTTGCTCCATTTATTGCGTCTTCAACACTTAAAACTTTCTTCTCTTCATTGATATATTTCTTGGCTTCTTCGTAAAGGTTTACACTTACGTTTTCATCAAGAATAATTTTTGCAAGTGGCTCAAGGCCTTTTTCTTTAGCAATGCTACCTCTTGTTTTCTTTTTAGGTTTATAAGGGCGATATAAGTCTTCAAGTTCAGCTAATGTTTTAACATTTTCAATTTGATGCTTAAGTTCATCAGTTAACTTACCTTGCTCTTCAATAGATTTTAAAACTGTATCAATTCTTTCATTTAAATTTCTTAGATAGGTTAATCTATCAGAAAGTTTTCTAAGTTCAGCATCGTCTAAATTACCGGTAACTTCTTTTCTATAACGAGCAATAAAAGGAATTGTGTTGCCTTCATCAAGAAGTTTGACAGCTGCTTCAATTTTCCTTTTTTCGATACCTAATTCTTCTACAAGTCTTAAAATAACGTCCATAATATATCTCCTTTTTTAAAAAAATAATTAACATTTGCATGGTTTTTATAAAGAAAGCAAATTTTCCTTAGTTGTTGCTATGCCATCAGTATGGAATGAATTTGGCCCATCCATTACATAAGGAAATTTAGATAAATCTCTTTCATTAATAATAAAATCCACAAGTTTATAAATAATATCAGCTTGGGTTTCAAAATCATTTCTTACTGTCCCATACATTTCATCATTCATAACAGATTCTTGTCCAACCTCCGTTGCGTCAACGCCAATTATAGGGAAAAATTCTTCATATAAAGGTAAATTAGATTTATAAGTATCTAATGTTTTTAAATAATCAATAATTCCAAGAGCCATATCATCATTATTAGAAAAGATTAAATCAATATCGTTTTGATAATCTTCATAAATTTCTGCAATATAAGTTCTTGCGCTTTCTCTATTCCAATCACAGTATCTTGTATCAAGAGTGTTCACTTGATAGCCAAGTTCTTCAAGTCTTTCAACCGAATATTTAGTTCTATTTTCAGTATCTTGGTGAGTTTGCTCTCCTTTAACAAGAATTACATCAACTTTCTTGTTTTTATTTTTATCAAAATTTTCTAAAAAATTTTGATAACTACCAAAAAACTTGTTTGCAATATCGCCTTGCAAGATACCTTCACTTTCGTATTTTGATCCAACATAATAAACTAAATCATTATTAACTAAATCTCTTTCTAAAGGCTCTCTATTAATAAAGATAATAGGTGTTTCATCAAGTTTAGCTTTTTCAATAATTGTTTTAGCTGATAATCTATCAACAAGGTTAATAATCATAAATTTATTTTCTTCATCATTTAATTCGCTTACAATTTGATCATTTTGTAGAGTTTGTGAACTTTCCCCATTATAAACTCTAAGATCATATTCTTTAGATAAAACATTTTGAATTTGACTTGATAAACTTGCCATAAAGGTATCGTTATTGGTATAAACAAAAAGAGAAATATGAAAACTTCCATTAGAACAAGAACTTAAAGCAGAGCTAAAAATAGCGCCTAAAACAGCAAAAACCTTGCAAAACCTACTTCTCTTCATAATTTTTTGCTTTCTCCTTTGGAATATAAATCGAGATTGTTGTACCTTCATCAAGAATAGATTCAATCTTTAAATCAGCTTCCTCTCCATAATATATTTTAATTCTTTGGTAGACGTTTTTAATGCCAACACCTTTATGGACATTCTCTTCATGTAAGTTTTTATAAATCTCTTCAAGTTTTTCTTCACTTATTCCATATCCATCATCAGATACACTTAAAATAATAAATTTATCATCAATTCTTCCTTTGATTTTAATTTCGCCTTCTTTATTACTTTTACTCAAACCATGCTCTATTGCGTTTTCAACTAAAGGTTGAAGAATAAGTTTAATAGAATAGTAATTATAAATCTCTGGATCAACATCAATTGAATAAGTAAATTCATCACCAAATCTAATTTTTTGAATTAAGAGATAGTTTTTGACGTGTTCAATCTCTTTCTCAATTGGAATAATTGTTCTACCTCTTGAGATAGAAATTCTAAAGAACTTAGATAAAGCAACAATCATTTCTTCTGCCTTTTTGTTTTCGCCTTTATCAATCATATAGATAATTGAATCAAGTGTGTTATATAAAAAGTGAGGATTAATTTGATTTTGTAAGGCCTTAAGTTCACTCTTTCTTTGATTTTCTTGTTCTTGAACAATCTTAGAAGCAAGATCTCTAATTCTTTTCATCATTTCGTTAAAAGTATTATCAAGTTGAACAATTTCTTTACTTCCTTTTCTAATTTTAGATCTTGTAACTTCATAGTTTAAGTCTCTGACTTTATCCATTTCTCTTTGAAGTCTATATAAAGGATAAGTAACTTGTTTAACAATGTAATAAACAATAATTGCATAAACTATTGATAAAAGAATCGTTATTATGACAACAATTACAATAAAGTTTGTTAATGCATTATAAACTTGAGAATTATTTGTAAAAACAGCAACAGTCCAACCAGTATGTGTAATAGTTGAAATATATAAATTAAAATATTGTCCATTTATTGAAACGCTGTCTGTACCTAAAACAAGTTCTTCGGCTCTTTTTAGATCTTCTTCGATAAAACTTGGTGCAGAAGAATAAACAACATTATATTCGCGGTCATAAATTAAAATGTGTCCATTTTCACCTAAATCACTTTGATAAATTAGTTGAACAATTTTTGTAAAATCAAATTCAATTAAAACAACAGCGCTTCTTCCTTCTCTATTTAAAGATAATGTTCTAGATAAAGTGAAAGCGTAGCGGTTATCTGAAACTTCAACAGCACTAAAAATATTAATTAATGGCTCATTGATTGCGTTTTGGAAAGAATCAGTATTATAAATATTTTCTTTTCCTTCAGTATCAAATCCACTATTTGCGACGATATAATTCCCGTCTTCATCATATAAAGAAATAGAAATAATTTCGCCTTTTATTAATCGAACATCATCAAAATAACTTTGAACTGCAGGCTTATTTTCAAAAACAAGCATATTATCAAGTTTGGCTTGAAGTGAATTAGAAACTTCTATCGCACTTGTAAAATATAATTCATAGTTAGAAACAACTTGCTTGGAAGTGTTAATAATTTGATTATCAATGATGTTTGAAATTGAGGTTGAATAAATTGCTGAAGCAATTCCAGAAATTGTCGCAAGAAAAATAAAAAAGCAAACAATTGTATAAAAACTTAAATTAAATCTAATTGAAAAATGTCTGTTTTTCATTTTTTACGATATTCAGCAGGTGAGATTCCAGTGTTTTTCTTAAAACAGTGTGAAAAATAATATGGATCATCATAGCCAACTTTTGTGGCTATAGTTAATAATTTATTATCTGGATTTCTTAAGAGGACTTTAGCTTGCTCCATTCTGACATCAGTTAAATATTTAGTGAAAGATGTATTGTTCTTTTTTAAAATCGCACTTATATAACTTACTGAATAGTTAAGTTCACTAGCAACATCTTCTAAAGAAAGGTCGGATTTTGCGTAGTTATTGTCGATAAAAGTAAGAATTTGTCTAAAAGAAGATTCGACTCCACTTTGTCTACTTTCTTTATTAATTCTATCGATTTCATCTACAAGTCCATTGATAAAATCAAAAAGTTGTTCATTAACTTTTATTGAGTGGAACTTTAAAGAAAGTTCTTCATAAGTCATGTATCTTAAAAAGAGTGCTTGTAAATTAACACAAGCTTTTAGAAGTGAATCAAGAAGGTTGTTTAAAATGAAAAGATATGTTTCTTTAAAGTTTTCAGTCGTGATTGTTTTTAAAAGCTTCTCAATTCTTTCTTTTGCAACATCAAGTTCTCCATATAAAACTTCATAGGTAATATTTTTAAATTCGTTTTCATCTACTTTACCAGTTGTGGTTTTGTTTTTATTGATATCATCAAAGAAGATAACAATATTTGGCCCAATAACAGTTCTATATTCTAAAGTTCTTAAAGCGTGACGATAAAGTTCACGATAACTCTTATTTTCATCTTTATGTTTAAATTCACTTAAACCAATGGACATGCTTGTATGACAGCCAAGCTTAATTTTAGCTAAAATTCTAACTAAAATTTCTTGAAGATTTTCTTTATGAATTGGTTCGTTTGAGAACATGAACAATCCAAATTCTTCGCCATTATCAAAAATAATATAATCAAGGTTTGTGTCTTTAAATTCTTCTTCGAAATATTTTTCTAAATAGAAGTTAACGAGTTCCATTTCATTAAAAGAAATTTGGGTCACTTCATCATCAAAATCAACAGCTCCTAAAATTGTATATTCATAATCTAGATTGATTTCATCAGTTTTGAGTTTTTCTTTAAAATTCTCAGGAATATCTTTTAAAGTAATAAGTTTAGAAAGATCATTATTTTGCATTAACTTAAGACCACTATCAGCTCTCTTTTTAAGATCTTCAAGATTTTCATCAACAGTATTCCTTTTTTCAAGTGCAATTTTTGCTTTTTTAATTGTCTCTGATAGTTCATCTATTGTAATTGGTTTTGAAATATAACCAATAACGCCTAAAGATATAGCTTGTTTAGCATAGTCAAAACTATCAAACCCACTAATAATAATGGTTTGGAGTAATGGTAATTCTTGCTTCATTCTTTTAATAAGTTCAATGCCATCAATATAAGGCATTTTAATATCAGTGATTAATAAATCTGGCATTAATGGTGTGCCACTTAATAAAGCATCATATCCATTTTCAAATTGTCCAACTATTTCAAAATCATCAGAAAAATAAAGAAGTTGATTATATAATCTCTCTCTTACAACGCTTTCATCATCTACAATTATTACTTTATACATGCTTATTATTTTATCAAATTTTCTCGCCATATATATTATTAAAGTACCTTATGTTTTCAATTTTTATTGTGAAAATAGGGCCTATTTTTAACACATAAAATTATTTACGAATATAACTTTCTTTTCTACTACTTATCTTTGGTATAATTTTATCGGTAATTAACATGAAAGCAATCTTTACTTCGCCTAGATTATATTTTAGAAAATTTGTAATAGAGGACGCCCCCGCTATTTATAAAAACTGGACATCTAATGAAGATGTACCAAAGTTTTTAACTTGGAACGCACACAAAAATCTTGAAGAAACAAAGTCAGTTCTTGAAAAACGGATTGAAGAATATAAAAACCGTTATATCAAACTTACAAATTTTTATAAAAAACTATAAAAATTATATTGATTTCTTGTTTCAACCTTACTAGTTATCAAATGATTTGCGTTAAAATCATTTGATAGAGCCGTTAAGTCCACAAGCGTAAATTCGGCGGTAACTCCACCTATTTTTTTAATTAAATGCTTAAGTAAATTCGTCGCTGCGTTAAAATCGCGATCAATTGACACTTCACAATAATCGCAATTAAAAACACGATCTTTGAGTTTTAAGTTGGAATTGTAATTACCGCAGCAAGAGCAGATTTTAGAACTAGCAAAAAATCTATCTGCCAAAATAAATGTTTTCCCAACCATATTTAATTTTTCACTAATTCTATTCCTTAGTTTATAGAAAGAAGAATTACTTATAGCTTTTGCTAAATGATGATTTTTGACCATCCCCTTAACATTCAAGTCTTCCATACAAACATAATCAAAGTTTTTAACAATCAAAGTAGAAACCTTCTCAATAAAATCTTTTTTGATGTTTGAAATTCGAAGATATTGTTTAGCTAAACGAGCAGAAGCTTTTATATAATTTTTCGACTTTTTGATAGAATCACCCTTGGTTCTTGGATGTTCTTTTCTATCCAATTGTCGAGCCAATTTAATAAGTTTTTCATCTTCTTTTTTTATATTTATTGGTAAATGTATATTTATCGGCACAGATAATGTTAAATTTGATTTAATTCCTAAATCTATTCCAACAGCTTTATTTGTTTTTTTAACCAATCTATCTTTTCGTTTAAATAGTTCATCTTCTGAAAGAGAAAACGTAAATGACACATAATAAAGCGAATAATCGCGAGAAATAGTACAAGATAGAATCTTGCCTTTGAAAATCAAATTTTCCGTTAATTTAATTGGTTGTTTTAATAAGGGAATCTTTAAATACTGCTTATTTGAAGTAGGTTTTGTGACGATTTTAATTTGATCGCCACCTATATAAAAACTTTCATGAGTTGATTTTTTCTTAAAAGACAAAGAAACTTTTTCACCTGTCTTTCTGTTTTTCCAACTGTCATTAATTGATTTATTGAGATGCAAAAAAGGCTGTTGCGTTGCGTATTTAGTAACTTCATAAACAAACGGAAATATAGTTTTCTTAATTGAATTGAATTCTTTCTTTAAGTTATATCCGGTTTTAAAAATGCCTTTTTCAAGACCTTTGTTATATTGTTCAACGCCCCAATTATAAGCTAAACGTTTGCAACCAAAACATTTTGAAAGATATGTTTTTTGCTTATTGTTCGGATTTATTTTTATTTTCTGTGATATCTCTTTCAACTACTTTCTCCAAATCATTTATTAGTTTTTTATTCTTTTTGCTTCTACTTCCATA
>CASERQ010000006.1 GCA_949290395.1 uncultured bacterium | reverse complement strand
TCTAGTTCAAAATATTCTGACGAATATAAATTTTGGTTTCCTTAATAAATTGACGTTGTTTGTTTGTACATCTATTTAGTTTTCAAAGATCTCTTGCACACGAGTTACTCACTTAACGCGTGCTCAATAATACTACTCCCTATTAAAAATTAACGCAAGAGTTTTTTTTAATTTTTTTATCTTTTTTTGAAAAAATTCTTTTGAAAGAAAAAATTCAGTGGATTTAGGTATAAATCTATCTAAATTCGCTGGATTTTATTATAGAAAATTTATATTTATTAATATTATCTTAATTTTAAAAAGGAAGAGCTAATCAGCTCTTCCACTTATTCAATCAATATTCCCTCAAACTTATTAGGCTTGAATGTTTTTTTGATATCAAAAGCCTCAATAACATTCTTTTCAATTTCTTCAGTATTATCTTTATTAGTATATAAGGTCGCTATTAATTCACCTTTTTCAACCTTATCGCCAATTTTTTTGTTTAAGACAATACCAGCTGACATATCAATAATATCGTCTAGTGTTTCTCTTCCGCCGCCCAATTTCATTGAACTTTCTCCAATAGTTAAAGCATCAATTCTATTAACATACCCTGCTTTTTTACTATAAAGCTCAATAATGTTACTAGCGACTTCAAATTTTTCAGGGTGATACAAGTATTCTTTGTCTCCACCTTGTCTAGAAATAAATTCTACGAATTTCTCAAAAGCTTTTCCGTTTTGAATATTTTCTTTTAAAGCAATTTTAGCATCATTTTCATTATTAAAGATTTTAGCTTGAACGAGCATAATTGAACCACTATTTAAACATAGTTCAGTTAAATCTTTTGGACCATGTCCATGTAAAGTATCAATAACTTCTTTTACTTCTAAATTATTTCCGACAGCGTAACCTAGAGGCTGATCCATATCAGTAACTTCTGCTTTGACATCTTTTCCAAGGTTTTTACCGATGTTAACCATTGTAACAGCAAGTTTTCTAGCATCTTTCATGTTTTTCATAAAAGCGCCACTACCGAATTTAACATCAAGTAATATTGAATCAGCTCCGCTTGCTAATTTTTTAGACATAATACTACTAGCAATTAAAGGAATTGAAGCAACTGTACCAGTAACATCCCTTAAAGCATAAAGTTTTTTGTCTGCAGGATCTAATTCTTCATTTTGTCCAATAATAGCAATACCAATTTCTCTAACTTGTTTTTTGAATTCTTCTTCACTTAAATCAATTCGACATCCTGGGATTGATTCAAGTTTATCAAGAGTTCCGCCAGTATGACCTAAACCTCTTCCACTCATTTTAGCTAACTTTGCGCCTAAAGAAGCAACCATTGGTCCTAAAACAAGTGAAACTTTATCACCAACGCCACCTGTTGAATGTTTATCGACTTTAATTCCAGGAATATCGCTTAAATCTAAAGTGTCGCCGCTATTTTTCATTTCATCTGTAAGATAAGAAATTTCAAGGTCGTTCATTCCATTTAAATAAATTGCCATCAATAAAGCACTGGCTTGATAATCTTTAATTTCACCATCTACATAATGTTTAATAAAATAATGAATTTCTTCTCTTGTAAGTTCTTTTTTATCTCTTTTTTTACCGATTATGTCTAAAATATCCATATAAATTTCCTTTTTCTAATTATATAAAAAAATTCTTGCGATGAATATGCGAAAATATTTCAAAATATCGCTTAAATTAATTATGATAATTTTATGAATTTTGAAGAAAATCTAAGCGAATATTTATCTCAAGAATTTATTGAAGATCTTCTAAAAGCTCAAGAAGAAAAAAGAACAACCTCTTTAATTTTAAATACAACCAAAATCGATAAAGAAGCATTTAAAAATATGTTTCCTGAAATTCAAGAACATGAGTTTATGGAAAACGTATTTTATTATGATAAAGAAAAATATCAATTGGGTAAAAATTTCCTATTCGATAATGGAGTTTACTACTTAATTGATACTAGTTCTTTACTAGTTTCATACTATTTACCTACTAAAGATGGTGATTCTATTCTAGATATGTGCTCTGCGCCTGGAGGCAAGACTATTTCACTACTTCTCAAAAACAATGAACAAGATCTGAATATAATTGCAAATGATTTAAGCCACGAAAGATCGCTTGAACTATCGAAAAATATCGAAAGACAAGGCTTTGGAAATGTCATCGTCACTAATAACGATTTTGAGAAAGTTTATAATTCTTATCTTGAAAAATTCGATTGTATCATTCTTGACGCACCATGTTCCGGTAGTGCAATGTTTAGAAAAAACGATCTTGCTAAAAAAGATTGGACAATGAATAAAGTTTTAAAAGCGCAGGAAATACAAAAAAGATTAATAACAATCGCCATTAGAATGCTTAAAAAAGGCGGATATTTAATGTATTCAACCTGCAGTTTTTCTAAAGAAGAAAATGAAGATGTTATACTTTATGCGCTTTCTCAATTTGATGATATAAAACCAGTTAAAATAGAAGAAAAATACTGTTACTACAGAACTTCTGCTCTTCCTGAAGCGATTCACCTATTTCCTAATTTATATAAAGGTGAAGGACAATTTATTTGCTTGCTTCATAAAGAGGGAGAAACATTCACTAATAGCAAAAATTTAAAGAAAAATATAACTCATAAAGATATTATTCAAAAATATTCAATTTATTTGAATTCTGAAAAAATCATTAATAATCAGATTTACTTCTATAACAATTTTATAGATATATCTAAATTAAACGTTTTAAGATATGGGCTTCACGCTGGTGAAATTAACAAGAATATTTTTAAACCAAGTTTCCAACTTGCTCACTACTTAAGCAGTTCTAAGTCAATCGGACTTAATGAAGATGAATTTAAAGCATATATACACGGCGATGAAATTCGTAAAAATCTTCAAATAAAAAACGACTTTTACGTCGTTTCATATAAAGGAATAAATCTAGGTTTTGTTAAATATGTTGATGGAAAACTCAAGAATTTCTATCCAAAAGGTTTGAGACATTAATTTTTATTGTACTTTTCAACTAATTTTTTATCCTCAGGAACCAAAGATTCAACACCACTTCTACATACTTTATAAGCTTCCGAACTTAGTTCAACCGTCTTTTTTGTAGAATATTCTTCGTATTTATAGCAATGATTGAATTTTAAAGAGACTGGATAAGTTTTAAATTTACATTTAATATCTAAAACTCTATGTGAACCTAATAAAGAGAACACATTGATATCAGACTTGCTATTCATTGCAGCTTTAAAGGTTCCATAATGGAACTCTTTTGTATCGCTTGGATTCACTCTATTTCTTGTTCCTTCAGGGAAAATGAGCCAATCAAGATTTGGCTTTTCGTTCATCTTCTTTTCGATAGATTTAAAGACTCTTAATGATTGTTTTAAATCATTTCTATCTAAAAATTCCCCTTCTAAAGCACGAATTACCCTATTCACCATTGGATATTTTCTAATTTCGATTTTTCCAACGAATGTTAATGGTTTTTTGGATAAAGCTACAAAAATTAAAGGATCTAAATCACTTATATGATTTGCTACATATAAATTGGATTTATCAGGATTATAATTTTCGTAAAATTCTTCAATGTTAAAATTTTCAACTTTAACATTGAATGCGTTTAAAACTTTTATAATTAAAGTTTGAATTCTTCTAAATCTTACTTCTAAAGGATATTTTTCTGGATGGCGTGAATATTTAATAAGCCGAGCAAAATAGTCATAGAGTAAGATTGGTAATATCTTAATTATTACTTTTAAGTACTTTATCATGTTTATTTTTCGCCACAAAAACGTTTGCAGTATATGGATCGCATTGGAAATTTTGAATGTAAATTTCAGATTTCTTTAAATAGCCACCTTCTCCTACGATAAGACGATAATAATCGTCAAAGGTTACAGAAATTGCTTTATCAGTTGGATTAAAGATATAGCAATATTTTTCGCTTTTATGAGGCGAGAAGATATTAATCATTAAAGCACCATTTTCAAGATTTACAAATTCATTAGAACTTGCAACATCATCGCTACTTTCGAATAAAGAGAAAATAGAACTATAAACTCTCTTACCTTTAATCAAACTCTTAAGATATAAAGCTTCTTCGAATCTACTATCGAGAATTGAATAATCGAATTTGTTATATTTATCACCTTTATTATAAGTGTTGTCTTCCATATCTTTAGAAAGACCAATTTCTTGGCCAGAATGATAGAAAGAAATTCCAAATGAGAAAGCAACTGCCGCATTAATCATTTTTAAAATCTTAAGTTTTTTCTCAAGTGGATCATCTTTAAAATGTCTTGTAATTTTATCAAAAACAGTTCCATTATCATGACATTCAACATAATTAATTGATTGATTATGACTTAAGAAACGTGGTTGATAACAATAATTTACGCTACTTCCTAAATAGCAGAATTTAAATCCTTCTAAGAAACTTGTATTTCCTAAAATGTATCCTGGATAGCTGTTGTTTTTTAAGTCGTTATTTCCTCTAACAATATCTCTAAATGTATCGTTAAAATAGCCTATTTGAGGTGTTTTGAAAGAATTATAGATGGTTGTTCTCTTATCAGAAGCAAGATTTGTAGCCATATCCCAACCTTCACCATAAAGCATTGCATCAGGTTTAATTTCTTTAACTTTTCTAACAGCAAGATTCATTGTGTCGATATCGATTAAGCCCATTAAATCAAAACGATATCCATCGATTCCAAATTCTTTAACCCAATACACAAGAGCATCAATGATCATTTTTCTAACCATTGAACGGGATGTATCTAAATCATTGCCACATCCACTTCCATTGCATAAAGTTCCGTTTTTATTTTTTCTAAAATAATAATTTGGAACTACTTTTTCAAAAGCAGAAAATTCACTTGAATAAACATGGTTAAAAACAACATCCATGTTAACTTTTATTCCATTTTGATGGAATGCTGCAATCATTTTCTTAAGCTCAATAATTCTAGAATAGCCGTCATTTGGATCTGTTGCATAACTTCCTTCTGGAACAAAATATTGAGCAGGGTCATAGCCCCAATTATATTGAGAATCAGGGTTTAATTCATCTACTGTTTTATAATCATAAATTGGAAGCAATTGAACATGAGTTGGTCCTAAAAATTTAATGTAATCAAGTCCAGCAGGATTTCCACCTTTTGTTTTTCTTCCTTCTTCGGTTAAGCCTAAATATTTACCTTTATAGTGAATATCGGTGTTTTCATCAATTGTCATGTCTCTGACATGGAATTCATAAATAATAGCTTCGCTATAATTTTTATATTTTGGTAAAGCTTCTTCAAAAAGGTTGATTTTTGTTTTTTCAAAATCGATAACAACGCTATCTTTTCCGTTTGCAGTTGAAGCTTTTGCATAAGGATCAGTTGTAATTAAATTTAAGCCACTATTTGTGACTGAATAGCGATACATATAACCATCATAATCACCTTCAAGAGTTAATTCATAAACGCCTTTGTCTCCTCTTTTCATTTTGTAGGTGAGGAATGTATCACTAGATTTTTTACGGATAAATAAAGAAACTTTACTTGCTAAAGGAGCCCAAAGTTTAAAAGTTGTTCTTTCTTTAGTGTAAGTTGCTCCTAAATCATCTCCTTCATAGAAATAATCCATATCGAAAGATTTAAAAGTTGTTGCTTCATTTACGTTTAAAGAGGTCGAACCGAAATCACGACATTGAATTACATAATTGTGTCCAAGTTCAATCTTGTCTTTACTGTGACATTCATATAAACAAAGTCCATTTAAATAACTTTGTTTTGCAACTTCAAGTACAACAATTTTTTCACTATCAATAATTAAATTAAATGGTGAATTTGCGCTTTTATTTACTTCAGAAAATATAGCGATTCTTATAGTATGATAGTCAACTAAATTGGCTCCAAAGAATGTGTTAATCATAAATCACTACTCCAATACAATAATCTTTTTCATGAGAAAGCGAGGCAGGATAATCTTTATCTTCAAACTTTATATGAATTGCACCACTTTCTTCTTTAATCGTCTCAATTTTTGATAAATCAACTCCCAAAATTCCTTTTTTAATGGATTTTAAGAAAGCTTCTTTTAAGGCAAAGCGACTTGCTAAATATTGGTCCCTTTGACGTGATAAATAATACTCATTTAATTCGTTTTGTGAAAGAATTTTTTTTGCGAGTTTTTCCCCATCTTTAAAACGAGGGATGTATGTCATATCTATACCAACGTGCATCGCTTAATAACCTTTTGAAGAATAATCCATGGTTGTTTGTTCAATAGAACCAGGATTTTGGTTATATGAAAGGTCATCTTCTTGCATTCTTACAAGAACTTTTCTACCTTTTGAACTGTTATTTGATTCTTTTGAATCTTCCACTATTCCTTCTGCTATAAGTCTTTCAAAAAACTTTGTAGCACGAGGGAATCCAACTTTAAAGTTATGTTGAATTTTAGAAATTGAAGTATACTCTTGAGCCATAACCCATTTTTTAACTTCAGCATAAATCATGGCAGTTGCTTCTTCTTTTTCTTCTAGATTATTATCAAGAGAAACTTGTGAAGCAGATCTTTCAATTAAATTAAGGAAATTAGGATCGTATTCTGGTTCGTATTTGCTCTTTAAAAATTCAACCGTTCTTCTAATTTCTTTGTTATCAACAAGACAGCCCTGAATTCTAACAAATCCTTGCTTTGATATTAATGAACATGAGACAAGCATATCTCCATATCCAAGAAGTTTTTCTGCGCCACCTTCTCCTAAAACAGTAATAGAATCTGTATAAGATGAACAAGATAATGCAACCCTTACTGGCAAGTTAGCTTTAATTGTACCTGTAATGACATTAGTTGAAGGTCTTTGAGTAGCAATAATCATGTGAATTCCACTAGCTCTAGCTTTTTGTCCGATTCTAACAACTGGTTCGCTACATTTTCTATTTAAATCCATCAAATCAGCAAACTCATCACAAATTAAGACAATATAAGGTAATTTTTCACGCCCATTTTCAAGAGCTTCTTCATTATATTGTTTGATATTACTGACCCCTAAGTCTTCAAAAAGACCATATCTACGGTCCATTTCATCACACAATTTCTTTAATGCAATGTAGGCTTGATGAGCATCGCTAATTGGTGGGCATAATAAATGAGGCATTTCTTTATATTTACCAAATTCAACTTTTTTAGGGTCAATCATGATAAATTTAAGTTCGTCGACCGGATTACGCATAATTAAACTCATAATTACGCTATGCATGAAAATTGATTTACCACTACCAGTCGTACCACAAACTAAAAGGTGAGGAAATTCTTTAAGATCAGCGTGAATATAATTTCCACTAATATCTTGACCAAAAGGAATATAAAGTCCTTTATCCGGCCCTGTTGGAAGATGCTCTAAACAATCTTTAAAATTAACTACACTTTTTTCTAAGTTAGCTATTTCAATACCTGAAGTTGATTTTCCTTGAACGATAGGAACGAATCTACAATCAAGACCTCCAAGTCTAATTGAAAGGTCATCAATATATTTATTAACTGCGTTAACGGAGACGTTTTTGTCCATTTGTAAGTCAAAACGCGTAACACTTGGTCCAATCGTATAACTTGTGATTTGTGCACCAATTCCAAAATCAGCAAAAACTTGATTCATGATAGCTTTACGTCTTTCATTTTCAAGAGTATTCGAACCTAAAGATTTACTAGAATCTCTAACTTCAAGTAAATCAGCTGATGGATAAACGTAAGGTCCGCTATATTGTTTTTTCTTTTTAATTTCAACTTTGTTGGAATAATTATTTTCTTCTTGTATGACTGGTTCTGCTCTTTGGACTCTAGTTTCTTTTTGAATAGGTCGAGCAACTGGATCAGGTTCTCTAGGAGTATTATTAATTGGAGTATTTACTGGAGTTTGTCTTACTTCTTGAGCAATATGATTCATCTCATACGTTCTTGCTCTATCTGCAATAGAAGTTTGAGTGCTTAATTTAACTTGTTCTTCAAATGTTTCATTAATTTTATTATTTTCAGCAAAATTATTACCTTCGAAACCATCATTTGAATTGTCCTTATAATTTTCTTCAGGGTAATTTACGCTAGCATTTAAAGTTTCTTCGGTTACTTTATTACCATAGTTTATTGATTCTTTGTAAATTGGTTCTTCATGAACTTCTTCAACATAAGTTTGTTCATTTTTAAATTGGCTTACCTCACTTTGTTTAACTTCAACTTGTTCATTTGCAGGTTTTTCATTATCAAGATCAAAATGAGCTTTCACAAGACCATTTGTTTGATTTACATTACTTTGAATTGGGTTAGCTTTAAAAACAGTTTCATTATCTTCTTTTATCGCTTCTTTAATAAAAGTTTCCTCGTTAGGAGCTCTTTCTTCTTCTATTTCGTTAACCTTTTTCTCTTCAAAAGTTTGATTTAAGAAATTTTGTGGTTGAGTTACGCTATTTAAATTTTGATTAACTTCTTGGATATTGTTCACGTTGTTATATGTATACTCAACATCTTTTGCAACATCAAAACCTGGATTGTTTTCTTTGACATCTTTTCTAAAAACTTGGTTCTTATAATCAATAATAATTTTGCTTGCTTTTACAACTGGTTTTCCAAGAACAATTCCAACGCCTAAAACAAGTAAGATTGAGCCAATTACATTTGAACCAATATTTGTCATTCCAGAATTGATTAAAGCTACAAGACTCATGCCAATAATGCCAGTATTTGTAAAGTTAGGAACATTAGGGAAATCAATATAAGAAATTTCAAAGTAACTTCCAAAATTAGCAAAAGTTAAATAACCTAAATCAGGATTAACTGCCCCGTTTGTAACAAGAATTAAACAAGAAATTACAATTAAAACAATTCCAAAAATAGTCATGTTTAAATTGCGTTTTGCAAGTTTTTTATTCCAAAAAATTAGTTTTAAACCATATAAAAAGCAAATAAAATAAACGGCATAAGCCATAATTGAACCAACCAAAAATGAAACACACCAATTGATAAATTTACTAACATAAATTAATCCATCATTAACTGGTGCATTTGATAAAGCGCCAAATACACTAACTAAACAAATTAAAAAACCAAGCGCTATTCTTGTCCAATCAAAACTTACTCTATCGAGTATCTTTTTACCAAAATTATTCACAAAAATATTATAAAGAAATAGACAAAAAAATGATAGACCTTAAGCCTATCATTTTTAGTCTTTTTTAATGTTAATTTTTATTCAATTACGATAATATTTGGCTTAACAACTGGGTTTCTATTGCTACCTCTTAAAAGATATTTTGCAATAGTTGTTGTAATTTGTTCTTCGATCTTTTTAGTATCAAAATCCTTTGTTGTTTCAAGCCATTTTTCAACCATTGTTATAAAGATATTTGTCATTTCTTTAAGCATGATATCAGCTTCTTTATCTTTTAAGAAAAGGAAACCTCTCATTTGTACATCTGGTCCAGCAATAATTTTTCTTTCTTTTGAAGAAATAGCTAAGCCAAAAACAGCAACGCCATCTTCACTTAATCTAGTTCTTTCCGAAATAATTTCATTAACAACATCACCAACGCCAATTCCATCAATCATTACTTCACCAAATGGAACGTTTCCGCTAGTGTTAAAGTCAACGCTTGCGCCTTTTTCATCAATAAGTAACGAATGACCATTATCAAGAAGGAAAATATTTCTATGAGTTAAACCAATTCTCATATCATATGCAAGTTTTGCGTTTTCTAAGAGATTGACATAGTATCCTTCAATTGGGAAATAATATTTTGGTTTAAGTAAGGAAAGAAGCATCTTAATATCTTCTTCATAAGCATGCATTTTACCTAAAGATTTTCTTGTTAAATAGTAAACGTGACATCCACTTTTATAAACTTCATCGATAGTACTTGTTGCGATGACTTCGTTATTATCATTTGCAGGGCAACCAATAAAGAAAGTATCGTTTTCACCTAAACGAACTTGTTTTTCTTCGTTTTCTCCATTTGCAAGAAGAGAAATTTTGTCGTAAATCTTATCTCCTGAATCAGAAAGTAAAATAACAAGATCTTGATCCTTAATTCTTAATATATCTTCAATTGGAACAATATTTTTTGAATTAAAGTAAGGATTTTCTTCATATTTTTTAAGGTTATAAATCCATTTAGAAGTATCATCATATAAACAAATCTTTTTATTGTGTTCTGCACAAGCTCTGAAAACTTCATCAATGTGATATAAATTATCGCTTGATAAAGCAACAAAAATTCTACCAGGAGCTGATTTAAATTGGCTCTCTAAATGGTTGTAGATTTTATGACTTGGTGAACAATAGCCTGGTTTTGTTGCACAAACTGATTCACCAAGTAAAACACAAGTAGGGTTTTCAGAAATTTTACCTAATGTGTTTAAATCAAGTTTGAAGTATTTGTTATTTGCATATTCAACAATGAAATCGCCACTATAAACGATATTTCCTAAATCCGTTTTAATGCAGATTCCAAAAGTTGAAGGCATTGAAGCGCAAGTTGAAAAGAAAATCATTTTATGGTCAGCAATTTCAAGTTCTGCAGGTAAACTTACAAAATGATAATCATATTCATATTTAATTTGTCTAAATTTGGTAAATAAATCCAAATAAATTGAAGTCAACTTTGTACAATAAACTGGTGCTGGTACTTCTTGAATAATATAAGGAAGTGCACCAAAACTATTTTCTTTACCTTTTGGTAAAATATATGCTTTTACACGGTCTTTATTATTTTTAAGATAGTCAAAATTAGCAATAATAAAATCAATACCAGGGGTATTTTTTGTAGGGTATTTAAATCCTGCGCCAATTACAAAAATATCATCGTTAATTTCGATAATATAAAGATCTTTGCCGTCCTCGTCTAAGCCACCAAGGGCTAAAATTTTAATTTTATCCATATTTCTATTTACGTGCTTAATATATAAAAATAATTAGTTAAGTTCAAGAGTTTTTAAAACTTTATCATTAATATCATAAAGGGTGATTTCTTCTTTATCTAAATCATAGATTGCGTATGTTTTTGGGTTATTATTTTTAGGCAAAGTTAAACTCCCTGGATTTAAAACATAATAACCATCATTTCTCTTTTCAAGTTCAAAAATATGTGTGTGGCCATACATAAAAATATCGCCACGCATTAAAAGCAAGTTTTCTTCGTTATATAAATCACCGTGAGTAAGAATAACTCGATGATTTCCAATTTTAATATGTTTTAAGTCTTCAAATTTGATTCCAAAAACAAATTCATCGACTCTTGAATCACAATTACCGCGAATGATTTCAAGTTTGTCTTTTACTTTTGATAAGTTTTCACAAACTGAAATTGGATAATAATCTTGCGGAGGCACGTTACGTGCTCCGCTAAAATTAATATCACCAAGTAAAATTATTTTTTCAAAATTAAATTTAGAATCTAATTCAAGAATTTTATTACTAGATTCAACTGAACCATGTAAATCGCTAGCAATTAAAATCTTCATCTTATTTTTTCTTTAAGAAACCAAATAATCCACTTTTCTTTTCTTCAGCTTCAACTTTTGGTTCTTCTTTTTTTGGAGTAGCTAATACTTCTTCTTTCTTGAATTCTTTAAAACCATCTAAATCATTTTCTTTTTTTTCTTTTCTTTCAAAGTTTTTATTTCTTGGATTTGAGTGTGGTTTTTTAGAAAAATCTTTGCGTTCTGCAGGTTTTTTGAAGTTATCATTAGGTTTTTCGCTTACAGTATCATCAAATTCTTTGTGGGATAATTTGATTTTTCCATGATCGTCAACATCGATTACTTTAACCTTTAAAGTGTCGCCTACTTTAACAAAATCATGAGCGTCTTTAACATATCCATTACTTAAAGCGGAGACATGGCATAAGCCTTCTTTATCACCAAATAATTTTACGAAAGCGCCATAGTTTTCAACACGAGTAACTTCGCCTTCAAAAACTTCACCAACTTCAACTTCTCTAACAATGCTTTCAATAATTCCTTTTGCTTTAGCGATTGAATCTTTATCAGTATGGTAAATTGTAACTTTTCCATCATCTTCGATATCGATTTTAACATCGTTACATCTTTCGATAATGTCATTAATAACTTTTCCGCCACTTCCAATAACATCTTTGATCTTATCTTTGTCGATGTAGAATGTTTCAAACTTAGGAGCGTATTCAGATAATTCTTTTCTTGGTTCACTAATTGCTTTTGACATAACTTCTCTAATTTCTGCTCTTGCATTATGAGCTTGCATTAAAGCATCATGTAAAATCTCTCTAGTAACACCTTTAATTTTAATATCCATTTGTAAAGCGGTAACACCAACTTCTGTTCCAGCAACTTTGAAGTCCATATCTCCAAAGTGATCTTCTAAGCCTTGAATATCTGTAAGGATTGTATAAGGGTGATTTCCATCAAGTGGTCCACTTGTAATTAAGCCCATTGCAATTCCACTAACCATTCTCTTAATTGGAACACCTGCTGCCATTAAAGCCATACACGAAGCACATATTGAAGCTTGAGAAGAGGAACCATTTGATTCACAAACTTCTGCAACACATCTTATTGTGTATGGGAATTCATCTTCACTTGGGAGAACATAACTTAAAGCTCTTTCTCCTAAAGCACCGTGCCCAATTTCTCTTCTGCCTGGAGTTCCCATTCTACCAATTTCACCAACTGAGAAAGGTGGGAAATTATAATGATGCATCCATCTCTTGTGATCTTCTGGAGATAAACTTTCTAAGATTTGTTCATCATCTTTAATACCTAATGTACAAGTTGAGATAACTTGAGTTTGGCCTCTTGTAAACATTGCAGAGCCGTGAACTCTAGGAAGTAAATCTACTTTTGCATCAAGTGGTCTAATTTCATCGACTTTTCTTCCATCAGGTCTGATTTTTTCAACTGTAATTAATCTTCTAACTTCGTCAGCGACCATCTTTTCTAAGATGTCGTTAACCATGAGCATTGTTAAACGGTGATCTTTTTCATCTTTATAACTTCTTGCATCATAGTCATCGATAATTTCTTTTTTAAGAGCATCAATTGCGTTTTGTCTTTCAAGTTTATCGAAAATGGAGATTGATTTGACCATTTTGTCATAAATTCTTGAATAAATATCGTTTTTGATGACTTCGTCTGGAGCATATAAAGAAACTTCTCTTTTTGCTTTTCCGATTTCGTTAGCGATTTCTTTTTGGAAGTTGCATAACTTTTTGATTGCTTCATGACCAAACATGATAGCATCAAGCATTACATCTTCACTTAATTCATTAGCACCTGCTTCAACCATGTTGATAGCTTCTGCTGTACCAGCAACTGCTAAATTAAGATCGCTTTTTTCTCTTTCTTCAACACTTGGATTAATAACGAATTCGCCATTAACTCTTCCAACATAAACTCCAGCAATTGGTCCATCAAAAGGAATATCACTGATTGAAAGTGCTAATGAAGAGCCAAACATAGCTGTCATTTCAGGAGTTGCATCAAGATCGACGCTCATGACTGTGTTAACAATTTGGACTTCATTTCTAAATCCTTCTGGGAACATTGGTCGAATTGGACGATCAATTAATCTTGCAGTTAAAGTTGCATGTTCTCCAGGTCTACCTTCTCTACGTAAAAATCCGCCAGGAATTCTTCCAATAGCGTATTGTTTTTCCTCATAACCAACAGTTAAAGGAAAGAAATCTCCTTCTTTTGGTTCATCACTACAACAAACTGTTGATAAAACGACAGTATCATTAAATCTTACAAATACTGCACCATCTGCTTGTTTGGCAATTTCGCCAGTTTCAACAACAAGCTTTTTTCCAAAAAATTCTAATTCAAATACTTTTTTCATCTCTTTTTTCCTAACAATATAAACAAAAGTATTTTACACTTATTAGGACAAGATTTCACTTAAAAAAACATTAAAAAAATTTCAAGTTATAGGCTTGAAAAAGTCACCATTAAATTTTACTAAAATTTAATTATTTTCTTTGATGAAAGTTTCGAAATTATCAATTATAAACTGGGTTAAATTAAAGCCTTCTGCCATTGGCATTCCATCAACAAGTGCATGGGAAGCGGTTAAGTTTAAAGTCATTTTGTATCTATCATTTTCAAGGCTATATTTACCCCAAAGGGCTCTTGTACAACTTTGAGAAGATTTATCAGTGTAAGTCATTGGATGAGTCATACCAATAAAATCAAGATTAGTTAAACATGAGAAATAAAATTCATCATAAAAAGCACTATCATTATAGTTTTCGCGATGATTTGTGTTATTTTTCTGAAAATCTAACACTTCTTTTGTTCTTTTATAAAAAACTGAGTAGCTTTTTGTGAATTCGTGTCTGCCATTATTATATGTTCCATCGATACATTTAATGGTGTAAGTTGGATTAATGTAATCATATAAACGAACTTCTCCATTTACATAACGAAGCCTAAATTCTTCAACTTCATTTAAAGCTACAGTTAAACAGTACAAAAAGTTAATAAAAAATGAAGTCTTAGTTTTTTTAGAATAATTGACAAGATTCGTAACATCCATCTTGACATCAATCCCATATGTTGGATTCATAAATGAATTAAACCATAAATATTGTGATTTACGATTCCACGTATCAATATCGATAATTTTGTAATTATTTGCCATTTTATAAAACCCCAACTCCAAAAAGAATAAATAAAACTACAGCAAGTAGAATTCTATAATATCCAAACCCAATGAAAGTATGTTTCTTAACAAATTTCATTAAAGTATTAATGATAATTAGAGAAGTAATAAACGCTGATAACAAGCCAAAAACAAGATAAAGTGTCATGTTTAAATCCCATGTAACTCCACTTGTCATAAAAGAAATAAATTTAAGAAAACTTGCTCCAAGCATTACAGGAATTGAAAGATAAAAACTATATTCAGCTCCACAAGTTCTAGAACAGCCAAGTAAAAGAGCAGCAACAATTGTTACGCCACTTCTTGAAGTACCAGGAATTAAACTTAAAATTTGCGCGCATCCAATAAAGAAAGCAATTTTATAAGTTAAATCTTTGGTTGAATCATATTTAAAATAAGTTGCTCCGCTTGGTAAAAGACCAACTTCTCTAGCAATAAAGAAATTCTTTTGATCTTTTTTTATAAATGTTTCTAAAACAATAAAAATAATGCCATAAATTAAAAGTGCGATTGCAACAACTAGTGTGTTATCTAAGTAATCTGAAGCACCAGTAAATTCTAAAATTAATGCAATAAAAGCTACTGGAATTACGCCAATTAAAATTTTAAGCCAAGTTTTCCAAATTGTATTTCTTTCTTCTTTATTAAGTTTAGGATTAATTGGATTAAGTTCTTTAAAAAATCTAACAATAACAGCTAGAATCGCTCCAAGTTGAATGACAACTAAAAAGAAATCCCAAAATTCTGGATAAGTTTCATTAAGTTTAAATGCACTATCAAGAATTATTAAATGTCCAGTTGAAGAAATTGGAAGCCATTCAGTTATGCCTTCTACTACGCCATAAAGTAGTGCTTGTAAAATTACGATAAAGACTTCCATAAGCAGTGATTATTATATCATATTAGTTTTTACTTTAAATAACTTTTAATAATGAGAAAAATAATATATATCGGAATCAAAAACCCTGCAAATCTCAATTATTTTGAGCGTATTGAGCATTATATAGTTCATAATAGAAACCTTTTTTATTAAGTAATTCTTCGTGTTTACCTTGTTCAATTATGGCTCCATCTTTCATAACAAGGATGAGATCGCTATTTACAATTGTCGATAATCTATGAGCAATAACAAAGGAAGTTTTACCTTTCATTAAGATGTTGAAAGCTTTTGAAATTTTCATTTCGGTTCTTGTATCGATGTTACTTGTTGCTTCATCAAGAATCATAATCTTAGGATTAACTAGCATAACTCGAGCAATTGAAATAAGTTGTTTTTGTCCAACACTAAGTCCAGAATAATCATCAATATAAGTATCGAATCCATTTGGTAAACGTTCAATAAAATCTAAGCAATTACTCTTTTTACAAGCCTCTATAATATCTTCTTCGCTTGCATCTCTTTTTGCATAAGTTATATTTTCTCTAACTGTCCCAGAAAAAATCCATGTATCTTGTAAAACCATTCCAAAGACACTTCTTAAACTTTCTTTCTTAATATCTTTTGTATCGACGTTATTAAAAGAAATATTTCCAGAAACCGGATCATAAAAACGAAGCAATAAATTAATAATAGTTGTTTTTCCACACCCTGTAGGCCCAACAATCGCAATTTTTTCGCCTTCTTTGATGTTAACATTAAAATCTTTTATAATAATTTTATCTTTTTCGTAGCCAAAACTTATATTATTAAAATCAATAGTTTTCACTTCTTCTCCTAAATTTTCTTTACCTAAATTAACATCGTTGTCTTCGTTTAAAATCTTATTTAATCTTAAAAGTGAAGAATATCCGGTTTGAATTTCCGGGATGCAACTTGATATTTCATTAAATGGTTTTGCAAATTGGTTCGAAAATTGGATAAAAGTCAAAACTGTTCCAACTGTACAACTGGCTCCTAAAATCATTGAACTATTGTTGAAAGAAAGGGCACATAAAACTGCAGCTATCATTCCAACAATTGCATAGGTTGAATTATTAATAAGACGAGTAATTGGGTTCGTTAAACTACCAGAAAATTGAGCTTTTTGTCCAACTTTATATAAATCTGCATTTTTTGAAGCAAATTCATCAATAATTTCTTTTTCGAACTTATAGGATTTAACAAGGTCAATATTATTAATATATTCAAGGCTTGTTGCTCCTAGTTCCCCAACAATTTTAGCTTGGCCCTTAAAATATTTATTGGTTTTATGAGCTAATTTATAAGAAATTAAAAATCCAAGAGGTGTTAAAACAACAACTACAATTCCTAAAATCCAGTTCAAAATAAACATAACAATAAAAGTTACAAGAATTTGGATGATGCCTTGATAAAGCTGTCTGAAACCACTCACTAAAGCAACATTAATATTGTCTGTATCATTGATAACCCTTGAAACAAGGTCGCCATGAGCGTTTTGATCAATATATGAAATTGGGACTTCGTTAAGTTTTGTAAAGACATCATCTTTTAAATCTTTACTAATTTTTTCAACAAAAATAGAGTTAATATATTCAAATAAAAATTCAAAAATTAGAACCAATACAACTAAAATCCCTGCAAAAATAAGGTAAAATAAGAAATTGCAACTTAAATCCACAGTATTATCTTGGAGGAAATAAGTTATCTCATCAATTGCTTTTCCAACAAGATATGGAGTGATACACATAGCCGTAACAAAAATCAAAGCAGCAAATAAAGAAAAAACTAAATAAAGAGGATATCTTTTAATATATGTAAATAATCTCGCCTTAATTGACATTTTCTTCTCCATATTGTGAAAGATAAATTTCTTTATAAACCGAACTCTTCTTTAAAAGTTCTTCATGAGTTCCAATATTTTCAACTTCACCATGATACATAACAATAATTTTGTCGCAGTTTATAATTGATGAAACTCTTTGAGCAATAACAAGTGTTGTTAAATCACTCTTATGAAAAACATTATTTTTAAGTTCTTTTTCAGTTAAATAATCTAGAGCGCTTGTTGAATCGTCTAAAATTAAAATCTCTGATTTTTTAAGAAGAGCGCGAGCAATTGAAAGTCTTTGTCTTTGGCCACCACTAAAATTCTTTCCACTTTCTTCAACTTCATGGTCTAAAAAATCAGGGAATTTTTTTACAAAATCATAAGCGCAGGCTTCTTTTAAAGCTTCTATCATCTCTTCTTCTGTAGCATCTTTTTTAGCAATTTGTAAGTTAGATCTGATTGTACCTTTAAAAAGAACTGCTTTTTGATTAACTAAACTTATTTCTTGATGAAGTGCGTTTAAATCATAATCTTTGATATCTTTACTTTTATAAAAAATGGTTCCGTTACTTCTATCAAAAAATCTTTCAATAAGTTTTATGAGTGTAGTTTTACCACTTCCGGTTCCGCCAATTATTCCAACTTTTTCGCCTTTAAAAATATCAAAATTTAAGTTTTTAACGACATTATTTTCACCCTCATTATAATGAAAACTAACATCATCAAACTTGATTAAATTTTCTCCATTTTGAATAGAAAATGGCGCAAATTTAGGATTATTTTCTAAATCTTCTTTTAAATTGAGTAGATAATCTACTCTTTTTTTACTAGCAAATGCTCGAGTAAAAATAATTACTAAATTACTAACTGCAATTAAAGCAACGAAACATTGATTGAGGTATTGAATTAAACTTGTAAGTTCACCTGTTGTTAATATTCCTTCATAAATTATTTGATCTTTTGAGAAATAAACAACAAGTAAAATTGCAATATTAATAATTAAAAAAGTTAATGGATTTGTTAAAGCATTAATGAAGTTGACGCTTTTCATCTCATCATAATAACTTTTGGTTTTGTTTTTAAATTTATTAACTTCTACTTTTTCGTTATTGAATGCTTTAATAACTCTCATGCCATTTAAAGAATCATTTGTTAAAGTTACAAGTTCATCAACTTTCTTTTGAATAAGAACAACTTTTTTTGATGATAAAAACAAAATAATAAATAAAACTATAGAAATTAAAACAACAACCCCCAAAAAGATTAACGCTACTTGCCAGTCAATAATAAAAGCACAAATCAATGAACCAATAACAATGGCTGGCGCTCTTAAAACCAGTCGAATCATCATCGCAACTGAAACCTGCAGACGATTGATATCATTACTTAAAGCAGTGTTTAAGTTTCCTTTGCCAATAAGTTCAACATTTCTTAAAGACATATTCATTATTTTTTCAAAAAGTGCATTTCTAAGTCGCGTTCCAAATCCTTGAGAAGCAATGGAAGCAAAATGTTGACAAACAAGAGTTGAACAAAGTCCTAAAACAGCAAAAAGAAAAATAATGATTCCAGGTAAAACAATTTTTGTATAGTCTCCATATTGTTCGGCAGCCATAATGCCTGTGTCAATTATATAAGACATTAGAAATGGCATAAGTAACTCAAAAGCTACTTCAAGCATTTTAAAAGTAGGACCTAATATAAATTCCTTCTTAAAGTATTTAATATAAGAGTACGAACTTACCATAAATAAAAAAGACTCTATAAATTATAGAGCCTTTTTAATGAACTTTCATTTCTTATTTTCTTAATCCGAGTTCAGCAATGAGCTTTAAGTAAGCATCTCTATCTTGCTTTTCAAGGTAAGAAAGTAATGATTTTCTTTGACCAACAAGGATAAGTAGACTTCTTCTTGCTGTGTGGTCTTTGTCATTCTTTTTTAAGTGAGCTGTTAAATCTTGAATTCTTTTTGTGAGTAAAGCGACTTGGACTTGAACAGAACCTGTGTCTTTTTCGTTAGCACCAAATTTCTTTACAACTTCAGCTTTAACTTTCTTTTCTAATGCCATTTTTAATTTCTCCTTTCACTAATATTCGCAATAAACTATGTAAAACGTTGGAGATTCGTTAAACATGGTTTAATGTAGCCCTAATAAACTATCAAATTTGCAACTTAATAGCAACAAAATTTATTTGAAGAAAAAGTAATTTTTGCAGTTTTCGACATCTTCTTCAATTTTTGCTTTTAATTCATCGATGCTGTTAAATTTAACTTCATCTCTTTCTCTATTATAGAAATATAAATCAATATTTTCGCCATAAATTGAATCTTTATAATCGATAACAAATGTTTCAATTGTTGCTTGATTTAACTTTTCAATTGTTGGATGCGTTCCAATATTTGTTACAGAAATATAGAGTTCACCATTTATTTTTACTTTTGTAAAATAAACGCCATTTTTTGGAATCACATAATCTGTAGATGGAAGTAAGTTAGCAGTTGGAAAACCAATAATTTCACCATTATTTAATCCATGAACGACAGCGCCATGAATTTTATAAGGGTGTCCTAAATAAATGTTGGCTTCTTTCATATCACCACTTTTAATAAGCTCTTTAATTTGAGTGCTAGAAATTTTATTTTCATTATGATCATTAACATAATTTAAAACATAAACTTGTCCAAATCTTTGTTTCAAATAGTTAACATCACCTTTTGCTTCATAACCAAATTTAAAATCAGGTCCACAGAAAATTTTTGATGGATTAAAAACTTTTAAAACTGTATCGACGAATTTTACATAACTCATCTCTTTAAAATTATCATCGCATTGAACAACGAAGAGATAATCGACATCAAGTCTTCTCATTGCTTCGATTTTATCTTCAATATTCATCAATGAACCTTCAATGGTTTTTAAAGGTTTATCAAAGGTAAAAACGCCAAGTGACCCTTTTTTAGTATTTTGTCTTGCAAAGTTGATAAGTTGAACGTGCCCAACATGAACACCATCAAAAAAGCCTAATACTAGCCCTAAATCTTCAATATCTTTTTTAATATCGTTAAAATCTTTTAAAAATATAACTTCCATGAAAATTATTATAAGACAAAGTAATTTAATTTTAAAATTAAATTAAGCGACATCGTGAAAAACTTAAATATTATGAAAAATTCCTTTTTATTCGTATTATTTTTGTTTTCAAACGAAACAAAATAAAGAATAATTAATAGCATGGATGCGATAAGAATTGTTTTAGCTAGTATCAAAAGAGCTGATGAAGATTTTAACTTAATTTCTGATGGAGATAGAATCGCACTTGGTGTAAGTGGTGGAAAAGATTCCATGGCTCTTTTATATGCTCTTTCTTTATATAAAAGATTTAGCAAAATAAATTTTGAAATAATTCCTATAAATATAGATTTAGGTTTTCCTAATTATAGTTCAAAAGAAATGGAAGAATATTGTTCTTCTTTAGGTTTAGAACTTATCATTGCCGATGGAAAAACAGTTTATGAAATTTTAGAAGAGCAAAGAAAACTTCAAAACAAAACTCTTCTTCCTTGTTCAATTTGTTCAAGAATGAAAAAAGCTATAATTAACAAAAAGGCTAAAGAATTAAACTGCAATAAAGTTAGTTTTGCTCATCATAAATCAGACGCAATTGAAACCTTGTTTTTAAACGAACTATATGGCGGGCGAATCGCAACTTTTGAACCAAAGATGTTTTTAGAAAACGAAGAAATCACTTTCATTCGTCCATTTATATACATCGATGAAAAAGAAATTGTTAGATTAATAAAAGAAAAAGATATACCAATTTTCCCTAGCAATTGTCCTAATGATAAAAAGACCAAAAGAGAAGATATTAAAAAAATAATTCTTTCTTTAAACAAAGAATTTCCATCAAGTTACGACAACTTTTTAACAATGCTTGAAAATGAAGAACAATTTAATGTTTTGTTTTTACATAAAGAAAATAAAGTAAACAGTGCTGGGCTTTATTACAAAAAAATAAACGACTTTTGCGAGGTTTTTGAAGAATTCGCTCATTTAAAGACGCCAATCAATACAAGCAAAAAATCAATTCATTTTCATTTATTTTTAAACGATGAACTAGTTGGAATCTTACTTTTAACCAACAAAGAAAAAGATTTCGTGATCGAAAATATATGGGTTAAAGAAGAAAATTACTTCATTCCTTTTGTTTTTAAACTTTATTGGAATATTTCTAAAAAAGTAAATCCAATTACTTTTTCGCTTAAAAAAAGAAAATATTTTAAAGAAGCTAGAAGAATGCATTTTGAAAATAAAAATGGTTCATACGTATTAAGCATGAACCCTCGAAATTTGGATGCATTATTAAAAAAAGAGAATCTTATTTAAGACTCTCTTCTAATTCTTTAATTGATTCAATTTCTTCTTTATCTTTGTTTAATAATTTTTCAAAGCGAGCTTGCTTTTCAAAAGTATCATCTAAGACAAAGCTTATTTCAGGAACTCTTCTGAAGTGAACTCTTTTTGCAAGTTGACTTCTTACATAGCCCTTCGCTCTATTCAAAGTTTCTAAACTATGTTTAGCATTGTTTAAAAACGAAACAAAGATTTTACAATAAGAATGATCACTACTAACTTCAACGTTAGTGATTGTCATAAAACCAAGATTTTCATTGCTGATTTCTTGAGAAACAATATCTTTAACGTTTCTAGCAATCAAACTTTTAATTTTTTCAACGTCTTTATTACTTTTAGGCATTGTCTTTTTCCTTCATTTCGTAACATTCGACGATATCACCTTCATGAATATCGTTATAATTTGAAACTCTTAAGCCACATTCATAACCTTGTTTTACTTCTTTAGCATCGTCTTTAAAACGTTTTAAGGATTCAATTGTTCCTTCGTAAACGATTGCGCCATCACGTAATACACGGCATTTTGCATTCATCTTAATGGAACCGTCTGTAACCATACATCCAGCAATTTCACCAACTTTAGAAATTTTAAAGACATTTCTAACTTCAGCTTGGCCAATGACGCTTTCGACTTCTTCTTTCTTCATTTTACCTTTAATTGCATCTTCCATTTCTTCAGTTAATGCGTAGATAATTCTATGAAGTCTGATTTCAACGCCTTCCTCTTCGGCTTTCTTTCTAATCATTGCGCTTGGTCTAACATTGAAACCATATATAATTGCATCAGATGCACTAGCAAGTAAAATATCACTTTCAGTTATTGCACCAGCTGCCGCTCTAATAACGTTAACTTTAACTTGTTCGTTATTAAGTTTTTCAAGTGAACCTTTAACAGCTTCAGCACTCCCTGTAGAATCTGTTTTTAAAACTATATTAATTTGAGCAAGTTGACCTTCACTAATTTTTGAATATAAGTCATCGAGAGAAGAGACGCCATTTGAAGCAGCTCTTTCTTCTTGAACTTTCTTGAGTTTTCTTTTTTCAGCGATATCTTTAGCTTGTTTTTCAGTTGGGAAAGCCATAAATCTATCGCCAGCTAAAGGAACTTCACTTAAACCAATTACACTACATGGTGTGCCAGGACCAACTTCTTTAATAACTTGTTTGAATTCGTTAGTCATTCTTCTAACTTTTCCATAAGCTGTACCAACAACAACATAGTCATTGTTATATAAAGTACCATTTTGGACTAAAAGTGTGGCTTTTGGACCTTCACCTTTATCAAGTTCAGCTTCAAGAACAGTACCAATTGCGTAACGTTTTGGATTTGCTCTTAATTGTAGCATTTCAGCTTGGAGAAGAATGTCTTCAAGTAAATCATTAATACCAATTTTCTTTTTAGCACTGATTTCGCAGGTTAAGACATCACCACCAAACTTTTCAGCGATAACATCGTGTTGCATAAGTTCGTTAAGAACTTTTTCTGGGTTTGAACCAGGAGCATCAATTTTATTAATCGCAACAATAATTGGGACTTTAGCTGCTTTTGCGTGGTCGATAGCTTCAATTGTTTGAGGCATAACGCCATCATCAGAAGCAACAACAAGAACAACAATATCAGTAACACTTGCTCCTCTACTTCTCATTGCGGAGAAAGCTTCATGCCCTGGAGTATCAATGAAAGTAATTTTTCTTCCATTGACAACTTTTTGATAAGCACCAATTTCTTGAGAAATTCCACCAACTTCGCTTGCAGCGAGGTTAGAATTTCTAATTGCGTCAATTAAGGTTGTTTTACCATGGTCAACGTGTCCCATGACTGTAACAACAGGAGGTCTTTCAACAAGATCTTCTTCTTTATCTTCAATTTGAGCTTTTTCAAAGTCTTCTTCGTTAATAATTTCTTCTTTTTTGAAATCGTAACCAAACTCTAAACAAAGCTCTCCGATTGTTTCATCATCTAAATATTGATTAATAGTGACAAGCTTTTTTTGTAAGAATAATTTTTTAATGATATCACTAGCATTAACATTTAATTCTTTAGCAAGTTCACCAACAGTAAGTGATCTAGTGAAAACAAATACACCATTATTAATCTTATTTAAATTTTGTTGTGAATTTTTCTTTACAGGGATGTTAGTCTCTCTTTGTGTGTTTTTCTTATTAATTTGTTTCTTCAAATCTAAACCCTCCTTACTTCATATTTAAGAATAAAATCATACGATTATATATTTCGTTAGGAACCTCTGTTTCTAAAGCTTTGTCTAAACATTTAGATTTTCTAGCTTTTTCAATTGCTTCAATAGATTTAGAAATATAAGCTCCACGTCCATTAGCCTTACCAGTCATGTCTAACGAAATTTCCCCATTAGGCGATCTAACAACTCTAAAGAGATCTTCCTTATTAAAGACCTCATTAGTTGCTAAACATTTTCTAGTAGGTTTTTTCTTCATTATCTATCCTCGTAGTAATCATCATCATCGTACTCGGAATAATCTTCTTCATCCTCGTACTCATCTTCTTCGTTTTCGAAAGCTTCGAGTTCTTCGTCGGTATAGATATCCATTTTTTGAACGATTCTCTTTTCTTCCTTTTCGTCCTCATCATCTTCTTCCTTCTTATAATCTTTCTTCTTTTTCTTGAAGGATTTTTTGTTGGAAGCTTTATCTTTCTTTTCTTCTTCCAAGGATTTTTCTAAGGATTCAAGAGTTGTAGTTGTCTTAACTTCTTTAAATTCAATAGGTTCTTCTTCTTTAACCTTTTTAACTTCAACAACAGGTTCTTCTTTAGCGATTTCATCGCTAATCTCAACTTTTTCTTCTTGAACAGGCTCTTGAGCAACAGGAGTTTCTTCGACTTTTTCTTCTTCAACCACCTCTTCAACAACTGGAATATCTTCTTCAAGATCAGCATCTTTATCAAGAACTTCTTCTTCATCATTAACACTGACACCAGTTCTAGATTTAATAGCTTCTTGTTGTTTTTCTCTGAATCTCTTTCTTTCTTCCTCTTTAGCTTCGATTGCGTAGTCTTCGATTAATTTATATTCGATACCTTCGTTGCTTGCAGTTGTTTCATCAATTACTTTAATTTGATAACCGGTGATCTTTCTTGCTAAAACAACGTTTGTTCCTTTAAAGCCGATTGCAATATTGAGAGTATCATCATCTGTTACAACAGTGATTTCTTTCTTTTCTTCATCAATATTCATTCCAAGAACTTTACCAGGTTTTAAAAGTTCAGCGACAAAGAGTCCTAAATTTGGATTCCATGTAACAACATCAATTTTTTCCTTGCTATCTTTTGCATTTCCAAGTTGAGTAACGATATTTTGAATTCTATTACCTTTTTCACCAATACATGCGCCGCTTGGATCAACATTTGGATCATTTGAATAGACACAAACTTTTGCTCTTCTTCCTGGAATTCTTTCAACGTATTTTATGATAACTGTGCCATCATAAATTTCGTGAATTTCATTTTCAAATAAGCATCTTAAGTAGCCGTTGCAGCTTCTTGAAATTTTAACAAGGGAACCTTTCTTATCGTCTTTGCCAATTCCTTCAACATAAACTCTAATACTTTCACCTTGATTGAACTTTTCATCACCAATTAAATCTTTTTGGAATAAGGTTGCAGTTGTTTTACCAAGTTCAACAATAACAGAGTGGGAATCACATTTTTCAACAGTACCTGTAACAATAGTTCCAATTTTATTAGCAAATGTAGCAAGTAAAGCATCTTTTTCAGCTTTATTAATTTTTTGAACAAAACATGATTTAAAACGAGAAATATCTTTTTCTTTTAAAGAATCTAATGATAATTCTTCTTCGTAATAATCGCCTGGAGCAAGCTTGGAATCTTTTTCTTTAGCATCACTTAAGCCAATTTCAATGTAATCATCTTGAACATCATCATCATTTACAACTAACCATTGTCTATAACATTCGATTTTTGCTTTATTGAAATCAATTTCAACTCTAATTAAAGCATCTGGTAATTTTACAGCTGGTTTATCTTTATTTTGAGATGAAGCTTTGCTAGGTTTTTTATCAATTTTATATTCATCTTCAATCTTTTTAGCAAAAGCTAATCTAAAACTTTCTTTTAAAGCATCTGCTAAAACTTCACTGTCTACACCTTTTGATGTATACATTTCACCAATTGTTTCAAGAAATCTCTTTTTGTTCATACTTACTTCCTCTACTATTAAAATTTAATTGCTAAACGGGCTTTATCAACTGTGTCCCTTTTAATTTCACATTTAATTAATTTAGTTTTGTTTCTATAAGATAAAATTAACTTATCATCGTCGCAATATTCTAAATCGCCTTCTAAAATATTTTCACCTTTATAAGGATGAGATAGATGTAAATTTACGTATTTACCAACATATTTATCTAGTTTTTCTAATTTTATTGGCTTTTCAGCTCCTAAAGATGAAACATCAAGCGTGTAAGAATCTTCTGTGAAATCATGGAGATCGAGATAATCACTAATAAACTTAGATACTTCTTCAATTGCATCGAAGTTAAAGTCTTCATCTCGATCAACGATAATTTCAAGGACTTTAGTCTTTGCAATATACTTAAAGAAATATAATTCGCAGTTAATAGATTTAAGAGCTTCCTTCAAGCCAGTTTCGACTGATTTAATTTCTTCCATTAAATACCCCTTTTAAAAAAATAAGAATACCCTCAGGTACTCTAACGACTGATAATTAACTTATCTGCTAAAATTAAAGCGATTTTAAAAATGATTGTCAAGATGCTTTATATAAAGATAATAAGAAAAATCGTCAATTTATTCTTTAATTGCCCCAAATCTACGGTCACGAGTTTCGTATTCTTTAAGGCATTCTTTGAGTTTTTCTGGCGTAAAATCAGGCCAACAAGTTTTGGTAAAAATAAACTCAGTATAGGCAAGTTGATACATTAAAAAGTTTGAGATTCTTTGCTCTCCACTTGTTCTAATCATTAAATCAATTTCAGGGAGATCATGTGTGTATAAATAATTTTTGAAAGTATCTATATTTAAATCTTTTTCCGTAATTTTGCCTTCTTTAATGTCTTCATAAGCTAGTTTACAAGCTCTTACAATTTCTTGTCTTCCACCATAGTTTAAACAGATATTAAAGATATAATCATGGAAATCTTTTGTGATTTCAATAGCTTTTTGCACTATTTTTTGAGTTTTCTCAGGCAATTTTGAGATATCTCCAGAAACAATAATCTTACATTTATAGTTAATAAATTCTTGGATATATTCATCAAAAAATTCTTCTAGATATTCAAAAAGTTTATCAATTTCATCTTTTGGTCTATTCCAGTTTTCAGTAGAAAAAGCATATAAAGAAATCGCTTTAACATTTATCTCTTTTAAGAAACGGACAATTTCAATGATTCTTTTACAAGCGACTTTATGTCCATAAGTTCTAGGCATCATGCGTCTTTTAGCCCATCTTCCGTTACCATCCATAATAAAAGCGATATGATTAATTGGCTTTTTCAATTCAAATTTTTCCATTTAAATTTCCTCCACTTTCTTTTTCACTTCTTCTATAAATTCCATTGGACAACTTGTTCCGCTAAAAATTGCAACTTTTTTGTATTTTGAAAAATCTATTTTCTCTAAATCTAGTATCTCACTAACAAAAAACGTATCATGACTTTTATTTTTATTGGATAAATCATAAAGTTTTGTCGTATTCGAACTCTTTTTATCTCCTAGAATTAAAACTAAATCAAAACTTGAATCAAGAGTTGTCATTTTCTCTTGTCTTATTCTACTCGCATTACAAATTTCATCACTAAAATGAGCATTTGGAAAATGCTCTTTTATATCTTTAAAAATTCTTTCAAGTTCAAGAAAAGATAAAGTAGTTTGATTCATAACATAAACTTCTTTTATGTTTTTATCGATTTTCTTGTAGTCAAATTCACTATTTATATCATACAAAAAGATATTTTTTGAGCGAGAAAGACTCGCGATGGTTTCTGGGTGACCAGCTTTTCCAATAAAAATAATGGCTCCATTATTTTTTTCTATTTTCCTTAAATTAGTTTCAACAATTGGACAAGTTGTATCAAAAAATTTAATACCTTTCTTATTCAAAATTTCTTCGTATTTTTTATTATGACCATGTGCGCTAAAAATGATTAAATCATTCTCTTTTAATGAATTTAATAGGGTTTCTGCAGTGTTTTCTGTAAAATTCATTACTTTAATACCCTTATTTTTTAGGTTTTCAATAACTAAATTATTATGAATCAATTCTCCAAAAAGTATTAAATTTCTAGTTTTATTTTCTTCAACTATTTTGTCTAGTAAATCAATTGCTCTTTTTACTCCAAAGCAAAAACTTATAGGTTCAATAATCTTAACTTCCATGATTTATCTTTAAAATTTCCTTAGTTACTGAATCTACATCAACAGAGAATTTTCTTTCTTGAGCAATGACATCATCTTTTGTAATGAATTCGTTTGGAAGTGCTCTAACTGTGATTTTTCCTTTATAGTTTCTCTTAATTAAATCTAAAACAAGATTAGAAGCAAAACCATTTTCTAAGCCATAAGCATCATAAATAAAAACTTCTTTAAAAGATAGGAGTTCATTAGGAGATTCTTCATCATAACCTTTTAAGAAAAGAGCATTATAAATTGTTAAATCTTCATTTTTTAAATTCTTATATATATCTAATGTGTGAGGTCCGACACTAACGATAGCTAGATTCTTATTTGTTCCTTTTTTAAGTAATTCAAATTTTCTATCGTTAATTTCTTTTGCGCCTAGCTTAATGCCATTATCTAAATAATTTGCTGGATATCTAATAGCTAAAGGATGCTTGTAAGTTTTTGCGTATTTAAAAAGCTTAACAGCATCTTCCTCGTTTTTTGGCATCGCTAAAACAAAATTAGGTATTGAATAGAAAAATCCATCATCGTAAATGCCTTGATGAGTTTCTCCATCATGTCCAATAAGTCCACAACGATCGATTAAAAGAGTAACGTGTTTATTTGATCTAGCAACATCGTGAAGCAATTCGTCATAAGCTCTTTGTAAAAATGTTGAATACATTAATAAATATGTATGGTAATCATTAACTCCAAATGCATTTGCAAAAATCGCAGAATGTTCTTCACTAATTCCTACATCAAAGGCTCTGCCTTCAAATTCATTAAAAATATCAGTAACTTTTGCGCCGACCGTAGTTGACGGACAAATTGCAATAGTATTTTTATCTTTTTCCATGTCTTCTTTTAAAAGTTTAGCGAAAACTTCAGAAAAAGAAATGTTCTTAGCTGGCAATAAATTTTTAAGTTTTCCTGTTGCTTTGTCAAAAGGATTTACAAAGTGATATTCGCCTACACTATCATCTTCTGCATATTTATAACCTTCACCTTTTGCAGTTTTAACATGTAAGATTACACTTCTTTTACTTTTCTTAGCTTTTTCAAATCCTTTAGTAAGTTGGTCAAAATTATCGCCATCAATTGGTCCATAATATTCAAAATTTGCATCTTTAAAAACGATCTTCACAACAGGGTTTTTTCTTATGCCTTTTAAAATAGCACTTAAGCCACCTGTAGTAGGTGAAATTGACATTTCATTATCGTTTAAAATAATGATAATTTTTGTATTTACAGTAACAAGATTATTTAAAGCCTCAAAACAAAGCCCATTAGCTACTCCGCCATCGCCAACAAAAGCAATTACATTATAATTTTCTTTTTTTAAATCTCTTACTTTGGCAAATCCAAGCGCAGCGCTTAAACTTGTTGAAGAGTGACCTGCATCATAAACATCATATTTCGATTCATTAATTTTTTGGAATCCATCAATTCCATTCGCTTGTCTTAATTTTGTTAATGGTCTTCCTGTTAAAATTTTATAAGGATAAGAATTATGACCAATATCAAAAATGATTTTGTCCTTATCAAAATCAAAACTTTTAAAAAGTGCAATTGTTAAATTTGTAATTCCTAAATTAGAAGAGAGATGTCCTCCATATTCTGAACATTTATCAATAATGAGTTGTTTAATCTCTTTTGATAGTTCATTTAACTCACTATTAGATAATTTAGGAATGATATGAAAATCAAAATTTTCGTCTAGAACAAATTTCTCGGCCATAGAGTTATTATAAACAAGTAAAAAGGTATTTTCTATTTAAAATGAGAAAATTTCCCTAAAATTTCACGATTGAAAAATACCTTAATTTACTAAAAAGTTTGCAAAACTCAACTATTTATTGTTTAAAAGTGAATTTTCTTTAATCACTTTCTCACGGAGTTGATGTGGGACTTCTTCATATGAATAGAAGCTTCTATTGAAGTAGCCACTACCTTGAGTTAAAACTTTAAGTTTTGTGACGTAATCTAAAGTCTCAGCTTCTGGTAAAAGAACTTCAACCATAGTTGTGTCGTTTTCTTTATCAACAATGTTTTGTATTCTTCCTCTTCTTGAGTTGAGATCGTTTAAAACATCACCAAGATATTTATTATCAATATAAATATTGACCATTAAAATAGGCTCTAAAATAGTTGGAGCTGCGTTCATATAAGCATCCTTAAAAGCTAAGATTGCAGCCATCTTAAATGCAAGTTCGTTTGAATCGACTGGGTGATATTTACCATCTAATAGAACAGTTTTACAGTTAATAACTGGGAAGCCAGCAAGTAAACCTTCATTTAATGCTTCGTAGAAACCTTTTTCAATTGATGGGAAATAGTTTTTAGGAACTGCGCCACCAAAAATTTCTTCAGTAAATTCAATCTTATCACTTGGCATGAATTTCATTTGAACAACGCCATAGAAGCCACTTCCACCAGATTGTTTAATGTATCTACCATTTCCAATTGCTTCTTTTGTAATTGTTTCACGATAACAAATCTTTTGTTCTGTTGTTGAAACTTCAACTCCATAAGTTCCTTTAATCTTTGAAAGAATAAAGTTAATATGAGTTTCACTTAATCCACCTAATAAAAGTTGCTTTGTTTCGTTATTTCTTTTTACTTCAAGTGTCTTATCTTCTTTTAAAACTTTAGAGAGAGCATTTGATAATTTTTCATCATCTTTCTTATCCTTAGTGACAAGAGCCTTAAAGATAACGGCAGTTGGGAAAGTTGTTTCTTTATAACGAATATGATTATCTTTATCAGATAAAGAATGAGATGTTTCAAGTTCGGTTGTCTTAGTAATTGCAACAATATCGCCTGCTCCAGCTTCATCAATTTGGGTTAAATTATTGCCGCAAATAGAATTTAAGCTTGCAATTTTGACGTTTTTATTAAGATTTGCAACATAAACTTCTTGACCATTTCTTAAAATGCCACTATCAATTTTTACAAAATTAATTTGCCCAAGATATTGATCGATTAAGGTCTTAAAGACATAACCCGAGAATGGTTCATCTTTATCAGTTTTTCTACTTATTTCTTTACCATCATCATCAAAACCAACATATGGTTTTAAATCATTTGGCGCTGGCATATAGTCAATAAGCATTCTAATTAATGTATTGATACCAATATTATTTTGTGCACTACCAAAAATAATTGGATAAATTTCTGCATTTAATACACCTTTTCTTAAACCAGTTTGAATTTCTTCTTTTGTTAAAGGTGTTCCAGAGAAGAACTTATCAAGTAAAGCATCATCAGTTAAAGCAACCGCTTCACAAATACTATTATAAAGTTCAAAAACTTTTGCTTTTTTGTCTTCATGAATTACATCATCGACACAATCTTTACCATTATATTTTCTAGCTTTTAATTCAACACAGTTAATAAATCCATCAAATTGATCTGCGTGACCTAATGGTAAAGTAAATGGAATACAGGTTTTTCCAAAGGTTTTAGTAATTTGTTCTAAGATTTCTTCATAATTTGGATAACCTTTGTCCATTTTATTTACATAAATTATGAATGGGATACCTCTTCTTTTTAAAAGTTTAAAGGCTTTAATTGTTCCTACTTGAATACCACTTGAGGCATCAATCATTAAAATTGCACCTTTAACAGAGTGAGTTACAGCAATTTCTTCACCGACGAAATCATCGTTTCCAGGTACATCAAGTAAATTAATTTTAAAATCATTATAAAAAAGTGGAACGATTGATGTTGAGATAGAAGAAAGTCTCTTCTTTTCTTCTTTTTGATAATCACTAATAGTGTTACCTTTTTCAACCGATCCTTTTTCTGTTTGGTTTACTGCTGCATAAAGTGACTCCACCAAAGATGTTTTTCCACTTCCTTGGTGGCCAAACAAAGCCACGTTCCTAATATTTTTTGCTTCATAGATCATAGCAATTATTCCTCCTATGTAAGCGCTTACACTTATGTAAATAGATTAATATAAAACTATGAAAAGATAAAGAAAAACATTATAGTTATGCTATTTTTTGCTTCTTAATTAAATATTACTTATCTATATAAATATAAGAGTCAAAAACTCCAAATTCATACTCTTTTCGCTTCTCAAATTTAAAGCCAAGTTTTTCATACATTTTGAGTGCGTTTATGTTAATTGGATGAACAAGGATTCCAACTCCGTTATAACCTCTTTCTTTTGCTTCATTAATAATTCCTTTAATTAAATTCTGAGCAACATGTTTCCTTAAATGGCCAGTTTTAACCATAAGTCGAGAAAAACATGCTAAATTTTCTTCTTCAAAAATGTATTCACCAAATTCTTCAAGAGTATCTTCAAAAGTTGCAAAAGCAATTATTTCATCATTTTCTTTTATGATTCTAGTTTTTCCGTTTATTATGTCTTCTTCGATTAATTCATCACTTGGATACCTTTCATCCCGAATGTTAAGACCTTCTTCCGCTAAACGTTTTAAAACTTCTTTTTTAAGTTGAACGCATTCCTTAACATCTTCTTTTCTTGCCTTTAAATACTCCATAAGAAATCCTCAAGAAATAATATACAATAAAAATTCAAATTTGTTACTTGAATTTTTACTAAAAAACATTAGTTCTGCAAGGTTTTTAGAAAAAATGATTTTATGAGGGCTCTTCCGTGTTTGATATTTTGTTTCAATGTGTTTACAATAAAGAGACAAAAGGAAGGTGCTTTATGGATAAAAGAGCTGAATTAGAAAATTTAATTAAAGAAAAGTTACATATTGAATCCATCGACAAAGATGCAACACTTGCTACATATGGTTTAGATTCTTTAGATGTTGTCTCTTTCTTATTAGAACTCGAAGATCGTTATGGAATCGCTTTTGAATCTGACGAAATTAACGACCTTAAAACTGTTGGTGAACTTTTCAATTTAATCCTTAATAAAATTGCTTAAAATTTTCAAAAAAAATTAAAAAAACTATTGCGTCATTTTTCAGTTTTGTGATAGTATTATTGAGCGTCAGTTGTGCTGACTTAGCTCAACGGTAGAGCAATCGGCTGTTAACCGATCGGTTGTAGGTTCGAATCCTATAGTCAGCGCCACGCACATATGGCCTATTGGAGAAGTGGCTTAACTCACATGCCTTTCACGCATGCATTCATGGGTTCGAATCCCGTATAGGTCACCAAATTAAATTTTTACTCCCTCGAAAAATTAAGATTCCTAAGGGAGTTTTTTTATTACTTTGAAACTTATATTTTTGATATTAGAAAGTTAATAAATCATTTGCTGCATGTGCTTCGCTTGGAGCAACAATTTCTGGATCGGCAGTGATTTTTTCAGTAGTATTTTCAGCTGCTGTGTTAAAAGCACCTAACAAAACTCCCGCTACTGCTCCAAAAATTGCAACAACTAATACAATTCCTAATAATTGACCTTTAATTTCTGACATTTAAAATCCTCCTCTTACATAAAGTCTATTTATATATATTAACCACAGCATAGCGTTTGATCTTAATCGATAATGGTTCACTATCATAAGCAATTGGCTTGTACTCTTTTATAAGATAGTACCCTAACATCGAACCTTCTTCATAAGATGAAGACGCTCCTACTGGTTTAATATCTGCATTTAGTTCTTCTTTTACGAAAACTTTAATATCTTCGTTTATTTCTCCACTTTTTGAGATTTTATAACTTACACTTGTTGACAACGCATCAAGTGATGTGTAGGTTAATTGAATCATGATAAAGTCACTAGCAAACAAGAAAGCATAGAAGAAAAATATTAAAGATAACATTACTCCTAATTTAGAACCCATTTGTTAATTCTCCTATTATAGAAACAATTACAATAAGCATTACCATCATGAGATACCCACTTCCAACAAGAGAAAGCAAATTTAAATTTTGTAATTTTTTAAGACGATGATGGGAATTTTCTTCATTTGTTCTTTTTCTTAAGTTTTCAAAAATAAGTATGAATTGATTTAAATAATTATCGGTATAACCACCATCAATCATTTGATAAAGAGAAATCATAACTTCTTCTATCGTTTTATTTTTAAAATATCTTCCAAATTCAAGAAATGGCAAAATAGATTTATCTTCATCAATTTTTATCAAAAAGTTATTAATTAATTTGTTCATTTCTTTTGAAGTATATTCATTTGCCTTCTTTAAAGCCGTATAAACAGTTTCTTTATTTACTAAATAAATTCTTAAATAAGAAAATACTTCAACAAACTCAATTTCTAATTTTCTCCTTTTATTGTCTTCAATTTGATCATAGCGATAAAAGAAACAATAAGTGAATAAAATAACCCCAAGAACTAGAACAGCTAAATAAAATAAAGATTTAAGAAAAAATATTAATAAAATCGAAATTACAACGATTAATAAATTACCTATTACGAGCTTTAAAAATTCTTTTTTTGGATCTAGATTTAGTTTTAGCATTTTTTGCTTTTGCTTCTTTAACATAAGAATCTCCTTTCGTCATAAATGTAATGTCATAAGTTCTATAAATCATGAGAATGAAAACCATTGAGAAAATTAGATAAAAGATAAGAATCAAAACTGGGTAATTAGCAATTGTTGCTATCGATTTATAAATAGTACTTATTGAAAATTGAAGAATAAATAAAATAACAAAGGTAAGCGCCCGGCTTGTAATAAATTCAAAGAAAGCTCTTCTACTCATTTTTTCATAATTTAGAAGTCGGTCTTCTAGTTCACGAGAATCTCTCATGAGTGTTTGAGAAATATCTAAAATATCTCCACCATTAAATACGTATTGCTTAATAACATTTACAAACACACCATAAATCGGTAGTTCAAAATATCTATATAAATAAGCAATCTGCTCTTCGATTGTAAGATGTTTTAATGAATCAATTTGTAACTTAAGTTCGCTTGATGCACTATTTCTAGCGTTTTCAAAAGCATGGACTAAACTTGGATTAACGCTTAAAGAAATAATAAAGTTATTCATGTAATTTATCGCTTCATAAGAGCGCGACAAATTTCTTTTATACTTTGTATAATCTCTCTCATAAATTACGAAAAATATTACTAAAGAAAGAATTAAAACAACAACCGTTGTAATGATGTTTTGCGCAATTAATAAGTTACTTATTGCGAGAACAAAAGAAACTAAAATATATATAAAATGTCTAATTTTCATTCTTTAACCCCGCAAAAGTCCTATTAAATTTATTAAACTCAACAAGAGACATCTCTAAATAAGTCCTTAATTCAGAAGGTAATCTCTTAAAAGTTGATGGATATTTATAAAGTTCAACATACTTTCCATTATCGTTTGTTGATATCGAATCAACGTATCTTACATAGCTCCCTTTTTTACTGTCAAAGACTCTTTTTACATAAACCACAAATTTAAAATGTTCTTTAACGTCTTGTAAAGTTTCATCAAACTCTAAATTTTTAGAATTAATCATGCACATTCTTGCAATTCTGTGATATACACTTTCAGCGTCTCTTGCATGCATTGTTGTTATAGTTGGAGAGCCTGACATAGTGGAATTTAAACAAGCTTTCATTTCTTCGCCTCTTACTTCTCCGACAACCAGCCAATCTGGATTACTTCTTAAAGCGTTTTTAATTAAATCATCAAAATTATTTTTCTGATTATTTACAAGCCAGGTTTGACTATCTAAATTATCTTTAAAGTAATTCGTCTCAAATTCGTTGATGTTATCGACTAAAATGATTCTCGTATTTTCCTTCATTCTCGAGATTAAAAACTTTTGAAACTCTGTTTTACCAGCTCCTGTTTTCCCTGCAATTACAATAGAACATCTTTTATCAATTGCTTCATCAAGTAGAGTCAATGCTTTTTTATTTATAAAACTTCCATCATCTTTAATTCTTAAAGTATCAATCCCAATTCTAATTGAAAAATTATAGACTTTTTCCTTATTTTTTCTTGCTAAAGAAGAATGAAGAGCACTAATTCTATATCGCCCAACGCTTACATCTAAAATTGGATTAGCAAATGAAAATTGTTGGTCTGTTAGATTCGCAATTTGTCTTAAAAACGCATAAACTTCTTCATTTGTTACCTGAATATCACTTTTTGCTCTTCCTAAATTATTATCCTGGTAAAAAATCGCTTCACCATTATAAGAAATATCGGTGATACTTTCTTTTTCTAAAAGTGGGTTTAAAAAACTTGTTTCAATAAATTCGATTAATTTTGTGTTCATTATTATTTCCTTTCTATCCTAAAAGATCTATATCCATCAAAATTTATATATGCGCAATAAGTACACTTAAAATGAATATCTACATTTTGTGGAAGAGACGAACTATCAATTACATACTCGCCATCGCTTACCTTAAAATATCGAAAACTAATTTTGTAACTTTCAATATATGGATCAAGACTTTTCGATAAATAATTTTTTACGTTTTTTTCAAGAGCTGCTCGGTCGAAATGAGGTGCAACATTTCCTGTTGAATCAAGAGGTGAAACGGCTGAGGTTATTAAACCAATTGGTAAATTATTAAAGATTCTATTAATGGACATGCCATTTACTGAGATTCCTAAAACATTAGTTAATGATGTTAATAAAAGGAATGAGAAAAATATAATTGCACTGCTCATATTTTTACCTCAACCATATAGCCGCCCCAGTCTTTCTTTCCTTCTTCTCCGATTACGGTATAAGTATCGCTTATAAAATTTTCTGCGTAATGAAGAGTAAAATAATAAAGAATGTTGCATTTTGGAGCGCCAAAATCCTTGATTCTAAAAATCATCTTTGTATCTTTAAAATCTTTATAGTAGTTAAAAGGCATATAAAGGAAATAACTAGTTTTAAAATAATTTGTAAATTGACCTCTTCTTAAACTCATAAGACCGGTTAATTGATCAACATAAAAATTATTTGATAAGGAAAAATCAGTCATTGTCTTATTTTTTGTGATTTCAAAAAAAGTTGCTGCCATTGAGTAACCTGGAAACTCCTCAGTTTCTTGAAATGCTAGATTATAAAGCCTATTTGGATCATGAATATAAAGATATTTTTTCGAGTTTCTTACATCAGAAAAACTTTTTACATAAAATTCAGCATTTATATCATGCAAATGAAAACGATAATAAAGATCTAAATAAATATCCTTTTCAATGTTATTAAGTTTTATATATTCTCTATTTATTGTAAGTGTCCTTGTGTCGTAACTCACTCCGGTTACATACTCTAAATAATTCGAATCCATCACAAGATTTTTCACATTTGATAAAGGAAATTCTATGTACTCTCTTATCATCTGGTATGGTCTTTTAATAGAGTCGCTTCCGGCGATTCGAATATAATATGTGTTCCCTAATTCATTAATTTCGCTTTGATAAAGATCCACTTTGGTCGTATATTCATGAGTTACTGCGTCAATTGTTCCATCTTTTAACGTTGAAACTAGATTTTTCTCCCCATCAAGTAGAAATACATGATACGCCCTAATTAAGCTTGTTGGTTTTGTAAAAGTTAAGTTGAAACTTAAAACATCTTTCTCATAAAAATTCGTTAAATTAATGTCAAAATTTCCTAAGAAAACATCATAAAGATCATTTGAGATTGTCTGATATTCTCTTGCTTCAAACTCAGATGAATTTGCTTTTTTAACATTCTTTATGGTGTTAAAATTTTCTTGTGGCGAAAACAAACATCCTAGTGTTGGTAAAATTGTAATCGTGCTTAGGATAAATCTTTTCATCTAACCACCTCCTCACTATATACAACATGAGGAATTCAAAAAAAATTAAAAAAATTTTTAAAAATTTAAAATGATTATTTTAGTAGGACCTAGCGCAAGTGGAAAAACAGAGATTGCAAAACTATTAATCTCTAATTTTGGCTACAAAAAATTTGTAACAACCACTACAAGAGATAAAAGAATTGGCGAAATTAATTCCGTTGATTATTATTTTGTTTCTAAAGAAAAATTTAAGGAAGACATTAAAAATAATCTATTTATAGAATACGTTAATTATAATGATAATTTATATGGTTCTTATAAAAGCGAAGCTGGTGATAATAAAGTTTTAATTGTTGAACCTAAAGGACTTGAAGCTTTTAAAGCATTAAATGATCCTTCTTTTATTTCTTTTTATATAAAAAGTGGTGAAAACGAACGCCTCGAAAGAATGATTTCAAGAGGCGATAAAAAAGAAGACATTAAAAAAAGAATTATTAACGATAGAAAAGTTTTTAACGATAACATAAAAACAGATTTTATAATTGAAAATAAAAACTCAACCCTAGAAGAGCTGAGCAATAAAATAAATTCAATATATAAAGATAAAATAAAAACTATTCTTCACTAGGCTCATTAACTTTAACAAGAAGTTTTTCAATAGTGTGTTTTTCATCAATTGCAATAACTTTCATCGTTAAATTTTTGTATGTAATTTCAGTATTTATAGAAGCAAATTTATCATCAAGTAAGTCGATACAAAAGCCTCCAATTGTTACATAATCTGTCTCAATATCATCGTAATCTAAATCAAAAAGCTCGCAAAAATCCTCTAAATTCATTTTTCCATCGATAATATAGGTGCCATCATTTTTCTTTGAATAAGGGGAAGAAATATCATCTGACTCATCCCAAATTTCTCCAACAATTTCTTCTAAAATATCTTCCATTGTTAAAACACCTTCAACGCCACCATATTCATCCAAAATAACAGCAAAATGTTGTTTAGTTCTTTTAAACTCAATTAAAATGTCGTTGATTTCAGTTGAACGAGGGAAAGTTAAAGCTGGAATTATTAAATCTCTAATTGTTACTGAAGAATTTTCAAGTTTAGCTCTAACAAGAGATTTAGTTAAAACATAGCCCAAAATATTATCAATACTTTCTTCATAAACTGGGATTCTAGAGTAAGTAAAAATATCTTTATTCTTTAAAATATCATCAATTTCTTCTTCTACATCGACCGCTAAAACGTTGACTCTTGGCGTCATAATTTCATAAGCTTCAGTTTCTGCATAATCGATAGTGCCATGTAAGATATCAGCTTTTTCTTCGTTAACTAAGCCACTATCTTCAATTTCATCAACCATTTCGTGAAGTTCTTCTTCAGAAATCTTAATATCTTCAACATTTCTAATTGGATAAGAAACTAAAGTGCCAAACCCTGAAACAAGAATTGTGATTGGATAAAAAACATAATTTAAAACGTTTAAAACACGTGAATATAAAGCACAAAGTTTGTAGTTATAAATTTTACCAATTGATTTAGCAATAATTTCACCAAAAGTAATTTTAATAAATAAGCAAATAAAAGAGGCAATTAAACCCCAAACTTCACTACTTATATTAGCAGCCTCAGTTTCGCCTAAGACTAAAAAACACAAATTAACGCCAACAAGAGTTGAAATAGAATCTAAACCAGCATTAACTGTATCGTTTAAAAGTAAGATAGTGGAAATGGTTTTGTCATAATTTTTAGATAATTTATAAGCATAAAAATTAGACTTTTTACTTTCATTTTCTCTATGAATTGCTTCAAGTTTTATTAAACTTGCACTCCCATAGCTCATATCAGCGCTAGAAAATAAGAAACTTAAGAAAAGCAAAACAATTAAAACTATACAATATGCAATGATTAAACCTATTCTGTTCATTTTCTAGTGGCCTCTTTTAGCATATTTGTATTTTTCTCATTAATTTCGCCAACTAACTCTTCTAAAACATCTTCCATCGTGATCATTCCAACGACCTTGTCATTTTCTTTAACAATAGCAATGTGTTTCTTTTCTTTATTAAAAGAGCGGAAAATATCATCAACTTTATCGGTGTAATTGACAAATAATGGTTTTGATAAAATACTTCTTATATTTAAATGTGGATCTTCAGAATATTCTTTGAAATAATTTTTAACAGTAATAATACCAATAATATTATCTAAACTTCCTTCATAAACAGGGATTCTAGAAAAAGTTGTATTTAAAATTATTTGATTTAATTTATCACAGGTTAATCCTTCAATATCAATTGCAAATATCTTTTCTCTAGGAGTTAAAACTTCTTTTACATAAATTGAATCAAAGTAAAAAGCTCTATTTAAAAGCTGAAGTTCATTAGGCTCAAAAAACTCTTCAGTTTCCTCTTCTTCCTCTTCTTGAGTTTCTTCGCTTACTGCTTCATCGGCTTGTAAAATAAAATCATCTTTTGTAAGAATATTGTCTTCCTTAATTTTAAATATTTTATGAACTGCTTTTAAAATAAGTTTAAAAATAAGTGAGAAAGGATAAAGCAAAATCCCAACAAAAGCGATTGGATAAGCTAAAACATAGACGAGTTTATTTGGAATTTGTTTTGAAATAATTTTAGGAACAGTGTCGCTAACAATATAAATTAAAAGTGCCATTACTACTGTTGATAAAACAGCTTCAACACCGCTTCCAAGCCCATACATCAAACAAATATTATAAAAAAGCATCGCACTTAAATAAGTCATTAAAGTTTGAACAATATTATTGCCAACTAAAACTGTGACTAAAGTTGAGTCAAACTTTTCAACAAGTCTAACAATAATTTTTGCTGTAAACTTGCCTTCATCGGCTAAAACTTTAAAATGATATTTATTGCAATTTGAAAAAGCGTTTTCAGAAGCACTGAAAATTCCACTAATAATTAAACAAATTCCTATAATAATCCAGCAAACATAGTCTGGCATTCCCCAGACCATATTAAGCGGCTCTTCAACTGCATCTGCTAGACACTGAAAACTACTCGGCGACATATTAATTTAAATTATATAGCAAGGTTTAGTCTTTTACAACATGGCAGTGTCTGCAACGTGCTTCATATGATTCACTAGCTCCTACTAAAACAACAGGATCTTTTTTGCTTGCTGGTACCCCATCTATTAATCTTTGAGTCATTGTAGCTTCTCTTCCACAAACGCAGCAAATAGCAGTTAATTTCGTAACATATTCAGCTTTTGCAAGTAATTTTGCACTAATTGGGAATGGATCGCCTTTAAAATCGCAATCTAAACCAGCGCAAATTACTCTCACACCTTTATTTGCAAGATAATCAGCAACTTCAATTATATCTTTATCAAAAAATTGTACTTCATCGATACAAACGCAATCTAAAGTGTTATCAATATATTTATAAATATCTTTAGAATGAGCAATTGGAATAGCTTTTGAACTTCTTTTACTATGAGAAACAACCTCAGTTTCACTATAACGATCATCTATTGTTGGTTTAAAAACTAAAAACTTTTTCTTAGCGTATTTTAATCTATTTATTCTTCTTAATAATTCTTCACTTTTACCAGCAAACATTGGTCCTGTAATCATTTCTATACAGCCAATTTCAATATCGTCATGTCCCATATTTTTGTTTCCTTCACTGAATAAAATTATACCATAAATAAAGTGGTTAAAAATAAGACAATATTGGTATCTTTAAAAATTGATAGTATCAAAAAGAGAACATAAAAAGTCGCTTGAATTTCTCAAGCGACTTTAATTATTTTACTTAAAACTAGTTATTTTTAAGTTGGCTTGCCCAATCGACGTTTTCTTCAGGCCCGATTTGTTCAACACCTTTTTGTCTCATACAGTCATTAATGAGATCTCTTGCTCTTCTTAAGGAAAGATCTGATTTGACTCTAAAGACTAAAGGAATGTCTTTATAAATTTCTTTGAAGCTTGCATCACCAACTGGGATTGCAGAATTCTTATAATCATTTGGATCGAGTGCAAGGTAGAGTTTTAAGTGTTGCCCACTCATTGTGATCTTACAATAGGTAACTTTATGAGCTCTAAATGTATCGCCTGTTGAAGATACTCTATCTTTCATTCCATAAGACATAAGTAAGTTCTTTAAGTTGTTGTAAGCAAGAACGATTTCACTTCCGCCTGTTAAAACTCTTTCAGCAAAATTTAGTTTAACAGCTTCGCCTTTTTCAAGAACTGTCTCTTTTCCTCTAACTTCTGGTTGTTTAATTAAAGGACGTTTAACTGGTTCTGGTTTTGGTTTTGGAGTAACTTCGACTCGAGGTTCTGGTGCTACTTCTTTAACGACTTCTTTAACAACAGGAACTTCAACTTCTTTTACAACTTCTTTAACGACAGGAACTTCTTTAACAACTGGAACTTCCTTAACTACTTCTTTAATTACAGGAACTTCTTTAACGACTTCCTTGATGACAGGAGCTTTTTCTTCGACATAAACCGGAACTTCTTTAACAGTTTCAACTTCTTCAACTTTAATATCTTTTAAAGCTTCAGTGAGTTGTTCTCTAACAAGAGCTCTTAAATCATCTTCAGTAATTCTTTCTTCTTCGACTTCTTCAACTGCAGGAGTTTCAGGAGTGACTTCTTCTTTAATCTTTGCTGGCATTGCAACAACGATTGGTGAAACTTCTTTTTCAACTGGTTCAGCAACTTTAGCAGTTTCAACAGGAGTTTCTCTTACAGGTTCTGCTTTAGGAGCATCTTTGACTAAAGCTTCGCTAATAAGTCTTCTGACATCTTCTTCAGTAGCGACTTCTTCAGTTTTTTCTTCTTTAACGCCAACTGTTTCTCTAATTAAATCTTTTAAATCATCGATAGTTAAGACATCAAATCTATCTTCGATTCTTTCTTCTTTTGCTTCAGGAGCAGGTGTAGGAACGACTGGAGCAACATTGATATTTCTTAAAAGATCATTTTCTCTTAAAACATCAATAACTGCATCTTTAATGTCGTCTCTTGTCAAGCTATTAACTGGTTCTACATGAACATTTCTACTTCCATATAATCCAGCAGTTTCTGTTTCAGGTTTTGAACTCTTTAATTTTTCTTCACCACTTGTAGTAATGTATTGAACGATTAATGGAGCGTTATTACCTGTTTGGACAACGTTTCCGCCAGCTGGTTGAACTGGAGCAACAGTTGGTTGAACCATTGGATAACCATATGGAGCATATGGATAAGGTTGACCTTGAGCTGCAGCGTAAGCAACTTGAGGTTGAGCATGTTCAGGAGCTTTTTCGCCTTTCTTTTGATCGTTAATATTCTTAAATCCGTGTTGTTTATAATATTTAACTTTCTCTTTTCTTTCTCTTCTTGTGAGATAGTCATATTTATGAGAATGAGTATAAACAAATTGTTGAATGTAGAATACAAGAGCTGTGATTAAGCTAGCTAAGATAAGGAATGCAATAACTAAGTTAATTGCGAAAACAACAATATAAGCAACTGCTTGTCTCCATTGTTCTCCCCAATTAAATCCTTCACCGAATAAGCTCCAAACATTAACTAAGAATGCATAACCATAACCATTTTGCCAATAAACTTGTGGATTATAGACTTCAAGTCCTCTTGGTCCTGCAATAAAAACAGAAAGAGCAACACAAGCATACATTGCAGTTGCGCCAACGATAACGTCCCAAAGGATGAACCAAAGACGACCTGCACTCTTATGAGTAATGGTTTGAACAATAATAACAATAAGTCCAATAACAAAAGCAATTGCAATTACCCAGAAGAATATAAATGGTAATAAGGAGACACTAAATGAAGTAACATTTTTGAAAGCATCTCCACTAATAACTGCACCAAGATAAGAATTTTCAAAAGGAATTCTATTAATACCAAATAAAAGTGCGGTGGCATCTAAGAAAGCTGGTGCAAAAGCAAATGTATCTCCAAGTGAATTATCAAATAATGGTTTGCCTAAGCCTAAAGCTTCAAATGCACCTGGGAAAGAATCGCCCCAGGATTCTAAAGCACTACCCCAGCCAATAACGATAAGTCCAAATAAAAGTACGGTAAAAACAAGACTGAAAACAAATGATTTAACTAATTTACCTTTTTTCATCTTAATTTCCCCCTTTCATTATTCTTCGTCACCAACATCGCCATCATCTTCGACAGCTTCGTTTGTGAGTTCACTAACCCAATCATGAGGTTGGATTTGATCGATTTGTTCGAGACCATGTTTATCCATACAGTCTCTGATTAATTCTTCAGCTCTTCTTAAGCTGAGACCACTCTTAACTTTGAAAACAAGTGGAGTTTCTTTATATAAGTTTTTGCTACTTGCATCTTTTACAGGATATGTTGTGTCAACATAATCTTTTGGATCTAGAGCAAGGTATAATTTTAATGATTTTCCAGCAATAGTGATCTTACAATATGTAACTCTATGTAATCTGAATGAATCACCACCATTAGCAACTCTGTTGTTTAAACCATAAGATTTAAGGAGTGATTTGATGTGATTATAAGCATCTTTTAAATCTTGATCAGCTTCAAGCATTCTGGTTGTGAATGGAATTCTGATAATTTTTGGCTTCTCAGTTGTTTCAGCAACAGGAGCAACAACACTTTCAACTACAGGTTCTTCTTTGACTTCTGGAGCTGGTGTTTCTTCTTTTGCTTCTTCAACAGGTGCTGGTTCTTCTTTTACTTCTTCAACAACTGGTTCGCTAGCGACTTCTTCCTTAACTTCTTCAGCAGGAACTTCTTCTTTAACTTCTTCGACTTTTGTCTCTTCGACAGGAGTTTCAACTGGTTTTACTTCTTCAGTAACGACTTCTTCGCTAACTTTTTCTTCGACGATTGGATTTGTTTCAACAACAGTTTCAGTAACAGTTTCTTCTTTTGTTTCTTCCGCTTTTACTTCTTCAACAGGTGCTGGTTCTTCTTTAACTTCTTCAGCAATTGGTTCTTTAGCAGGAACTTTTACTTCAACTTGTTTTTCAACAACTTTTTCATGTTTGATAACGAAATCTTTGAGAGCTTCTCTAATTTCGCTAGCAATAATTTCTTTTACTTGATCTTCTGTTAAACCTTTGTTTTCTTTTTTAGGAGCTACAGGTTTTTCAACGGCTTCTTCAACTTTTTCGCCTTCTTCTTTAACGTCTGTTGGCATCGCAAAAATTACAGGTGAAGGATAGACTTTTCCTTCTTCTTTTTTGCCTTCAACAGCTTGTGATACAACTGGAACAGAGGTTGTTTCGCTCTTTCCACTTGCTTTAACAATAGCAGCAGCAATAGCTTGAGCTTGCTTTTCGTTCTTATATTCTTCAACGATTCTTCTAGCTTCAGCTTTTTCTACTTCTTCTTGAATAACTCTTTTAACATCTTCGATTGTTAAAGGTTTTGCTTTAATTGGTTTACGTGGATAATCTTCTTCGCCAACTTCAACAAGTGGTCCATGGTTTCCGTATTTGTCAAATCTTCTGACAACAAGAATACCTTTTTTCTTTTCTTCAACTGGAGCAACTTCTGGTTCAACGACAGGTTCTGCAACTTGAACTGGTTCTTCAACAACTTCTTCAACTGGTTTTCTTAATCTTCTAATAACAGTAAATGCCATTCCAAGATAAGCAACTATTGTAATAATAACTGCTAAAGATAAAACCCAAGTTAAAACACTAACGACCCAAGCAAATTCATTTGCTGAAGCAGCAGCTGGTGCTTTTGAATAAAGTCCAGGAACTAGAGCGTTTACATAAGCAGTTATAAAGGAAATATGATCATAATGTGCGGTTCCGCCAACAAATCCTTCACTAATTACTTTTGTTCCTTCTAATGACCAATCGATGTGTCTTGCAAAATAATAGCCTGTAGTACAACCAACGCAAACTACTGAGAAAAGGAAGAAAAATACTGCAAACCAGATATATTTTCCACTTTTTCTTCTAATTGCTTTAACTAAAATTGTAATAAAGAATACAAGACAGATAACAACAACTAGCCACCAAATAACATTGTCGATGATACGTCCTAATGATGTCCATCCAACTTCACTGAACATGGCTGTGAACATTTCTTCAAGGCCATTACCATAGAAATGTCCTAAACCTTTGTAAGTAAAGGCAGGTAGCCAGGCAATTGCACCAAGACTAGCGCCTTCGGTCAAGTCTAAGCCAAAAACACTAGGATCTGTGAAGAGCATGCCTACTACGAGTACGCCTAGAGTAATCACAAGGCAAACTAACCCGGTGATAATCCAGTTTCTTAAAACACGGTTTTTCTTCATGTTAGGTCCCTCCCCCGTATTAAGCTCCCAATAAGGTATTCAGTTTTCCAACTCCAACTTCTACTAAGTTATCAAGCATATCGGTGAAAGCATCCTTGAATGGAATTTCAACTTTTGCACCGTTTTCATCAATAACGTTAACAGAAATTGTATTGAAAGGACTTAGTCCCATATTGTTTAAATTTTCATAAAGCGCTCTGACAATATTAGATTCTTGAGAAATAGGATTTAAGAATTTACTAACATTAGTCAAAATGTTCACAATCATATCAATATCGCTAACTGCGATTTGAGCTGAAATTAATAATTGATAAAGTTCGCTTTCTTTATTTGTAAGTTCTGGAAGAATTACGTTTTCAAGTGGTACGATTAAATTTCCTGTGAATTGAAGGAATATTAAGCAAATTGCACCAAGTTCAACTGCACCAATAATTCCACCAATTAAGCGGGAAAATAAACCCTTTTTTCTAAGTTTTTTAGGCATAATCCATTTAAGGAGTACCCAATAAAGAATAATGGAAAATAAGAATGATCCAAGAACGATAATTAAAAATCCAACAATACCAACAAGTGATTTTGAAACACCTTCACTAGTAGCATTTAATAAAACAGGATCTAAACCAACGTTTTGTAAATATAAGAATGTATCTTTAAAATTGGTCAATCTGATTGTGAGTCCAAACTCTTCAATCGTGTAAGATAAATCAAAATTAAAGGTTTTTGCAAGGAATTCGAGGCTATCATATTGCATCCATTGCCATGCAAAGTCATAAAGACCAAAGTAAAGAATGCCTGTTACAGCAACTAAAACAAGAGCGCCAATAAAGCTTCTCCACCAACCTCGAATGATGCCTCCTAAAAAACCAAGGCAGACACATATTATTAAAATTAGATCTACGTTGATCATATTAACTATATTTTATTGTTTGATTTAGAAAAAATAAAGAAAAAAAATGAGTTTTTAAAACTTTTTTTATGTAAAAAGGTTATTTTCGGGCATTTTTCTCAAAAATAAAAAAATTAGTGAATATGAGCTAAAAATTCTTGAAAAATTAGGGTGTTAAAACTTTCACACAGTCAAAAAATATTTTAAAAATTTTTTTAATTTTTTCTTGCAAGGCTTCTGCCCCTATGATATTATATACAGGCGTTGGGTATTTAGCTCAGCTGGGAGAGCATCTGTTTGACGTACAGAAGGTCATAGGTTCGATCCCTATAGTACCCACCAAATTAAAAATTAAATCCCTGTTTAGCAGGGATTTTTATTTTCTTTAGGAATATAAATTTTCAGCTCTTAATAAAAAAATCAGACAAATCTTTTTAAGACTGTCTGATTTTTTAATTTCATTAACCTTTAATTAAGAATGTTTTATAAGCAAGATAGGCTTCATAAACATCAATCTTACTTACTATTTCCATAGGAGCATGCATATTTAAGACTGCAATTCCTGCATCAATTACATCCATATTTAAGTTTGCAAGGATATAAGCGATTGTTCCGCCGCCTCCTTGATCAACTTTTCCAAGTTCGGCTGTTTGATAATATACACCATCTTCATCAAGAATATTTCTTAAATGAGCAATGAATTTTGGAGAAGCATCATTACATCCGCTCTTTCCTCTTGCACCAGTATATTTATTAAAGACAATACCTTTATTTAAATATGCACTATTTTTGAGTTCATTAACGCCAAGGAATAATGGATCAACTCCAGCTGAAACATCACTTGATAACATTCTTGAATTTGTTAAGCATCTTCTTAAAGCAAGTTCAGAATATTCTCCTTTTAAGTTCATAACTTCTGCTATTAAGTTTTCAAAATATCTTGATTGAGCACCAGTTGCTCCAACTGAACCAATTTCTTCTTTATCAACTAAGATGCAACAAGCTGTTCTTTCTGGAGCACTTGTTTCAAGAATCGCTCTTAAAGAAGTATAAGCACAAACTTTATCATCATGCCCATAACCAGCAATCATGCTTCTGTCTAGACCATATTCTCTAGCTCTTCCAGCTGGAACTACTTCAAGTTCAGCACTTGCAAAATCATCTTCTTCAATTGCATAGTTTTCTTTTAAGATTCTTAAGATGTTTGCTTTAACAGAATCTTTTTCGCCATCTTTGATTGGCAAAGAGCCAACAGTAAGATCTAAATCTTCGCCTTCGATAACTTTTGCAGCTGTTTTTTGAAGTTGATCACCAGAAAGGTGAATTAATAAATCACTAATTCCAAAAACTGGATCACCTTCTTTATCGCCAATTGCAATTTCAACTTCGCTTCCATCTTTTTTATAAACGGTTCCATATAAAGCAAGTGGAATTGTAACCCATTGATATTTTTTTACTCCACCATAATAGTGAGTATCTAAAAGTGCAAAGTTTGTTGATTCATATAAAGGATTTTGTTTGATATCTAAACGAGGTGAATCAATGTGAGCTCCTAAAATATTGATACCATTTACTAAATCTTCCTTACCAATAACAAAAAGAGCAACGTTTTTTCCTCTATTAACCGAATAAACTTTGTCCCCAGCTTTTAAAGATTTAACTTCATTAATATTTTTAAAGCCAAATTCTTCAGCAAGCTTTACAGAATTTTTAGTAAAAATACGTTCTGTTTTAGAAACAGAAAGGAAATCAATATAATCTTTAGAAAATTTTTCTAATTCAATGTTTTTGTCTCCACTATATTTTTCATAAGCATATTTGTTATACATAACCATTACCTCCAACAAGAAATTATAAATTATAAAATTTTTTTGTCTTTAAAAATGATAAAAAAATTACCTATTATCTTTATATATAGATAACGCCATTATCAACACGGAAATTTGTTTGATAAAAAGCACTCATTAATTTAAGCATCATCATTGTATCTTCGCTTCCCATTGTTTCAAAAGAGGAATGCATCGCAAGTTGAGGTAATCCAATATCACAAGTTAAAATTGAAAGATGAGAAATTGAAATATTACCTAAGGTTGAACCACCTCTTTGATCACTTCTATTATGGAAAACTTGGTATTTAACTCCACATTTTTTACATAAAGAAATTACAAATGAGGAAGTAAGTGCATCACTTGTATAAGCCATGTTGGAATTAAACTTAATCATTGGGCCTTTATTTAACTGACATTTATTAATATCATCACTAAGTTCTGGATGATATGGGTGAACTGCATGTCCATTATCCGCGCTTAAAGCAAAAGATTTTTTAAGCGAAATTAAATATTCTTCTTCATTTAAATCAAAAGAAAGTCCAATTCTTTTTAAAGTGTTTTCAAGTAAATCACTATCTGCTCCTGAAAAAGATAATGAACCTGTTTCTTCATTATTGAAGAAAGCTGAAACTAAAATTGAAGGATCTTCTTCTTTTCTGCTCGTTTCAAGTAATGCTTTTAAAGATAAAAATGCGTTAGCTAAGTCATCTTCTTTAGCTCCGCTAATAAAATCATCATTAATTCCTATATGTTGGGCTTTATCAAAGTTATAAAAATATAAATCGTAACTTAAAACTTCACCTACATCTTTAAATTTATCCTTTATATAAGAATCTAAAAGTGGTTCGATAGTTTCAGCACCTCCTACAATAGGTAAAAGATCAACATGAGGATTATATTTGAAGCCATCATTAATTTCACGGTTTTGGTGAATTGCAACATTTGGAATAATTGCAATTGCTTTACAAGAATCAAAAATTCTTGATTCAATGCCATTATTAGTTTTTACAACAACTCTACCAGCAAGTCCTAGTGGGCGGTCAACAAAACTTTGTCTGATTAATCCTCCATAAACTTCAATACGATGTTTTTCTAAATTAGAACTACTATCTAAAATAATTGAATTTGACTTAAGTTTTAAGCAAGGCGAATCAAGATGAGACGAAATAATTTTAAAAAATAATTGATTTTTGCGGACTTTTGAAGGTGTAATGAAGGCAATGCAAGAATTATCGTTACGTGTTAAAAAATATTTTGAATTAGGTTTTAAATTCCAAACTTCATTTTCTTTAACTTCTTCAAAATCATTTTCAAGTAAAATATTTTTAATCTCATAAGTTGCTAAATATTCATTATGAGCTCGATTTAAAAAATCAATTAATTCATTGTTTAATGTACTTTCCATTTTTCCCTCCTTAAATCACGATATCTACAAAATTAACTTGATAAACAATAATTACAGTAAAAATTGTTACAACAACAAGTATCAAAATTAAAAGTAAAGCTAAATTTAAAATTTGTATCGCTCTTTCGCTAAGATTAATCTTTTTAAAATATCTTTGAATGATTAAAAGAGATGAGATGATGAACCCAACAACTGAAAAAGGATAAGTAATTCTTATTAGTGGGTTTCCAAAATGCATTAATAAGGAATCAAAACTATAAAGTAATGAATTTTCGTTAACATTTACAGCAAGCGAAGGAATAAAAGCGACTATTAAAAAGAAAAGAAAAACAATAAGATTCATCACCCAAAATATAAAGTTATAAGGCGAAATTGATACTTCTGTCCTTGAAGTATCTTTTATTGTTTCTTCATCCATTAATTCTTTTTCTTCTAAATTAAAAACATACGCGATTTTTTGGATTTCTTCGCGATCAGGAATATAAAGATTTCTTTCAAGTTTTTTTAATTTCTTTTCTTTAATATTTGTTTTAGTTGCTATATCTTCAAGCGATAGATTAGCTTCATTTCTTAAACTTTTAACTTTTTCACCGAGTGTCATAATTTCCTCAAAAAATTATAGCATTAATAAAGTCTATAGCAAAAACTTTATCGCTATAAAAAATACGTATTTTAAAAAGTAACACTTTATAATGTTATAAAATAACCTTGCAAAACCAAATTATTTTATACGTTTTTAACTATTCCACTAAATAAATTAATGCCACTAGAATCAGTTAAAGTGAAGCCAAACGCTCTATCTACAATAAAGTCTTGAAAGACTTCATTTTTTGGTTCTAGTTCTGCACTCCCAGCCATTATTATCGCTGTAATCGCCGCTCCTTCAATCCCTTTTTTATCGACCTTTAATTTAGAAACGTGACGAACCTCACTACAATAATTCACGATATTATCCGCTAAAATAGTAGATTCGCCAACTTTTTGCTCAAATAAAGATTTGATATTTAAATCATTAATTAACATTCCTTTGATATTATCGTTAAAACTTGCCTCGAATTCTGGAAAAATAACGTTTGTATAATAGTATGTATTAGTTTTTTTATCATAACCATCAAAAGGTTCATTTGAAACGTTATTTAAATATTTTAAATTTGCTTCGTTAAAAACATCTTTAACGTCAACTCCTTTATCTGGAACTATAAATTTAAGAGTGTAATTAGCATCTGTTGTAATTCTTACGGCTTTAAAATCACCGCCATCATAGATCGCACCGAATTGGTAACCATGTTCTAATAATTGGACATTACTTGTTGTCCCATCATAATTTTTAAAAGCGACTTTATTAGGATAATAGTCTAATTCTTCGCCAAATTCGAGCCAATTATCTTTTAAGTATAAGGTGTTTAGCAAGATATATGTTGTGACATCAGGCGCATTCAAATTAATATCAATTAAATCATTTGTTTTTTCTTTAATATAATATCTAATTGCTTCATTAGCGCCTTTATTGTCATTTAAAAAATCAGCTTGATATGAATCAGTGTTATAAAAAGAAGCTAAATTTTTTAATCCTTCATCTTTATATTCTAAATTTGAGGTAAGCCAAATGGAATTCGTGAGATTTAATTTGGCAGTTTCTGTTTCATAAATTAAATCACTATAAAGATCATTAAAACGAGATTTCAATGTTTCATGATCTATTTCTAATGAGTCTAGAATCTCTTCACGAGTTTCATTAAGCCCTGCTTCTTGAGCCATCGATAAAGCCATATAAATAGAAATAGGTGAGCAAACAAAGTTTTCGTTTTTGTCTCTTGCATAATTATCATAAGTTAAAGGAGAGACTTTACTCGAAAAACTATTTACACTTTCTAAAATTTTTAAATATCCTTTATCAAAATCTAAATTAGTTGAAAGATGTTCGTTTTCTTTTTTCGCTTCAAACAAAAGTTTAGCATTGCCTCCTGAGCAAGAAGATAATGTTAGTAAGAACGTCGAAAAAATCGTTAAAACTTTAAATGATCTTTTAAAAAGCATAACTCTACCTCAGTTTTTATCATTATAGCACAACTAAAAAATTGGGGTTTAGCAAGTCAACCCAATTTGTTAGGAGGATAAAAAAGTTACTTTGCTTTAGGTTTTGCTTCAATTAAAACAAAGCTCTTAAGTTTGGCCGAATAATGTAATTCGTAACGTGTGTTATCTTTTACAAACTGTTTAATGTCTTTAATGTAACGAAAACACGTTCTTTTTGAACAACCTGTAATCCTAACAAGGTCATTAGTATTAAATTTTTCTCTTCTAAGTACCATTTTAAAAATAGTTAAAACTGCAATATTTGTATTCATACTTACAAAGACAACTAAAAGGTGAAAAATATTTCACATTATTTTAAATTTTTTAAAAAATTTTTTTGAGTTATAAAATTATTAAAAAAATCGATAAATATGGCAATTATCCCATATAGAAGAATTCAAGTTGATATTTACCAGGCTCTTCAAACGTATAATCATGAGTTGTGCCATTAAGTTCATAAGTGCACCCTGTAATCTCAAAAGTTTCAAAAGAAGGTTCACTTGGTGCTGTCATATCAATACGATATTCATTTTTTTCAAATTGATTTGTTAAAACCGCATTATAACTTTCTCCATTAATAACAAAAGTCTTAACTTCTACTCTAGTAGCGTTATTAATTGCAATTGATACATAATAAGAAGCCCCTACAATTACTCTATTACCTGAAGAAGAAGCAGATGTACTTATAGCTCTAATTGAAAGAGAGAAAGTCTGTGTAGTGAATATTTCGCTATCAGTAATAATCTTTGGGCCTGTTCCATCTAATAAATCATATTCATATGTAACTCTGATTACATAAGAAGTTCCGCCTTCAAGAGACCCAAAAAATGATCCTGTTGTATTCTTTATAAACTCTTCGCCTTTATAAAGTTCAACGTTTGTAACATCGCCTAAATCATGTGGGTCATTAATTCTATAAGTAAAATCTACTCTATCCACGCCTGGAACTACTGAACCAATTTCAAAAGTTGGTACATCATAAGTTAAAGTATTAAATGTTCTTCTAATTTCTAATGGATGTTCATTGTTTATTGATAAAGTTGCACGTAATTCGTATGCATGATTCGATAATAAATCAGGAATGCTAACTTCATCTCCTGTAATATCATCTAAAGTACTTACAATACTATTTTCACTATAAACATCAACTTTATCGATGCTTACATCATCTCTTAAATTAGTGAATACTAAATTTGCCGAAGTATAGCTTTCTTCAATGTCAAAGCTATCAAAATAAGAAATCGTTGTAAAACTTTCAGAGAAAAGAAGGGCGTTTCTATTTGTGGATCCATCTTTTAAAGCTTTATCGGCTTGAATTTGAATTCGATATTCTTTATTTTCAGTGAGTCCATTAAAACTTACAGAAAAATTTTCAGAAAGTGTAATGTCTTGATTTCCAATTTCATTACTTCCTTCATATAGATAAGCTTTTGCATTACTTAAAGTTGAATCAACATCAACTAAATTAAAATCGTATTTTGCTGAATCAATATTGATTTCACTATTTATCTTTGTAAGAACAGCCTCATGATATTCTTCTTCTGGTTCCTCTGGCTCTTCAGGATTAGGATCTGGTTCTGGGTCTGTATCAGGAATTGGGTCGATCACAGGAACTTTCAAATCTAAACTTGTCTCTCCTTCAATTAAAACATCATTTGTAACTCCATTTTCATCAAGATAAAGAAGATCGCTTACTTTAAAAGTAACTTCATCTGTATCCATAATTCCAGCATCAACATAAATGTGGGAATAATTTGAGCCTTCTAAATAGTCTTCAGCAGTATATTCAGTAGCTTCTTCTTCGTTTCTTGAAATTTTAAATGAAGAAATCTCTAAACTATCAGGGTTATTAAAAGAAAGATCTAAAACAATCTTTTCGTTTTCTTCTATTTCAATATTATTAGCTAAATCTTTATAGTTAAAATTAAAAGCTTCGTTTGGTATCTCACTAGCTTTCTTTAAAGAGATGCCTAAAAATGTAGGTGGCACTTTAACAGTTGGCGTAGGTCCACCAAGGTTTGGTAATAAACCGCCAAGAGTTGCCCCAACAACAATTAAAATTCCAGCAGTTGATAAAACGCCAATTTTAACTTTCTTACTACTTAAAATATCTTTAAATTTATCAAAAAGAGAATATTCAGGTTCGAGCATCTCAATATTTTCTTTATGAATTTTATCTATGATTTTAGCGTAGTTATTTTCAATTTTTGGGTTATTAAGGAGTTCTTCTTTGAACTTCTTTTCATCAAATATCATTCAAAGCTCCTCCTTTCTCAATAAAATATTTTTGAATCTTTTTTATAGTTCGATTATATTTTGTAATAACTGTATTTAAATTGCAGTCATACATTGCTGCAATATCATTGAATGAATAACCTTGGATAACATGAAGTAAGAGAATGTCTTCGTCTTTTTCATTAACTTTAATTTCATCACGTAAAAGAGCAAAAATAAGATTAACGTCAAGTTTATTATCTTCTTCAAGCCCCATATCTATCGAATCATCAAACTCTAAATTGTTTTTAGTTAATCTTAAATAATTTAAAGCGATATTTTTAACCATTATAAATAAAAAAGTAACACAGGATTTATCTTCTTTAATTCTTTTGGCATTTTTATAAAATTCTAAATAAACATCTTGAGATAAATCGTTAGCCGTTTCTGGATTTTTAACATAAGTTAAAAGTTTATAATAAACGCTCTTAAAAGTTTTTTCATAAAATAAGCTAAATGCCTTTTCGCTACCATTTTTTAAATTTCTAAAAATTTCAATTATATCGTCATTATTACTTTGAGAAATTACACTTTCATCACTAATTTCTTCTTCGGCACTAAAATTATTTATATTTTCAAAAAAACTTGCATCATAACGAATCTTATCGTTATCAATTCTAAGTAAGTTAACTATATCAATAAAGTTTTTGTCTAAATTTAATTTGTTGCTAAACATCATAAAAATAATAAATAATTAGCACCTTAAATGCAAATGCACGATTATGACACATTGAGTATCAAAAAATTAACTTTTTATAAATAAATCTTGCTGAAATAATTTTTAGTTTTTGTTTAGTTTTTTCAAAAACCTTGCAAATCTAAGGTTTTTGAAAAATTTACTCAAATATCAATCTGTTGGCTCTTGTTTCTCAAAATTAAGAAGCCACTTTTTTCTTTCTAATCCACCTGCATATCCAGTGAGTGAATTATTTTGTCCAATGACACGATGACAAGGTAATATGATCGAAATTGGATTTTTTCCTAATGCTCTTCCAACTGCTCTAGGCGAAACATTTTTTCGATTAAAAATCTTTTCTACTATTTTTGCAAGTTCACCATATGTAATCGTTTCCCCATAACTTACAGTTGATAAAGCTCTCCAAACATCACGCTCAAAATCGGTACCTTCAAGCACCATATTAAAGTTTATATCTGTCTTTTTATGGTCAAAATAATTATCAAGCCGCTTTTTAACTTTGTTATTAATATAAGTATCTATAAACTTAATTTCGCCCTTTATATTTCTTAGGTAATTTTCTTGGCCAACAAAATAGAGTCCTTTTAAACCTTCAATATCAGAAACTATTAACATTTTTCCAATAGGTGAATCATAATATGAGGCAGCAAATTCATAATATTCTCTTTTCATAACAATAATTGGAAAAGGACGTCCATCTTCATCTAATTCATGTCTGTCAACATCGACAAAATCCTTAATTTTATAGAATCCATGAGCTCCTTCATTAGCTTCATTGACGCAAACTTCGTCACAGTGAAAATTTGTTAGAACATAATTTATTAACTCGGAGCCAAACCCTCTACCTCTATATTTATTATGAATAAATAGCATTTCAATTTTTTTGCCGTTAATTCCAATAAAACCAACAGGTTTAGACGTGAAGCCAGTAACAATCAATCTTTCAACGTTCTCAATAGCTAAAGGTACTACTTTTTTTATTTCTTCTATATCACTTTCACTTAAAAAAGTATGAGTAGCTCTTACTGCGCTTTCCCAAATATCGAGTAAATCATTAAGTATTTCTTTTCGTTTACCTAAATTTTCTTTCCCATAATCGCAAAACATAATTTTAACCGCCTTTCCTTACCTTATAATAGGTTCCAATAAAACTAGTTAATCCATTATGAAATTTAATTATATACTAACTTTTGTTATCTATTAGTTTATTAGAAGTCGACAATTTTCCAAGTTCTTTGGTTTTTGTCGACTTCGTCTTTAGTATAAATCATGTTTACTTAATGTTTTTTCCATTTCGTAAGCTTCATTTAACTTAGGATTGTTCAAAATATCATTAGGTTTTTCAACGCCACCTATAAAGACATATCCCATTATAAATTCCTAAAAATGTTTCCTGACAATTAATTCCAAGCATAACATAAACATGCGAACCAATAAATTCGGAAATGTGATTATAACGAAAACCAAAAACAGTATTTTTTTGAAACTTAAGCATATAAAAATCATCGTTAAATACGATGCCAAGTTTTCTCTCAGAGCTACTATAAAATATCTTGCTGCTTTTACACTTAGTAAAGTCTATGAGTTTCATAATATAGCTTTAATCTCTAAAAAGTTAAGTTGCAATTGAATATCATTTTTATTTTACAACTTAACTTAAAATTTTAAACTGAAAGCAAAAAACAACAAAATTTCATGCGATTTCTAAAAAAAAACAAAATTCTTATTTTTAAAGTTAAGAATATATCAAAAATAGCAAATATGGTAAATTTAATTCCATTTTTTAATATATTTTTGATTTTTGGATTTTGGATTATTTCGATTAGACATTTCTACTAGTCCATTCTCAATTGCAGGATTTAGATAAGTATTTCTAAGAGTGTCTCTACTTTTGATATCAAGTAGTTTTATTAATTCTAAAGCGCTGTAAGAAACATCATATTCCATCACGTCTAATAACCTATTCACTTCTGACGATATTGTCCTTTTTTCCTTTTCTAAAGTAACAAGCATTTTATCAATGCTTTTTTCTATTAATTCAAGCATGAGTTCAACAAAAGCATTTGAATCGCCATTTAAATGAGATGTACTTATCGCTTCATAATATTCATTTTGGTAGTTTTTTATCTCCAATTCTATAGGGACATAACTGAATACTTTATTCCATTTGCTTAAAATCAAGTTTTGCCAAAACCTTGCAGTTCTTCCGTTTCCGTCACTAAAAGGATGAATAAAAACAAATTCATAATGAAATACACATGATTTTATTAAAATAGGCGTTTCATTATCATCTTTTAACCAAGAAAAGAGATTATGCATCAAAGTCGGCACCATATTAGGAGGAGGCGCAGCGAAAATAACTTTTCCGCCATCAAAAACTCCTTCGTTATTATTTCGATAGCCTTTGTCTTCTATTAGCCCTTTTGTAAAAATTTGATGAACTGCAATTAGATCTTTTTCTGAGTATGGATCTAAATCATCTACTTTTTTATATGCATTATCAGCATTTTTAACTTCTAAAATTTCATTTTGAGGCCCAATAACAACTTTACCGTCAATAACGTCTTTAACTTCCTTCAAGGTTAATGAATTAGCTTCAATTGCAAGCGAAGATTGAATTGACTTGATATGATTATTTCTTCTTAAAATAGGCATTTTTCTTAAGCTTTTGAATGCTGATAATTTTGTAATTTTTTCACTAATGTTAATCGAACTACTTAACATTTTATTTGTTAAAGAAAATGGTGGTTTATACATTGTCACGAATACCTTTTATAAACATATTGTAGCACAAATTTGCTTCTTCTTACATAATTCATACATAAAATGTTACATAAAAGAATTAAAAAATAATGCTTCGATTAATCAAATTTTTTCTTTTTAAAAACCTGTAAGCGAATCAGCCACTACTTCAGGATATTCTGTTGGCGGATTGTGTCTATCGTGTTCATTTAACTCGTTACCGGCCGAAACATTTCCAAACATTTCACCCCAACCGTTTTCATAATTTAAATATTCTTGGAAATCATTGTAATGGTTATAAGTATAAAAAACATAACGGTCGTCAGGATCAGTTATTGGTTTGCCATTAGTGTATCTTGCTGAATAAACAATGCGAGCAGCACCTCTAACAATAGAATTACCATCATTATATTCACGTGTTTCATAGTTAGGATCACAATCTGTTCCAGTTGTTCCAATATCAACTTCATAATAAACAAGGTCTCCCCCATTTCCAGAAATACGTGGTAATTCTGGCTCATAAGGATAATCCGAGGTATCGCCTGAAAAAGGAGAGTTGTTAAGCCTTAAATACTCGCCCCATGGTGACTCGTAAGGCTCTGGATAATTATAACGATCTTCATAATAGTTAGGAGGTACATCGCCAAAAGCAAATATATAAGCTGCAACTTCTTCAAGAGTTACATATGCTCCATCTTTATATACATCAAAAGCAGCATATCCTTCACTATCGACTACAGTATGAAATAAAGCTGCTACTGCATAAGAATTAGGGCTGTGCTTAATAAATTCGCCATTACGAATAGGTCTTTCTTCTTCGATTGTTGGTTCTTGATCTTGCGTAGAAATATCGCCACTCATTAAATGATGTCTAGTGCGAGTTTTTGCATCAAATGGATCAGTAGCTCTTGTATAGTTAGCATAGAATTCCTCTTTAGTTATATCATCATAATTATTTTCGCTTTCTACAATGACTTCAACTTTATTTGATTTTCTACCATCTTTTAATTTAATAACTAAAGTTGTCTTTCCGCCTTTTAAAGCTTCAAAATACAAAGTTCCATATTGGGCTCCAGTATATTTACAAATACTAGGATCTTGAATTTCGACTTCATCAACTGTATCTGAATTAATTTCATTATCTTCTAAACTAGTGCGAATAACAAAACTTCTACCAGGGGCGAGTTCTTTATTAAAAACTTGTGCTGTAAAATCATAAATAGTTAATGTGACTTCATTAGAATATTGTGCCCCACATTTAGCAACAAGACTAACTTCTCCAGATTTTAGAGCAGTTATTTTTCTATCTTTAATTTCAATTAAATCTTTGCCTTCTTTAATTTCGTAAGTTACGTTTTCTAAATATTCATTAGGAATAATGTCAACTTCAATTAAAGTAGATTCACCAACACTTAAACTATCTTTTGTTATAGAAATGTTGAATGTTTCAAGTTCAACATCTTTTTTAACAACTAAATGCAAAGAATCAGTTAATTCGCCATTAGAAACTTTAATGTAGGTTTCGCCTTCTTTTAAAGCAGTAATCTTTCCTTTATTATCAACTTTAGCAACATTTTCATCGCTTGATGAAAACACTAAATCTCCAGATAAATTAAAAGTTTCAACATCTAATGTGTAATTTTCTCCTTCGTATAGTTCAAGACTTGTTTCGATAATATCTAAAATTTTCTCATCTTCATTAACGCAAGAAACAAGAACTCCGCTACTTAAAACCAAAGATAATGATAACAATAAAACATTTTTAGATTTCATAACCATACTCCAATTATATTTTAAGTTTCTTATGATAAAATTCAATTTTAAATTTATTTTTTCCATTCAACTGTAATCTTATATTGCTCGTTATATGTGAAATCCCAATTACTATCCCAACTAGCTGGTTTTTCACTTACCATACAATGCACTATTAAATTGGCTCGATTTTGATTGAAAACAAGTTCGCCCATTTCTAAAACACTTTCTGAAATTGTAATCTCGCTTATCTTTGCTTGGCTAAAAGCTTGATCACCAATTAATGCTAAATTTGTACATTCATCTAAATTTACCTTTTCTAAACTAGAACATACAGCAAAAGCACCTTCTTTAATAAACTCCAAAGAACCCCCTAAAGAAATTTCTTTTATCGAAGTAAGTTGCTTGAAACTATTTTTACCAATATATCTTAATGATGCAGGGAGAGTAAGTTTTGTTATTTTTCTAGCTCTTGATGGGATAAAGCTAACATCACTACCATTAGAAACACCAATTGTTCCTTCTTTCACTTCAAATGCACTAATTTTTGTATTTTGAACATTAACTAACCAGCCATCAATATAAAGTCCATTATCGCTCCAATTTGTACTATTATTAGAAATTCCAGTTGACGCAAAAGCATTATAGCCAATTGTATCAACCGAAGAAGGAATATTAACTGACTCTAACTTATATAAATTAGAAAAAGCTTTGTCCCCAATTAGTATTAAACCTTCAGGAAGAGTAATTTTAGTTAAATTTTTCGCATTATTTAAAAAAGCGTTATTAGCAATGGCAATTGTCCCTTCTTTAACTTTATATTGACTTAAATTCAAAAAGTCACTATTGATAGCTAAAAGATAATTGTCTACATATAAAACTCCATTTTCCCAATTACTTTTATCTTCATAATAAGCAGAGCCGTAAAAAGTATTATGATCAAGTGCAAGAGGTTTATTAGGTAAATCAATATCTTGAAGAGAGGAGCATCCTCCAAAGACACTTGCACCAATTTCTTCATGCACCAATTTCTTCAAGTGTTTCAGGGATAACAATAGATTCGAGTTTTTCGCAATTTTCAAAAACCATGTCTCCTATTTCAGTGACATTTTTAAGTTCAACATTTCTTAATTCTTTTGCATCTTTAAAAGCATAAAGCCATATTTCTTTTAAAGTTTCAGGTGCAATAAACTCTTTTAAAGCAGTTTGAGAAAAAGCGTTTGCTCTTATTTGTACAAGTGAAGTAGGAATATTAATGTTTGTTAATGAAGAACAGCTTTCAAATGCATAATCAGGAATTACAGTTATATTATTTGGCAAAACTACTTCTTCAAGATTTTTTGCGCCATAACACATTTTATTACCAAGACTTTTTACGCTTTCTGGTATAACAAGCTTTTTAATAAATAAATTATTAGCAAAAACTTCATCGCCGATTTCTACCACATCAATATTATTAACTTTTGAAGGAATTTCTACTTCATTATTAACTTCACTAATTCCTTCGACACTAGTTAAAACGCCTTCTTCATTAACGTTAAAGTTTATTGCTGCAGGAATATTTTCTTCCCATTTAGCATATAAAGTTTGATCTTTTGTGACTTCAAAAGGAAAAGTAACCTTGTTTATGAAACTTTCTTCTAAATACCAACCAAGGA
>CASERQ010000005.1 GCA_949290395.1 uncultured bacterium | reverse complement strand
TTCATGTATGTTCTTCGCCAAGAACAATTATGAAAGGTTTTTTTATAAAATCAAACGGGGAGGTTAGAATTTTAAAACCCCGCTAGATTTTATAGGGCCAAAAATTAATGCCGCTCAATCATGAGCGGCATTTTTCTTTTGTTTTTTATTAGTCTTTAATTATTTTAAGTTCTGCATTTTTAAGTGCTTCTTCAAGTAAAGGTTCAAAGTCAAACTTCTTCTCTATTTCAATACATTCTTCAAGTTTTGGAGAAGTTTTAGGTCTGACTGGAGCAAAAATTGTACAACAATCTTCAAAAGGTCTAATTGAAATATCATAAGTTCCAATTTTTTCACTGATTTTAATGATATCGACTTTATCAAAGATACAAAGTGGTCTTAAAACAGGCATATTTGTAACTTCATTAATTACATTAATTGAATCAATGGTTTGAGAAGCAACTTGGCCAATACTTTCACCATTTGAAATAGAATTTATTCTAAGTCTATTAGCAAGGCGTTCTGCTAAACGATACATCATTCTTCTCATGATAGTAATTGGATAGCCTTCAGGAGATATTTCATAAATCTTTTCTTGAATCTTTGTAAAAGGAATTACATATAACTTAATCTTTGTTTGATATTTTGTTAATTTATGAAGGATATCTTCAATTTTATCTATAACGCCACTATTTGTATAAGGCGGGGAAGCATAGTGGATGCAGGTTATATCAACGCCTCTTTTAAGAAGTAAATAAGCAGCAACAGGTGAATCAATTCCGCCACTTAACATCATCAAACTTTTTCCTATTGTCCCACTTGGATAGCCGCCCATTCCTTTAACAGTTTCAGTAAATAAATAAGCTGCGTCTTCTCTAATTTCGATATCAAGTAAAATATCTGGATTATGAACATCAACTCTTTTTTGAGTGTTTTTTAAGACAATAGTTGCGATTTTTCTATTAATTTCATCGCTAATAAAAGGATAAGATTTATCAATTCTTCTAGTTCTAATTTTGAAAGTATCGCCTTTTTCTTCTCTAATAATTTTCAAAGAAGTTTCTAAAATATTGTCTAAATCTTGGTCGATTTTCAAAGCGAGTGAAAAAGAATACATTCCACTAATATCTTTAAGTTTTTCAACAATATCAGGAATTTCATTTATTAAATTTAAATAGATATGATCATGACGGATAATCATTTCATAATCGTCTTCATTATCTTTTAAAGAATGTCTAATTGAACGAGCTAAAGAATTAATAAAATCCCTTTTATTTTTTCCTTTCGTTGACATTTCTCCAAATCTTACAATAATCGTGTTGTATTCCATATCTTAACCTCTGACACTACTAATAATTTCTTTAAAAACTTTGATAAATTCTTCGCATTCTTCGAGCGAATTATCTTTCCCTAAAGAAAGACGAATAGAATTATACGCATCTTTTTCGCTTTTTCCAATCGCCAGTAATACATGCGATGGACTTTCTTTTTTAGAGTTACAAGCTGAAACACTTGAACAATAAATTTCTTTGTTAGATAAAGCTTCAACAACAACGCTAGCTTTCTTCGTTTTTAAGGAAAAATTTACAATATAAGGCGTTGAATTTTGATAGTTATTTATCTTAACTTCATCAATTTTACTAAGTTCTTCAAGTAAAAAGCCTTGCAAAACCTTAATCTTTTTATGAATTTCGTTAAAATTATCAATTACATAATTAAGTGAGGTGTTAAAAGAAAGAATTGCTGGATAATCAAGGGTTCCGCTTCTAAGTCCTCCTTCTTGACCTCCTCCATAAATTATAGGTTTGAGCATGATTTTTTTCTTTTTAATAAGAGCACCAATGCCTTTAATACCATAAATTTTATGGGCTGAAATTGTAAACATATCAGCCAAGGAAAAATCGAATTTTTCCTTGCCAAGAGTTTGAGCGGCGTCACAATGTAAAACACACTTTGGATAATTTTTAATAATTTCTTTTATTTCTTTTATATTTAAAATATTCCCTACTTCATTATTAACAGGCATTATTGAGCACAAAATTGTATCTTTATCGATTACTTTTTTAAAATATTCAATATCGATTTCGCCTTTTTCATTAATATCTAAATAAGTAACCTGAAAACCTAAAGTTTCTAAATATTTAAACACTTCTAAAATGCTTTCATGCTCTATTTTAGTTGAAATTAATTTTTTACCTCTATTTTGATTTTTTAAAGCGTAACCAATAACAGCAAGATTATTTGATTCGCTTGCACCACTTGTAAAAATAACTTCATAAGTTGAATCGAGCTTAAGTTTACGTAAAAAATTATCTTTGATTCTATTAATTTCATTAAAAAGTTTCATGCTAGGAGCATGAATTGAATTAGGATTAAAGTATGAGTTCAAACTCGCTTCATAAAAAACATCAAGACTTTCCTTTATTGGTCTTGTTGAGCTTGCATTATCAAAATAGATCATTGTTTATCCCTAAAATTTAATTTATTTAAAGCTTGTTCACTCATTTCATATGCCGACTTGAAATCACCACTTAAATATAAAGTTTCAGCTTGAGAAATGATGTTATTAATTTCGGAAAATTTCATTCTATCTCTATTAACAAGCAAAATGTCTTCACTTGCAAGGCGTCTATAGTTGTCTAAATCCTGAATTTCCTTTACTAGATTATTTGCTTTATCATTTAACTCTCTTTGATATTGGTTAACTTGGTTAACATCAATTGGGACTTTCATTAAAATTTTAGAAATATCATCAATTAATGCATAACAATCCTCAAATCTGATTTGGAAATAATCAACGTATTTTTCTACTTTTAAATCTCTAATGATTTTTTCATGTTCTTTTAAAAGTTCATATTTTGTTTGAATATTTTTATAAGCAAGTTCACTATCTTTTTTAAGAGAAATCAAATAATCATTGAAAGAGTTAATTCTTGAACTAATTTCACGAGTTCCATTTTCTAAAAGTTTTAATTTTTCTAAAAGTTCAGAATAAGGATAAGGTTCAACGTTTCTCATATATTGATCAAGACGACGTTTATTAATGCTAACGTCTTCAACTAAGTTTCTTATATTTTCAAGTTCGTTAGCGTGATCTTCATCAAGAATATAAACTTTTTTAAAATTAACAATATTATTATTAATCTTAACAAGTTCTTTGTCGTAATTTAAGAATTCACTAATAATAACGTCTTTTTTGGTATTGAATTCATCAAAAGCCGCTTCTTCTTCCTTAAATTTTTCTAAAATATTGTCGATAATTGACTCAATTTGCTCTGTTTCACTAGCAATATGAGAAATAGCTAAGTTTTTGATATTTGATCTTTCAGTTTCTAAAGCATCATTAATTTCATCAATTACTTGTTCAACATGAAGATGATTTAAAGGTTTGCCATCTCTTAAAAGTCTTTCATATTCATTTTTTAAATGCTCTACTTTTTGAGGAATAACATCATTAACTTCTTTAACAAGTCCTGGAATTTGATCGATTAATTTATCTAAAAGATTTAAGACTTTATCAATTTCAGGAATGATTGCTTTTGCATCATCATAATTTGCATTTTCAACTAAATCTTCAAATTCATTACATTTTCTATCAATTTTTAAGAAAACTTGTTGGAAACTTGACGCAACAAAAGTTAAATCATTCTCATTGAAATTAAATTTAGATTTAACGTCTCTTAATTTTTCTTTTTCATTTAACATCATTTGACGAGCATCTTCTTCTGGTTTAATGACGTTAACAAGATCGCTATTTAAACTATTAACTGCATCTTCATATTGTTTCAAGATAGGCATTTTTTCTTTTAGATAAAGTTTAAATTCACGAGTTTTGTTATCTTCTAAATAACTTTGAAGTTGGAAAAGAATATCTTGGTACTTTTGATCAATTGTTTCTCTGATTTCTTTACTTCTTTTGAAGTATGAGGCATGAATATCACTATATAAAAGATTAGTACGGGAAATGATTTCAAGTCTTTGAATGTATGAATTATCTTGACCAGTTAAAAGAGCATGTAAATATTCATATTTTGATTGATAAATTTCAAGTTGTTTACGACATTTCTTTTTATTCAAATAAAATTTGCAAAGTCCAAAATAAAAGACAATGCCTAGAAGAAACACAGCAAAAATAACGCATACAACTAAAGTAATAATTAACTCGGTTGATAAACCATCAAGTACTATAATATTCATTTTTTAAACACCTTCTCTAGTATTTTATACTAGAGTTCACATTTTTTCTATATGAAAGGGCTAAAGTTATTACATGGTAATAAATGTACTTTCATTAATCGTATATACCTTACAATTTGCTAAGAAGAATGAATACATAAATTCCCAGTGTGAAGTAAAACTTCACACTTACTTCACACTTCACTTCAATAAGTGTGAAGCAAATATTTTGCTCATTTTATCGCAAAAATTCGAAATCATTCATCCACTTACTTCATTCTTAAAGTTATATCTTGCACTCAAAACAACGAAAAACTTCACACCACTTTGAAGTCAAACTTCACACTTACTTCACACTTCGCTTTACTCAGTGTGAAGTACTTAAAAACTCGCATCCAAATTTAAACCTTCCTTATTTTTGTTGTGTGAAAATAGATTCCTTTTTTTCCATAAGGAGTTCTAAATAAAAAATAAGACTAGAACTGTCATATATAAAGAAAATAATATTTGATATCTCGCTTCAAACGTTGTATCCTTTATAGGCATGTAAATGCAGCATTATTAACACGACTCGTCTAGTGAAACAAAAGTCAATGACTACAGTAGTAACTTAGGCTACAGAAGCGAACCTCGTATTTGTTCACCGTAGGAGTAAGGAGTTAGTAACCCGCTTTACAATGTAAGGAGGAGAAAAAATGAGATATACAGGACCAAAATGGAAAAGAGCTAGAAGATTACAATTTTCACTCTTAGGAACAGGCGAAGAATTTAACGGCCACACTTTAAAGAAAGGTGATAAGAGAGATTACGCACCAGGACAACACGGTGCTGAAAGAAAGAAATTATCCGAATATGGAAAGCAACTCACCGAAAAACAAAAATTAAGAGATCTTTATGGTGTTAACGAAAAACAATTTAGAAGATTATTCTTAAAAGCTAGAAAATCAAAAGGTGTTACAGGTACAGCATTCATGACAATCCTTGAATCAAGACTTGATAACTTAGTCTACAGATTAGGATTTGCACCTACTAGAAGAGCTGCAAGACAACTTGTTAACCACAAACACATCGTTGTTAATGGTAAAACAATTGATATTCCATCATATCTTTGTAATGTTAACGATGTCATTGGCATCAAAGAAAACAGCAAAGATATCGCTGTTATTAAAACGTCTTTAGATAACACAACTGTTACAGTTCCTTATGTTGAAATCAACAAGGAAAAGATGGAAGGAAGATTCGTTAGATTACCAGAAAGAAGCGAACTTTCTAAAGAAATCAACGAAGCTCTCATCGTCGAATACTACAACAGAATTATCTAGTAATAACTTAAATGTAGCAAAGTTAGCAGCCGGGAAACTGGCTGTTTTTTTATGCTTAAAAGTGTGTTATTCTTTTGTGCTATGGAAAAATTATATTTAGACAAAGAAAACACTTTAGTAAATCTTAGTAATTCAATACTTAATTTTTTTAATATTCCTACTTTTCACCCAACATTAAAGAAAGTTGATGAAATTTTGGCGAAGACCAAAAAAGAAAAGATTGCTCTTGTTCTTTTTGATGGATTTGGAAAAGTTATCGCTGATTATTATAAAAACGATATTCTTTATATTTATTCACATAAAAAATTTGAATTGTTAAGTATTTTTCCTCCTACAACTGTTGCAGCAACAACTGCTATTACAACAGGTTTATATCCTTATGAAAACGGACATGTTGGATGGACACAATATTTTAAAAAACACAGTGCTCCAATTAATGTTTTTTCTTCTAACGATAAAAGAGAGCACTCAAAAATTTATCCAAGTGTTCAACAAAATATCTTAAAACCAACTTATATTTGGGAACTACTTAATGCTTCGCAAAAGGTAAATGCCACAAGCATTTCAAGTTTCCTCTTTAAAAATCATTTTAAGGAAGATGACTTTGATAAATTTTTTGAAGAAGCTGATAAACTTATAAAAACTCACGACTTTGTTTATGTATATTCATCTAATCCAGATCATTTGCTGCATGATAATGGTCGCTTTAATAACACGATAAAAGAAAACTTAATTTACCTTGAAAGCAAATTAAAAACTCTTGTTGAAGAAAATAAAGATACCTTATTTTTACTTGTTGCTGATCATGGATTTATGGATGTTGAAGAAATCTCCATTAGAGAACACGACGATTTCTTTGCTACACTATCTAAACCGTTTTTTGTAATTGAAGGCTCTTTTGCAAGCTTTTTTGTAAAAAATAAAGAAAAGTTTAAAGAACTTGCTAATAAATATTATGGCGATTATTTCTATATTTATTCTAAAGAAGAGTTACTTAATGAAGGTCTTCTTGGAGAAGGAAATAAACACCCTAATCTAGATGAAACTTTAGGCGACTACTTCTTAATCTCCAAAGATAAATATACTTTTTATGATGCTGATGAACCTATCGGATTTAAGGGAGGGCACGCTGGTGGAAATAAATGCGAGAGAGAATTATATCTTTTCGCCTTTAATGAATAGTTGTAACTATTTATTTTCTATAGTTTCACTCTCTTTATTTTCGATTAATTCTTGGCTCTCTTTTGCCTTTCTTTTTTGCATATATAAAACAAGGAGGAAAGCTAAGACAGCAAAAATAACAAATAAAGGAATTCCAACTCCTAAATCAATTGCCATTTTAGTCGGATCATTTGGCCAAACATTTATATAGACGTTATAAACGTCTTTGTTGTATAAAACAGAGATTATTGAACCAAAAGTTAAACCTGTTATTAAAAAATACATATTCACATAATATTTTTTAAATAAAAGAGTAAAAAATTTACTGAGTAAGAAAAATCCAACAACAAATCCTAAAATAAACATTAAGAAAAACAATATCCAAATAGGTTGATTGATAAGCGTATCAAAATGAACAGCTCCCATCATTGGTTGAAAAAAGCCAATTGACATAAGCAAAACTGTTGCCGATAAGCCTGGAATAATTTGTGTTAAAGAAATTAGAATTCCAACTAAAAAAGCAACAATATGAATCCACCAAGGGAAATCATTAAATAAATATGAAACATCTAATTCTTGAATGCTAGCAAATGATGCACTTAAAACAATTGGGATAGCAAGTCCAATAAGCACTAAAGAGATTCTAAGTGGCGTTATTTTTTCTTTTTTAATAACTTGAACTATTTCAGGGGCTGCCCCTAGCATTAATCCACCAAATATTGAAACAACAATAAAAGTATAATTTTCAATGACATTTTGAATTACAAAAAAGCCAAGTATAAAACCAATTAATCCACCAAGTAAAATAGGAAGCAAAAATAAAAAGCAAACTTTAAATTTCTTAAATATATTACTAACTGAGTAAAGAAGTTTGTCGTAAAGTTTGAATAGAATAGCAATTGTTGAGCCACTAATTCCTGGTAAAATAACTGCTAACCCAAGCAAAAACCCTGTAAAACCCGATTTAAACCAGGATTTTGTATTATATTTTTCAAGAACTACTTCTTTAGTTTCTTTTACTTCTTTCTCTTTTTCATCCATACTTAGCGCCTCATATGGAAAGATTATATATCACGCCTTAAAATTAGTAAACAAGGCTAATTTAAGCCAAATAATAGGTATATAAAATTAAATTAATTTCCGTTATAATGATTAAGCGCCGACTTAGCTCAGCTGGTAGAGCAACTCATTCGTAATGAGTAGGTCGAAGGTTCGAGGCCTTTAGTCGGCACCAATTTTATCAAAACACTCACCAAACGTTGCACGACTTGTTCATTATCAAACTTTATTTCTAAAAAGCAATTCGTTAAAACGCTGTACTTTATTAATAAAAATATAATACACATTATGATTAAGTAAATATCTTTAAAAATTTTGATCCAAATCATAAACCTGCAAGATTATATTAAGATCTGTCCGAAAAAATCGGACTCTTTTTATAAATTTTATTAAATGCATAAAAATCAAAAACGAATTTTATCTGGACATTTATATGGACATTTATCTGGACAAGTCAGTAAAGTTGAATTAAAGCCTTCTTTAGAAGCAAACCTTAGTTTGAGATGTTAAAAATATAAAACTGGTTTCATCATACATAGCACTATTCCTACTTAACTTAGCTCAATATTTAAGACATCATTAGATAAAACCGGCTCGGGAAAATAAGGAAGTCTAGTTAAAGCAAATCAAAGTTCACAATCTTTTTAAGAAATTATCGCTCATAAATATCTACGACTATTAATATAAATATTAGAAAGTTTTAATTATTAAAAGGATTTTCGTATGGACAACATTAAATTTTTCAAAGAAGCAAAATACGGCTTAATGATGCATTTTGGTTTATATAGTTTACTTGGTGGAACTTATAATAACGAAAATGTAATGGATACGCTGAATGGATTGAGTTTGATAAGAAAATTAAAATGGACGAAATTAATAAACTCGCTGAAGTTTTTAATCCGATTTATTTTGATAGTGATTATATTTGTAAACTCGCTAAAGAATGTGGAATGAAATATATCGTTATTACTGCGAAGCACCATTAAGGTTTTGCTCTTTTTAATTCAAAAGTTAGCGATTTTAACATCTACACCCACAATAAAAGAGACTTAATCAAAGAAATGGCTGAATCTTGTAAGAAATATGATTTAAAACTAGGTCTTTATTATTCTCAGGTTATTGACTGGCACGAAAAGTACGCTGGTTATTTTAAAAACAAAGAAACCCGGAGCTCAGGCAGTTCATGTTTTAATAATTGGTACTATCAAGCCGAAGAAAGAAAATACGACATAGTATTTAATGAAAAAATGCTTCCTCAAGTTGAGGAACTTTTAACGAACTATGGCCACATATTTTTAATGTGGTTTGATATGCCTCTTGAAAGTGATCGTAAATATAGTAAAGCTTTCTTTAATCTTGTTAAAAAACTTCAACCAAATTGTTTAATTAATTCTCGTTTGAGTAATGGCATGTATGATTACATTAGTTTAGGCGATAACTGCATTCCTAAAGAAGGTGAAAACTTAGTTTATGATTCAAACGAGTTAAGAGATGAAAATAGAAATTTATATAATCCATATAATCTTTTTGAATCTGCTTGCACTTTAAATGATACTTATGGTTATAGTGCTATTGACAATAACTGAAAAATTCAGATCAAATACTTGAAAATAGATTAAAGTTAGAAAAACTTGGCGTTAATTATTTAATTAATGTTGGTCCAGATTGGCTTGGAAGAATTCCTCTTGAAGCGATTAAAATCTTAAAAGAAGTCGAAGAAAAGTATTAAAAAATAAAAAAGAAAATAGATAAAATAATTTAGTTTTGCGTAGTTAATGCTTAATTTAAAGCTTTTTTAAGCAACCAATAAATAGTTCTTTAGAGTATAAAGAAAGATTTTCGTTACTTATTGTTTATTTCTTATCACCCGATTTAATTTTCAATTTTTATTCCTCAATAATTCTTTTAAAAAGTTCATTTTTAATGTATAGATATAACTAAATTGTTTATTTCCCATAGATAATATTATTTTTTAGTGTTTTCTGTGGGAAATAAACAATTTATATTTTGATTAGTTTTCCAAAAATAAACTCTACTGTTGTTATATAATAACTTCATAGAAATTTATGCTAATTGTAAAAACCCTAACTTTAACAAATAAAAAAGATTTAAGAGTTCTTGTAAAAGATTTTTCTTTTACCTTAAATGAAGGCGATAAGATTGGCTTAATTGGTGAAGAAGGAAATGGAAAATCTTCTTTTTTACTGTCGCTTCTTGATAAAGAAAAAGCTAGTGAATATCTAGAAATTGAAGGCGAAATCAATATCAAAAACGAAAAAATTGGTTATCTCCCTCAAATGCTTGACGAATCTAAGCTTAACCTTTCTTTAAATGAATATTTAAACGAAGTTATTGACTACACTTCTTTAGATTACTCTCTTTTCTATAAGATTTTAGATACATTTGAGATTAACGAAGATAAATTAAATGATTCTAATTTTAAAATTAACTCATTGAGTGGCGGAGAAAGAATTAAGTTTTTACTTTTTACAATCCTAATCAACGAACCTACTATTCTATTTTTAGATGAACCAAGTAATGATTTAGATATTTCTTCATTAAAGATGCTCGAAAATTTCATCAATTCTTTATCTATTCCTGTTATTTTTATATCTCACGATGAAGATTTACTTTCTAACTGTACTAATAGAATAATTCACTTTGAATCACTTCAATCAAAAAGCGAACCTCGTACTACTTTAAAAAATTTATCTTATAAAGATTACAAAAAAGAACGATTATCTTTTTTAGATAGAAATTCTCAACTAGTTAAAAAAGATAAAGAGAATTTTGATAAGAAAATGGAAAAATATCGTCGAGTTTATGATAGCGTAGACTATGCGTTAAACACGGTTTCTCGACAAAATCCATCTGAAGCTAAAAACTTAAAAGATAAGATGCATTCCGTAAAATCAATGGAAAAAAGACTTAAAAAACAAAAAGATAATTTAACTCAAAAGTTCGAAGTTGAAGATTCTATAATCTTAAAATTTAATAACGATAAGGAACTCATTCCTGCTTCTAAGATCGTTCTTGATTTAGAATTAGAAAAACTAAAAATTAACGAAAATATTTTAATCTCTAAACCTATAAACTTATTCATAAAAGGCACTGAAAAGGTTGTCATTATCGGAGATAATGGCGTTGGAAAAACAACGCTTTTAAAGATAATCTACGAAAAGTTAAAAGAAAAAGACTTTAAAATTGGCTATATGCCTCAAAACTACGAAGACCTTCTTTTAACTTATAAAACTCCTTTAGAATATCTTATTAAATCTAATAAAAAGGAAGAACTTGATAAAGTTTATACTTATCTAGGCAGCTTAAAATTTAAAAAAGAAGAAATGGATCGAGCAATTTCTTCTTTAAGTGGTGGCGAAAAAGCCAAAATTTTCTATTCAAAAATGGTGTTAGATAATGATGAAATTCTTATTCTTGATGAACCTACAAGAAATATTTCGCCTTTCTCATTAGACTCTTTCATCGAAGCTTTAAAGTCTTTTAAAGGAGCAATTATAGCAATTTCTCATGATAGAAAATTTATTAAAAGCGTTTTCGATAAAGTTTATTTATTAAGAAAAGACGGACTTAATGAAGTATCAAAAGATGATTTAAGTTTTTAAAAATATCTCTAATTTTATTATTAAAATATTTCAGTTTTTGTAAAAAACCTTGCAAATCTTAATTATTTTTAGAGTTTAACAATAATAGTATTCACTCCGCTAGTTAAACTCTTTTCATAATCTTTAAACTTAAACTTCGCTTTTGTGTTTAAAGGGATATTAATTTTAAAAACTACATTTTCTTCTTGTCTTTCCCATTCTACCGAGACTTTTCCAAATAAAGATGTATAGAAACCCTTTGCGAATTTAAATGTTCCACCAACGCAAGGCGTAATTTCAAACTCATTTTCATGTTTAACGTTAATCCCTAAAACAGCTCTATATAAAAACTCAACCATTGCACCTTTTGAATAATGATTTAATGAAGATAGCCCATAATCTTTTTTAACGCCCTCCCAGCTCTCCCAAATTGAACCGGTAGAATTTTTAGCCATATAGAGCCAACCTGGTTTTTCCTCATTTTCTAAAAGATGATAAGCATATTCAGGATCTATTTCCTTTAAAACAAAAAGGATGAATGGAGTTGATAAAAATCCAGTGCCAATTCTCCAATTAAATTCATTTAAATCTTCAATTAGTTTTTTTCTTGCATATTGAGTTTGCTTTTCATTTAGAAGATTAAAATATAATGGTCTAACAAGTAGAGCTTGTCTTTTTGTATCTAAAGAAAACTCCTTTAAAGTTACAAGTTCTTGATAAGCTTTCTTTGTGCCATCAATATATTTTTCTAACTTTTTAGCTTCTTCTTTATGATTTAACACTTCTTCAATCTCTTTAAAGCAAGATAAAATATAATGGGTATAGGCCGTTGAAACTTCAGGATGAGGAAAAACAGTGTCAGTCCAAACTTGAGGATAAATTTCATCAGGCTCTGCCCGTTCTCCAAAAGATTGACCTCTGCGTACTAAATATTTCTTGTTTTTTGATGATATTTTTACATTTTTAGATATTGGACCACCCCATTTACCAATTCTTTTGATAACAAAATTAATGTACTTTTTCATTGGCTCATAGACAGAAAGAAGATAATTTTTATCGTTATATAATTTATAAAATCTATAAGGTATTAAGATTCCAGCGTCGGCCCAACCTACAGATCCATTCATCGTATAAAGAAAAAATGGCTCATTAACAGTTGGAACTATATAAGAAAATCTTCCATTTTTAAATTGACGATCAATTAAATCATTTATATGTTTCCTAATAAATGGCTGATAATCTGTTAGATAAGCTGCACTATTAAAAAATATTTGCGAATCACCAGTCCAACCTGCTCTTTCTCGAGTAGGACAATCAGCAGGAACATCAACAGAATTTGCTTTCAATGAGTTAATGGTATTTGTGTGAAAAATATTAACCAATTTATTCGAGCACTCAAAATCAGAAATTAAAGAGATATCACTATAAACTCCAACTTGCTTAAAATCCGAAAGAGAATATTTAACATCAGACTCGATTAACGCATATTTAAAACCACCATAATAAAATCTTGGTTTGTATTCATTAACTCCTTCTTTACAGATATAGGTAATTTCTTGTAGTGGAGTGTCGCCATACTTTGTATGATCTTGAATATTTAGTAAAGAAAACTCCCCTTTTTCATCAATATATTCACCCATAACAATGTGTATTATATCTCCTTCATGAGCATTAACTTTGAAAGAAACATATCCACTTAAATTATTTTCAAATTCTAAAACATGCTTGCCTTTAGGTGTAATTATTTCTTTTATTGGCGAGTGAATTTCTTTTTCTTTAATAAAATAATTGTTTGAGGCTCTTAAGTTATATTTGGCGTTTTTAATTACTCGACAGTTTTTTAAGAAAGACAGAGTCTTTCTTGCATCATAAATTTCACCATCTTTAATGTCGTTAAAAATAATTGGTCCCTTATTTGACCATAAAAATGATTCATCTGATAAAATTTTTTGAGTCATTCCTAAAGAATTGAATAGTTCGCATTGAAAATATAGTTTTGAAGTTTTACCAAAGGTATTTGGTTTTCCACTACCCCCATTATTTCCTCTATACCAACCATCACCTAATATTATGATAATTTCATTATTACCTTCCTTTAATAAAGGCAAAACATCATATGTTTGGTATTGGATTCTTTTCTTGTAACCAGTAGAACCAGGTGCCAATATAAAATCACCAACTCTAAGATTATTAATATAAATTTCATAAAGCCCACAAGCACTATCGTAAACTCTAGCTTTTTTAATCTCTTTTAAATTTTCAACATTAAAAGTTTTCTTAAAATAGTCGGCAGGGTATCTTTCTCCCTTTTTAGCCTTATAATTTCCACTAATCCATTTTGCTTCAAAATCTTCTTTGTTTAGTAACCCGAATTCAAATGAATTTTTTTCACTAAAATAATGGTTTCCATCCTCTCCAACAACTTCGATCCAATAATTAACAATATCTCTGCTTTTAAATTTATCTTTAAAAGTATAGTTCATTGAATAAGTGACCATTATGTCATCTTTTTCTTTGTTGTTATTGATAGAATAATGAACAATAAAATATTTTTGCACAAAAGACTCGTTATTACTTTCGCTTTCATAACACCATGTAATTCGAGGATGCAAAATGTCTATACCAATTGGATTAGTTAAATACTCACATTTAATATTAATTATTTTCATAGTTTGGACCTCCAATAAGAAATTTTTCCTCAAAAACTTAGGTTTTGCAGGCTTTTTGTGAATAAATAGCATTTTTTATCACGAGGTTACTACATTAAATTTTTAGTAGCAAGATATAATCTCTTATACTTTAAATACTTAACAAGATACTTTTCATGAAGCTCTAAATTAGGGTTATATATCTCCTTTTCGTTCACCAATTGCTCTGCTATCTCTTCAAGAGTTTTATCTTTTTGATCGCCTTTCATTGCGAGAATAATCGCTCCTAGGCTTCCGCCATCACTTGTTGAAATAGTTTCGATTTTCTTGCCCATTATATCAGCTAAGATTTGTAGAATTTTTACGTTTTTGCTTCCGCCGCCAATTACTTTAATAACATCAGTATCAATCCCTAATTCCTCAAAAACTTTGTAATTATCAAATAGAGAAAAACAAACTCCTTCAACAATAGCCTTTGTTAAATCTTTAGTTTGATAAAAATCATTAAGTCCAAAGAACGCTCCTTTAGCTTCAGGATTATTTATTGGACTTCTTTCTCCACATAAATAAGGTAAAAATATCAGATTACTTATATTTTTAACATTCATTTCATTAAAAACTAAATCAAAATCATTCTTCTTCAAGATTTTTTCTACCCACCAAGTAAAAGAATTTGCTGCTGATAAAGTGCATGCTAAATAATGAAATTTATTATTTGTATGTCTAAAAGTATGGACTCTAGCTTCTGAATCACAGGTATATTTATCAAAAGAGGCAAAAACTGTTCCAGAAGTTCCTAAAGATATAAACACATCCCCGTTTTTTAAAGTTTTAGTTCCGGTTGCACCAACTGCTTGATCTCCTCCTCCACAAACTACTTTGCAGTTTTCATTTAAGCCCGTTAAATCAGAGATTTCTTTTTTTATCTTCCCAACAACATCATAAGAATTAAAGATTTTAGGTAAAACATCTTCATTTATTCCTGCAATCTCTAACATTTTTTTAGAATATTTATTCTTTTTTACATCATAAAATAATGTTCCACTCAAATCTGTACCATCACTTGCAAAGATTCCACTAATTTTATAAACAAGATAATCCTTAGGAAGCATTATTTTTTTAATGCGGGAAAAATTATTAGGTTCATGTTTTTGAACCCAAAGCAGTTTAGGAAGAGTAAATCCACATAATGCAATATTAGAAGTTTCTTCAATTAATATGTTTTTCCCAATAACATTATTTAAATACTCAACTTCATTAACAGTCCTTGAATCGTTCCATAAAATGGCGTTTCTTATAACTTCATCGTTCTCATCCAAAATAACAAGCCCATGCATTTGTCCACAAAAAGACATTGCTCGAACATCCTTTAAATCATATTTACTCTTTAACTTATTCAAGCCTTTCAATAGTGCTTCAAACCATTCATTTGGATTTTCCTCATAATAATTTGGTAGAGGATTAAAAAGTTTTATTACTTCACTTGCTGAATCAATAATTTCTCCTCTTTCATTCGCTAAAGAGATTTTTAAAGAACTAGTTCCTAAATCTACACCAATATACATTTTTATTTCTCAAACAATATTGAATTTAAGACACTTTCAAGATATTCTTGTCTTCCGCTTTCAACATTAATCTCATCATGCTCAAGAGCATACTTTGATAATTCATCAAAATTAGTGGATTTTTGCATGATTTTTTGACCAATTCCTTCCTTATAACTTCTATATCTCTCATCTTTAAAAGCATCAATTCTACCATCTTCAATAAGTTTAACAGCTTTTCTTAAACCAAGAGCAAATGCATCCATTCCAGCAATATAAGCAAGTAAAATATCTTCTAAAGTATTTGATTGTCTACGAGTTTTGGCGTCAAAATTTAATCCGCCATTTTTAAATCCGCCTTCTTTTAAAACCTCATACATACTAAGGGTTGTGTCATAAACATTTGTTGGGAATTGATCAGTATCCCATCCTAAAAGCATGTCGCCTTGATTAGCATCAATACTTCCAAAAGCGCCATTAACTCGTGCAACTCTCAATTCGTGTTCAAAAGTGTGACCTGCCAAAGTAGCATGGTTTGCTTCAATATTTAATTTAAAATCACCTAATAAACCGTAAGTTCTTAAAAAATTACAGGTTGTTGCAGCATCAAAGTCATATTGATGTTTGGTTGGCTCTTTTGGCTTTGGTTCAATATAAAAATCACCTTTATAGCCTTTACTACGAGCATAATCCCTTGCCATTTGCATGAAGTAACCAAGATTATCAAGTTCAAGTTTCATATTTGTGTTTAATAAAGTGTCATATCCTTCTCTTCCACCCCAAAATACATAACCAGATCCGCCAAGCTTAATATTTGCATCTAAACAAGCTTTAACTTTGGCAGCACTTAAAGCAAAAACATCAGCGTTAGGTGAGGTTGCAGCACCCGCCATAAAAGCTTTATCTCCAAAATTATTCGCAGTACACCAAAGCAATTTTTTATTATACTTTCTTTGTAAAGTCTGCAAATACTCAACCATTTCATTAAAATTGGCTAAAAATTCTTTGAGATTCTTGCCTTTAGGAGCAATATCAACATCATGAAAACAATAATAATCTATTGAGAGTTTTTCCATCAAATCAAAAGCCATATCTGCTCTTTTTTTATAAAGTTTCATCGGCTCTTTCTCGCCCCAGGACTTATCTTCTGTTGGCCCGCCAAACATATCAACGCCTACATAATCTAAAGTATGCCAGTAGGAGAGGGCAAATTTTAAATGTTCTCTCATTTTTTTGCCTAAGATAACTTCATCCGGGTTGTAATATTTAAATCCAAATGGTTCTTTTGAATTAGGCCCTACATATTCAATTTTTCTGATTTCATCATATTTTTTCATTCTACTAACCTCTACTTAAAAAATTCATATAAATAAATTGAGTTTCCTTCAGCGACAAAACTAAGTTTTGTTGAATTTCCATCACTTGTAAAATTAACTTTTTCCTTTTTAGGTTTAGATTTTTCAATGATTTCTTCAACTTCTTCATCTAATAAAAGTTTTTTAGCCCCTAACTTAATCCACTCTTTTTTAGGATTAACGTGATCTTTATCAATTCGATATAAATTAACTTCTTTAAAATTACCTTCAATTATTACATCGACTTTTTCATTTAACTTTTTATCGATATCAAAATCTTGGTTAAAAAATAAAAGTTCATAGCCGGAATCTTTTTTATATAAGTGATACTCAACCTCATTTTCTTCATTTTTATCTAAAACAAGTTCTTCGTGAGATAAATTATTTAAAAGTCTAAACGCGTAAAATACAGGTTTAGGAATTCCAACATTATTTATTACGCCATACCCACCATAAAAAGGCTTATTATGAATAAATGATTCTTCAAAAATATCACTTGCACACCAATATGAGGCGCCGGCTATTGAATCATCCATTTCTAAAGCATATTTTAAAGCAAATGTTGCTGCTACTTTATCATCGTGGTATGGCGAACAATAAACCGCCATTGTGGACCATTCTGTAATATAAAGAGGATAGTTAGGAATCTCATCATGAGCTTTTTTGTCCATCTTTTTAAACATCGATTTTGGCCAGTTTACATATTTATCTTTTTTATAGAAAAATTTCTCATAAGTTGTTTCAATATCAAGTCCTGCTTTTTTAGCATCATGAGCTTTTTTAATAATGCTCATTGAATCCTTAAATTCAAAAGTATTACCAAAAGCATCACCAACATAATGATGAGTTGTAATAAAATCAGCTTTACAGCCATTTTTCTCACCAAATTCTGCAAACTCTTTAAGCCATTTACATTTACTAGTTGATGGTCCGCCTACTTCTAATTTATGATCAACGTCTTTTAAAGCTTTATAGGCATTCTTATATAACTTAAAGTAATCTTTTTGACTACCATTAAAGAAAATTCCTAAATCTGGTTCATTCCAAACTTCAAATTTCCAAGTTTCAATCTCTTCTTTTCCATAGTGTTCAACTAGGAATTCACCAAAGTCATGGATGAACTTATAATATTTTTCGTAACTTTTAGGTACAGAAATATTGTTTTTATATCTTAAACCATATTTTTTCTTTTTTGCGAGTGCTTCAGGCATAAAAGAAAGTTCAACAAAAGGTTTAAAGCCACACTCTAAAACATTATCAATTACTTTTTTAACATTTAAAAAGTTATATTCGTAAATTGAACGCGAAAATGGCATCATCTTAAAATATGAATAATCTGATAAACGTTGAATAACAAGCATATCATCATCAAATAACCCATGAAAACGAATAAATTCAATTCCTGTTTCCTCATGAACTTTTTTAAGATGTTCAACCATGTCTTTTCTTAATAAAAGTGCTGCGTGACAATTTCCAATACAAAATTGCCACTTATCATTTCTCATTTTAATTTCTTTACTATTTAAGTTTTTTAAAATTAATTCCATAAAACCTCACTTTAAATTAAATTCTAAAAAATCAAATCTTGAGTTTTTATCCACATCGAAAACAAATTCGATTCTTAACTCATCACTTGTAAAAGAAGGAATTTCTAACTTATATTCTTTCCACTTTTTTGATCCCAAAAGTTTTAAACTTGTAACTTTATTGTTATTTAAGAAAAGAATTAAATTTCCTGTTCCGATTCCTCTAATTTTCAAACTAATTTCTATTAAATCTTTAACTTTAAAATATTGATAACGAACGTGAGATTTTAAAGTTAAATTCGTAATAAAATATTCATCTTTATCATAAGTAACATATGGCGAATTAGATAATTTGCCTTGCTTGATATAACCACTATTTTCATTAAATAAGGCGCATTCTCTAACTGCTTCAACTTTTCCTTTTTCAAGATAATCCCCAATACCACTCGTACTCATTTCAGCTTGAATAAATTTACCATTTTCATCCATCTTAATCTTTTCGGCGTAGGACCATCTTTCAAAATTAGATTGTTTAGTTAGTCTATGATAAAAAACGTAATACTCATTTTTAATTTTTTCAACCGATCCATGAATTGTTGAAACATTATCTTCATAAATCTTGTTATTTTTATAACCAATATTTGCTGAAGAAATAATTACTCCTTGATATTTAAAATCTTTATTTGGAAGTGAACTTGTTGCATAAGCCAACTCTCCATTTACGCCACTTGAATAAATAAGATAATAAATATTATTAAATTTGCGAATTGATGGTGCTTCATAAAATGGATGATTATAAAATTCGCTACCTTTTTTTGCACTAGTTTTAGAAGGAAGAACTGAAAATGGGCCTTCAATTACTGTGAGCATATCTTGAGGATTAATTTCTACAAAAGCGCAATCCATAATTGAAGGCTTAGTCTTTTTGATTTCTTTTACGCTTCTTCCTGTAATTTTAGATAAAACAAAGTTATATAAAGGTCCAAAAACTTTACTAGAAAAATCTCTTCCAAGACCCCATCCATAATAAACATAAATTTTTCCATTATCATTTATGACGGTAGGGTCATTATTTAAAAATTTTTGGACAACTTGACCATTTTGATATCTTAAATCACCAAGATATTTAAAAGGACCAAATGGGCTAGCACTTTTTGCCACCGAGATAGGACCAAATGGCTTAGTATTTGATCCCATCGCGCAGTAATAAAGATAATAATTTCCATCATTTCCTTTAACACAATCTGGAGCGTAGTATGAAACAGGTTTAGATTTATCTATTCCATGAGGATCTTCACTTCTTAAATAACTAACTCCTTCAGCTTTGAAGTTTTTTAAATCATTTACATTAGAGTGATAAAAAACATAATCTTCCAAGCAGAATGCTCTACCACCTTTTTTATCATGAGACCCATATAGATAAACTTCATCATCAATTACATGAGCTTCAACATCTGGTATGTATGTGTCAAATTTTAATAATGGATTCATAACTTTTTATTTCTTTTTTTCTTCTTTTTGTTTGGTTTTTGCAGCCTTTTTTGCAAGTTTTGCTTCCTTTTTAGCTTCTTTTTCTTTTTGTTTATCAAGATATTTTTGATTTTCAGTATCAAAGTCTAACCCTTTTCTTTCACATTTTGCTTTTAAATCTTTGATACGATTTTCTTCAAGAGTTCTCTTAGCTTCAATATCTTCAAGTCTTTCTCTTTCACTTGGTTCAATCCAAACTTTTCCAGCATCAAGCGTTGCTTGTTTTTGCCTACGAGTAAGTTCAAGATTCATGAAATCGATCTTCTTTTCAACCGTAACAAATGGAAGAAGAATTATAAAGATAATGGAAACAATAAAGTCAACACCATAGAAGCAGAAACCCATATAATTTTTCATCTCTTCAGTAGGAACGTAGCCTTCAATATCAGTAAATCCCATTTGAAGTAATGAAGATTCATAACCACCAGCAAATGGAGCTGCACATAATTGAGTAATTCCAAAGAAAATTAAAGCAGCAAGTAAACCTTCAACTCTGAATCCGTTTTTAAATTCGACGTGATCATAAGCAAAGCAGGTTAATGTTGCAAAAATATAAGCATTTGGTAATTGTCCAATTTGTCTAATAAATCCACCAACATAAGCAATAGCAATATTATCTGGAGCAATTAGACCCATTACACTGCCAATAAAGAATAAAATATAGCCAACTAAAGTAACGTTTTTAACACCAAACTTTTTTGCAAGAGGATAGATTGCAAAGGCCCCAATCCCTAGAGGTACACCAGTTACAATTTGATAAACAGAGAACATTGCTCCATTTTCAGCTCCACCTAATAAATATTTAATGTAATAATATTGAACGTTTCCGCCTTTGAAGTTATCACTAATTGTAATAACTGTTGTAAGAATAAATAAAATAATGAAATATTTGTCTTTTAATAAAGCTTTAAATTGAGCTTTTAAAGGAACTTTATTAACATCTTTTTCTTCTTCTTTTGTTTCTTCATCAATTATTCTTTCTTTTGTGTAATAATATTCCAAGAAAAATAATGGGATAGAAATAACAGAAAGAATAATAAGTAAAATTGAATAACCATTGATATCTTTATCAAGCCAGAATGGTAAGACCACAGAGTTAACAAGTAAACCAATTAAAATACCACTAATTAATGTCCAACATAATTTTCTAAAGAATGTTAATTGCGTTTTTTCAACCTTATTATGGGTTGAAAGCGAGACAATGTTATCTCTAAAAAGATAGAAATATTGGGTACATATAACGTTATAAATAATAAACATTGTAAAGAAATATGCCCAATACGATTCACCAAGAACATTCCCAGGGAAAAGGAATATCAAGCAACAAATTATTAAAGTTAAAATTCCAACAAAGAAATAAATTGGCCTAAATCTTCCATACTTTGAAGGAATTTTTTCAATCAAAAATCCAACCGCTATACTAAAGACAACTGCTAAAATCTTAGTTACAGTCATGATGATTTCGTAAGTTGTTCCAATTCCCGCTAATCCATCAGGATTATTTTGAAAAAGGATTGCTGATTGTTGAGTAAAAAATTTCTCAACAAGGGCTGCTACTGTGTTTACAACAAGGATTAAACCTAAAGGACCAATAAGGTGTCCTAAATATTTTTCTTTCCACGAAACACCCGTTGTATTAACTTTTGATCCGAGTAAACGCTCAAGTAGGCCTTTTTTCTTTTCTACTTGTTCCATTTTCCTACTCCTTTATATTTTTGCCGTTTGTGGCAATAACTTCCTTATAAAAATATGCGCTATCTTTAAATATTCTTTCTTGATTTTCAAAATTTACATAAATTAAACCAAAACGAGGCTTATAACCTTCTGCCCACTCAAAATTATCCATAAATGACCAATATGAATAACCAAAAACAGGTATATTTTCATCGCAGGCTCTTTCTAAATTTGAAAGATAATCTTTTAAGTAGCGAATTCTTTCTTCATCATGAACTTTCTTATCAACTAATTTATCATCAAGAGGAAGTCCATTTTCACTGATAAAAATCGGTAACTTATATCTTTCATAAATAAAACGAACTAACCAATATAATCCCTTGCCATTATTTTCCCAGCCAAGCATATTACTCCGTTCATATTCTTTCTTTTCTTTCGAAGTATAATCCGCAAATGGAGAATAGTTGTTAAGAGCAATAAAGTCTAAAGGTTCATAACATTCATCACATGTTTTTTGTGTAACTTTATAAATTCCATAGACTTTTACAGTGTTTTTCTTTAAAACAGGGTCTAAAAACCAAGTATTTGCAAGGATTCCACCTTTGCTTTCAAAGGTAACTTTTCTTGCTTTTTCGATATCTTCTTTACTTTCAGAAAGAGGCACCATTGCCGAGCAATTAAAGCTTAAACCAACCTCTGGTTTGGTTTTAGCGTATTTTCTTATTGTTCTTATAACAGCTGCATTAGCATAGAAAAAGTTACGACTAATTTTTGAAATTAATAATGGATTTTTTATAAAGGGAGCATGTTCTCCTTGAACGTATCCATTAAATAAAAAACAAGCTGGCTCATTAAAAGATAACCAATATTGAACTCTATCAGATAGTTTTTCAACAACAGCTCTAGTATAGATTTCAAAATATTTAACTATGCTTTTACTTCTCCATCCTCCATTCTCTTCAAGCCAAAAAGGTAGATCCCAGTGGTATAAAGTAACCATTGGTGTAATTCCATTAGCAAGAAGTTCATCGACTAACTTGCTATAAAATTCTAATCCCTTCTCATTAACTTCCTCGTTAAGAGGCATAATACGCGACATTGCGATTGAAAAACGATAAACTTTGACCCCAAGTTCTTTTAAAAGAGCGACATCTTTTTTATAAAGATGGTAATGATCACATGCAACTTTGGCATCCTCATTGTTTTTGACTTTGCCTTTTGGAACACAATCCCAGATACTTAAGCATTTTCCATCTTCATCATAGGCACCTTCAATTTGAGTGGCCGATGTCGATACGCCCCAAAGAAAATTTTTTGGAAAAGACATAACTTAAAACTCCTTATTTATCTCACTATTAAAAATTGCATCTAATACATAACGAGCATTTTCTAATAGTACTTTTCTATTTAATTTGCCTTCTTTTAAAGCACATTCTAAATCTTTTCTAACTTTTTTGTCGCCTGGCATTATTAAATTATTCCCTCCTTTTAAAGCTTCTATGTGTGAACAATTATGAGTTGCATTCCAATCCGACATAATTAAGCCTTCATATCCAACTTCTTTTCTTAAATAATTTGTAATTAAATCATAAGAATTAACAACATAGTTGTTATTAACTTTGTTATAAGAAGTCATTAAGGCTTTTGGATTTGTTTTTTTAATAATAAGTTCAAATGGCTTAAAGTAAATTTCTCTTAAACTTCTTTCGCTAACATTTGCACTTACTGTTGTCCTAAAGTTTTCTTCGTTATTGCAACAAAAGTGTTTAATTGTTACGCCAACCCCACCTACACTTTGAACACCTTTAACTAAAGAAGAACAAATCTCGCTTGTTAAAATTGGGTCTTCACTATAATATTCAAAATTTCTTCCACAAAGTGGATTGCGGTGAATGTTTACACCTGGAGCAAGCCAAAAACTGACTCCAAAATTTAACATTTCTTTCCCAACCGCTTCACCAACTTTAAAAACGAGTTCTTTATTAAAGGTTTGAGCCAATAAAGTTTCACAAGGAAAAGCGGTTGCATAAGAATAAACTCTAATTACTTTCTTACTATTTGAGATGAATAGTTTCCCATATTTTTTGATCCATCCCCATTGCCAAGCTTGTGGTAACTCATCGATATATTTAATTCCACCTCTTTTTGTATATCCGACTTTTTGGATAACATTAATTCCAGCAGGACCATCACTTAAACAGATATTTGGAATTCCTTTTTTAAGTAAGTCGCTTGTTGTTCTTCCAGCTGCCCCCATGACACGATTATAGTATTTGCCACCATATCCGCCACCACTAACAAGTTTAATTAATTCTTTATTAGTTAATTTCTTTAAGAGTGGGTCAAATTTTGATAAATCTTTTTCAGGATTTTTTGTTTCTTCTGTGACTTCGTTTATTAAAACTTTTTCAACTTTATTTAAATCAATATCATCCGATTTAATAGCTAAATCTTTGAATTCGTTTTTAAAGTTCCCAACTTTATTAACCTTTTTAATGACTATATTTTCCTTAACTTCTAAATCTAAAATATGCTTCAAATTTTCGCTTGAATTTGAGAAAAACACTGCAAAAGTGCCATTTTCTAAAACATATTCACTCTTTTCTTCATCGAAAATAGCAAAATCTTTTAAATCAAAACTTGTACTAATAAGTTCGGTTTCTCCAGGGTTTAAGAAAGGTGTTTTAACAAAACTTCCTAACGCTACTTTTTCAACAGGAATATCGTGTTCTGGTTTAGAAATGTAAATTTGAACAACTTCTTTTCCCTTAAATTCTTTGCCGATATTTTTAACCTCAAAATTAATATTTACCAAAGATTTATTAACTTCATATCCTTTAAATTCAATATTAAAATCAGTATAAGAAAGACCATAGCCAAAAGGGAATAATGGTTTAATATTTTTCTTATTAAAGTAACGATATCCCACAAAGATACCTTCTTTATATTCATCAAAAGATGGGTCTTTTCTTAAAGAAGAAAAAGTATCAAATGAAGGATAATCTTCATAATTTAAACCCCATGTATCAGCAAGCTTTGCACTTGGAGCTACTTTTCCAGATAAAATTTCACCCAATGCATTCCCGCCTTCTTCTCCAGCAAGAGATAAAAATACAATTGATTTAATATCTTCTTCTTTGATAAAGGATAAATCAATAATGCTTCCAGCATTAATTACTAAAACGAAATTTTTATATCTTTTTGAGCATTCATGAATGTTATATCTTTCAATATCAGTTAAATAATAGTCGCCTTTTTTAAGTTCACGGTCTTTTCCTTCTCCTGCTTGGCGAGATAAAACATAAACACATGTGTCAGTATCTACAAAATCTTCTTCGTTTACTTTTGTTGCAACGGGATATTCAAGATGTTGTTCGCCAATATAACAAAACATCTGCATTGTTTGAAAAATGTTAAATTTTTTGATGTCTTCTTCTATTTTTTCATTAAATTTTCTTTTCTTCTCGTTATAGTCTTTATCAAAAGTGTCAAGCCATTTATCAGATAAAATTTCAAATCCATTATTTTTTAAACCATCATAAATGTTAACGCTATATCTTTCATTAACATCACCACTTCCTGTTCCGCCTTTAATAGTCATTCTTGCTCCATTTCCATAAAGAGCAATCTTTTTATTCTTTAAAGGCAAAACATGATCTTCATTTTTAAGTAAGACTATGCCTTCAAGAGCGGCTTCTTTAGCAATTTCTCTATTCGCTTTTTCTAAAAGTGTTTCTTCACTAGTTCTATTCCCAAAGCATCTAAATTTCATCTTAAAACCTCCGCTTTTATTTCTTTATCTTCGACTAAATCATTATGAATTCTTATTGTTCCAATATTCTCCTTATCATTAACAGCTTTAACATAGGCAACAACTCTTCCTCGATAAGTTTTAAAGTGATCATTTAAGTAAGATTCATCTGTTACTGTGATTGCGCTTCCTAAAGCCATGAGTTTTAAATTATTACTTGTTGATATTTGAATATCGGTTTCTATATTAGGATAGATAACACCATTTTCATCAACAAATTCAATTTCTAAAATTGCAATATCTTTGTTTTTTACACTTAGTTTCTCTTTAGAAGTTCTAACATTAAGATATAACTTTTGACCAGTTATAAGTTTAGAAGTTGAAAGCACTTTGTTATTTTTGTCTATCGCAATAGCCTTAACTCCACCTTCTTTATATTTTGTTTTAAAAATGGCTTTTGAATCTTTAAGTTTTTTAATTCCAATTACTTTATCATTTATTAAAAGTTTAACTTTATAAGCTGAACTAAAAACATCAATCTCACATTTTTTATTTTCATAACCTTTGAAATTATAAGAAGAAATTTTATCAGTAAAACGCCAAGCACTTTTAAATGGTGTTTCATTATAATGATTTAATGGTGAAACAAAGATTTTTGGTGTAATTTCTTCATTCCAAATTGTTGAAACATAATCCATTTCTGCATTCTTTTTGAATGAAAAATCAATAACTCCAGCTCCAGCTAATAAAGGTAAACCTTTATAGGAATAATATCTAAAATCATTGCTACAAGCTTCACCTAAATAGTCGATTCCACTCCATATAAAATCACCAAGAACATTAGGATATTTAAAAGAAGAAAGATAATTAACTTTAATATGTTTGACCATCGTTTCGCTTCCAATCATAAATCTTTCAGGATGTTTTTTTGAATCAATCTTATAACGTGGCGTTCCATAATTTAAACCAACTACATCGATAATTTTTGAAACATCATTCGCAACTTTGCCAGCCATTTTAGATTTAGCCATGAAAAACATTAAACCGCCAAGTTTTTGCATCATTGCGTTAAAGAAAGATGAACCATTTTTCTTTTCTTTATAACCTTTTTTACGGTCTGGTAGAGGTTTTTCTTCATACGTTTTTGTATCTTTATAAACACCTATTCCAAGTTTATAGTAAACAGCAATTAATAGGTTAACACCACAGGTTGTAAAACGTGTATCATCTAAATTTTTAACGAGGTTTTGCATGGTTTTTAGTGTTTTTAAGCCTTTTTCTGTTGCAACTTCTGTCAATTCATTTCCAAAAGAATACATAATAACCGAAGGGTGATTTAAATCTTTATACACCATATTTTTGATTGTGTCTTCATAAACTTCTTCAAAAATTCTAGCGTTATCATGATAATTTTTAGGAATAAACCAGCCATCAAAAGCTTCGTCTATTACTAGCATTCCTAGTTCATCAGAGATATCTAAAAATAAATGTGAACAAGGATTATGAGAGCATCGAATGGCATTAAATCCATTTTCTTTTAACATTTCAACTTTCTTTCTTTCAATGTCTTTAAAAGAAGCTGCTCCTAAAAATCCATTATCTGAATGGATGCAAGCGCCCTTCAAGATAACTCTTTCACCATTTAAAAATAAACCTTTAGAAGGAATTAATTCGACTTTTCTAACACCGAATTTAACTCGCTCTTCATCATTTTCAGATTTAACAATAAGTGAATATAATTTTGGGCTATTTAAATTCCATAATTTCAAATTATCGAGGGATATAATTTTCTCGCTTCCTTTATAAATTAAATTTGTTTCATCGTAAATTTCGTAAACATAAGGAGCATTTGAATCGACATTAATTGCAAGTTTTCTTGTTTTATAATCTAAAGTTTTAACAAACACTCTTTTAATTTCATTTTTCTTTTTATGAATTAACTCTACATCTCTATAAATCCCACTTCCTGTGTACCATCTACAATTAGGAATTAATGAATTATCAACAATCACATCAATTTTATTATGTTCTTTAGCTTTAAATTCAACATAAAAATCATTGAATCCATTTTTATTAATTTTAAGTTTATCATCGTTTATTAAAACTGTTGCTTTTCTATATGCACCCCAAAAATGAAGAGCAAAATAATCATTGCAAGCGCTTACATTTACATCAAAAAATTTTTGATAATGATAAATTCCACCCTTGAAATAGCTTCCTTCAGAGCTATTTGGTGAATTTTCATATCTTTTTTCGCCCAGCATTAAATCAAAGGGAACTTCAACTTCTCTTTTGTTTCCGTTTTCATCAACTAAAAACCGATTTTCGTTAAAATTTAGTACCATTTTTCTTATCCATATATAGACTAAACTAAAATATATGTAGAATATTGTAAAACAATTCATAATATTGTAAATTTATTCATATGAACAATCATCTTACAAAATTATTAGATAAACTTTATGCTATAAATCACATTGAGATGGCACTTTATAGTGAGGATGATAAGTTAATAAAACTTTATGCTTCAAATGAATTTTATCCTAAAATCTATAAATATTTTTTGGGAGTCGAAGAAAACAAAACATTCATAAAAAAAGAAGGCCAACTTGGAATATATAACCTAATAATAGATAAAAAGAGTAACAACAAAATAATCGTCGGCCCTTTTATCATTAAAGATTTAGATGAAAAAGCAATTGCTAATATTAAATATTTTTATTCATTAACAAACGCTGAAATAGATACATTAGAGAGCAAAATCTATGATTCAACTTCTGCAAACTATATAACTTTTTTACATTTTTCTTCTCTTTTAAATTATTTATTAAACGACGAAGACATCAATATAGTTGATGCTTTTTTTCTCAAACTAAAGAGATGGAACCAGCATTAGATCAAGAACGTGCTCAGAATTTTATTAAAGAAAGTTATGAGAATAGAACTCATGGTACCTACGAACTTGAACAAAGACTATCTAGATTTATTGAAAACGGAGATATAGAAGGATTAGAAAACTTTTTTAACTATATCGCAAAAAACGTTAAATTTAGTGAAGGAAAGTTAGCCGAGACTCAGTTAAGACAACAAAAAAATCTTTTTATTGGTTTAATTGCTGTTTTAGGAAAAGGACCTTTAATTAAAGGCGGGGTTGGTGTTGAAGATGCTTATAATTTAATAGATTTCTACACACAGGAATGTGAAAAGCTTAATTCAATTGAAGCTATAAGCAATCTTAGAATGCTTGCTGTAATGAATTTCACTAAAAAAGTTAGAAGCGTAAAAAAGGAATCCAATTTTTCACGCGATACTTTAAGAGCAATAGACTTCATTAAAAGTAATGTTACAAATCACATTAATTTAGATGATGTCTTAAATAGTGTGCAAAGAGGACGAACTTCTTTTTTAACTAATTTCAAAAAAGAAACCGGAATAAGTTTAGGAAAATACATTACCAAAGTTAAACTTGAAGAAGCAAAAAATCTTTTAGAATTCTCTTCAAATTCTGTTTTGGATATTAGTATCATCCTAAATTTTTCTTCTCAAAGTTATTTTCAAAATGTATTTAAAAAGGAGTATGGGCTAACTCCTATTGAGTACCGCAAAAACAAAAATAACAATATTAATTAAATGAAAAATCTATAAATCTTAAAATTTTACTCTTAAATGGTGAGTATTCTTTTCTCCTAGAATAATATACAAATTAGGAGAAAAGAATTTTTTTAGGAAAAAACATGGCGCTGGAAGATCTACTTTCTACACTCCTAAATAACCAAGTTCGCCTATTAAATTTCGTCAAAAAAATAATTTGCAAAGTTTTTACTTTATTAACTCATAAAAATAAACTCCCTAAAAGGCTAATTACTTCTTTTTATTTCTTCTCAGAAAAATTTTTAAGAATATGTTTATGTGCTTTATAAAGTACGTTTCTATCCGAGTCGTAAGTTATTTTATACATTGCTTCATCAAAGTCGCACCACTCTAATGAGTCAACTTCATTATCGTGTTCATCTTTTGGAACAACACTTGTATCAATTGGTGTAGCTAGATAAAAATAAACATCTTTTAAAGAAAGTTCACTTGGACTATAAGTAATTTTGATTTTAAAGGAAGTATCAAGTTTAACATCTAAACTTGTTTCTTCTTTAATTTCTCTTATAGCAGTTTCTTCATCACTTTCTCCTTCTTCTTGATGTCCTTTACATAAAGAAGTATGTCCATAGCCCATCTTAAGTAAAAGATAAAAAATCTTATTATTTTCTATTTTATATATAACTGCTCCGAAGCTTTTTTCTTTTACAAGTCGCACAAAGTAGAATCTATTAACAATAAAGATAACATTTAAAATAATTAAAGCTAAGATTGCAACAATTATAAGAACAAGTAAGAAATAGAAAATTGAATTAAAAAATGGTGAATCTTTTGCATCAATTATTAAACAATAAAAATAGTTAAAATCTTCACTTGCTTTATCGCAAGCATCTAATGGAAAAGAACTTGTTGGTACACCTGCAAGATATGAAACACTAGTAATAGAAAAAATTAGAACAGCTAATATAAACAAAGAAAAAAGAATATAAAAAGCTAAATGAGAATAAAAGTTTCTTGAGATAACATACTTTGCTTGTCTTTTTCTAATTGGTTTTAACTTCATCATCTTCTACCTTCTTATATACATAATATGAGTATGTTGAGTGTTTACTTGCTATATCACACATAGTTTTATAACACTCATTTCTCATATAATCTTTGTTTTCATTTAAACTTAATTCTTTTTTAGGATAGACAGGATCGCCTACTCTAATTGTAATTTTTGGTTTTTTAGAAATTTTTCTTTTGGTGTAACAGGTTACTAAAGGCACAGCTGGAGCTTCGAGCTTTGCAGGATATTTAAAGGAAGTTGCAATAAATGGTCTAATCTTCGTGTAATAAGGCCAAATATGAGCTTCAGGAAATATAATCATAAATCTTTTTTTATCTTTTGTGTGCTTTAAGCACTCTTCAAATTTTCTAAAATCTTTTAAAGAACTTGGTAAAGGTACAAATCCTAAAGCAATAGCTAAAAAACGAACAAATCGAGGAAGAGTAAGTGTATCAGTGTAGCCAATAATATTACATCTTTTAAATCCAGCAACACGAACTTGAATCACTATCATATCCCAAAAAGATGTGTGATTCATATAAAAATATGCGCCAAACCCCCCTTCTTTTTTAAGTTTTTTAATTTTGTTTTTTCCTTTTACGCTTATTCCGCCAAATAGAGTAATTAAGCCTAAAACTGGTAAAGCAACAAACCAATAAAGCCAAAAAGAAAATGCTCTAAAAAATATATTTGTATGAATATATTTATAGTCTTTTGGTAATTCTATTCTTTTTAAAGTCTTAGTTTTTTCAAAGTCATCATTTAATTCATCTTTATAGTAGAATATATGACCTTTACTTTCTTTTGCCATTTTCACTCTCCAATGCGTCGTGATCAATAATATCACCTTTATGTTCTATAGTAGACCAATCAGTTCTTTTCTTTTTATGGAACAAGCCATCAAATAGTGCTAGGAGAAAACTTGAGAAAAATACCATATAGGTTAAACAAATAGTAATACATTGTGAAGCAGAGAATTTAAGATTTTTGTTATCTATTGCAATTGTAAACGCGCTAATAAATATAAAGATTAGATATAAAATTGAGAATTGGAAAATTGCGTGAGCTAGTAACCATCCTGAATATTCAGGAGCTTCAAAACAACTTGCAATAAATAAACCAAAAGAAGCAAGGCTACATAAAAAAGTAATAACGGTATAAATAATAAAAGGATAAATTGATGAATTATATTCAATTAAAGCTAAAGTTCTTTTAGCTTTGCTTTTAATAGGATATACATTGGTATTTTTCTTAAATGCTTTTCTAGAAGCAAAAAATCCCCACAACCAACGAACATGTTGTTTATTAAGTGTTCTAAATTTATCTGGTTGTTCATCAAAATATTTAGCAAAAGGATAATAATGCATTCTTACGTTATGATAGTAGCAATATGTTGTAAGCTGGACGTCTTCCGTCATCCCATTCCATATCCATCCGCCTTCATTGTCAACAATCTCTTTAACAATGAAATATCCAGTTCCAGTTAAAGTTGCTTTTTCAAAAAAGAAACTTCTTCCCTTTGAAGTAAATTGATTCATGAATGAAAAAAGAGTTGCACTACATCCACAAACCCAGTTTTTAGTAGCGTTTGTAAAACTACGATAGCCAACTCCGACTTGATAGCCCGCTTGATAAACATCATTCATTAAAGAAAGATAATTTTGAGCCATAACGTTATCGGCATCAAAAATCATAAAAGCATCAAAGTCCTCTTCACTTCTTTTAATTTCTTGATAAGCATCATCAAGAGCAAAACCTTTTGTTCTTCTATTTTCTAAATTCTTTCTGACTACAACTTTAAATCCAAAGCTTTTTGTAATTTCTACTGTTGGATCATCTTCGCTTTCAACAATAACAAAAACTTCAAAATAATCACGAGGATAATTTTGTTTACTTAAAGCTGTTAAGATATTTTTAATAACTTTAGATTCGTTTCTTGCAGGAATTAAAACTGCAAATCTAGCATATTTTAAAGCTTTTGGTAAAAGCTTTGGTCTTTTACTAGCGGATGCAAAAAATAAAAAATAATACCAAAGAAAACAACAAAAGAAAATAAGTGCTAAAACTAGCGCTATATCTATCCAGTTAACAATTGTTTGGTAATCCATATAGTAAAATTATAAATTTAAAAAATTTATAATACAATTTAAAGCGAACGATTTTTGGCTAAAATTCGATAAATAGGCTATAATTAACTCATAAAGTTTATGCCAAAGAAAAGACGCACTACAATCATTATTGAAGAAGATTATGGCGATGATAAATCTCATAGCGTTTTTGTTGATGGAAAAGAATTAGTTGAGGCAAAAGAAGAGACTGAGAAAAAGAAAGGAACCACAAAGAAGAGTTCAACAAAAAAGACAAGTTCTAAGAAGAAAAGCACTTCAACTATGTCAAAAAAGAAAACTTCCACAACAAGCGCAAAGAAAAAATCTACTTCTAAGAAAAAGACTACAAGGTCTAAAGAAGCTACAACTACTAAGAAGATTAACAAACCAAAAGAAACCACTAATAAAAAGAAAGATACTATTAAAACGGATGAGACGTCTAATATTATCGCTCTACCTGTTTTAAACGAGGAAAAAGATAATTCTTCTTTAAATTTGACTGAAGTTAAAAACGATAAAGAAGAAAGTAATAAAAGCTTACAAGTAGTTACAGATAACTCTCTTGTCTCTTTAAAGGAGCAAGAACTCAAAGAAGTTAAAAACGATGAAGAAAGCAAAAAAGAAGTTATCGATAACCCGGAAATTCTTGATCCAGAAAAAGAAGAAAATAAAAAGGAAAAAGAAAATAACGAAAACAAAAAATTAGATGTCATTGATACTGTTCTTCATCCTAAAGAAAAAGAGGAAACCCCTGAAAATTTAGATTCCAAAGAAGAAACTAATTCTTTAGAAAACGAAGAAAAAGATAAAGCACCTCAAGAAAAAGAAGAGATCAAGCAAATAGATGAAGACAAAATTGAAGAGAAATTAGAAGATAAAACTAGCGTTGAGGTAGAAGATACTTCTCCTGTTTCTGACAAAAACCTTGCAGAACATCTAGATTCTTCAGAAAATAAAGAAAATAAGGAAAATCAAAACATAATAACAATTGATAATAAACCAATTGAAGTTATTAAATCTGAAAGTAATGAAAAAACTAATACTTCTAAGAAAAATAAACTCATTCCTACATTAGTACTTTCTATTTCTTTTGTAGTTGTTTTAGCGTTAGCTATTGCTCTTCCAATAATTCTAAATAGACAAGATGGCGACATTAAAGAAATAAATGAAGAAGATATAAATAAAGATAATTTCTTAACTAAAGAAAACTTCTTTAATTCTCTTAAAACTTTAAGTTTTGATTATACAGAATCCCAAACTGGAGATTCTTCTTTAACTCTAGAAATTGAATATTCTAATATAAATGACGTCTATTACTATAAGGAAACTACCTTTACTAGCGAAGAAGAAAACATTATTGAAATCACTTCTTTAGAAAATTCTGGTGATGAATATAAAGTAAAAGAAACAAACAACGAAACTATCACTTTCTCAGAAAGTGAAGTTGAATCATATTTAAAAGACAAATTTGATAATTATTTTGTTAACTACTTCTCATATGATTCAAAAGTTAAAGAAAACATCATTAGTCAATATGATAAAAAGACACTTTATTACTACTCAGAAAAAAATGATGTCTATATTTTAAAAGACGAAAAAGATTCTTCTTATAACTTTACTATAGATAAGAATGGAATTATTGTTAACGCAGAGCACTTCATAATTGGAGATCCAGGATTAAGACTTCTAGGTATATCAACTATTTATACATTTAAATAGATTGTTTTTAGTAAAAAATCATTCCCAGAATGGGAATGATTTTTGTTTTGAAATAATATTAATCGTTTTAAACTAAGCACTTGTTGTTTTGAGCTCTTCAATATATAAAACGTAGTTTTTAAGGACCATGAAGAGGTCTAAAGTATTATTCCCACTTGTATTTCCATGAGCGTTATAAACAACACCATTTTTATAATAAGCCACAGGGTCGTGAGTGACAGCGTCGACTATTTTGTAAGTTTTTGATGGGTCTAAACCATAACTATTGAGTGCATCAATAAACGAACCAGTAGTGCCAACGGATGCTGTTGTTAAAGTTTCTCCAAGATAAGTTTGACCATTCCAAATCAAATTTGTACTAGCACTAGCATAAGCAGAGCCATCAGTTGGCTCACCATTCACTAAACTTTCACCTTTTTGTTTATGCGAGACAAAAGTTCCTTTTACATTACCATCGTTATATTCAAAAGTACCTGGGTCGTCATCAAATAGCTTAATAAAACTGTTTGTATGACGATTAATGTACATATTATAAACTCTTTGGGTTTTGTCGTTATCTAAAGTCACGGATCCGTTAGAAACAAGAATAATATCGTAAATTCCTCTAGCATAGTAATCTTTTAATTTAAATCCGCTTCTAGTTTTGCCATCGCTTCCTTTGACATTTTCAATATTTTGAATAAAAAATTCACCTATTGAATTTTGGGACTCCAATTCAAGTCTCGTATCTTTAGTTACTTGAAAATCAACAAATTGATGTGGCGCTCCAGTATTTATTGTTCCTTCTTTAACGCCTTGAACAAGAATTGGATCTTCTGAATAATCCTCAAAATCAGTAACGACTCTTAAGGAATCGGCAATATATTGATTAGAAAAACGTATTTGAAAATAAAGGTTATTTACATATCTAAAATCAGCATTTTGAATAAAATAGACATAAGGGTTTGTAACTTTTTCACCTTGACCAACAACATTCCCGTCATTATCCTTGTCATAAGTCGTAACATCATCAGCTATGATAAAGTTATGTGCATCTAATAAACCTTGTTGAACATTTTGGTCAATAGCATTCCAATCTTGGTTTGCAGATGGTGTGCCATTTTCGTTTTCAATAATAGGAATATCGCTAACAAGTCTTAAATTAGTAACTTTTTCAGCAAATAACGCAATAGGTCTACGAGGTTCAGATTGTGCTTGTTGGGCGTCCTTAGGAGTGATATTAAAGTCACGGTAATAAGGGTCATTAGTGCCTGTTAGTTCATCCCGTGTCAATAGATTTTTTTGAAACAAATTCGGAAATGAATTTCGATAACTATTCCCAGTTAAATAATTCTCAATACCAGCTAAAGAGCGAACATTACCTTGCCCCACAGATTTAGCACTATTTCCAATAACCAAATAGAATGTATATAAACCTTCTCCAAAGCTTTCTATGAAACTATCAATCTGACTACCAGATATCGAGAATTGAGTATTCCACGGATGAGAGCCTTGCCATGGGCTGGTTCCACCATAAGAAATTTGCCCAATTATAGATATTTGGTCATAAAATTCTTTCTTTAAATCAACATTCGTCAAAACTGCATAACGAACATCAAGTCCATATTCACTAACATTTGCCCATTCAGAGGAATAAGTCATCTTTTTATGCGTGATGATTTTTGCTTCAGTGCTTGTTTCATCTTTATAATCAAAAGTTACTTTTAAAGCGTCTCTATCATTACCCAAATTTTTAGTAGACATTCCTTTAGAGTTATTAAAAAGTGGATATAGTCGAATAACCCCATCTTCATCAGCATATTGAGCTGGATTTTGCATAATATCAAAAATATTACTAGTGTCTTTAGAATTGAAATAATTTACTGCATTCATATTAGCATCTTTATTGTTGCCACTATTATATATCCAAGCACCAGTTGTAAAATCAGCGTAGTTATAATCATCAAACATAGAAGCAGACACTTCTGGTAAAATTTGAGCCATTACATCGGGAGTTAAATTACCATTAACCGTAATTGAAATAGGAAGATATCGACTGCCTGAATAAGGATTATATTGGTCTCTTAACCCTTGATTTGGGTTATTTGTTGTTTCACTCCAATCATAAAAATCAACCCAAAAACCAAAACGGTCATTACGATATTGTCTTCTTTCTTGAAGCTGCTCATCAAAATTACGTTTCCTTGCCCATTCTTCATTTTCGTTGTCTTCGGTGCTCAAAGCCCCGTTTGTCTGAAGACGACTAATATAAACTCCAACTTCACTTCGACGATTCATATAATCATACGTCAAGTCCAAACCGAAATTGTATTGAATAGTAGTACCATTGAAAGAACTAGATGGGTATTCAGCATCATTAGGAAGATAATAAGGAGAAAGTATTTCATTATTACGGTTCACACCATAAGAATATTGATTAAGTTTGTAATTGTAATGATGATAGTAACCAAGCCCACTATTATGATCCCGAGACCAATAGTTAGTATTTTTGTTTTGAGCTGCTTGATCATAGGTCATTAAAAATTGGTAAAAATTTCTATGATTAAATGCGTATTGATCATTAATTACTAATCTGTTGTAATAATAGTACCCACTAGTTTCCCAATAATCAAACAATACGCCACCATGAGCAGGATAATCACTAGTAAACAGACTTCCACTTCCATCAGCAACATTTTTAAGATAGGAATATGATTGACCATTTAAATATTCTTTTAAATAATCATAATAATTACTATAACCATCAAGTCCAGAACCATCAACTATATTATACCTAACCCCATTTTCATCGGTTACAGGGTTGCCAAAATCATCTAAAACAACTTCGTTATAACCAAATATTTTTTCAGGTGTCGCTTTAATGTCTGAATCAGATTGGCTATCGTTATAAAACTCATTATAAAGTGTTGAAGGAAAGAAAATATATGTGTATTTTTGGTTTAAATTCTTTTTATTACCAAACTCATAGTTTTCTAATATGTTATCAGGATAAACGTGACTATCTTCTTCACTTTGTCCTGTTTCAATAGTTTCTTCTTGTTTGGTATTTCCTCCGAAATGCCAAATAGAAAGACCAGTTGCAACACTAGCAACTAAAAGAAGACTAAGTAAACCAAAAATATGTGTAAACTTTTTAAACACTTTGATTACCTCCTTCTTCTAAAATAGTAAAGTAGGATATAAGTTTAATATTAAAACCCCATTGTCCATTTCTAATAGCATTATTTAATTTTGCGTAATTTGTAGCGTCAAGTGGTTTAACATCAGCGTTTTCATATCTTAAAAATTGGTTAAGTGCAACACTACACTCAAGACATTTAGTTTTCTTTGTTTGATTGTTTTCTAAGTCAACAGTGTAATCTTTTGTTTCTACATTAAAATGGAGTGTAGTTAAAGCGTATTCAGGATTATCAGTTATAAAGAAGTAATACTCACCATTTTCTGTTGTATCTTCTCTACGATATCCATTCTCTTCATCTTTAATTCCACTAGAAATTTCTAAGAAATTTTCCATTAAGTTGTCTTGATTAGGATTTTTTGTAATAAGCTCAAAATTAATACCAATATTAAGCTTCATTCCTATCGCTTCTTCATCAACTAAAATTGGATCATCATAAATATATCTAAAAGTGAATGTAGAATCACTTTCGGTTGTAGTTACAGGCGTGTCGCTGCCAGGTAAAGTAACTTCTTTTTCTGAATAAAAAGTAATTCCATCAAAAAGATTGCTTGCTCCTAGCGTTCCTTCAGAAAAGAGTAAAAGAGTTGGGGCTTGAACAATTTCAAATGTACCGTTTTTAACCTCTGTCGTAACGTTTACTTCATGTTCAAAAGGGCCAGCAGTTTCTGTATCTTCTAGTCCACCAAAAAGCCAAGAAGCAAATCCTGTTCCAATTATGGAACAAGCGCCTAAAGGCGCAATAATAAAACCAAGAAGTTTGCGTGAAAGAGAAGACATCATATTTTCTCTCCCATTTTCTTCACTTGTTTCTTAGTTAGATTTGGAGGCAAGCTAGATATAATCTTCCCTGCATCTATTTCTTTTGCTATAAACTGAGTTCTAGCATCGTAAGCTTTTTCAATATAATATTCTGTAGTTTGATATGTAATTAAGAAGATAAATGCTGAAAGTATTGCAATAAGACCAATATTTGATTGAAGGTAAGTAATTGCAACACCAAGTCCATAATTTTGGAAGCCACTATACATACATTCAATATCATCAAATTCTAAAAGAAGTTCAAAACTTAGTGATTCTTCATTAGCATCACCTCTAAATGTGTAATATGTAATGCCAGACTCTGGACTTGTATATATACGAATAAGTCTATGGAAAACAAGAATATTGTCTTCAGTTCTATATCCATAAATCTTGTAAAGCTCCATATCTTCAGGAGAGGTTACTTTTGTGACACTAATAAGAGAATATTGAACAATACGGTCTTCTGGCTTATCTAAACCCTCTTCAAAAAGGTAGTCATTGTTTTCATTAGCAGTTTCCATTGAACCTGTTCTAATAGTAACAAGTCCTTGGTTCCCAATATATAACTGACGATTAGTTACGTTAAATGCAATAGAAACTCCTAATAAAATCAACAAAAGAATATAAAAAATGGCAAAGAAAATATTAGAGACAACTCTCCATTTCTTTGATTTTTTCTTTTCTTCAAGGATTGCTTCTACTACTGTTGTTGGTTCAAGCTTTTCTTCTACTTCTTTTTCGCCAACTAAAGTAAATGTTTTAACATGTGGATCATTTTGGACTAAAACATAGTCTGGTTTATTTGCCATTCTACTATGTTCAACATCGGACATCTTTAAATTCTTGTCTTCGTTTTTACGTATAATCTCTTTATATCTATTACGAAGTGATTTTTCTAATTGAATGTCTTCATGTCCATACTTAATATGTTTAATTTTGTAGTATCCGTAAATTCCAAAAAGTATAGAAAAAGTTATTGCCATTGCAATAACGACTATCAAAGATACATAAAAAGCAACGTTTCCTAATAATTCTTGTCCAGTCATTTAAAATACCTAATTATGGCTAAACGTATGGGCCTGAAAAGGCATAGAGCCCATACGTTTAGTAAAGGGGATTTGTGAGTTAAAAACTAAGCAATAGTAGCGGTAACGCCAAAAGTAATTGGAGAAACTGTTGTTAAAGCTGTATCCATTGCTGTGAAAGTTTCCATGTTTGTAGGTTTTTTGGTGTCAACCCACGTAAACAAAGCATTCTTATACGCATTTTCTGTACCAGTTGTAGAGCAGTCTAATCTAAATGTCCATTTCCAAGTGCCAGAAGTCGTTGGATTTGTGCTTCCTGCTGTTCCTGCTGGATCAGGTACTGTCCATTCAACTTTACCATTAGTAAGAGTTAAATCTTGTTTAGCATCTACACTTCCTTCGAGTGAAACATTGTCTTGGAATTTTATATATTGTGCTAAATTCTCTGGAAGAGTAATTTTAAAAGCAATTTTTAATTCCATCCCTGCATCGTATAACCTCTCTAAAGTAAGACCATTTAGCACATCTTCTTCTAAAGAAACTGTAAACTCAAAAAAGAGGTCATTAGCCGCTGTATAATCAGATGCTTGTCCAGTGATAGCTTTGTTACTAAAAAGAATACCTGAATCTTCATAATTTAGACCGTTAACATCCGACCCGCCTTGATCTAAATATAAATCTTGTCCATGGAACATCTCATCCTTTTCGGCATTAGTATCAATAGTTAACTTAGTCTTGCCCTCATTGTTAACAACTTGAGTGATATCAACATTAATCTCATCGCTAAAAGGTTTAGCAGCTCCTGATGTCGAAGTTCCGAAATACCAAGCACTAAAACCACTGCCGACAACAGCGACAGTTCCGATTATAGGTAAAAATACAGCTAAAAATTTTCTTTTCATCATATTTTATAAATCCTTCCTTTTTCTTTCTTAAATGATATCTAAAAAAACGAAGTCTTCGACAAGAGAATTTTTAGCCTAAATATTTTCTAAATATTTTAAGAATGTTATCACTTACAAAAATATCTTAGTTTTAAAAGGTTTTCCATATTTATTTTTGAAATATATTTTTATTGCAAAAATTTAGCAACAAAAAAGGCTTAAAATTAAAATCAACACGTGTTGATTTCCTTTTTAATTCCATATTTATCGCTATTTTTAAGCTATGACACAAATACGTAAACTATTAATAACTTGGTTATAAAATCATATTTCATCTTTATATAACTACTTCTTCTAATTTTGTTTTAAAATCTTTTTATGAAGAATTTCTTTAAACATTTAAAAGTAGTTTTCAATCATCGTTATCTTGTTTTTGCTAATACATGTAAACTTGGGATTCCTCTAAGAGGAATCGTTCATGATCTTTCTAAATTTACTCACTTAGAATTTTCTAAAAGCGCTAAATACTATGAAGGAAACTTTTCTCCAATATTAAATGAAAGAAAAGATAATGGATTATATTCTGATGTATTTACTCATCACACAAATCACAATAAACACCACTTTGAATATTGGATAAGTGAATTTAAAGGAGACTTCATTCTTAAAAAGATTCCATATAAATATTCTCTTGAATATGTTGCAGATACAATTGCTGCAAGTAAAACATATCTTAAGAAAAACTTTAAAAGAGATGAACCTCTTAAGTTTTTCTTAGCGCGTTATAATCACTACTTAATGCATTCAATGAACAAGGAATTCATAAAAACACTGCTTGAAAAATATGCTTTAAATGGATTTAAAGCACTCAATAAAAAAGATACAAAAGCGCTCTATGAAAAACTCAATAAAGAATATAAATATAACGAATATATTCGTTGTTATTCTCTAAATAATAGTTTCAAGAAAGAAGATATTACTCCTGAATTTATAGAAGACACTTTAAAAAGCGGAGCTTAAGAACATGAAGAAGAACTAAAAACATATTTAAAGAAAAAATGGACTATTACTAGTCCACTATTTCTCAATTACGCTTTTCTTTAATTCTTCAAACTCAGCATCACTTATCGTTCCATCTTTTTTAAGTTCGCTAAGTTTTTGAATTTTATCGACGATTGAATCGTCGTCTTTACTTTCACTTATTTTGACTTCTGGTACTATATTATTTAAATCTTCATCTTTTACAAGAAGCATAAATAAGCCTCCAAGTAATGAACAGAAAATTAAAGTAACAACGCCAATTCCTACAAGTTCACTATGTGAACTAGCACTTTCTAATTTCTTTAAAGCAATAATGCCAACAATTAAAGGAACAATGAGCCAAAAGCCAGTAACAATTCCAATAATAATAAAAACTTTAGCTGCCGTTTTCATATTTAATACCTTCCCCTAAATACTATAAGTTCTTATCGATGATTTTTTTACGAGCACTTTCGTATTCTTCTTGAGTAATTACGCCATTATCTTTTAATGTATTTAAATCTTTTAATTCTTTTTCAAGACTATCTGCAGTAGGTTTTGTTTCTTTTTTAACATAAGTTGAAACACCTAAATCTTCATCTTTAATTAAAAGAATTAAAATACCTGGAATAATTCCACCAAAAATTAATGTAAGAATGCCAATTGTTGTTAACTCTTTTGCTCTTGTTGCATTATTTATTTTTTTGTAACCAACGTAATCAATTACAAAAGGAACAAGAAGAATAAAAGTGTATATGATAAGCAAAATACCACCCATTAGATCTACAGCTATTGCTGTAATTATGCCCATGATGAGCATAGCTAATGCACCAATTGCACTACCTACCATACCAAGAATTAAAAATACTTTTGCCGCTTTTACCATTTGATATAACTCCCTCCCTTTACTTAATAATTAAGTAAAAATAATTCATAACATTATTTTCAAGTAGGTTTTAAAGAGTGTCAATAAATATCTCACTATGTTTTTTAAAGAAATTAGTAATAAATAGATAGTAATTTAATCAAAACACCCCAAAAATCATCCTTCTTCTTTTCCAATTTCATTAACTATCTTTCTTCTTTTATATTAGAATATCTATGCTTGCTCCATAGACAAATGGTAAAGTCACATGTCTCTGAAACATGGTTCTTGCTGGTTCGAGTCCAGCTGGAGCAGCCACTTTAATATTTACGTCTCTTACTTCTATAAAATTGCATAGTTGTAAAAGACGTTTTTAAAACTTAAATGATTTTGAAACTCCAACATTTCCTTGAGAATTTAAGGATCTGAAAAAACTTAGGTTTTTCTCGCTTGTCACCCCGTGAAATGTGGCAAATAAAGAAAGAACCAACATCATATTTTTATAAAGCAAAAACCATGGACGGAAAGATTTTTTAGTTAAAAAAGACTCCTTTCTTGATATCATCTCATAATATAAATTTATAAAAATGAAAAGATAAATGATAAGATAAAATTGAAAAACGATAAGATAAATTATTTGAATGGAGCAAACCAATGAAAGAAGAAAGTGTTGTTTTAGAATATAAAAAGTCACTTTTAGAGCTTAAAGAAAGTGTAATTTCACTATCTTCAATGCTTAATAAAAGCAATCAAGGTGAATTATATTTTGGAATCAGACCAGACAATAAAGTTCATAAATTTGAAATTTCTAAAAAAACACTTTCTGATGTTTCTAACGAAATAAGAACAAATTTAAAACCACTACCAACAAGATTAGATATTGATGTCGTTAAAATCGATGACGCGGATGTAATTAGAATTTTTGTAGAAGGAAACGATACTCCATATTCAGCTTATGGTAGATATTACACTAGAGTTGATGATGGCGATATTCCTATGACAAATAGTCAACTTCAACACTTTTTTGAACAAAAAGAAGATAATTATTTAAATTGGGAAGAAAAGCCTACTGATTATACATTTGATGATATCGACGAAGAATTATTAATTAAAATCATAAGACTCGCTAACGAAAAAGGAAGGCTCAATTATATCTATGAAGATATTGGAAAAGCTTTAACAAAACTAAAACTACTTACTAGCGATGGAAAGATAAATAATGCTGGATATTATTTATTTGGTAAAGGTAAGCCACTTCTTATAAAAGAAGCAAATTATCCAACCGATACAAGAAGTGAATTTGGACAAATTAAACAATTTAGAGGAAACATTTTTGAATGCATAGAAGAAGCTACATCCTATATCCAAAACCACATTACTTTTAAATCTGAGATTTTAGGTATTGAAAGAATTGATACTCCTGAGATTCCAATTAAAGCTATAAGAGAAATCGTAAACAATAGTTTTGCTCATTGTAAATACGCAGTTAAAAGTGATTCGATTCAATTTGTTATATTTAGATCCTCTGTGAAAATTTATAATCCAGGTTCTATTTATAAAGATATTGATCCAATAAAATTTGCTAGAGGCGAGATAGGAAGCAAAATTCGAAACATTTTAATATCCGACATTCTATATAAATGTGGCTATATTGATTCTTTTGGTACTGGATTTGAAAGAACTTTTACCCTGTGCAATAAAAATAATGTTAAGTATTATTATAAAAACGATGAATTTGGTTTTACTTTCGTCTTTGAACGTAATTTCTCATCCAATTTTGATAAGATAAAGCCAGATAATGATAAGATAAATGATAAGATAAAATCTTTTGATAGCAAGATTCTATCCGAGATAATAAAAGATAAAAACGTTACAATTCCAGAACTTAAAAAGATACTAAACAAATCCGAACCAACGATTTATAGGCATCTAAAAGATTTAATGACAAATGGTATTTTAGAAAGGAATGGATCTAGAAAAACAGGATATTGGAGTATTAATAATAAGTTATATCAGGAATAAAAAACATAAGTATAGTTAAAACAACATAAATACCTTTCTTTAAGATTGCTTTAGTTTAAAAGTTTCTACAACTGCTATTTCATAATGAATAGCACGCTTAGATACTAGTTAAAATAACTGAACTTTCGCTTAAGTAAATATACTATCCACTTCAGAAAAAGGTGCAAATGCACCAAAATCTGAAGTGAGAAATTTTGTCAAAAGTTTAAAAGCCATAAAAAGAGATTCTTTTATCGACGTCATGTGCGAATCGAGAGCATAAGAAAATATTACATACAATCTTCCTTTGTTCTTCCTAGTGAAGAAAAATGGATTCGAGAAACTAAAGCTTTTGATAAGTTAAATGACTCCTTTAAAAAAATAATAATTGTAGGAAATAACATTAAACCAAGAAGAACCGAAAAAGGTTATTTGATACTCGGACTTAAAGAATTCTTGTTAAATGAAAATAATCTTGAGCTTTAATTTTACTTTCTTAGTAAATAAAACGGGCAGATTTCTATAAGAAAATCTGCCCATTATAAATCTTAACTATTTAAAATTATAAGGTTTTTGCAGGCTTTTTGTTTTCTTTTGTGGCATTTCTTTCCATTTCAGCTTTTTGGAAATTATAGCCATCTAAACAAGCATCTTCAACAGTATATTCGCATTTAAAGCCAAGTTCTTTTTCAGCTTTATCAGTAGCTGCAAAATTAATTGGAACATCTCCATCTCTACGAGGAGCAATTTCATAAGGAATTTTTACGCCAGTTGCTCTTTCATAAGCTTGAACAATTTCTAAAACTGATGTACCTTTTCCTGTTCCAAGATTATAAATAACAAGTCCTGGATTAGATTTTAATTTTCTTAAAGCAAGTAAGTGACCTTTTGCTAAATCAACAACATGGATATAATCTCTAACGCCAGTTCCATCAACTGTTTCATAATCATTTCCATAAACTTTTAATTTATCTAAGACACCAACTGCAACTTTATTGATATAAGGAAGCAAATTGTTTGGAATGCCATTAGGATCTTCACCAAGTAAGCCAGATTTATGAGCACCAATTGGATTAAAGTATCTTAAAATAGCAATGTTCCAATCTTTATGAACAAAAGCCATATCTTCTAAGATTCTTTCAATCATTACTTTTGTTTCTCCATATGGAGAAGTTGCGCTCTTAACAGGAGCTTCTTCTGTTAAAGGGACTCGATCTGGCAAGCCATAAACTGTAGCGCTAGAAGAGAAAACAAAGTTTCTAACATCATATTTTTCCATTGCTCTAAATAAAGCAAAGCAGATATTTAAATTGTTTTCATAATACATTAATGGTTTTTTAACGCTTTCACCAACTGCTTTATATCCAGCAAAATTAATGATGGAATCTGGATGTTCTTTAGCAAAAAGTTCATCCATGTCTTTAACACATGCACAATCAAGTTTATAGAATTTAGGAAGAACTCCAGTAATCATTTTAATACGATCTAATACTTCTAACTTTGAATTATAAAGGTTATCAACAATTACAACATCGTACCCATTTTCAATAAGAGTCACGACAGTATGACTTCCAATAAATCCTAATCCACCTGTAACTAAAACTTTCATAAATTCCTCCTTCACCTCTTACTTAAGACTTTAGCTTCCTCATCAAGGATCTTTTTCTCATATATTTTTTCCTTCTTTTCTTCTTTCAAAGTTTTTGAAGGTAATATAGACTCATTTATTTCTTTCATTATTGAATCAGCAATAGCTTTTTTAACGCTTGCATCAATATAAAATCTAAAAGCTGTATCAGCGTATTTTAAAAATTCGTTGTTTTCTTCTTCGTTCTCTCTTTTTTTCTCTAATATTTCTTTTGACTTTCTTATAACTTCTTTTAAAGTTCTTTCTTCTACATCTTTATAGAAAGCATAAAGTTCACTAGTTTTTCTCATGTAATCTATATCAATTGAAATAAGAGAAGCCATATTTCTTAAAGGGGCTACGCTTTTTACAAAAGATATAAAAATAAGATAAGCAATTTGTTCTCTAGTATAAGTTTTTTCAACTGGAGCACTAATAACTTTTGCTTTTACATAATTATTAATCATGTAATTTGTAATATTAGGGTCATTTTGATTATTAAACTCACTTAAAAGAGATGAAAGGTATTCAATAACGCCTTCCATTTTAATTCCATCTGGAATTTCTTCAAAAAGAGGCAACTTAAAATTATCTAAATTTTCTAAATAAACTTTTAAATCATCGAAATTAATGCTCATCAAGGTTATTTTACACCATTAAAAGACATCAAGTTATTAAATATTGATGTATAAAAGCATAAATTTGATGTAAAAAGTTATGAAATTTAAAGAATTAAATATTTTTTCTTATATTTATTATAATAGCTCCAAGGAATAAACTTATCTTTTTGAAGTCTACCTATAACAAGAGAAACATCAATTTCTTCTTTAAGTGCAAAATCCTTTATTGCTCTTATTGAAAAATTATTATTAAGAATAAATTCAAGATAATGTTCTTTATCAATTAAAGAATTTTCAGCAAACTCGTTTGCTTTTATTTCATCTTCATCGAGACTATTATCTTCTAAACTCATTTTTAAATGTTCATTATCTTTATAATAAATATGACCTAACTCATGAAATAGAGTGAACCAGAATTTATCTAAATCTTTTCCACAGTCATTAATTGCAACAAGATAATTATTTTCTTCTTTATTAAATCTTGTAAATCCCCTTAAGTTTGAGCCGTTTAAATAAGGAAGTATAACTAGCTTTATTCCACATTCATTTAAGGTGCTTTCTAAAGTCTTTCTAACATCTTTAAAAGTATATAAAGATAGTGATTTTAGAAATTTTAGTGAGGTTTTAAAGACTTTTTCGTTAAATTCCTTTACTTCTATCTCTTTAGATAACTCAATAGCAAGTGTTATCCAGATATTTTTTAAAACTTTTTCTTTAGCTCCTTCCTTCTTATTAAAATGCGTTTTATTAAAGACGTATTTATTAAATCTTAGTAATTCAATAAGAGAATTAAGTTTTAATTTTTCCTTAAGAGTTTTTATAATTTCTTCTTTTGTTAAAAGTTTTTTATCTAGCAATATACTTTCATTTAAAAACGAACGAGGAATTAAACTTAAGATTTTTTCTTCTTTTTCTTTAAGTTTATTTTCTTTTATCAGTTTTAAATCATCTTCATACCTTTTTTCTAAATTTAACCAAAAATCACTCGAAACATTAAAGTAATTTTCTAGCGCCTTACTCACTTTTTCATTCATTTTTATTTTATCTTTTAAATATAAAATGACTTCTTTATCGTTGATTTCTTTTATAAATTCATCAAGAGATTTATTTAAAGAATTTAACGCATCAAAAATATAAACTTTAGGCGAAAAAGCATTAACTACATTTTTATCCATAATGTTTATTGTTAACCTCTAATATTTCTACTGTTTTGCAAGAAGAAAACATATCGTCCTCACTTACGATATTTAAATAAACTTCTCCTTCATTATCTAATGGATGAAAAAGTAAACGAAACTGAGTTTTCTTATTAAAAGTTACAGAATAGGCTCCATGATATAGATATTTAATCTTATGCAAAGATTTATATTGAGGCAAATTATAAAAATCTATAAGGCGGGGCGCGCTTTCTAAAGCAATTAATATTTTTCTTAACTCGTCACTTAACTTCTTCCCTAATTTTTTAAGTGCTTTTGAATAATTCTCGCAAAGTGTTTTTACACTTTTATTTTTATAATAAACTTTAATAATTTTCTCCTTTCTTAAAAATGTGCCTCTACTAAATACAAAGCCACTAATTAAGAAAAAAGAAAAAATATTTTTAGATTTATGAATTATTTAAGAAAATCTTCCTTTAGTTTTTCAATACATTCATCTAAATCTTCAAAAAATGAATGCTCATTTTTAAATTTAAAACCTAAATTTTCAAGTTTTTTAGTATCAAGCGCATAGCGCTTATCGTGTCCTAATCTATCCTTAGAATAAAAAATTAAATCTAAACTTTTATTAAGTTTTTTAAGAATATAGGTTACAAGTTCAATATTTGAATGTTCATTATGAGTTGAAATATTATAAATATTTCCTTTTTTGCCGTGTTTTAAAATATATTCAATTGCATCATTATGATCTTTTACGTTTATCCAGTCTCTAATGTTTTTTCCATTTCCATAAAGAGGAATCTTTTCACCTTTCAAAGCTTTAGAGACAACAAGAGGAATTATTTTTTCTTTATATTGATATTCGCCAAAATTATTTGAAGAACGTGATATCGTAACGTTCATCTTATAAGTTTTACAAAAAGAAAGCACAATTAAATCCGCGCTTGCTTTTGATGCGCTATATGGATTATTAGGTTTTAAAGTGGAAGTTTCTTTAAATCTTTTTAAAGAATTAATTGAGGTATCACCATACACTTCATCAGTTGAAACTTGATGAAATCTTTTAACTTTATATTTATAAGAAAGTTCAAGTAAATTAGCAGTTCCAATAACATTATTTAAGAAAAAATATTCTGGATTTAAAATTGAACGATCAACATGAGTTTCCGCCGCAAAATTAATGACACAACCTATTTTATATTTTTTAAATACTTCTTCTAAATCATCTTTATCAAGTAAATTTATTTTTAAAAATAGAAGTCTATTATCTTTAATAGAAGGAACTACATTATTAGAGACTTCACTAACTTTATCAAGCGCAATTAAAAAATCATCTTCGTGTAATTCGTTTTTTAAAAACGATAATACAAAGTTAGTTCCAATAAATCCTGCTGCGCCTGTAACTAGATAGTTCATTAATCTACTTTTAAAATCTCCTTGTTGTTTTTAGTAATTCTCAATTTAATATGAATTTTGCAATCTTTTTAAATCAATTCAAGTACTAAATATCATTTTTTCTTTTTGATTTTATCAATCATTTGAAGAGCTAATTTTGTTGGTACACATATACAAATTAGCGCATAAATTTTTAAACTAAAAGCAGCTTTAGAAAAGATAACCTTAGAAGCATAATTTCTAGCTTTTTTAAATTCTTTAAAAGCAAGTTCATCACGATATCTATAATTTAAATATATATAGTCGATTGAATTTGTAAAAGTCCTAGAATAGATTGCTTTTTTAAGAGTCTTGTATTTTAAAAAAGATAATAGCACATCGTTAATAAATAGATATTCATCTGCTCTTTCTCTTCTTTTAGAAGATAGCATGATGCTTCCTTCTCTTTTTCTATAAGCATAATCTTTATTCCCAGTGTAAGAAACAGAATTTGCGTTAATAAAAAGAGGACATATGGCGTGCAAATCTTCAAAAAGTCTGTCTTTTGGAAATCTAACATTTCCAAAAAGGTTTCTTTTATAAAGTTTACCCCAAGCCGAGTTAATAAATTTCTTTTGATAAAGAATTTCGCTTAAGCATTTCATTGAAGACATCACTTTTTCTTCATCGCTTCTAACAAATACACAATCATCACCTGGAGTAGAAACATAATCACACATAGAAATATCTGAATTAAATTTTTCAATCGAGTTCATTAAATCAGACAAATAAAATTCCGAAATATAGTCGTCACTATCAATAAAAGTAAGATAATCACCAGATGATTTTTCAATACCGTAGTTTCTTGCTTCACTTAACCCATGATTTTCCGTATGAAATATTTTAATTCGTTCATCTTTAAATTTTTGGCAAACATTAAAAGTATTATCAGTTGAACCATCATCAACAATAATGACTTCAAAATCTGAAAATTTTTGGTTCAAAATAGAGTTTAAGCAACTCTCAATATACATTTCTACATTATAAGCAGGGACAATAACGCTTATCATCTTTTTAATTTCCTCAAAATTCCTTTAACAACACCAATTGTAAATGGTTCTTTAAAAATAAGTAAGGCCAAACCATAAAAGATAACGCCAATCATTACTATAATGATAATCACAAAAGTTGTCGATAAATTGAAGAAATAATAATTTAAAAAGAGGAAAGCGCCTAAACCAACTGACATAACAATAGTACTTAAAATTGGTATCTTAATTTCCTTCAAGAAAAGTTTCCAATTAAACTCCTTTTTAGAATAGATAACAAATAGTATTGTTCTTAGAACATCTGTAAAAATTGTAGCTATCGCGCAGCCAATTGCATTGAAGAAATAAATTAAAACTACAGCCAAAGTAACGCCAATCACTGTACTAACAAGAACGATAATTGTGTGAGTTTTAATCCTATCATTTGGTCTAAAATAGAGATTTGTTATTAACGTATTTAGCGAAGAGAATAATACGCAGCCTGCCATAATATAAACCAAAGGAACTACATCGATATAGTCATCTCCAAAAAACCATGGAACTAAATCATGGTTAATAAATAGAAGCCCGGCAAAACAAGGTAAACTTATTAGCCAATATAATCTTGAAATTTGGCCAAGTTTTCTATTATATTCTTCTTCTTGCTTTGTCTTGTTTAGGTAAGACATTCTTGAAAGAACAATTACACTTATCGAACTTATTAAGCCAATTAATATGGAAGTAAATTTAGTTGTTTGCGCATAAAGCCCACTATAAGTATCATTGCCAAAAAATCCAAGCAAAGTCTGATATCCATACATTGATAAAGTATTCGTTACTAAAGGAATAAAATAAGGCGCAGACTTAATGGTTAAACTTTTCATCTCACTTAAAGATGGTTTGACTAACGAAACCTTTTTTCTTAAAGAGAAAAGCATAATGAAAACAGAAAGAAAATTACCAGCTGAAAGTATTAAACTATAAACATAAAGATCGTCGCTTGTTCTAACAAAAATAAAAATAAGAACTAAGGTAAGAACTCTCACTATAATATTTCTAATACAAATACTTACAAAATTCTCAGTTCCTTGAAAATAAAATATTGGGTCAATAGCAATTGTAACTATATAAAGCGCCATTGTTAGAAGGAGAGTCAAAGATAAGGGATCGCCTAAAAAAGTAAAAAAAGTAAAACCATAAATTATCAAAACAACGATTGATAAAATCATTTTACTTATATAAATATTTGAAAAAATCTTAGATCTTGCACCATAATTATCACGATTTTCAGAGATGATTTTGGTTCCAAAATCATTAAAGCCAAAAGCCGCTACTAAAGTAAAATAAGTAACAATTGAATATAAAAAAGAATATCTTCCAATTAAATCGCTATTGAAGATTCTAGAAATATATGGCGTTGTAATTAAGGGGGTTAACAAGGCCAATATTTGATAGATAGTGTTAAAGATAACGTTTACTTTAAACGACTTAGTTTTTTCCATATTCTTTCTTAATCTCGCCAAAAAAAGTTAGGGCATTATTATCCTTTTCAATATATTTTGGGTGCCAATTTAATTTATAGAAAAATGTAGTTTCTGAGAGAAAACAACTAGCTTTTTCTTTTGAAGCAATTTCGTTTATAAGAGGGAGTAAAGATTCAGATTTTTCATTATTTAATGGTCGATTTGCAACGATTTTGCTAAATTCAGGATTATTTCTTTTAAAATATTCAATAGCCATAGCTGAAGAAAAATAATCGTAAACTTGTCCAAAAGACTCTAAATAAAATTCCCAGAAATACGAAAGGAATCTAAAGACACTTTTATTTTCTCCACCTATGAAATAAACGTTTCCATAATCAAAATTTGGATAAATATTATATTCATTCTTGTCAAAATCTTGTTGTTTAGAAATATTAATGTAATCCAAATCAAAATAAGAATCAGGGATACTTTTGATAAAAAATAACGTTGCATCACACCATATAGTTTTTTTATATTTAGCAAGGATATTAAAACGCAAAATATCAGAAAAATGAGTTATTGAAATTTTGCCCTTATCCAATTTATCAATTATATTTTTACTTATATTAACGTAATTTAAGTAGTTAGTTTTGTCGAGATATATTATTTTTTTGTCTGAATTTTGCTTTTTAAGAGATTTTAAACATATGTCATAAATTTCTGGTAAGTTATCAAATCCTTGATACCAAAAAACAAAAATTGTCCCTTTTGAGTCTAACTCAATCTCTTTAAAGTTAGGGTTCTCTATCTCTTTAGACTTTGCATAAGATTTTTCAAATATTCTTTTAAAAGCAGAGAAAAATCTAGGAGTTAACTTATCATATAAATTCTCTTCTAAACCTTCAGGAGACTTATTTTTCTTTTTAATATTTAAATACTTGGAAAAGAAATATTTAACAACCGAAGGATGTTTTAATACATCTTTAAGCATTACTTTATAGTTTAAATTCATGCTCTTCTTCCTCTAGCGTTATATAATAACTTGTTTCCACTATATATTATTCCCACAAGATATAACGCAAAAATCCACATTGCATCGTTGGTAAAAATAGGGAGAGCTAAAGCGCAAAGTAAAAATAATGCTAAAGCATATGAAAGATGATTAAGATAAAAAGGTGACTTTTTCCAAAAACGATAAAGTATGCTAAAAATTAAACCCATAAAAACAAGGCTTCCAAAAAGACCTAAAGAAAGGAACATTTCTAAGTAAGCCATATGACAAGACATATGTTCCGAATTGTATTGAATATTATAGACGTTATTGTAATTTGTACCTACACCAAAAAGGACTCTTGGAACACTTTTAAATTGTTCTTCAAGAAAAGCTAAAGAGATTTCAACACGTCCAGTTGTGATGTCTGAAAAATCAATTCTACCTATATATCTATCAATAAAAAACTCTAAAATCCCAGTAAAATAGAGCACTAAAACAGCGCCAATTATCAAAAAAACCCGCAAAACTATAGTTTTTATTTTGTAAAAACGCAAATTAAATAATATAGATATCGCAACTCCGACTACTAGCAAAAGTAAAAACATCTTAGACGTCGTTAATAACCCAAGAATTAAAAAAGCGTATTTCATCATTCTAAATAGCCACTTTTCACTGTTTGTTCTTGCAATTTTAACAATATAAAAAGTGCTTAAAAAGAAGCCACATAAGCAATATGTAGCAAAATAATTTGCGTCTCTTGCTAAACTCACAAGTCTAATATCTAAACTAAAACCAAATTCTCTAAATAGATTAAAGTAACTAAAAAATCCACTTAAAAGACAACCAATAAAATACATTATTAAATTGCGCTTGTTTAAAAAGCTTAGTTTTTCTTTCATCCTTGAAGCATATAGAAAACATGTAATGCTAACAAAAAATGATGTTGCGCCTAAAAAAGAAGATAAATCAGTAAAGTTAATAAAGAGTAAAGCAGCATTATAAATATATAAAAATATAATTACCAAAAGTGGCGGATATAATCTCATCCCTGAATGATAGAAGAGTTTTAAAGCAAAAAGAAAAATTAAAATATTATAAAAATAAACAAATCCGCTATTGTCAAAAAGTCCCTGCAACGGTAGAAATAGCATCATCAAAGAAAAGCAAACATCAATCTTTTGAAATACAAATACAATATATATTATTAAGGATAAAAAAATACCAACCGAAAGAAATTGAATAGGAACAGTTACAAAAAAACCTAATATGGTTAAACATATTAATGCTAAAAATAATACTTTGTTCTTAGTAATAACCAAATTAACTTCCTACCTCTTCTTCAAACTTTTGAATAATACTATCACAAATTTTTTCGTCAAATTTTCTCGCTAAAAATTTGTTAGACTTAATAATATCAAAATAGTCTGATTCATTCAAAATTTTAGGGGAAGATTTGCCTTCAGACCAATCAATATAAAACACGCCCTCTTTAAATTTAAATCCTTTATTGATAAGAATTGTTTGGAAAAATGATTCATCAGGAATAAGACTTTTCTTCATAAAATCAGGAAATCCCCTAATGGAATTAATAAAATCAAACACTTCTTTAGCCATTCCATAATTAATACCAATCCAGTTACTTCCATAATAAAATTTCACATTTTTTATTATTTTTTTGTAATCGCTTCTAATAAACAAAAACTTAAATAAATTTAACTTTGAAAAATAAATCTTTTTTAAAATTTTTGATAAAAAATCTCTTTTATAACAGAATTCAAAAATTCTATATTTGTTTCTTCTTTCAAATCTAGAAACATCAGATGTGACTAAATCATTTAAACAAAATTCTCTATTATCTTTTAGATATGCATATAAGCTTTTTGATTTTCTTACCAAAAAATCTTGTCCTGAACAAAATAGGTAATAAAGATACTCATTCTTAGAAGCCTCTTTTAAAAGGCTAAGCTGTGCTTCAACTAGTGAGAATTTGCCCCAGTTTACATCAAAGGAGTTTTCTTCATTTAAAATACTTACATTTGGTAAATTTTTAACTTTTTCATAATAAGGATCTTCCCTTGTTGTTTTTCTATCAATATGAACGAATATATCAAAAAGAGAAACATCAAAGCATTTTATAAATCTAAACAATTGATGAAAATTCTTGTGAAAGCAAATTAAAATGGCAACTTTATTTTCTTTCAATGTATGTATTCTCCTTTTTTTGAATTACGGTTGTGTTATCTGGAACATCTTTTGTAATAATAGAACCAGCTGCAATTTTGACATTATCGCCAATATGAACACCTTCTAAAATTACAGAGTGAGATCCGATCCATACATTACTACCAATCGTAATTGCTTTATAATCAAAACTTTCGTTATCAATTTTTAAGTGGTTATGATTAATTATAGTAACGTTATCTCCAATTAGGACATTGTCTCCAATTAAAATATTATCCCCAAGTGCAACAACCATAGAATTTGAATTAATAAAAACATTTTTTCCTATAACGATTGAACCGCCTTTTTCTGTATTTATAGTAACATTATTCCTTGAAAGAAAATTGTTTCCTATTCCAACATTTGTATTTTTTCTTATTTTAAAATAATTATTTTTGCCAAACTTACAATTTTTTCCGATTAAAATTTTTTTGCCAAAACGTATCTTAAAAAAGATTTTTTGTAGTAATGTATAAATTTTTAAGATAATTTTTTTCATTTAAAATTCCTCGTTATAGATTGATTCAAGTTTTTTAACTTGTTTTCCAATGTCATACTCCTCAAAATAGCCACTAACTCTATCAGGAAGTTTGCCTAAAGTTATTTTTTCTTTCCAAGTTTTTGCATTTAACTTTAAAAAAGAACACAGGCCTAGATTAACTTCTTTTGTAATTTTATCAGATAGAAAACAGGTAAGACCTGTTGCTTGCGCTTCAATGGCCGTTACTGGGAGTCCTTCAAATTTAGAAGGCATAAGTAAAACATCCGAACCATTCAACAAATTGTCCACTTTATCAAGACTTCCTAAATAAATGCAATTACTTGGAAGATCTATTTTAAATTTTTCATAATATTTATCAGAAGCATTCGAACCAGCAAAGTAAAATTTAGAATTTGGTAAGAGTTTTGCAAGGTTTTTTACTATAAATAATTGATTTTTTTGCTTTGAAATTCTTCCAATACAAGCAAAAACAATGTCGTTATCATTAATGCCGAACTCATTTCTAAACGTTTTTCTTTTTTCGAAATCATATTTAAATCTATCAAAAGAAATGCAGTTATTTACTACCGTGAATTTACCCTTTTTAAAAAGAAATTTTCCGGCTAGATTAGAACAAGCAAGATTCTTATTTGCATATTTTTTACCAATTTTCCATAGAAGATAGTTTCTGATGGACTTTAATTTAGAGTCAGAAAATTTTGTTGCATGCGAATGAATAATTCTTTCTTTAACACCTTTTTCTTTAGCAAGTTTTAAATAAATAAATGCCATATTTGATAAATTACAATGACAGACATCGTAATTTCCATCATTTAAAATTTTTAAAAATTGTGATTTGATATCTTTAAAATTTAAAGGTGATAAAGTTGGAAAAACAAAAATTTTATCATTTGATTGTTCAATTAAATTCCTGTAGTCATCATATACTTCATCATTATGGACAACAAAATCAACTTTAAACTTATCATGATTTATATGAGAATAATAGTTCATGCAAAAACTAGCTACGCCATCGCTTTTCTTTAAAGTTGTTAGTATCATTAAAATCTTTTTCATGATCTCAAAAACCTTTTATAAAAGAATTCTCTAATAAAGTTTGGACAAAGCCCAATTACAAGAGTTGCTAAACTTGATATAAAATAACTTTTGAAAGAACTAATCTTATTTTTATATAAGAATTTCTTTAATTTTAGAATAGCTTTAACATATTTCAAGCCACCTCTTCTTTTATAAAAATTCTTGTCGACTCTCATATAAACTAAGTTTTGGTCAATATTTTTGAAAACAGCATTTGACAAAAACATTCTAGCCCAAAGATCATAGTCCTCGCAAAGATAACTATTTTGATAATTTCCAGCTTTTAAGCAGCTTCCTTTTGTAAACATTACTGAAGAATGAATAAAAGGGTTGCGTGTTTCTAAATATTTTTTTATTTCCTCGTCACTAAGAGGCATTTTTCTAGTTGAAATAACATTATCTATAGAGTTTTCAAACTCAACAGTGTTTGATCCAACCATTGTTAAAGAAGGATTTTTTTGAAATTCATCAAACTCTAATTCGAATCTTCTGTTGTCGCAAATATCGTCGGAGTCCATCCTGGCAATTAATTCGCATTCAGTTTTTTCAACTCCGTACTTTAACGCGAACCATAAACCTTTATTTTCGGGATAGGTAATGAATCTAATAAATGGGAATTTTTCAGAATATGAGTTTATAAGATTTTGCAAATCATTATTTAATGGCCCATCGCCAACAATTAAAAATTCATCAGGGATTTTTGTTTGATTAACAACACTTTTAATCGCTTCTTCAACCCATTCAACATTATCTTTTTTATAAATCGACATTAAACAGCAAAGTCTCATATTACCTTTCATGAAAGTTATTTTCTCCTCTTTAAAGGAATAATAATTCCAGTTTCGTCATCGAAATGTCTCTTATGGTTAAGAACACGGATATAATCGTCATGTTGATTAAATTCATGATCATAAGCTTTCAAAAATTCATGGAAATTAACGTTATCAATAGTAACACCTTCTGCCATTCCTTTTGATAAAACAGTTTTAATAGTCATTAAAATAATATAAAAATCTAAGCCAATAGAGTATTCAGAAATGTAGTTTAAATCATATCTTAACTTATCATTAAAATCTGTATGATATGTACACTTAACTTGTTGTAAACCGGTTAAACCAGCCTTTACGTTATATCTATATCTGTAGATTTCATTTTCTTTTAAGAATTCTTTGACAAATTCTGGTCTTTCAGGTCTAGGACCGACAAAACTCATATCCCCTTTTAAGATATTAATGATTTGAGGTATTTCATCAAGTCTTGTTGCTCTTATAAATTTTCCAATTGGAGTAATTCTATCGTCATGAGCCTTTGCAAGTTGTGCTCCACCATATTTTTCAGCATCAACTTTCATCGATCTAAACTTATAAATTTTAAATTCCTTCATGTCTTTTGTAAGTCTCACTTGAGAGTAGAAAACTGGCCCTCTATCATAAAGTTTAATTGCAAGAGGTACGATAAGCCAAACAGGTAATGTTAAAATTAAAAATATGCTAGAAATTACAATATCCATAATTCTTTTAACGATACCTTCAACAAGATTGATTCTTAAGGGTCTTTGCTCAAAAGCCAACATGTCACCAATATTTCTACTGTTTAAAGAAGTAATAATGATATCAAAATAATTTGAGCAAAGATAAAGGTCTTTATTCAAGCTTGATGTAAAGAAATACATTAATCTTTGTTTATTCTTCTGGGTTAAAGTGTTTAAAAGAATTATCTCATTAACGTTTTTAAATTTCGTAAAGATTTTATCGCTGATTTTTCCATCAATTTCGTAGAAAATATATCTTATTTTAAAGTATGAATTTTTTTCGCTTAATAATTTTCTTGCTAAGTTTTCTGCATCATCTTTTGGTCCAACAATTAAAGTAATTTTCATATGATGCTTATCTAAAATAGCAAAGACAATTCTACAAATAGTTAAAATGATAACATAGAAAGCCGCAGCTCCTAAACTAAGTTTAAGCCAATCTGCACCTTCAATTGATGCTGCTGTTTCCCAAATAAAGGAAGTTGCTAAACTTATGAAGAAAGAAAAGAAAGAACTTACAAAAAATGTTTGAAGTAATCCTTTTAAGATTGAAACATTCTTAGTAGCAAATTCCAAAAAGATAATTAAAAGGAAAGAAACCAACCATTCAACAATAAAATAAATGTAACCAGGGTATGTTAAAAGTTGGCTCGAATAATTTAAACCATAAAGGATACCAAGTGATATTGGGAAAGAAATTAGGGCGAGCAAAACAACAACAATTTTTTCGATATTTTGTAATCTTCTTCTTAAAGAGTAAACATCGTCGAGATACATATCATCATCATATAAATCTTGATTTTGATCGATTGTTTTTGGCGATGAATTGTTTTCTGCTAAATCTTTATTTTTAAGTTCACTCATCTTTTTTTCTCCTTTAACACGAATATTTATAATTTCTATAAGAGTTTTTAAAGTTGTTTTTTGATACATAAATCTTAAAGATTTATGTAATAGTTTAATAAACTTTTAAAAATTATCACTCTAGAGACTTATTTTTAATATCTTATTTTCATAATCAAAAGAAACATTTACGTTATTTATTGAATAATCATTTTGAAAATAATCTCCTTTTTTATTTAAACATAAATCTATTTTCCATGTGGCATCTAACGAAAAATCCCTGCAAAACTTTTTTAAAATATTAATAATGTTGTCATTTAGGTTGGCCATTTCTTTAAACTCAGTTGCTTTTGATTCATCAAATAAATAGTAAACATCAAAAACAATACTTCCGCCATTTTTAATAATGCCACTTTCTTTTGTTGCAAAGTTAGTTTTCCACTTTTCATTCATAAAAAGATTTGGAAGGAGCACAAGGAAAAAACCCATAACAATACCTATATAATTGTTAAATAAAGGAACGTGTGATTCAAATAATCCATAGAAGACTGAAGCTCCAAAAACAATTAAGAAAAATCCTAAAGGATGATAATTACGATTTCTTTTAGCGAAGATAATTGCTTTAACAAAAATATAAATTAATATAACTAATAAGAAAATTAAATAAGGAACACCACCTGCCATCAAAACCTCATAAACAACGTTATGAAAATAATAATGATGGCCATATGTGCGTGGAAGGAAAAATTGAATTCCATAGCCAACTCCTAATAAGATATCGCTTGTTGATACAGGAACTTTTTCAATAATGTTTAAACGATCGTTTTTAAAAGAGTTAACAACAGAATCAAAAAGTTCTTTTATTGATAAGTGTTTGCCATTTCCAAACTCAATATAAATAAAGTTATAAATAAATAAATCAACAACTAGAAGAATTGCAGCTGAAACAAGGATTACAGTTAAAACATAAAATAGCCATCTACAATATTTATAACTTCTAATATAAAGATAAATAACAATTCCTAAAATTAAAATCGCGCACCCTATTAAAGCAACTCTGCAGTTTGAATAAACAACAAATGGAAGAAAAAATAAAATAAAGAATAAAATCCAATATTTTCTATAAAACATTGAAAGCGCGATTAAAGCAATAATCGCCGCAAATAAAGTATGTCCAAATATATTTCCAATCGCAAAAAATGAAAAAATATAATTCTCATAAGGTTTATCGTAAATATCTTCAAAACCTTTAAAGTTTACATATTTATCCCATTCAACAATTAAGGAATAAATGATTGCAGCAACTGCATACATGATTAAAGCAAGTAAGATTAAAGTTACAAAAGTTTTATAACCATCGACTGGTTTAATTAAAAATAAAAATGCATAAATATTAAGGAGTCCTAAATAAAAAGAGAAAAATCCCCAAATTCTTTCGTTTAATGTAGGTAGTTCATCTTTTAAAGGAAAATTAGGATTAATCGAATCGCTTACATCGCTTGTTAAACAAAGAACGAGCATGTAAATCGTAAAAAAGATGATTAAGAGTATAAAAACTGTGTTTTCCCATTTCCATCTTGTAAACTTAAGTTTTAAAGAAGCAATGTTTAAAAAGACAAAATATAAAGTGATTAAAATTGGAATTAAGATTATTGCATATAATGGTAAAAGAGGCATTCTTGGCCCATATTCATCAAAAGAACCAATGTTTGATTCCATTAGTGAACCGTAAACAAAAGAAGCTATAATAGCTATAGCAACAAGAACAAGATATATAAGCCCCCTCAAACTTGTACTTCTTTTTTCCATCGCTTTAATTGTAAAACAATTAAAGAGTATTATCTACTTTTGGAAAGCGTTTTCATAATCTAAATAAAAAGTAAGGTTTTCTAAAGCCTTAAAATGAACTAGATAAGAGAATTATTTCAAAAAAAATGTTTAAGTTTTGCAAGTTTTTTGAAAAATTTATGCTTACATTCTAATATAATTTTCGTTTTTACCATTTATGTCAGCTTCAAAGAAAAGTTTAGGAAGACCGATAATTAAAATAGATAAAACCATTCCCTGATAATCAAATATTAAGGTTACGTGACTTTCAAATAAACCATATATAGTTTCAGTGATTAATAAAATTATAAATAAAGATAAATATAATGAATCTCTTGTTTTAAAGCGATATAAGAAAAAGCGATAAAACATAACAGCAAAGATTAAACCAATGAATAAGAAGAAAGGAACGCCTCCAATCATTAAAACTTCATAAATTGCATTATGAACATAATAATAATAGCCATAAGTTCTACTAACAATATAGTTAGGACCAAAGCCAAAACCTAAGAATCTATCAAGTGGATCAATTTTTATAACATCATAAATAATTCCAAGTCTATCTTCTTCAAAAGAAACAATCATATCATCAAGCATTGCTTTTAAAGTTGTTGATCCATCTTCAAGAGTATAAGTAACAAGAGGATAATAACCAATATCAATTATTAAAAGTCCTAATATTAAGAAGAAGATTGCGCCTAAAATATAAAACTTCACCATATTTTTCTTATAACTTCTAACAAAACAAACAAGTAAAGTTAAAAATAAAAGGAAAATAGTCGAAAGAATCGAAGCTCTACAATTGCTGTAAAAAACAAATGGGAAGAAGATTAAAGTAAATAAATGAATATAATCTTTTCTAAATAAAAATCCCATTACAACAATTGAAAGAATTGCGTTATATACAGTATGTCCAAAGCTATTCCCGATATAGAAGAAAGACATTATAAGATTGCTATAAGGTTTATCATATAAATCATCAACTAAATCAAAATTAGCATATTTATCAATTTCAAAAATTAAAGAATAAATAATTGCAGCAACTGCTATTAATATAAAAACAGACAAAACAACAATAGTTACTTCTTTATATCCTTTAACAGGTTTAAGAAATTTTAAGAGTGTAAATATCGCAAGTAAATTTAAATAAAAACTAAATAAAGAATATAGCTTTTCTTTTAAACTAGGTAAATCATTCACTCCTTGATAAGCAATGTTATAGGCATGCGTTGCATCTTTTAAAAAGATAATAAGCGCCATGTAAAGAAACATTACAAGGAATCCAGCGATTATAATTATGTTTCTAGCGTTAAACTTAAAAAGTTTTGTTTTATAAGCATAAAACATGATTAATCCAAATAGTATCGTTAGAAGAATTGGCGAAGTAATAATTAAAGGTAGTTCAATGTTTTCAAATCCTTTATTAAAAGGAGGAAAACTACCAATGCTAGATACCATTCCTTGGATATATAAAGTTGATAAACCTATAAATAGAGCTATCAAGAAAAAATAAATATATGAATAAATCCTTGCCTTATCAATTTTCATAGCAAGCACTATTCTATTATCTTTATAATAATTAATCTAGAAAAAGTATTGTTTTTAAAAAGTTAATCAACTTTTATGATTTTTTTGTTTTGTTTTGAATAATTTTGAACTAGAAAATATAATTTCAAAAAAACAATACAAAATATATATTTTTTCCCAACAAAATCCCTGCAGAACTTGTATTAATTATCAAGAAGAGAAAATTAGTTTTATTCTTTGAAGTAATTTTTTACCAGTAACATTAGATTTTTTAAATTATTTTAGAAATTACTTATTTTGTATTAGTAGAAGAAACTTTTTGGAAACTATCAGTGGACCAAACACCTTCTTTTTTTACACTTAATAGTTTCCAAAAGGTTTCTTAACTTGTCTAAGCTTAAATCTAAACTTTTCTAGCATTAATTCTGACTTCGTTAACGCTTAGAAAGTTTGAAGTCAAAGATTTAATCAAGATAAGTAATAAACCTTTATTAAAAACTGCAATTTTATAAGGCGAAAAGAATTCTAAGTTGGCGAGTATTGGAATTACTACTGCTTTTTAAAAATGCACTTAGTTTAATCTTTCTTATCTTTTGTAAAATCGATATCAATGTGGTCAACATCATTATCGATAGATTTGTTAAGCGAATTAATAATTCTTTCTTCACGTTTTTCTCTTTTAGAAATGTCAAAGAGTTCAACGATGTTTAAACAACCGCTTACTATAAAGAAAACACCAATTAAAACAATTATTAAGTCGTTAGTAAACGAGTTAAAGATATAAAGAAGAATACCAAGAATAAAATAAAGAGCCCCAAGAGTAAGAGTTAAGCACCGCGTTGAAACTCTAAATCTTCTCAATGTTGTTGAATCCCACATTTTAGCTACACCTCTTATTACTAACCATGTAGCTAAAATCATAGAGATAGCAGTAATTGAAGCGTCTTGAATAGTTGCTAAAGCAATACCTAAAACAATAGCAAGAATGCCCTGGACTATTAACCATCCGCTACCAAGGATCATCTTTTTAATGGCTACTGCGTATACAATACTTAAAACACCAATCGCGATTAAAAAGATTCCACTAATTAATCCAAGAGCAGATGAAAAAAAATCTTTTGCAAAAATTGCTAAAACTCCAAGGACAATTAAAAGAATTGAAGTAACTAAACTTACTGATTTTGAAATCCAATTTTTCTTTTTCATAAAATCCTCACTACTTTTAAAGAAAAATTAACCCCTGTGAGAAATATTCTACTCTTATTAAATTTTTTTACTATATAAGAAAGATTGTGAATAAAAAAACTTTAGGCATTAGGTTTCATATTCTTAGCACTGACCATTGTAATAAGTCTTCTAGGTGCTAAACGAGTAATGAAAATAGTTAACTTATTCTTCATACCAGTAATAAGAATTCTTTTGCCTTTTTTAGAAGCTTTATACGCTTTTAATGCAACTTCACTTGATTCTAATGGTTTTATCTTTTTAAAAGTAAAGTCATTGTGTGCTTCTTTAACAAAGTTTGAATTAAATGGCCCAGGACATAAAGTTAAAACTTTTACATCGAACTTTTTAAGCTCATAAGCAATTGATTCACTTAAAAGATATACATATCCTTTTGTTGCATGATATGTACACATGTAAGGTCCAGGGATAAAACCAGCAATTGATGAAACATTAATGATATGGCCGTTTCTTGCCATAGCCATTTTAGTTCCAAAAGCGTGACACAAATATAATAAAGCGTTGCAATTAACTTCTGTCATTTTGATTTGCTTATCGATATTCATCTTTAAAAAATCTTCTCGATCACCAAATCCGGCTGAATTAATTAAACGAGAAACAAATAAATTTTTATCATCGATGTCTTTAACAATTTCTTTTAATCTGTCGATATTAGAAACATCGGCTACATAGGTAAGAATATCAATTTCAGAATTAATAGTTTTTAATTCTTCTGTCGCTTTTTGAAGTTTTTCCTCGTTAATGTCAACTAAAATTAAATTTTCTTTGTCTTTTGCATAAAGTTTAGCAAATGAATTTCCTAGGCCACTTGCAGCTCCGGTTATTAATGTGTATTCCATAATATCTATTCACCTCTATAAAAATTAGTACCAAAAATTTTTATTGATACTTTTAAGCAATATATAACCTGCATAATTAGGATTTATGGTTTTATTCCTATAACTAACTTCAATAAGTTTATTAACAAATAGAAATTCTAAGCCATTATCTAAGTCCTCTTCTCTGTTTTTAAACGATCCATAAAAATAATTTTTATGGTAATTGACTGTTTTCCCTTTTCCAATGCCTCTAGCAACGTTTTTTACTTCTTCAATTTTAAGACTGTCTCTACTATAAAAACGTTCATATAAATAGTTTAACCAATTTAGCAGGTCCAATTTTTTATCAATCATATTTCCAACTAATTCATAATAAACTTTTTTCGATTTTGCAATTTTGTTAATCATCATAATTTGATTATTGTTTAATGCAGGGAATAATTCATTATAAATGAGAACAGCATGCTCAATTGTATTATGCTCATAGGAATGAACTTCGGAAATAGCTTTATAGACCTTCTTTGGAATTTTTAATTTATTTGCAATTAGAAACGCTAAATAAATGTTACAACTGAAAATGTTTCTAATAAAATTTAGTTCATCTCCATCTTTAAAATATTTAGCAAAAGGGGAAGCGATTTGTAACTCAGAATCATCATATTTTTCTTTTAAATCTTCTATTGCTTGATAATTTTCCTTACCCAAGTAAATATATCCAGCCAAAAATCTTGTCCCAAGATTATCGTTTTCATTTAATTCAAGAGAAAGTTTAGCAAATTCTTCAGCAATATCCAATTTTCCCAATTCCATCGCATAACGAATAATCCAATAAATTAATCTAAAAAAGCCGCGATTCTTATGGTAGCCATATAAACTTAAAGGCTCATTTTTAAAAATGTCTTCTTCTTTTATTTCGTTAAATTTATAGAAATCGATTTTTTCTTTATTGAAGAATTCAATATACTTAATAAGGGAATCTTCTTTACTTAGGTGTCTGTTTTCTAAAAAGAATACTTCTGTCCTCATTCCAAAATAATCTGGTTCACGCTTAATTATTTCTTTACCGTATTTAATAGCTTCTTCAATATCATCAGTTGCATCATATAAATCATACAAATCAAATAATTCTTGTTCTTCCTTCGATACCCCACCAATCAATTCAAAGTCTGAAGATTCATTATTATCCTTTCCTTCTTCGAATTCATCGTAATTAGGAATTTCATTATCCTTAATTTCTTTAGTCATAAAGCTTACCTCTATATAAGTATATTTTTTTCTACTTTAATAATTAAGGAAAAAAGTTTCTTAAATAGTTAATTTACAAATAACTTCACTTTATTTATATTAACTTCATGGATGAAATTAAAATTATATTTTTTGACTTTGATTGGACACTCTTTGATCATAAAACAAGAACATTTACTCAAAGTACAATTTTGGCTTTAAACAAACTACACAAACAAGGAATTAAGATTGTAATCAATTCTGCTCGTACTTATTACGCTTTAAAGGAATTACACACATTTGAACTAATTCCTTTTGATGGATTTATAGTGTCAAATGGTGGAGCGGCCATGATTGATGGCAACACTCTCTATGCAGATTTTATTAGTAAAGATTACTCCAATAATTTAATCAAATTCTTAGACAGTAATCATTTTGGATATAATCTTATTGGCCAATACGATACTTATATAAAAGAAGAAAATAAAAATCTTATTGATAATTTTTATGAAGTTTTCTATGAACCTTATCCGCTGCCTATAAAAGATTATAAAGATGAATCACTTTTAGCAATTCAAATTTTTTCAGAAGAAAAAGATGATGAAACTCTTAAAGCTGAATCAGCAAAATATGGTTTGCTTTTTAATAGATTTGCAGAAAATAATGTTGAATTAACTCCTATAGAATTTCTTAAGAGTAAAGGGATTAATGCGATTTTAAATTACTTAAATCTCAAGCCAGAAAATGCAATGGCTTTTGGTGATGATGTAAACGATATTTCAATGTTCAATCTAGTTAAGTATGGCGTCTGTTTAGGAAACGGAAAAGAAGAGGCAAAAGAAGCTGCTTACTACGTAACAGATACAATTGAAAACGATGGTATTTATAAAGCTTTAATTAAATTTGGCTTGTTAAAATCTTAAAAACTACGTCAAACTCAACTCTTTTTTAAGAAAATTCTTTACAACATTTAAGTCAGAAGATATTAAAATAGGCAAGATTATTTCTATTTCATCTTCTTCTTTGAACCGCCATTTATACTTAAGCAAAAGATCAATCATTTCATCATCGAAACGATATTTGACAACTCTCACCGGATTGCCTACAGCTATGGCGTATGGTGGAATATCTTTTGTTACAACAGAATAAGCTCCTATTATTGCTCCATCCCCTATTTTAACTCCTGACATGATAGTTGCTTTATGTCCAATCCATACATCGTTACCAACGACTATATCACTCTTATGAGGCAATTCTTTAATATGAGGAGTAGAATTTTTCGCCCATTTTTCATTCATAATATTAAATGGATATGTTGAAATCGAATTTAATCGATGGTTGGCTGCTCCCATAATAAAAGTTGCCAATTATTAATCGATCGCCAAATATCTCATAATTAAAAAGAACATTTTTGGTTTCAAATTCTAATGGATCACCACTTGGACAATCATAGTAAGTATAGTTTCCAACATGGATATTTTTGGCTTTAATTACATTTTTTAAATAAACTGAAGTTTTAAATTCATTGGGAAATACAAGATCTTTATTTAACATAATTGTTCTACTTTTTCTTTAAAATAAGTTAGTTTTGCAAACTTTTTGATTTTCCTACAAGAAAATTTTTAAGTGTTATTCCGTTTCTAACTACTTTATTTTTCTTTAACACCTCATACCCCATTGATTCAAAAAAAGGTAAGGCGGTCAAGGAAACATAGGAAGTGAATTCCTTAACTTTAATGTGTTCAAGTTGTTTTAACAAAAACTTGCCAAAGCCAGTCCCTTGAAAAATTTGATCTACATAGAAATAGTCAATATAACCATTAAAATCAACATTGCCGCAAGCAACAAGTTGTCTTTGATAATATAGCAGGCAAGAAAAGCTATTACTAAAAGATTTGTCAATTTTGCTTTCTTCAACAGCGTCAATCCAAGCGTTTAACTCTATGTCATTATAGTCTTTATAACAAGATTCGCGAATTGATTTTTTAATTAAAGAAACTACATCAGAGGAATTTGCTTTTTTATATCTTTTAACTTTTAGAATATTTGTTATCTCTCTATGTCCTTCACTTAAATAAGTTTCAATGAGATTTACTTTTGTTTCTCTATCCATGAGAGCATAATATTTTGCCCATTTTTTAAGTGAATCTAATGGTATAAATTTATCATCGATTTTTACATAAGAATCCACGATTTCACTATTAAAAGAACAATCATAAATTTTATCTTCCTTTTTGATTGCGAATCCTCCAATGAGATCAATATCAATGCCATTTATATTGAATTCATAAAAGTGTGTTGTTAAATAGTTTAGTTTACATTTTTGTTCTTGGAAGACGCCTAATTCACTTAAAATTTCTTTCGCTTTTATAGCATCCTCGATATCTACTACAATATCGATATCATGAAATTCTTCAACAATATTATAAAAGTATAAAAGCAAGGAGCCTCCAATGGCCCACCTGACATTAAAAGAATCAAATTTACGAGAGATTTCTTTCAATAATTCTTTTGTGTTATTTAATTCAATCAAATTCATATCTTAATTTTATTTTATTAGTTATAAACATAAACTTCCAACCAGTTATTTCGTTAACATAAATTGTTTATAATATAGTCAATGAACTCAAAAGAAAAATTGATTAATGGCTTATTAGAATTACTTAATATCAAAGATTTTATGGATATTACTATTTCTGAACTTTGCATTGTCTCAAAAGTCCATAGAACTACTTTTTATGCCTACTTTGAAAATATGTTTGATCTTTTAGAGGCAACAAAAGAATATTGTATAAATAAATTTTTAAGTGAAGTTAAAACATTAACGAAAATGATGATTATATAAACAAGCCATTATTAATAAGCTATTTAAACTTTATCAAGCAAAATTCAAAATTATTTTTAGCTTACATTAATAATGGTTTAATTTTAGGTAGCGACAAAAATTTTGAGAAGCTTTTTGAAAACATTATTTTTCCAAAAGCCAGAGAAAAAGGCGCGAAAGATGAAATGTCAATTCTTTATATCTCTAAATTTTATATCGAGGGCATAATAGCTATTGTAAAACTTTGGCTTAGTCGCGATTGTCTAGAAAGCGAAGCGAATATTGCTAATTTAATAATCTCGCTAAAAAAATAAATTCATTAAGCTTTTGATTATAAAAATTTTTCTGTAGATTCGTTCCAATATTTTTTGTAGATTGGCGCGTTTAAATCATTCAAATTTAATTGTTACATTTTAAAATATACTTCAATATTTTTTGGTCTCCAAAACTCCTTATATGTATAACAATATTTCATGCCAATCTTTTCCATGACTCTACCACTCCTAGGATTAGTTATATCATGTGTCGCAGTGATAAAAGGAATTCCATCTTCTTTAAATTTTGATGCTTCTGTAATAATTCCTTGATTCCAAAAATCACTTCGAAGTGCATATCCAAAATCATGACTAGCATCGTTTTTAAGAGTCAAATAACCAATGACTTTATTCTCTTTTTTAAACAAACACCTAAATTCCATTTATTTATATCTCGCGACTGGTCAAATCTATCTTTATAAAACTTTGTTGCTTCATCAATGCTTCTAATAGGAAACCAAGGCAAATAGATATTAGTTTTCTTGTCTGCTAATAATACAAAAAAATCCTTCAAATCATCTGTTGTTATAGGTCGTAATATCAACCTTTTTGTCTCAAAAATTTCATTCATTTCCTTTTCATTATAATAAAAACATTGCAAAAATTTACTCTTTTTGAGAATTATTTTTGTTTTTGAAAAGTAAAATTTTGAAAATTAAAAATATTGCAGCAAGTATTGTAAAAGATCCAGCAACAATACCAAACACAGCATCATAAATAGGATTTGCTTCTCCACTCATTGCTAATAAAGCGTTTTGAGTATTAACAATTGCATAAATACTTGTGGATAAAATTAAACTTCTAACCGACATCATGGCAATATTTTTGTTCTTTCTTGTTTTATTTAAAGAGTAGATTGCGATACAAAGTTCTAGAAATGAAAAAGCTGCAATTGCAATCGCTTCAATTTTTCCATAATTATGCACTTCAACTTCCGTATAAAAAGTTCTACTCATAAAAGCAATATAAGAAATCGCCATTATAATTTGTAAAATTGCTACAACAATCTCTAATCTTTCCTGTTCTTTTCGCTCGATAAGTTTGGAATTTTTATAATAATAAAGCTTAGCAGCTCCTGCCGCTAGGCCCCAAACTCCGCTTAAAGAGATAAAATTTAATGAAATAACAAAACCAGTAATAATCTTTGCTAAAGACCAAACTAGGTTGTAAAAACCAGTTAATCCAATGCTGTGTTTTGAGAAGAAAGTAAATATATTCTTAAATATATCTCTCATTGTTGCTTGTCTTTATTTAAAGTAAGAATAATTGCGCTAGCGTATTTTTCTTTTCTATTTCTTTCGATTACTTTATAGATTGGATAATTTACTGAAACCATAGCAATACCAGCTATACCAATAATAATTCCTAAGGCAATAATTCCTGCACTGCCATCGCCAATTACCTTCATTGCTATGCACATTCCTACTCCTAAGACTAAAGTACCAATAATTCCGAAAGTATAAGCTAAAATTAAAGCTGGAAGTTTTGCTTTACGATCTAGCTTTTTAGCCTCATCAAGTCCTGTTTTCTTTTTAGGTGCGTACTCTTCTAATAATTTTTCTTCGTCAATATTTCTCATAATCTATATACCTCCCGCCCTCATTTCAGGGACAACTATATTTTGAACATTATGTTTACTTAAAAGAACGACATAATTTTGATTTTTTGTAGGATTTAAAAAACTCATTCCGAAGAATGAGTTAAGCGATATGAAATTTGAGAATTATTTTTTAGAGATTAGGGTAAGAATCATCATCCACGGCCTCAAGCCATTCATTACTTGTGTTTTCACCTGGTACTTCTAAAGCAAGATGGGAGAACCAACTATCTTTAGTAGCGCCATGCCAGTGTTTAATTCCTGGAGCTATATAAACAACATCGCCATGATGTAATTTTTGAGCTTTTTTACCTGCCTCTTGATACCAGCCTTCACCATCAGTACAAAGTAAAATTTGTCCTCCACCTTTGGTAGCATGATGGATATGCCAATTGTTTCGGCATCTTGGTTCAAAGGTAACGTTAGCGATAAAGACTCCATCTTTAATTAATGGATTTAAATATGATTGGCCAATAAAGTATTTTGCAAATGCATCATTCTTTTCGCCAAGCCCAAACATAGGTTCTCGTCCAGTAGTTTCGTCTTTATAGACTTCTCTCACCATTGGAAAAAAAGCCCATGCATTTGGCCAACCAATGTAAAATGCAATATGAGTAATAATCTCAACCATTTCTTCTTTTGTTACGCCATGATTTTTAGCGTTGGTTAAATGGTACATTAAAGAATTATCTGAAATTCCTTTTGAAACGAGAGCAACAACTGTAATGATACATCTATCCCTTAATGAAAGTTTGTCGACTCTTGACCAAACCTCACCAAAGAGAACATCATCATTAAGTTCGGCAAATTTTGGAGCTAAATCTCCCAATCCTTTTCTTCCTGCAGTTTGTTTCATTTCAAATCCTTCTTTGAATTAGATTATAGTTTCGAACTGACAATATGTCAATTAAACTCTTAGTAAATAAAAACTGCCATTTCATTAATAAGAAGAAAATGGCAGATAAAGTTCAACTGGTGGATCCAGCCAGAATCGAACTGGTGACCTTTTCGATGCGAACGAAACGCTCTCCCAACTGAGCTATGGACCCATGCCCATTAATTATAATTAACTTAATCAAAAAAACATAAAGATATTTATTTCAATCAAGTTAAGTTAATCACAATAAAAATCATTACATGTGAAACAATATTACTCGTGAAATAGAGAATAGAGGTCCCTTTATCAATATAAAAGTTGCGTTTGCCAATCCTGCTTCTATAAAAGAGAATAAACGGAAATAATATTGGAAGATAAATTAGGCCTTCTAAAGATAGCATTTCAATCATTGCCACATCATTTAAAAAAACAATAGCTAATAAAAATATTAAAGCTAAAATCAATATTACAACGAGATTGGATTGATATTGATATTTATTTCCATATTTATACTTTAGAAATTCTTCGTTACCATAAGTATAAAGTAAATAACTATCCATTACCTTTTTCGCAAATATAAATACAAGAGCAAAAATACTTAATGGCAAAGTAACTGATGCAATAAATGGTGTAAGATATGGGTTCCCTTATTACATTGCCGGCAAGGATTATTATGCAATGATTTTAGAGTGCAGAAATTCATCAAATACTGCGCAAAACTTACTTAAAAGAGGAAAATGTGCTTTAAACTTTTTAGAAAACTCAAAGTCCAATTTTAAACAAATCGTTAAACTTGGATTCCCAGGTCAAACACCAAAAGAAAAAATGTCTAAAGTAAATTTTGAACTTGAAAAAGGTATTGCTGAAGGCGATGATAGACCACTTGTTCTAAAAGACGCTTACCAAGTTTTTGAATGTACTTGGGACGACCAATTAGAAAATGCATTTGAAGATAAGGTTAAAGTCGGTCAACTTGATGGAATTGAAGGACCTTATAAAAACTTCAATGGTGTTACTTCTAAATTCGGTTGCCATTTTATTCTCAAAATAGACAAAATTTTAATCAAAGAAAAATACTATAATGCAATTGTAAACGGAGCTAAAGCTTCTACTTTCCCTAAAGTTCCAGTTGACTATGGCTACAGAGATTCAACTTATTTCTGGTATACAAAATTTAGAAAACCAATCAAGTGTCCTATTCCAAATGTTCAATCTAACAACTTAGAATCAGTCAAATATGCTGCCAATAGAATTAATCCTAATGTACACTTCACAGAAGAAGCTTGTGAGATGGTTGTAAAGGTTCCTAGAGTATTCTTAAAGACTGTTTTAACAGGCTACGTAAATTACGCTAAAGAACACGGGATTACCCTTATCGATGAAAAGGTAATGAAAGATATTAACGATAAAAGAAAAGCTGAAAAAAGTAAAAGATAATCAAATATAAACTTCAAAAAAGGCGGACAAAAATGTCTGCCTTTTTTAGTTCGAGGAAAGCAAGTCAACACGTGTTGACTTTATTTTTTTATTCAAAAAAATCTAATATACAGAGTATATTATAGGAATTAAGAAAAAATTTTTAAAAAAATCTTTGCAAAACTTCACTTTTTTTGTTGAATAATATACTCACTTAAGTTTCTCTATTTTTTGGGCTAAGCGTGCCTCTAGTTTATGAACTCTCAAAGAGAAACTAAAGAACTCTTTCAATCGTTTGACCAATGATTGATAGCAAGTAAGCTTCTGTTTGAACTTTAAAAGTTGATTCAGCAAAATCTTTATATATCGATAATTGTTTTTCGTAGTCTTTATCGGAGATATTCTTTAATTTATAGTCGACTATTATTGCTTTATCTTTGTGCAAGATTAAAAGATCAATTATCCCTTTATGTCCATTCACTTGATCAATGAATTGGTATTCTTTATAAATATTTGCTTTATCAATATCAAAGTTGCTTAGGATTTTAATAACACCTTTAACTAATTCTTTTTCTCTATTATTTTCAATAAATGTGTAATCAGGATTAGTGAAAGAAACCGCTTCCAAGAGTGAATGCATATGCGTTCCATAATCTAAACTAGTTTCATCGGTGTTATCATCTAATTCCTTACTTGCTCTTTCTAAAGTTGGTCTAGGCTGCTTCGCAATGACCAAATCTGAAATTATCTTGCTATTTTCTTTGTCGGTTTCAATTTTATTGAAATCGTCACTATTGTCGTATTTTGCGCCGCTTTGGAAATATCTTTTTAGATAAGAATAAGCAAAAGATGAATCATCACTCTTAATTGATTCGATGATTTTATCAGCTTCTTCCTCTTCTAAATTACGTAAAGTAATTGTTTTATAAGCATAAAACTCGAAAGATAAAGCTATTTTTCCATCTGATTGTTTATGACGCATTACTTTAATAAGATACTCTCCAAATTTCATGGTAGGTTTAATAATAAGGAGGTCGGTAGCATAAAGCGCGATTTCTTTTTTGCCATTTGCGGAGTCACTTGCTTTAGTTAGCAGGTCGTCAAGTTTGATGTTTTTAAATGAATGTTTATTAAAATAAAAATATTTAAGTATTTCTGTTTTAAAGGCTTTCTTTATTTCTATTTTCTCGTCTTTGAGGCTATCTTCAACCATTTGATCCACCTTCAAAATCGAAGGATCAGCATATGGATCTAATTCAAAAGAGATAAAGGCGTTAAAAAGGAAATCATCAAATGTAGCGCCATCGTGTTCTTTGACATATTTATTTAATTCATTAATAGCTAATTCATGTAATTGATCAGTACTATATTTAACGCCTCTTTTATCTAATCTAGCTTTAACTTTGTTGGTGAAATCTTCTTTTACCTCTTCATAACTTTTAACTTTATCTTTGCTTACGATAAAAATTAAATCTTCTTTAGCTCTTGTTAAAGCAACATAAAGAAGTCTAAGTCTTTCTTCTTTGTCAGCTTTTAAAACATCTTTATCAGATTCTAAAATCAGAGCAATGAGATTGGTTTCTTTATGTGGATCTGAAAAAAACGGCATAAAGAAAAACTCTCCGTTAACCACATAAAAGTCTCCATTATTTTTGAAGTCAGGTATCACAAAGTCAAATAAGTTTGGTAAATAAACAACAGGGTATTCTAGGCCTTTGGATTTATGGATGGTTGTTAAAGTAACAGCATTACTCGCCTCGCTATAAATAGTCTGCTCCATTTTGATGTTGAATTTGCCTAAAGAATTAAGATAAAGCACGAAGTCATCTAAGGTATAGCCGAGCTCGTCCATAGTTTTTGTTTTATTATAGAAGATATTATTTTTATCAATTGCATTAATAACTTCTTTAATAGTTGAAAATGCAGAAACATAATTTAAAGACTCAATAACTTTATCAAATAATAAATTTAAGCTCGAATTTGCGTAGTTTTTCGCTAAATTCTCGAACAAAATAAAAATTTCATTATTCTTATAAGATTGGTCTTTATCTTTAAAAATTTTATATAACTCTTCATCCTTATATCTGAAAATAAAGGATCTTAAAATAGAAGCAAAATTATGGCGAATATTACTTTCGTCCTCATCACTCTTCTCATTCTTATTGAGCAAGCACAGCAAAGAGAAGATGTTGATGAGGACAACAATTGAATTGTCGGTTTTTAAATCTTCTGAATAAATGGCATTTAATGGGATACCATTTTCTTTGAAAACTTCTTCAAAGATTTGGAAATTAACCCCTTTGTAAGTTAATACTGTAAAATCTTTAAATTCGCACTTCTTGTTGGTTTTTAAAGCTTGTTCATAAACTTCAAAACCGCCATTTATTCTTGCAAGAATGTTATCACAAATCGTTTGAGCTTCGCCCCTTATTCGACTTTCTTTATTAGTTTCTAATTCCCCACTTTCATTAAAATAAGTTTCTGAATAAGGAATTTGGAAGACGCCATGTTTTACCTTACTTTTGCCATAAGTTTCATAGGCTTGGTTTTTTGGATTAATAATATGGTCTTTTTTGTAGTTAGCCCCTCCAAAATCATCACTCATTAAGTTTGAAAACATATCGTTAACTACATTAAGTATTTCTTTACGGCTACGATAATTATTATTCATGTTGAGTGCGACTCCGCCTTCTTGAGCAGAATATTTGTCATATTTTGTCTTAAAAAGTTCAGGGCGAGCATTTCTAAAGCGATAAATAGATTGCTTAATATCACCAACTGAAAAAACATTATTATTTGAGATTAATGAAATAAATTCTTCTTGCGAAAAAGAATTGTCTTGAGTCTCATCAACCATAATTAATTTATATTTATTTTTAAGTTCGAGCCTTACACTTTCATTTTCCTTAAGAATCCTAATAGCCATATTAGCGATATCGCCAAAAGTAAAATAGTTTGTTGAGCGTTTAAATTTTTCGGCTTCATACAAAGCAGGCATCAAAACGTTATCTATTAAAAAAGTTAAATGCTTAATTTGGAGTTCTATATCTGTCTCAAGAAAGGTTTCTTTATCAATTCTAGATATTCGGTAAATTCTTCGATAATTACGATCAAGTCTAAAAGCTATATCTTTATCGTATTGAGCATAAAAATCACTCGCTGAATCTTTTAAAATCTTGTTTAACTTATCATGAAGTTTCGAGTACGGAATAACACTATCTTTTAAGTTTAATAGTCCATCCAATGTTTCTGCGCCAGAAAATACTGCAATTGCCTCGTTAAACAAATCACAAATTTCAAGAGTATTGAGTTCTTCAATCAGCTCACGCATTTCATCTTTGGTTTTCTTATATATTGTTTCGCATTGAGTTAAAATATCTTCAAAGAATTTTTTGTTTAAAATGTTTTCCTCATAGTTTTTTAAAAATTCTATAGGGTTATCTTTTCTTACTAGAATATCGTTATATATCTGAAGCAAGAAATTAAGGAAATTATTATCGTTTTTACTGCAGCAATTAAAAATTATCTCTTCAAAAATTGGATCTTTTTTAAGATATTGTTCATTCAATTTATCACTAATTAAGTTCGAAATTTTGACAAAAAGTATATCGTTGTCTAGAACATTTATGTTTTTTGAAACACCAATATAATGCCCATATTTTTTAACAATAAATTGTGAGTAAGCGTCAAAAGTTTCAATATGAGCACTATCAACGAACGGAACAAGGTAAGATAATTCACTATCTTCGGCAAGCGCTTTTTTAATCTTATTTTTCATTGATGTCGCTGCATCGTTAGTAAAAGTTAGAATTAAAAGTTCATCAAGTTTGACTTCACCATTTGCGGTTTGACCAAGAATATTTCTTTTAACACGCTCAGTTAAAACAGTAGTTTTACCACTACCTGCACCAGCACTTACGATAGCATTACCAGTGCTATTGATTGCACGCTCTTGATCAAAATCAAACTTGGTATCGACCATTTATTCTTCCTCCAAATCTTTAATTCTTTGGAAACAGATATCCTTATGTTTGCAGTATTTGCATCCAGGATATTCGCTAGATTTTTTATAAGGTTCAATATGGAAGCTGCCTGCTGCAATTTTCCTAACACAATCAAAGTAATTCTCTTCAACAACTTTATCTAATTTTGCAAATTCTTCACGGTTTAACGCTCTAACTTTTGCGGCTCCCGCACGTGATAACTTTTTACCTTTAGAACCTGTTTGTAATCCTTTAACAAATAAACTCTGCTTTTTATCATCATCTATAGAATAATCAAAACTCAACATTGTTTCGTAATCTTCTAAATATGCTCCATCTAGTTTCAAACAGGAAAGATCATCTTCTGTAGGATTCTTATAATTATAAAAACGCCCATCAGAAGCAATCACCTTTTCTAGAAATACACCATAAACTTCTTTATTATCAAAAAGTCTGCTTGTTGAATTATGAATAAGGTAAATGTAAGTAGGAAGTTGTAATTCTAGTTGATATTTAAAAACAGTGTCCTTGCTAAAAGTATCTTTTCCGGTTTTGTAATCTACAATAAAAAGTCGATTTTCACTTGTTTCTATAACCGAGTCAATTGTTCCCTTAAATGTAGTATGAAAAACTTTTGGAGTAGATTCACCACTTTCCCAATTGACATCTAACCCGGATATATCTTTATTCGCATAAACTGTTATTTCTGAATAACTTGTTTTATATGACATCTTCTCTTTATGAGGAAATAAGATTATTTCAACAGATTTTTTTAATTCAAAAAGAAAACGCTTTAATAAAACTTCTTCTTTTGGGTCTATAACATTTCCTCTTTCAATTAGTTTATTGATTTCTATTTTTGCTTGACTGTCAAAATCAAAAGATTCTTCATAAGCATGTTCTAAAATTGAGTGAGCCAGAGTTCCATATTTTTGGTAGATACTTTTCTCGTTGATTGTTAAATTTAAAATTTCATCGCAATAATATGAAAAAGGACATAAATAAAGAGTTTTTAATGAACTATACGAATGTTTCTTTTTTTCATCATAAGTATAAGATTTAAGTCTTGTAAAAAGAGGATTATAACTTTCTAGTTCTTGGCCATAAAAAGCTTTATACATTTCTAATTCTTTATTTTTTAAACCATTTTTAATAAATTTATCAAAGAGATTGCGATAATAAAGCTTCGAAACATCGGTCACATATTCGTGTCTTAAAATATCGTTATTAACCTTTTTAAAATCCGAGGATTCTAAATAATAGCTCTTTTGATATTTTCCATTATTATCTTTCAAATGATACGAGATAAATCTTAAAGAAGGTTGATACAAGAAAGCTACTTCTAATTTGTTTTTCATTATGTTTGTTTCATCTAAAGAATCGAAACCACATTTTACTAAATAATCATAAGAAAAATAATTGGTATCTTTGATTACTTTAGGTAAGAACGAGTTATCCAATCCAAGAACAAAAATATTTTTAGATTTCGAGAAAGTAATATTCTTATTAAATTCTAAAGAGTGTAAATATTTATCTTCATTTAACGAAATAGAAGAAAAGATTTCCTTAAAGTTAATACGTTTATTCTTTAAGGTATCTAGGTCGAAAAACTCTATTGCTTTATAAAAAGTATTAAATTCCTCTTGATCATAGTTATCTCTGTTTAAACTTAAATATTCAAGAACATTAAAGTCGTCATCGACTAAAGAATAAATTTCTTTAAATAATGCTGAATCTTTAAGAGTCCTTCTTTTTTTAATCTCAATAGGAATTTTTAAATTAGAAGTAAATAGTTTAAGATAATAATCGTATCGATCAAAGTCTAAAATTACTTTGTAATTATCAATATTCTCTGAGTTAATTTCGGATAAGATTTTATTTAAAGCATACTTCAACTCATCGCCATGATTAAAAAATTCATGATATGGTTTGTTATGTTCATACTCAAACAAATCAAAGAGTTCTATAAATGAATAATTTGTAATTTGATATTTTTCTAATAAGTTTTTTACATAAGAACTTTCAGTATAATTAACAAAAATAAGTTTTCTATTTTTTAATAAATTCAAGAAGTCCTTATTGAATTTTAAATATCCTTTTTCCTTAATAAGATCGCAAAACTCAACTATTTTTTTATCACTTGAAAGACTTATATCATTACAATAAAAGACAAATTTTGCAATTTCTTTAATAGTGGAGTAAGTTAAACCATCAAAAAAATGTAGCCCTATTTTAAGTACATTTTTATTAAGATAATCACCTCTTAAATTTCTAACTACATCATCTAATGTAAAAAATTTAAAGTTTAAAAAAGGATTTTCTTTTCTCGACTCAAAAAAGAAATCTTTCAATTCTAATGGAGCTATAAAGATTGTTTCTTCGTTGTTTATTATTTCTTTAAGCGCCATTAAAATTCCTATTTCTTTAATTCTTGGAGAATTAATTTGTTAGCAATCATTGGATCAACTTTACCACCAGTCTTTTTCATGATTTGACCCATAACAAAGCCTTGGGTTCTAGTTTTTCCAGCTTTAAAATCATCTCTTAAAGTTGGGTTAGCATCCAATACTTCTAAAACTAATTTAAGAATTGTTCCTTCATCATTAACAAGAGTTGCACCTAACTCTTTTTGAATTATTAAAGGTGAACGATTTTCTTTAACTAATTTTTCAAAAATTTGCTTACCTTGGGAAGAATTGATTTTCTTAGATTGTAAAAGTTCGACTAATTCACTAATAAATTTTGGGTCAATGTTAAACTTAGAGATAGTTAAGTTGTTTTTATTTAAATAACCATTAACTTCACTAATCATAAAATTAGCTAAAGGTTGGTATAAACTTGTAAATTTTGCAGCTTTGTCATAATAATCTGCCATTTCAACACTTGCTAAAAGAATTTTTGCATCAACTTCGTTAAGTTTATAGTTATTAAGAAATCTATAAAGTTTTTCATCATATAATTCTGGACAAGTATCAATAGCATCTTTAACAAATTCATCACTAAGTCTAATTGGCGGAATGTTTGGTTCTGTAAAGTATTTGTAATCAGCAGCATCAGTTTTCTTTCTCATTAAAACTGTTTCTTTCTTTGCTTCATCAAATCTTCTTGTTTCTTGTTCGACTTCTTTACCTAAAAGCAATAATTCACTTTGTCTTCTTGCTTCATAGTCAATAGCTTTTTCAACATTAGCAATTGAATTTAGATTTTTAATTTCTACTTTAGTACCAAATTTATCGCTTCCATAAGGTCTAATAGAAACATTAACGTCGCAACGTAAAGAACCCTCTTCCATTTTTCCATCAGATACATTAGAAAATGTAACAATTTCTCTAATTTTTTCTACGTATTTTCTAGCTTCTTCGCCACTTCTTATTTCTGGTTTAGAGACAATTTCAATAAGAGGGATGCCAGCTCTATTATAGTCTAGAAGAGTGTAATCACTAAAGTGATGTTGCATACATGTATCTTCTTCCATGTGAAGTCTTTCGATACCAATTTTCTTTTCCTTACCATCAACATTAATAACTAAATAACCTTCACTGCCGATAGGTCTAGCTTGTTGAGTAATTTGATAACCTTTAGGAAGATCTGAATAAAAATAATTTTTCCTATCAAACCAGATTTCTTGGTCAATATGCATATGTAATGCGTTTGAAACTCTAATAGCATTTTTAACAGCTTCTTTATTGACTCGAGGCATTGTTCCAGGAAAAGCTATATCTAAAGCCACAACTTCGGTGTTAGGAGTTAAACCAAAACTAATAGGCGCCAATGAAAACATTTTAGACTTAGTTTTCATTTCGACGTGAATTTCAATACCAACAACTGTTTCAAAATTCATATTATTTTGCCTCCTTTTCTTCCATATACTTAGGATAACTCAAGTTCTTTAAGCCAGTTCCTTCTTCAATCTTAAGGGATATATTAAATAAATTTATTTCATCAAAAGGTTTACAAATTAAATTAGCACCGAATGGTAAATCATTTTCAAATCCAATTGGTAAAGTGATTGATGGATATCCACCGAAATTGCCAATCGCCAACCAGTTATCAGCAATCATGAAATCTTCACTAACATTTTCAGATGTTTTGTTAATAAATGGAGCAATACTTGGAGCGGCTGGACAATAAATAGCATCATAAGATTCGAAAATCTTATTACAAGCATCTACGATAAGCCTTCTGGCTTTTTGCGCCCTCAAAAAAACTTCATTTTGATTTTCTCTCATAAGCGCATAGCTTCCAATAACAAATCTTCTTTTAATTAATGCAGAAAATCCCTTTGTACGAGCATTAAACATTACTTCTTGATATGATTTTCCACCATAATTAGGGCCAAATTTAATTCCATCTAAATTAGCATCATTACTTGTTGCTTCAGCACATGATATAACAACGTAAGCTGGATAAATTGCTTTTAATAAATCCGCATTAAAATCAATATAGTCAACTTTTGCGCCATTTTTTTCTAAAAAATTAACACTTTTATCAAAAACATTTAAAACATGTTTATCCGTTATAGAGTTTATTATCCCTTTAATAACTGCAATCTTCTTTCCTTTAACAGATGAATCAAGATTTAAATAATTAGGTCTATCCTTATAAGAGGATGTAGAATCGTTCTCATCGTGTCTAGATAATAAGCTTGTCGCAATTGCTGCATCAAAAACAGATCTAGTAAAATAAGCAACATGGTCTAAACTTGGAGCAAAAGGAAATAAACCAAAACGAGAGACAAGTCCCCATGTTGGTTTAAAACCAACAAGTCCAGAATAAGAAGCTGGTTTTCTAACTGAGTCACCAGTATCGCTTCCTAAAGCAAAAGGTACAATAGCATCCGAAACCGAGACAGCGCTGCCTGCACTTGATCCACCAACTAATCTAGTATGGGATTTATCCCAAGGATTAAAAGTAATTCCTTTATGTCCTGTAGTCCCAGTACCGCCCATTGCAAGTTCATCTAAAGTTGATTTAGCAATCATAATTGCGCCAGCTTCATTTAAATATTTAATAACGCTTGCATCAAAAAGTGGAATGTATCCATTTAAAATGTTGCTACTTGCTGTAGTTTCATAACCTTTGGTAGAAAAATTATCTTTTGCTACATAAGGTATACCAAAGAAAAAATTATCTTTAGGAACAGGCATTTTCGACAATTCATCAGCCTTCTTTAAAGCATCTTCTTCGATAATCATTTCGAAAGCATTGTCTTTATTTTCTTTGCATCTTCTTAAAGCTTCTTTGGTTAAATCTAATGGTGTTACCTTCCCTTCAAGAAGTGCTTCGTGAATTTCAGCAATAGTTAAATCTAATATATGTTTCATAATTATCCGACCACCTTTGGAAGTTTAATTTGTCCTTCCTTAACATCATGAGCATTTCTTAAAACTTCTTCTTGTGTTAAAGGAGTCTCAGGAACATCGTCTCTTAAGTAAGTTATTGTTACATCAAATGGAAATGTCATAGGAACGGCTTCATCAACGCCTTCAATATTTCCAATTAAATTAAGTTGACGTTGTATTGCATCAAATTCATTTAAAAGAGTGTCATATTCATCTTCGTTCATATCAAACAAAAGTCTATTTGCTGCATCTTTTAAAATTTCTTTATTCAAGGATTTCATCTTCATTGCCTCCAATTAAGTTGATAAATTCTTCTTCATTAATAATTTTAACACCAAGTTTTTGGGCTTTATCAAATTTACTTCCAGGATCTTTTCCGCACAAAACAAGGTTTGTTGCTTTTGAAACACTATTAACAACGTGTGCTCCTAAATCCTCAAGTATTTTTGTTGCTTTATCCCTTGTAAACTTTTCTAAAGATCCAGTAAGAACAATTTTTTTATCAAAGAAATAGTTACTTTCATCAAACTTGTTTGTTCCTAAATACATTGTATTTACGTTTTGATCCTTTAAGCTTTGAATGAGTTTCAAATTCTCTTCATCTGCAAAGTATGCAGTAATTGAATTTGCGACTATCTCACCTATATCATTAATTTTAAGAAGATCTTCACGAGAAGTTTTCATAAGATTGTCTAAAGTCTCAAACCTTCTTGCAAGAGTTTTAGCCATCTTACTTCCTACTTCTTTGATGCCTAAACCAAAAAGCAGACGTTCTAAACTATTCTTTTTGCTTTTTTCTATCGCATCTAGAAGTTTATCGATGGATTTATTACTCCAACCATCCATCTCGATTATTTTATCACGATATTTATAAATATTATAAATATCAGGTATTGTACGTATAATTCCTAAATCAAAGAACTCCTGGCAAATTTTTTCACCCATTGTTTCAATATCCATGGCATCTTTACTTGCAAAATGAATAAGGGATTCTATATTTCTTGAAGGACAATTTCTATTTGTACAGAAATGCATAGCATCAATCTTTTCAAGTTTTGAACCACAGACTGGACAAGCATCTATCATTTCAAAGTCTTTCTCAGTTCCATCTCTTAAATCTGGAAGCGCACGAACGACTTCTGGAATGATATCTCCTGCTTTTCTCAAAACAACTGTGTCTCCAATTTTTAAACCTTTATCTTTGACGAAATCTTCGTTATGAAGTGTTGCTCTTTGTACTAACGATCCAGCAACTCTAACTGGTTCAAGAACTGCATTTGGGGTAATTTTACCTGTTCTACCAACTGTATAAATAATATCTAGAAGTTTTGTTTTAACTTCTTTTGGCGGAAACTTATAAGCAACCGCCCACTTTGGAGTTTTTGCGGTATATCCCAATGCATCATATAAATCGAAATTATTAACCTTTAAAACAATACCATCGATGTCGTAACTCAAGTTATCACGCTTTTCAGTATATTCAGCAACGTATTTTAATATTTCTTCAACGGTTTTAACTTTCCTTACTTCTGGATTTACAGAAAATCCCAACTCTTTAAGTTTTAAAACGGCTTCATAATGACTTTTGATTCCAAAATCTTGTGCATTAGTAAAGTAATACCGCCATCCATCAAGTTTACGACTTTTAGCAATTCTGCTATCTAAATTACGAATAGAACCGGCCGCAGCATTTCTTGCATTTGCAAAAAGTGGCTCCCCTGTTTTAGTTCTCTCTTCGTTTAATTTGATTAAACTTTCTTTAGGCATATAGATTTCGCCACGAACTTCAACTCTGCCCATCAAAGGAATTCGCGTTGGGATATCTGGGATTGTAAGGACATTTGTTGTAACGTCTTCACCTGTTGTGCCATCTCCCCTTGTAGCTGCATATTGAAGCTCACCATCTTGATAAACAAGACTCATTGCTAAACCATCAATTTTCATCTCAGCGACAAATTCGGTTTCTTCTCCGACTTCTTTTTTAACTTTTTTAACCCACTCAACAAGTTCTTCTTCATTAAAAACATCAGCAAGAGATAGCATTTGGACTTTGTGAGTAATTTTGTTAAAACCTTTTAAAACAGTCCCAATTATTCTTTGAGTTGGAGAATTTCTAGTAATTAATTCTGGCCATTCTGCCTCTAAAGCCTGCAATTCCTCCATTTTTTGATCATAAACTTGATCATCGACGCTTGGATTATCTTCGATATAATATTCTCTAGAATATTTTTCGATTAATTTTACTAACTCATCATGTCTTGCTTTTGCACTTAAAAAATCCATATCAATTACCCCGAAATTTTTGACAATGATTTATGATTGGCTAACAAACTCTTTTTGCCAAAATCATCGAAAACGACTTCAACAATATCACCTTCTACCTTAGTGATCTTTCCTCTACCAAAAACAGTATGCATGCAAAAATCGCCAACACTCCAAGTTATATCGTTGCCAACATTAATTTCCGTAAAGCCACCTAATTTCTTAGTAGCAGTTTTAAAAATTCCTTCACCTTTTGTGTTCTTGTTTACATCATAGTAATAAACGTTTGGTCTACTTGTTTCATTATTCCCAAAAGTCATTCCACCAAATGTGAATTGACTGTAATTAAGTCCAGCTTCTTTAATAAATCTAGATGGAGTGTTTGCAGCTTGTAAAGTATAGGAATAATCTCTATTAAAAGTTATATATAATTGCTTTTTTGCCCTAGTAAATGCAACATAAGCAAGTCTTCTTTCTTCCTCAAGCCCGGCGTTAGTTCTTTCGGAAATAGCTCTTTGGTTAGGAAAAACGCCATCACTAAAGCCCATTACAAAAACATAATCAAATTCTAAACCTTTAGCAGTATGAACAGTCATCAATGAAACAGCATTGTCGCCAGTTATTTCATCTTGAGAGGTCATAAGGGTTATGTTTTGTAGATATTCTTCAAAATTACTCTCTGGGTTGTTTTTTAAATAATTTCTTACATCATCGATAAGAGCGCGAATATTCTCAATTCTATCTTCACCATCTTCAGCATCTTCAAAATTTTTATAAAAATTAATATCTTTTAAGAACTGATCTAGAACCTCGCTATACGCTTCTAGATTTTCATTGAGTTTTCTAGTTGTTGATTCCATCTTTTCAATCAATTCTTTTACAGATTTAACTAAAGATGGTTTTAGGTGTGTTGTGAATGAATCAATTTTCTTAAAATATTGTAAAAGTGGTAACCCAACAGAACGCGCTTCTTCTTTAAGTAGGTCAATGCTTTTTTCGCCAAAACCACGACGAGGAATATTAATGATTCTTTCAAAAGAAACGTCATCTTTATCATTAACTAAGAGACGAAAATAAGCTAAAGCATCTTTTATTTCTTTACGCGAATAAAACTTTAATCCGCCATAAACTCGATAAGGAATACCTCTTGTTGTCAATGCATTTTCAATTTTTAGCGAAAGATAAGAAGAACGATAAAGAATTGCGATATTTGTATATATGGATTCGCCATCTTTCCTTTTAATTTCAAAAATAGTATTTGCTATAAAGTTAGCTTCAGAGATAGAACTATCTAAAGACTTTAAAACTATGTCAGCCCCGCCATCATTGTTTGTAAACAAATCCTTTTTAACTCTTTCGCTATTATTCGCAATGAGTTTATTACTAGCATCAAGAATTTTTGTAGTTGAACGATAGTTTTCATTTAAAATTATCGTTTCCATTGGTCTAAAAACTTTATTAATATCTAAAATAATGGCTTGATTTGCACCACGCCAAGTATAAATCGTTTGATCAGGGTCACCGACAACATAAATCGATGTCTCAGAGTTTGTAAGCAAATGTAAAAGTTCAAATTGGACGTCGTTTGTATCTTGGAATTCATCAACAAGGATGTGTTTAAACCTATTTGAATATTTTTCTTTTACTTCAGGAAAACTTTTTAAAATTTTAATCGTATAAATTAATAAATCATCAAAATCTAAAGCGACTGCTTCTGCTTTTCTTTTCTCATATTCCTTGAAAAATTCTAAAAATAATTTTTCTTTTGGATTAGGACCCAATTTAACATCGCTTGGCATTTCACCAAGCATCTTCTTTTTAGAAATAAAATTGAAGGCTTGTTTAATTGTATCATCAGTTTTCTTGAAGCCTTTATCTACACCAATCATTTTAATAAGACGAAGGGAATCTTCATCATCATAAATTGTGTAATTACTAGAAATTCCAAGATGGTCAATTTCGCATCTTAAGAATTTGGCACAGAAAGAGTGAAAGGTAGAAATTTGTAAACCTGATAAATTATAACCAGGTAAAAGTGCAGATGTTCTTTCTTGCATTTCTTTAGCTACTTTATTAGTAAAAGTAATGGCAAGAATTTGATATGGTCTAACATCAAATTTCTCAATTAAGTATGCAATTCTATAGGTTAAAACCCTGGTTTTTCCACTGCCAGCACCTGCAATAATCCTCAAGTATTGCCTTTCGGAACTTACAGCTTGAAATTGTTTATCGTTTAACTCTTTCTCGTAATTCATAGCCTAAAAAGTATATCATTTTTGACCTTTTAAAAATAGAAGAAATGACTACTTAATTTTAAAAAATGGAACACCTAAAGGTGTTCCATAAATCAAGCAATATCAGCGAAAATAGAAATGATTAGATAGAGTATATATCCAACCAAAACAAGATCAACGATAGTAATAACAGAAAACAAGATAAAGTTCTTCTTCTTTTTCTTTAAAATTGCATTTTCTTCTTTACGTTTTATACTTTCTTCTTTATTTTCACGAAAATTTTCATTTTCTAAATTTTCGCTTTCATGAGAAAGAAAAGAAGGCTCAATATGAGTTTTTCTGTCTTCTGGCGTTAAATAAATGTCACTATTTTCTTGTTCGTAATTCATACCTATTAATATTTTAAACTACCTGGGCAACGTGGGAAAGGTTGAACGTCTCTAATATTTTGCATTCCAGTGATATACATTAATAAACGATCAAATCCAAGGCCAAAACCGCTATGGATACAACCACCATATTTTCTTAAGTTCAAGTACCACTCGAGCCCTTTCTCGTTACCTAATTCTTTCATCTTAGCCTGTAGTTTAGAATAATCTTCTTCTCTTTGAGAACCACCAACAATTTCACCTTCTTTTGGTACAAGTAAATCACAGGCTGCAACTGTCTTGTTATCAGGGTTAAGTTTCATATAGAAAGCTTTAATCTCTTTTGGATAGTTAATTAAGAAAACTGGTCCTTTAACAATCTCTTCAGTAACATATCTTTCATGCTCGCTATTTAAATCCATACCCCAGAAAATATTGTTATTTTCAAATTTATGTCCGGCTTTTACGGCTTTTTCTAATAATTCAATAGCTTTTGTATAATCCATTCTTACAAAAGGAGCGTTGATAACGTTATTCAATTTCTCAATAACACCTTTATCAATGAATGTATCGAAAAATTTCATTTCTTCAGGACAATTATCTAAAACATACTTGATGATATATTTAAGGAAACTTTCAATAAGATCCATATCATCATCTAAGTCAGCAAAAGCAATTTCAGGTTCAATCATCCAGAATTCACTTGCGTGTCTATTTGTATTACTATTTTCAGCTCTAAAAGTTGGACCAAAGGTATAAACATCTCTAAAAGCAAGAGCAAAGGATTCAACATGCAATTGGCCAGAAACTGTTAAACATGCTGAAGAATTAAAAAATTCATCAGGATGCTTAAAGTCGTTTACGACATGAAAGACTTGTCCTGCGCCCTCAGCGTCGTTTGCTGTAATAATAGGAGTATGAACATACATAAATCCGCGTTCTTGGAAGAATTTATGGATTGCATAAGCTAATGTATTTCTAACTCTATATACAGCATTAAAAGTATTTGCACGTGGTCTTAAATAAGCAATATCTCTCAAGAATTCAAAACTATGTTTTTTCTTTTGAAGAGGATAATCTTCAGCACAATCTCCTAAAACAGTAGCTGAATCAATATGTACTTCAAAAGGTTGCTTCATCTCAGGAGTTAATTTGATTAAACCCTTTACTTGAATTGAGGATCCGTACTTAATTTTGGAAATTTGTTCAAAATTCTTATTGTCTTTATCATAGACAAGTTGAATATTTTTAAAATAACTTCCGTCATTAAATTCTATAAAACCAACAGAGCCATTATTTCTATGAGATTTAACCCATCCTTCTAATGTTACTTCTTGATTATCGTTTAATTTGCCATCATAAAAACTAAAAAACAATTTTCTGGCTGTTAATTCTCTTTCTTGACTCATAAAACACTCCTTCAACAAAAAAATTATAAACTAATTAAAATTTTTTAAAATCTTCAATTCTCCAACTTGGATCTACAGAAATTGATAAATCGGCAAAGACATTTTGTTTATAAAGATATTCGCCAACTTTACAAATCATGGCTGCATTATCTGTTGTGCACCAAATTGGCGGAATAATAACTTCAATTTCACTGCCTTCAAACAATTTTGTTATTTCACTTCTTAAATAACTATTTGCACTAACACCGCCCGCAAGAACAACTTGTTTCACAGGATATAATTCCGTAGCTCTTTTAACTCTATCAAGTACCATACCTACAGCGACATCTTGGAAAGATTTTGCCATATTTTCTATAACAATTTCCTCTCCTTTTTGCTCTAAATTATGCTTCAAATTAATAACAGCAGTTTTTAGACCACTATAAGAGAAATTTAAACTTCCATCATGAAGTGGGTTTGGCAATTTATATGTATGCTCACCAACTTTAGCAAGTTTATCAATAGCAACTCCTCCAGGATAAGGTAATCCAAGGACTCTAGCAACTTTATCAAAACTTTCACCAATTGCGTCATCTTTTGTTTCGCCAATTATTTCAAAGTTTAAGTGTTCTTTCATATAAACAAGTTCAGTATTGCCGCCACTAACAACAACTGCTAAAAGAGGAAATTTTAATGGTGATACAAACTCATTAGCATAGATATGACCTGCTAAATGATGAACCGGAATTAATGGTTTGTTATAAATTAAAGATAATGTTTTCGCAGCTTGAATTCCAACATGAAGCGCACCAATTAAGCCAGGGCCTCTAGTTACAGCAATTGCGTCTACTTCATCCACTGTTATTTTGGCTTCCTTTAAAGCATCTTCTAAAACACAAGCAATATTTTCTAGATGCAATCTAGACGCTATTTCAGGCATAACACCACCGTATTTTTGGTGAACACTAATTTGAGAAGAAATAGCGTTTGCTAAAAGCTTGCCGCCTTTTGTGATAGCACAAGCAGTTTCATCGCAACTACTTTCAAGTCCTAAAATAACTAATTCCTTTTCCATATATCAAATCAGTCCTTTCACCATATAAATTGCATCTTCACCATCATCATAATACTTAGGTTTAATGGTGACGTGTTGAAAACCAAACTTTTCATATAATTTAATTGCGTTTATATTTGATTTTCTTACCTCTAAAGTAAAGAACTCAACTCCTTCATTCCTCACTTCATTAATTGCATTTTCAAGCAATAAACTCGCAAAACCCTTATTTCTTTCTTCTTCTTTAACACAAATCTGATCAATCGTTGCTGAATCAAAAGTAACCCAGAAATCAATAAAACCAATAATCTTATCTTCTTGTACTAAAACATAAAATCTTGATACAGGATTTTTCGAAATTTCATAAAGAAGATTCTCTTTATTAAATGGATTCTTAAATGAAGAATTTTCTAATAAAGAAATCTCTTCAAGATCGTTTTCACTTGCTCTTCGTATATTCATTTTCATCTTTAAGGTAAACTGCTTTTAACTTTAAAATATTTTCACATTTATGAGTTTCATCTTTTAATAAAAGCATATTTTCTAAAACATCAGCCTTATAACCATCTAAACCAAGGTAATCAAGTTCACCACATAATTTAAAATCAGAATGTTCTTGAATGTATGATTTCACTTGTTCATTTGTTAACACTTGGTCCTTCTCTAAGACTTCATTACCTTTATAAACAGCAAAATAACTTCTATTGCTTTTAGCATTAATTAAGCAAATTGAAATAATCTTAGAGTCAGAAATAACTTGAAGAGAAGAAAATAGATAGACAGGGAGACTAAGAACATATGCATAAACTTTAGCAATTGTTAAAGCAATTCTAACTCCTGTATAACTTCCAGGCCCTTCTGTTACTAAAATTTCCGTGATATCTTTTGGATTAATGCCGTTTTTCTCAAAAATCTTGGTTATTTCAGGAACCATATATTCGCTTTGTCTTTGCCAAGCTCCATAAACAGTTTTATCAATTAACTTGCCATCTTTAGCAACGCCAACACATAAATCCTTATTGGCACTATCTAACAACAAACTAAGCACTTACTTTTCCTCCAAGAGATTCAATAAGCTCTTTATATTTTGAACTTAATGAAGAAATTATAAATTTTCTTTTATTATCGCCAAGATTACGAATTTCTATATTTACCGAATCAAAAGGTATCATTTCTCTAATAAAATCAGGCCACTCAATGACAGCGACACCATCACCTTCAATAACTTCTTCTAAACCAATATTTTTACCTTGAGCATCAACGTCTTCGAGTCTATAGGCGTCGATGTGGTATAAATTTAATGTCTTATTGAAGTAACATTTTAAAATATTAAAGGTTGGTGAATTAATTTCTTCTTCAATTCCAAGTCCTTTCCCAATACCTTTAGTTAAAGTTGTTTTTCCAGCTCCAAGATCTCCGTTTAAAGTAATAACACTTCCAACAAAAAGTTTATTAGCAATTGCTTCACCAAGTTTTATAGTTTCTTCTTGAGAAGAAGTAATAATTTCGCTAATCATTTGAATCACCTCGCTTCGTTGCTTTCAAAAACATATCGTAATATTCTTTGATCTTTTCATCATCGAAAGGAAAATCCCCATTTTCCATTCTTTGCTTAACATTGCCAATGTTATATTTAAGAATCTGGTCAATTTCGCTACCATATTTAAACTTTTTACGATGGTAGCCATATTCTTTAACGTCAATTAAACGAATATCGTTATTTGGATAAAGTTTTAAATCAAGATCATAGTCGATGTATTTAATTCTTTTCATATCGATAATGAATGGAGAAGCTAAATTTACGTAATATGTAATGCCAGTCTTTTTAAACATCGCAATTACATTCCGCCATCTTTTCGTAAAGAAAATCATAATCGCAGGCTCCTTTGTGTACCAAATACGAAAATCATGCTCAATGACTTTAGTCTTCGTGCTAGCTGCAACTATATATTCATCGGTTTGATCAACAACATAAACACTATCCCAAATGCGGTGCATTCTTCCATCGTGTTTATATCCCTGTATTTCTATCCATTTATCTTTAAATGAGTTCATAAAATTCTCCTTAAAAACAAATGAATTTGTTATTTTATTTCATCAAGAATAGTTAAAACTTTTTCTAAATCAGCTTTTGTTCTTCTAACTAAATTAAAATCAAATTCGTGATCAACAGGAATATTCATAAATTCATCTACATAATCAATTCCTATACTTGTTTTACCAGGTCTAATTGAAACAATTACATCAATTAAAGTTTTATCGATACGTAGTTTACAAATTTCAGAAATTACATTTTGTTTTAAAACTTTACGCCATTCTTCATCGTTAGTATAAATTGCAAAAGTATCATTTCCTTCAACAAGTTTTAAATCATCAACATCGTCAATTGGTCTTGATAATTCTCCACCTTTGATTTGCATAATAATTCTTTTGCCTTCTTTGTCATAAGAATTAACGTAATCGTAAAATTTACCTAAGAACATTGGAGATAATCTGTTTTTGACTAAAACGTTGCCAGCGATATCACAAGCAACAAAAAGTTTTCCTTTATATTGAACACTTACTAAATTTCTACTTCTAGTATTCTTGAGATCTTTATAGAATCTTGCATCAAAGAAAATTTCGTCTTTAAGTTGTCCTTGAGGTTTATAACTTAATTCTGCAAAGTTTTCACCAGCAAATAGGTAGTTATCAATTTCACTATAAAGTTTAGAAATATATTCTTCGGCTTTTTTGGAAAGTTGATTTCTAGCAAAACGGTTGTATACAAAAACCGCCACCAAAACCACAACCATAATTCCAATTGATACCCAAGTTATCCAGTTGTATTGTTGGCTTAAAACAATCATTAAGACTAATGCACCAACAAGAACTAACATAGTGCAAACAGTAATGATTGTACTAATTCTTTTTTGTTTCTTGCTTGCATCAAAATAAACTTGTCTTGCTTCTTCGATATTTTTGCACAGAGTTTCTTGACTTGCATCAAGAGGTGCTTTCTTAAGTTCTTCATCAACAAGATTATTAGCTTCAATTGTCATTTGAATCTTGTTTGTAGATTCTTCGACTTTCTCTTTTTCTGCTTCCTCTTGTTTAAGCATTTCTTCCTTGTCATACTTTTTTAGTGCCATAAAATAAACTCCTTTGATAGTTGAAAATATTCTACTATAAACAAGAAGTTATAGATATTAAAATAATGTAATTATTTTATAGGCAGAATTACTTTACTTTTAACATTTTAAGCATTAATCGCTTTTCTTCTTTAAAACTAGCAAGATCTTTTTCTAATTTTTGTCTTTTTTTGATATCAGCTTCAAGCTTAGTTGTTTCTACATCGTTATCGCGTCCAATATAAACGCTTTTTACCTTATTACCTTCACGATATTTAAGGTAAACATAGCAATTTTCTTTTGCTTTAACTTTAACCAAACTCCCTTTAGGCAAAGTTTCGATTTCATCGTTAATTACGCCAATTGCTCTCTCAGTCTTTTCAAGTTCACGGATAACAAGATTCTTAATTTTCATAACTTATCAATAAATTAACAAAATTGTACCATTTTTTATAGAAATTTCAGGAGATAAGTTAATAAATTCGTTATCTATGCCTAAAGGAAAATCTTGAGTTAATGTTGCTCTTTCTAACTCGTATTTAGCGTTCTTAATAGAAACACCATCGCATGTTGCGCTTAATGAAAAGAGAGAAAAATAGCCATTTTTTCTCTTATCTAATCTAATAGACTCATCTTTTAAAACAACAAATGTTTTGCCATTTTGAACAATTTTCCCTGCAAAACCCCTATTTTTTAAATAGATTAAAAGAGAAATATTAGCTATAGCATGCTCCTCTCTTTTTCCTAATGCTCCTAATAAAATGAATTCTTTAAAGCCTCTTAAAATGCCTTCTTCGATGGCTTCAAAAGTGTCGGTTTCGTCTTTAATTGGGTTAAGTTTTTTAATTTCAATGTTATCTGGAATTTCTTCAATGGAATCAAAATCCCCAACAAGCAAATTTGGTTTTATATTATATTTCAAGGCATGTTTATAGCCACTATCGGCGCAAATTATAAAACTATCTTTTATTTCATTAAGATCGCTTTTATAAAATACTCCGCCAGAAATGACTACACATTTATTCATTAATATTTACTTTCTTTTACAGTCTTAATAGGGAATACCCTATTTATCATAATAACAGGTTCCAATAATAAAATCATACCTGCGATTGAACAACCAACTGCTCCTGGAACATAAGTTGATTGATAAAGGAAGTTTGCAGCAAAATCATTAATAAAATCATATCCATAAAGAATGCACGCAGAAATCATATGACCTGCGTATCTAACAAACATGACAGGGATTGCAGCAATAATAATAGCTATGGAAGAGTAAACAAATTGCATTTTTGTTTGCTTAGATTTGTCTTCAATATTAACATAAAATCTTTTTGCAAAATTATAAGCTGTTCCAACAAGTCCATATCCACTTAAAGCTACAAGATAATCAAACGGGAACGTTTGGAAACCATAGCCATCAAGTAAACATGTTAAAAAGCCAAAGATAAAACTACTAGCAACAAATGACTTAAAAGAACCATATCTAATAGCAATTATAAAAAGTGGTAAAGCCGAAAAACTTATAGAACCACCATTTGCTTGAATTGGAATTTTAACAAATTGATCTAAAACAACAGCTAAAGCGATTAAAATTGATGTTTCACAAATTTCTTGAATAGAATATTTCTTTAAATCGAAAATGTTTGAGAATGAAATTAAAGCCATTAAAATAACAAGAATAGTAAAAACAATACCAAATGTGTTATCCAGCGTTCCGTTTGCTTCAATAGCTGATAAATCTAAAGCACCAATTAAAAAACCGCCAAGTAAATTTATAAATAAACTAGCGAGTAATAAGGTAAGAGTGACCGAATTTAAAATAACTTTGACTTTCTTATTTTTAAAGAAAGAAGAAACAATTAAAACTACTTCACTTCCAATAAGCAATATAAGTCCAACTAACAATAAAGCAAAAGTATTTGTTAGTGCATAATTTGCGCCGTTATAAGTAAAACTGCCATTACTTATAACATCCATAAAATAGATGACGCCACTGTCTTCGCCAATTTCTAAATTAGAATAAGGCAAGGCCATTGTAGAAAGTGCAACAATGAAAAATACGGAAAATAGAATTTCATTAAAATAGGTTTTTAAGAAAATTTTAAATTTTTCCCATAGTGTAAGAGTTTCCATAAAAGTCTCCTCTCTTTAATAAAAAAACTCTACGCAAGCGTAGAGTAAAATTCTAAAACGATTTCCTACGCTAGCATTACCTAGATCAGGTTATCGGTCAAACGAGTATCACGTTTATCTCAGCCCATTCTTGAGCACCCAAATGTATTATAAACTTTTAAACATAGAATAAAAGTTATTTTTTTAACAAAATTTAAGTGGCCTTTTGCAGGGTTTTTATATTAATACCGGATTTTTATGTCTTTTACTCCTGTTTTATAAACCCTTGCATTATCGTTCTTTGAATTTTTGTCGTCTCCAAGCATCTTTTTTGAGACATTAATAAGTTTAGTTAATTCAAAATCACTAAATCTAATCCAAGGCTTATAGTGACCACATAGATAATTTGAAACATTTAAATTTCTTATCTTTTCTAATGAAACTATAAAGTCATCCAAATTACTTTTAATATCTCTTATATCAAGCAATCCGTTATATAAAAAATCACCGACAAATAAGTACCCAGATTCTTCCTCATAAAAAGAAAGTGAACCATCAGTATGGCCTGGAGTAGAAACAACTCTTAGTTTTCTATTAGGAATGCCGATAACATCGCCTTCACTAATAAAATTAGCATCATAAATTTTATTAACTTTAAATTTTTCAAGATTAAAATCAGAAGGAAATATAGAATCATCACTATTGATTTCTTCTCTTACTTCTTCATCAGTCAAGTAGTAATGAGTTAAATACTCTTTTTCTTTCTTACTAACGTAAACTTCTTTTATAAGTTTAGAATCATATCCTCCAAAATGATCGTAATGAGCGTGAGTCAAAAGTAATTTGTTTATTTTAATGTTAAAAATTAATTGAAGAATTTTAATAAAATTAGGAAAAACTCCACTTAAAGCATCAATCAATAATCCTTCATTTTCTCCAATCAATAAAAAGCAATTTGCTCTATAAGAAATTTTGTCTTCACAAATTGCATAAGTTCGATTATCAATTTTGATAATTTGAAAATATTCTTTAAACTCTTCTAATCTTTTATCCATTTAATTTCATTCAAGTTGTTTTCTTTTAAAAATTCGTCTGCTTTTAAAAAACAATTTGATCCAAACCAACCGCCTTGATTGGCGCTTAAAGGCGAAGGGTGTGCTGTTTCTATCACCATATGTTTTTCGTTTGTCAAATACTTATGATGCTTTTTCGCATTATTTCCCCATAGCATAAATACGATAGGTTTATCTAATGAGTTTAATTTAAGCATGATGTCTTTAAAAAGATAATCATATTCTTTTATTTTATGGCTTAAAGGTTTTCCAGCTACTACTGTAAGATAAGGGTTTAAAAGCAAAACTCCTTGCTGAGCAAGATAAGTTAAGTCCCCGCTTTGAGGTAAATCAATACTTAAATTAAATTCACTAATAATTTCTTTATAAATATTTTTTAAACTTGGAGGTAATTTTATTCCTTCAGGTACACTAAAAGCCAAGCCCATAGCCTGATTAGGATTAGGATATGGGTCTTGGCCTAAAATAACTACTTTAACATCTTGTAATGGTGTTAATTTAAAAGCATTGAATAGATTTTCTTTTAAAGGATAAATGATTTTAGTTTGATACTCTTCATTAACAAACTTCATTAACTTTTGAAAATATTCTTTCTTTTGAATATTTTCAAAAAATTCATTCCACTCATTTCCTTCATCAAAAAACATATTTTTATCTTTTTAATTTATTAGATTCAATTAAAGTATGGAAAACTTCATAAAGAGATTTTAAAGCAAGCCATGAAGTAATGTTATTAACATCTAAAGGAGGAGCAACTTCAACAATGTCTAAACAAGTAACGTTTAAGTTAGCTATTAATCCAGTTAAAATTGCGACCGTTTCAAAGTTTGTTAGACCAAATGCTTCTGGAGTGCCTGTACCTGGAGCATATGCGGGATCATTTGCATCAATGTCATAACTAAAGTAAACTTCATACTTTTCATCTCTATATTTTGAGACAAGTAAAGTAAGTAATGCTTCCACTCCAAGTTTTTTAATATCAAAACTTTTAAATACATCTAAATTAGGATGTTTCTTAAAGGTTTCGATTTCTTGGGCTTCAAAACCTCTGATACCAAGCATCGTAATATTTCTATCTTCATAGCCATACTCTAAAGCTCTAAAGATTGGGCAAGCATGAGAATATTTACTTCCTTCATAAACATCGCAAATATCAGGATGAGCGTCCATGTGAATAATTACAGGTACCTTCCCCCTCTTAATGCAGCTATCATAAAAAGCTCTTTCACTAGCGATAGCAATAGAGTGATCTCCGCCTAAAATGATATGAAAACCATCTTTAGTTAAAAGTTTATCACCGATATTTTTCTCTAATTCTTCGAAATTATCCCCGCAAAAGTCACCTAAATCATGAATTTTTACTTTTCTAAGATCATTACCAAGCATATCTAAAGCTGGTAAATCATAACTTAATTCACGGATTACTTTAGGTGCTAAACTTGCGCCCTTACCAACACTAGCGTTCTTATCAAAAGGAACACCGCAAAGAAAAACGTTAGCTTCTTCTTCGCCTTTTGCCATTAAATCTCTAAATTCGTTCATACTTATTTTGTACTTTTTTCGACGTTTTCAGTAATATTCTTTTCTGCACCAGCAGAATATTTATCAAGTGTTAGTTTGTTTCTGATTTGGTGTTGTAAATTACATGGTCCACCAATACATCCACCTTCGCAAGCCATACCTTCTAAGAAGTTAATGTTACTTGTTGGGTTTTTAAATAACATTAAAGCTTTCTTAACATTTTCCATGCCATCAACAGCTTGACCATTTACCTTGAAGTCAATTCCTTGTTCAGCAATTGCTTCGTTAACAGCACTAGATAAACCTCCACATTTTGCAAAACCTCTACCAAAGAAAGATCCTCCAAATTCGCCATAGGTATCTTCTTCAAGTTCAGTGACCTTGATTTCTCTAGCATCAATGAAAGCTTGTAATTCTTCAAATGTCATTGCACTATCAACATATGGTCTTACATTAGGATGTTTAATTTCGCTCTTTTTAGCAGTACATGGTCCAATAAATACAACTTTTGAACCTGGGAATTTTTCCTTAATATATTTTGCAATTGCATGCATTGGGGATGGTGAAGATGAAATATATTGAGCAAGTTCTGGGAAGAACTTTCTAATATATAGAGCAAATGCTGGACAGCAGGATGAAGTTAATTTTCCTCTTTCTACAAGTTCTTTACTTTCACTTATTGCTACCATATCAGCGCCTAATGCTGCTTCAGCAACATCGTAGAAACCTAATTTCTTTAATGCAGCAATGATTTGTCCGTTTTTATATTCGATGAAATTTCCGCCAATTGAAGGGGCAACTACTGCAAAAACCTTATATTTTGTATTATTTTTACTTCCTTTTAAGAGTTCAATAATTTCTTTTATGAAGCTAACATCGACGATAGCACCGAATGGACAAGTATAGACACAAGCACCACAGTGAATACATTTTTCATCGTTAATTTGTGCTGCATTTGTTTCTGGATTTGGACTAATAGCTTTTTGCTTACATGCTCTTTCGCATGGTCTAATTCTATTTTCAATAGCACTATAAGGACATGCTTTTGCACACATTCCGCAGTTCACACATTGACTCTTATCAATGTGAGCTCTCAAAGATGAATCAAATGAAATACAGTGTTTTGGGCAAGCCTCAGAACATCTATGGGCAATACATCCTCTACAAGCATCACTAACAGTGTAACCACCAAGAGGACATTCATCACAAGCAATTGGAATAACTTTAATAATGTTTTCATCCATTTGGGATGTATGTGTTGTTGCGATTTTAATTCTTTCTTGGATAATTGCTCTTTCTTTATAGATACAACAACGCATTGTTGGTTTTGGACCTGGCATAACATCTTTTGGAATATCATATAAAGCTTCAGCAAGGTCACCTTTGTCAATATGTCTGATAATTTCTTTTAAAACTTTATATCTTAATTCTTGGACTCTCGTATCAAACTTTGGCATTTTTTTCTCCTTATCTAGTAAAGGGCGCTAGCTACACACTAACGCCCTCGATTTTAATAACTATTTATTAGATTTTTGATTTTCCCTTAACGTAGCCGAAGTATGCTTGTTTCATAATTTCTTGCATATCAGCGACTAATGGGATTCTTGGGTTACATGGTGTACATTGATCTTCAAATGCAGCATAAGCTAATTCTTCTGTTGCATCCATCCATGTCTTTTCATCAAGACCTTCAGCCTTGAAGTTCATCTTTTCACCACATTCAATACCTAAATCATAGATTGCATCAGCAAGAGCTCTAACGCCTTCTTCTGTTGTATTGAACTTTAAGCCAAGAAGTCTAGCAATATTTGCATATCTTTCGTTTGCATCGTAGACGTTGTATTTTGGCCAAGTACCGAGTTTTTGTGGAATTTCACCATTATACATAACAACAAATGGAAGTAAGACAGCGTTTGTTCTTCCGTGTGGGACGTGGAATAAGCCACCGATCTTATGAGCCATTGAGTGGTTCATACCTAAGAATGCGTTAGCGAATGCCATACCAGCCATTGTGGAAGCATTGTGCATTTTTTCTCTAGCTTCTAAATCATTTTTACCGTTTTTAACACATCTTGGGAGATATTTGAAGACCATTTGAGCAGCTTGAATAGCTAAAGCATCTGTATAGTCTGTTGCAAGCATACTGACATAAGCTTCAAGAGCGTGAGTTAAAACGTCCATACCTGTATCAGCTGTAACACTTGCTGGTAAGTTTGTTGTAAATTCAGCATCAACAATAGCGATAGTTGGAGTTAAAGAATAGTCAGTTAATGGGTATTTCTTGTTATTTGCTTTATCGGAGATAACAGCAAATGGAGTAACTTCACTACCTGTACCAGAAGTTGTTGGGATACAAATGAGTTTGCTCTTCTTACCAAGTTCAGGATATTTAAAAGCTCTCTTTCTGATATCCATGAATTTTTGTTTTAAGTCGTCGAAGTTAACTTCTGGATGTTCATAGAATAACCACATACCTTTTGCAGCATCCATTGCACTACCACCACCAAGAGCGATAATTGTATCTGGTTCGAATGATTTCATTAATTCACAACCTTTTCTAACTGTTGTGATATCTGGATCTGGTTCAACATCTGTGAAGAGTTGAATTGTAACTTCGTTTCTTCTTAATTTGAGTTGATCGATAATCTTTTGCATGAATCCAAGTTGAACCATGGATTTATCTGTAACGATAAATACTTTATTAACGTTTTTAGCATCTTTTAAATATTGGATGCTGTTTCTTTCAATATAAATTTTGCTTGGAACCTTGAACCATTGCATATTATTTCTCCTCTTACCGATTCTCTTAATATTAATTAAATTGATAGCACTAACGTTACCGCTAACACTGTTGTGTCCATATGATCCACAACCAAGTGTCATGGATGGTAAGTAAGAGTTATAAATGTTACCAATACCACCGAAGGAAGTTGGTTGGTTCCAAATAATTCTACAAGCTTTCATTCTGATGCCGAATTCATCAACGAGCTTCTTATCAGCTGTATGAATACATGCAGAGTGTCCTAAACCATTGAATTCAACCATAGCTTCTGCTTTGTTGAAACCATCTTCTGTCGAATTTGATTTAATTAAAGCAAGAACTGGTGAAAGTTTTTCTCTTGTCATTGGTTCTTCTGGGCCAACTTTAGAACATTCAACCATTAAAATTGGAGTATCTTTTGGAACTGAGAAGCCAGCTCTTTCAGCAATTTCCCAAGCTGGGTGTCCAACGATTTGTGGGAAAACGCCAGTAACAACACCATCTTTGTTTGGTTGGAACATTAATTTTTCAAGCATAGCTTTTTCTTCTTTGTTACAGAGATAAGCGCCATACTTTTTAATGTTTTTAACAAATTCGTTATAAATCTCTTTATCAATAATAGCTGCTTGTTCAGAAGCACAAACCATACCATTATCAAATGCTTTTGACATTAAGATATCGTTTGCAGCTTGTGCAACATTACATGTTTTCTCAACATATGCAGGAACGTTACCAGCGCCAACACCTAAAGCTGGTTTTCCACAGCTATAAGCTGCTCTAACCATTGCATTACCACCAGTTGCAAGAATACATGCAACATCTTTGTGTTCCATTAATGCTGTTGTTGCATCAAGTGATGGGTGTTCAATCCATTGAACACAATTTTTTGGAGCGCCAGCTGCGACAGCTGCCTCTTCAATAATTTTTGCAGTTTCAACACAGCAGTTTTGCGCATTTGGATGGAAACCGAAAATAATTGGGTTTCTTGTTTTTAAAGCGATTAATGATTTAAAGATAACAGTACTTGTTGGGTTTGTAACAGGAGTAACACCTGCGATAACACCGAGTGGATCTGCAACTTCAGTAATACCTGTAACTGGATCATCAGAAATGACGCCGACAGTTTTAAGGTGTCTCATTGCGTTTGTGATGTATTCGCAAGCAAATAAGTTTTTAGTACATTTGTCTTCAAAAACACCTCTTTTTGTTTCTTGAATAGCAAGACGTGCAAGATATTCGTGGTGATCAAGAACTTTTGTTGAAACTTTAGCAACAATGTAGTCAACTTGTTCTTGGTTAAGCTTTTCGAATTCATTTAAAGCAGTAACACCTTTTTTAACTAAAGCATCAACTTCTTTTACTGCTTCAGGGTTTAAAACTTTATCCATTTTTAATTCTCCTTTTCATTTCTAAAATAAAGTTCATAGGATAAAACAGCTAAGGAGGTTGCAAGATTAATGTTTGAAACTATTACGTTATCAGGAACATTAAGCTTAGTTGGAGCAAAATTCCAAATGCCTTGAATTTTTGCTTTAACTAAGGTGTCTGCAACAACCTGGGCAGCATATCCAGGTACAGTTATAATGCCGATGTGTGCATTTAACTCTTTGATTTTCTCTTCAGTTAATTCGCTAACATCGTAAACTGGCTTATTTCCTACTTCTTTACCACTTAATAAAGGATTACTATCAAATCCAGCGACAATTTTTAAACCAAAGTCCTCAAATCCTTTATAGTGCAAAAAAGCGGTACCTAAACTACCAACTCCAACAAGAATAGCATTTGAAATAGTATTAAAACCTAAAATAGTTTCAATGTCAGAAATCAATTGGACAATTTTACGTCCTTTGTTTGGTACGCCATTCTCCGTGCTGATCGAAGCGATATCTTTTCTAACAAGTTCGTTATTTAAATCTAAACAATCCGCTAATGTTTGAGAGTTAACAGTTTTTAAACCATTACTTTCAAGATTTTTTAAAACCCAGAGATACTCTGGTAAACGATGTAATTGGTTTTTTGTTAGTTTCGCTTTTCTCATCATCGTAAGTCGGTATTTTTTTACCGAGTTAATAATACTCAAAATCCACTTCTTTTGTAAAGTGAGATTTGATTGAAAACACTTTAAAAAACTATGAAAGCGCTTTCTCAATTAAATATAAAAAATTAAATATCAGAAAACAATATTTTAATTATTACAGTCTTTATAAAAATTAGCTATACAACCAGTAAGTAAAGCTAGTGTAGTTAAAAAATAAGTTATACCAACACCAATAAATAAGCCTAAGTTAGTGATAAGCACACCTGGTACAGAAAGATGGTAAGTGAAATATGTAATTTCAATAACTAATAAAACATTAGTCCCAATTAGATTTTGCTTCATTGGTCGTGCGGTTGCGATATTTTTAATGCACCAAATTGTTAGAACAATAAAAGCAATAAAAAATAAGAAAAATAGTGAGGCATCAATTATGTTTACAAGTTGATTTCCACCATTATAGGCAAGATTAAAATCTTCTGTTCTTGTTGCTAAATCAAAAACAGCAGAACATCCAATAACTAATATCAAAATAATATTAATTATTGATGCAAGCAAAATAAGGATTCTACCAAAAAAATTTCTCATATTTAAAAACGTTAAAAAACTTATTTAATTTTGTTCATACGATAACCAACGCCAATATCTGTTCTGATAAGTTTCGATGATTTGTTATCGCGACTTGTCTTCTTTCTAATCCCAGCCATAAAAACACGTAATCCGTTTTGGTCTTGGCCGTTTTTACCCCATACATGATCAATAATATAATCGTATGTAAGAGTTTTTCCTAAATTATAGGCAAGTAAGACAATAATTTTGTATTCAAAATTTGTAAAATGGACTTCAACTCCATTTATATAAATTGTTTTAGCATCATAATCAATGGCTAGATTTCCATTAATAAAAAGATGTTTTTCTTCATTAATTATGTAACGAAGCTCTTTTCTTATACGTGCTTCAAGTTCAGATAAATGAAATGGCTTAACCATATAGTCATTTGCGCCAGCATCTAAAGCCAAAACTTTTGTTTCAGTTAAATTTCTTGAAGAAACTACGATAATTGGTAAAGAGTTGTTAAAACTTCTGATAGTTTGAATAAAATAAATCCCATCTTTATCAGGCAAATTTAATTCAAGTAAAACAATATCAACAACGTTTTTAATACAAAAATCTATAGCACTTTGAGCGGTGTCGACAGAAGCAACTTTGTACCCGTTATCTTTTAAATCGTTTTTTATTCTTGCTTGCCAAACCCTATCTGGTTCAACTACAAGGATTACCTTGCTTTCTCTTTCCATGCGGTAATTATACCATATATATGTAAAGATATATTATTTTCTTTCTGAAAATCTTTCATAAAACAGACAAAATAATTGATAAATTACCTTTTTAATCGACTTTTTTCACTCTATAATAAACTTAAGAGGAAATTATAGTGAAACAATTTAAATTTAACGATTTTGATAAATATATTAAAAAAGATAGACTCTATTTAATTTTATACCTAGTAATGCTTGCAATTTGTTTAGCAATTATGGGTTTAAACATTGCAGTTATAGTAATGGATCCTCAAAACTATGCTTCCGTTGCTTTTTTAGCTATATTTGCTTTAATTACTGTTTTTGATTTATATCTAATTGTTCAATTTTTGCTTGTCGATAAAAAACTTGTGACAATTAATTTTGAAAAAGAGACCATTACAATAAATAAAAGAATTGTTAGATCTATTGAAGTTCCGTTAACTGACATTACTCAAACCAAAATAATTAAGGAGAAAATGTTTTTTAATGTTTTAAATCTTGGGAGTTTATATTTAATTACAAAAGATAAAACTTATCGTATTAAATATTTAATCTCTCCAATGTATTTAGAAAAAGTTTTAAACGTTTATTTAAGTGTTATTAAAGATGAGGAACTAAATGGAAAGTAGGAAAAACATTTTAACTGAGAAAGGAAAATTAAATTGCTCAGGCGTCTTTTTTGATGAGAATCTCATATATAACAAAAACAAGATTCCGTTTTATTTAAGAAGCAGAATTAAAGAACGGGATTATTACTCTTTTTCCAATGAAAAAATCAGTTTCTTAATCACCATTGCAAATAACTCTTATATGTCTTATGTAAGTTTCTCTTTAATTGATTTAATTAAAAAAGATTACATTACAAAAACTTATTTAAGTTTGCTTTCACCTAAGAAGATTACACTATCTAAAACTCCATTAAATAGAAATATAGAAATCAAGGATTCACGCTTCTATATAAGCATTAAGAAAGTCGATAATTTAATAAAAATCGCTGCAAAATTCACTCATTTTACAAATAAACTTGATTTATCTTTAAAACTCGATGTGAAAAGAAACAGTGCTAACAGTTCAATTTATATTCTTCATCCATTTAAAAATAAGCACCAATTTTACTATAACTTTAAAGAAAATCTATTGTTAGGGAATGGTTATCTCAAACTTGGTAATAATGAAAAACTAGATTTTATAGGTGATGGCGTTTATGACTTTGGAAGAGGTATATGGCCTTATAAAACTGAATGGTTTTGGATTTCTACTTCATCTATAAAAGATAATATTGGATTTAATTTAGGTTTTGGTTTTGGAAACTCAGAAGAAACCGAAAACATGGTTTACAATGATAATCAAAACTTTAAACTTGACGATCTAACTCTAGATATTCCTAAGATTAAAAATAAAATTGATTATCTTTCAGAACGGAAACTAAGCTCAAAAAATAACGACATAAATCTTACTTTTACGCCAATCATCAACCGTAAAGATTCTTTAGATTTCTTAATTTTATCAACAAGGCAAAACCAAGTTTTTGGAAGATTTAACGGAACAATTAAAACTAAAGAAAAGATAATCGAATTCAAAGATTCATTAGGGTTCATCGAACATTTCAAAAATAGATGGTAATAAAAAAATCAAACCTCATGGCTTGATTTTTTATTCTCTCGTTTTTTAGTTATTTATTTAATAATCCTTTTGCATTTAAGAAAACTAAGCAAGTAAGAGTTTTTGCGTCTTTTATTTCCCCAATCTTAACAAGATTATTTAATTCTTCTAAAGAATATTCATAAACTTCAACCGCTTCGTTTTCATCTAAATGTTGTTTCCCTTTTTCAAGTTCACTTGCAAAGTAACAATAAATAATTTCATTTGTATAAGCACAGCTTGGATAAATTTCACCAAGATAAACTAATTTATTTGCTACATATCCGGTTTCTTCTTCAAGTTCTCTTTTGGCTGTATTTAATGGATCTTCATTTCCATCACATTTACCAGCAGGAAATTCATAAATAACTTCATCATAAGGATAGCGATATTGTTTTTCTAAAATAAACTTACCATTTGGAAGCATTGCCATAACACAGCTTGCCTTACAATGAGTTACATATTCTCTATAAGATTCATGTCCATTTGGACAAAGAACCTTATCCTTATAAACATCAATAATTTTACCTTTATAAATTTCTTCAGAAGATATTTTTTTCTCTTTTAAATCCATAGTTACCACCTTCGACGTTTTATTTTATCATATAAAAAGAGAAAGGTAATTTTTTTATGACAGATGTTTTTGAATATTTGAAAAAATATGGAAATATTAGTTTTAAAGACGAGGAATTCAATGAAATTGATGGCCTAATTTTTTCACGACTTAGTTATATGGATTTTTCATCATACATAAAACCATCTAAATATTTCTCTTCAAAAAACCTAAACAAACTTATTAAAACAACTTCTATCTTAAAAGATGACAATCGCTTTAGATTAAAAGAGGATTTACTAATCTTAGAACAGATCTCTTATTCTTCACGTTTCAAAGATATTTTTATAAAAAGTTATGTTAAAAAAACTGATAAAGATGATGTAAAGCAATTTTCAGCAACAACCTTTTTTAACAAAACTAAGAATAACAAGTTTTTAATAGTTTCATTTAGAGGAACTGATGGTTCATATACTGGTTGGAAAGAAGATTTCGAATTGTCTTACAAATCATCAATTCCTGCTCAAGATGAAAGTAAAGTGTACCTTAAAAAGATAACCCGATATTCAAATTATAGGAAAGTTATTGTTACCGGACACTCAAAAGGCGGGAATCTAGCAATTTATGCTTCTTCTTTTTTAAATCCAAAGAGACTTTTAAAAATATACGCTTATGATTCTCCTGGATTCAATAAAGATTTCTTAAACCGCAAAAACTTTCAAAGAATCAAACATTTAATTAAACATTACGCTCCTCAGTCTTCAATTATTGGAAGATTACTTTATCACGATTATGAAACTACAATCGTTGATTCTAACAAAGCTCTTTTAAATCAACATAATCTTTATAATTGGAATATTGAAAACAATCATTTTAAAACGTTAGATAAATTTACCTACTTCTCAAACAAAATCGATAATATGGTCAAAACAAATCTTCAAACTATGACTTACGATCAAAAAGTTGAATTTGTCGAGACTCTCTTTAGTCTTGTTAAAGAAATGACTGAAGACGATATGATCCAATTCGGAAGTTCAATTTTTAATTTTGCTCTTAGGTTTAGAAAAGTTTTAGCAAATAAAAGTGAAGAAACTAAAAAATTATTATCCTTACTTTTTAAAAACGGAGATAAGAAAGATGAAAACACACCTATTAAAGTTGAACCAATTAAAAATAAAAAAGTTGGTCCTTTTTTAACTTTAAAAGACATATTCAAAAAAGAAGAAAGCAAAGCAAACGATATTATCGATAACAATATTTAATCTAGAAAGTTTATTTAAGAGTTTTATAATAATTCAGGTATGAAAACCTTAATTTTTAAACTTACAAAAGAATTTATTTCATTAATTATCATAGGCGCACTTTGTGGCCTCATTGTAAGTTTATATCAATTAGGGATTCAAAATATTGTTAAAGTTTCTACATTTCTATACACATCCAAAACTCCCATATTGATAGCAATTCTGCTAATTTTGTGCGGGATTTGCATGGTTTTAAATTATTTAATTGAAATTTACGATCCTGCAATTGATGGTTCTGGAATACCAAGTCTAAAAATTGCTACACGTGATAATCTGAAAATTAAATGGTACAAAGACATTCCTTTACAAATTATTAATTCCTTTATTTCTACATTTTGTGGATTTACTTTAGGTAGCGAAGGACCTTCAGTTGTTATGGCTAGTAAAAGTGGCTACGCAGTTCAAGAAGTAATGAAAATTGATAAAACTGACACTGATGAACTTTGTGAAGGCGTAGGTTTTGGATGCGCCTTTCTATCGCCTCTTGCTGGTATATTTTATGGGATTGAGGAAGGAGTTAAGAATCACATTAACTTAAGTAGAATAATAAGAATTATTATCCTCATGGCTATAGCATTTTTAGTGTCTTATTTTTTAAACTCCCATCATCTTTTAACAATAACTTCATTTACTCCTTTAGCTAGTAAAGATTTCTATATTTTTGTTCTACTTCTAATTTTTAACATCATTATTTCTCTTGTTTTTATTAAAATAATGCTAGTTTTGCGTGCTTTTTTCAAAAAACAATCAAAAAATAAGCTTATTAAAAACCGCTCAATATTTCTTTTTATTGTAACCATCATATTAAACTTTTTAATAATTGATTTTATGCAATCAGGTGGAAATTTGATTTCTAATGTTGAAAGCATCACTAGTTTCTATGTCTTAATCGCCCTAATTATTTTTAGAATTATAATAACTGCTTTTTCAGGAAGCGGCAGCGTAACTGGTGGTTTAGTTATTCCAATCATGGCAATTGGTGCTATCAATGGTCAGATTGTTTCATTGATTTCGCACGAGATTTTTGGCTTCTCTTCTACTTATTATGAATTAATTTCGTTAATATCTGCACTCATGCTTTTTGGACTAATTATAAGAACGCCTCTTACTTCAACCGCATTACTCTTCTCGACGATATTTTTCTTCACAAACGATTTTATAGATTCATTTTCAATTGTTCCTGTCTTTCTAGTTTTCATAATATTAGGAACATTTTTAATGAAAAAAATATTTAAACAAGATTCTCTTTATGATGGAATGATTAAAATTTAAGTTCAGTTTTGTGGAGTTATTAAAAAACTCGAGCATTATAACTCGAGTTTCTCATAAAATTTATACTTGTTATTTCTTTAAAGCTTTAAGCATTAATTCATTCAAGTTTTTGATAAATGAAGTTTTATCTTCTATATCAAATCCTTCAAGCAACATAGCTTCGTTATATAAAACGTCACTATATTTTTTGATGGCTTCTTTATCGCCTTTAAACTCAGAAATAGCTTTAAATAATTCATGGTTTGGATTAATCTCAAGCACCTTACTAGCTTTTGCTTTTTCATCTCCTGGAATCTCATTAATTGTTTGTTCCATATTTAATGAAAGACCATTTTGAGTTGAAATACAGACAGGAGAATCAACAAGTTTTGTAGAAATTGCGACTTTATCAACTTTATCACCTAAAGCCTCTTTCATGTTATCAAGAAGTTCTTTGTTTTCTGCTTCTTTTACTTCTAAGTCACTCTTTTCTTCTTCACTTAAAGCATCTTTATCGTGCTCGGTAATATTTTTAAATGGAATCTTTTCATATTCATTCATCATTTGGAAAGCAAACTCGTCAATATTCTTTGTTAAGAACAAGACATTGACACCATCCTTTTTAAACTTTTCAATTTCAGGAAGAAGTTTAATGCTATCAACTGTTTTTCCGCTAGCATAATAAATATATTTTTGGCCTTCCTTCATTTCATCTTTATATTTCTTTAAATCAATTTCTTTATCACTATTTAAAGAATTAAAGACTAATAAGTCAGCTAAAACATTCTTTTTAAATCCGTAACTTGAATAAATTCCAAACATTAAGTGTTCGCCATAAAGACTATAGAATTTTAAATATTTATCGTAGTCATTATTTTTAAGATCTTTTAGATTACTAATAACTTTGGTTTCAATAGTTTCACTAATTTTCTTAAGTCTTGGATCTTCTTGTAACATTTCTCTTGAGATATTAAGACTTAAGTCATTTGTATCAACAAGACCTTTAATGAACTTGAGGTAATCAGGAACAAGTTCATGAGCTTTTTCTTTAATATAAATTCCTTTAATATAAAGTTTTAAACCTTTTTCATAATTTTGTGAGTATAAATCATAAGGAATGTGTGAAGGAATAAATACTAAAGAGTTAAAATTTACAACGCCTTCAACATTTAAATTAATTGCTAATAATGGATCTTCATAATCCATGAAGTTTGCTTTATAAAAAGAATTTAACTCTTCTTCAGTAACATTTTTTTTGTTCTTTTTCCAAAGAGGAATCATCGAATTTAAAGTCTTAACAACTTCTTTTTCTTCTTGATTATCAGTTAAATCTTTATCCTCTTCATTTTTTGAAGAAACTTTTTCCATTACTTTCATTTTGATAGGATATCTTACGAAATCGCTATACTTTTTAACTAATGATTCAATTTCATAGTTTTCAAGATATTTATCAAAATTTTCATCATCAGAATTTTCTCTTAAATGTAAAACAATCTTTGTTCCGCTTTCACTCAAGTCTTCTTCATCAATTGTATAACTTGATTTACCATCGCTTGTAAAAACATAACCATGTTCATCGTTAATGGATTTAGTATGCACTTCAACACTATCTGCAACGATAAAAGCACTATAGAAGCCAACACCGAATTGACCAATAATATCGAATTCGTTTTTCTCTTTTGCTTCTTTAATCTTTTCTAAAAATTCCTTACTACCACTATGAGCAATGGTACCTAAATTTGAAATTAATTCATCTTTAGTCATACCGATTCCGTTATCGGTAATAGTTAATGTTCTGTTTGCCTTGTTTGGTTCAAGCCAAATTTCATAACTTTTTCCAGGAACTTTTCCTTCGCTTGTTAATTCTTCATATTTATATTTATCAATCGCGTCGCTTGCGTTTGAAATTAGCTCTCTTAAAAATATTTCTTTGTTTGAATAAATAGAATTGATCATTAATTGAAGCAATTCTTTACTTTCAGCTTGGAATTCTCTTGTTTCAGACATGTTATTCTCCTTTTATAAAGCAAGAGTTGATAGCTAACTATCAACTCTTGTTAGATTATTGAATTTCAATTCTTTCAGGTTCTTCAGGTTTTTCTAACTTTTCTAATTTTGGTAAGTTGATTGATAAGACACCATCTTTAAACGATGCAGAAATATCTTTTTGTTTATAATCTTCTCCAATATAGAAACTTCTAGACATTGAACCATAGAATCTTTCTTTTCTTAAATATTTACTCTTTTCAGAATTGTCATCATTTTCTTCTTTAACTGTGGCAGTTATTTCAAGATAACCATTGTTCAACTTAAGATTAATATTTTCCTTTTTAACACCAGGAATATCAATATCAATTACATAATTATCTTTAAATTCTTTTATATCTGTTTTTAACATATTGTGGTCATATCTATGATATGTTTTTGGTAAGTCAAAGAAGTTATCAAAATCATCAAAGAATGGATCACCAAAGAAACCTAACTCATAATTTTTTCTACTCATAATTAAGACCTCCTAGCACTCTCTTTACCTAAGTGCTAACTATATTATAAGACTAAATTTAGCACTGTCAATAGGTAAGTGCTAAAATTTTTTTAAATAAATTTCCTATTCATTTCTGTGGTGTTTTACATCGATTTTGAATAGATTTCGCCTTAAAATAGACATTTTTAAGCCTATATCTTTTAATCAATGTGGTTTTATGATAAATTAGTATTTACAAAAATTGAGGTACAAATAATGAGTTTTACGTTAAACATAGACGGGCTTTCAAGCACGTTTGAAAAGAAAGTTAAATTATTAGATTTAACAAAAGGTGATAAAGACATTATCTGCGCTACTGTTAACGGCAGAGTTCGCGAATTGGACTATGATGTCTATTACGATGCGGATGTTAAATTCTTAAAAGTTAATGACCATGATGCTATGGGAATTTATGAAAGAGGAATCCGTTTTATTTTTGCGATGGCCGTTCATAATCTCGTTCCAGGTCTTCGCTTTAGATTAACTTATTCTGTTTCAAGAAGTATCTATGCACAAGTCGACGCTTTAGATGATCAAACTAAATTTTTAAGTGAAGAAATGGTTGAACAAATCAGCAATGAAATGAAACGCATTGTCGAAGCAGATTATCCATTTAAAAGATTTATCAAAACAAACGAAGAAGCCGAAGAAATTTATAAAAAATTTAATTTAGATGACAAACTTGAAGTCTTACAATATCGTCCTGAAAAAACAGTCCACTTTTATGATTGTAATGGATATTGTAACTATATGTATGGAAAAATGGTTCCATCAACTGGCTACCTTAAATCTTTTAAACTTATTTTCTATACACCAGGTTTATTAATCCAATACCCAAGAAGTGAAGTTAATGGAGAAATTCCAGTTTTTAAAGATGAACCTGTTTTTGCTGATGCATTAATTCGCTCACGAGATTGGTCAAATTTAACAGATTTATCTTTTGTATCGCACATTAACCAAAAAATTAAAGACAACGAATTAAGCACAGTCGAATTAATCAATCTTTGTGAAAATAGACATAATCGTATGCTTTGTGACTTAGGCCAAACAATTGAATATAATATAAAGAAGATTAGACTTATTTGTATTGCCGGTCCTTCAAGTAGTGGAAAAACAACTTTTGCTGATAGGTTAACCGCCGAACTTAAATCGCGTGGCATTAATCCAATCAGAATTTCCATGGATGATTACTATAAAAGAAGAGAAGATGTCCCAAAAGATGAGGACGGAAACTATGATTTTGAATGCACTGAAGCTTTAGATATAAAATTATTTAATCAAAATTTAGTTAGTTTATTAAATGGATGGGAAGTAAATTTGCCTTCCTTTGATTTCAAAACTAATGACCGTGTCTTTAATAGAAAAGTTAAAATTGGTCCAAATGATCCTATTATTATCGAAGGAATCCATGCATTAAACGAAGCAGTAACTTCTTCTATTCCAAAATATCTTAAATTCAAGATTTACATTTCTCCACAAGCCCAAATCAATCTTGATAATGAGAACCCAATTTCATTAACAGACATCAGACTTTTAAGAAGAATTGTTAGAGATAATCAATATCGTGGAAGCGACGCGGAAGAAACAATTTCAATGTGGCCTGTTGTAAGAAAAGGTGAATTTAAATGGATTTATAATAGCCAAGAAGACGCAAATTATGTCTTTGATAGCTTCTTAAATTATGAATTATGTGTTATTAAAAAACATGCTATGCCACTTCTTCAAGCAATAGATAAAGAAGGGGAATACGGTCCTGATGCCGAACGTTTAATAAGTTTATTAAAATACTTTAAAGATATCGATGAAAAACGGATCCCAAGTACTTCTTTATTAAAAGAATTTATTGGAGGATCTTGTTATCGAGACGCTAAATAAGAAAATTATTTAAAGCTTTAAACCTCAGCCTCTTTAGGTTGAGGTTTTAAATTTCTTTTAATAAATGAATTTCTAAGAATAGAGTAAACGTTTCTTAATTCTTTAAGGTAAACTTCTTTCATTTTTAGATACTGAGCAAACACTTCTTCACTAACTGATGTTTTATAAAAGGCATCATAAATGAATACAAGTCTAAAAAATGATTCATAAAGATTTAAAAGTGTTACTTCAAAGTAATATGTTCTTTTTGAAAGAAGTAATAATGGAGACGAGTGAGCAATTTCACTTGCCATTTCGTAAGCTTTTGAATAGTTAGATAACCCAGCTAACTTTTCAACTCCATCTCTAAAGTTCAGTTTAATTCGTTGATCACCATTTTCGTTAGCTGTATAGAGATAGCCATATTCAATAAATTTTTTCATATCTTTGCTTTTTAAATCATACTTTTTCATTTCAGATTTAATCTTTAAAAAGATTGCATCAACTTCTTCTTTATTGTTTATTTGATTTCGATAAGCCAAAGCATATTTAATATGTTCAAAATAGGAATCATACATCTTACTGCCATATTTAACTAAACAAAGCATTATACACTCTGTTTCATGAAGTGTTCGCCAAGTTGAAAATGCTTCTGTTTCAAATCCTTCCATAAGTAAATTTAAAATACATTTACTCATTTTTAATGACTTTAAAAGCATGTCTTTTAATAACCCAGCATTGCGAGCTGTTGTCTTAATCGTTTCGAGCGTTCTTAAAGAAAAATTAAGATATAAATTTAAGGTTGAAATAGGTGGATTAAACCTATTTAAGAATGCCTCTGATTTAAAGTTAAGTTTTTCGTTAGTTAAATATTTATCAGCACATAAGCTTGCGATATATTGGATCTTTTCTTCATCAAGTGAAGATTTATCACTAATACGGTTTACTAGTAATAAATATTTATATTCGTTTATAATGTATAAAATTACAACATAGTGATTAATATAAACATTAAGTAAATCTTGAGCCGCAAGGACTACTTCATTAATTGTTTCAATAACAAGAGTATAAACTTCATAAAGATTATCAAAATCATCTTTATCTGCAAGTCTATTGTTTGATAAAAACGAAATTAAAGCCTCTTTTGTAAGTAACCCTTTATTCATGCCACAATTATAAAATAAAACTGATAATTTTGCCTTAAAAATCGATAATTATGCCGAATATTCTTCATCTAAAGTTGCGTCAATAAAGGAGAAATGTCGATTATTGATTGCTCGATAAACAACCATTGGCTTTCTTCCTAAATTTAAACAAACCTCTTGAAGTGTAAACCCTTCATTTAGCATAGTTTCAACAAGCTCAACATCCTTCAAGGTAAGTTTCCTTGCTGTAATCTTATAGTGAACAAGAAACTCCTTATAGTGACTTAGATATCGATAAATAAATTGTCTAGCATCATGTGTAAACAATAACGTGGTGTAAGTATCGCCTTTTGCGTTTACTCTTACAATTTCAATTATTCCTAGATCGTAAAATTTTGCCATATAACCCTTCGCTATTTTCCTCTCCCCAAATGTTCTTAGTTCAATAAAACCTCTTTCAGCTAAAAATAATAAGAATACATCTCTATCAATCTTAGGAAGATTATAAGGTTCTAAGATCGCACGTATCTCTAAAAACATTTGCTGAAAAGTTAAGTCATCCTTACTTATCTGAGATTCTATGATTGCAAATGGTATTTTAGTGTCAAAAACTAACATAAAAGATTGCCCTTTCATTGTTGAAAAAACTTTCATTTTCAATTATTTCGAAACATTTTTTGATGAAAGTGAATTAAATCTATCATTTAATTTTTTATTATGCAAATACATTTTTTTCGCTAAATTATCGATTATTTTTAAAATCTACTATTAAAAAAATATAAAACTCTACTAATCCCAAGTTAAATCTAAGTAAAATTTATGAAAAAAATTTTTATTTTTTCATTATTTTCAACTTTTGTTTAATAAAGTTTTATATTTTCAAAGTCTACAAAAGATATTTTTTAAGTTTCAGGGCAAAATAAAAAGCCCGGCAACGTGTTATTCTTGCTATAAAGCTACCTTCACCACTGCAGTGCTTAACTTCTCTGTTCGGGATGGGAAGAGGTGTGTCCACTGCGTCATCGTCACCAGACTTATTCAAGAGAATACAATAATTATTCCCTGAAAACTAGATACTTTTTAGATATGTTCTTTCATTACCCCAAATTTTATTTAAAATCTCTTAAAATCTTATGAAATTAAGTCCTCGATCTATTAGTAATGGTTGTCTAAATGCCTTACAACACTTACAACTCCATCCTATCAACCTCTTGACATTAGAGGGATCTTACTTCTTGCGAATGGGAAATCTCATCTTACGGTAGG
>CASERQ010000004.1 GCA_949290395.1 uncultured bacterium | reverse complement strand
AGAAAAAAATAGAAAAAGCGAGGACTAAAAGTCCCCGCTAGATTTTATAGTTTTTGAACACTACCTCCCCGTAAAACCCCGTTAGATTTTATAGGGCCGCTTTTAAGTTAGAAAGTTTAGAATTAAAGACCAAATTTCTTAATTCTTTCCCATCTTTCACGGGAGCATTTTTCGTTCTTTTCAAATAATGCTTCTGCTTCTTCTGGGTTGATCTTTGGAAGTTGAGAGTATCTTGTTTCTTTCATGATGAACTCTCTAATCTTGCTGAAGTCAGGTTCTTTACAATCGAGTTGTAATGGTGATTTACCTTCTTGAGCAAGTCTTGGATCATATCTGAATGTTGTGAAGTAACCACATGCGACTGCTTCTTTTTCAACTTCAATTGAATTAACCATACCACCTTTAATACCATGGTTGACACATGGAGCATAGCAGATAATTAAGGATGGTCCGTTGTAGCTTTCTGCTTCTTTGAATGCTTTGATTGCTGCCATTGGGTTAGCACCTAAAGCAACTTGAGCAACATAGACATTTCCATAAGCCATAGCCATTAAAGCAAGGTTCTTCTTACTGGTCTTTTTACCACTAGCTGTGAATTGAGCGATTTGACCAGTTTGTGATGATTTAGAAGCTTGTCCACCAGTATTGGAGTAAACTTCAGTGTCAAGACACATAACGTTGATATCGTCTTCACTTGCTAATACGTGATCGAGTCCGCCATAGCCAATATCATATGCCCAGCCATCGCCACCAACAATCCATACACTCTTATCGAGTAAATCATCTTTATAAGAGAGAACTTCTTTGATAGCTTCATCTTTACTTGCTTCAACACCTTTAACAAGTTCTGGGATAATCTTTCTTGCTTCATCTTTGTTCTTAATGTTAGCAAGATAGTTCTTAATTGTTGCTTTGAGATCGTCTGTTACATCTTTGCTATCTAATGCAGCAGTTAAGATTCTGCAGATATTAGCAAGTTTGTAATCAGTTGCAAGTCTCATACCATATCCGTTTTCTGCGTTATCTTCGAATAAGGAGTTAGCCCATGCAACACCATTCTTATCTTTATCGTTAACAAATGGTGTAAGAGGTGTGGAACCACAATAGATTGATGAACAACCTGTTGCGTTAGAAATTAATAAATCTTTACCAAATAATCTTGATAATAAGTTGTAATATGGAGTTTCACCACAACCAGCACATGCTCCACTTACTTCCATATATGGCATTAAGAATGCAGCACCTTTAACGGTTGTTGCTGGGAATACGTTTGTCTTGTATTCTGTGTGTTTATATAAGTATTGAGCGTATTCTTCTTTGTCAAATTGTGATTTAGCTTCAACAAGTTTAAGAGCAAAGTGATCGTTTCCAAGTCTCTTAGCTGTTTGATTAGCCATACATTCTTTAACACAAAGTCCACATCCAACACAGTTCTTTGGTGAAACTTGAATAATGTATTTTAAGCCAGGTTTTGCAGGTTTTAAGTCTACAACATGGTCTGCTAAACCTTTTGGTCCGTTCTTAACTTCTTCATCTGTAAGTAAGAATGGTCTAATTGTAGTATGTGGACAGACGAAGGCACACATATTACATTGGATACAATAATCTTTATTCCATTCTGGGACTCTATCAGCGATACCCCTTTGTTCCATGAAAGTAATATCTTCTCTCATAGTACCATCGAGTAATTCATATTCTGTGAATTTGCTGACTGGGAGATCGTATCCATCAAGTGTGTTAACTAAATCAACATAGCTGTCGAAGTAATCATCACCTGTAACATTTCTTTCTCTGTTATATGGGAGTTTTGCCCAAGCTGGATCAACTTTAACTTCTCTTAAGCCTTCGGTACCTTTATCGATAGCTTTGTAGTTAAGTTCAACAACATCTTGTCCTTTTCTTCCATAAGTCTTAAGTGCAAGTTTCTTCATCCATGTATTTGCTTCTCCATAAGGCATAATTTGTGGATTTAAGTAGAAGAATGCACTTTGTAAGATTGTATTTGTATGTCTTCCCATGCCAATTTCTGCCGCAATCTTGTTAGCATCGATGACATAGAATTTTGCATGTTTTGTAGCGAGTTGCCATTTTACTCTGTTTGGTAAGGAAGCGATGAGTTTTTTATCATCCATATCAGTATTGAGTAAGAATGTGCCACCATCACTGAGGTTCTTTAACATGTCAAATCTAAAGACATATGTATCAAGTGAACATGAAATGAATGCTGCATGTTCAACATAATATGTGGAGTGAATTGGTTCTTTACCAAATCTTAAGTGGCTTCTTGTAACACCACCGGATTTTCTTGAGTCATAAGCAAAATATGCTTGTGCATATTGGTGAGTAGCATCACCGATAATTTTAATAGAAGATTTATTAGCACCAACTGTACCATCACTACCTAAACCATAGAATAAGCAAGATGTGTAATTGTGTTTGATTTCGTAATCTTCATCAACAGGAATTGAGAGGAATGTAACATCATCATTGATTCCAACGGAGAAATTGTGATGTTCTTTTCCACTTAACATCCAATCAAATACTGATTTGATGTGTTTTGGTTGTGTATCTTTTGAAGATAAACCATATCTTCCACCAATAATACGGATTCCTTTTCTTCCTTCAAGATCTAATGCTGAGCAAACATCTTCATATAATGCTTCGCCAACACTACCGAGTTCTTTACTTCTATCTAAAACAGCGATTTCTTTAACTGTATCTGGGATGCAAGCAACTAAGTGTTTTGAAGAGAATGGTCTGAATAAGTGGACTCTGATCATACCAACTTTTTGACCTTTGTTCTTCCATAAATCGTTGACTACTTCATAAGCTGTTTCGTTAACAGAACCCATAGCAATGATAACTTTTTCTGCATCTGGAGCACCATAATAAACGAATGGGGCATATTCTCTACCAGTTAATTCGCTAACTTTCTTGAAGTATTTTTCAGCAATTGGAAGGACATTATCGAAATGTTTATTTTGTGCTTCTCTACCTTGGAAGTAGATATCATCGTTTTCAGCACCGCCTTTTGTAACAGCGTGTCCATGTGGGTTTAAAGCTCTTTCTTTAAATTTCTTAACTTTATCCCATGGTACGAGTTTCTTCCATTCTTCATCAGCTAAGAATTCAACATTTTGAATTTCGTGTGAAGTTCTGAAACCATCGAAGAAATGGCAGACTGGATATTCAGCATCAATTGCAACAAGGTGAGCAACTGAAGCAAGATCAGCAACTTCTTGAACAGAATCGGCACAAATCATTGCGATTCCGCTTTGTCTAATAGAATAAACGTCTTGGTGATCACCAAAAATTGAAAGTGATCTTGTTGCTAAACTTCTTGCACTAACATGTAAAACTGCTGGTAATAATTCACCACACCATTTATAGATGTTTGGAATCATTAAAAGTAAACCTTGGCTAGCAGTATATGTTGTTGATAATACACCACCATTTAAAGCACCATGTAAGGCACCACTTGCTCCGGCTTCGGATTGCATTTCACAAACTTTAACTGTGCTGTTAAAGAAGTTTTTCTTTCCTTGGGAAGCGTAGATATCAACATAATTTGCCATTGGTGAAGATGGAGTAATAGGGAAGATTGCTGCGACTTCTGTAAAATTGTAACTCATTAAGGCAGCAGCGGTATTGCCATCGACACTAAGCATTGTTTTCTTTACTTCTGACATAAAAAAATATTCTCCTTAATCTGTGCATATTATATAACTTTAGAGTTTAAAGTTTAATAGATTTTTAAGTCAAAATTTTTGAGAAATCTCTACTTGAAAAGCGCTAATTTCTGTCTTTAATTCTTTATATATAAAGGAAGCTTTTCTTTTGTGAAAAAACTAAGTTAGATTTTTGTTTGTTACTTCTACGCTTTTTTTAAAAAAGAATGTAAAATAAAGAAATTTTATGAGCAAAATCTTTATTTTAACAAGATTTTAATATACAATTATTTTCACAAGCGAAAAGCATTACAGGAGTACAATATGTTTGAATTTTTTAACGCTTTTGCAACTTTAAAAACTAATGATTTCTCATCTGGCGCAGTAACTACTATCGATAGAGAAATAATAAAATTCTTTAATGAACTTTGGGACTCAAATGGTTGGGGAAACTTTTTACTTTGCATAATTTCACTCGTTCTTTGTATCATTTTGGTTGGTATAATTGGTTATCAAAGAGAAGCTCAAGGACATAATGCCGGTTTCAGAACGCACATCCTTCTTGGGATAGGAAGCTGCGTTACCATGTTACTTTCAATCTATGCAGTTGGTGCAACAGAAACAAACTATGAAACCATGAGACTTGCTGCAAGCGTTGCTCCTGGTATTGGTTTTATCGGTGCAGGTGTTATTATCAAAAATAAAGGAGCAATTAGAGGACTTACAACTGCTGCTACTTTATGGGTTTCAATGGCAATTGGTCTTGCTTGTGGATCAGGAAATTTTGTAATTGCAATACTTGGGGCATTAGCAACTTACCTTTGCTTATTCTTATTTTATAAAGTTGAAATTAAAGCTAATCGTAAATCTAGCAAAATTTACATTCACTTAAATAAAGATTCAACTTTGACTTATGAAGAAATTTCTAAAGTTATTGAATCTTATTCTTATACTGTAAGGACCGCTTCTTTAGAAACTTCCATTAAAGACCCTGATGAGATTATAATTTCAATTGAATTTGCAAGTTGTTCAAGTAAAGGATTAAGACTTCTTGTAAGAGATTTAAAAATTAAATATAATCCACTAGACATAACAATAGATTCCATAAATCAAACAACAGAAGAATAAAAAACCTGCAAATACTTGAGATTTGCAGGTTTTTTGTTTAAGGCAATAAGTTTCCGGTTTTTCTAAATATCGTATACCACTCAGCTTTTGTAAGATTAATTTTTGTACCATCAACTGTTTGTTTAACGTGTTCTTTATCAGTTGACCCTGTTATAACTTGAATGAAATCGCCTAGTTTTAATAAGAACGCAGTTGCAATTGCACATTTACTAACATTATATTTTTTACCAAGTTCTTCCATGTATTCATTGACTTCTTTATAGTTAGGATCTTTAAATACATTCCCTCCAAAGAAACCAACTTGATAAGGTGACCAACACTGTAAAACAATTCCATGCCTTTTAATAAAGAAGAAAAGTTCTCCTGCTCTTTCGATGCCCTCTGAATTATTCATGTTTACATTAAAAACTTCATTGACTAAAGAAAGGTGGCCAATACCAAGTTGAAGTTGATTAACTTCCATTGGAATATTTGTGTGGTCATAAAGATATTTCATGATTTCATGAGGGAAATTAGAGACACCAAAATGTTTAACTTTTCCTTCTTGAGATAATGTTGCAAAGGCTCTTGCTACTTCATGAGCATCAATAAAAATATCTGGTCTATGAAGTAATAAAGAATCAACATAATCAAGGCCTAATCTCTCTAAAGATTTATTGACTGATTCAATAATATGTTCATAACTTAAATCATAATAAGAAATATCTTTTGCTCTATCATTTACGATCCCGCATTTTGTTTGAATAAACATTTTTTCTCTAAGTTCAGGATGAGCTTTTAAAACAGCGCCTAACTTCTTTTCAGCTTCTCCATCTAAATAAATATCACTGATATCAAAATAGGTAATGCCATTTTCTAAATCAAACTGAATTAAATCACAAAGTTCATCGACACTTACATCTCTTAATCTCATTAAACCTTGAATAATCTTGGATTCAACTTGCATATTTTTCTCCTCTTATAAGCGCTTTAAATATAACAAAAAAATTGTTGCTTAAAAAGAGTTTAAAAACGAAAATATTAATATAAAAGGAGTTAAAAAATGTCTCATCCATTTAAAAAAATAAAGGGCAATTTTGGTTTTGGAATTATGCGCCTGCCTCTTGATAAAAATCAAAAAGTTAATCTTGATGATTTTCAAAAACTCGTTGATTATTTCATGAATAATGGCTTTAACTATTTTGATACCGCCAGAGTTTATCTTGCTGAAGATAGTGAAAAAGCTTTAAAAGCGTGTCTTACAAGTCGCTATAAAAGAGAGGATTTTGTATTAACTAACAAACTGAGTTCTTCTTGTTTTTCAAAAAAAGAAGATATTATTCCTTTTTTTAACTCGCAACTTGAAGCATGTGGCGTAGACTACTTCGACTTTTATTTAATGCATGCTCAATCGAGAAATAATTACGAGCAATATCAAAAAAGTGATGCTTATAAAGTTGCTAGTGAACTTAAAAAAGAAGGCAAAATTAAACATCTTGGTATCTCTTTTCATGATTCAGCTGAATTTTTAGAAAAAATTTTACTAGATCATCCAGAAATCGAGGTCGTTCAACTTCAATTTAATTATCTTGATTATGATAGCGAAGATGTGCAATCAAAACTCTGTTACGAAGTTTGTAAAAAATATAATAAACCTGTTATTGTAATGGAACCTGTAAAGGGTGGAAGACTAGTTAATCTACCTGATGAAGCTGATAAATTGTTACGTGAATTAAATAATGGAACAAATGCATCTTATGCAATTAGATTTGCTGCTTCTTTTGATAATGTTTTTATGGTTTTAAGTGGCATGAGTAATATGGAACAATTAAAAGATAATGTATCTTTTATGAAAAATTTCACTCCACTTTCTGAAAACGAATTTAAAGTCTTAGATAAAGTTGTCAAAATCTTTAATAAAATTCCAACTATTCCATGTACTTCTTGTAAATATTGTGTAGATGGTTGTCCAAAAACTATTAAAATTCCAGATTTATTTTCTATTTATAACAACTACTTATTATATAAAGAAGATCAAGCTTTTAATGACTATAAAAAGATAACTTTAGATTCTGGAAAAGCAAGCGATTGTATTAAATGCGCTAAATGCGAAAAAATCTGCCCACAACATTTAAAAATCAGAGATTTTTTAGTAAATGTAAAAGACACTTTAGAAAGATAATTATGGAAGAAAATTTAATAAAAGCACTTGAACTATTAAAAAATCATCGTCTTGCATTATATAAAGATAATAGTTTAATAACCTCTGAAGAAAGAGGCATTAAGCCAATGATGGATATAATTCTTAATAACGTTAATGTTGAAAATTATAGCGCGGCAGATAGAAGTGTTGGAAAAGCTGTTGCTTTTTTATTTGCAAAAGCAAAAATTAAATCAATTCATGCTGAAGTTTTATCAAAACACGCTACAGAAGTCTTTGACAAATATAAAATTGATTATTACGCAGATAAAATTGTTCCTTATATTATAAATAGAAACGGGGACGATATGTGTCCAATGGAAAAAAGCGTTTTAAACGTTGATAATTATGAAGATGCTTTTGAAATATTAAAAAACAAAATGATTGAAATGAAATTACTTTAATTAGGAGGATTAATTAATGAAAGTTTTAACAATATTAACAAATGGGTTTGAAGAAATTGAAGCTCTTGGAACAATTGATATTTTAAGAAGGGCTGGAATTACAGTTGATGTTTATTCTTTACACGAAGAAACTCTTACTGCTGCTCATAACATTAAAATTACTGGTTTATCAAATTACAAAGAAGCTAAACTTAATAATTATGATGCCCTTTTTATTGCTGGCGGACCTCAATATCAAGAGCTTGAAAGAAATGAAGACTTTTTAAATATCATCAAATATTTCCATAAAAATGATAGATATTTTGCTGCAATTTGCGCAGCTCCTACTATTCTTGGTCATCTTGGTTTATTAAAAGGCAAAAATTATACTTGTTTTAATTCAATGAACGAAGATTTTGGTGGAACTTTTGTTGATCATTATGCTGTTAAAGATGAGAAACTTGTAACAGGAAAAGGTCCAATGGCCACTCTTGATTTTGCACTTCTTTTAGTTGAAACATTAAGTGATAAAGAAAGAGCAGAGTCAGTTAAAGAAACAACTTTCTATTATCATAGATAAAAATCACTTCAATTTTTTTAATCCTAATAAACTTATCCATACAAGAAATAATCAGTTGTATGGATAATATTAAAGATTAATCCAATATTAATCCAGCGACTTTTTTGCGAGTTTTTCTATACTCGAAAAAGGAACCAGTTGATAGCATTAACGATAAGTAAAATAAAAAATATCTTTAGTATAAAAACAAATTAATTTCATTTTTATACTAAAGAATTAAATGAGAATTTAAATATTTTATCCAAGTTTTACAAGGTTTTTTGATGGAATGATAGAACTTATACTTAGTAAAACTTGGCTTGGTAAGTAAAAAACCCACATCATATAATTCACTAAAGAATAATCAATTCCATCAAAAAGATGAACATTATTTAAACCAACTGATATGTCACAACCTATAAATAAAAGAAGCCCAGCTGAAAATATTAAATATTTTTTGTCTAATTTTATTAAGGAAAATGAATACACAAAGTTAGCAAGAAGTTCAACAAAATAGCTTAGTGCAAGTAAAGTTAAAGCGTCTTTATAGCCTAAAGAAACTGCAACTACTATAGCCACTAAAGTTAAGATTAATCTAATTACAATATTTAAAATAAACTCAAATAGACTTTTGTTTTTAAAACTTAAAAATAAGAAATAAATAAGCTGCGTAATTATAAAAGTCACTAAGCCATAAATGAAAAGTTCAGGATCCGGATTAAGAAGTAAAAAATAATCCGAGATTAAAGTAAAAACTAAAGCACAGGGAATAAAGATTGCTTCTAAACTTCTTTTAAGAATTAAAGAATATAAAGAAAAAACTAAGCAAAGAATTATTCCAGCGTATTTAAAATATGATGAATCTATTTCTATAAAATTTATATTTTTATCAAGAAGCAAAAAAGACAGATAAATTAATATCTCTAAAATTACAAATAAAGAAATAATAATTTTATCTGCCTTTTTAAGTTTCATTTTTAATAGTTAATTTCTACTAAATAATAATTTTTCTTTCCTCTTTTTACGACAAGATATTTATTAAATAAAGCATCTTCTTTTGTAAATTCTTTTAAAGCATCATTAACTTTGACTCCATTAATAGAAACAGCATTATTTTTAATAAATTCTCTTGCTTCTCTTTTACTGCTTGCTGCTTTAATAAAGATTAATAAATCTTCAAGTTTCATGCTTTCTTTAACTTCAATTTTAGAATTAGAGAAAAGTTCTTCTAAGCTTGATTCTTTTAAACTTGTGAAGTCATTTGAGAATAAAACTTCACTCATTTTTTTAGCTTCAAGTGCATCTTCTTCAGAATGAACAATTTTAACAACTTCATAAGCTAAACGTTTTTGAGCAATACGAGCTCCTAAGTTAGCAAGATGCTCTTTTTCAATTTCATTAATCTCTTCTTTAGGTAAGAAAGTAAATACTTTTAAATATTTAACGCTATCTTCATCACTTTGATTAATAAAGAATTGATAAAGTTTATAAGGAGAAGTTAAATTACGATCTAAAAATAAAGCGCCATCTTCACTCTTACCAAACTTTTTACCATCACTTCTTGTGATAAGATGAGCGGTCATACATTCAACTTTAGCTTCCTCACCTTCAGTTTTACGGATAAAATCAAGGCCAGCTGTTAAATTACCCCATTGGTCATTTCCACCAATTTGAATATTAACTCCATATTTATCATGTAAATATTTAAAATCATAACTTTGTAAAGTCATGTAGCAGAATTCTGTTAAAGAAATTCCAACATCAAGTCTAGATTTAACAATATCCTTACTTAACATATAGTTAATTGGGAAATATTTTGCTGTATCTCTAAGATATTCAAGTAAACTAATATTTGATAACCAATCATAGTTATTTAAAATCATTCCTTTTTCTGGATCTGATAAATCAATAAATCTTTCAAGTTGTCTTTTTATAGACATTGTATTTTCTAAGACTTTGTCTGGCGTTAAAAGATTTCTTTCTTTACTTTTACCACTTGGATCACCAATCATTCCAGTGCCACCACCAACAAGAGCAACAATCTTATGACCTGCTCTTTGAAGTCTCATTAAAATAGAAATCATGACAAAGTTTCCAATATGCATACTAGAGGCACTTGGATCAAATCCACAATATATTATTTGCTTAGTTTCAAAGAGTTTACGGACGTTTTCTTCGTTTGAATATTCTTTGATAAGTCCGCGGTAATTTAAATCATCAATAATATTAATCATAATTAATCCCTATATTTTATATAAGTTAACCTTCCATCTTTTCCAACTTGAACAACAGAAATTATTTTACTTTTATGAATAATTTCACGAGTTCCGTCTTTAAATTCTACTTCAATTTCTTCTTCGTTTACTTTCTTTTTATATTTGGCCATTGAATCTTTTACGCTCTCAATTTGAAGTAAATCATCTTCATGTAAACCATAATTTACGATAGAAACAACTGGGATTCCAAGTTTTTTATAACCTTGTAAACTACGGAGTTCAATTAAGAATAAACCCATAATTGGGGTGCCACCTGCTTGGCGAACAAGATCAACCATTGCTTTTGCGCTTCCGCCTGTTGCAATTAAATCATCCATAATAATGACTCTATCGCCTTTTTTAATAGCATCCAAAGGAATTTCAATAGTAGCTTCACCATATTCAAGTTTATAAGTTTCACGATATCCAACAAGAGGTAATTTTCCAGCTTTTCTAGCAAGAACAAGTCCTTTATTGTTATAACTTGCTAAAGGAGCAGCAAAGATAAATCCACGGCTTTCAGCAGCAATAATCTTATCCCATTTATCGTAACTTGGAAGTTCACGATTAAGATCCATAATTACTTGATGGAAAGCATCGCCATTAGCAAGTAAAGGGGTAATATCTCTAAATTTGATTCCTTTAATAGGGTAATCAACAACTGTTCTTATATAATTATCATAAAAATCCATAATGCACCTCTTAAAATAATGTTGAATCTTTCTTGATATATTCACTTTCGAATTTATATTCTTTTTCGATAAGTGTTCCGTTGATTAAATCAATTAACATATACATTGCTCTTTTTCCAACTTCTTGGAAATTAATATGTAAGTTAGAAATTTGAGGTCTTAAGATTGAAGAATATTTTGTTCCAATGATTGCAAGAACTTCAATATCTTCTGGAACTCTAAGACCAGAATCAGTTGCTGCGTTTAAAACAGCGGCAGCGATTGAATCACGATATGCGATAATATATTCTTTTCTTTTTTGTTTAAATCTTTCCATGAAATCTTGATAAGTTCTTTGATAAGAATCATCACAGTTTACAATGTTATATTCGCGATCATTTTCTAAATGAACCTTGATAAATTGATTTTCAACTCTTGATAAAAGTCGACCAGCATTATGAACATGAAGGAAAGTCATTTTCTTATCGCCTTTAATGAAGTTATCTTCAATAATGTGTTTAACTAAGTGTTCATAGCCAAATGGAATACAGCCAATTTTACTAGCTGTGATTGAGTTATTAACATTAATTACAGGAACTGCGTAGGAATTAAAGACTTCAAGATCATCTCCATCAAGTTCATCATCGAAAACGATAACGCCATCAACGTGAGATTTAATAACTCTTTCAAGGCAGTTAAGTGCGTCATCTCTACTGTGTGATGTTGTATATAAAGAAACTGTAAAGCCATTTGCCTTACAAACTTCAGTAATACCATTTAGCATATTCGCAATGTAAACATAGTTTGCACTAGGAATGATAACGCCAATATTTGTTGATTTATTAGTAGCTAAAGCTTGAGCAAGTCCACTAGGTTTATAGCCTAATTTTTTAATAACAGATAAAACTTTTTTCTTTGTCTCTTCCTTGACTGTTCCACTATCATTCATGACTCTAGAAACAGTTGCTAAAGAAACGCCGCTCGCTTTTGCAACTTCATAAATAGTTACACGTTCTTTTAGGTTTTCCATATGAGTCCCCCTGTTTAAATGTAAATATTTTTCAGGTTAATGAAAATTTTTTCATTTCCTATGTAATTACATTACATAGATTAACGAAAATAGTAAAGAAAAATCGATAAAGACCTATCTTTTAAAAATTGTAAATTAATTGTAAATAATTGAAAAATTTAAGAATTTTTCTTTAAAAACTATCTGTTATTAAAGAAATCATCACCTACATTATAGGAATCATTTAATTCTAAAAGACCTCTTTTATTTTCGTATCCATCTAAAGCAAGTTCTCTTCCTGAACAAAGCATTCCATTACTTCCAATTCCTAATAACTTTCCAGGAACAATTTGTTTTCCACTAGGCATAAAAGAATAAGGTAATGCACAAACGCATTTTAAATCTTGTCTAGCATTAAATGCTCCACAAACAATTTGAAGAGGTTCTTTTTCGCCAACATCAACTGTACAAATATGTAAATGGTCACTTTCTGGATGTTCTTCAATATCTACTATTTTTGCAACTTTAAACCCACTATTCTCAAGTTTTTCAAGAGGTTTTTCATTGTGATTTTCTAAAATGTGATTGATGATATTTAAAACTTGTTCGTTTGCTAAAGGTATATAACCATTAGCTTTAATTTTCATAATTTTAGAGATATTAAAAATGTTATAGCCGATTAATTCACCATTTCTTTTTAAAATTACAAGGTCATCTTTTTTAATAACTTCATCAGCAATATCTAATGGTTTAAGTACAATAAGTAAAACATCTCCTAAAGTTTTGTAGTTATAAAATAAAGCATATCTATTCATAAGTTACTCCTAAAGCGCTACTTATTATAACTTATTAAACCTTATTTTTTTATTAAATCTTTTATAATTTAAAGTTCGATTCCTCGTATCTTAAATTTAATTTCAAATTAAATAGAACTAGCTCCTGTTACTCCTACTTTTCAAAAAAGTATATACTTTTTCTTTTTTTCTTTATAATATGTTGAACGGAGGACACTATGGAAACAAAAGACATCGAAATCGTTGAGCAAAAAGAAGGCATCTCCCTTACAGATATTTTTAAAAGAATTTGGCACGCCAAAATCACTCTCCTTGTTACTTTTGTAGCAATTTTTGTTGTTGCAGTTGTCGGCATTGAGTTTGCTATATCTAAACCAAGCGAAACATATACTGGCGAAATTATTTATCAATTTATGGGAGCTGATGAAGGACTTTATCCTAGCGGAGCAAGATTTGATTATAGAAATTTAACAAGTGAAGAAAACTTGGTGAAAATTAAAAACTCAAAAGAAGAATATCAAGACATTGACATTCAAAATATTATTGATAATAATCAGATTACTCTTTCTTTAGGAACTGATAGTATTGTAAATGAAAACGGAGAAACAGTTACATCTCCTGCTTTAAATCACGTTATTATCTCAATCCCTGCTAGTAATTTCCAAAATCAAGGTCAAGCAAGAGATTTTATTAACGATCTTTTAAATGCTCCTTATACGGTCGCAAATAGCTACTACGACAACTTAAGTTTTGATGAAAATTTAGTTTTAGCTGATTCTTCTTCAACTTATGAACAAGAAATTTCTTATTTAATTAGTCAAAGAGACTTACTTATTGAAAATTACACTAACTTAGGTAACACTTTTGGATTTTATGTTCCTGTAGCAGCAAATTCTGATACAACTTTGACAAATGCCCTTCTTGATTTAAATCAATTCGTCTCTAACAATAAATTAGAAAACATGCTTAATGAAGCTGAGCTTCAAGGTTATTTAAAGTTAAGTGATGATGAAACTTCTAATTCAAACACAATTAAAAGTTTACAATCTGAGCTTGAAGGGCTTCTTAAAACTTATGATTTAAACAAAGCAAAAATTGATGAATTACAAGCTCAATTAAATAAGATTTTAGCAGGTGCTGGAAACGTTGAAATTGCAGGTACTAATGAGTTTATCACTAGAATTGCAACATTAACCGAAACAAATATTGGCATTAAACATCAAGCTGATTTACTTGCTAAAAAACTCAATGCAACAATAAATTACGAAACTAGTCCAATTGAAATCGCATATCCTGAATCAATTGAAGACATTCTTAAACGCGAAACTCCACTATACTTTGTTGAAGATATTAAATCTGCAACTGCTAAATTAAAAAGTTCTGCTCTTGAATTAAAGAGTGCTACAACTTATTTATATACAACTTATGGGACTCCAATTTATCCATTAATAAACGTAATCACAAAAACTGGTGGGTTCTCACTTGTTTTAAATTTAGCTGTTAGCCTTGTTCTTGCTTTAATCATTGCTCTTGTTGTTGCTGGAATTAAAGGTTCGATTGATATTAAAAAAGAGAATAGTTTAAAAGAAGAAACTGAAAATTTAAATAAGTAGTAAATTTAAATCTGTTGTTAAAAACCGCTTGAGATACTCAAGCGGTTTTCTTATTCAATCACTTCTTTTAAAGTTAGTTCTGTTTTCTCTAAAACAAGTCTTTTAATTTTTATGCCTTCTTCTTTATAACGTTTTTCAAATTCCGTTTCGACATCAAAATCATTTTCTAAAGAATCATAATTTTCATTTTGATAAACAATATTCCATTTATATTCATTAAACTTTTCTAAAGAATATTCATAAAATAAATCATTGTCGGTTTTATAATAAATCTTCCCATCACTTTTTAAAACTTTAGCGTATTCAACTAAAAAATTAGGTGAAGTTAATCTTCTCTTTTCATGTCTTTTCTTAGGCCAAGGGTCACTAAAATTAAGAAAAATCCCGCAAAAGCAATCTTTTTTCAAAAGTTTTGAAAGAACATAGAAATCACCAGCAATAAGTTTCACATTACTTAATTTAGCATCATCAATCTTTTTTAAAGTTGATCCAGCAATCGATTTATCAAGTTCAATTACAAGAAAATTAAAATTAGGAAATTTAGCAGCCATTGTCAAAATAAATTGTCCTCTTCCAGGTCCAATTTCTAAAAATGTATCTCTTTCATTAATGAAAGAAAAAATTCTATTTTCTTCAATTGAATCTTCGTTTAAAAAGAATTCATTTTGAGTATTAGTTTTTAAATATTCAATCGCCCAAGGTTTATATCTACTTCTCATCTTTTAAATTTCCTAAAGCATAGATAGCGTGAGCATAAATTGGAATTGAGGCATAGAAATCTTCTAAATCTATCTTTTCATTTGCTTCATGAATGTGGTCGACCTTTCCAGGGAAGCAGCTTCCAAAAGCAACAGTGTTCTTTGCTTCTTTAGCGTATGTCCCGCCTCCAATTGCCTTAGGTTTATTAGTGGTGTCACCTGTTTCTTCAACATAAACATTGTAAAGTTCTTTGATAAAGGTGGTATTTTCTGGATCGAAATATAAATATGGGGCTTTACTTAAAACTCTAATTAAAAGTGGGGAACAATCTTGAATCTTTTCAAGTGTTTTATCTACATCACAGTTTTCTGGATATCTAAAGTTAACAACCATATTAAAGTGTCCATCTTCATAATTTATAGTACCAACGTTAAATGTTGTAAGTCCCATATCTTTACTTTCGCACTTTACATGCATATTTTGGCCATTAACATCAGAATATTCGTTACATAATAAAGTTAACATTGGGTTGTTATAAACTTCACCTAAAACGCCTAAAGCTATAACGCCACTATTTAATCCAAGTTCTGGAGTTGATCCATGAGCTGATTTTCCAATAAACTCAAAGGTATTTTCATCAAGTCTTTTGCAGTTAACTTTGTCATCATGTTTTAAATATTCGACAAGTTTTTCTGGTTCTTCGACTTTGACAACTGCACTATCTATAACTAAGTTACTTGCAACTCCAGCTTTAATAGAAATTACATTATTTAATGGTAATTTCCCATCATAAGCATAATTTACAATGCCTTTTTCTCCATAAATTAATGGGAAATCGGCATCTGGTGTAAACCCAAAAGTAGGTTCTTCTTTTTTAAGAGTTTCAAAATAATAAGTTAAGCAAGATGAACCTCTTTCTTCGTCACCTCCAAAAACAAGTTTTACGCGATATCCATCAATTAATCCGTTTTCTTTAAGTGCTTTTAAAGCGTAATATGATGCTATTCCAGGACCTTTATCATCACTTGTTCCTCTAGCATATAATCTATTTTCTTCTTTATTTAAATAAGGGGTAAATGGATCGTGATCCCAATCTCCTGTTGCCGGCACAACATCTTGATGAGCAAAAATTCCAATTAATTTTTCGCCTTTTCCATAAGAAATTTCAATGCATCTTCCATCACACATATCAACTTCAAAACCATCTTTTAAAGCAAGTTCTTTTAAGAATTCAAAAGTATCAAAAACTCCTTTTCCATAAGGCATTTTTTCATTAATTGTTGACTCATCATAAACCGAGTTTATGGAGCAATCTTTAATTAATGTTTCTAACGCTTCATTTTCATATTTTTTACAAATCTTTTTAAAATCTATCTTCATAAATTAACCTCACGAAAAATTATATTATATTTTTAGATTTTTACTTAATAAAAGACACTATTTATAAACATAGTATAAAGTCAAAACAAGTGCACAAAGAGCAATAACAACAATTCCTAAAATGACTGTAATTAAAATTAATGATTTTTTACTCAAACACCTCTCATCATCTTGATCTAAAAATTCTACCTTTAAACCAAGACTCATATTGTTTTTACTAATAACTGCTTTATATAAAGCGGCCATAATTGCAGGAGCAATAATAATTCCTGCTGTTATTTCACAAATTGCACCAGGAGCAATAAAAGCAGCAACGAAATTTCCAAAGCTACCAAAAGCATTATTATTAGCTTCGATGATATCGCTCATTCCCATAAGATAAGAAATATAGAAAATATCAAGGTAGCCAAAAACATATAAGAATAATAAAGTTAAAACAGTATGTAAAAGAGTTAAAATCCCTGCTAAAGGTGCTGCAATCATTAAAAAGCTTGCAAAACTCGTTCTTTTTTTCAAAATATCAAATATAACACCGGATATAAGACCAAATAAAACTCTAGGTAAAATTGAAACAAAAGGATTCAAAAATAGATAGTTAACAGTTCCTGGATATTGAAGAGAAACAAGAAGAGAAAAGACTCCCATAAAAAGCCCAAATAATGCACCTTTCTTTTTTCCAAATAGCATTGCTCCAACAAGAACCAAAATATGCATTGTTGTAAAACTTATTGGACCTATAGTTATATAACCAATATAAGGAACATAAGATAAAATGGCAAAAAGAGCTAAAAATAATGCATCAAAGGCAATATGAAAAATATTATATTTAATCATTTTTTACGCCTCCATTAATTTCATAAATATGATATAAACCTTCAAGGACTAAGTCTTCATTGAAGATAAATCCATTAAGTTCATCTTTAACAACACGGGAATAACCTCCAGTTACAACTCTTTTAAGTTTATAACCACATTCATCTTCCATTTTTTCAGCAAAACGCTCAATCATAAATGCTTGACCATAAACAATACCTGATTGAATTGCGTCTTTTGTATTTTTTCCAATAATTTTTTGAGGAGTTACAAATGCTGTTTCTAAGAGTTGAGAGGTTGAACTTACAAGCGTTTTAAGGCTAATTTCCATACCTACTGCAATTGCAACACCAATAAAAGCGCCTTTTTGATCAATAACATAAATTTTCGTTGCGGTTCCCAAATCTGCAACAAGAGTTGAATCACCATATTTCTCTTTTGCTCCTAAAGCGCCCGCAATAATATCACTTCCAAGTTCAGAAGGATTGTCAATTTTTAAAGCTAATTTTGTCTTTAAATGCTTACCTAAAATAAGAGGCGTAATATTAAAAACTTTGTTTAATGCATTAAAAAGAACAGGCGTTAAAAAAGGTACAACGCTACTAATAATTGCTCCTTCTACACTTACATCTTTCCCGATAATAGAAGAAAAAGATAATGCATATTCATCACTACTTTTTTCTCTTAAAGTTCTTAATAGGTAACTTTTAACTAAGTGTTCCTTTTCAAAAAGAGCAAACTTAATAGATGTGTTACCACAATCAACACATAAAATCATATAAAATCCTTTCTACAGTCTTTAATAAGTACCGTGAAAACAACGCTTATATTTAACCATATTTATGTATCCATAGCAAATCAAATAAAAAAGCAAAATCACGGAATTTTTGAAAGAAAATAAACGTGATTTTGCTAAAATTTAAAATTTTAAATACTACTTAATTAATGAAAAAGCCTGCAAATCTCAGCTATTTTACAACAACTGAGACGATTTTGTTCTTAACAACGATGACTTTAACAATTGTTTTATCTTTTGTAAAGTTTTGAACTCTCTCTGAAGTAAGAGCAATTTCTTTAACTTTTTCATCGTCTTCGTCTTTATTAACTTCAATTGTATCTCTCAATTTACCATTAACTTGAACAGCGATTTTAACTGTCGCTAAATTAATTTTGCTTTCATCATAAGTTGGCCAAGAAGTATATGTAATCATGTCATCGTGACCAAAATATTTATGCCAAATTTCTTCACCAATAAATGGACAAATACAATCAAACATCTTAATGAAGTTTTCAAGATAGACCTTATAAATTGAGCTAGCTTTATAAAGTTCATTTACAAAAATCATCATTTGTGAGATTGCTGTATTAAATTGAAGTTTTTCAAAATCTTCAGTGACTTTTTTAACTGTGAAGTTATAGATATAATCAAGGCTTCCATCATTCTTATCAGAGAACTTTGCTCTAAAAGAATCTTCTTCAAACATTCTGTAGACTCTGTCTATAAATCTTCTTGCGCCTTCAAGTCCTTTACTTGACCAAGGGAGTGAAGCTTCAAGTGGTCCCATAAACATTTCATAAAGTCTTAAAGTATCTGCGCCATATTTATCAACGATTTCATCAGGATTAATGACGTTCCCTCTTGATTTAGACATTTTTTCACCATTTTCACCGAGAATCATACCTTGATGGAATAATTTCTTGAATGGTTCTTTAGACGAAACAACTCCTTGATCATATAAGAATTTATGCCAAAAACGAGCATAAAGTAAGTGTAAAACAGCATGTTCTTGTCCACCAATATATAAATCAACTGGTAACCAGTGATCTAATAATTTTTTATCTCCGATAAAATTATCATTTTTTGGATCAATATATCTAAGATAGTACCAGCAACTTCCGGCCCATTGTGGCATAGTATTTGTCTCTCTTATCGCTTTTTTACCATCTATTTCAACATTTAACCAATCTGTTGCGTGGACTAATGGTGATTCGCCAGTTCCGCTTGGTTTATATTCTTTTAATTCTGGTAAAACAAGTGGTAAATCATCTTCATTTAAACTTTTCATTGAACCATCTTCAAAATTAATAATTGGAATTGGCTCGCCCCAATATCTTTGACGTGAGAATAACCAATCTCTCAATTTATAATTAACTTTAAAATTACCAGCATTTAATTCAATTAATTTTTCAGTAACAAGTTTTTTGCCTTCTTCGATATTTTTGCCATTAATAAAGTCGCTATTAATATGTTTTGCGTCTTTTGTCATAGCATTTTCAGAAATATCACCTTCAAGAACTTGAATCATTTCAAGGCTATATTTTTTAGCAAAAGCATAATCTCTTTCATCATGAGCTGGAACAGCCATAACTGCCCCACTTCCATAACTTGCTAAAACATAATCTGCAATAAAAATAGGAACTTTTTTGTTGTTAATTGGATTAATTGCATATCTTCCGACAAAAACGCCACTCTTATCCTTATTTAACTCTGTTCTATCTAAATCAGATTTATGAGAAACAGTTTCAATATATTTTTCAACTTCACTTCTCATCTTGTCAGTTACAATTTCTTTAACTAAAGGATGCTCAGGAGCAAGGCAGCAATATGTACAACCAAAAAGTGTATCAGCTCTTGTTGTGAAAACTTTGAAAGTTTTATCACTTCCGTCTATCTTAAAAATAACTTCTGTTCCGAGAGATTTTCCAATCCAGTTATGTTGAAGTTCAATAGTAGATTGTGGCCAATCAAGACCTTTTAAATCTTCATCAAGTCTATCTGCGTAAGAAGTAATTTTAAGCATCCATTGTCTCATTGGTTTTCTAACGACAGGATACCCGCCTCTTTCACTTTTTCCATCAATAACCTCTTCATTTGCTAAAACTGTCCCAAGTTCTTCACACCAGTTAACAGGTTTATAATCAACGTAAGCAAGGTTGTTATCAAACATTTTTTTGAAGATCCATTGAGTCCATTTGTAGTATTTTGGATCACAAGTCATGATTTCTCTATCATAGTCATAAGAAAAACCAAGCATTTTGATTTGTCTACGGAAGTTATCAATGTTTTTTAAGGTGAATTTTTCAGGATGTTCGTTCATCTTCATTGCATATTGCTCAGCAGGAAGACCAAAAGCATCCCATCCTATTGGGTGTAAGACATTGAAACCTTGCATTCTTTTCATACGGGCAACAATGTCAGTTGCTGTGTAGCCTTCTGGATGACCAACATGTAAGCCTTGTCCACTTGGATAAGGGAACATATCTAAGACATAGTATTTTGGTTTTGAAAAATCACTTGTATCACACTTGTATTCTTTGTTTTTGTCCCAAATTTCAGCCCATTTCTTTTCAACTTCTTTATGGTTATACATGCTTTTTCCTCCTATAAAAAAATCCTTAGACATAATCTAAGGACGTAATTTACGCGGTACCACCTTAGTTCATACTTCTATGAAGTATGCACTTAATTTAATAAATAAGATAAATCTGATGTGAGACTTAAGTTAAACCCTATTACTTTTCACCAACCAGTAACTCTCTAAGAAGATTTTGTTCTTAATTAATCATCAAAAAAATTATAAAGATAAAAAGAGCTAGTTTCAAGTAAGATAAAGAAGGAAATTTTATAAAAAGCAGGCTCCCTAGAGGAGCCTCTTTAATTTATTTTCTATTAGCTAAACTTCTATAAATTGTTAGATATTCTTTAGAAGGTTTTGTCCAAGAATGATCAACCTTAAAGGCATTAAGTCTCATTCTTTCAAATTCTTTTGGTCGAGAATCATAAACCATAAGAGCATTAGCAGTTGCTTTAATTGCATCAGATGCGTTATATCCATCAAAACCAAATCCATCGGCATCTTTATAGTTATTAATTCCATAATTATATGGAATAACACTATCTTTTAAGCCTCCGGTTCTTCTAACAATTGGTAAAGTTCCATATCTTTGAGCAATCATTTGCCCAAGACCACATGGTTCAAAAGCACTTGGCATAATGAAGAAATCGCTAGCTGCGTAACATTTATGAGCCATTTCATTGTTGTAGCCAATATAAACTCTAACATTATGGAGATATTTCATATGTAAAGCATTGTAATAATCTTCAGCATACTTTTCTCCACTTCCAACAATAGCGAAATTGCCTCCACTTGTAACAACAAAATCAGCCATTGCATTAATTAATTCTAAACCTTTTTGATCACTTAAACGTGATACAACGCTAAATAAAGGTTTCCCTTGTTCTAACTCAAATTCCTCGCAAAAAGCCTTTTTATTTTCTCTTTTCCCTTCAGATAAAGTTTTTTGAGTATAGTTTTTATAAATTAATTTATCAGTTTGAGGATTAAATTCTTTATAGTCCATTCCATTTAAAACGCCTGAAAAATCATTTTGTCTTAAAATGAGGTCATACCATAAACCTTTTGATCCATCTGGAGTTTTAAGCTCATAAGCATGGGTTGGTGAAACTGTTGTGATTTTATCAGCGTAATAAATCCCTGCTTTTAAAGTTGAAACTTGTCCATCAAGTCTAATTTTTCCAGAGTAGAAAAGCGAATCATTAAGTTCATAAAAATCACCTAAAGAACCAACTCCAAAATATCCCTTAAATAAAGGATTGTGGATAGTGATCATTGATTTTACTTTTCCTAAAATTGGATCATCTCTCCATCTTTCTTTTAAAAGACAAGGAATCATTCCAGTTTGCCAATCATGACAATGGACAACATCAATTTCATATGGCAAGCGTTTAATAAGTTCTAAAACTGCTAAAGAGAAATAAGCAAATCTTTCTCCATCATCAAAATAGCCATATAATCCGCCATTTCGAGCAAAATATCCATCATTTTTAACAAGATAATAATCAATTCCTTCATAAGTTACGTGCATAATTTCAGTAGGAATATTTCTCCATTGCATCTTAACATTAAAAGAATAAAGTGATTTAAATTTATATTTTGCTTTATTTATTGAGCCATAAAATGGTGAAACAATGCTCATTGTTACATCTTTTTCTTTGCGTTCTATCTCTTTTGAAAGAGCATAGACAACATCAGCTAAACCACCAGTTTTGCTAAATGGTAAAGCTTCACTACTTGCCATTAAAATATTCATAAATTAAACGATAACTCCTCTTGGAAAATAAAGTGGATGACTTTCTGTACCATAAACGTCTTTTTTATTTTCAAAAATTGTACGTTTATCAGCAATTACATTTTTAAGGTGAACACCTCTTTTGATTGTGGTGTGAGTAAAAATAATTGAATTTTCAACAATTGCGCCTTCTTCAATTGTAACGTCACGAGAAATAATAGAATTTTTAACTGTACCTTCAATACTTGTTCCATTTGCTACAAGCGAATTAGTAACTTTAGCATTTGGTCCATATAAAACTGGATGAGAGTTATGGGTTGTTGTGTAATAAACCCAATCTTGATCTTGGAAAAATTCTCTTAAAAGTTCAGGATTATTTAAAAATTCTAAGGAATACTTAAAGTAATGTTCAAGTGAATCAAATTTACGGACATATCCTTTAAATTCAATTGCGTTAATTTTTGTAACATAATTCACAAGATAGCCAACCATTGCTTCAACACTAATCATAGCTGAGATTTGGCTAGCTTTTGAAAGTAAATCAGAAAGAAGTGATTTATCAATAACGATAGTATCTAAAAGGATATTCGCTTTGGATGATTTGTTATCAGTATATAATTTTTGAACACAATTCAAGTTATCAACTACAAGTTTTGTACAACTTGCAAATTCATGTGCATCTTCAACTTTTTTATAAACAAGCGAGACGTTTTTACCACTTTTAATATGATCTTCAACTACTTTTTTATAGTCAAGCTTCATAATAAATGAAGCATTTGTTATTACAACATATTTAACTTTGTCATCATATAAAACAAAGTCGTTTTCTTTAATGTTATTAATATCAGTATTGAAAACTGGGTTAATAATACCTTCTTCGTTAATAAGAATTGAAAGATAACCAGTTTTCGGATTTGCTAAATATGTATTTGTATTTCCAATATGTTTATAAATGCTGTTTGAGTGATTTTTTGCAAGAACACAAATATTATCGATGCCACTATTTGATAAATTAGATAATGCAAAATCAATAAAAGCATATCTAGCTAAGAAAGTTGTACTTGCAAGAGGTCTATCACGAGTTAATAAACCTAAATCTGAATTTTCGTATAAATCAACAAGTGCTAAAACATTATTCATAACATATCTCCTTATGCCTCAAGAACAACTTCAGCCATATCTTGGTTAATGACTTCGCCATCTTTAATGACTTCATTTGGTCCTACGATTGCCTTATAAACCTTAGCGCCTTTTCCTATCTTTGCGCCTGGCATAATATAGGAATCAACAACTTCAGCATCTTCTCCAACATAAACTTCATTAGAGATAACAGAATGAGAAATGTGACCTAAAATAATTGCACCTTGATTAACTAAGCAATCATCAATTGATGCGTTTTTACCAACAAATTGTGGCATTGAGTGGGTATCTTCACTGAAAACTGTTGGGAATTCAGAAAAATGAATAACATCTTCTTTGCCCATTGAAGGAAGCAACTCAACGTTTGCTGCATGGAGCGAATCAAGTGTTCCAACATCTCTCCAATATCCACTAAATCTATAAGCCATGAGCTTTTTATTTTGAGCAAGAAGAGTTGGGATAATATTGCTACCAAAATCGTGATTTGAATCAGGATCTTTTGCATCTTCAATAAGAGCTTTTCTAAGTTCTTTATATGAGAAAACATAAATTCCCATACTTGCAAGATTAGATTGTGGTTTTTTAGGTTTTTCAACGAATTTTGTGATTTCATCATCACTATTAACCTCTAAAATACCAAATCTAGAAGCTTCTTCCCATGGAACTTCAATAACAGAAATTGTACAAACTGCTCCACTTTGAATATGGAGATCAATCATATCATTATAAGTTGTTTTATAGATGTGATCGCCACTTAAAATTAAGACATAATCAGGATCTTCGTCGTCTAAGAAGTCTAAGTTTTGATAAATTGCATCAGCGGTGCCATTATACCAGTTTGCACCTTCTTCAGTTTGATGAGGTGCGAGTGATTGACACTTACCATTAACTCCATCAAAACCCCATGTTGAACCATTTCCAACATAATTTGTTAAAACTGCCGACTCATATTGCGTTAAAACACCACATACTGTAATGTCACTATTTGCAACATTGGACAACGAAAAATCGATGATACGATATTTGCCACCAAAATGGACTGCAGGTTTTGCAATCTTTCTAGTGAGCGCTTTTAAACGGGTACCTTTTCCGCCCGCAAGTATCATCGCTACAACCTTTTGCGCCATTAGCGTCTTCCTCCTTTTATTTATTCTTTTTCAAAAAGACGAACGCAGCTCTTGTTCTTATCGTGTAAGACGATTAAGGTTTCATCAACAAGTGGCGAAATATCAGGTATCTTATCAGATGGAGCACTGAGGATAACTTGTAAGGAGAATTTTCTTAAAAGTTTAATAGCTTCAGTCATTCTTCCTTTATCCATTTTGGAGAATGCTTCATCAAAAATTATAAGACGCAAGGTGTTTCCCATTTCTCCTTCATCATTAACATGGTAGAGTTGTGCAAATGATGCGAGAACAGCGATGTAAAATGGTGTTTGAGTTTCGCCACCACTCTTCTTCTTAATCATTTTTGAGAGTCTTTGTTCATCACCAGTATCTTTATTATACACTATTAAGTCAAAATCGAGATAACTTCTATAGTCTGTAAATTTAGAAATATTTTCAAGGAGTTGGGAATTTTTAGAATTGTCGCCAACATCGACAATTTGTCTAAAGAGATCTTCCATGACGTCTTTGTATTTGTTAACAAATTCGCTATCGTCTTTACCACCATTAATGACTAAATCATCTTTTAACATATCGTAATATCTTCTATAAACAGTTGATGGTTTGACAGTGAAACGATATAGATCACGTCCGAAAGAAGATTGTTTTAAGGCTGTATTTAAGTTTTCAATTTGATCTTCGACATCTTCAATAGCTCCTCTTAATTTAAAGATAAAGTCATCTTTAAATTGTTTTGTGGCTTTATTGTAAGAATCTTCAATCTTTTCTTTATATTCAGGAAGTTTAACGTCTCTAAATTCTTTAAGTTCATTTTCAAAAACGTCATTACTTTCTGCTTCAACATCATAACTAAGGTGATAGTCTTGACAATAATCTCTTCTAAAACGAATAACTTGGTTATTGATGTTATTAACGATGTATTGTAAACGAGAGAATTCAACATTAAATTCTTGGAAAATTTCCATAACTGATTTTCCATCAGCGATTTCTCTTTCATAAATTGGAAGAGCTTGGTCACTAACAAGGAATGGATCATAGTGAGAATTAATTGAATTTTCTTTTTCTTCAATAATTTTTTGCTCAGAAATAATTCTTTCAGTTTTAATATTTTCAATATCTTTAATTAAGTTACCTTTTTCTAAGACAACTTTTTCTTTGCTTTCGTTGATTGATTTAATATCAGCATCAACATCAGCAATTCTAGAATCTAAAGATTGAGCAAGTGGGGAATCGTTGTTTTTAAGTTCTTCTTCGATATATTTAAGAGTATTTTCAAGACCTGGAAGGTCGCTAATTCTCTTAAGCAAAACGAAAATATTTTCGATTTCACCTGTTGTAATAAGTTCAAGTCTATTAGCTTCATCAATTAAACCTTTAATATCTTTATAAACTTTTAAATTTTCGTTATTAACTGCTAATTGTTTAGCTTTCTCATTTAAGAAACGATCATCCATTTTGCGTCCAATATAACTTGTTTGATAAGTTCTTGGATTAAGTCGAGACATCGCAAAATTACGATATAAATCGCATTCTTTGGTAATACCATTACCACTTTCTCTAGCTTCTTGAGGGTTCTTTGATTTATGAACACGGCCTAAAAGGAAGTTAGTATAAGCTCTTGCTCCTTCGTGTGTTGTATTAATCTCTTCAGCAAGAGATCCTGGCATACATTCTGGTTCTCTAGCGATGATTTTTTCTTCATCTACTAAAGCAGTTGCGTAATATGAATATGTATTTAATAAATCTTTTAAGATTCTATAAGCATCATCATAATATTTTGGAGCAACGAAAAGATTAAACTTTTGGTTAATTAAAAGTCCTTCAATTGCATTTGCCCAGCTTAAATCATCAATATCGATTAAATCAGCATAAATTGATACTTCAATATGTTTTCCAAACTCTTCTTCAAGTCTATCTTCTAAGGAATTTTTGATTAAAGTTAAACGAGAATCGTAGGTTTTTGTACCTTGTTTGATATCCTGCTCTTGAGCTTTAATTTCTCTAATTCCTTTCTCAAGAGTTTGAATAGTTCTTGCTAAACTTACTGCTAAATTAGAAACTTGGTTCTTAAAGATTAAGAAAGTATCTCTTAAATCTGAAAGATCCATCTTGGTAAGTTTTGTTAAATCATTTAAGAAAGTATCTCTAAAACTTGCACAAGCCCCAATTACAGATTTACTTGAAGTTTTAATTTCATTAATTTCTTCTACTTTATCTTCACCAAGAGCGTTAACATCAATTGTTTCAAGGTCTTTGCTTAAAGCTTTTGCGCAACTATCAAAGTTATCTAAATATTGAGTAAGAGAATTTCTAACAGCAAAAATATTGCTATTTATGGCTTTAATTTTATCTTCACAATCTCTTTTTTCATCTCTTAAATTTTGAGCAATACGAATTGAATCATTACTTGCTCTATCTGAGATAAGTTTTGTCTTTTTAGCTTCAAGTTCATCAAGATTTGCTGCAAAATCTTTTAATTCTTCATCGATTTCAGCAATTCTTCTTTGATTTCTTTCAATTAAATTATTTAAACTTCTGAGTTTGTTATAACTTTGTTCAAGTTGACATTTTTCAATAATATATTGAGCAATAACAAAATTTTCTTTTTGTCTTTTATAAGATTCATAAGTCTTAGAAATTTCTTCAAGTCTTTGGACTCTTTTTTCAATATTTGAGGCTTCAACTTCAAGTTTTTTATATTGAAGAATGTTATCTTGAAGGGCATCAAGTTCAATATTAGCTTGAGGATCACAAACATAATCTGTAATAAATGTTGTAATGTCGGTGATTGGTGTAAAAGATGTTGCTTTCTTTAAAAGAGAGAAATATTTATCTTTCAGTCCACCAAATTTTCTTTTTAAGAAATCTTGGTATTGACGATTACTTTCAAAGAATTGGTAATGGTCAGGATAATTTTCGTTAAAGAAAGCAAGGAGAGTTTTATAATCCATTGGAACTCTATCTTTAACAAAATTATTGATAGGAAGCGTGCTTTCTAGATAGAAGAAATGGTGTTCTTCACTTCCATCTTCATAAGAATCAAAAACAATACCCATTACAAAAGGAATATTATTTAAATCATCGAAAAACTCTAAAGCAATGTAAGAGGTAAAACGTCCATTTCTTAAATATTTAAATCCACCATCAATAGTGTCACCAAGTTCACCTCTAAGATAGCCCTTTAAAGTACGAGCACTCTTTTCAAGAGCAGCTTTATTAAAATATCTTCCAGTTGTATCACCTAAAAGAACAACTTGGAAAGCATCGATTAAAGTTGATTTACCACTACCATTAACACCAGTTAAGAAAACAATAGGCTTAATTTCAATTAATTCATCCCAAAAGTAGTGCCAATTAATAATTTTTACTCTAGTTAGAAGTTTCATTTAATAAGCCTCCCTTGTTATCTTTTTGTTTATTAAGTTCATCAAGAGCATTGCTCATTGCAACAATCTTATCGTTATCGAGAGCATAGACTATGCTAGGAAGAATATAAAAAGAAACATTTCCTTCATCATAGCTCCCGCTAACTTTAGAAATTATGTTGTGGTTATTTAAAAATCTTAAAGATTTAGCAATTCCTCTTCCATATAATCTCTTACCAGGCATAACAATTCCATCGTCCACCATCGTTTTAATTAAACCAGGAGTTGTAATATAAATTGCTTGGTTAGTAGAATTAGATTCATTCTTTTCATTTTCATAAATTAATCTTAAAGCAAAAAGAATAAGAGAAGTTTCTCTATCAAGTCTAATTCTATTTTCAGTGTAATAATTTGATAAAGCGATAACCCCTAAAATAGCATCGCGTTCAATATTCCATCCACTAAATTTTAAATAATCTTGAATTAAGTCAAAGTGACGTTCGATGTATCTATAAACAGGATTTGTTCTCATTAATTTTTCTTTTGGATCAAAAATATCACGGACAACAAATCCTTTTAATAAAAGTGTATTTACTATTGAAGCAAATTCATTTTGTTCACTTGGTGGTAATTTAACAAAATCTTCATTAAACATAAACCTCACTCCTTCTTAATAAAATCAAAATTAGGGACTACATAACCGCAAGTATGAACTTTTCCTCTATCGATCTCTTCAACGTAATAGAAACAGTTATCATCATCTTTTTTAATAACAGCAAGAATTAAACAAATAAATGCGTCAAAATTTACAAGAGGAATTTCACTGATATGAATTCTTGATTTGTCCGCAAAAGCTTGCTCCATAAAGCCATAAACTTTATCGTCGGTGAAGATTGCTTTTGTTTCTTCAAGGAAGCTATCCATCATGAATCCTGTTGCTTCATCGAAAGTAACAAGTTCCATTGGAGTTCCTTCAAGTTTGAATCTTCTTAAAATTGGTAAAGTTACAGAGTTAGGATCAATGTAGCCTTGTTCATAAAAATAGGTTGCATCTTGCATCTTTGAAAGAATCTTTGAAAGCGTTCTTGTATCATTAACGTTTTTAGCATAAGTTTTAAGAATATTTTCAAGATGTCCCTTAATTGTACGGTCATTATTATTAAGATAAAGAATCTTATTTGTACTACTTTTAGTGTAGGCATTATTTTCTTTATCGATTGAACTAATTAAAATATTAAGTTTTTCGTAAGTATCAGTAATATAGTTAATTTTTTCAATAATATCCTTTTCAATTTCTTTTTTATCGTTAGTTGCTGAACTTGTGGTTGCTTGAAAAACTAACTTATCTCTAATTTCGCGGTCATTTAACCAGCCATCAAGAATTCTAATAATAGGTCTTTTAAAACGAGCAACGCTATCAAAAGTCTTGAGTGGGTGATAATATCTATCGCTGATTTTTCTTTTATAAACATCAAAATAATCGTGTAAAACACGATTAGTATCGAATAATTTTGATAATTTATTTTGGAAAATTCTAATTGAGTTAGTAAGTGTTAAAAGTTCAACCTTAAGTTTTTTAGTATTGTCAAAAGCTCTTAAAAGAGTTGCATACATGAGTTCATCGCGTTCTTCATCTTCAAGTTTAAGTTCACTATAAGTTGAATGAACAAGTGATAAATAAGGAGATTCTTCATCAGAGATGATGTCCTTAAAAGCTTTTAAAATGATAATCGTATATTGAGGTAAAACGATTGTTTCTTCAAAAGTGTCTGGATTCATAGCAACATCAATCCAGCCAGTTTCTTCTAAACGACGGCAAATAAAACTTGCTTTACTTGAGACTGTATTTAAAAGGAGAGCATCATCTTCTGTACTATCAAACTCTTCGTCTTCATAAGTAAAATTAGCAAGATCATCAGCTTTGTCTTTTAGGGTTTTTATGTAATCATTTTTTGAAATTATGCTCTCATCTTTTTCAACCATCTCAAAAAGAATAAGGAGACTTTCAATATAAATATTTTTATTTTTCCCCCCGAAAAGACCAAAATAGTTTTGCGGAATAATATCAAATAAATTCATTTTCTTTAATGCTATTAAATTATATCATTTATTGATATAATAAACCTACAAAATTTTTATGAATTATCAACGTATTTTTCCAAAAAAGAGCAAGATTTTAAAACTTTTTTCGATATATTGTCTAGTTTTATTGCTTTTAATTTATGCTATTTTTTCATCACGTTTTGGATGGGCTTATCTACCTGAAGATCAAGTCACTTCTTGCATAATTCAAGACGTTATAACTATTGTTGCTTGGGCTGTTATTTGTGGCATTTCTTATTACATTATGACTAAGCAAAACTACTATGTAATTTTAAAAGATGGCATCGTTCATCATAAATGGACTAAAGAGATAAAATTTGATTTTAAAAACGTTTTATTTATTGATGAAGAATACACTGAAAAACATTCAATCTTGCTTTTTTATGATAATAAAGGTGCTTCTTTTTTTCTTGTTTTAGACAAGGAAGAAAAAATATTAAATGCTATGAAGAAAAACGCGACTAACCTTATGGACAAGGAAAGTTTTAAAAGTCGTTTTCCGGGCGTAAAAATGTAAAGGAGTTTAAAAAATTATGCGTAAAAATTTTGGAGCTAAAACTTGGATTTTTCCTCAGCCTGTTTTAATGATTGCTACTTATGATGAAAAAGGCGTCCCTGATTGCATGAATGCCGCATGGGGTGGGATAACTGATTACAATAAGATTTCAATTGCTTTAGCAAGCGACCACAAAACAACCAAGAACATTCTTCTTAAAAAAGCATTCACAGTATCTTCTGCAACTAAAAAATATGTTAAAGAGTGCGACTATTTAGGAATTGTTAGCGGAAATGATGTAAGCAACAAATTAGAAGTTTGTAATTTCCACACAAAGAAATCAGAATTTGTTGATGCTCCTATCATTGAAGAGCTTCCACTTACTCTTGAATGTAAATTAATTTCTATCGATCCAGAAACTGAAATTGTAACTGGTGAAATTGTAAACGTCTCGGTTGATGAATCGATCTTAACTGAAGGAAAAATCGATCCTGAAAAACTTGAAGCAATTTCTTATGATTCAGTAAATTTTGCTTATTTACTTGTAAAAGAAAAAGTCGGAAATGCTTTTAAAGACGGGAAAGCTTTAAAAAAATAAATTGACAGAGGTCTACTGTTGTCGATAAAATTTTTGAACCTAGGGATTTAGTTACATTTTTTACTTTACATTAAAAATATAACTATGCTAAAATCTTAAGGCTGATTTGAAAGGAGGAAACGAAATGTCAAGAATTTGTCCTGTTACTGGTAAAAAACCTATGAGCGGAAACAATCGTTCACACAGTTTAAGAGCCACAAGAAGAAGATGGGATGTAAATCTCCATACATACAGAGTTGAAATCGATGGTCAAATCTGTAAAGTAAGAATGAGCGCTAGAGCTTATCGTACTCTTAACAAATCACTTAAAGAAAATTAATTAAAAAAGTCGCCGGGTTAGGCGACTTTTTTTATTTTGCGTTTTTGACACAAAAATACCAACAATTTAGAAATACATCATCACTCCGAGAGGAATTAGATTTAAAACATAAATAATTAAGTTGCCCCACTCTAGCATTGCTAGATAATTAAATCTAGGCCTATTAAAAATTTCAGCATCAACTTTTACCATTTTGTTCCATCTTTTATAGGATGGATTGAACATCAAAACTGCTTCAAAAATTAAAATTATAAAGATAATAATAAAGACTGCAATTTGTGTTCCTTGATGAGTTGGATTAACAAAATAATAATTTGCATTTGTTAAAAAGAACAAAGATAAAACAAGTTCTAAAAGATTTAAACAAACAAAAATTACCGCAAAAATAAGATGTAATTGATAATTTGAGAGCTTTATAAAGGTTAAAGCGTTATAGGTTAATGCTGTTAAAAATGAGATCGCAAAGAGGATAAAAGAGATTATTAAGGCACCTCCGTTATGCCATGTTTCAATAGCAAAAAAGAGAAAACAAGAAGAAATTAATAGTGTTCCAATAAGTTGAACAACTGGATAAATATAACTTGCTTTGTTGTTTCTTTTAAAACAATTTATTTCAAAAGGAAAATATCTAAATATGTTATATTTGTCATTGCCAGTCTTAGAGAAGCTTCTTCCTTCAAAAAGATAGACACCTACAAGAAGGATAATTCCTAAAAATGCTCCAAGTAAAAATGCATATTGTAATTCACTCATATTAACTTAACGCCTCAAAACTTTCTTTCATGTTTTCGCTTTTATACAAGTAGCTCCCAATAACACAAATATCAACACCTTTAAGAGCACACTTTTTAAAGGTTAAATTGTTTATCCCTCCATCTACTTCTATTAAATATTCTAAACCATTTTCTTTTTTATAATTAGATAAAAATTCAATCTTATCTAAAGATGAATCCATAAAACTTTGTCCGCCAAAGCCAGGTTCAACTGACATTACAAGAATTAAATCAAGAAGATCTAAAAAAGGTAGTAAAACTTTAACATTAGTTTTTGGTTTTATTGAAATTCCTGCCTTAACTCCTTTTTCTTTTATATATTTAATTAAAGAAAAGATATCTTCTTCATTTTTCATTGCTTCATAGTGAAACGTGATAATATTGGCGCCAGCTTTAATAAAATCATCAACATATTTTTTAGGATCACTAATCATCAAATGAACATCATTTATAAGATTAAATTTTCCTTTAATAGATTCTAAAACTGGTGCTCCAAAAGAAATGTTTGGAACAAAATGTCCGTCCATTACATCAAAATGAAGATATCTTATTCCAAGATTCTCTGCCTTTAAAATCTCTTCATTTAGATATAAAAAATTAGCATTTAAAATTGAAATTGAAATATCAACGTGTTTCATAATTTACTTTGTGAACCCAAAAATTCGTGAAAAAAATCCAGTATTTTTTCTTACAAGTTTTTTATTTTTATAAATTGAATAAATGTCTTTTTTCATTTCTTCACAACTTTTATATCTTTCATTTAAATCTTTTTTAGTAGCTTTGAAAATTATATATTCCACTTCTTTAGGAAGGTTAGGATTAATTTTTAAAGGAGATGGGATTTCTTTTTCAACTTGCATAATTGCAATATCATGAGGATTTTTTCCATCAAAAGGAACGCGTCCTGTTAAAAGTTCAAAAAAGGTGATTCCCATTGCATAAATATCGCTTTGAAAACTTGGTTTATCTCCATAAACAAGTTCAGGAGCAAGATATTGAGCAGTTCCCATAATACGTTTATTTTCGTTAACGTTTAAATCACTATTAAGCAAGATCGAAATTCCAAAATCACCAAGCTTAATTTCGCCATCATTTGTGTAATAAATGTTATGAGTTTTAATATCACGATGAATAATTTTTTTAGAATGTACTTCACTAACAGCATCGCAAAGTTGAAGCATAATTGAGCAACTTTCATTTAAAGAAAAACATCTTTTATAATCAAGAATATCTCTTAAAGTTTGGCCTTTAACAAATTCGTTAACAATATAAGGAAGATTGTTATATTCGCCATAATCATAAATTTTAACAATGTTTTTATGGCTAAAAGCTGCTGAAAAGCGGGCTTCGTTTTGAAAACGAATTAAGTTATCAATTTTTTTAGCATTATCAAGTTTAATAATTTTTAAAGCAACTTCTCTTTTAAAGATAACATCACGCGCTTCAAAAACATTAGCCATCCCACCTTCACCAAGTTCACTAATTATCTTATATCTTTGTCCGATGACCTCATTAACTTTAATCATCTAAAGTCTCCCAAAGAGCTACGCTTATGTTATCAGTTCCACCATTAAAATTAGCAAGTGAAATTAACGATTGAACTTTTTCACTTGTTGCAATATTCATTTCTAAAATATTTAAAATATCTTTATCACGGATGTTGTTATAAAGTCCATCAGTGCATAAAAGTAACGTTTCGTTATTGTAATCAATAATTTTTATATCAGCACTTAAAGAAGGGAAAATTCCAACAGCATTTGTCAAAACATGTCTTTCAGGATGAATAAGGGCTTCTTCTTGTGATATTTGGCCTGATTTAACAAGGAAATTGACGTAAGTTTGATCTTCACTTAATTGCTCTAACTTATGACTCTTTTTTGAGTAGATTCTCGAATCACCACAATTTAAAGTGATTAATTTGTTCTTAAAAATGAGAGCCATAGAAAGGGTTGTTCCCATGCCTTTATAAATGACGTCTTGATCCTGTAAATTATAAATTGTGGAATTTGCTAATTTTGAGATATTTTTTAACCAGTTTGCTGCTGAATGAGCAGTTAAAAAACCTTTTTTATCTTTAAAAGCTTCACTAATTATTCTTACAGTTTCAAAAGAAGCGTAGTCTCCTTTATTGTGTCCTCCCATTCCATCGGCCACAATTAAAAGAACGTTTCCACTAGAGTTTATTACAATTCTAGTCTCGTCTTCATTTGTACTCCTGACTTTACCTATATCAGTTCTATAACAATAATTTCCCCTAATCACGTCTTTCTTCTTTCGCTCTTAATTGACCACAAGCAGCATCAATGTCACTACCAAATTCTTTTCTAATAGTTGCTGTAACCCCAAGTTTCATAAGAGTATCTAAATATTCATGAACTGTTTTTTCATCACTTCGACGATATTTCATTTCACTAACTTCATTATAAGGTATTAAGTTGACGTAGGCCAATGTGCCTTTAATCAATTTAGCTAGTTCTTTAGCGTTTTCTTTAGAATCATTAATACCTTTTAAAAGAATATATTCAAAAGTTACTCTTCTACCAGCGGTTTTTTCATAATATTTAACGGCTTTCATAAGTTCATCAAGAGGATAAACCCTGCTAATGGCCATTATTTTATTTCTAATTTCATCATTTGGTGCATGTAAAGAGATAGCTAAATTAATTTGAAGCCCTTCGTTAGCATAATCATAAATTTTAGGAACAATGCCACAAGTTGAAACCGTTATATGTCTTGCACCAATTTCAAGTCCATGAGGATTATTTAAAATTCTAATAAAGTCCATGACGTTATCATAATTGTCAAATGGCTCGCCGGTTCCCATTACAACAACGTGAGTTATTCTTTCGTCATTTCCTTCTTCAAAAAGAAGGTCATTAAGCACTAAAACTTGACCTAAAATTTCACTTACTTTAAGTTCTCTTTGCTTTTTTAAAATGCCACTTGCGCAGAATGCGCAGCCCATATTGCAGCCAACTTCACTAGAAACGCAAGCTACATTTCCATAGTTATAACGCATTAAAACCGTTTCAACTTTAGCGCCATCTTCAAGTTCTAAAAGAAGTTTTATAGTACCATCTTTACTAACTTGTTTTTTATAAATTTTAGGTTTAATAAAAACAAAGTTTTCTTTTAAAAACTCTCTAAAAGTTTTTGAGACATCGCTCATTGCATCAAAATCAAAAACCTTTCTTTTGTAAACCCATTTAAAAAGTTGAGTTGCACGATACTTTTTTTCGTTAAACGAAACAATCAACTCTTCGAGTTTTGGAAGACTATAATCGTAAAAATTGTACATTAATTAGTTTTCTTTCTTTTCTAAAATTGCGTAATAGAATACTGAGTTATCTTTTTCAAATGGGAAGAAGGTGCTTTCTTTAACAAGTTTAAAATCTTTTCTATCTTCTAAGAATTTATGGACAGTAATCATAGTTTCTTTAATGTTAAATGTTGGAACAGCGTATACTAATTTTCCGCCATCTCTAACGTATTGTCCTACTTCTTCAAGTCCTTTTAGTTCACCTTCAATTAATGAATCTAAACTTTGAGCTTCAAAGATAATTCCATATTCTGGAGTTCTTCTAAGTTGTTCAAAGTTACTATTTTTTGGTAAATAAACGAAGATATCTTGTTTTTCTGAAAGATGAGCAATAAGTTCACTTCCTGTTGATTCGTAAATATCTAAACCATCTTTTTTAAGTGGCTTAATCTTTGCATATAAATCAGAGTTAATTTTTGGATCATCGCAAGCAACAGAAACCTTGTTATTTAAAGCAAGATATTTGTTGATAAATGGAACATAGATTGAAGTTTTTTCTTGAGTAAAGAAAGTAACTGCTCCTCCTTCAACACTTGGAAGATTTTTGATCATATCGAACTCTGCTTTTTGAATTGGCATGAGTTTTGCATCGCGAACAATATTTTCTTTTCTGATAGATGTTTTGTTTTTGTATTCATAAAGAGTTGGTTCAATTTCTCTAAATTTATCAGTTAATTCACTAGCATTTACTTCTTCAAGAAGCGAATCTAAAACAGCATATTGTTTTGGCATTTTGAAGAGAGAATGGATGATATCGAGAGCATAGTCTCTTCCATATTGAGTATGGAGCATTTTAATAATCCATTCTGGGATGTTGGTTACGCAAGATAAATATGTTCTTGGAGATTTGGAGGTAATCTTTTTAGTTGCAAGAATGTTTTTAATTGCAGCATTTTTATCTTCAACACTCTTTTTGAACTCTTCTTTAATTGAGTCATCAAACTTAATTTGATAAAGATTTAATTTGTTTACGAGATAAGTTAAGGATTCTTTTTCATCAACGAGTTTTTTGAACATGTTATTTACATAGACAAGACCAATGTAAATTACAGCTTCATCTTGAGTTGCACCAAAAATTCCTTCGGCGATAACTCTAATTGCAAAATAATTTCTTAAGAATATTCCCGACAAAGAACTCATTCCAGCAAATTCATCTTTTGTACTTCCTTTGCTAGAATTCTTAATCGCAGCTGAGAAAGTTGCATGTTCTCTTAAAATGCTTTTAAGTACGTTAAAACTTAAATCGTAAACCTTGGTGTTCATAAATTATTTCTTCCCTCCATTTAATTTATCTTCGAACCCTTCAAAAACATTGCCTAAATAAGGTTCGTCATACCATCCTTCACCTTTTTCATCTTCGTTTTCTTCCTCGTAGTCATCTTCACTGATTTCAACGCTATTACTTTCAGTCATAAAACGAGGATGAGTTTCATCTATAAATTCATAACGATCATCTTGGCTGTAATAATAAAATTCAACAGCAAGATTAATGCATGCGTCTTTTAAAAATGCACGGATGACTTTAACAGCTTCATTTTGTAAAACTTTAACTTTTAAAGGAGCGTGTACCCTTACTAAAATATTCCAGGTGTTTTGTTCAACTCCATCGTGAATATACAAACATTCAGGACAATAAAAATCAATGTCATCCGATGAACATTCATAGATATCCTTTAATTTTGGAGTCATCGCCTTAGAAATTTGTCTAACTAAATATGGATCTAAACCTAAAATTGAAACTGTAATCATTTTGCCCTCACTTTTTAACAATAATAATCATAGATTATTAACACTTCAATTTCAATGAATTAAAAGGCACTTTAATGACACTTTAAAATGAAATATGACATATTTTAGGTGTCAAAAAGAAAAAGAGGAATTAAATTTCCAGCATATTTTCTGAAAGCACTAGAAAGAATAAGGGTTGAAATTAAGTTTCAAAGAAACATTTTTCTCAAGTTTATAAACTTCAAGAAGTGCTTCAATGTGTTCAATCACAACAGATAATTTTTTGTATTTAATGAAAATATTTTTCCAGGATTTAAACTTGTTGTAATGGATGATTGAAGGACCTAAAACTTCAACATCTTCTAGGTCTAAACTAATGAAATAATTCTTTACTCTTTTAACAAAATCATCGAGTTTTGAAGGCTTATCGCTTGAAATTTCTATAGAAAGTATAGATTTAAAAGGTGGATTACTCATGACTTTTCTTTTTGAAATTTCGTCATGATAAAAAGCATCATAATCCTGTTTTAACGCTTGGATGATTGCTGAATTTGTAGTTTCTGAACTTTGAATTATCGCGATACCTTTTTCGTTTTTTCTACCCGCTCTTCCTATAACTTGAGTTAAAAGAGAGAAGGTCATTTCATTACTTCTATAGTTAGGGAAATTCAGTAAAGTGTCCGCGTTTAAAACTCCAACAAGCTTTACATTATTGAAATCATGACCTTTTGCCACAAGTTGAGTTCCAATTAAGACACTAGCTTTACCTTCGTTAAATTCAGTCAACACTTTTTCAATTTGAAAAGTCTTACTTGTTCTATCACTATCCAAAACTAAATAGTTAACATTTGGGAAAAGTTTTTTAAAATCTTCTTCAACTTTTTCAATTCCAAAATGTCCATAAGATAAAAATGCTGAGCCGCACTTTGGACAAACTTTAGGCTTTTTAACTTGGTATTCACAATGGTGGCAATAAAGAATATTTTTCTCTTTATGGTAATGCAAAGGAAGTCCACAATGAGGACACTTAAAAACGTGCCCGCACTCTCTACAACTTAAATAACTCGCAAAACCCCTTCTATTTATAAATAAAATTGCTTGTTTTCCTTCGTTAATTACATTTTCTAACTGCCTAATAAGTTCTAGAGAAAAAACTCTACTCTTTGAAGAATAGTTTTTGTAATTTTTGTTATCTATTAAGAAAACGTAAGGTAGTTCTAACCCGCCATATCTTTCATCAAGTTCAACAAGAGCAAAACTTCCGTTTTTAGCTTTTGCGTAATCTTCAATAGAAGGTGTTGCCGAACCTAAAATGACTTTAGCGTTTTCAAGTTTTGCTCTTAGATAAGCTACATCTTTTGCATTATATAAAAGACCTTGATCATCTTGCTTGTAACATTCATCGTTTTCTTCATCAATTATGATTAAACCTAAGTTTTTAACAGGAGCAAAAACTGCACTTCTTGTTCCTATAACAACACTTGCTTTTCCTTCAGAAATTTTACGATATTCATCGTATATTTCAGCACTTGTTAAAGAAGAATGAAGAACCGCAATCTTATCATCAAAAAAATTATAAAGTCTAGAAATCATTAAAGGAGTTAAAGCAATTTCTGGAACTAAAACTATAGCACCTTCCCCTTCAGCAATATACTTTTTAATTAGTTCAATATAAATTTCGGTTTTTCCACTTCCTGTGACGCCTTTTAAAAGAATAACATTTTGCTTAGAGTCTACTATTTTTTCATAAGCTTCTTTCTGATTCTCAGTGAGAATTATCTTTTTTTCGTAGTCCTTAAAAACAGTATTTATTTTGTAGCGAAAAGCCTCTTCTTCTTTTTCAAGAATAATTCCTTTTTGAATTAAAGTTTCTAAAGACTTTGTTAGATTAAGTTCACTTTTTAAAATTCTTTTCTTTCCTTTAAGTTTTTCAAGAAGCTTTAATTCATTTTTATTAAGTTCAAAACCCTTTACTTTTTCCCAAAAAACCTCGTAAAACTTCACTATTTTTATTTTTGCAGCATTAATATAGGTATGTTTTGGCTTTAAAGAAGGTGGGAGCATTGTTTGTAAAACGCCAATCAAAGGATAGACATATTTTTTCTTAAGCTCAAAAGCAAGCTTCATTAATTCCTCTGTTAAAATAGGTTTTTCATCAATGATACTATCAATGAAATTTAAGTTCATCCCAACTTCATCTTCAATCTCTTCTTTGCTTTTATTTATTTCTTCAGATGAAATTACATAACCAACAATTTGAGAATTATTAAATTTAATATTTACTCTTACTCCAACATTAACTTTATCTTTTGATAAATAATAAAAAGTTCTATCCAAAAGATAGAGATTTCTTTGAGTAAGAACATTAAGTAAATACATACTTAAATTATAAATTTATTTTAGATTTAATTATATTACTAATTTCACTTGCGGCTTGTTCAGGAGTAAAGTTTATAACATTAAAATCGTATAAAGTTTTAAGTTCTAACTCACTTTTAGCTTTATTAAGTCTTTCTTGAACGACCGATTCTTCTTCAGTTCTTCTTCCTCTAATTCTTTTTTCAAGATCTTCAAAGGATGGAGGAAGTATAAAAATTGAGATAAATAAATTATCATCTTTATATTTTTCCATGACGGATCTTGCCCCTTGTGTTTCAATTTCAAGAATAACGTTTTTTCCTTCGTTTCTTAATTTTTCAACATAAGGTTTTGGTGTTCCATATGAATTATTTACAAAACGAGCATGTTCAAGTAACTCGCCATTTTCTACTGCTTTATCAAAAACTTCTTGGCTAACGAAGAAATAATCTTCTCCATCAACTTCCCCAACTCTTGGCTTTCTTGTTGTCATAGAAATTGAATAAGCAAGATTAAGAGACTTATCTTCCATAAGTATCTTTCTAACTGTACCTTTTCCAACTCCGCTAGGTCCGCTTAAGACAACAAGTAATCCCTTCATATTTTGAATATAGACTTTAATTTTTTTCATAGCAAGGAAAAAAGCATAAAAATCGTTATTTTAGAATAGAAAGCGTTTACAATTTTGTCATTTTAATATAAATAAAGAAAAAATTAATAAAGATTTTAATAACTTGATATAATAGCGATATGCAAATTATTGAAGAAACTAAAAATAAAGTTGAAGAAATAAACACTCTTTTAAAAGGTACTTACTTAAATAAAATCCAATCGCTCAGCGAATATGATTATCTTTTTTCTTTTTCAAAAAGTAAGTCTCCTTCTTTATTTATATCTTTAAATGTTAAAAATCCATTTTTTAGATTAACAGATAAGAAATTTTACTTTAATAATTCAAATGCATTTTTTATAAGACTTAAAAATAAATTGCTCAATTCTTTATTTTTAAAAGCATCGATCTATAACGACGATAATATTCTTGCTTTAGAATTCATTAAAACGACTGATACTTACGACAAAATTCATTACACACTTCTTTTTGAAATTTTTAAAAGCAACTCCAATCTAGTTTTACTTGTTGATGGAAAAGTTGATGAAGCTTTCCGCTATAAAGGAATCGATACACATCATCCAATTATCAAAAACGCACTTTATGAAGCGCCAACCAAAATATCCTTCATAAAAGAAGTCAAAGAAAAAGATAAGATCGCTGAAGAAAATTATTTTGAAAGTATTGAAAGACTACATCTAAATGAAAAATATAAAAACATTAATTTAGAAATCAAAAGAAGAAAAAAATCTTTAGAGAAGAAACTTGAAAAAATTAAAGAAGATCAAGATGAAGCTAAAAAGAAATTAATACATAAAGATTACGCAGATGCACTTCTTGTTATGTTAGATGAGGTTAAAAGAGGAGACGAATTCTTTGTTTTTAATGATGAAAAAATCAAACTCGATGCTTCTTTTTCTCCTTCTCAAAATCTTGAAAGATTTTATAAGCTTTATAAAAAAGCTAAAGCAACAATTGCTTCAACTCAAGAATTCATCAAAAAAACAGAAGATGAAATCGAATACTTAAATAACATCTTAAACAATCTTGGAATCTTTAATGAAAATGATTATGAAGAAATTTTAGAGGAGTTAGTAAACAAAAAAATCCTCAAAGTTTCGCATTATAAAAAGCCTAAAAATTTAAAAAACGCTGCAAAACCTTATTATATTTTGTTTAATGACACTAAAATTGGCTTCGGAAAAAACTCCATGCAAAACGATAACTTAACATTTAAGTATGCTTCAAAAGATGATTATTTTGTTCACCTTAAAAATGTACATTCTAATCACATCATAATTTTTAAGAAAGATTTAGATGATAAGACCCTTGAGTTTGCTTTAGAGTTTGCTACTTATCTTTCTAAGAAAAATGATGCTGAAGTAATCCTTGCTAAAGTTAAAACAATAAAAAAAGGAAACGAGCCAGGTCTAGTTTTACTATCTAACTACGAATCCTATTTTATTAAAGAATTTCATTATAACTTTGAAGAATATCTAAAAAAGGCTAATCGTTTTTAACTTCTTCTTCTAAGAAGTTTTCTCCTTTTATAGTTTCATAAGTTGCAAGTCCATAAAACTTTCTTTGTCTTAAAGCTTCATATAAAACGATTGCAACTGAATTACTTAAATTTAAACTTCTTGCACTTATTGTCATTGGAATTCTAACTGTTTTATTGATATTTTTTCTTAAAATGTCATGAGGAATCCCAGTTGATTCTCTTCCAAACATAAAATAAATTTCTTCATCAACACGCGAATAATCAAAAGAAGAATATAAATTATTTGAATAACGAGTTACGTAATAAATGTTTTTATCTTCAAAATCTTTTAAGAAAACTTCGTAATTTTCATAAATTACAAAATCACTTTCTTTAATATAATCCATTCCTGCTCTTTGAAGCTCCTTTGTTGTTAAGGAAAAACTTAATGGACCAATAATATAAAGTTTGGCTTCTGTTGCCATACATGTACGAATAATATTACCAACATTAGCTGGTTTTTCAGGGCGGTATAAAATAATTCCAATCATGTTTAAAATTGTAGCACAAAGAGGAAGTCAAATTTATAATTATTGTAGTTATGATTCATGGCATCAAAAGACTTTTTGAAGAAATGACAGGGCGTGAAGTCCGATCACAAGAACAAATTAAAGAAGGCATCACCAATGAAAATTATCTAATCAATGATGCCTTTGTTTTACGTTATCCTCGAAAAGACCATGATGAATGCATAAATTATAAACTTGAAAAAGAAGTCTATGAGAAAATTGAGCCTTTAAAAATCTCTGAAAAAATAGTTGTAATGGATACAAAAACAGGCATTAAAATTTCAAAATTTGTTCATAATACTCGCTTCTATTTCAATACGCCAACAGATGAACAAATTCGAAATACTGTTAAAACTTTAAAGAAACTTCATTCAGCAAAAATTAAGGTTTCTAAGTCCTATGAACCATTTAAAAAACTTGATTACTATAAAAAATATGTTGAGTCTGCAGCGTTTTTGGATGAAAGATATGAAAAACTTGTAAAAAAAGCTTATGAAGAAATAGACAAAAAAGAAGAGTATACTCTTTGTCATAACGACCTTGTTCACCATAATCTTTTATATAAATATAATGGATTTATTTTAATTGACTGGGAATACGCTTCAATGAACTCGCCGCTTTTTGACCTTGCTTCCTTTATAAGTGAAAATAATCTTAGTGAAGAGCAAGAAACTTACTTCTTAAAACTTTACTATGGTTTTAAATTTTCAAATTTAAAAATGAAAAAAGTCGATGCTTATGTTCGCTTTTTGGATATTTTATTTTATTATTGGGCACTACATTATTATAAAAAAAGAGGCGATAAGATTTATTATGATATCGCCATTGAAAAATTTAATCGTATTAAAGAAGGAATGATTTCTTTAAAAGGTTATTACAAATATTAAATATTACCTGCTTTTATATAAATCAATGCAGTGCTTAATAACTTCTTTTGCTTTTTCGGCTCCTTCAACTTCCCCCGTAAGCATTGTTGAACCTTCTAATTTTTTATAAACATCGAAGAAATTTTTAATTTCATCAAAAATATGTTTAGGAAGATCTTTTGTATCATAATATGAATTATAAAAAGGATCATCTACACTAACACCAATGATTTTAGAATCTCTTTTCCCATTATCGACCATGTCTAAAACACCAATCGGTCTAACAGTTAAACTTGTTAAAGGGAAAAGCACTTCACTACATAAAACTAATACATCTAGTGGATCGCCATCTTCGCAATAAGTTAAAGGGATAAATCCATAATTATGAGGATAATGGGTTGATGTAAATAAAACTCTATCAAGTTTTACAAGACCTGTTTCTTTATCTAGCTCGTATTTTGTTTTACTTCCTTTTGGAATTTCAATTACAGCTTTAAATAATTCTGGTTTAACATCACTTTCTTTAAATAACGAAAAAAGCCTTTTTTGTCCTTCTTTTGCCATATTTTTCACCTCTTGATAAGAATATTTTAAAGAAAGTTAGGTTTTTTTCATAGTAAAAAGACTTTTATGGGATTATCAAAATTTTTTATAAGCAAATAAAAAAACAAGAAGACTCTTATAAACCACCAAAAATTAGTCTTCTTGTTTAAGAAAGGAGCTATCCAATAAACATTTAGGAAAGCGTGCTTAATTATAACACATAAAATTCAATTAATACTTAAACAACTCACGATAAAGCAAAACTATCTTGTTTAATAATTTCTCATGGATTGTTTTTCTTAAAAAACTAAATCAATCTTTAGCAATAAAAAATTGATGTCAATATCGACACCAATTTTAAATAGTCATTCTTTTAAAATTTACTTTATTGAGCAATTTTTTCTCTGACAAATTTATCAAACTCTCTTATTTCTTCAAGAGTTAAGAACTTTGCCATAACGAATGTATCACCCATATCATCTCTTAAAACAGCTGGGTAACTTCCATAGAAAGTAACGTTGTTATGATATTTACTTAAAACTTCATCTAAAGAACGAACATACTTATATTTATTTCTTCTACTACAAGCACATGCGAAGAATTTTGTATAAGTCATATCTTCTCTATTTTCATCATAAGCAATACTGTCGGCAAAAATTTCATAACAGTTTGTTGAGTTTGCGTAATTTATTAAATCAGGAGTATAAGCTCCAGCTGGTCTCATATTAGCTTCAAGAGGAACGATAGTTCCTTTTTTGCCTAAATATGGGTGATCTTCTTTTAAGACAAACCATTCAAGATGGAAGAATCTATTTCTGACTTCAAAAGATGCGATTGCTTTTTTACCCATTTCAAGTAAAGCATCGTCAACTTTTGGAACGCAATAATACATATCATCAAGTTCTTTTTCGACGATTTCACTATTATCGTTTTCAAAGACATTTGAAGTAGCAAAAATTATTTCAGCCTTAGAATTTGTAATACCATCAAAGGAAATAATTTGTCCGTTGACATATTCTTCCATGATGTATGTTTTCTTGCTGTCTTTATTTTTAAACCAGACTTCTAATTCAAGATCATCTTTAATTTTATGAGAATCTTGAGCACCTACTCCATTATCTGGTTTAACAAAAACAGGGTAATTTACCTCTTTAACAAATTTTTTAACATTATCTAATGTATCTACAAGGATATAACGAGCGCATTTTAAGCCAGCTTTTTCATAATATTGTTTTTGAACTGATTTTAATTTGTATTTTTCTATATCTTTTAAAGTTGGGCCTGATGTTATATTAAAATCACTTCTTAAGTGTGCATCTTTTTCGAGCCAATATTCATTGTTACTCTCTAAATAGTCTATTTTTCCATATTTGTCTTCAAAATATTTAACTGCACGTTTCTCATTTTCATAATCTCCCATATCGGTGCAGCAATAATATTCATCAAGTGCAAAGCGACATTCTTCACTTAATTCATTATAAGGAGCGTCTCCTATTCCAAGAACTCTAAATCCTCTATTTTTTAATGCGAGACAAAATCTCCAATAACTTGATGGAAAATGTGGTGAAATAAACACAAAATTTTTCATAAACCCAAACCCTCTTCTTATATTATTCTACTTTAAAACTTTTTGTCTGTTAATTTTTAATTTAGTTTTAGCGCAATTTTTTATTTTTTAAACGAGAAAATCAGACAACCTAAAATTGTCAAAAAACTTTTACATTATCAAAAATATATAAAAGGCAGTTCAGATTTTTATATAAATATAAAAGATAAATTATAAGAAAAACACAAAATAAAATCTCAGTCAAAATTGATCAAATTAACCAAAATAATTAAGGTTTTGCAGGCTTTTTACTTGGAAATATTATTTTAAAAGTTTTAATCTATTTAAAGCTTTCTTTAAAGTATATGAAGTTATAGAGTAAGTGTCTTCGTCTTTTTTACTAATTTCTTTTAATTTTTTAAGAGCTTCATCACGATCTCTTTCAACTCGCTCTTTATCAATCTCATCTTCTCTTTCATAATTTCTTGCAAGAATTATAGCTTCATTATTACGGTAATTAATTAAACCGTCACTTACAGCAAAATAAATTTTCTTATTATCTTTAACAATATAAAAAGTAGAAATATCTAAAATTCCATAATAAGAAATTCTACTTGGTAAAATTCCAATGACGCCGCTTGAAGGTACATCTAAATATATGGCCTCAACGTCATCTTCATAAAACTTTCCATCAATAGAAAATATTTTAAACTTAATAAGTTTTGCCATTTTTATTTTTCTTCTTTGATTTCATCAACTACGCCACGCATTAAGAATAAAGATTCTGGGTAGTTATCAAATTCACCTTCAAGAATTCTTCTAAATGAAGAAATAGTATCTTTTAAATGAACGTATCTCCCTTTTTTACCTGAATAAGCTTCGGCAACGTGGAATGGTTGAGAAAGGAAATTTCTAATTTTTCTTGCTCTATTAACTATCAATTTATCATCATCATTTAATTCTTCCATACCTAAAATAGCGATGATATCTTGAAGTTCTTTATATCTTTGTAAAATTGCTTGAACTCCACGAGCAACCTTATAATGTTCTTCACCAATAATTCTAGGATCTAGAATATTTGATGAGCTTTCAAGAGGATCAACTGCAGGGTAAATGCCTAAAGCAGCAATGTTTCTATCTAAAACACATTTTGCATCAAGATGAGAGAATGTTGTAGCAGGTGCTGGGTCGGTTAAGTCATCAGCTGGAACATAAACTGCTTGAATTGAAGTAATGGAACCATTTTTTGTGGAAGTAATTCTTTCTTGAAGTTGACCCATTTCAGTAGCAAGAGTTGGTTGATAGCCAACAGCACTAGGCATTCTTCCAATTAAAGCACTAACTTCACTTCCAGCTTGAGTAAATCTAAAGATGTTATCAATAAAGAAAAGAACATCTTGATGAGCAAAATCTCTAAAATATTCAGCCATTGTTAAAGCTGAAAGAGCAACTCTCATTCTGGCTCCAGGAACTTCGTTCATCTGGCCATAAACTAAAGCAGTTTTATTTAAGACGCCTGTCTCTTTCATTTCGGTGTATAAATCATTACCTTCTCTACTTCTTTCACCAACTCCAGCAAAAACAGAAATTCCATTTTGTTCAATTGCAATATTATTAATTAATTCTTGAATTAAAACAGTTTTACCAACGCCAGCTCCGCCAAAAAGTCCAACTTTGCCGCCTTTTACAAAAGGACAAAGTAAGTCGATAACTTTAATTCCGGTTTCTAAGACTTCTTTTTGTGGAATTTGATCTTTAAAAAGAGGAGCTTCTCTATGAATTGGCATTTTACGAGCATTATTTATGGCTGAGTTATCACTTACACCATCAATTGGTTTGCCTAAAACATTAAACATTCTTCCTAGAGTGGCGTCTCCTACTGGAACTTCAATTGGTTTATGAGTATTTATGACTTCCATGCCTCTTTTAATACCATCTGTTCCAGCCATAGCTATACAACGGCATACGTCATCACCAACATGTTGTTCAACTTCTAAAACAAGAGTTTCCCCGTTTAAATCAAGAGTAAGAGCAACAAGAATTGGAGGAAGATAACCATCTAAAAATCTAACATCAACTATAGGGCCAACTGCTCTAACAACAATTCCTTTTTCAGCTTCTTTATTAACAATATTTTTCATGATTCATCTCCTCACTTTTTACTACCATTAACAATTTCTGTAATTTCTTGAGTAATACTTGCTTGACGCGCTTTATTATATTCAAGAGTTAATTTATCAATAAGTTCTTCAGCGTTTTTATCAGCGTTATCCATTGCATTTCTTCTTGAAACAGTTTCAGACAAATAACTTTCAAAAATTTTAAAATATAAGTCGGTTGTTAAATATTGCTTGATTAAAATTTTTGAAAATTCTCCAATACTAGGTTCAAAATCACCTGGATTTAAACCAACCTTTTTATTTAGTTTAAATTCAACTGGCAAAATTGAAACTTTTGTAGGAATAAAACTAATTGAATTAACATAGCGAGTATAAAGTAAGACGATTTCTTTATATTCGTTTTTTTCAAATGCTTTTAATAAAAATAAAGCTAATTTTTCTGCGCTTTTTATTGAAAAATTTTTCAAAATCTCTGCAAAATCACTGTTAATTTTAATATTATCTTCTTTATTAATATCAAGACTCACTTTACCAATAAGAAGTAGTTCGTCGCCTTCTTTATATTCACTTTCAAGAAGTTTTTTAATATTTAAATTGTATCCTCCACATAGACCCATTGAAGAGCCAATAACTACAATAAGTCTAGCATTTGCTTTTGGGTTAGACGCAATATAAGGAACATTTAAATGATTTACAGAAGCCACACTAAAACAAGTCGAAGCAAGTTCGTTTAAATAAAGAAAATAATCTTGTCGATTGTTATATTCTCTAGATAATTTAGAAAATTTAACACTACTAACAAGTTTCATGGCGTTGGTCACTTTTTTAGTAGACTCAACAACCCCAATTCTCTTTTTTACCTTGTTTAAACTTTGGCTCATTGTCTTTTAATCTTATAATCCTTTTTAAAATCGCTAAGTATAGATAAAACTTTCTTTTCTAACTCTTCTGAAAATTCTTTTTTCTCTTCAATTTCTTTTAAAGTGGATGCATAGAAATTATTTATAAATTGCCACTCTTCATCTAAATAACTTCTAACATCTTCTTTATTTAAATCATCTAAGAATTTATTTTTAGCTGTAAAAATTTCAATCGCTTCACGAACAAAAGAATAAGAAAGATATTGATCTTGTTTTAAAACTTCAGTTACGATCTCACCGTGTTTAATAATATCTTTTGTATTTTTATCTAAGTCACTACCAAATTGGGCAAAGCTAGCAAGTTCATGGTAGGTAGCAATTTCCATTTTTAAAGAAGATGAAACTTGTTTCATTACTTTATATTGAGCGTTACTTCCAACTCTACTGACTGATAAACCAACATCAATTGCAGGTCTTTGACCAGCATTAAATAAGTCATTTGATAAGAAAATTTGTCCATCAGTAATTGAAATAACGTTTGTTGGAATATAAGCACTAATGTCACCAGCTAAAGTTTCAACAATTGGAAGAGCGGTAATACTGCCTCCTCCATGAGCTTTATTAAGTTTAGCCGCTCTTTCTAAAAGTCTTGAATGCAAATAGAAAATGTCTCCTGGATAAGCTTCTCTTCCTGGCGACCTTTTTAAAAGTAAAGATAATGCTCTATAAGAAGTTGCATGTTTTGATAAATCATCAAAAACAATTAAAACGTCTTTTCCTTCTTCCATCCAGTTTTCAGCAATTGACATTCCTGCAAATGGAGCAATATATAAAAGTGGAGAAAGTTCACTAGCACTTGCGTTAATGATAACTGTATATTCCATCGCTCCATAAGTGTTTAATTTATCGTAAATCCCTGCAACACTTGAGTTTTTTTGTCCAATTGCAACATAAATACAATAAACTTTTTTGCCTTTTTGATTGATGATTGTATCAACTGCAATTGCGGTTTTTCCAGTTTGACGATCGCCAATTATAAGTTCTCTTTGTCCTTTTCCAATCGGAATTAATGAATCAATGCATTTAATACCGGTTTCAAGAGGAGCATTGACCGATTCTCTATCTATAATTGAAGGGGCTTTTCTTTCAATAGGTAATCTTTTTTTAGTTACGATTTCTTTCCCACCATCAATTGCTCTTCCTAAAGAATCAATAACACGTCCTAAAAGTTCATCTCCAACTGGAACGCTTACAACTCTTCCAGTTCCTTTAACGGTGTCCCCTTCTTTAACTTTATTTGCATCACCTAACAAAACAGCGCTTAATGAATCTTCGTCAAGATTCATGACCATTCCAAAGACATCTTCTTTAAATTCTAAAAGTTCACCTAAGATAACATCTTTTAATCCGTAAATAATAGCGATACCATCTCCAACTTCAACAACGGTTCCTAAACTTTTATTAAAAGTTGAAGCTTTATTAAATTCTTTTATTTCTTCTTTAATGAGTGAGGATATTTCGTTAGCTTTAATTTCCATTTTTATCGCCTCCTAATAAAGATGCTTTCATCTTATCGAGTTTATTAACAAGAGAAGCATCGTAGACATTATCTTTAATAGATATGATAAATCCACCAAGTAAAGATTCGTCAATTATCTCTTGAAGTTCAACTTTAGCGTTTTCATGAGTTTCAACAGCTTTAATAATCTTATTTAAAGATCTCTTATCAAGTTTTTTAGCTGAAAAGATTTTCCCTTCTTCAATATGGAGATAATCATTAAATCGATAAACACTTTCTTTAAAAATCTTAAATAAATATTTACCCCTTTTATTTTTAATAATTACTTTCACAAAAGAAATAATTGAGGGTTCAAAGTTTTTAAAGTTTTTATCAATTGAAACAAACTTTTTAGAGTCTAAAATATTGTAATCAGCTAAATATTCAAGATACTCTTTGTTCTCTTTAAAAATATCTCGAAGAATCTTAGCTTCTTTACGAAACTCTTCAACTTTCTTTTCATCTATTGCAGTTTCTAGTAATGCAATTGCGTAATTATTAAATAATACAGGTTCGCTCATTTTCTTTATTTAGTTTTCTTATCTAAATCTTTTATAAAATCATCAACAATCTTTTTGTTGTCTTTATCGTTAACTTCTCTTTCAAGTAATTTTGAAGTTGCTGAAAAAGCAACATCAACAATCTCTTCTTTGAGTTCACTTTTTGCTTTTAACTTTTCTTCTTCGATAGACTTAAATGCATTTTCTTTTATCTTACGTGCTTCTTCATTAGCATTTTGTAAAATATTTTCTCTTTCATTAAGCGCTTTTGTTTTAGCATCGTTAATGATATTTGTTGCATTTTGTCTAACTTCTGCAAGTTTTTTGTCGGATTCAAGAAGATTTTCTTGAGCTTTTTCTTTCATATTTTTTGCTTCTTCTCTTTCGCTTGTTAAAAGTTCACTTCTTTTATCTAAATACTTTTTAACAGGTTTATAGGCAAACTTTATAACGATTAAAATGAGAATAATAAAAGCAATAAATTGGACTAAAAAAGCCCAAATATTTGGAATAAGTTTTGCTTCTATCGAACTGCTTAGGTCATCACCTAAGCTATCCATGTTACAACTAGATAAAAACAAAACAGGGAAAAGAACTAATATGTATTTTAAATATTTCCCTTTTTTCTTCATAAACTAGCCAATAAAGAGCATTAATAAAGCAATTAAAAGTGAATAAATTGCGGTAGTTTCAGTTAATGCACAGCCAAGAATCATACCAGTTCTAAGTTTAGAATACATTTCAGGATTTCTTCCCATGGCTTCCATTGTTTTACCACAACAATAACCTTCACCAATACCACTAGCACCAAGTCCAAAAGACATTAACCCAATGCCAATGTAGACCATGCCTGTTGGATCGCTAGCAAGTACATTTAATAAATTCATTAATATATCCATTAGTTTCTCCTCCTAATTTCTACTGACTTCAAGTTGAGCTTCAATTGGCTCTTCACTTTGTTCATTTAAAACTAAAATCATCGTAAGTAACATAAAGACTGTAGTTTGAACAAATCCAGAAAATAAATCAAAGTATAAATGTAAAATTGGGGTAATAAATGGAGCGATAAAAATTCCTGCTGGACCAGATGCGCCACTTACAACAGCGCCTGTTGCATTAGCCCAGTAAACTCCACTAAACGAGCTTCCAAAAATCATATCAGAGATAGACTCTAAACCAAAATAAACAATACTCATAATGCAAAAACCACTAAGAGCATTTCCAAACATACGGAGTGTTAAAGAAAGTAATGGCGCCCACATTGTAAGTAAGTTGATTGGTAAAAAGATTGGGACTGGTTCAATAAAACGCTTAAAGTATCCCCGTTTATTTTCTTTAGCAGCCGTGTAATGTATCAAAATAAAAGTAATTAAAGCAATTGATAAAGGCACTCCAAGATAAGTTACAGGAGATGGAAGTCCAGTTAAACTTATAGTGAAAGCTAAAAATATATACATTGATAAAGCAAGCATTAAGCCTGCGAATTTTTTATTTTTAACACCCATTGTATTAACGGTAAGTTTATCGATAAATTCAACAAACCAAGAAACAATAAGAGTAAAACCTTTAGGTGTTTCTAAAGGATTTTCATTAAGTTTTTTAAATTTAAAATAAATAACAAAACTAATAATGGCAACTATTAACATTGCAAAAAGAGAGACCACGATCTCTGGAACAAAAAATGATTCAAAGTCAAATCTCCAAAGTTTTGAAATGTCCATAAATTACTCTACGTAAGCACTTCTTAAATAAAATAAAGCAATATCAATAATCATTGGTAATCCAGCAATAAGAATCAAAGCATAAACCCATTTTTCTGGTTCGCCTTCAACTGGTGTAAAATAAACAAACAAAAAATTACATAAAACGGCGATGACCATAATTGAAAAACGTAAAAAATTGCTTCCCATCTGGCCAGCAAAGCGCATTCCTTTATTTTCTTCTGTAATTTCTAGTCTCTTTTTCATTGAATAAAGCATTGCCCATAAATAAAAGAAACCGCAAACAAAAGAAATTGCGGTGATTACAATAGGGAAATAACTATATTTTGTATCAAAGGCAAAAGCAATTGATGAAAGTCCTAAACAAATTACAGTTATTATTAAGTAAGTAATAAGTGTAGATTTATCATTTTTACAAATTTTCATAAGACCTTTCCTTTATTTTCAAGATTAATCTTTTCTTCAGCGTTAAGTGATTCAATAACAAGTCTATTATATGGAATTTTAATTCCTTGTCTATTAAATTCGATAAGTATCTTCTCGTTTAATTCAAAGTAGACATCCCAGTACAAAGCATTAGGTACATAACATCTTAAAGATAGATTTATATCACTAGATTCAAACGCAGTAACATAGCAAACTGGTTTTGGATCTAAAAGTACTCTATTATCTTTATTAGCAATCTCAACTAAAACCGCTTTAGCTTTATTAATATCTGTTGAATAATCAACACCAATATCAACAACAACTCTTCTGAGAGGGTTTTTAGTATAGTTTGTAATAATAGAGCCTGTTATTGTTTTATTTGGAATTGTGACAACTTGTTTATTTACTGTCTCAATTGTTGTTACCAAAAATCTAACATCAACAACATTTCCTTCAACTGTTGATTCGCCAATTTTAATATAGTCACCAGTTACAAATGGCTTTGAAGTAAGAATAATAATTCCACTAGCAAAATTAGAGATAACATCCTGCAAAGAAAGACCAATAGCAAGAATTGCACTAGAAAATATTTCGGCAACTCCTGTTAAACTTACTCTTAAAATGTTTAAAACAATTAAAACAAGGATAAAATAGAGAATTATTTTAATCGTTGAAACAATAAAAGATTTAACACTTCTTTCTTTGATTATTCCTCTATTGATTTTAAATGCACGGTTAATAATAAAGATAATAAATTTAATTAAAGCAACACCAAGTAATAAAACGATAATTGCTAATAAAAAATTGGCTACATAAGGAATAGATTCCCCATCTCCAGCCCAAAACTTTACGACCTGATTCCATGCATCAGTGATCGATTTCCAAACATCACTCCAAAAGCTAGTCCATCCATCGGTTAAAATCATGTAAATATTTTACCACTTTAAATTTTTCCTTAAAGGGAAAAAAGACAAAATATAAGCAAAATGGTATTTAAAAAAATGATATTTTTAAAGTAAAAACCTTGCAAATCTTAAATTTTTTAAGATTGTTTAAAAATATATATGTTGTATTAAGTGAAAGCTATAAAAAAGCTTAAAGAAAGGAGGTGAGACTATCTAATACTTTTTAATATATTACATAGATAAGTCAGCTAATCTTCGCTTATCGTATATTTCCACTTTTTTTCGTCTATGACACTTACTTCATTTGAAGCAGGCCAATCACTTAAAATGTTTGCTTTTTTGTTTTTGTAATAAAGAAGCTCATTGACTACTTCTTGAGTAAATACTTCTCCAGGAATAATAACTGGTATTCCAGGAGGATAAATCATTATCATTTCTTTTGATATCTTTCCTACTGCATTTTTAATCTTACAAACTTTTAATGGAGCATGATAAGCAACTCTAGGTCTAACTTTCATCTCTGGGAAACCATTAGAATAATGGTGATCTTCGTAAACCAAAGTAGGATCATAGTATTCTTTAGAAATTTCAGTTAGTGCACTAATTAATACATCTACATCTTCTTGTGTTGAACCGATTGTAAATAAAAGTAAAAATACATATGTTTCAGCAAGTTCTATTTGAATATGGTATTTATCTTTAAGTAGCTTGTATAAATCAAACCCACTTAAATTGAGTTTATCTATTTCAACACAGAGTTTAGTTTCGTCGTAGTCATATGCTTGGCATTCGTTAACAAAATAGTCTTTAGTGTGAGCTAAAAACCCTGGAATTTGGTCAATTCTATCTTTGGCTTGTCTAGCAAGTTTAATTGCGCCATAAATCTTTGCACTTCCCTTAAAAACTAGGTATTTTCTTGCTGCATCTAAAGAAGCTAAAAGAATTGAACTTGGAGACGTTGTTGTAAGCATGTTAAAAGATTTAATGACATCATATTTATGAACGCGTTTTCCTTTAACTAAAAGCACACTTGATTGAGTTAAACTGCCTCCCGTTTTATGAATGCTTAAAGTAGACATATCAGCTCCTGCTTGCATTGCTGTAACAGGAAGTTTATTCGAAAAATAAAAATGCGAGCCATGTGCTTCATCAACAAGAACAATTTTGTTATTTAAGTGCGCATAATTTACAATCTTTTTAAGATCGCATGTAGCACCAAAGTACGTTGGATTAATAATAAATATAGCTTTTGCATCAGGGTTTTCATCAATTGCTTTTTTCCGATCTTTAAAAGAAATTTGATTAACAATTTCTGTCTTTTTATCTAATTCTGGCATTATAAAAATAGGAACTGCCCCACTTAAAACCAAACCATTAATAACGGATTTATGAACATTTCGAGGAAGAATTACTTTATCATTGGCTTGAAGTGCACTTAAAAACATGATTAAGTTTCCACTTGTTGATCCGTTTATCAAGAATTTACAATAATCAGCTCCACAAGCTTTAGCAAATAAATTTTGAGCATCTTTTATAGGTCCTGTTGGATGTAAGATATTATCCATTCCACGAGGACAATTAACATCGTTTTTATAAACAACATGAGTAAAAATCTTATCAAAATCTGTTCTGATTTTTCCTTGATGATGTCCTGGAACATCAAAGACAGAAGTATGATCTTTAAGATATTTTTCGTAAGCCTTTAAATAAGGTGTTTGGAGTTGTTCTTTCTTGTTCATAATTGTTAAACGCTATTATTATAAACATATTAAACGATAAATAAATAATAAAAATTGTATCTAATTAACACTTTCTTCGAATAACATTTTTATAATAAATTCTGTAATCTTAATAATGTATTTTCTAAACAATTTGCTTAAAGAAGAATAAAATAAAAGTATGAAAATAGTAATAGTTAGTGATAGTCATTCAAATTACGATGTCTTAAATGAGATATTAATGAAGAATTATGATGCAGACTATTTTTTTCATCTTGGCGATAGCGAACTTCCAAAATATCTTTTAACTAAGTTCTGTGCTATAAGAGGAAACTGCGACTATAATGATTTGCCTCTTGAGAAAGATGTTGAAATCGAAGGGTTTAAAATTCACATGGAGCACGGTAACTCATTCAACTTTATGATTGACACTACAAATTATATAAAAAGTAAGAAATGCGATATCTTTTTGTACGGCCATACACATGTTAAGTACGCAAAAAAGATTGGTAAAACTTTTGTGTTTAATCCTGGTAGTATTACAAGACCTCGTAATTCAGAAATTGGCACTTATTTACTCTTATATTTAACAAAAGATTTACCTATAGAATACGAGTTTAAAACTCTTGAAAACGAAAAATAAAAACGCTTTTTACAGCGTTTTTATTAAAATTAGCGAATATTTTTAAGCATTTTCTAGTATTGCTTCAGCGACTTTATGAGCAGATGCAATAGCAAATGTAATGTTATAACCACCACATAATCCATCTGCATTTATAAGCTCTCCAGCAAAATAAATTCCTGGTTCTTTTTTACTTTCAAGATCAAAATCAAGGTTTGAAAAATCAACACCACCCACTGCAACTTGACCATCTTTAAAATCATAAGTAGCTCTATAAGTAAATACTAAGTTTTTCAAAGTGACAGCGATCTTCTTAATTTCTGTTGGTGTGTAAGAATTTAAGTTTTTAACACCACTTGCTTTCCTAATATATTCAGCAACATGCTTTGTAAAAATACCACTTAAAACAGAAGCTTTTGAAACATCATTTAATTTTGTAAGAAGAGCAACAAGCTTGTCTACATCGTAATCTGGCATTAAATCTAATGAAATTGTCGCTTTCTTAAATCTCTTACTTCTTGCAATCATAGAAGCGCAGTTAAAAATGACAATTCCACTCAAACCATCTTTCTTAAATAAAACTTCACCGGTTTCTTCATAAGATAGATTCTTGTCAATATACAAACTTACTTTAGCTTTTACTCTTTCGTTTTGAATGGTTACAGGTTTTTCTTCTGTTTGGATTGGTGCAAGTCCAACTTTTGGAGTGACCATTTTATATCCATGCTTTTCTAAAACCTTAAAGACTAAGTCACTTCCTCCAAGTTGAGGAGCACTAACATTGCCACAAGCTAAAACAAATTTATCAAAGATAAATATTTTGTTTAAAGTTTTAACTCTTATTTTTCCGTTTTCTAAAGTATAATCAATTAGTTTTTCACGATTAACAAATTTGATTTTTCTTTCTTTGCAAAGTGCGATTAAATAATCCAAAAAAGATTTAGCACTATTAGAATAAGGGTAAACTAAATTATTGTATTCCCTTGTGAAAATACCAATTGATTTTAAGAAACTAACAATTTTCTCACCTGGAAAATCACTAACAACACTTAAAGCATCTTCCGAATTATAGGCATTTGGTTGGATAACTAAATTAGTGATGTTGCATCTTCCATTCCCTGTCGCTAACACTTTCCTTCCCGCAGTTTCTTCCTTATCAATTAGTGTAACATCAATTTTAGGATCTTTTTCTTTTAAAAATAAGGCTAAAAAGATACCAGCAAAACCTTGTCCAAGAACACCAATTTTCATATTAATTTATTTTAACATTTAAAAACCTTAAAATGTGCGTAAAACTTGAATTTTGGCATAAAAAAGTTATAATCTTGCATTGTATTATGATTTATATGTTTATTTTTAGTGCGCTTGGCACACTTGGAGCAACTCTTTTAGGTGCAAGTCTTTCATCACTTGCCACAAAACTAAAAAAGGGTGCGTTTGTATTCTTACAAAATTTATCAGTAGGTGGAATTATTGCTTTACTCTTCTTGGAGATTATTCTAGAAGGAATTAATCATTTTCAACTGGCTTCCAATAATGATTTTTTGGGTGCACTTTATTCACTTTTAATAATAATTGGTGTTGGATTATTATTTTTTGGACTTCATGAAATAACTCACAAGATTTCACACCATCATGAACACGATAAAAATGATGAAGAATTATGTGATGACCACGCTCATTCTACCGAAGTTTTTCATGAAAAATCTCTCTTATCAGCTTCATTAATCTTTCTTTTAGCTATTTCAATTCACAACATACCTGAGGGCTTATCACTTGGTATCACTTTCTTTGAATCTCAAGACGTTTTCCCTTTAAATGGACTTATCATGAGTATTATTTTATTTCTCCACAATCTTTTAGTTGGGTTTTCAATGGGTAGTTCTTTTAAAAATAGCGGCAAATCAAATAAATTTTCTATTTTGATTACAACATTAAGCGCTATTCCTGCTTATATTTTTTCAATTATAGGATATTTTATCTCTACATTATCAATGAATGATCTCTCATTAGGTATTATCTTCTCAATATCCGCAGGTAGTTTATTTTATGTGTTATTTATTGAACTGCTACCTCAAGTTTTTAAACAATATAAGTCAAAATATTCTTTTATCTATGTCTTATTAGGAATTTTAATTTGTGGATCATTAATATTCCTACATGTTCATTAACTAATCTAATTTAAAAATCATAATAAAAATTAAATCAGAGACTCTTAAAGAGAACGTACCCAATTAACTTTACTTCTCTTTAAGAGTTTTTATATGCAAACGAAAAAGGCCGCCATATTGGCGACCTTAAATTTGTAAGATTTTGAAACAGTTTTGAAACTATTTAATAATTTCGCTAACTGTACCAGCACCAACTGTTCTACCACCTTCACGGATGGAGAATTTGGTACCTTTTTCAACAGCAACTGCGTGGATAAGTTCAACAGTAAATGTGACGTTATCGCCTGGCATAACCATTTCTGTTCCTGCTGGAAGAGTGATTGTACCAGTAATATCAGTTGTGTGGAAGTAGAATTGTGGTCTGTAGTTGCTTAAGAAAGCTGTATGTCTACCACCTTCTTCTTTTGTAAGAATGTAACATTGACATGTGAATTTGCTGTGTGGAGTAATGGATCCTGGTTTAGCAAGAACTTGTCCTCTAACAACTTCGTCTCTGTTAACACCTCTTAATAAGATACCTGCGTTATCGCCAGCTTCTGCGTAATCGAGTGTTTTTCTGAACATTTCAATACCAGTAACAACTGAGGATTTTGTAGGCTTGATACCAACAATTTCAACAGGGTCGTTGAGTTTAACTGTACCTCTTTCAACTCTACCAGTGACGACTGTACCTCTACCTGTGATGGTGAGAACGTCTTCGATTGGCATTAAGAATGGTTTATCAGTATCTCTGACTGGATCTGGGAAATAGCTATCAATTGTATCCATTAATTCGATAATTGATTTTTCTGCTTCTGGATCGCCATCAAGAGCTTTTCTTGCACTACCTCTGATGATTGGAATTTCATCACCTGGGAAACCATATTTGCTGAGTAAGTCTCTAACATCCATTTCGACGAGGTCGATAAGTTCTGGATCTTCGACTAAATCACATTTATTTAAGAAAACAACAATGTATGGAACACCAACTTGTCTTGCGAGAAGAATGTGTTCTCTTGTTTGTGGCATAACACCATCTGTAGCTGCAACAACGAGGATAGCACCATCCATTTGAGCAGCACCTGTGATCATGTTCTTAACATAGTCAGCGTGCCCTGGACAGTCAACGTGTGCATAGTGTCTTTTTGCTGTTTGATATTCAACGTGAGCTGTGTTGATTGTAATACCTCTTGCTTTTTCTTCTGGTGCAGCATCAATTTGATCGTAATCCATTGATTTTGCGTTACCACCTTTAGCAAGAACGTGTGTGATAGCAGCGGTTAATGTTGTTTTACCATGGTCGACGTGTCCAATGGTACCAATGTTCATATGGACCTTACTTCTATCAAATTTCTCTTTTGCCATAAGTAATTTTTCCTCCTAGAATAAATAGCTTTCGCAATGTAAATATTTTACTTAAATTAATTACGTTTATCAATAAGTATCGTAATTATAAAAGCCCAAAATTAATTGTTAACTCCACTCTTTTTAATGATCTCTTCTTGAATGAATTTTGGACATTCTCCGAAGTGATCAAATTCCATGGAGTAACTTCCTCTACCTTGAGTAAATGAACGTAAATCGGTGACGTAACCAAACATTTCTGCAAGTGGTACTTCAGCTTCAACGATTTTTGCATTTCCTCTTTGAGATTCACCAGTCATTTGTCCTCTTCTACGGCTGATATCACCAATAACATCACCATAATATTGTTCTGGGACAGTGACTTCAACCTTCATAATAGGTTCAAGGATAACTGGATCACATTTTTTAGCAGCTTCTTTTAAAGCCATACTTGCTGCAATCTTATAAGCTGCTTCACTACTATCAACATCATGGTAAGAACCATCATGTAATGTAGCTTTAATGTCTATTGCAGGATATCCAGCAACAAGACCTTTTTGCATAGCATCAATTAAACCGTCTTGAGTTGGCTTAATATATTCTTTTGGAACAGTTCCACCAACAACAGCATTGACGAATTCAAATCCTTTTCCTGGGTTAGGTTCAAATTTGATAATAACGTGACCATATTGACCTCTACCACCGGATTGTCTGATGTATTTACCTTCACAATCACCTTCTCTTTTGATTGTTTCACGGTATCCAACTTGTGGTTTACCAACGTTAACTTGAACGTTGAATTCTCTTCTTAATCTATCGACGATAATATCTAGGTGAAGTTCGCCAACACCAGCGATAATTGTTTGACCTGTTTCTTCGTTTGTATGAACTTTGAATGTTGGATCTTCTTCGGCAAGTTTAGCAAGTGCAAGACCCATTTTTTCTTGGTCAGCTTTTGTTTTTGGTTCAACTGCTTCTTCAATAACTGGTTCTGGGAATTCCATCTTTTCAAGCATAACATCGAGATTCTCATCACAGAGTGTTTCACCTGTTGTAGTATTCTTTAAACCAATAATTGCACCAATTTCACCAGCGTGAAGAGCTTCAACTTCTTCTCTACGGTTTGAATGCATTAAAACAAGTCTACCAATTCTTTCTTTAACGCCTTTGTTACTATTTAAGACGTAGCTTCCTGATTTTAAGATACCAGAATAGACTCTAACGTAAGCAAGTCTTCCAACGAATGGGTCTGTAGCAATTTTGAATGCTAAGCCAACCATTGGTTTAGAATCATCTGCAATACAATCATATTCTGTTCCATCACTTTCAGTTCCCTTTGCAGGTGGAATATCAAGTGGGGATGGTAAGTAATCAATAACGCCATCAAGGAGTAATTGAACACCTTTATTTTTATAAGCACTTCCACAGAAAACTGGGTGGAATTCGCCTTTAATTGTAGCTTTTCTGATAACTGCTTTGATTTCTTCGACTGTTGGTTCTTCACCATTTAAGACTTTCATACAGAAGTCATCATCGAAACCAGCTAAATCTTCAATGAGTTCTTGTCTTAATTCTTGGCATCTTGCCATATATTGCTCTGGAATTGGAACTAATTTAGGATTGTTAATATCTGTGAAGTCCCAACCTTCCATTTTAATAAGATCAATAACACCACTTAATGTATTTGAAATTCCAATTGGATATTGGACAGGACGTGCATTTGCACCAAGTTTTTCATGGATTGATTTCCAAGACATTTCAAAATCAGCGCCAATAGCATCGAGTTTATTGACGAAAACAATTCTTGGAACACCATATTTTGTTCCTTGTCTCCAAACAGTTTCAGTTTGTGGTTCAACACCATTCTTACCATCTAAAACTGTGATAGCGCCATCGAGAACTCTTAATGAACGTTCAACTTCAACTGTAAAGTCGACGTGCCCAGGAGTGTCGATAATGTTGTATCTATAGTTTTTCCAGAAACAAGTTGTTGCGGCTGAGGTAATTGTAATACCTCTTTCTTGTTCTTGAACCATCCAGTCCATTGTTGCAGCGCCTTCGTGGACTTCACCAATCTTGTGGATCTTATGTGTAAAGAACAAGATACGTTCTGTAGTTGTAGTTTTACCAGCATCGATGTGAGCCATGATACCGATATTACGAGTGTGGGCTAAATCATATTCACGAGCCATAAATGTTCCCCTAAATTAAGCAAATTACCACTTATAATGTGCATAAGCTTTATTAGCTTCTGCCATTTTGTGTGTATCTTCTCTCTTCTTGACGCTAGCACCAGTGCCGTTAGCAGCATCGATGATTTCGTTGCAGAGTTTATCTTCCATTGATTTTTCTTTTCTTAAACGAGCATAGTTGACTAACCATCTTAAACCGAGAGTAACTCTTCTTTCTTTGCTAACTTCGGTTGGTACTTGATAGTTAGCAGCACCGATTCTCTTAGCCTTTAACTCAACTTCTGGCATGATGTTGTTAATTGCTGTAGCAAAGACATCCATTGCATTTTTTTGAGTTTTAGCTTCGATTTTTTCAAATGCTGTATATAAAATCTTTTGAGCTGTACCTTTTTTACCATCAATCATAATTTTGTTAATTAATCTTGTAACTAACTTTGAATTATAAATTGGATCTGGTAAAACATCTCTTTTTCCAACACTACCTTTTCTTGGCATAACGAATCTCCTTTATTATTCCTTTTCTTTTGGCTTCTTTGTGCCATATAAGGATCTACCTTGTCTACGGGATTCAATACCAGCGCAATCAAGGCAACCTCTGATGATGTGATATCTAACACCTGGGAGGTCTTTAACTCTACCACCTCTAATCATAACGGTGGAGTGTTCTTGTAAGTTGTGTCCTTCTCCACCGATATAAGCTGTAACTTCATATCCGTTGGAGAGCTTAACTCTTGCGTATTTTCTTAAAGCAGAGTTTGGTTTTTTAGGAGTCATTGTTCCAACACGGGTGCAAACTCCTCTTTTTTGTGCACTATTTTGATCTCTTTCTTTTTTATTTAAAGAATCGAATCTTTTTAAAAGTGCAGGTGCTTTTGATTTAAAGGTAGGTGCTTTTCTACCTTGTCTAACTAACTGATTAATAGTTGGCATCTTTTTTCTCCTTCACTTATACACACAATACCTGGTGTATCATACTATTAACTAAAAAATAAGAACTTTTCAGTTGCTGAAATATATTACAACAGTGAAAAGTCCTTATCAAGAGAAATTTTTAGAATATTTTGATGAGTTTTTATCTAAAAATTAGTATTTATAACTAAAACTCTATCCGATAATTTCAGGGTAATTAGAGACATCTAGATCAATAGTAAATATTTCTCCATCAATTTCAACGTCTATATGGATTGTATTGCCATCTCCATTTTCCAAATAAAGAGTTTGTAATTCTTCAAGTGTATAAGTTAGAGCTTTGTCGCCTTCAATGCCGAAATTCTCTTCCTCAATTGTTATTTCTTGATAATAAAAAATTTGGAGACAATAAACGTTTTCTTCTTCCATCAAGTAAAGGTCATACCTTAAAGAATCTTGTTCAACAAAATGTTTAAATTGGTTAAAATCCATGACTTCAATAGAGTATTCACCATATAATTCTGAATATAACCAAATATCACTTGATTCTGAAACATCTAAAATATAATACGTATATTCGTTTACATAGAATTCGTCTGTGATATATCTTGAAGAAGAAAAATTTAAATCAGAAATATATCCCTCTCTTAACTTAATTACGATTTTATCTTTGCCTTCCAAGCCAGTGACATGTAACCCATGTGAATTTTTGCTATCATCATATCCTTCAATATGATTGCCAATGCTCATCTCACTGATATCAGTAACGCTATACCAAACTTCATATACGTTACCGTTATATTCAAAATTAAATGATTTGTTACCAGGATATTCAAAGTCTAAATAATTTTTAATGTCTCCGAACTTAAAGGTTCCTAAAGTCTCAGGAATGTTGATGCCTTCTTCATAACCTCTCCAGGTGTCATAAATATAGTCAACATTTCTAGAAATAATAACCTCATAATCATCATCAGGAAGGTTTTGAGGAATTAAATAACTTAGATTGTCAAGCCAATAATCATGATATTGTAAGCGAAGCGAACTGACAAAAAGATTGGCATGAATTGTTTCTTCTGGGCTAACAGCTATTTTTGCAGATACCATATCGCCTGCAAGTGCATTAACTGCATTACTTGTATCAATCATTGAATAATCTACATAAAATCTCGCAGATTCATCTAAATTAACTATAGAAAATACTTCCCCATCTCTATTTTCATAGAACAATCTTTGTGCTCTACTAACACAAGTTTCGCCATCAAAAATTTCAAAACCCGAACCTTCTATGTATGGAGTATCCACATAATATTCAAAATCAGTATCACTACTCTCGAGTCTTTCGTTTACATAATAAGTAAATTGATATCTCTCGCCGTCAATCGTTACATAATCTATATGTTCGCCGGCTTCAGTATTAGATAATCCATTTTCAAATTCTGAAACACCTATATCAATATATGATCCAGGATGTTCAATAGTTTCTTCCTTTCCATGCCTGTCAACATAAGTTAATTTTTCTACATAATAGAAACCGTACTTCTCTTGTAATTCGAGACCTTGATAATAAAACTCGGCTTCTATATAAGTAGAATCTAGATATTTCTCGTGTTCAATAATTTCACATACATAGTAAGAAACGGTTAATTTTGTCCCGTCAATTAGTTCTACATCAACACTATTTCCACCTACTTTAGAAGTATCTAGAGTAACAGCTTCTTTAAGTTCCTTATGTCCACTATCAATGTGAACTCTTTCTCCATCTTCGTCTTCTACATAGCTTTGATAATATATGCTATTAAGTGTTTTCATCTCTCCTTCAAGATAAATGTCGCTCAATTCAAAATGATAATCATATTTAATATCTTCTTTTCTATAAACGTAATATTTAAGGAAATAGATATTATTGTCGATATCGCATCTAATGTAATGCCATCCAAGTTCAGATGTATTTAAATTCAAAGCTTTTATTAACGTGCGTTTTGGAGTTTCTTGGTATTGATCATACTCAATTAGATATAAGCCATCCCCGGCAGCATAGGTATGATCATTTCTAATAACAAAATCATGACCATAAGTAGAGAATCTTTCTGATTGTAACTCAATACGTAAATTTTTACCGATAACTGTATTATCAAGAATGCCTACCTCATAGAAAAGATCAACACTACCAAAGCCATCAAAGTTAATATTCACAGATTTTCTGGTTCTAGTTTTTGTATCATATTCACCAACTGTGTAATCAACCTTTTGACCACTTTCAGGTTCAGAAATTTTTAAACCAAGATCGCCATTTAAATCTGGATTGTCAGCATATTCAATCTGGTAAAGAGAGTAATTCTCGTTAGTTGCATATGTTCCAATGGCTTGTTGAATTTCGGCAATAAAGTTTTGGATATAAGTCATCTCTGTTTCGCCAATCTTCTCAGGATCATAGGTAGATACATTAGCGATAAATTCTGGAAGTTTACTGAAATCGTAATTACCAAACAAATTCGTGCCGTGATTCAGCATAACCATGACTACATTTGTTCTAAATTTCTTTATTCTCTCAGAATCTTCATCAGGAATATTTTCTTGAATTTGACCATAAGAAATAAGTCTATTATTAACTGCATATAATTCACCAAAAAGAGAAACACCATCAGCAAAATGCTCTGTAAGTGTTGTTGATGCGGCGCCAAACTCAGTTAAAGTTCTTACAAACAACTTGGAAATTTTAATTGCATATTTATAGACATTTTCTTGACTTGCTTGTTCTCCACTCATCATGGCACTAAGTAAGCCAACTAATGCATCATAATCTGTTGTCTGTAAATTTTCTAAACTCTTGCCAATAAACTTAAGAAGATAGTATAAGCTTTCTCCATCCTCTTTTAATCGTTCATAAAACGAATCATTTATTGGCCTATCTAAACTCGTTGATACAAAAGAATTAAGCTTTTTAACAGCATCAACCATATCTTGGACTAAATCGCTTTTTTTAATAATTTCCTTAAATGACTCTATATTAGGCAAGGCTCTAAATAAAACTTTTCCTATGAATTGGAAAACTTCAATATTTCTAGCCTTGTTTTCTTCATCAAGAAGGAAATCAAAAGATCCGCCATTAGTTAATTTCTTAAAGATTTCGATAGCATCATAAAGCAAACCACCCAATTTATCTTTATCAGTTTCGATTGCAGATAATGCATCAGCCATTGGATAAAGTAATCGAGAAGCATATAATAAAGGCTTTTCATAAGTAGTTAAAAGATCGTCAACACTAAAAACTTGTTGTTCAGCGTTAATACTATCGCTAAATGCTCGAATCTCACTAGCTGTTGCGCTGTCGCCGTGATTTTCAAAATAATTAGCCGCTCTACTAAGCTCTTCATTATTAAGCCCCGCAAATCTTCCACTATATGAAGATGTAACAAGACCAATATTCATATATGAACCAAAGGAAAAAACAAAATATGAGAATTCGTCTTGTGTAAGTTTGCCTTTTAATTCCAAAACCAAAGAAACATAACCTGTGAAAGTTTTTCTATCTAAATTATTAGAATTATTTTGAGAAAGTTCAGTAAATTTCTTAACAGCATCGGTTTCTTTCATAACACTCATTAAGTGTTCTGCGCTTTCTTTAGTAATACTGAGCTTCGAAATTATATTATTGTAGAATTCGTCGCTATATTTTCTCATTTCGCTTTCTTCGAATTCACCATTAGGTATACTATCATAAATTACTCTCATGCAATTTTCATAGAAGTAATCACTATCAAAATCAGGTGTTCCGAGTAAACTCTTGTCTGTTAAATCGACATTATATCCACCTTCAAGCATTCCTAAACCACTTTGAGGTTTTGAAAAAATGATATCTAATTGATTAGTTCCTTTGTTAGGAGTAAGGACAGCTCTATAATCATCATCTAGTGTAACAAAACCACCATTAAACATTACAGAAACTAAATATCCTGAATTTGGAGAAATTGTTAAATCTACTGTTTCTCCTACCTCTCCACTAGTCTTTGATAATGTAAACGTTCCACCATTTTCATCATTTACCATTACTTCAATAGAATAAATATTTTCTGTTGGCTCGACTTCTTTAATAACAAAAACAACATCAAATGTGTTTGCTCCTTCAACTGGCTTAACTTCATAAACGCCATCTGCTTCAAGAGTAAGTTCTGTGCCATTAAATAAGACAGATTTAACAATGTAATTATCTTTTGGTGTTACTGTAAATTTAGTAACAGTTCCTTCTACTAAATCACCAGCCGTTTTATCACCAATTACTGTTCCGCCTTCCTCGTTATAAGTTACAGTAAAGGAATATTTCTTAGTCTCTTCAACTGGGCCTTCAGATTCACCAAAAAGTACTTTTACAGTGTTTAAACCTTTTTGAGGTTGGAAGGCAAACTCTGTTGCGCTTGCATCTCTATCCTCATCGTTGACAACAATAGATTGAACATAATAACCGTTATTAGGAGTGATAGTTATCTTTACAGCACTATTAGAATCTAAATAATTAGTACCGGATGTTTTATCTGCAACAACCGTTCCTCTTGAAGAATCATAATCTAATTCAACAGAGAAACTATTATCAATTGGTGTTTCTGCAGCAGGATCTTTAAAATTTACATCAACTGTGTTTAAGCCACCTATAGCGGTAAAAGTTAAAGTACCATCTGTTACTTCAACTTCAGTGCCGTTAACGACAACACTTTCAATAATAACACCCTCATTTGGCGTAATTTTGATATTAACAGTATCACCCGCAACGCCTTGAGGTGTATCAGTTGTTACAGTACCTAAAGTTTCATCATATTTTATATCTAAACTATAAAATTGACTTGTTTGTTCATTACAACCAACAAGAGCGGATGTAATAAATCCGCCTAATAATAAATTAAGAGCTAAAATTATTTTCTTTTTTCTTTTCATGAGCCCCCTCCACCTTGAGTTAATTATAGTAAAATTTAGTTTCGAGCGAAAGTTATTATTTGCCATCCTTAAGCAACTTTAATGACTACAATTTCTTACTTTTTTATATTTAAATAGATAGAAAAATAAATAGGAAAATTAGACTTATGAATTTAAATAATAAAATTCATCCGCTAAATAATCAGAAACATCTTGAAGAAACTCTAATTTCATTAAATTGTCTTTTCTTCTTTTATATTCAAGATTATCTTTCTTACTTACATAACACTTTCTTCCTCTTTTTGTTTCTTTTACCAACCTTGAATCAAAATCAGAAATCTTATTTTGTTCTTGTTTATTTTTGCACTGAAGGTATTCATCATTTCTATTTATTTCTTTAAGTTCTTCATATTCTTCTAGAGAAATTTTTACACAATTTAAAATAGCATCTTTATGATCATGCTTCACTCGTGGAATATAGCGAGCAATCCTGCTAGCTTCTTTGGCACTTTCAGCAACAACAGGAAAAGAAACTCGTATATAAAAAGCTCTTCCCACATGACCACATTTACATGTAACAGAATAGTAATTAATAAAATTGTCCTCCTTAATAAGACTTAAATTATTTACCTTTTATGGTTTACGAATTAATTAATTTTATTTAGTACTATTAGTTCCTTCCTTTATTATAAGAACGTTCCTTGATTATTATTTTTAAAACAAAGTAAGCAAAATTTTTAAAACTAAAAACTTCTATGTAAGATGCGTTAGATTAAGAAAGTTTCTTATAATCTTCGCGAATTTTATTCCTCCATCCTTCCTTATATTTATTAATACAATCTAAAATTAAGTTTGTTTGAAAAATTTTAATTATTTTGAAAAATTTTGATTTTAATACAAAAACTTCACAAAACTCCTATCTTTTCATTGTTTCTATTGGAGTTTTATTTGAGTAAGCAATGATTGGAACAAAAGAAGCTAAAAACTGTAAAGCTATGCCAAGCAAGATAACAATAAGAATTAATAAGAAATCAAAGCTAACTAAAGAGACAGCCATTAAATCAAACATTGAGTTAATCCATGTATTTAAAGATAATCCACATATCAATATAAGTATTAATGAAATTAATGAACTAACTAATCCAATTGATATGCTTTCAAAACTAAAAATCTTAAAGATATCAATGCGCGAGGCACCAAGTGATTTTAATATTCCAATATCGTGTTTTCTTTCACTAATATTTGAATAAGTAATTAATGATTCAAGTAAAATAGTGACAACTAGAGAAATCAAACTAAAGATAATCAAAACAAGAGAAATAAGACCAATTAATGTTTCAACGTTGCCAAATATAAGTGAAGTTAAATCGGTATAAATAATCTTATTTTCTTCACTCATGTTAGAGTTATATTTATCAATATAGTTTAAAATTGCAGACTTTTCTTCAAAATTAGAAGGGAAAATTGTAATTGAACCTACTTCTTCATCCATTCCAAATTTTAATCTATTAGATAAATATTTAATGTAGTCATTACTTTCACTATTTGCGTCTAAAATCTCTCTTACACAAAGTGAAAAACTACCATCAAATCTAAGGAAGATATTGCTTTCATAACTCTTAATAATATTTGATCTTTTATCTTCTTCGCTTGTAATTTTGCCATCATTATTTAAATCAATAAATTCAGGAGTATTACTTTCTTTATAAGTTTTTGCTAACTCAGCTTCATAATAAACACCAGGATTTAAGCTAGCAAAGAGCACATCTTTTTTAGCCCTTAAAATTCCTGTTATCTTGACTTCTTCGCCTTTTGTCGAATCATTATAGAACTCTAAGAGTTCTTCATCATTTAACTCTCGATATAAATCAAGATAACGAGTAGAAACTAAAGAAGTTAACAAAGTATATAAACTATCTTCATTATTTAAATCTATTTCATCTAGATTTATTTCATTTTGAGAAGGGACATCAATATATTTAATAAATTCTTTTAAATCATCTTTATATTGATTCAAATCTACGTCTTCAATATCTTGATCAACAAGTTCACCAAATAAATCTTGATACTTTAATAGATCTTTTAAATTTAAGTTTTCGTTATAAAGCTCATATCCTCTTTTTAAAAAGATTGCACTTACTTCGCTTTCTTGGACAGTTAATCTTTTTCTTTTATAAAAGTCGTTATTATTAATAGCTTTAAACTTTCTTCCTAAAATATCATCAAAACTAATTTCTTTATTTTCGTTTAAAAGTCCTTCAAAACCTAAACTATTTAAGATATTTGAATCAATTTCGTTATCTGCATTAACGATCAATATAGCTTCATTTTTATTAGAAGGAAGCGAGCCTTTTAAGACATCATACTCTTCAAGTAAGGTATCATTATTTTCAGGTAAAGCTCTCCAACTAGTTAAACCAGAATTAGCAAAATCATTTAAAAAAGAATTAGATGAAGAATAGAAATTTTTAACTTTGTTATTAAGCGAATCAAGATATAAAACATTCATTGAAGTGCTGTTATTAATAACGATAGAATCCCTTAAACTTTCATCAATATTATTTAAATAAGAGATAAATTCAGGCGTAATATTATTGCTACGCAAAAAAGAATTAGAGTTATATACTGAAGTTACTTTTTCTTCCTCTGGAAAACTACCTTTGTTTTTCGCTAAATCAAAAATATCATTACTTATTAAACTCGTTGATTCAATTGACACAGGATATCGAGCTAAAGTTTCATTTTCTAAACTAGCTAAATAAGAAGAAAAACCACTTTGAATAGCAAGTACAAGTCCTAATGAAGCAATAGATAAAGATAAACTAAAAGCAACAATTAAAGATTTAAACTTTTTATAAAATAAGTTTTTAAAGGCAAGTTTTATGCTATCACTTACCTTTAAATTGGTGATTTTATTATCTTCATTTTCACTTAAAAACCCTGCAAAACTAAGTTTATTCATATTTTCTATGCTTTTTAAACAGCCTTTTTCAATCTTTAATATTTCATCACTAAATGTTCTTATGAGTTCTTCTTCATGAGACACTAAAATGACGAGTTTATCTTTACTTAACTCTTTTAAAATCTTCATGATCTCTAAAGAATTTTCTTTGTCTAAAGAACCAGTGGGTTCATCAGCTAATATAATTGAAGGAGATTTAATAAGAGCGCGAGCTATAGTAACTCTTTGCTTCTCGCCGCCACTTAGTTCACTTGGATACTTGTTTTTCTTTTCTAGCATCCCAAGTCTAACAAGCACTTCTTCAACTATTTTCTTTCTAGATTTAAAACTTACTTTTCTTAAAGATAAAGATAATGCAACATTATCAAAAACATTTAAGTTATCGATTAAATTATCATCTTGAAATATAAAGCCTATTTCTTTGTTTCTATATTTAGTTAGGTTTTTACTTTTATAAGATTTAATAGATTTATTATTAATTAAAATATCACCACTTGTTAAAGTATCAATTCCACCTATTAAATTTAAAAGTGTTGTTTTACCACATCCAGAGTCACCATAAATTCCTATTAAACCTCTATCAGGAAAGGTATAAGAAAAGTTATCCAAAGCTTGGATAACTTCTTTGTTTTTTGAAATGTAGGTTTTAGAAAGATTCTTAAGTTCGATCATCAATTACTAGTATATTCTTAAAGTACCAGATTCGGAATTAATATTGTAGTTAGTTAAAGGAATTGCTTTACCATTTCTGGAAATTTGTAAGATTCTAAACTTAATAAGATGCTCGCCTTTACTTGTACTTACTCTATTGAAATAAACTCTAGTTATTTGATCGTTGCCCCTTAAAGAGTTGCCATTTAGGAACTCAAGATCAGCTGAACTCGTGCTATCAAAGTTAATTTCAAGATTTTCTTGGTAAGCAACTTCTCTATCTCTACTTTTAACATCTAGATCAGCAGAACTTATATTAATATTTCCATATTTACGATTAACTTTCTTATATTTACGAGTAACATCTTTGCCTGTTTCATCTTCTACACGAACAGTAAATCTATTCGCTCTTTGATAATTACCCGCATCAATTTTTCTTACTGTTGATTCAAAAACTAGTCTATCATTCCCATAAAGTGGGGCACTGGTTGGTGAAAGATAGAAATTTTCTGATGTTACAGGAACCGAGTGATAAGTACCATCATAAGTCCGACCTATATTGTTAGATTCAACTGTAATAATAATATCATTACGAGGATCCGTTTCAGGCTCTGGCTCTGGTTCAGGTTCAGGCTCAGGCTCAGGTTCTGGTTCTGGTTCAGGTTCTTTTTCTATCTCTTTAAATTTAACTTTTACAGTATTTTCACCTTCAATAGGCATAAAGTTATTTAATGGAGTTATTTGCGAGTTATTATTAACGCTAATTTCTTCTAATTCATAACCTTCGTTAGGAGTGATTGTTATGTAAACAGTGTCTCCGACATAACCCGAAGTTTTATCAACGCTTACCTCACCATTTCCATCAGTTAAAGTTTTTACTGTATATTTTGGTTTTTCTTTAAACGTTACTTCAATTGTATTAACGCCTCTTACTGGAGTGAAATTATAAGGAACAAAGTATTGTTCTTCGCCATTAATCTTAACAGTATCAACGTCATAGCCTTCGTTAGGAGTATAGGTGATATTTACCGTTTCTCCAACCATTCCATTTTGCTTATCAACAGAAACTTCACCATTTCCATCAGTTGTGCCAACAACTGAGAAAACAATATTAGGATTAAGAGGTTCAGGTTTATAGTCAATATGATAACCAGGGGTAGTATCAATTGTTACCCAAGCCATTAATTCACTACTAAAAACTTCTGTCCAAACGTGTCTTCCTTCTCTATAAATATAAGATTTTCCATCATATTGTTGGTCGTAACTACTACTAACATAACCACTTACAACACGAGCAGGTATACCTAAAGTTCTTAACATTAATGCAGTTGCGGTCGCAAAATGAGTATTCCATCCTTCATGTGAATCTGTTAAAAATTTAAGTATCGAATCAACATCATTAGGATAAGCTGCCTGATCATTTTTTGTGTGGTGTAAGGAAATATAACGAGCAACATTATAAATAGTGTCGTACTCAGTTTCTGCTTTTAATAAATATTCTGATGTAATTTTATCAATTTCAGTCTTCAAATAATCTGGGACATAAGTATAGTTATTTCTTACAAACTGAGCATAATTTTCTCTATTCAAATTTTTCGAAACCTTATCAAGGTTAATTTTATCAATTCCATCTTTAAGATAATTATAGTCGTAAAACTCAAACCGAATATTATTTTTTGCGCCATTATAATTGAACTTATTATCGTAATATTGTCTGATAGGTAAATCGCCAGCGTTATAGCTTGCAACATTATTAGGCGCTATATCATTACGGAATACAGAAATATAATCAATGTAAGTTGTGTATTTTTCATAAGCGCCATCTAAAAGTCTACCTAAGTACAAATCAGGATCAGCTTCCATGCTTAAAGCATATGAATTATAACTTGGAGATTTTTGAATGCTACCATTTGCATAATTCCCATACACATTTTGTCTATAATAAACTCTATTTGTATCTAAAGTTTGGTAAGTAAAATATCCTTCAGGCTCTTTTGAAGTAGGATCGCTAGGATCACTAGGTTCTTCTGGCTTAACAACATCAGTTGGATTATTAGGATCGACTGGATCTTGTTCTGGTTCCTGAGGATCATCAGGATTTTCTGGTTCTTCTATCTCCTCTTTCCCATTATTAAAGGTGATATTTGAATTAGCGGCAGTTTGATCATCAACGTAATCAGGTTTTTCCCCTTCTTCCGGATCAACATCTTCTGTTTCCTCAATATTTGGGTCGGCTGTTATTTCAATTTTACCCCAAATATTATTTATTATATAAGATGAGGTGACGTCGACTCCTTGATCATTAGTGATAACAGGGGTCATGGAGTTTTCGTAAACACCAATTTCTTTAAATGATTTAACATCTTTAGCTGTCAAAATATCTTTCTCACCTAAGTTATTTGCGATAGTATCTTCGACTTTATACTCAAGATCCTTATTATAATAGAAAAGTCCACTATTAGTCTGGAAATTAGTTTCGCGAGGTAAAATTTTTACTGTTCCAGGATTAATGGTAATTTCATAGTTATTTTTTCGATCAGCTTTAGTCTCCCTATCAATAATACTTACCTCAACTTCATTTTCATCTGGATATTCTCCAGCAGGTTTGTAAGCATAGCTTTTATTAAAGGAGATCACTATTTCATCTGTTGCCGCAATCTTAGAAGCATCGTAATCATAAGTAAAATTAGATGTGAACTGAGGTTCACCTGCACCATTATAAACACCCTCAATATCATTAGTCATAATTTCTAATGGGGTTTTTTTGATTTCAATGCTTCCACGTTGCCATGTAACATCATAATTATCTATTACACTTTCTTCATTATCATTTTGAATATCAAAATTTGTCTCATCATTATAAATTCCAACGTCAATACCAGTAGAAAATGGAGTTTCGACAACTATTTTATCAGTTTCTGCTAAAGTGCCTTCACCTTCTACAATATTATAATCGCCAAAAGATTTAGGACTTCCATCATAGTCATAGGACTTAGAAGGAGTATTAATAGTAATAGGACGTTTTTCAATTGTATAAGTTCCGGATTCGATTGTTAAATTATAAAAATTTGTAACATCGTTACCATCTTTATCTAAGACTTTATAACTATTTGGTTTCATTTCATAAGAACCAACATATAAAAAATCATCGAAAGTTACTTCTAAAGTATGCCCATCAATTAAAGAACCTTCTTTTATCTCATATAAATCATCAACAGTTGATACATTATTAAAATTGGTGGCTTTACCATCATAAACCTTATTTCCACTCTCGACTTCTAAAGAAATAGTGCGTTTTTGCACGGTTAAAGTTGAATTACTGCCTTCATTTATATTATATAAACTAGTAACATCGCCATATTTTTCGCTAACAATTCTTACTTTAGCGTTTGTTTTAATGGAACCAGGATTAGTAATGCTATCCGAACTTAAAACTTCAATATGATCGCCTTCAACTAAAGTTCCGCTTGATAAATAGCAATCAGCAGAAGCATAAAGTGGAGTACCATCATAAACTTTTTCACTAGCTGCAACATAAGTTACGTCTCTAGGAAGAACTTTAAAATCAATTGGAGAATAATCAATTGAATAGTTTGCTGTAACATCTACTCCTTCTTCGTCAACAATTAAAAAATCCCCTTCTTTAAAAGTTATTTGAGGAGTTGTTGTAATATTGATAAGTTCAAAATTTGCGTTAGCAAGTCTATCACCATCGGCTAAATCATTAAAAGATATTGTTGGACTCGATCCATAAACGATATTTGTATCTTCGACGACTGGCTTTACTTGTTTTTGCTTAATAGCAAAAGGATGAGCAGTTCCATAAGAATTGCCACCAAATATATTTTTAGCAACCGCACGAGCTTCGTAATTACCAACTAAAGTAGGCTTTTCTTCACTCCGTACTTCTTGATTTACATCGCGATACTCAATAGTTGTATCATCTCCATAAAAACTTTTACCATTAGTAAAGTTAATAGGATCGCCATAATAAACATCATTAGAAGAAATATCTTCAGTAATAATGCCTTTAATACCCATTAAAGTTGCGGTAGTTCCAGCAAGAATTGTAGCAGAGATTGTTAAAAATGTTCTGAAACGATAACAGAATTTATAAAACTTAATGTAAGCACCTATTTTTTTGTTATAAACAGCTGTACGCATCTTACTTCAACACCAACTTTCCTGGATGAATTCTTATATCAAAATAATCAAGGATGTTCATTCCATCTTCATCATAAATCGCAACAATTTCTATATCTTCTTCTCCTACTTGGATTTCACCTTTTTTGGATAATGTAGTTAAAATTTCATATTTAAAATCATTTTCGATGTCGAAATTAAACCCATCACAACTAACATAGTCAATTTCCGGAGATAATACTAGTCCTTGTTCGTAGGTTTCTTCAATATTTTTTAAGTAAATATCTAGTTGTTTCTTTCTAACTGTAATAGTTCCTAAGTTGTACTTGAATGCATATTTATACATTACATCCTGGCCATCAACACCCTCGGCAAAAACGAAAATTTCATTTTCAACAGGTGCGATTTCTCCATTTTCATCAATTGTTGTTCCGTTGACAGTTGTAATATATGTTGCATCAACTAAATCACCGTCTACAACAGTTCCTTCAACTCTTGGTTCAGAATAAGTCGTTTTGCCATCGTATTCTTTATCAATTGCATCAGATGTAACACTAATTACATTTTTGGCTTTATTGTACTTATCATCTAAGATTCCGGTATATTTTGTGATGTCTACTCTAACCCAACCATGATCCTTGAAATAAATTTCATTCCAGAAATATCTATTGTATTCAGTTATTGCTGCAGTTCCTTCTTTATCGGCTTCATATAAATAACCACTAGCAACTCTACAAGGTACATCAAGTGATCTAAAAAGAAGCATTGCTGCAATAGAAACTAAAGAAGAATCAACTTTTGCAGGTTGTCTCATCAAAATCTCTTCAATTGTATCACTTGGTTGGTAATTCTTATTGTATTCAACAAGTGGTTCATAAGTAATTCCATCAATCTCAGAAACATATTTAACAATCGTTGAAAGAATTACATATGGGTCAGTTGGAAGAGTTGGCGTATATTCATAAATCTTATCTTGTATTGTTGCCTTCAAAATAGGATTAATATCTTTATATTCAGAAATTGCAAAATCGGAATATAACTCTTCGGCTTGATTATCACTTGAAGACCAAAAGAATATTGAATCTAAAAAATCAGGATCACTATAATAATCGTATTCATATTCCAGCACAGTATAAGAGGTTCTTGTCGTATCTGTGGTCAAATAATATAAATCGTTGGTTGCACTCAATCCGCCATCTCCAGCATAATAAGAAGGAGCAAGATCTTTTTCTCGCATTGAACCTTCTGGGTATGTAATTGTAATTTCTCTAGAAGCGTAACCATTGCTTATTTGTTTTCCAAGGAATTCATTAGGATTTGGCTTATCTCCATTAAGACTATATATAGGTCCCCCATCAAGACCAAAGTTACTGTTTATACTTCCCAAAGACTCTTCTTTCAAATAATAGGTACCTGGTTCTTCAACAGTAATATCAAATAAATAGTCAGAATCTGCAAACTTTTTGCCTGAAGTGTAGTTATTATCGTCTTCTAAACCTGTATCACTTGGATCGTCGATTCCATCATCAGGATTCATTGCTTCATTTAAAATTAAGCTAGCTACAAAATCAACAGGAATCCATCCGTGTCCGTTTATATAAATCTCTGTCCAAGCATGTTGGTTATAAGCTTTTACAACCGTTAATTCATCAGCACCTTTACAAGGAGCAAAGTAGCCTTTTACGTAACGAGCAGGAACACCTATTGTTCTATAAAGCATTGTTGCAGCACTTGCAAAGTTTTCAGCGTTTCCAGCTTTTGTAGAAAGAAGGAAATCACTAATTGAACTACTAGAACTTCCTAAGCCTTCCCACTTCGCTTCATATTCTTCATAAAAAATATTAGTAAGTTCATCAGTAAATTTGGCAACATCAGTGGTTGTCATTTCATGTTCTAAGATAAAACCATTAAGTTGAGACTCCAAATAATCATCAACGTTTAAATATTCTCTTTCAACAAATTGTCTATAACTACGTTCTTCATAATATAACGTATCAGTTCTTTTAAAAGTCTCATTTTGAATTTGTTTTAATCTTAATTGTGGTAATAAATCGTAATTATATAAAACACCATACGAGTCTTCTCGATTTTCCTTAATCGAAAAAGCTATATCATTTCCATTTTTTCTAGGAAATTCAGCAAAATAAGGAACAACATCATAATTTACACTTTCAATATTTTTTGAAAGACGAATTGTCATAGTTAAAGGATCTTTATCGTAAAACTGAGAAGAAAATTCAAGTGGATTAACAGTTGTTGTACCTGTATATGGGGTAGCAACGTCAAACCCAGAACCATTATAGTCGCCATATGACGTTCCTCTAAAATAATACAAACCAGCCCTTGGGGCAGTAAAACCAAAAATATCAAAATCTAGATTTTCAATACCCGGAATTTCATCAAGCAAATCTTCCAATGTATTATCAAAATCAAAATCATCTGGATCAATATTAACAGGAGGAAGTTTATCGCCCCACTCTTCAATTGGCGGAAAATCTATATCAGGTAAGTTGGAAAAAGAAATATTAATCTTATTAACGTAATTTGAAGTTACGTTATTTCCATTTTCATCAACTACACGAGGACTGAATTTGAATTCATAGCTTCCACCCTTTTCTTCTTTGGTAACTCTCGCTGAAAGACTATGATTTGGGCAAAGTCCATCCCCTTCAACAATAAGCTCATCTCCACTTAGCCAATCCCCGGTTTCAACATATGAAGGATCAACAACATCAGAATTTAAACTTATTTCGAGTTGTCTTTGATTGATTATAATATCTCCATAATCACGTGAGATATTATATTGTCTAGTTACATCTTGCCCATTTATGTCGTAAATCTTGAAGTTTACGCGATTTTTATATGTTCCTGCATCTTTATAAGTTTTAGTAACAGGTTCTTCGACAATATAATCTCCTGGAGCAAGCATTCCGGAAGAGATTTCAATCTCGGAATCGCCGAAGTCAATTTCTTCACCAGTATATATATCTGTTAAATCTTCTGTAGTAACAATAAGGTTATCTTTAAAAAGTGGAGCAAGTCCTGTTGCAGCAAAGCCAAAAACAGCTGTTGCACAGAATGATGCACCAAGCACAAGAGATAAACCTAAAATAGCAACCTTATTCGTAGTACCTTTCATAACTTTTACCTGATTTCAAATTTCTTAAGATACTTCTTACATTTTACCATTTTATCGCGACCAAATTCATGGTTGAGCGAATCAAGGAAAGAAGGGAGAGCACTAGAAACCTTAAAGACGTCTTTGCCATCAAGTTTTCTTAAAATCTTCTTAGAAACAAAGTCATCAAAAGCTTCATCTTCATCTCCACCACACGCAACATATATAGGAACATAACTTAACATTTGGTTAACCATACGATTACCAAAAGTTATCATGAAGTGTTCAACTAAAATATCGTTAATTGCATTAATCTTTTTTCTTAAACCATCGTAGTTTTTATAAGAATTTAATGCCTCTTTTGCAAGGTTTTCAAAATTTTCATTAGAAATTTTAACTCTTCCTTGTTCTTCTGCTTCAAAGCTAGTTGCTTTGTTATTTAAGTTTAAAATCATACTACGATCATAAACTTTATCAGAGATTGAGAAAGTAGATTCATCGTTATTTGCTGTCCCTAAAAAATAGACATTTCGCTTAATTTGCATTCTTCCTTCTTTAATTAAACGAGGATCTTTTGGCCATGAATCATTAGTGACTTCAATTGTTCTTTGATCTTCATTTGGATATTCAAGTAAAGATAAAAATTCAGCAAAATAATATTCGACACGAGCAATATTCATTTCGTCTAAAACAATAATGAATATTTTGTCAGAGTAGTTGGAACGATAAAGTTCTTTAAGCAATGGAGTTTCATTAAACTTTTTAGTGAATTCATTGAAGTAGCCAATTAAATCACTTCTTTCTTTCCATGCAGGTTGAACTGGAATAACAGTTGTTGGGTTCCCAACAAAATCTTCAAAAGCTAATGCGATTGAAGTTTTACCAGTTCCAGACATACCTTGAAGAATCATGATTTTACTAGTTAACAAGTTTGTAATAAATGAGCGAACATCATCTTCTGTATAATAAAGTTTCTTTTTAGATGCACAGAAATTTCTAAATTGTTCAGTAAATACTTTTAAATCAAAAACATCATCAAAATCAACTTCCTCAGTTGCATCATCAATTTTTAAAAGTTCACTAAATCTTTTTCTTTTTTCGTCTTTAATGACTTTTTTACTCTTATTGGTTTCTTTTTGTTCATCAACTTCAAATTTAAAAATAGTAATTTTTCTATTTCTTATTCCAAAGTAATAAATAAGCATTCCAATAGGAGTAATAGAAATAAAGATTGCTGCCATATATAAAGCTGGAGATGTAATTAAGCTATCATCACCAATAACAGCACTATAAACAAGTAAGTAGCCTAAAAAGAATAGAATAAGACAAAGTTCTATAGCACACAAAATCAAAATAAGTTTATTTAACTTCCTGTTCTTGTTCACTTTCTACTCCTTTCTTCTCTTTCTTTTTAGCTCTTGCATTTTTAACTTCATTAATTGCTTCAGCTTTACGATTCTTCATAATTTCTTTTTTAAGTCTTTTCCAAGTTTTCTCAAAATACTTATCAAAAGCAAATTTTTGTCTTTCAAGTTCGTCGAACTCTTTTTCGGTAATGTTTTCATTAAATTTGGCTTTTCCATTTGTGATTTGAGCGACCGTCAAACGACTCGTAAGTTCCTCGTTTTGATCAGATAAATCTTTAATTTTCTTTTCTGCATCTAAACGATAATCATCAAAATTTTTATTAATTAAGTCCAGTTTTGCAGCGTTTTCTTTCTCTAAGTTAGAAATATCTTCATTTAACTTATTAACTTCTTCACGATGCTTATCAAAGATTTCGTTCTTCTCATTTTCAAAAGCAGTCTTAAGTTCTTCGATTTCTTTTTCGTGATTAACTTTAAGTTCTTCTATGGTTTTATTAAGACGAATTCTTTCTTCTTGCATCCCAATAACAAACTCATAAACAAGTTTAAAATCTACTTCTTTAGTGCCAAGCATTTCATAAATTTTACGATTAATTTCAACAAGCTCAGCTACTCTATTTTCTTCTTTTTCAATTTCAAATTCTTTTGCGTAAAGTTCATAAACACCTTTTGTTTCAGCATACGATAAGAATGCAACAAGAGTTGGAATCTTAGAGAAATAGTCTAAATAATCTTGAGAAAGTTCTTCTTTTAAGGTTTCAACAGGTGTAATGGTATAACCTGGTTTTGCATAACTACTTATGAAGTCATAAAGCTTAAGACATTTAGAAAAGTTAATATCATTTTTAAGTAAGTTAGTTCTTTGAATTGGCTGCCTGATTGGAGGCGTTTTACTAACTTGTTCAATAAGATCTGTTTTTAAAAGATGATTAATTTGAACCTCGATGTTTCTGATTTTTCTTATTACATCGTAGTTTTTGTCATTTTCTTCAAGGTTTAAATCGCCATATCTTTCGTCAACAATTTCTAACTTGTATGAAATAGTATTGCGGTAAAGATTAACTTTATCATTAAGTTTAGTTCTTGTTTCGAGTAAAGATTTAGCTTCTCTAATCTTTTCAAAACGAATCTCAATAAAAGATTTTAAAAATTTAAGTAAGAAGACTAAAAATTTATTTTCATAAATTGAGTAGTCATCTAATTTTTCAACGACAAGAAGTTTAGAAGGTTCGATTTCATCATTTTCTTTAATCTTACGGATGTTTTGAGAATTCATTGAAAGATTAACAATTGATTCTTTAGTTACTCTTCTTGTTTTTTCAATTGGAAGAGTTTCGCTTTCATTTCTAATGAATCTTCTTTCTTCATTAATTGCACTAGAAACATAAGGTAAAAGTTCTTCAATTGTGTTGACCCAATCTTCTTCGATTACAATATCATTAACAACTGATTTAAGTTGGTTTTTGCTCTTTGTTGAACTTTTAATCTTATCGTAAGCAGACAAAAGTTTCTCGTTTTTTGAAACCGAGTCGCTATAGATTTTAAAATTCTTATATTGAGTATATCTACGTCCGCTTCTATCCATTTACTTATCCTTTAATTTGGAACTTAGTTAAATATTCTTTTGAGAAAAACATTTTATCTTTTCCAAACTCGTTATTTAATTTTTCAATGAATGGGTCAATTGCGTTATTTACTTTTAACGCATCTTTCCCTTCTAATTTTCTTAATATCTTTTTACATACAAAATCGTCAAATGCAGTATCTTCGTCTCCACCACAAGCAACATAAACTGGAACATAAAGTCTCATTTGGTTTACCATACGGTTACCAAAATTAATTTCAAATGAATCAATTAAAAGTTCATTGATTTTATCAATCTTTTTATTTAAAGAATCATAATTTTGATATGAGTTTTGCGCGGCTTTTACTAATTCTTCAAAGTTTTCATTAGAAATTCTAACTCTTTCTGTTGGTACACCCTCAAAAGCTTCAGCCTTTTTATCAAGGTTTAAAATCATCGCTCTATCGTAAACTTTATCTGAAATAGAGAATGTTGATTCATCGTTATTTGCAGTGCCTAAGAAATAAACATTAGGTTTAATTTGAAGTCTACCATCTTTTAAAAGTTTTGGATCTTTTGGCCAAGAGTCATTTGTAATTTCAAGAGTTCTTTGATTAATGTTAGGATATTCAAGAAGAGATAAGAACTCAGCAAAATAATACTCAATACGAGCAATGTTGACCTCATCTAAAACGATGATAAAAATTTGATCTGTAAAATTAGAACGATATAACTCTTTTAAAAGAGGAGTTTCGTTAAACTTTTTCGTAAATTCATTAAAGTAACCAATTAAGTCACTTCTTTCTTTCCACATAGGTTGAACAGCAATAACAGTCGTTTGGTTTCCAATAAAATCTTCAAAGGCTAGTGCAATGGAAGTTTTACCTGTTCCAGACATACCTTGAAGAATCATAATTTTGGTTGTTGCAAGGTTAGAAATGAATGCTCTTAAATCATCAATTGTATAGAACAAACCTTTTTTAGAAGCACAATAATTTCTAAAGTCATTTGTAAACTTTTCAAGATCACTAACTTTATCATAGGTTACAGATTTAATCTTTTCGGCTTCGTTATCTAAGATTAAAAGTTCAGCAAATCTTTCTAAATTCTTGTTAACAGAGGTAGGATCTTTTTCTGAGGCTTTTCTGATTGCTTCCTGTCCGATATTTAAGCTTCTTTTGCTTCTATTTTCTTTGATTAAAACGGTGTTAGTGTTTTTGTATTCTCTAACGATAATTAAAACGGCAATAATACCAATAAGTAAGAATATAACCAAAGCGAATATAAATACGACAATTGGCGAAGTAAAGCTAATATTCATTATTCATCCCCCTCTTCAATAACAGGCTCAACATAATTTGGATCTCTTCTTCCACAATGTATACAATTTCCATCTAGACCATAATCATGCTTATTTTTATCAGCCGGAATTCCAACGTTATAAATAGAACCGCAATAATTACAAGTAACTTCGTTAATTCCATTACTAACACATGTTGCTTCTCTAATGGTTTCTTTTACAGTGAAGCTCTTATCTTCGTGTAAATGCCCGCTTTCATCAACAAAGAAAGAGTTGTTGTCGTGAACACAAGTGTTTTGGCATTTTACATTCTTGCTTACAACATAACTCATATAGTTGCTGTAATTAATGCCAGCACCTTGGAAAATGTATCCTTTATCAGTTTTAAGATTTAAGAAAGCACCTTTAGAAATGTAATTTCCATTTGGATGAATTTCAAGATAATCAATTTCAGTTCTTCCGAAAGCATTTGATTCAATGGTTGCTCCGGCGTCAGCGTTAATGATAACTTTTCTTAGGAATTGATTTCCTCTAAAAGCTTCATCTTCAATAGTTATTTCGTGATCAATTACAACTTCTCTAATTCTCGAACCGCTAAAAGCATGTTCCCCGATTATAGTAACGTTTGTGAAATCGATTTTTTTAATGTTATAAGAATTTGTAAATGCATAAGGTTCAATTTCAATTTCGCCACTAAAATAAACTTCATCAACATATAAGTTATTTTGTACAGCCCCTCTATTGACCTTTACAATTGGCAAATCATTAAAACTTTCAGGAATTACAAGTTTACTGCTTTTACCATTATATTTTGCGATTGCATAAGCATCTTTTGTCGATTCATCAGCATAAACAAATTCAAAATCAGACATACTTGTATTAATCGAAGTTAAATTGAAATATGTATAAATTGAATAAGCACTTGTTACTAAGCAAGCAACTATAAAAAGGACACGAACTTTTTTGACGCCATATGGTTGTAAGAAAGAAGTATAAACGCCTTTTTTAGAAATTCTCCTTCTAAAAGTGCCGTTTTTAAAATAAATTTTCTTAAAGTCAGCCGCGATGTATTCAGGTTTAAAACTTGCAAAAGCGGCATTTGATGTTAAGAAATATTTTCTGAGTCTTTTCTTGATCATGATGTTACTTGTTCCAAGTAAATTGCCATCAGCATCATAAAAAGGAACTATAATTTTTGCGCTTTTTAACTTATATTTTCTCTTACATTTTGGCTTAACGTAAAAAAGGAAATTCCCTTGTCTAGTCTTAACTTTTTTAAGCTTTAAGCGAATTACCTTTTCAATATTAAGTTTCTTGATTTTATTAAATTGAGCTTTTTCATATTTTTTAGAATTTGGAATAAATAATATTAAAAACATTAAAACTCCAAAAACTAAGGCACAGACTGCACCTATTACATAGATCCAAGGTTCAAAATAGATAACTCTATAGACATAGTCCCAATCAAAGAAATCATTATGGAAATCAACCATGCATGCTCTAAATGCAAAAAGCAAAGAAAAGGCTACAAGGCCCATTAATACAGAAGATATAATAGCAGGGATAAGGTAGTTCTTTTTAGCTACCCCATCACTTCCATATATTTGACCATTACATTCAGTTACATTTAATCTAACTCCATCAATATTATCAGGAAGCTTAATTATGTAATGATCTTGTTTACTATCAACTTCGTTTAAGAAATTGATAATCTTTTTAATTCTTTTGCCTTCATAGCAGATTATATTGATGTTTATGTATTCAACCTTTTCTGTAATCTCCATTTTGAGAAAACGGTAATCATCAGCGGTATAAACTACATATTCACTAATAAATGGTTTCCGTCTATCTTCTACTTCATAAACTGCATATGATTCGTTATCGCTATCTATACATATATCTTTTTTATAATATCTCGCGTACTTAACACGAAATATGAAAAGGAAGAGACAATAAATTGCCGCACACAAAATTAAATAAATTATAAATAGTACAATTCCCATTAATGCCTCCCCTTGGTCTCAAAGCAGATGCTTGTTTATTCTACAATATATGTAAAGAAATAATAATCACCTTCCGCATTTTTTACCCAACTTGCGAAAGTTCCTTCTTTTGAAGTATCAATTGTTCCATGTTCATAATCTGAGAACTTCTTGTAACTACCAGCAGGGTTGTCAGAATTATGAACGAGAACGTTAAATGTTAAATCTGGATCATCATTGAGATAGAAATATTGAGTATCAATTTCAATATATTCACCACTCTTTGATACAAAGTAACTATAGTAAATGATTGAATCATCAGGTAAAACAATTCTTACTTTTCTATAGCCAAGTTTAGATGTATCAAAGTTTTCAACTTTTGCTTCACTTGTTACATCATTTCCATCTTTATCAGTAATTGTAAGTTTTAAAGCTTCACCAACTTTATAATATTTATCAAAATCAATGTTATAAACTGCATCTTCTTTAGCAATAGGTCTAAACATGTTGATAAATCTTGTATAAGCTTGTGAATAACTTGCAACTTGGCTTTCAGTTAATTTTTCTGGGTTTGTTGTATAAGCTGAATAAATGTTATCAATAAGTAACTTGATGTCAATCGTATTAGCTTCAATGACTCCATTTGTATTACCAGAAAGAATAATTTCTTTTAATTTAGTAACAAAATCACCAGATAAAGCTAAGATGTGACGGACATCATCGCCTTGTAAGCTTAATTCATCAATTGCATCAGCAATAACTCTAGAAACATAAACAAATACTTTTGCATATTTTGTTTCTTGAGTTGTATTTGGTTCAATTAAAGCAAGTTCAATCTTGCTAATATCTTTTGGTTGAAGTTTAGTTGCAAATCTTCCAATTGTCTTGAAGAAATAATAAGCTCTTTCGCTATTATCTTTTAATAATACAGCAGCATCTTTTAATGCTCCAAAGTATCTATTATTTTCAGCATATGGTAAGACATTCATAATGCTTTCGAATGGATCTTTAGCATTTGCTAATTTTTCACCAATCTTAGCAAAACTTTCTTTACTAAATGAATTCTTATCGAAAATTCTAGAAACTAAGTTAGCAATTTCCATATAGAATTGATCGGTAATCTTAAGGTCAGTTTCTTCACCACTTAAACTCTTAACAAATTCAATACCTTTAGCTAGTACTTCGGAAATTTCATCCTTTGTATAAGAGCCTGCAATTGCGTTAAATGGTCTATAGATAAGTTCTGAAACTACATCGGAATAAACTAAATACTCTGCAAAACTTGTCTCTAAATTGAAAGTTGAGTTGTAGATAAGTTCATTGACATAGTTTTTAGCATCAACATCAAGTATACTTTCTTGAGCGATATCTAAGCTATTTTGAAGTGCTAAATTATAAAGATTATCTAAATCAAGATCGTTGAATCCGTTGATTACACCAATGAATGTAAATAAACCTGTATAACCAGCAAACTCTTCAAGGCTGAATTTGCTAACACCATCATAAATATAGTTAGCTAATGATTTGAGGTTGTCATAACTTACACCATTTGTTGGAGCAAACATTAAATCATAGAGACCATCATTAACAATATAGTTAAGACCTGCTTCAAGAGATTCAAGTGTGTATCCATATTTAAGAACAAAATTGTTATAAATATCTGCGTTGACTAACCATGTCTTAAATTCATCAACTGTAATATTTTCATTATCTTCGAGATAAATATCGAATGCACTAGCGATAATTTCAGCAGCTTCTTCGCTTGTTCTTATATCGCTCTTTCCAACAGGAGTAATTCCAGTAAATTCATGCTCTTCAAAGTTTTTAACGATAAATTCGACATAAATTTCGTTTAATCCAGGAACTGTTTCAAATGATCTTGTTGAGTTGTCGACAAGTTCACCATTAATTTTAATAGAATAAATTTCAAATTCTGCGTCTGGTTCAATCGTTAAATTAACTGTTTCGCCAGCTTTTCCTTTTGTCTTATCAATAAAGACATCGCCTTCTCCAACTTTTGTAATTTTTACACTGAAATCTTCATCCATTTCTTCTGGTTCAAAATAGACTTCAACAGTATTTAAACCTTCTTTTGGTTCAAAGTTTCTTTGATAAGTTGGGAAATTAATCCCATTTACAACAATCTTAGCAACTTGATAACCTTTATCTGGTTTTGGATAGATAAATACACTTGTTCCAATAATACCTTCGGTTGCACTTAATTCAACTGTTCCGTTTTCACCACTTGTTGCTTCAACATTAAATGTTCTTACAGTTGGATCAGGAGTATATTCGGATTTAAAGATAGCATCAACTCTAGTTAATCCAGGTCCTGGTTGGAAAGAAGTAATCTTACCAGAATCCATACCATTAATAACAATCTTTTCTAAAATAAAACCTTCGTGTGGATCAACAGTAATATTAACTGTATCTCCAACATCGCCTCTTGTTTTATCAACGTAAACTTCACCATTTCCGTCGTCGGCAGTTTGAATAATGTAAGTTGTAACTTCTTCAACAACAACACCTTCTTGAGAACCATTTGAGAAGAAAACAGAAATTATATTTTCTCCACCAATTGGTTTAAAACTATAAGTATCTGTTCCAACACTTACACCATTAATTACAATGGATGAAACATGATATCCAGCTTTTGGATAGACCCTAAAAGGAACTGTTTCGCCAACATATCCTTCTTCTTTCTCTACTGTAATTTTGCCTTTACCATCTGTTTCAGTCTTAATTGTAAAAGTTTCTTCAGTATTAACTTCAACTTCTTTAAATTCAGCTCTAATTGTATTTAAACCTTCAACTGGTTTGAAATTATTAATGTATAAAGGTTGTTCAATATCATTAATAAAAACTTTAGCAAGTTCATATCCATTATTAGGAACATAATTTATGTTTACGGTTTCTCCAACATTTCCACTATTTCTATCAGTTGAAACAAATCCATAAGCATCAGATTCAGTTACAATTTTGAAAGTTTTAATAACGTCATCATCGTCTTCATCTTCTTTAACATCTTTTTCAAAGTTAACAATAACTTCATTTTCGCCAACTTTTGGAGAGAATGTATAAGAAAGATAGGTGATATCTTGACTTTCTCCATTAATTGAAACACCAGTTACTTTATAACCACTATTGGCATGAACACTAACAGTAACTGTTTCTCCATCAATTACAAAACCGGACTTTTTATCGGCTGTAACAACACCCATTGTTTCATCATAAGAGAGTTTGATGCTATAAGTATCAACATCTTCGAGTGGCAAATCCTCAGGACTACATCCTGTTAAACCTGTAGTAACTAAGCCAGCAAATAATAAGCTACAAGCTAACATCGTTTTTCTTTTCTTCATAAACATAACTCCTTCACATGGATCTTAAATAGCCTAAATATTATATATAATATTTCCACTTATTTCTTATTTTAAATTTGTCCTAAAGTTTAATATGCAAGATATGACACTATAAAATAAAAATATTTCATTAATTTAAGTAATAAAAAGAAAAAATAGTGTAATTTTGCGTGGTTTTTAGGCAAAAGGGTAAAAACGAAAAATTTTCAATGAAATATTTTCTAAAAATGCCAACGTGTGGCACACCTCGAAAAAATTGTTCGAAATTGCAGTTTTTTGGAAGTAGAAATTCTAAATTTATATTTTCTTTTAAAATCAACTACCTCTTTTCAAAGCTTCAAATTTTCCCACATAAAAAGAGCTAGAAATCAATCTAGCTCTAAATTTAAGTTAGTTTTCGAAAGCAGTTTTGAAGAGATTGTCATCAGGTTTAGAAGTAATCATACCTTCTGTATCTAATGATTGGATATCAGCATAGATTTCTTTGCTGTGATCGTTATCTTCCTCACTTCTATCGTGAACTCCAACGTATTGTTTCTTGACTTCTGCCATTCTTCCTAAAACATCGAAGTTTGTAAGAATTTCTTTCTCTTTTTCTCTAGAAATTAATCCTCTGCCAGCTGGAATAAGTTTACCAGTGATGACGTTTTCTTTTAAGCCATGTAATGGGTCAACTTTACCTTTGATTGCAGCATCGGTAAGAACACGAGTTGTTTCTTGGAAGGATGCAGCTGATAAGAAGGAATCTGTTTCAAGAGCAGCTTTTGTAATACCAAGAATAAGTGGAGTTGCAACTGCAGGACGTTTTCCAGCAAGTAAAGCAACTTTGTTATTCTTTGTAAATTCTGGAAGTGAAACTCTTGTTCCAGGAATCATATCGGTATCGCCACTATCAACAATAACGACTTTTCTTAACATTTGTCTAACGATAACTTCAATGTGTTTATCGCTAATTGCAATACCTTGAACTCTATAAACTTTTTGAACTTCTTTAATAATGTAGTTTTGAACTGAGTTAACATCACTAACTTCAAGAAGTTTCTTAGGTGAGATAGCACCTTCTGTAATTTTGCCACCATTTTTGATAAAATCACCTTTTTTAACTCTAAGTCTAGCACCAAAGTTAGTTAAGTAAGATCTTTCTTCAAGATCATTGGTGACAGTTACATAATAGCTACCATTTCTATCTTCAATATTAGTAACTTGACCACTGATTTCAGAAATTGTTGCTTCACCTTTTGGATTTCTGGCTTCAAAAAGTTCTTGGACTCTAGGGAGACCTTGAGTAATATCTTCACTTGTAGCAACACCACCAGAGTGGAATGTTCTCATGGTAAGTTGAGTACCTGGTTCACCAATGGATTGAGCAGCCATAATACCAACAGCTTCACCAATTTCAACAAGTTTACCTGTAGCAAGATTTCTACCATAACAGTGTTGACAGACACCATCCTTTGTTTGACAACCAAATAAGGATCTGATTTCAACTTCTTTAATACCAGCATTAACGATTTCTTTTGCAAGATTTTCATCAATCATATTATTTGCAGCAACGATAACTTCTCCAGTTTCAGGGTGAATGATATCGTGACAAGAGAATCTACCAATAAGTCTATCTTCTAAAGAGACGATGACTTGGTTTTGAGCTGTATTAACAATGTCTTTAACAACTGTTCCATGGTCTGTGTGACAATCAGCTTCTCTAACGATAACGTCTTGAGAAACATCAACAAGTCTACGTGTGAGGTAACCTGAGTCAGCAGTCTTTAATGCGGTATCAGCACCACCTTTTCTAGCACCGTGAGTACCAGTAAAGAATTCAGCAACGTTAAGACCTTCACGGAAACAGGATTTAACAGGAAGTTCAATAGTATCACCACTTGTAGAAGCCATAAGACCTCTCATACCCATAAGTTGTGCGAAGTTAGATTTACTACCTCTAGCGCCTGAGTTCCACATGATATAAAGTGGGTTTCTCTTATCTTTGGATAAGGTGTCTTGAACATCATCTGCAACTTTACTGTTGATTTGGTTCCAAACTTCAACAACTTTTGCGTGTCTTTCAGCGTCTGTAAGATAACCTTTATTGAATAATTTATCAATTTCAGCAATTCTTTCATCACCTTTAGAGATAAATTCGTCTTTTTCTTTGACGACATAAATATCACTAATAGCAACTGTTAAACCACTTAAAGTTGAGAATCTGTAACCTTGGTCTTTAATCTTATCAAGGACTGCGGAAGTTTTTGTTGTTCCATAATCTTGATAGACTTGATCAATAATTGCAGTAATTTGTTTTTTACCAATTGGTTCTTTAATTGGACTGTTTTTAATAAATTCAGCAATATTTGTTCCTTTTGGAACGAAGAATCTAGAAACATTTCCCTTTAAGTTTTCTTTAGAACCATCATTGATATATGGGAAATCTGTTGGGAAAGCAAAGTTAAAGATAACTTTACCAACAGTTGTAATAAGATATGAATTATTCATTTCAGGAGTAAATGATTTTCTCTTCATTTCTCTTCCTGGAATTGCAATTCTGTTATGTAAATGAATTTCACCTAATTCATAACATTTATAACATTCGTTAATATCTTTGAAGACTTTACCTTCCATATTAGCGAATTTACGATATTGATTTGCTCTATCTGTGTCGCCTAAGCTTTCATATTTATCAGCTTGTCTTAAGAAGTCTTCTTTACTCTCTTCGGTAGTTAAATAATAGTTACCGATTAAGATATCTTGAGATGGAGTAACGATTGGTTTTCCGTCTTTTGGAGCAAGAATATTATTACTTGCAAGCATTAAATCAATAGCTTCTTCTTGGGCAGCCTTTGAAAGTGGAACGTGAACAGCCATTTGGTCACCATCGAAGTCAGCATTGAATCCAGTACAAACAAGTGGGTGAAGTCTGATTGCTCTACCTTCAACAAGGATTGGTTGGAAAGCTTGAATACCAAGTCTATGAAGTGTAGGTGCACGGTTAAGTAAGACTGGGTGTTGAGAGATAATTTTTTCAACAACGTCATAAACGTCGCTATCTCTATTATCAATCTTCTTATCAGCTTGTCTATGTAATAAACATTTGCCTTCTTTAATTAAAACAGCAGCAATATATGGTCTTAAAAGGTTAATTGCCATTTCACGTGGAAGTCCACATTGATACATCTTAAGTGTAGGACCAATAGCAATAACGGAACGGCCAGAGTAATCGACTCTCTTACCAAGTAAGTTTTGTCTAAATCTACCTTGTTTACCTTTTAAAGCACCAGATAATGATTTAAGAGGTCTGCCATTTGGACCAGTAACTGGTTTACCATTTCTTCTACCATTATCGATTAAAGCATCGACTGCTTCTTGAAGCATTCTCTTTTCGTTCATTAAGATAACGTAAGGCGCTCCAAGATCGATAAGTTTTTTAAGACGATTATTACGAGTAATAATTCTTCTATATAAATCGTTTAAATCGGAAGTTGCAAATCTACCACCATCAAGTTGTAACATTGGTCTTAAATCTGGTGGTATGACTGGTAATGCATCTAAAATCATCCATTCTGGTTTGTTGTTTGATTTTCTAAATGCATCTAAGACTTCAAGTCTTTTGATAAGTTTTTGTCTTTTTTGACCACTTGAATTCTTAATTTCTTTACTAACTTTTGAGAATTCACCTTCAACAAAAACATCTTCACCAAGATCGTTTTTGCCTTTAAAGTCATCAATTTGAACTTCTTTTAAAAGTCTTTTGATAGCTTCAGCACCTTCACCAAATTCAGCACCAGTGTGATCACTAATAAATTCAGCGCAAGAGAAGAAATCAAATGGTTCATTTGGATTATGTAATCTCTCTAAAAGTTCTAAAGCTTTGGTGTGTTCAAAAGTTTCTTTATCGATACCTTCATCAATTTCTTTAATAGCAGTGATGAAAGTTTCTCTACCAATTCTATCGTCTAAGAATTGTTTGTAATATAAAGCTTTACATGTACCTGGGTTTAAGCAGATATGAGCTGAGAAATAGATAACTTCTTCAAGAGCTTTTGGGGAAACGTCTAAGACAAGACCCATTCTTGAAGGAATACCTTTTAAATACCAGATGTGAGAGCATGGTGAAGCAAGTTCAATATGGCCCATTCTTTCTCTTCTAACTTCTTTAGAAATGACTTCAACGCCACATTTTTCACAAACGACACCTGCATATCTAATCTTTTTATATTTACCACAATGACATTCATAATCTTTGCTAGGTCCAAAGATTTTTTCGCAGAATAAGCCATCCATTTCTGGCTTTTGGCTTCTGTAGTTGATGGTTTCTGGTTTTGTAACTTCACCATGTGACCATTCTCTAATTTTTTCAGGAGATGCTAATCCAACTTTAATACTAGCTAATTTTTCGACATCAAACACAACTATTACCTCCCTTATTAATTGAATAAGTCATTGATCGATTCTTGACTACCATCGGTATCAAAATCGTTTTCAAGAATTAAGTTTCTTTCGCTAGAAGATTCACGACCTAAGTTTCTAATGGAAGACATAGAACGTTGTTCTTCTTGTTGAGTTTGTCTAGCAAGAGAATCCATATCGACAATCTTGCCATCTTTTGATGTAAGTTCAACGTCCATTCCTAAGCCCATAAGTTCTTTAGTTAAAACTTTAAATGCTTCAGGAATTGAAGGTTTTGGAAGTGGTTTGCCTTTGATAATTGATTCATAAGCTTTTCTTCTTCCAACTCTATCATCAGATTTAATGGTCATCATTTCTTGGAGAATATTGGCTGCACCATAAGCTTCAAGAGCCCAGACTTCCATTTCACCAAATCTTTGACCACCGTTCTGAGCTTTACCACCAAGTGGTTGTTGTGTAACCATTGAGTAAGGTCCAGTAGCACGTGCGTGAAGTTTATCATCAACCATGTGAACAAGTTTAATCATATACATAACACCAACGTTAATTCTTTCATCAAACTTCTCACCAGTTCTACCATCATAAAGTGTATATTTACCATCGCCTGGCATCTTAGCTTCTTTCATCATTTCCATGATTTCATCGTTTGAAATGCCATCAAAAACAGGGGTAGCAATCTTTAATCCACCAAGAGCTTTACAAGCCATACCTAAGTGAACTTCAAGAATTTGACCAATATTCATACGGGATGGAACACCTTGAGGGTTAAGTAAAATATCTACTGGAGTGCCATCTGGAAGGAATGGCATATCTTCACTTGGAACAATACGTGAAATAACACCTTTATTACCGTGTCTTCCAGACATCTTATCACCTTCAGAGATTTTTCTCTTTTGAGCAACATAGACTCTAACTTTAATGTTAACGCCAGGAGCAAGTTCGTCTTGATTTTCACGAGTAAAGACTTTGACGTCTAATACTGTACCAGCTCCACCATGTGGTACTCTTAAAGATGTATCTTTACCATCTTTTGATTTATCACCAAAGATAGCATCAAGTAATTTTTGATCTGGGGAAGGTTCGCTTGTTCCTTTTGGAGTAACTTTACCAACAAGGATATCGCCTTCTTTGACATCTGTTCCAGGATAGACAATACCTCTATCATCGAGATGTCTCTTACCATCAATTCCAATATTTGGAACATCTGGAGTTAAATATTCTTTACCGTTTTTGGTATCTCTACATTCAATTTCATAGCTTTCGATATGAATTGTTGTATAAACATCATCTTTAACAAGTCTTTCGTTTAAGATGATAGCGTCTTCGTAGTTAAGACCTTCCCAAGTCATGAAAGCAACAACGACGTTTTGACCTAAAGCAAGATCACCGTTTTCCATTGAAGGACCATCAGCGATAAGTTGACCTTTTTTAACTTCTTGACCAACTTTTACAATGCTTCTTTGGTTAATACATGTGCCGTTATTACTTCTTTCATATTTTTGGAGGTGATATGTTCTAGCACCTTCTTTTTCTTGGACAACGATCTTTGTTGAATCGCTATAAGTAACAATACCATCACCAGCTGAAACAACAGCAAGTCCACAGTCATGAGCAATCTTGTGCTCTAAACCAGTTCCAACGTATGGAGCATGTGGTTTTAAAAGTGGAAGAGCTTGTCTTTGCATGTTAGCACCCATGAGAGCACGGGTGTTATCATCGTTTTCAAGGAAAGGAATACAAGCAGCTGCAACAGAAACGATTTGCATTGGTGATTCATCAATGTAATCAACATCTTTTCTATCAGCAAGAATGTTCCTTCCATTATATCTAGCAACGATTTTATCGTTAGCAAGTTTGTGATCTACGATATCTTCTCTTGTAGCTTGAGCGATTACGTGGTTGTTTTCTTCATCAGCTGATAAATAAACTGTTTTTTCTAAGATTTCGCCACTTTCTTTATCAACAAGTCTATAAGGAGTCTCGATAAATCCGTATTTATTAATTTTTGCATAAGTTGCAAGGTTATTAATTAAACCAATGTTTTGTCCTTCAGGAGTTTCAATAGGACAGATTCTACCATAGTGAGTAAAGTGAACGTCTCTGACTTCCATACTTGCTCTATCACGAGTTAATCCGCCAGGACCTAAAGCAGAAATTCTACGTTTATTAGCAAGTTCTGCAAGAGGATTGGTTTGATCCATGAATTGAGAAAGTTGGGATGAAGAGAAGAATTCACGAATTGCACTTGCAAGAGGTTTAATGTTAATTAAAGATTTTGGAGAATCTTTTGTTTCTGTTCCGGTTGTAACAGACATCTTTTGAGTGATGTTTTTAGCCATCTTTGTAAGACCAATTCTGAATTGAGTTTGAATAAGTTCACCAACTGATCTAATACGTCTATTTGAAAGGTTATCAATATCGTCGACGTTGCCAAAGCCATCCATTAAGTTAATGAAATAGCTGAAAATTGCAATCATATCAGAGATTGTAACTCTTGTTTCAGTTAAATTTAAATCGGTACCGATGACGTTAGAAATTACATCTTCTTTATCATCAGCAAAAACTTTAACAATATTTACTGTACCATGTGTATCAAGTTTTTCGTTAACTGAAATATCAAATCTATGAGCACCTTTTTCGAAGAATTCTTCATCTTGAAGACCATCAACCATTTCTTTTGTTAAAAGAGTACCCTTTTTGTATTTAATTTCACCTTCAGCACTTACAAGATTTTCAGCAAGAATTCTGTTTTCAAGTCTGTTATAAATGCCAAGTTTTTTAGCGTATTTAAATCTACCAGCACGACCTAAATCATAACGTTTAGCATCAAAGAATTTTTGAACTAAGAAAGTATGAACACCTTCATCTGTAATTGGTTCGCCTGGTTTTAATTTTCTGAAGATTTCTTTTAAAGCTTTTAATGATGTTTTGGTGTCAACATCTTTTGATAAAGTAAGTCTTAAAGTTTCTCTATCTCCAAAAAGATTTAAAATATCTTCATCACTTTCAATGCCTAAAGCCTTCAATAAAATAACAGCTGGCATTTTTCTTTGACGATCAATTCTAACCCATAAGTAGCCTTTAGCATCGCTTTCAAATTCAAGCCAAGTACCACGAGCAGGAATTAAATCGGCATTGTATAAATATTTACCAAATTTGTTATCAAAAGTTTTTGATAAATAAGCGCCTGGAGATCTAACAATTTGAGAGACAATAACTCTTTCTGCACCATTTACAATAAAAGTTCCACTTTCAGTCATGAGTGGGATATCACCCATAAAGACATCGCTATCAACAAATTCACCTGTTTCTTTTAAAACAAGTCTTAAGTTAACAGTTAATGGTGCACTGTATGTTAAATCTTTTTCTTTACACTCTAAGTATGTGTGTTTAGGAGCATCAATTCGGAAAGAATTATAGACGATGGACATTGTTTCGCCATAATTACTAATAGGGAATACATCCCTAAAGACCTCATCAATACCATTTTTGAGGAAGTTTTTGTAAGATTCAGTTTGAATTTCAACAAGGTAAGGAAGTTCAAGATTTCCACTTATCTTGGAGAAATTAATACGATCGTTGTTAATCTTTGGATAATCCTTATAAGATTTCATCTAATACGTCTCCTTCTACAAACATTCGATAACGAAATATCCTTTTTCCTTTTCAATAATCTCAACCGAGTTAAATAAGGTTTTAAGATATTCCATGTGGGAATAGGCTCCTTTATCTTTACGAATGACTAGATATAGTTTCCCCTTTTCATTTAAATGTTCCTTACTATCTTTATAAATAGAGTAAATTTTTTCTTTACCTATCGAGATAGGAGGATTAAACACTATAAAATCAAATGTCCCATTTAATAATAAGTAGCCGTCACTTAGAGAGCATTTACCATCCAAATCGTATAGCCTTAAGTTTCTACTAGTTAGTTCTACGCATTTAGGATTGATATCAGAACAAGTGAGTTCAATTTTATCTTTTAAAAATAATTTAAGAGGAACTCCTATTGCTCCATACCCACATCCAAGGTCTAGAACTTTACCATATAAATTTAGCGACAAGAGAGTCTTTAAGAAAAAATAACTTCCCTTATCAATCGCCTTATTTGAGAAGACACCAACATCCGTCTTAAGTGAGATTTCTTTGCCTAAAATTTCAAATTTAATCTCTCTTTCGTGGGATTTTTGGCTAGGATCATAGATAAAATAATGATTCATATCTTCTTCTATAAATAGGCAAAAACCTGCCCTATAAAATAGAGCAGGTATTAAATTGGTTTTTGTTAAAACTATTTAATTTCAACTTGAGCACCAGCAGCTTCTAATGCTTTCTTGTGTTCTTCTGCTTCAACAGGTGAGATATGTTCTTTAACAACACTTGGAGCAGCATCGACAAGTTTCTTTGCATCCATTAAGCCTAAGCCAGTGATAGCTTGAACTGCTTTGATTGTAGCAACCTTGTTAGCACCACATGCTTTGAGTGTTAATGTAACTTCGGTTGGTCCTTTCTTTTCTTCTTCTTCAGCTGGAGCTGCAGCAGCAGCGACAGGAGCAGCAGCTGTAACACCGAATTCGTCTTCGATTGCTTTTACAAGATCATTTAATTCAACAACTGTCATTTCTTTAACAGCAGCGATAATTTCTTCATTTGTTAATTTTGCCATTTTTATTTCCTCCATTTATTTAGCAATTTATTTCTTTTCTGCAACTTGGCTTAATGAGTAAGCTAAGTTTCTCATAGGTGCTTGTAATACGCTTAATAACATAGAAACAAGACCTTCTTTTGATGGTAATGCAGCGATTTGTTTAACGAAATCAGCATCACATACTTTTTCTTCGATGATGCCACCTTTAATTGAGAAAGCATCATACTTTTTAGCAAATTTTGCAACAGCCTTTAATGAACCATTAGAGTAATCTTCCATGAAGATAAACATGTTTGGTCCGCTAAGGTATTGATCAAAATCCTTGTGGTTGAGATTTTCAGCTGCTCTTGTTACAAGAGAGTTCTTGTAAACTGTAGCAACAGCATTCTTTTCTCTTAAAGTTTTTCTTAATGTTGTAATTTCATCAACTGTAAGTCCACGATATTCGCAAACAACAGTTGCTTTATTACTTTTCATTAAGTCAGTAACTTCATTAACCACAGTTTCTTTTTGCTTTAAGATACTTTGATTCATCCTTTACCTCCCTAATATATTTCGAGGCCAAATATACATGAGGATTTTATATTAATATCACCTCGGTAACATAATTAAGACTTTCATCCGTTACTGTCTTTGGTATATTTTGCCTACTAAACTAAATTAATTAAATTGAACTTTGATAGATGGACCCATTGTTGTGTGGATTGAACAAGATAAGATGTAATTTCCTTTAACAACGGATGGTCTAACTTTGATGATTTGGTTGATAAGAGTTTTAACGTTTTCTTCGAGTTTGTCTGTTTCGAAGCTGCATTTTCCAACAGCAACGTTGATGTTTCCATCTTTGTCAGCTCTGTATTCAACTTTACCAGCTTTAAGTTCTTTAATCATTTTGGCGATATCTGGACCAACTGTACCAGTTTTTGGGTTTGGCATTAAGCCTTTAGGACCTAAAACTCTACCGTTTTTACCAATTTCGCCCATCATTTCAGGGGTTGCACACATTACATCGAAATCAAACCATTTTTCAGAAACGATTTTTTCAAGTAATTCTTTACCACCTGCATAATCTGCACCAGCTTCTTTAGCGACATCAACTTTTGAAGTAATAGCGACAACTCTAACATCTTTACCAGTACCGGCTGGAAGAATAACTGTTCCTCTAACTTGTTGATCAGCTTTCTTTGTGTTGATGTTGAGTTTCATTGAAACGCCAACTGTTGAATCAAACTTTGTAACTGATGTTTGTTTAATGAGTTCACAAGCTTCATGAACTGAATAAACTTTGTTCTTGTCGATTAATTTGAGAGCAGCTTCATATTTCTTACCGTGTTTCATGTTCTTACTCCTCCTAATTAATCAACAATGTCAATGCCCATATTTCTAGCACTGCCTTCGATAATCTTGATTGCTGCTTCAATGTCATTTGCATTTAAATCTGGCATTTTGTATTCAGCAATTTTCTTAATTTGTTCTTTTGTGACCTTTCCAACTTTTGTGGTCTTTGCATTAGAACTACCTTTAGCAATTCCAGCAGCTTTAAGTAATAAACCTGTAACTGGGGAAGTTTTAATTTCCATGCTGAAGGTTTTGTCTTCATAGGCTGTAATAATAACAGGTACAACCTCACCTTTTCTGTCAGCTGTTTTTGCGTTAAATTCTGTACAGAACTTAGGCATAACAACACCGGCACTAGCTAATTTTGGTCCTGGTTTTGCTTCGCCGCCAGGAAGTTCCATCTTAACTACTTTTGCGACTCTTTTTGCCATTAAAGTACTCCTTTCAATGTCTAGTGGTACGAAGTAGTTCGCCTCTTCTCCCACCTATTAGATTATATCTAATAGCGTTTCATGCCGAAACGCTTTATAAATATAGACTATTCCAATATATAATGCAAGAAAAAAATAAATTTTTTTGAAGAATTTTTTTTGCAAATTTTTAAGGAAGATTTTTTAAACAATTTTTCCACTTAACTCGCCAAATAAAATCACCTTCAAAAAGTCTTTTTCGATTGTAAAAATAAACAATAAAATATTCAAATTTTTTTAAAAACACTGCAAATCGAATGTTTTTAGAAAAAAATAAGTGGTTGCCCACTTATTTTTGTTTTCTTAGATTCTAATGATTTCAGAGAATTCAAGTTCGACTGGAGTAACTCTACCAAAGAACATTGTTTGAACTGTAACGTTTCCAGTTTCTTTGTTGATTTCAGAAATCTTTCCTTCAAGACCACTGAATGTACCATTGATAATCTTGACGTTATCACCAACGTGATAGCCTTCATACATTGATTTATCAACAAGACCCATTCTTTTTAAGACAGCTTCAATTTCTCTACTTGAAACAGGTGTAGGTTTTTGCCCTCCACCACTAGATCCAGCAATACCTGTGACTCCTGGAGTATTTCTAATCATAAACCAGCTTTCATCAGTCATAATCATTTCAACGAAAACATAACCTGGATAAAGGTTAATAATTTTCATTTTTGGTTCTTCTTTGCCAGTTTCTTTATTTTTGACAACTTTTAATTTGCCATCTTTATCTCTTTCTTGGACTTGTTCTTCAGCAACAACAATTCTAAAGACATAGTCCTTAAGATTCATGCTCTCAATACGTCTTTTGATATTTTCAGCGGCTTTTTGTTCGTGTCCGCTATATGTTGTTGCAATATACCATTGCTTTTCAGCTAACTTATTTGTTTCATCTGCCATAGTTTATACCTCCCCTAAACTTCTTAACCTCTTAAAGAACTAAATGCATCTCTTAATTGTTGAACTAAAATTCCGCCAGCATAGTCTTCTAATGCAAGGAAAATAGCTGCAAAAATTGTAATGCATAAAACTACTGCGACAGAGGCCACAAATTGTGATCTTACAGGCCATTTAATTCTTTTGCCCTCTTTAAAAACACCTTTGAAATAACCAAATATTTTTTTCATAAGATCCTCCTATCTGCTCTCTTTGTGTAGGGTATATTTACCACAATGAGGACAGTACTTATTAAGCTCAAGACGAGTAGTTTTGTCTTCGGCTCGCTTAGTTGTTGTATAGTTTCTTGATAAACATTCTGAGCAAATTAAAATAACTTTTTTTCTCATAGATTTTTCCTATACATAACAAACTATCACAAATGATACTTTTCTACTAGTAGAAAGTCAACGGGAAATTGAAAACATGGGAGAAGGAAATTAAGAGCGGAGAGGCTTTTAAGAGATTGGTTTAGGATAGAATAAGTAAGACATTTTAAGGTAAAATTGATAGGCAGGTTATGATTGTTTTCTATTATTTTGAATAAAATTTTACGAATAAAAAAATAAGAAATTAAGCAAAAAACCTTGCAAAACTTTGCTAAAAATTAATTTTCATTAATATCTTAAGTCAAAATTCTTCTATAAAAGCCTCATTTTTTTCTCTCAAATGAAATAGATAAGCTAAATCCAATTGAATCAAGGCCAAAAATTTCACTATTTTTTCACTATTTTTTCACTATTTCATCTCTTTAACTACAGGAAACATCCTTTTAATAAGTCATAACAAAAAATTTAAATTTGCTTAAAAACCATGCAAAACTCAGTTTATTTATTTAATATAGTCAAAATAACTTCAATAAGTTAATAAATTTTTAGCATTTAGGAAGATGCTCATCGAGCTCTTCGCGGTATCTTAGATAAGTTTCTTTAATTTCATTTAAAGCTTCAAGTGGACTCACTTCAATTATGCCATCATATGCTCTACCAGTTCTTAAAACTTCTTCTTTAATTTCTTCATAATAATTAAGTTCGTCTTCAGTAAGTTCATTACGGGTTTGATCAATTAATGCATCGGCTGAAGAAATATTTTCATCTAAAAATTCTTGGGTTAATTGATAGGTGTCTTCATCAACTGTAAATAAATCCATGTTATGTTCTAAAAGGTGGAGAATTGTTTCTCTAAGATTTGCTAAACGGGAAAATTCTTTACGGTGATCTTCAACATATTTAAAATAAGCTTTTTTAGATTTAAGCTTTTTTGCTGCTTCACTTTCATATTCCATAATATCACGATATTGAAGCAATAAATCTTTGGCGTTTAAATATTCTCCTTCATATAACATCATTTATACCTCGTTTTTATTATACATTAGTTTAATTTTTTGTAGTTTAATTTACTAACTACGCACGTCTAGAATTTTCATCGATATCTTTTGCTTTGATATCTTTTGCAATCTTTTTGATTGAATTTTTTATATAAGTTCTAATTTTATATTCGGTTAAACCTGATAAAGAAGCAATCTCGGGAATTGTGAACCCATTTAGATACATTCTTAAGGCTTCTAGTTCAATCGATTTATAAGCTCTCTTAGACTCTAAATAATCAAGTAAGAGGCGCGTTTCTCTATCTTTTAATTCACCAGTTTCATTTAAATAATTAATACTTGCTGCAAGTCGCTCTTCTAAAAAATTAGTATCACTAGTTGAAGATAAAGATAATGCTTCTCTTAAACGAAGATTATCTTTGTTTCGCATCTTTTTAAAGAGATTTAAAAGATCAAATTCATATTTCTTTCTGTAGTAAGAAGAAAAATTCTCATAATAAGTTTTGTTTTCTTTGTATAACTTAAAATAAGTTTCGTTCATGAGATTTTTAAGATCTCCTTGATTTAAACCAAGTGAGAAAGCATAAGTTAAATACTTAAATAAAATTGGTTGAATAAGCATTAAGCATTGTTTATAAAGTAACTTTTGATGATATATTGAACCTCCTTTTGCCTTCAAAAGGAGTTCATTTAACTGATCGTTACTTTCTAAATACAATTAACGGTTTCTTAAAGCATAAAGCGCTATTGAGCAAGCAACAGATGCGTTTAAGCAGTTAACTCTTCCAATCATTGGAATCGACACAATAAGGTCGCAGTTTTCTTTTACAAGGCGTGATATTCCATAACCTTCGCTTCCTACAACGATCGCTAAAGGTGCGTCTTTAGGTACGTCTTTAAAACCGCTTTTACTTCCTCCATCAAGCCCAATAACCCAAAAACCATTTTCTTTTAATGTTTCAATAGCGCGGGTAAGATTTGTAACTTCAGCACACTTTACAAAATTAATAGCGCCTGTTGAAACTTTAGCCACGGTGGCGTTTAAAGAAACGCTGCCATGCTTTTTATAGATAACAGCTTTAGCATCAAATGCGTCAGCGCTTCTTAATACCGCACCGAGATTATGAGGATCAGTTAAAGAATCTAAAATTATAACAAGAGGAACCTCGCCTTTTTCCTTTTGCTTTTTAGTAAGTGCAATAACTTCATTTAAACTAACAGGATAGATATCTTTAACTAAGGCAGCGATGCCTTGATTGTTGCCTGGAGCAATTTCATTAAGTTTTTCTTTTGAAACATACTCAATTTTTACTCCACTTTCTTTTAAAGAGTTAATTAAAACTTTGTTTGAAAACTCTTTAGTCATCATTACCTTAATTAAAGTCTTTGCTTCTAAGCAAGCCTTGATGGTGTTAGTACCATATAAAACCATATTTTTCCTACCTTGTATATAATTATTTTTACTTTTTTTAAAAGTTAAAAATTCATTGCTATAACTCCGTTATGCAATGAGTTAAAGAATATTTTTTTCAATAAGACTCTTTCTTAATTCATCTGACTTAGCAAAGTCTTTATTTGCTTTTGCCTCAAGATATTCTTTATAAAGATTAAGCTCATTTTCTGACATCTTTTTAGGTTCATAATGAAGTCCAAGAATATAAGACATTTCAGTTAATGCATAGAAATCTTCTTTTAAAATATCGAAATTTTTATCTTTCTTTCTTAACTCAACATTAGCTTCTTTGATGATATCTAAAAGGTCTGTAATCGCGTTTGGAATATTAATATCATTTGCTAAATCTTCTAAAAATACTTGAGTTTTAGAGGTTTTTCCATTTAATTCAAGGTTATTTACATTTAATAAAAGATTGAGCTGCTTATAAACACAACTGAATTTTTGTAAGATTGAAGCGCAATCTTTAATAGTATCATCACTGAAATTTAAAGTTGTTCTATATCCGCAATTTAAAAGTAAAAGTCTAATAGTATCAGCGCCATATTCTTTGATGGCATCTTTTGCTAAAATAACGTTTCCTAAAGACTTCGACATCTTTTCGCCTTTAATATCCATCATGCCTGTATGGAGCCAATAATTTGCGATTTTATCGTTATGCATAGCTTCAGCTTGAGCAATTTCATTTTCATGATGTGGGAATTTTAAATCAAATCCACCACCATGAATATCAATCATTCCTTTAAAGATTGTATCAATCATAACGCAGCACTCCGTGTGCCATCCAGGACGTCCATCGCACCATGGAGAACTCCATTTAATTCCTTCTTCTGTTTCTTTCCAAAGTAAGAAATCAAGAGGCGATTTTTTCTTTGAATTTTGTTCAATACGAGCGCCACTTATTAAATCATCAACGTTTATCTTAGATAAACATCCATAGCTTTTATCTTTTGTAACGTCAAAAAATACTTCCCCATCATTTACATACGCAGCTTCTTTTTTAACAAGACCATCAATGTAATTAATAATTGAAGGAATATATTCTGTAACACGAGGATTTTCATAAGCTTTTGAAACATTAAAAGCATCTAAACACTTTTCATATTCAGAAATAAAATAGTCTGTAATGTCTTTTTCGCTTTTATGTTCTTCAATAGCTTTTTTAATAATTTTGTCATCGACATCTGTATAATTTGAAACAAATTTTACAGTGTAGCCAACTCTTTCTAAAAATTTTCTGAAAGTATCAAAAAAGACAACTGGACGCATGTTTCCAATATGAGGATGGTTATAAACTGTTGGTCCACAAACATAGATTGAAACCTCGTTTTCTTTAATAGGTTTAAATAATTCTACTTTTCCACTTAATGAGTTATAAAATTTAATATCCATAGCGTTTTTGCTCCGAAAAAATAATATCATAATAAAGCACTTCATTCACTTTTTAAGCGACATTTTCAGAAAAAAATTTTCTCTTTTTTCCTTTTTTCAATGTAAAATCCTTAATATTGTCTATAATAATTAAGCGAGGTGAGATTATGAAAAGGTCAATAAGTGGAATTAAACCTACAGGTAATTTAACATTAGGAAATTATATTGGGGCTTTAAGAGAATTTAAAAAATATCAAGATGAATATGAAAACTACGTTTTCATTGCTGACTTACACGCTCTTACTCTTCCTATAGATCCTGCTTTTTTAAGATCAAACACTAAAGACATTGTTGCTTTTTATTTAGCTAGTGGACTTGATATTAATAAGACAACAATCTTTTTACAAAGTGATGTTTCTGCTCACTCTGAACTTAATTCAATTTTAATTAACTATCTTTATATGGGTGAACTTTCCCGTATGACTCAGTTTAAAGATAAATCTGCTAAACTTAATCACGAAGCAATTGGCGTTGGTCTTTTTGCTTATCCTGTTTTAATGGCAGCTGATATTTTACTTTATAATGCTGACGTTGTTCCAGTTGGTGAAGACCAACAACAACACGTCGAATTAACTCGTGACCTTGTTCATAGATTTAATACTCGTTATAACAAAGAAGTTTTTGTTATGCCTAAAGCAATTACTCCTAAAGTTGGCGCAAGAATTATGTCTTTAAGCGACCCAACTAAGAAAATGTCAAAGAGTGATCCAAAAGGCGATATCTTCTTAAAAGATGAACCAAATATCATTAGAAAAAAGATTATGTCGGCTGTAACTGATACAGGTAGCGACATAATTTATGACCCAGTTAATAAACCTGGTATCTCTAATTTACTCCAAATCTATGCTGCTTTAAGTGATATTTCTATCGAAGAAGCTCAAACTAAATTTAAAGATATTCATCAATATGGTGAATTTAAAAAGATTGTAGCCGATAAAGTTTTAGAAGAAATCATACCTTTCCAAGAAAGATATAAAGCTTTCTTAAATAACAACACAATTAATGAAGTTTTAAATATTGGAAAGGAAAGAGCTCGTAAAGTCGCAAATAAGACACTCACAAAAATTAAGAAAACAGTTGGTTTATATGTCCATGAATAAAAAATATTTCATTTGTATTGATCTTGATGGAACTCTTCTTCAAGACGATAAAACAATTTCAGAAACTTCAAAAGAATATCTTAGAAAGCTTGAAGATGATGGCCATAAAGTTGTTTTAACTTCAGGCAGAGCCTTAAGAAGCGTTAAAAAATATTATAAAGATATTGGACTTAAAACTTCTCCTGTTATTACTTATAACGGGCATCTTTCAATGAATTTTGATGACAATAATAAGTATGAAACAAGGCATGTTATATCAAAAAACACTGCAAAAGCCCTATATTCTTTAATAGTTCCAAAATTTGTTCATTCTGTAATGAGTGAAAACATCTATAAAATTTACATCGATCAAGATGACCCATTTCTCTTTGATTTTTTTGAAAAAGATGATCTTGAAATTGTATCTGGACCACTTGATAAAAATATCAAGGAAGACGTTCTTACTTTTGTTTTTAAGATTGATAATGATCTTGAATTAAGAGCAAAAATGAAAGTGCTTGTTGAATCAACTTTTAAAGATATCAAAGTTAGATATTGGGATGGGGATATGTATGGAGAAATATACGAAGATAACATCTCCAAAGCAAGGGCAATAAGCGAAGTTAGTGCTCATTATGGCTTTACAAAAAACGAAGTTATTGTTTTTGGGGACGCTAATAACGATATTGAAATGTTAAGAGATTTTGAAAATAGTTTCGTTATGAAAAACGGCCATCTCCATTTAAGGAAACTTGCTCGCTATGTAACAGAATTTACTAATAATGAAGATGGCGTTATAAAGGCGTTGGATAAGTTTTTGAAGAATTAATCTCTTTAAATACTCAGATAATTTCTACCTTAAAATCATAAATATAATTGTCAATATAGTTATTTTTAGCAATATACATGCGAATAATACAGCTATTCTTCCTTACCATAGATAACTTTTTGTGCATCTCCAAACCACATGGTATCGTATCCTTCTGGTCTTGTGTCAACTGCACACCATATTGTTAAATTTGTGCAACCAGAGAAAGCATAACCACCAATTCTAGTTACACTTTTTGGAATATAAATGGTTTTTAGACTTTCACAACCTTCGAAACAGTATTCGCCTATTTCCTCTAAACCATTTGGTAATACGATATTTTCTAATTTAGAATTATCTGCAAACGTATAAGGCCAAAGTGTTTTCAATGTTTGTGGCAATTTTACATTAACCAAATTACTACAACCGCTAAAAGTGTTCCACAGTAAATCAACTTTAGTTTTTGAAATATCAACCTTAGTTAAGTTAGTACAACCAATAAACGCGCTATCATCAATTGAAATAACGGTTTCCGGCAATATAATTTCTTTTAGTGATTGACAATTGTTAAACGCTAGGTTGCCTATATATTTCAAAGAATCCGGGAAGACTAAAGTTTCAAAAGTTGAAGTTTCAAAACTAAATCCTCCTAGACCATTAATTTCGCCAAAAAGATTTATAGAGTTTATATTGGCAGATTTAAAGGTGCCATTTGGTATTTCACTCAAATCAGATAAAATAGTAATTGAATTTAAATTGGCGTTTGAGAAAACCTCGTAACCAAGTGAGTTTACTTTGTCGTATAAAATTAAATCTGAATCAGATGAGAATGTATGAAAACTACCTTCCCCAATCTCACGAAGATTTTTATTTAATGAAACGCTTCCAAGACTGGCACTTCGGAAAGCATAATTTCCTATTTTACTTACTTTTGGCCACAAAGTTTGTAAATTGAATTCGAAATTACTACCGGAATAACTAAAAGCGGCTTCGCCTATTTCCTGTACATTAATACCGCCCTCAATAGATTCAAAATGTCCATACTCCAAAAAGCTGTCAGGAATTTTCGCTAGATTATTGGATATTTTTAAATTTCCAGTGACACCTCCGTTTGAAAAGCAATTACTACCAACATCTGTAACAGAATCTGGCATAATAAATTCGTCAAGAAAGCATAAAGAAAAAGCACTTGAACCTATAGTAGTGAGACCATCCGGTAAATTAATCCTGGATATACCCGAATCTACGAAAGCACCATCACCAATAGTTAAAAGACTTCTTGGAAGTTTAATTGCATTTAAGTTTTCACATAAGCAAAAACATCCTGAACCAATTTCAGTATATCCTTCCGGTATTATCACGCTTGTTAATGATGTACAATAAGCAAATACTTCAGAACTTAATCCTATAACTGGTCTTCCATTATAAGTTTGAGGAAGATTATTCACAACTTTAGGCTCTGATTTAAGTGTATTCCTACCAGTTACTAAATAACCTTCGCCAAAATCTTCAAGATAATAGTCGTTATTGCTTTCAGTATATGTTTCATAATCGGCAACCATGTACCCTCTTTCAGCATACCTGAACTCATCGCCACTCATTGGTATTGCTTCGCCGTTTAAAAGCCAATTTTTTAGATATATACCATAAGCAGTTTGGTAAGGGTTAAAGTAAGCAGATGGTAAATTATAAAGTCCCAATTCTTCTATTGTTATTTCAGCTCGATTACCAGAATAAGTAGGATCATCGAACTGCCCACGACCAGCATCTAATACAAATAATCTTTCTTGACTAGACCGTTTAGCGGTTAACACTAAATCTTCGACAGAGTAATTCCATACTGATTTAACGCTTATAAAATTATCTTGATAGTCATACCATCCTAAGAAAGTGTAACCATCTCTTTCAGGTATAGGAAATTCATAATCATTATTATATGTAACAGAAACTGTTTCTTGGCTAACTGTTCCTCCATTCGGATTTAAAGTAATTGTATACTTTTCTGAATCCCAAAGAGCATATAGCTCAGTGACATCATTAAAATTCCAAATACTACTATTAGGAATCAAAGTTCCATCTTCTGTTTGCCAACCTTTTAATTCGTATCCTTTTTCGCTAATTGATGGCAAAACATATGGTTGATTATAAGTAAAGGTATGATTTGCAACTTCATTTCCGAAACTTCCATCAAAGAAAGTAACATTATATGTCTCATATTCAAACTCAGCATATAAATCAATATCTTCATAAACTCGGTTTATATTTATTGACCAGATATCACCATCTAAAGAAGCAAAATGCCAGTTTTTAATAATATATCCCGCAAATTCCCCATCATTTGGTAAAATTATTTTTTCACCATCATAAACTTCTTGAGTAAAAATCTTATCATCTTCTAAATGTAAAGTAACTAAATGTTTATCAGGAGTCTTATCCACTATCTCACCGACATCTACTTTTTTGCCATCAGAAAAACTAACAATTAAATGTCCGTTTTCATCAATTTCTGTTCCTGTAATTGAAATACCATCTTTTCCATTTGTAACAGTAAATGTCGTTTTTGTGCCATATCTACGCCTTCAGATGAATTTGTTAATTCTATGCTTTCAATGCCATTACCATCTTTTCCAGGTTCCCCTTGAGGACCTTGTTCACCTGTATCTCCTTTTGGGCCAGTAGCAGGAATTTCGGTGTCTGTTTCTCCAATCCACCAATTTCCGTTTTCACCTATATGAGGAGTTAATCCGTCTTCACCATCTATACCAGTATCACCTTTGTCGCCTTTTGGGCCTTGTGCAGGAACTCCTGTATCCACATCATTAATGTACCAATTTCCATTAGAACCAATATATGGAGTATCGCCAGGAACTCCTTCGGCTTTTACTCCACTATCAACGCCATCGATGAACCAATTGCCGTTGTCACCAACTTTTACTTCTGTGGCATCACCTTTTTCGCCCTTTTCACCTTGAATTCCTTGAGCACCATCTTTTCCATATCTACGCCTTCAGATGAATTTGTTAATTCTATGCTTTCAATGCCATTACCATCTTTTCCAGGTTCCCCTTGAGGACCTTGTTCACCTGTATCTCCTTTATCGCCTTTTTCTCCTTGTTCACCCTGAAGGCCTTGTTCGCCTGTCTCGCCTTTATCGCCTTTTTCTCCTTGTTCACCCTGAAGGCCTTGTTCGCCTTGTGGACCTTGCTCTCCCGTCTCTCCCTTTTCCGCACTTACTTGAGTGCTTAAAGCAATAGCTGTACTAGAAAGTGCAATAGAGCTTAAACCTAGAACACTGCTGACACAAAGTAACAATAAATTGGTATTAATTTTTTTCATATAACTTAAGAAAAGAAACTTTTCTCCCTCCAAAATAACTATTAAAAATATAGACATTTTTGTCAGAAAATACAATTCCAGAGGATGGAGATAGAAAAGTAAATTTTCTTCAAACTTTGTGTTATCAATTACAATAAAAAAATTAAATTATCTCATTAGTATTAAATTGCTAATTAGTTTTCAACACTTAAAAAACCGAGAAATTCCTCCCGGTTTTTTAAATATCTTTGCAAAACTTAATTATTTTTCGATTTTTAAGACAGCGAGAAGCTCTTTATAGAACTTATCGCATCTTTCATCAGCTTTAGTTAAAGTTTCATCAACTACTTCAATATAGAACTTACATTTTGGTTCAGTGCCACTTGGTCTCACACAGATTGAACTTCTATCTTCAAAGATAAATTTAATTAAATCGCCGTGTGGTAAGTTTTCAATTGTTGAAGATTCTTTAGTATCTAAATTGTATCTTGTTAAGTTAAAGTAGTTTTCAATAACTTTAACTTTATAACAACACAACTCTTTAAATGGGTTTGATTCAAGACCTTTCATGATGGCGTTCATCTCTTCTTGGCCACTACTTCCTTTAAAGTAAATGTTATAAAGTTTAGCCTTATGTTGGCCATAAGTTTCGCCTAACTTTTCATATGCTTCATAAAGAGTTAAACCATGTTTCTTATACCGTAAAGCGGCTTCGCAATATAAAAGAATTGCTTGAATTCCATCTTTATCTCTAACAAAAGGTTTAATTAAGCAGCCATAACTTTCTTCATAACCAAAGATAAATTGTGGACCACCATTAACTTCATAATGATGGATTCTATCGCCAATAAATTTAAAACCAGTTAAGAAAGATTCACATTTAACGCCATAGTGATCACAAATTTCTCTTCCAAGTGCTGAAGAAACAACTGTGTTATAAACAACAGGATCGCTTGGCATTTCATCTTTTCTTTTTCTTTCTTTAATAATGTAATCAAGTAAGATTGCTGCGCCTTCATTTCCTGTAATTAAGATGTAATCACCTTTCCCATCTTTACAAGCAAGTCCTACTCTATCTCCATCAGGATCAGTCATACAGATAATATCGGCATCAACTTTTTTAGCAAGTTTAATTGGTTCAATATAACTTCTTGGATCTTCTGGATTTGGAGAAAGTGTTCCACTAAAGGCTGGATCTGGATTACATTGCAATAAAACTGGATAAACTTCATATCCACATTCATGGAAGACTCTCATCGCATTAACATAGCTTGTTCCATGATTTGGAGTATAAACAATCTTGAAATCTTTTTTATCTAAATCTGGATTAACTTGAACTGATTTACATAAATCAACATAGTTATCATCAATTGATTTAGGAAGAATGAAGTTTTCTCCCTTTTTATCAGCTTCAGGAACAACAAGAGTAAGTTCATCTCCAAGCCCTGCAATAATATCTAATAAATCTTTAATTTTTTCTGGAACAAGTTGGCAACCAAATTCATCATAAACTTTAAAGCCATTGTCACTTTTTGGATTGTGACTTGCTGTGATCATAATGCCACCACTTGCTTTCTTAGCTCTAACTGCATAGCTTAATTCTGGAGTTGGTCTTAATGAATCAAAGATGAAAGTATTAATGCCCATCTTATTTAAGATTTCAGCACTCTCTAAAGTAAATTCTCTAGAAAAATATCTGTTATCGTGAGAGATAACGCAGCTTTGAGGAAATGGATAATGCTTTAAAAGATAAAGTCCAAAGCCAACACAAGCTTTTCTAATTGTAAAAGAGTTGATACGGTTTGTTCCTGGACCAAGTACCCCTCTCATACCTGCAGTACCAAATTTAATGTTTTGGAAAAAAGCATCATCAATATCAGCACTCGACATAGCTCTTAATGTTTCTTTATCACTTTCTGAAACACATTCGCTAGTTAACCATTTTTCGTAATTTTTTTGTGCAACATTTTCCATATTCTTCACCTATATTTCATTCCCTCAAAATTTCACCCATATTCTATCATTTTCGATAGTAAAGTTAAAAAATTTAAATATATTTTTTCGATGTAAAATTCTATTGAGATTTTTGTAAAAATTAAGATTAAACTTATGAAAATTAGTAAAAACCAAAAAAGCCTTAAAAATTTACTTAAAATTTCTTAGTTGCAACCGTAAGTTTACAAAAATAAACTCAAACATGGTTGTCACTTATTTCCCTAGGAACTAAAATTAAAATCGAAAGAAGATAAAAAATTATGAAAACCGGAGATAAAATTGCAAAGTTAAGGAAAGAAAATAACTTAACCCAAGATCAACTAGCGAGTTTATTAAAAGTTTCTCGTCAATCAGTATCAAAATGGGAAAGTAATTTAGCTTATCCTGAAACAGAAAAGATAATTAGAATAAGTCAAATCTTTAATTGTTCTATTGATTATCTTTTAAATGAAGATATTAATGAGTTTGTCGAAAAAGAAATAAAAATTCAAGAAAAGGTTGATGAAATAAATGAAGCAAATACATCTTCAGGAAACGAAACAGCTCCTAAAGCAAAAACAAAAGTAATTTATACACTTACTTTAAATAAACTTTTAGTGATGATTGAAGTCCTCATCGCTTTCATTTCTTTCTGGATCTTATTTGCTCCATTTTTTGAAGCAACTCTATATCCTTCAGGAAACTTTTCCGTTCATTACTATTACAATCTTTTTGAGTCAATCACAATGCTATCAAATGTAACTTTAGTTATGCCATTTGTAATAATTTTGTTATCACTTACTAATTTTATATTGCCACTTATTGCACTATTTGTTCCAAAGAAAATAAAAGGATTTAATATTGCATTAGTTACAATTAGTAGCTTAACAATAATTTCAATCATCTTCCTTGCTCTTGAATCAGGTAATTATTCTGGAAGTATTAACTCGGCTCAAGGCGGAACTATTTTCTTTGGTTTATTTGATGCTGCTATTGTTGGTTTATCAATAGCTATACTTTCTATAATCAAGAAAAATAAAGACAGCGTTTTATACGAGTTTAGAAAGTAGGACTTAAAATAGCTTATCTTTAACAGTTGAGGATTAAAAAAAGCGATAAATATCGCTTTTTTTAATGCCTACTATAGAAAATTTTATAGCGAATTTATTACAATTTTATTTGTGAGTCGCAAAACATAACTTTAAACTCGTTTCCTAACTTTACTAAAGTTATAATGCAAAACTAAGGTTATGATTAAAAATTTTTTCATGCTTATATTTATCTAGTTTCTAGACAAAAAACCTAATTTCTGCAGAGAAATTAACAATTTTATATGGGTTTATATATCTTTAACTTTTAAGCCAAGTTCTTTTAATATCTTTAATTCTTTCTCGGAAATATTAGCTTTAAAAGTCTTGTTTGATAAATAAGAAAGTTCGCCTGTAACTTCTTTAAAAGAAATTTTATAAGCAATTAAAAACTGTGTTCGATAGTTAAATTCTTTTTCAAAAGATTTATTCTTTGAAAAGTCACCATATTTTTCATCCCCAACTATAGGACAACCAATTGAAGCAAAATGAACTCTTAATTGATGGGTCCTTCCAGTTATTAAGCTTGCTTTAAATAAAGTATAGGATTCGTTTTCATCAATTACTTTAAAAAGCGTTTTAGCGCTTTTTGCTCCGCTATCTATACTTCCAACTTTAACAAAGCCATTTTTCTCGTCTTTAATTAAAGGAAGGTCAATCATGCCTTCTTCTTCCTTGGCTTTATTAAAACTTAAAACAAGATAGGTTTTTAAAATATTTTCGTGATCCTTTAAAAGTTCAAGCATAACTTGAGAAGAAAATAAGTTTTTAGCAAATATAACTAGGCCTGATGTATTTCTATCCAATCTATGAACTGGAGAAGGAATAAAAGATTTCCCATCATTTTTAAATTCCCCTTTTTGATATAGATAAGTTAAAACTTCGTTAGATAAAGTTCTTCTTTTTTCGTTCATATCCCCATGAATTAATATGCCTTTTCTTTTGTTTACAATTAAAATGTTTTCATCTTCATAAACAATATCTAAATTTACTTTAGTTTTGATTTCACTAATATCTATAGGTTTATTAAATTCAGCGATTTTTTTATCACTTATATAAACTTTTAAAACATCCCCTTCTTTTAAAATATAGTTTTCCTTGATCCACTTATTATTAACTTTGATATCTTTTTTTCTAAAAGTTTTGTATATAAAAGATAAAGGAGCTTCGTTAAGATACTTCTTTATAAACTTATCAGCTCTTTGATTAGCGTTTTCTTTTGTGATTAGAAATTCTTTCATAAAAAATTAATGACAAATCCTCTTAGTTAATGATAAAATACTATCCGCACGGAGAAATACCCAAGAGGCTGAAGGGGTGGGCTTGGAAAGCTCATAGTTCTGTAAAAGGAAGCAGGGGTTCAAATCCCCTTTTCTCCGCCAGATTGACAACTAACGACTTCGGTCGTTTTTTTATTTGTTTTTTTTAGTTTTGTAACGCTTGTTTTAGAAAAATAATTTTAATATTGTTTTTAAAATACCTCAGATTTGCAAGGTTTTTTAAAATTAAGCTTACTTTTAATAAAAAACTGCTAGAAGAAACTAGCAGTTAATTTTAAAAGATTTAATTTTTATTTACTCTCAGGAGGTAAAGGATTTGTTCCTTCAGAAGTTGATGTGTTAAAACTTGCAACAACTTTTTCTCCATCAATATTTGAGAAGAATCTACGTTGTTTTCTTCTTTCTTCTCTTTCTTTTTCTCTTTCAGCTGATTTAGCAGAGAAAGATAAAGCAAGCGAATAAATAATTGTCCCTAAGATTAAAGTAATTACGCCAAACCATTTAAAATCAATGCCACCAAGTGCTGCTTTCATTCCTTCATTTGCAGCTTCAAATGGAGAGAATGCAAGATTAGCATAATCATTGATTAATCCAAGGACTAAGAAAATTACTGCATTTACTGTAATCAAAACTCCAAGAATAAACCAAAAGAGTTGCTTTGGTGTAAAAACTTTAAGAACGCTTTTACTCTTCTTTTCTTTATTAGTAATTTTTTCTTTACTCATTTTAATCCTTTAAATTACTTTGCTTCAGTGTTATTTGCTTGAGCTTGAGCTTCTCTTGCTTTTTGGTTATCAGCAACAAGTTCATTTAAAAGTGGTTGATAGTTTGCTCTCCATTGAGCTTCACTATCTCTTACAAAAGCACCAATTTTAATGTTTGCTTCATTGAAGACATCAGCAAATGTTTTTCCTTTTGGAACAGCTCTTTTTCCATTCATCATTTCTACGCTATGGAAAACAGCATCTAATGCATCTGTATAAAGTTCATCATTACATGTTGCACCTTGTCTAACAGTAGCTAAACATCTAACAAGAGTATTTAAATCGTTTTGAATGAAGTTTGAAGCTGGAGTTGGTTCGCCTTTTGATTCTCTCATTGCTTTATTGAATTCAGCAAATTGACGATCGATTTCTCCATTTAATGAAAGCAAAGCAACCGCTCTATAAAATCTTTCATCAGCTGCAACAAGATTGACAATCTTATCTTTTAAAGTGTTATTTTTACGAGCAAAATCAACGTGCAATCTAATAACAGCATTTATTTCTTCATGAAGTGGGATTGTTGATTCAAAAATCTTAACGTTTTGAGCATGGTCAACTCTTAATCCATCACTAGCTTTTTTAATTACAGTTGATGTATCGCTATAAAAATCTTCACCATATTGTTCAAGTTTCTTTCTTAACTCATCACCTTTTTCACCATTTTGATCTAAGAATGCTTTAAGAGGGGTGTTGAGTTTGATTTCGTTTACAATTCCATTTCTTTTGTAATCATAATACTTTACATCATATCCATTAGGACGATTTAAGGTATATTCGAGAGTGTCTCTAACTAATGAATTGTAATAAACTAAAGAAACAATAACTCTACTAATAGTTTCCATATATATCTCCTTTTTGTCTTTAACTATTTTACTATTTTTCGAAAATATATCTAGATAAATCTTCGAATTTATCTATTGTATATTTTGCATATTTTTTCACGGCGTCAGGGGCGTGGCCCATACAAAATGAATTTTTAGGAAAAGCTTTAAAAAGTGAAATGTCGTTTCCACTATCTCCGACAACATAAACTTCTTTATCAAGAGCATCTTGACTTTCAAGTAAATATTTTAAAGCTTTTGCTTTTGAGCAGTCTTTTGCAGTGATTTCGATAACGTTTCTGCTCCAATTGCATTCAACATTATCATAAGTATTTCTTAAAATCGTATTAGCTTGCTTTGCTTTATTTTGCATTCTTTTTCCAAGACCAAAATAAATCATAATCTTAAAAATCTTGCCTTCATTTAATTCTTTTTCATATTGATCTTCGTAAGGCAAAAGATTTTCAGTATAGATACCTTGTGTTTTGTAATATAGTCTAAAGCCATATCTAATAAGTTTACTTTTATAAACAAGATGAATTGATAAGCCATTTTCTGTCATTAAGAAAACACCATGATTCTTATAAGTTTTATAAATTTCATCAATGATTGCTTTAGCTTCAGAGTTTTTAATGGCGTTTTGATAAATCATCTTTTCACCATCAAAAATACAAGCTCCGTTATAAGAGATTGCTGCGCAAGGTCTATCAATCTTTTTGATAGTCTTACGACAATAAGCATCACTTCTACCACTAATTAAAATTGCTTCACCGCCTTTATCTATAAAATTCTGTAAGAAAAATAAATTTGGTTTAGAAATCATTTCTTTAGTGTCTTTTGGATAAAAAAGTGTTCCATCTAAATCAGTTGCGATAATTTTTTGCATAACATAATTTTAAAGGCTAGAGTGTCAAATTACAATATCGCTTGAATGGTGTCAGGTTGTGTTGGTGAAACAAAAAACATCTCTCAATATTAAGAATAAATTTTAAAGGAATTTGTTTATGACAATCTTCCATCTCTTAAATCTTAAATTTTATACTAAGGAAATTAACTTTTGGTACCTTAATTCATCAAAAACAATGCAAATCTGCGTCTTTTTTTAAAAACGAAAGTTAAATATCCATAAATTAAAATACTAAATAATATTTTAAATAGCAGCCATCTTTTCCATTACTAGGTTCTGTCTGAGTGTTTTGATTATTCTTATTATTCTCCGCATTTTCTTGTGGTACTCCGCACCCTGTTAAAACGCCAACTAAAGCAAGAGCTAAAAGTAATCTTCTTTTACGCATAATAAGTATCCTTAAATCGTTAAAATTATATTCTTTTATAAGTCCTTTATGAAATTATTAGGGTTCAATTCGAATGGCTGGGCGGACACCCTTTTTAATGTCTGTGTCATTATAGAGGACTCCGCCGTCTTGAAAAACGTAATAAGTAAAATCATAGCCTAAATTTGAAGGTCTAGGCGTCCTAGTCCGCCAATCACAGTTACCATACGAACCATCATCTATTGACATTCCACCACTGCTTAAAATTTTTGAATAATCGGTTGCTCTAGCAACCCTATCTTCTTTTTTCAATTCTGAATCAGATGAAAAGCTGTATGTTTCAACGTCTTTTTTACTAAGTAAAAATACTTTGTCCTCTGTGTTTTCATATACATAACCATTTTTTTCATCTGTCGACAAATCCTGGTTATTTTCAACATTTGTGATCAAAATTCTTTCTTGTTCACTGTAAGAAAAGGCATTGACTAGAAAGACATTATTAAGCCATTCTCTTATATCAGACTTTGAGTAATCATTTTTTATATGTTCACTTAAATGTGTTTCTTGATCCTCATAAACATATCCATCTTTTTCAAAAACTTGAAAATCAATCACTTTGTGTGAAACAAGAAAATACTCTTCAGTACTTTTTCTCAAAATACGCCACTCTATTGGTTCATATTTAAAGTAATTTATGCCGTATTCAATTACGCTTCCATCGTCAGCGATAATATCATCACTGCCGCCTCTTGCGACCATATATCTTTCTTTTTCACCATCATTATCAGAATCATATTTCAATACTGTTCCTTCTATATCAGCGTTTTCTAAAGAAGAAAGTTTTTCTTTTAATTCTTTGTCACTGACAACCGATTGCGGATAGGTTCCAAAAGTCATAATAACTTCATCATTTGTTGTCCAAACCGATGAAATATTTAAATCGCTATAAACAGGATCATCAAAATCATAATTCCATTTAATGAAAGTGTAAGCATCACCTAAACTTTCTGGATTTGAGCTAGGTTTTGCAAGCTTTTCACCATGATTTATAGTAGTTTCGAAAAAAACTTCTTCATCTCTATCTAAAAATTTAATATCATAGCTGTCCCATTTAGCAACTAAAGTAATATCGGAATTTATAGGGGTAAGTTTAGTTACCTGAACATCATTTGGAGTCCATCCAGTATACCAACCTAAAAATTTTTTCCCTTTTTTCTCTGGAACTGGCAAATTGTCTCCGATTGATTGACCTTTAAGAATTTGAATTTTTTCTTCTCCTTCATAAATTCCACCATTTAAATCAAAAGTAACAGTAACTTTATTAAACTTGCCGTTAATTATATCTTCAATCCACTCTTTTTCACTTCCTTCATATTCAGGATAATATTCTTTAAATATTTCAAAAGCAGAGTGGCCATCTTCTCCATTTTCCCCATTAGTTATGTCAAAAGAAATATGACTTCCATCAGTAAAATAAATAATATATGTATCAACGTTTCCATTTGTGTGATCTTTAACAATATTATAAATTCCTTTACCTGCTTCACCTTGATCACCTTTTTCGCCCTCAGGGCCTTTAGCAGAAACTCCCGTATCTTCTCCATCGATAAACCAGTTTCCATTATATCCAATAGTGATTACTGGAGTATGTCCATCTTTACCTGGTTCTCCTTGTATACCTTGTTCGCCATTTTCACCATTTGTAACAGTGAAGGAACTTGTTGTGCCATCAGTGAAATAAATTATATAAGTATCAACATTTCCTTCACTTTTATCTTTTTCAATGAGTTCAATCCCATTTCCAGTTTCGCCTTTTTCTCCTTGAGCACTAAACCCAGTATCAACGCCATCAATAATCCAGTTTCCATTTTCTCCAATAGAAATAACAGGAGTACGCCCATCTTCACCAGGCTCCCCTTGGATACCTTGTGCGCCATCTTTTCCATTTGTAACTTTAAAATTAGATGTACTTCCATCAGTATATGTAATTGTATAGATATCAGAATTACCTTCAGTAGATGTAATATTTATTGAAACAATTCCAACTCCATCTTTTCCATTACTAGGTTCTGTCTGAGTGTTTTGATTATTCTTATTATTCTCCGCATTTTCTTGTGGTGCTCCGCACCCTGTTAAAACGCCAACTAAAGCAAGAGCTAAAAGTAATCTTCTTTTACGCATAATAAAGTCTCCTTAATCCTTTAATATTATAGACTTTTAATTTTCAATTTCTTAAGAAGCTTAGTGCAAAATGATAAAAACTAACATAATAAAAAGAATTAATTGATTTAATTATGAATTAAACTCAATGTAAATGTAATTAAACAACCAATAAATTCACTTAGAAAGGTCGCAAAACTAAAGTTTTTTTAAAATAACATCGTTGAAGCATTAAAAACTTAATAGGGAAATTAAATCAAATGTTCAACATCAAAGGATTAAATATAGGTATGTCATAAATAATGGAGACTTATTAAACGACTCTAAAACAAAAACAATCATAAAAAATCAGGCGACCTCTTGGTCGCCTGAAATATCTCTCTTTTTTAATTATAACTATTTAATATCGATCTTATTTGAAGCTTGGAGTAAACCATAACCTCCATCTTCTCTTTTATATACAACACTGATTTTCTCATCATCAGTATCAAGATATAAATAGAAATCATGTCCAATAGCTTCCATTTCAAGAACTGCTTCTTCAGCGGAGATTGGTTTAAGGTCTAAGACCTTAGTTCTAACAACACTTCCCTCTTCTTCTTTTTCGACTTCATCTTGAATTTCTTCAAAGACAAGAGCTTTACCAATTCCAGCACGGTCATAACGGTTTCTTAATTTAGTTTTAAGCTTTCTCATTTGACCTTGAAGCTTATCAATTGCAAGGTCGAAAGCAGCATATAAATCATTAGTTTTTACTTCAGCTCTAAAGGTTGTGTCTTTTGTAAAAATTGTAATTTCAACTTTTGCTTCGCCTTTTTTGTAGCTTCTTACAACAGCCCTACAACTTACTTCATCGTCATTTTTGAAGTATTTGTCCATCTTGGATAATTTTTTAGTTAAAGCAGCAGAAATACCCTCTGTTACTTCAATGTTTTTGCCAATAATTTGATACTTCATAATTATTATCTCCTTTATGTTTATTTATACTTTAATTATAGTATGAAAACTCACTTTTGAATATAGATATAATAAATTTTAGCGATAGGTATCGTGGTTATTTTAAGTGAGTTTAATTTAATGTTTTAGTGATATTCTCTGAATATCAAAAAAGAAAACGCATATAGAAGCGAGTTCTATAGACGTTAGATTAACAAAAGAAATTTAAAAATATTCTTACTATTTAGAAATGTCAATGTCCTCCGTTATTATATTCAAAAGGTGCGTCAGCTAAATAATCTTCAAGTTGGTTATAAATAGCATTATTCCAAATGTTTAAAGCATTGTCAGAGACTTCTTTAAGATATTGTTTTTTATTGTCTTCATCTTCATAAACACTATATTCAATTCTATAATTATCCTTTTGAAATTTAATGAAAACTGATTTGTCTTCGTTTTTTAAACTAACAACAAAATCTCCTATACTTTCATCTCCAACATAAAGATCTTCTTCTTTTTCACCTTTATCATTAACAACATCATTATAATGTTCATTAATTCTTTCTTTTAAATCTTCATCGATTTCAAAACGATACTCTTTATAACGAGGATTACCGGGTTCTTGTATTTCATTATATAAGCGAAATTTAACACTTATCTCTTTTGTTTCGAAATAAATTGGTTCTTCTCCGCAAGAAAAAGAGATAACGAAACTAAAAATGGAATTAGTATAGCTTTCTTCATAAATTACTCCCCAACTTCTAATTTCATTATATATTAAGATAAAAAATGAAAACCAACTTATAGAATAATTACTAAATTACTAAGACTAATTTAATACTCCGACTTCTTTTCTAAAGCCATATATTCTTCATAGAGTTTTAAGCAAGCATCTCTATCTAACTCAACTAAAAACTCATCTTTGTTTTTAAGTTTTTCATAAAACTCTAAATCATCAAATCCAATCTTTTTAGTATCTATAACATTTGATCCATAATAGACTTTATCAATTCTTGCCCATAAAATTGCCCCTAGACACATTGGACAAGGCTCACCTGTTGTATAAAGTTCACAACCTGATAAATCAAAAGTTTTTAATTTTTTACATGCTTTTCTTATCGCTTGCATCTCTCCATGACACGTTGGATCTTGGCTTTTAATAACTTCATTATGAGCTCTAGCAATAATCTTATTATCTTTTACTATTACTGAACCAAAAGGACCTCCATGGTCACTTAAAATACCTTTCTTGGCTTCTTTAATAGCCTCTTTCATATATTTATTCATATATTAACCTCTAGAAACTATTATATTCGTTTTATTAAAAAATTGCGAATGATATATACTCGCAATTTTTTAATAAAATATCCTATTTTTGAAAGGTTTTTACTTTAAAAGAGATTTAATTTCGTCTACTTTATCAAGTTTTTCCCAAGGTAAATCTAAATCTGGTCTACCAAAATGTCCATAATTAGAAATATCTTTATATTTAAACGATGGTTCTTTTAAAGAGAAATTTTTAATTATAGCGCCAGGTCTCGTATCAAATACTTTTCTTATAATTTCTAAAATTTTAGCATCACTATAGTGAGACGTTTTAAAAGTTGATATTGAAACTGATAAAGGCTCAGCCTTGCCTATTGCGTAAGAAAGTTGAACTTCAAGTCTATCAGCAACGCCTGCTGCAACTAAATTTTTTGCGATGTAACGCGCTAGATAGGCTGCACTTCTATCAACCTTTGATGGGTCTTTGCCACTAAACGCGCCACCTCCATGGCGGGCACTTCCCCCATACGTATCAACAATAATCTTTCTTCCTGTTAATCCTGTATCCCCAGCTGGTCCTCCAAGAACAAATCTACCAGTTAGATTAATTAAAACTTCAAAGTCGGTATTTAAATCAAAAGAAAGAGCAACTTTTTTCATAATTTCATTTTCAATGAAAGCTTTAAATTCTTTTTCATCATAATCTGGATCATGTTGGCAGGACATTAGGATTGTTTTGATGCGAGGTTTAGTCTCTGTATAGTCTATTGTAACTTCACTTTTCATATCAGGACGGGCACTTTTAAACTTTCCTTCTTTTCTAAGTTGAGTTGCAATTCTAACAAGTTTATGAGCAATACAGATTGCAAGAGGCATATATCCTTCTGATTCATTAGAAGCATAGCCAAACATAATTCCTTGATCGCCTGCTCCATATAAAAGAGGATCATCATTATATACGCCTTGTCTAATATCAGGAGATTGGGTTTTAATCTTGTTTAAGATTTTAACTGTCTTATAGTTAAAACCAAGTTCGTCTTTATCGTAGCCAATATCTTTTATAACTTCACGAGCTACTTTTTCATAATCAACTTTAGCTTTTGTTGTAATCTCTCCTCCTATTAAAAGGAAATCAGTTGTTGCAAAACATTCGCAAGCAACAAAGCTATCCTTATCTTCTTTTAATACTGCATCAAGTATTGCATCACTTATTTGGTCACAGACCTTATCAGGATGTCCTTCACTAACAGATTCACTTGTAAATAAAATTCTTTCTTCCATATATATTCCTCTACTAAAAAACTCCCACAAGTTTGTGGGAGTTATAATCTTCTTCATCCACTCTTATCGTTCAAGGCTTGTGGGACCTTGCTATTAAGGAGCACTTACTCTATTTAAGAGAGTTGCTATCACACTTTTTCACTTAATATTTGTGTGATTCTTGATAAGTGATACAAGTTTATAACAATGAGAGGGGGATGTAAAGGAGGAAGCAAACAATATTTCCAAAAGAAAATCAATTAAAACAATAAATAAGTAATTCCTTAGGCTTTATAATGAAAACTTCTCAAATAGAAACCTTTAATGCTGGTCTAACTCCATATCTATGAAAATTAACGTTAAAACTTTCTCCTACACTTCCTATATTCCACACACATGTAGAACTATAATTAAACTTTGCACTTGGAGATCTTGTCCACCACGCTATATTTCCATATGTTTCAATATCCATTAACATTTCTTCTGTTGCTACACATCTAGCATAATCAGTAGTTTTGCCTATTCGTTTGGGATCTTTTTGACTTACACTATTAGAAAAAGGATCAGAAGTGATTTCCTGCTTACTTAAGAGATAAACTCTATCAATTGTATTATTACAACAATATTTATTTTCCTCGTTATTTGTTGAAGTTGGGCTATTATCAACTTCAGTTGTTAAAATCGTATTTTTCTCAACATCATTAAATGCCAAATTTAAAAATTCATCATTCAACCATTTTCTTATAGTCGATTTTTCATAATTATTATAAATTTGTTCTACTTCAAAAGTTTCAGGGTCCTTATATTCATAAAACTCTGTATTCCAATATTGCACATCGATAACACTTTCGGTAACCAATGAATATGCGGAAGCATCCTTGCGCAAAACAGTCCAGCGAATTGGTTCAAATAGGAAATAATTTATACCTTTCTCAATTTTCATGTTATCATTCGACAAACGCTCGTTTTCAACATTTTGGCACAAATATTTTTCTTTGTTACCATCATCGTTAAAATCAAATTCCAAAATGCTTCCTGAAACTTGTCCATTTTCTAAATTGCTAAGTTGCTTTTTTAACTCGTTATCTTTTACAACAGACTGTGGATAAGAACCAAAAGTCAAAATAACATCATCATTTGCCTTCCAAGAAGATTCAATTTCTAAATCGGAGTAGATCATTTTTTCAAAATCATATTCCCACTCTAAAAAAATATAGGAGTCAAAAATGGATGAAGGTTTATCCTCTGGCGCGCTAACTTTATCCCCGTGATTGACAATTTTAGTCTCAAACACATTACCATCTTTATCCAAGAATTTAACATCATACGTGTCCCATTTAGCAATCAATGTTAAATCCGAATGAATTTGAGTCATTTTGTTAACTTCTGCATCAGCCACAGACCATCCTGTATACCAACCTAAGAATGTTTTCCCAGGTTTGGTTGGAACAGGAAGATTATCACCTAAAGATTGCCCTTGTTTAATTTCAACAGTGTTTTCGCCATCAATAGTTCCGCCATTTGCATCAAAAGTAACTTTAATCTTATTAAATTCACCGTTGATGATGTCATTTATCCAATCTTTTTCAGTGCCTTTATAATCAGGATTATATTCTTTGAATATTTCAAATGCAGATTTTCCGTCTTCTCCACTTGTTCCGTTAGTTATATCAAAAGTTGTTGTTTTACCATCTGTAAAGTAAATAGTATAAGTATCAACATTACCTTCAGTTTTAGTTAATTTAATTTCTTTAATGCCGTTCCCGTCTTGGCCATCTTCACCAGCTTCACCTTTATCGCCTTGAGGGCCTTGTTCACCTTGTTCTCCTTGTGTGCCTTTTGCTGAGAATCCAGTATCTACTCCATCAATAAACCAGTTTCCGTTTTCACCAATTGTGATTTCAGGGGTATGTCCATCTTCACCTGGTTCACCGTCAATCCCAGCTTCGCCATCAGCACCATTTGTAACTGTGAATGTGGTTTCTGTACCATCAGTAAAATAGATGGTATATGTATCTACATTACCTTCAGTTTTGGTTAACTTGATTTCTTTAATACCATTACCATCTTTTCCAGGTTCCCCTTGATCACCTTGAGGTCCTTGTGGGCCTTCTGGGCCTTGTTCACCTTGTGTACCTTTTGCGCTAACGCCACTATCTACGCCATCAATAAACCAATTTCCATTTTCTCCAATTGTGATAACAGGAGTATGTCCATCAGCTCCTGGTTCACCTTGAATACCTTGCTCACCATTAACACCATTAGTTACTTTAAATGTTGTTGTAGTGTTATTCGTATATGTAATTGTATATGTATCAACATTTCCTTCACTTGTTGTAAGTGTAATTGATTTAATACCTACTCCATCTTTTCCATTAGCGACTTCAGTTTGGCTGTTTTTTCCTTCTGTATTTTCTTGTGGAGCACCACAACCAGTTAAAAAGCCAACTAAAGAAAGAGCTAATAATAATCTATTCTTTTTCATACTAAAATCCTTTCGACTAACGAAAATATTTTAGTACTCATGCAATATGGATTAAAAGAGTTCAAAACTGGCAGGTTTGTCAAATCTTAAAATTCTTTATATTTAAGAAGCAAAACATTATAAGAATTATTAATTGAACGTAAACGAAAACTTCTTTCTTGTTGCGTTATCTATGAACAATTAACGCAAATGATGATAAGGGCACAGGCCAATAAAATATTTACCAATTAAACAATTAACAATAAAACCATCTATACATTCAATTATCATTGATAATAAGAAACACAATCGAATAATATTAAAAGCTAATTCCGGAAAATGTAAGGTTTTCATTCCGAGAAACGTAAAAAATTTTGATAAAAAAAATAGGACTTTTGCAACCATTTTTTCATTCTAGAAAATTCTTTAATTTCATACCCTTAGTACTTTTTTGTTGGTATTAATTCAACATCAAAAATATCTAAGACTTGATTTATTTTATCTAATTTTAAAGTCTCTTTTCCGTTCTCAAGTTGACTAATAAATTTAGTACTAACTCCAGCATATAAAGCAAGATCTTCTTGCTTTAATCCATTTTTCTTTCTTTCACTTTTTACAAAATCTCCGATTTTAGACATTTTTATTACCTTTCGTACATATCTTAACATTTTTAAGAGAAAAATTGTGATTTTATGTATTATCGGTAATAAAAATGTCTTTAAAGCCTTTACTGACTTCAACAAAATAAGCTTTAATTATGTTTTGGTACCAACAATATAAGAATTATCAATTAAAGAAAATGAAAACGTCAACATTGGTTATCTTATATTTTCAAATGTGGCGCTTCTTATTTTGCTTTTATCAAAATAATTATTAACACAAATATCAATCTAAAAATCATGTGTGATTTTTAATGCAAAAAAACCAGGAAAACTCATCTCCTGGTTTCAAACAAATTAAATAATTTTAGTTTTGTTTTGCAAAGATTTTAGATAAATACTATTAGTTTAATCTAAAAATAAAACTTCACAAAATACTCTTTATCTAAATCAATATCAAACTCAACTGTATAGTTATCTAAAGCATTATTTGCTTTTCCATAACTAAATGGCATTAACTTAGGATTCTTTTTAGTAAACTTAGTTTCAATGCTTTCTCCGTTTATTGTAACTCCTGTTACACCCTCAAATCCTTCTAGGATATTAAATCTTAAAGTGATGTGTCTTGATTTAATTTTGTTTTCATAATCTCCGATAGCTTTAGAGATATGAACTACTCCTGCATTTTCATTATGGTCAAAATAGTAATCTAAATATGTCTTTCTATATTTACCATATTTATAAGCAGTTGTTTTATTGTCATCTTCATATAAAGCTTGATGATCTTCACTAGTGAGTGATGGATATACATCAAGAGTAAGTTTAGAATAATCTAAATCAAGAACTCTGTTCTTTTCTTTTACAAGAGGAATGATAGATCCTTTTCTAATAAATAAAGGCATTTCTACAAGGATTTCTTCGTTTTTCCTGACTTTTGTTTCGCCTTTATATTCTACGCCACTAAATACATCAATCCATTCATCCTTTGGTAAATATGCATTCTTAAGTGCTTTCTTTAAAGGTACACCAGCTAGATATATTTGGGCTCCGCCCTCATATTGATAGTAATCAACTCTAATGTTAAGTACCTCGTTTTTCTTAGCGACACCAATTTCTGCAGGAGATAAAGCGTGACTAGAAGAATCTACATGAACAAGCTTATCATTAACATAAACTGTTGCTCCATCATCACTAGCAACAATTAACTTAGTATCTTCTTTAAACTTAACTTTAAATTCAAAGCGAACTGTATAGTTATAAGGAGTAAGTTCTTTAATAGGCGCTTCATCTACAAAATGAAGATTAAGTTCATCGTATTCTTTTGTGGCAACTGGTTTTCCTTCAAATTTAGTGTTATTAAAGAAACTTGCTTTTACTTTTCCTACATATACATCTTTCTTACATATCTTTGATTCAGGGAAAGAGAATGGAGAAATGAGAATATCATTTGCTAGTAAATATTCAGAGAAGTTATTCTTACTTCCATTGTCCTTATAGTTAAATCCAAGTTCTTTAAATAAAGGTTCACCTGTTTCATAGTTATCATGAGCTTTTGAGTATAAAAGAGGAATTAAGCGATATCTCATATTGATATATTTTCTAGAAATATCTAAGGTTTCTTCATCATAATTCCATGGTTCACGAAATCTTATAACGCAATTTGTTGCATGTACTCTAAATATAGGAGAGAAAGCTCCAAATTGCATCCAGCGGATATATTCTTCTTTACTAGGATTTCCTACGTGGCCTCCTATATCAGCGTTAATATAAGTGATTTCACTAGAGCATCCTTTGATTAAGTTTTTAACTTCTCTACTTAATGAATCAAGAGAAGATTGAATATCTCCAGTCCATTGGAAAGGATATCTATGACTTGCTGAATTTTTGATACCAAGATATGTTCCATTGAGTACGTTATCAACGTTAGACATGACTATTGGTCTTTTATATATTTCCTTATTTTTAGTTACGCCTTCAAAGTAGTGTTTTGTAATATCTGTAAATAGATATTGTCCCATTGTTTCTGGATTAATATTTTCACTTGGCGATTTAAGACAAGTTATCCAGTTACGGTCATACCACCAATAATCAAGACCTAGACTTAATATATAAGTTAATTTTTCTTCTCTAAATCTAACTTCGCTTTCGCTATATACGTGCTCTGCACCTTTTACTGGTTCTGGATGATCATTAAACATGATTTCAACGTCTTTTGTGTGAGCATACTTAAAAAAGCGCTTCATATCAGGGAATAAGGTTGTATCAATGTCATATCCTATTCCTATATCATTAGCTTTACGCCAGTCAGTATCAATGACCATGTTGTCTAAAGCAATATCATGTGCTTTATGATCATCAATCATCTTTTTAGCGCTTTCTTCATTATATTTATAGTATCTAGAATTCCAAAAACCTAAGGTTTTAAAGCGAACTAGTTCGCTTCTTCCTGTTAGTTTAACGTATAACTCTCTTAATTTAGCGGCTCCGCCTTTAGCAAGAAGAAGATATACATCATCAACTTTTTCTTCTACTTTTAAGCTTTCTTTCTTATCGAATGATTTAGAAGAATATCCTTCACTTGGCAATACCATTCTAGGATTATCATGAACACTAAAAATAGCCGGAGTGTCTATTGCACTAGGAAGTTCTCCTGAATTAACTTTTCTTTTATATGTATATAAGATAGAACCATACTTATCGTAGACTTTTAAATCTTTTAATCCATCTCGCTTAAAGAAGACAAGATAGTATTCATTCATGAAAAGAGTGAAATAGTCACCATTATCTTGAACAAAGAATTCACTTCTATTTAATTCAGTTTTAGAAGGAATAAAAAATGTGTTTTCATTTAAAAAACCTGCAGAACTACCTTTTTCAATATGAATTATCTCTTCATCTAGTAATTCAAAACGTAAATTATTAAATATAAATTCATTCATAATTCTATATCCTTTTTGTATTTTATAGAGTTTGAAATAAAGTTTTCAAACTGAGATTATTATGGAAAGAAAGAAGGGGAATGTCAATATGGTGAAATAGATATTACTCAATCGCAATTCCAGTCATTTCACTAATATATTTAAGTAAATTTTTATCTTCACAATAAATATAAGAGCCTTTCATGCCTCTAGTTAATAATACCTTATAGGTATTTCGAATTATTCTATCGACTTTTACCGCTTCAGATACTTTATTTTTAATGCCATTTAAAGATTGGTCTGTCTTGGCTCTATTATATTTATTTGTAACAACTCTGTTATTAATAAACTCTAAGTCTTTTCCAATTATGACTCCGCAATAATCAAACTCTAAGCCTTGTGAGGTATGAATACAGCCAACTTCATCAAAAGAGTTTTCATCAATTGCCCAAGTTTTTGTGTTTGAAAAGTTCCGTTTTGCGTGGAAATCATCCTCAAGGTTAATATCGAACTCTGATGAATCAACTTTATCTTTTGTAATCCAATCATAGCAATAACCTGCGACCATTCTTGCTTTGTTGTTAAAATTTTTCTTTCTTAATTCTTCTCTCATTTTGCTTGGGCTATTAAAGAGTCTAAGTTCATAGTCAAGATCAAAAGTAGTATTGGCCGTTTCTTTTATTCCTAATAAATTATCTAAAAAATTGAGATATCCATCAGACCCATTACATCTAAATTGACTTACAAGCTTCAAGTCTTCGCTATGAATAACCTTACTGCCTTCTTCTTTTGCTCTTTTTATGATTTCGTCAATTGTTCCTACATCACTTGAAGTAACAATTTGATCTTCGTCAATAAAGAAGACAGAGACTTTTGAAGCGTGAATTATTTCTTTAATTTGACTTTCGCCTAAGTTATGGAACATTCCACTTTTACTTATAAGTCGATGCGCTTCATCAACTATTATGCAATCAAAATAATTTAATTTTGCATCAATAAAACTACCTGTACCAACAAATAGGCTCTTTAAATATGATAATTTGTATTTTTCTTGTCTTAATTTTTTAAAATATACTTCTCTTGTTGCGGTCGTTTTTGTGGCGTATAAAGCAGAATAATTATTTTTAATTAAATCACATAAAAGTTGAAGGGCAACAACACTCTTTCCTGTTCCTGGACCACCTTCCACTATAATTGTGTATTTTCCAAATTCATTTTCTGCTTTATCGGCAACTCTTAATGAATCTTTTATTTTTGATTTAATTATTTCATAAGCAACTTTTTGTTCATCAATTAAATAAAACTCTTTGTTGCCATTAAACATACCAACTACTGCTTCTTGTAAAGATTTTGATGGTTTTAACTTGCCATGGTCAATTTGATATAAAATATCGATACTATCCTTCTTCTTTATAAATTTCTTTATATAATCAGTAAGTTTACTCCTATCACGTGCCAAAAAGATAGGTGCTAAAGAAATTGCTTCTTCATATAATTTATTTTGTATATGACTTCTATTCTTTTCAGAGTAGTTATGAAGATAAGAACATGGTTCAAAATTGATATGATATTTATTTACTGATTCATTAAAATTTTCAATTATTTTTGCATAAGAATAAGCTTGATAAGATGGGTGAGTAACAAATCGCATAGCGTTTCCAGTATATGCATAAACTACATCAGGTCTTCCACTTACTTTACTATCATCCCATTGCTTTAACTCAACGATTACAACATTGTTATTATCATATTCATCACAACCACAAATAATAAAATCAACTCTTTTAGAAGTTAAAGGTATTTGGAGTTCAACTGCAACTTTACATTCGCCATCTATACCTTCATCATCTAAAACATCTTTCATATAATGTAAAGAATTTTGCCAAGCACGATGTTCAGAAATCACATTAAAACCAATCTTACGCTTTTTCATCTCTTCTTCAATTAAATCAGCTATAAGACCATCTCTAACATCACTAATAAAGTCAGCTTTTGTTTTAGAGTAAACAATCATTAAAATTTGTTCTCCTTGTTCTCTGGGTATTTGATGGCATTTCTATCGATTTTTGTATTAATAATTTCGTCTATATCTAAATTGTATTTTTGAGCAATCTGAATTGCATATATTAAGACATCAGCCAACTCTTCTTTTATCTTGTCTATTTTCTTTGAACAATCTAAATCATCCTTACTCCATTGATAAACCTCAAGAAGCTCTGACGCTTCTAAAGAAAGAGAAATCGCAAGGTCTTTGCCATTATGATATCCATCCCAATTACGCACTTTATTAAATTCTTTTATTCTTTCTTCAGTTTCTTGTTTAATCATAAATTCTCCTTAAATAAGTAAGCTTTGCATGGTTTTTAAAAAATTAAGAGCAAATTTCAACTAAATCCTTAAGATATTTTCTTAGGGATTGGTCTTCAGCGTAAATGTATGTTCCTTTAATTCCGCGCGTTAAAAGAACCTTATAGGTGTTTTGAATCATTCTTCTAGCTTCATCGTAGGGAGCAGTTCGAATTCCGCTTATAGTATCTGATTTAGCGATTTTTTCTTTATGAAACTCAATACATTTTTTCTCTTCGTTATAGGTCAAATCTTCCCCTATTATAACTCCAGCGTATTCTACTTCTAATCCTTGAAGAGTATGAATGCAAAAAACATTATTAATTTGATTTGAATCGTTAATAGCTGCCATATTAGTTTTTTTAATGTTCCATTTTAACTTAATACCATTTGGGTAGATAAAATCGTATTTATTAATATCATCTTTGCTTTTCCATTCCTTAGTATATCCAGCCATTAGACGCATTTGATGATTATTTTGATTATATTTATCTCTAATTTTAATTAGCTCATCAATTGTATCAACTATTTTTAACTTATATTTAACGCCCCTCAAAGAATAGAAAGAATTTTTATAACCGGGTATTTTATTTACAAATTCAATATATTGCTCGCCACCGATACATCTAAACTGCGTAGTAAGTTCAAGTTTTTCATTTTCAATTAATTCTGTTTTATATGCTTTTGAGTACTCCTCAATCTTTTCAATAGTAACAAAATCGTTCCTAGTTACTATTTGATCTTCATCAATTAAGAAAACTAAAACACGTGAGGCACGAAATAAAGAGTCCACTAAATCAACATCTTTTTTAACGCCTAAGCCAAATTTCCGCTTATACATTCGATGCGCTTCATCAACTATTACACAATCAAAATCATTAACGCCACTAGATGCAAAAACTTTTGGTCCCTTAAATAGTTCTGCTATGGCACTCTTTTTAAAATCTTTTGCAATTAAAATATCTTTAAGAAAAGTTTTTGGCGTAAAATTACTAGTTACATAACATGCATTGATTTTTCTCTTTACCAATTGTCCCAATATATTCATGGCGACAACAGATTTCCCGCTTCCAGGTCCGCCTTTAATAATGATTGTCTTTTTTCGCCCAGAATTAAGAGCATCTTCAACTTCATTAATAATTTTAGAAACCGAATATGCTTGGTTTTCATCATAAGAAAAGAAAGGTTCTCCCGTAATCGCATTATAAAGCATGTTTGCAAAATTCTCGCTAGGTCTAACTCGAGATCCTTCTATTTCATATAAGATTTCTTTGCAAGGCTTTTTAACATACTTCTTTATGAACTCAACAAGCTTCTTTTCATCATCTTCCAAATAACATGGCGATTCAGTAATCAAAGGATATTCGTTTATATCTTTAATAATTGTTGAGAACCCTTTTTTCATGTTCCCTAAGTAAGAACAAGTTTTAATATGTACATTATTTTTATAAACATATTCGTTAAATGAAGAAATAATATTTCCATAATTAAAAGCCTGGTAAGATGGATGCCAATAATCATCTACGCCATTTCCACCATTTGTCCTAATATAATTTTGTAATGATGAACGTTTACAATCACTCCATTGTTTTAATTCTACAAGAACGAGATTCTTTTGATTCTTTTCATCTAAACCATAAATTAAAAAATCAATTCTTTGTTTTGTATCAATTATTTTATATTCAATAGCAACATCTATATCGCCATCAATATCATTTGTTTTTAATAATTCAGCAATAGGAGGCAGAGATGCTTCCCAAGAAGCCTTTTCACTATGACTTACAGATGGTAAATTTCTTTTTAACATCTCAAACAAGATAAGGTCTGAGATGTGTTTACCATTTTTAGGATTAAAGCAATCAGAATAAAATTTATCTAAGTTTTCTTGATATAAAATCATATGAAAATTATACCACAACAGATTTTTAACATAAAATTATCATAATTGGCTGTCAGCGTTTCAAAATTGTAGGTAACAACATAAAAAGGATTCTTATAGAGGCTTTTGTACCAAAAGGAATCTTTTTAATTATTCACAAAATCACTAGGCTTAAGACAGAATTATTTAAATATTATTAAAAGGCTGATTTGATATTTTATTAAACACCTTCATCGCTTCTTTAATATTCTCTTTCATCGCATTTTTGGCGTTATAAGCAATTTCATGATAGAAAGTTGGATTTGTATTTAAAAATTCTCTTGTAGCGTCAACTCCTGCTTTCCCAGCGTATGAATAGTAATTAATTTTTCTGATTCCACAATCTATTGTCGTTAAATAGTTCTCTTTGCTAACACCACTTCCGCCATGCATTACTAAAGGAAGTTTAGTAAGTTCGGCAATCTTGACAATTCTTTCAAAGTCTAATTTAGGTTGTGATTTATATATTCCATGAGCAGTTCCAAAAGAACAAGCAAGAGCATCTATGCATTTTGCTTCATTAACAAATCTTAAAGCGTCTTCTGGATTTGTATACATCTTTGTTGCGTCTTCTCGTTTGTCTCCTGCTTCTCTTCCGCCAATTACTCCAATCTCAGCTTCTAAAGAAGCGCCATACTTTTTAGCAAGTTCACCACATACAATTGTATTTTTTAAATTCTCTTCATAAGACAATGCGCTTCCATCGTACATTACGCCACTAAAACCAAGTTCTAAAGCTCTTTCAATATAGTTAATGGACGTACCATGATCTAAAAAAACACAGACTTTTTGCGAGGATTTTTTTGCCATTTCAACCATTATTGGTCCAATAATATCAAGAGGAGCATACTCTTCATGAATCTCTGCATGCATTAATATAACAGGTACATTAAGTTCTTCAGCAGCTTCTAAAGTCGCCATTATATTTTCTAATGTAGGTGTATTAAATGAGCCAATTGCACATTTATTTTCTTCAGCATATTTTAAGATTTCTTTAAGTGTTACTAACATATTCTTATATTCTCCTTAATTAAACTTGATGGAAACTTGGTATTTAACTTCTTCGCCAGGCTTAAGGTATTTAAGTTTATTTTCTTTAGCTAATTTTGCTATTCCATCAATTTCATTACTACATGGTTCTAAACCTAGAACGTAACTATTTTTAGCCATGAGTTTCCATTCTATGAAGTTTTTAAGTGTAGAGTTATCAAAACTCATTTTCATATTTAATTTTAAGTCATTATTAATAACTTCTATGTCTGGCTTATCATCAAAATGATGATAGAAACATCTTTCTTCATAATCTTCTTGTGGTTTTAATAACTTTAAGCAAGTTTCTATTTCTTCCTTTTTATCAGCAAGTTCAGTTCTTCCTCTAATACTAGTAGAATTAATCTTAAGAACTGTGTTTTCATTAATAAAAGGATAACCAAAATTAAAATGGTACAAAATATTATGAATTTCTTTTTTATTTCCTAAGTTTTTAACTTTATCAGTTATTAATATTTCATTAGAAAACTTCTTAATTCTAATTTCTCTATTTAGGACTAAATCATAACTTAAAGCTGCTGCTTCATGCGTTTCGCTTTTAATAACAATAGAATCTTCATCCATATAAAAGTTGGAATTTCTTGTAGGCATCTTAGATATATTTCCATGAAGATGATATTCTTTTCCGTTATAAACTGAATCACTACCTATATTTACAAGGCCAGCTGTTGTTAAAAATCCAGCAAGAAATGAAGATAAGAAATTAGAAGAATCTACTTCTTTATTTAAGAATGTATAATCTACATTACTTAAATAAGAGATATTATTTCCTCTTACTTTTAATTCACTGATATCATTATTTCTACTTTCATTAATTAATAAGCTTAATCCACTAGCGTTATAAACATATAGAAGTTTTTGAGTTAAATCTCTATCTAATCTAATTTCTCTAACTCCAAATAGTTGATTTTCATTTGACAAATAGTCTTTATAACTCATAACTCAAAATTCCTCTTCAGATTTATATATTTTTGATATCTAGTTAATTCGAAATCATGTGGTTTAATATGCTTAGTTTCTTTTTGTAATTTATTAAAACCATCTTCATAGGATTTAAAATAACCTAAAGCAGTTCCTGCAATAATTGCGTTACCAATTAAACCAACATTAGCTTTTGATGGTTTAATAATATTCACATTACAAACTGAACTTATTAGATCAAGGTAAGGAAGATTAACACTACTTCCACCACTTACTAATATTGATTTAAACTTAATACCTAAGTCTTTGAAGTATTTGATAATACTCTTTAATTCATAACTTAATGATTCGAATATTAAATCTAGATATTCATTCTTTTTCATTGCAAAATCAGCATAAATTTTTAGTTTTTGACTATTTTCACCAGGAAAGTTAGTAATTATAAAGTTATCTGAATCAGGGATATTTAGCTCATATTCTTTTAGATTGATGCCTAGTAAATTAGAAAAATATTGAATTAAGCTTCCAGCGTTATTAATAAGTCCATAAGTAATAAACATGTTCTTTTTAAATGGAACCATTGGAAGATTCGTTTTTAATAAAGAAGTTTTCATTTCTTCTTTGATTGGTAAAGCTAAACATTCGCAAGTTCCTAAACCTAAAGCAAAATTTTCTTTAGATAAGTTACTTCCAATTGCAACTGCAATCTGATCATGAGAACCATTAATTATTTTGACTTCATGTGTTATATTTAACTCTCTTTTGATTGACTCAAGAATATCGCCAGCAATGTGTCCTGTTTCTACAGTTTCACTAAGCAGTGACTTATCTATATCAAATAAATCTAATATAGTATCACTCCATTTTAAAGAATGAATATCAAACATCATACTTCTACAAGCAAGACCATAATCAATAAATCTTTTTCCAGTTAACTTATAAATTACATAATCTTCCATAAGAAGAATCTTCGTAACTTTCTTAAATGTTTCTCTGTTCTTTCTTCTTAAACTTAGAAGTTTTGGCAATGAATACATTGGATTACAAGGACAGCCTGTGATTTCATAAAGTGTTTCTTCATCAATCTTTGATTTAATGAAATCAATTTCATCTCTACCACTTTCATCAATAAATAAAGGTATATCAAAAAGAGGTTTATCATTTTCATCTAAACAAACAAAACTTTCTCCAAATGAAGTAATACTTATTCCTTCAATATCATTACGATAATTAAATGCTTCTTTAAGTAAGAAAAATACATTTTCGATAAGTTTAGAAGCATCAATTAAATCACCATTTTCATCGTGAACTACTTTTTGCTTAACTTCAAACTCTTTAAGAAAAGTATCATTTTCAAAAACGACTAATTTTGCTTTTGATGTACCAATATCTATTCCTGCATAAGTCATAAAAGTTAATCTATATCAAAGAATTCGTATCCTAAATAAGTTGTAAATGATTCTTTTAATATATCTTTGATGTGATCTTTACCAATTGTTGTGTGATGTTTAAAGCCATTTTTTGCAAGTTTTAAAACTTTATCATCTAAATTAGAAATATGAGCTACGCCACCACATCCAAAGAATGTATTTTCAATCTTGTCTTTTGTAAATTCGCCTTCGGAAGCATAAACATAAATCTTGCCATCTTCTGTTTTAAGATTAGAGAAAGTCATTGGAAAACTTGCGATTCTTCCTTCATTACTTCCCCAGCCACTTCCTGGATCGTTTTTAGCAAACATCTTGTGTTCTGTTACTGTTCCTTTTTCAGTCATTAAACTTTGAGCAACAGGACCACAGTGGAATAAAATTACTTTATCTTTTTCTTCACCATAATTGTTGTTCCAATCAAGACATGCTGTTGGTGTATTTGTTGCTAAATTCATTGCTCGCATTGTAATAGCACTATTTAAATCTATTTCGCAACTTGCAACTATTCCTCTATCATTAAGTTCACTTAAAAGAACGCATGGACAAACTCTTAAAATAGTTTCCATTTCGTTCCAACATCTTAAGGTAATACAATCTAAATGATACTTCGTAATATATTCATCTAAAACTACACCAACTTTAGAAAGAGTAACAAAGTTTTTACTTGGGACTTTTGAGAAGTTAGTATAATTTCTTAATCTTTCCATTTTAGCGACTACTCTAGCATCATCATCTTTCATATTTTGAACTTCAAAGATTAATTCACTTAAATCGAATGACTCAACGTTAATTCCATATCTTTGAAGAGTGATTTCATCAAATCTAACTGTTTTAAATGCAGTTGTTCTTGCACCAATACATCCAATAGTAAAATGTCTCATTCCATTTACAACTCTACAAATGGCTGCAAAATCTTTTAAATTTTGTCTAAACTCATCACTTAATAAATCAACTACATGTGGTTTTAATAAGGTAAATGGTTTTTTGTATTGATAGAAAACGTCACAAACTGAGAACTTACCACAATAAGCATCACGTCTATGAGCAAAATCCATTGATCCTATTTTATCTGGAGAAGCTTGCATTAAAATTGGAGTTTTAACTTCTTCTAAAGCTGTAATCGCTCCGATTTCATCAATAAATATTGGCATAGCCAAAATTACGCCATCATATTCGCCTTCGTGTTCTTTTAACCATTTTTTATAAATAAGACCTTCATCACGTGTTTCAACTGCACCATAACGTGTTGCATCCTTATCCATGATTAAATATTCATAGCCATCTTCTTCTAAAACTTTTACTAAATCTCTTCTTGAAGATTCAATAAGTTCTTGAGGCATGAAACCTCTGTTTCCAAAATATAAAGCAAATCTCATAATAATTATTTCTCCTTACATGTATTTAATTTGAAATCCCTTTGGAGCGGTAATCTCAATTTCATCATTATTTTTATTGCATTTTAAAATTAGATAGTCATTTAATACTGGAATTTTAACTCCGCCTTCTTTATGTAAGGCATTTCTATCAATTACTATTTCTTTGTTCTTTATAGAGATCTCTTTAAGACCAAAATTAGATTCAATAACTACATTTAAGACATAACTTGCAAAGCCATGATTTAAGCTAGCATGAGGTGAATCGTGTTCCCAAAGAGTTGAAGTAAAACTAGCCATCTTATAGTAATAATTAATGATTTCTTTATAAGCTACGCTATATAATCCATTTCTATTTAAAATCATTAAACGTAAGTAGTTTCCAATAAATACATTACTTCTATAAATGTTTGGATAAACTTTTTTATCGTCTCTGCTTGGTCCAAATCGTTTCACCATTCTACTAAATAACCAAGGGTATTTTTCTTCCAAATTATCCAAGAAATAGAAAGCATAGTACTGACAAGTTTCGCTAATATTATTAGTTAAAACAAGATTATTATTTTCATCTCTAATAGCGTTATCTACAAAAAATCCCTTGCAAAAAGCCATTTTTTCTATGGTCTTTTGTAATTTGCTTCCTTTGTCAATAAGAGAGTTATCACCCAAAATTTTTCCAGCAACTTTAAGTGCTTTTGAATAGAGCATATTGGTTGGAAAATTAACTCCTTTAATAAATTCGGAATCTCCTGCTTTAGACCATTCTACAAAAACCCAGTTAATTAAGTTTTCTAATAAGCCGTATTCATTTTCAAAAATTTTAAAGTATTTAAGTAAACCTCTTATGTTCTCTTTTGATTCTTCAATTAAAGAATAATCGTTAGTTCTCCTCACATAATCTTCAAGTTCTAAAATATAGAACAAAGACCAGTTAGGAATATACATTCTCTCAGCGTGCTCTGCAGGATAACACATTGGGATCATATTTTCATCAAGCTTACAGTTATGTTTATAATCTGCATAACTTTTAAGGAAGTTATACTCAACTAAGTTTTTTCCGGTTAATACCTTTTCAACTTTTGAAGTGAAATAAGAATCACAAAGCCATCCTGCTCTTTCTCTGCTTGGACAATCTGTTAAAACATCAACTGCATTATCTTTAAAAGTATTAATTGCAGACTCTATAACTTTATTAACTTTTTTATTCTTAAACTTATATTCAAACTTAACGCTTGAGTTTCTATATGAAATCATATTAACTGCACTTACTTTAATAGAACCTTCAAAAGATATAACTCTAATAAACTTAGCAGTATATGATTCAAAACTTATTAAATTATATTTTCCTTTTTTAAGATGATATGTAATAACGTTTTGAGTTGTGTTTCTAAAAGGGGAAATATCAATTACTTTATCTTTATCGCCTTTATATTCATTCATATCAATTTCATCAAAAATTACATAAACTAATGAATCTTCTTTTGCTTCAACTTTTAAGTTAATAAATCCAGTTATTGAATCTTTATATTTAAAAGTAGCAAATTCTTTTTCTTTTAAATCTAAAGTTTTAGTATTGTCTTTTTTTATGTACTCCAAACAAGAAAGGACTTCATTAACGTTTTCTCTAATCTCTTCCTTATAGAATATTTTTAAGATATCCATATGAAAATATCGATCATCATGGATAGACTTTGAGGCATTAACTAAAACATGTCCATTTTCTACGAGATGATATCTACAAATATCAAAAGTTAAATAATCAGGAATTCTTTTTATGAATTCTCCATAATTGACTTCGACAATTTCGCATCTATTTAATGATTTTGTTTCTCCATTTAAGAATTTTCTATAAGTTTCATCTAAATAGTAAACTTCCGTGAATCCTCTTTGGTAAGAAAAACGATCTACTTCTCTAACTCTAAACTTATCTTCATAGCACTTAAAATCACGTCCAGTATAATACAAAACTTCTTCGTCTTCTAAGATTTCAGCTTTTAAAAATGGGGCTTGATTTAAAGTATAAAAAGTTTCTGCTCTAGTTGAATTAACTTCAATAACTAAGAAATTTAATTCGTTTAAATCTTTTAAAATATATTCATCTACTTCAAAAACGTTATGAGCACTTCTTGCAGGTCCATAATATAAAAACTTACCATTAAGAAAAATGCGATAAAAATTAGAAGAGGTAATTTTAAGTTTCAAGTTATCTTTCTTTTTAAAACGCAAAGTAAAAAATAAGGTTTCATTAAGTCTATCTTTATCTTTTCCCCGTATTCCTATTGCGCTTTTAAACATAGTTAAATCTCCTGGACCATTTTTAATTCATTTGTTTTATTTTTTGCTTTGATGAAATTAAATATGTATGTGTATTTTTCATTATTAATTAAGAAAATTTTATTATCTTCTTCATCTTCAAAATTCTTCTTTGTAAGGACCATATCGCCATACATAATTTCAGAATTTTCGTTTTTAAGTTCAAAGCCAATTTGAACTTCATATTCACCTATTTTATCCATGACAATCTCTTTAACATAAGCTTTACTATTAGGTGAATAAATATAAATTTTCATCGGTTTTGCTAGTTTTTTAACATTAATTATGACTTTTTCATCTAAATAAGGATTGCCAACAAATGAGAATTCAATATCTTCATCTTCATAAACAAAGTCTTCAAAGAAGTTAACTAAAAGCTTACCATCTTTTCTTATTAATAGATTTTGTTTAGCGTATTTTAATCCCTCTGGGAACCTCATAGTGCAACAAAAATATGCTTCATAAAGGTAAACTTTCAAAACTTTGTTGTCGTTTACAAGGCAAGTATTACACCCAGCTCCTCCATTTGTTCTTTGTGCGCCACGAAAAGCATTTAAATAGATTCTATTAGCAAGAACTAGATATTTAAAATTTGCTGTTAATTTAAAGAGTTCGGTTGAACAAATTAAGCTATCAACAATACAACATGGTTCAGTCCAAGTATTTGGTCTATTAAACCAATTTGTATTGGAATAATCTTTAGTCATTCCAAAGTCGACATAATCTTTAAAAATTCTAATAGCTTCATCTAAATATTTTTTATCATGCGTTTCTTTATATAAACGTATTACTCCACGAGTAAAAGAAAGTGTAGCATGTGTTTGACATTCTAAGTCCACATAATTAATTCTTTTAAATGATTCCAAAACTTCTTCACACCATTCTTTGATTTTTTCTTCTTTAAAGAAGGAATATAAGTCAGTCATTGAATCAAAGAAAATATATGCGCAGCCAATATCACTACTTAATTTCCGTCCATCAATTGGATGTTCAATTATGTGTCCTCCAACATCCCCAAATTCTCTTTTACAAAGTGGATATTTTTTATAAAAAGATATAGTTTTTGCAACGAAATTGTCTTTAATTACAGTTAAATATTTTAAAATCTTATTTTCTTTAGTAATTAAATAGTAATTGATTAAACCTCTAATATACCAGGAGTTTCCAGCAAGTTGTTGTTCATCAATTACATCATCCTTCATTACTTCACCAAAGTAATAGAACTTGTTTAAGTGTTCTTCAATGTGATCAAAAACACCTTTAAGTTGATTTAAAATTTCATTTTTATCTTTCATGTCATCGCATGCATTATAAAGCATCGTCAAAGAAAGAATAGCTCTACCCTCCCAATCTCCAGGCCAATCATTTTTTTGCCTAAATATTTCTGGATAGCAATATTCTTCTGAACTTAGTCTTTCTTTACTTAACTTAATTCGATCATGCAATTCAGAACTTTTTAATAACGTAATCATAAACTCCACAAATCGTCCCCTCCCCTTTGAGAAGGGGACGATACCCTTATTTAAAAATTAATGATGTACACCAACGAGAGTGTATTCTACGTAAGAGACGTAGAAAATGAGGTCACTTTCAGGTACTTCACCCGTGCCATAGAATGAGAAGAAATCTATAGTTGCTTCTGGCTTATAGTTATCCAATTTAAATTCATGGTAACCTGCTGTAGAAGGCAAATCGATGAATGTCTTATTATCAAAGTTAAGACATAATTTAGACCCCTCTGGAAATGCTGTTTCAACAAAATATGGAATTGTAATATCGTATTCTTGTCCTGCTTCTATTGTGTTTCCGGTTTGGAAGAACTCAATAGTTGTATTTAACGCAACGCCGGCTTTGAACCCCATCTTTGTAACCTTATCCTGCATTAATTCACCTGTTACAGTTTGAGGTCTATCAATTGTTTGAGAAACACGGTTTGCTTCATCTATATCGCCGAATTGTCTAGTTTCTTTCTTCCAAGTTGTACCAAGTTTATTACCACCAGGAGTTTCATCTTCTGGAATAGCTTCGCCTTCTGTAAGTTTCATAGTCATATTTCCTAAGTAAACATCAAAAGCATTGTTTCCAGATGGATAAATATTTAATGCATATTGACCCGCAAGTAAGGTATAAGAGAAAGAAACTTTTTTAACATTTCCATCAACTACTTCGGTCTTTACATCTTGAATAGTTGGATTGCCTGCTCCCATCATTAAGAAGAGTAATGCACTATCATTAACTGCATAATAATAGAATTCGACATTTAAAACCATGCCAGCAACAAAACTATCAGCGTTAGTTCCGTTAACAGTATGATCATCCATATTTGTTAAATATTTAACGTTTGTTCCAAAATGGTCAGGATATTTAGCCATTGCGTTTCTGATATTTTCATCAGCAATTGAACTAACTAAAACTGTTTCACCATTAACAACAGGACATGACTTATCAGCCCAGTTAAATGTGAATCCATCTTCGCTCATAAGTTGTTCACTTGTTGCAACAACATCTGTTGATTCTGCAGCTTTAGTAGCAGTAACTTCAAAATCATCCAAAGCTATTTTAATGTTATTTGTTGAACCTGCAGACTTAAAGAGGAAGAAATATGCATTTTTATCGCTAGGAATTGTAACTTCAGTAAAGGTAGTTGAATATTCATAAACTTTACCAATTTCTGAGCCAGTTGCGGCGATAAAATTACGGTTAATACCTGTGAATTCATCATAGGATAAGCCAATATAAACATCCTTTAAATCTGCTGCACTTCCTTCAATAACTTTGTATTTAAACGAAAGTTTATAGGTTGTCTTTGTCCCTCTTGGGAAAGTATTGTTAAAAGCATTGAAGAAAAGTGAATTAACTTGATTTCCTGCTGTTGCGTTTGGATTAACAATCAATGAATTACCGCTAATGGCTTCACTTGCTAAAGAAGAAAGATAACTTGAATGATTTGAATCACTATTTCCAGCATATAAAGATGAAGAAATACCTTTAGAGAAATTTTCTTTAAATGTTCCAAATTCACCAATAGCGCTTGGATCTTCAAACCCTGCTGTATCAAAAGTTTCTGCGGTTCCAGGATTTACTGTGACTTTTACGATTTTTTCAGCAAAAACATCAGGATTTTCTTCGCTTTCTACATAGAAACTTAATTCATGTTCGCCAGCAATTAAAGAATTAAATGTTTTAGTTTCAACGTCGAATGCATTAGGATCATTATAGTCTTCTATTTCGACAAGATTGCTTATATCTTCATCACCCATCTTAGCTGAAAAATTAATAACTAAATCTTGACCTGCATTAACGGTATATGAATCTTGTGGAACTGAGAGTATAATATTTTCTACAGCTGAAGTGACAGTAATCTCAACACTATCAGTATGATTCCCGTCTTCTGTAGTTACTGTGATTGTTGCACTTCCAGCTTTTAAACCAGTTACGAGTCCTGTTTCACTTACGCTTACAACATCAGTTGGTGTAACGCTATAAGTGACTTTTTTATTTGTAGCGTTTTCTGGAGAAACGGTTGCAGTAAGTTGAGCAGTTCCGCCAATTTCAATAGAAGCTTTGTCTGAGACAAGTTCAACACCTGTTACGGCAATAGTTGCTGGTTCATCTTCTACGACTGTTATTTTAACTGAATCTGTTTTACTTCCATCATTAGTTGTAACAGTAACAGTAGCTTCACCTGCTTTTAAAGCAGTGACCAAACCAGTGTTTGAAACACTCACAACACCTTCTGGAGAAACTGAATATGTTACTGAATTATCTGTAACATTAGTTGGTGACACAGTAGCAGTAAGTTGAGTTGTTTCTCCTACTTTTAAAGTAGTTTTTGGTGCAGTTAATTCAACTGAATCAACAACTATAACTTCTGGCTCTGGTTCGGCACAACCTGTAATGAAAGGTGTGCCTAACGCGAGTAAAGCCGATATGGCTACGATAGGAACTAATTTTCTTTTCATAATTTTAACCTCCATGAAAATTAATTTTTTATATTATTTTTATTTTTATTTAAATAAAAATCTTGGCATTCTTTGGGTCTTTGTCTTGTAGTCTTCGACAAAGTGAGGAACGTTTCCAGCTTGAATACGTTTTTGGCCTGTTGATCTTTCAGCATCTGCTACAACGATAGCCATACATATTCTTTCCCCATTATCAATTGCTGTTTTAAGTTCTGGGTAGTTTTCAAATGAATATAAAACTTCTCCTGAATATCCGTCTGCTCTTTGAGTGAATGCAACGTCAATTGTCTTATCTAAATAGTTTGAATTTGTTCTTGAAGCGCCGTATGTGTAATATCCAGTATTAGACCAAGCTGGAGTAAATGCTGTTTGAAGCACTGCGCCTTGATCTTTATAAACCATCATATCGGCACTTGGCATATTGGTAACACTTGAGATAAATACTTCAACTGAGTCGCCAAGCCAGAAATCATTTACAGTTTTAAAGTTAAGTTCATTATCATAAACATCAAAACCTAAATAGATTCCTTTTTCTCCATAAGCTAATTTAAGAGCGTTAATTTTAAATGTTGATTCAATATCTGCGCTATTAACTTCAATACCATTTGCATCACTATAAGCAAGGATTTCAACATCATATATATTTTCATCGGTCCAATCTGCTAAGTTACCATCAATTGTTAAGTCTCCTGCAATCTTTGTAACATCAACATCAGGTCCTTGATCTTCGTTTACTTTAAATCCAACATTTGTATTATCTGTTAAAGTAACATCATCTTCTGTTGCAAGACCTTGCATTGTAATACCACTTAATCCTTGATCAAGAGTGTAGTTATTATAGTTTCCATTAACACCAATTTCAGAAACATTATATAAATGGATTAAACTATTATAAACATCACCACTTGGTTGAGTTCTACTGCAGTTATTGAATAAGTTGTTACTTAAGTCAGTTTCGCCAACGCCTCTTAAACTGATTGCGCTATTTCCGTTTCTTGTGAAATAGTTATTTTCAATATTTACGCCAGATACTGTTCCTTCAGGAGCAACGGAAGCATTATTTGCAATAGCAAAGACACTTACATCACCAAGTAATGTTCCGCCTTGTAAATATCCATTATTTATAAATTTATTGTTTCGAATAGCTACGCCATTAGGGATAGTACATTCATTATATTGATCCATTGCACTAGCACATTGGATAGAACCGTGTCCTACGTTTTGGAAAGTATTGTTTTCAATCAAAGAATTAGGGATTTGCACGATTATTCCTCTATTTCTCTTGTTTCTAACAATATTATTCTTGAATGTAAAGTTAGGGACATCACTAATAAATGTAGCTCTTGCGTTACCCCATGTACTAGAATTTCTAATTCTATCTTCAACGGTTAAAACATAATTTCCATAAGCATCTTGTTCAACAGCTTCAATAGTGTAAGCTCCATCGCTTGGGTTATAACTTTCAAAGGTTTCTTCGTTATAAATTAAGAATTCATCACCAACTTTAGGAAGCGGCATTGAACCAGTCATTTGTTTTAAAGTAATTCTTCTTTGAGAAGCTGAAACTTGGTTAACTGAATACCAATAACCTTGTTTAATATTTAAAGCATCATCATGGCTATTTTCTAAAATACAGTTTGTAACGCTAACTTCACCCATACATTTATCGAAATGGAATCCATCAGCGGTTGCTGTCATTAAACTAGATGAACCTTCTTTTAAAGTAAGGTTAAATCTATTTACTAAAAGATCTTTAGTTTCACTTGCAACAAAAGCCATGCCACTTGCGTGATGCATTGTTACATTTTCAACTTTGAAGCCTTCATCACCACTTAAAGAAATACCAACAGCATCATATTGAGTAAATGCAAGGTTCGCTAAATCACCGTTTCCTGGGACAGTGATATCACTAGTAAAGTGAACAGTGATTGTGTATTTTCCATTTTCTTCTTTAATATCATAGCTATTAAAGCCGTCGACAACGAAGTTTCCACCTTGTCTAGGTGCGTTTGTAATTAAGTCAAATTCAAGATAGCTTCTTAAAGCAATCTTATTTTTCATAAGTTCTGCACAGAGTGCATTAAATTCTTCGTTAACCTCAAGAGTTATAGTTCTTGCTTTTTGATCACTAGCAACAATACTTCCGTTTAAAGTTGAAGGTATCTTAAAGTCGACTGTAAAGTCTTTTAAGATAATGTCTTTTGAATTAGTAACTGACAAGAAGCCTCTCCAGCTTGTTCCTTTAATTCCAATTGAGAAAGTTGCGCCATTTCCTTCAATATAAACACCATTTGCTCCATCAAGAGTAAAGGTAGATGTACCACTTGCTAAAGAGCCATCAACATCTAATGTTCTACTTGGTAAAACAATCTTAGCAACGTTGCCCTTATCGTTTTCAGCTTTAGCTAATAACAATGCGCCTTCAAAACGATAGTAATCATTAAGCTCAGTTGCATCAGGTATAACAGTTTTAATTTGATCTAAGGTTAATTCATCTAAAGTAATAACTGTTCCATTTTCGATTGTTGCAAAATCTGGAATTGTATATTTTTCAACAACTTCGCTTTCATTAACGCCTACATTATCAGCATCACTTAAACCAAAGCCTGTTGCTTCAATTAAATCACTTGATGTATATGGAGAAGCATCTAAGGTCTTAGTTACATCATTTATAGTTAATCCAGTTGGTTCTTCACTATCAGCAGTAATCGTTAAATTAACACTATCAGTATGATTCCCGTCTTCTGTAGTTACAGTAATAGTAACGCTCCCTGCCTTTAATGCAGTAACTAAACCAGCATCAGTAACACTAGCAACTGTTGCATCACTAGAAATGTATGTAACTTTTTTATTTGTAGCGTTTTCTGGACTAACGGTCGCAACAAGAGTTAAAGTTTCGCCAACTTTTAAACTTGTAGTTGAATTATTTAAGCTTACTCCAGTTACAGCAATAGTCTCACTAGTTGGGTCTTCGCAACTACAACTAGTGACTAAACTGACTGTTCCTAAGGATAGGCAAATTGCAGTTAATCCAACAAGCAAATTCCTCTTTTTCATAAATTATTCCTCCAAAAACTCATTATTTTCTAAATTTATATTAGTTAGAGAAGTTCCTTCTCCAACAAAATTAACTTCTTTTTCACTTCCTACGATTAAAGCACGATTGTCTTTAATGGAAACATTATCGCTATAACTTAATTGAATTAGGTTGCCAGTTGAATTGATTGCTCTTTCACTATCTTTATAGTAGAAATTATTTCTTACTTCAGCATCACCAACGCCTTGTAAATAAGTATCAACACCAACTCCGTTATAGAAGAAATTATTGTAAATTTCTAGATTAAGTAATGTTCTAGGGAAACTCTTTCCATCATATCCATAAGTAAAGTTACGGCAGCTATCCCAAGAATTTAAGAACTTACAATTATAGATAGTGATATCTTGAGGAACGATAGCTTCAGCAAATTGATCACCAACACCTAAAACTTGAATAGCGCCCATATTAACATTCATGAATGTACAGTTTTTAATAACGCTTTCTCTAGCTTGAAGCAAGATTCCTCTATTTCTCTTATTTTGAATCAAACAGTTATCAAGAGTCATTCTTGTAGCTTTTGTGTGATTTCCAACAAGTAAACCAGTTGCGTTTCTTAAAGATCCATCAAGAGTAAGAATGTAAGATCCACCTAAATCTTGAACGTCTTCTAAAACAAATCTGCCTTTAAATTCAAGTCCATCGCTAGAATAAACATCAACTGTATCACCAACTTCATAACCGACAGCAACTTCGCTTTGGGTTTGACTAACTTGAATTACTTTACTTCCTCTATTTGCAGTAACGCGAGTATAGTAAGTTTTGATGTTTAAGCCATCATCGTGACTGCCTTCAATAATAGAGTTTGTAATTTTAAGTTCGCCTTCTAAAGCGGCAGTATGAATAATGTCTGCAGTACAAGTTAATATTCTCTTGCTATCTGGATTATGCATAAAGTTTGTGCGGTTAAGATACATATTTTTTCCACCGTTTGCTCTTAACCCCATTCCAGCTGCAGTATATGTTGTAACATTTTCTATATATGTGTTTTCACAATCAGAGAATAAGAAACCAAAGAATTCATAAACCGTAAAGCCAATGCTAGCAACAGTTCCAATTTCCGGTTCTTTATATGAATAGAAAGCAAAACTCTTATTTAAAGTTACCGTCAAAGTCTTATTAGCATCGCTATAAACCATGTCGTCGATCCCATAACTTGCAGGGTTGTTATAGAAAAGATTGCCATCACGGTTAGGAACATACCAGTCAGCTAATTCATCATAATAGCATTCAGCATAACTTATTTGTCTTGTACTCTTCCAACTCTCGTAAATCGGATCAGTTAAATCAAATTCCTCTGGAATTGATAAAACAATATCAGCGGTTTGTCCTTTATCAGTAATTTCTTTTACTGTTCCAACGATAGTTGGAGCTGGATCCATATCAAATTTAATATTATTTAAATGTAAGTTAGTTGTATTAGAAGCATTTAAATAAGTTAACCAACCAGTATAAACAAATTTTGTATTTGCTTTTCCAACAAGATATAAGTCACTAATATCTTTGATATTGATTGTTGAATTGAATGTATAAATTACGTCTTCGAATTCGATAATTTTGTTACCTTCGACATTTCTAATATCATTAATTAAGACATTAAGTTTTTCACTGTTATTAATTAAGTTTTCAGCAGTAATTCCATAATCACTTGCTTTATAAACTGTGCCATCTTCAGGAACAGGATAAAGTTCATCATCCATTTTTGATTCAATAACACCTACTTCAGATGCATTATCTAATCCATAGAAATTTTCTGTTTCCATTTCATCTGAATATGGGCTTGATGTCAAATTAGAGATCAATTCTTCGCTGCTTACCATAATATCTTCCTCAGGTTCCACAATTTTAATATTTACTGTATCTTCAAAAGAGCCTTCTTTAGATATAACTTTGATTTCTCCTTCACCTACTTTAAGAGGTTCTACAACATTATTTGTAATGCTCATTAAAGAAGAATCAAAAGTAAAAGTATATTCTTTGTTTGTTGCATTACTAGGAGTAAAAGTAACTGTTAAATTTGCAACTTCATCTAAAGTTATTTCGTTTTTATCAATTGATAAATCGATTCCTTTTACGGCTACAGTTTGGTTTTCGTTATTATTGTTATTATTATTGTTGTTTGGATCATCGTTTTCTTTTTCTCCACCACAAGAAACCAAAGGAGTTAAAGCGAAAATCGTGCAAAACAACGCTATTTTCTTAAGTTTCATAATCAGTACCTTGATAACATTGTATTATAATATCCAAGTAATTCGTCTGCTCCATATCCTTTTAAAGCAGTTTTGAAGGCTTCCCAATCCGCATCATTATATGGATCTCTTTCGCCTCTAATAAAACTTGCTTCTAAGTATTCAAGTTGAGGATCTAAAGCAGCTTTAATACGAGAAATTTCATTATATTCTGTACTTGTAAATTTATAATTTGATGGTTCTGGAACTTTAAGATAAGGCATATATCTTTCGCTCATTGCATTTAAGTCTTCGATAATATCATCGTTCATTTTTCCAACAAACTCATTGTCCCAGAATAAAGCACTACCACTACCAACGTTTGGAGTTATAGTTGCTCTATAATCTTCTTGGTTTCCAGTCCAAGTATCAGGGACGTGGAATGTCCAAGATGTATGATCAGCATCATCCCAGGTCCAGTCTTCGTTTTCAACACCATAAGAAATAAGTTGAGCTCCTAAATCGCTATACATAATGTCGAGTAATCTAGCAACTTCTCTAACATAAGCACTAGTTTGAGGAATACATGCACCATCTGGAATAAATGTGCCATAACCAAGTTGTAATGGTGTACCAGTATAGTATTCACTTGTTAAAGGGCCAAAAGCTTTATATTGATCATCATATTCATAGCCAACTGCAATATAAGGAGCAGCGCTTGAAAAGCTTCCTAAAACACCTTGCTGGCCTTTTGTTGCCATTTGCGCATCAGTTGTGATTGAGAAAGTTGAAGCATCCATTAAGCCTTCAGTCCACATCGTATTAGCAATTTTTAAATAATTTCTATAAGCTTCAGTATAAGGAACATACGTAAATGCACTTCCATCATTTTCAATTTCAACGCCACCTTGGACATATCCATAAGAAGCAAGAATAAAGTTTCTTAAGTATTCTAAAGACTTTGAAGTAACAGGAACTTCATCATTTGGATCACCATTTTGGTTAGCGTCATATTGTTTAAATGCTCTTAAGATTTCTAAATAATCTTCAATTGTTTTAATTTCATCTGGTGATTTCAATCCTAAGTTATAACGGGAATTTAAATTGTTAATCCAAGTTTCATTAATAAACATTTTAAATGTTAAATCTCTTGGAACAGTCTTAACCGATAAAGAGCAATACATTTTGCCATCTTTTAATGTTGCAATAGCTTCTGCATCTTCTTTAGCTCTATCAACTCCCCAGTTACTTTCAAGTCCTGCTTTATAGTTAGGCATATAATTATCAATAAGACTCCCAACTTGAACTTCTTGACTAACGCCAGCTATAGTTGTTCCAGGTTTAATTGTATAGTTAGTATCATTAAAAGGAACAAAAGCGTTAAATCCCATTTCTTGGAATTGAACTTGCTCTGCAATTGGATTATTAAATAAGAATAAATCAGGTTTATAGTTTGCATCTTCCCAAATAGAAGCTCTTCTATTTGCATATCCACCTGTATCAACAGTTGTAAAATTGAATTTTAAATTAGTAATTTTCTCTAAATGAGTGAACATTTTAAGAGTGTTATATTCAGGATTTCCTGCGCTATGTGGTGCAAAAATTTCGATAGTAACAGGTTCCTTAACAATTTGATAAGGATTCTCTGCTGTACCATTTGGTAGGAAGTTATCTGGATTATATCCAGTTGCATTACTTCCTCCACAACTTGCTAGTGTTATTCCACTGAGCGCAACGCCTAATAAAACTAACAAACAACTTTTTTTCATAAATGAGCCTCCGATTAACCTTTAACGCCCCCAACAATAACGCCTTTTTCAAAATATTTTTGGAAGAATGGATAAATAACTAAAAGTGGTAAGCTACTAACAACAATAGTTACGTATTTTAATTGTTCAGCCATATTAATATCTACATCACCACCACCAACACTGCTGGTATTAGTGATTAATAAATCTTGTAAAACTTTTTGGAGTGGGAACAAACTTGTATCTTGTACATAAAGTAAAGCATTGAAGTAATTGTTCCAATATCCGACAACCGCATAAAGAATCATAACTGCAATTATTGGTCTAGAAAGAGGAATAATTATCTTTAAGAAAATTGCAAAATCTCCACATCCATCAATCTTTGCAGCTTCTTGGATTTCGTTTGGAATACTTGATTCAATATATGTACGAATAACAATAATGTTAAATACGCTAACACAACCAGGAATAATAATTGCCCAAATTGTATTGATCATATGCAATTGAGAGATGAGCAAGTAGGTTGGAATCATTCCACCACTTACAAACATTGTTAAAACAAGGAATATATTAAGAATTTTTCTCCCTTTAAAATCTCTTCTACTTAATGGATAAGCACAAAGCAATTGGAGAGTAACTTGAATAATTGTGCCAACTGCTGTGTAGAATAAAGAATTTAAGAAACCACGAGATAAACTTTCTTCGTTAAAAACTTCTTTGTATCCATCAATAGTAAAATCTATTGGAAGCAAACCAACGTTACCAGCAACAACTTGATCTGCGCTTGAAAAACTACAAGCAAGAACGTGAATTAATGGTATTAAGAATAAGATTGCGATGAGTCCCATGACTGCCATGAGAATCCCATTAAATATTTTGTCTTTTTTAGTCGCTCTTCTATTCATAACTACTACCTACCAAAGAGAATTGTTACTAACTTTCTTACTTATAAAGTTAGCGGCCCAAAGAATTATGATATTGATAACACTGTTAAATAAGCCAATAGCTGTTGCATAAGAGAATTGAGGTAATCCAAATGATGGGAAGGAAATTCTATAAACATAAGTCGATATGATTTCACTCGTTGATAAGTTGGTTGAAAGTTGCATTAACCAAACTTTTTCAAATCCAACATTTAAGATGTTGCCGATTGACATGATAAACATAATGACTGCCATAGGGATGATTGCTGGTAAATTGATATAGAAAATTCTTCTAAATCTGCCAGCACCATCAATAATTGCAGCATCATGTAAATTAGGATCGACGTTAGCTAAAGTTCCCATATAAACAATGCTCCACCAACCTAAACCTTGCCAAACGCCACTTAAAACATAAATCATTGCAAATGCATCTGGATTTTCCATTAAGTTTTGTTTTTCAAAACCTAACGAAACCAGAATGTTTGTAAAGATACCACTATCTGCATCAAAGAAAGCAAATAACATACCAACTAAAACAACAGTTGAAATAAAGTAAGGAGCATACATTATAAGTTGTATGGTCTTTTTATATCCTTTTGCTCTGATTTCATTTAAGAAAAGAGCAAAGATAATTGGTAAAAGTGAATTAAACAAGATTGATAAGACACTTAAAACTAAAGTGTTTCTCAAAATCTGCCAGAAATTAGGTGAAGTTACGAAGTTATAAAAATGTTGGAACCCACCCATGCTTGTCCAAGGAGAATTAAACATACCTTGGAAGGAATTATAATCTTTAAAAGCAATAATTAACCCTTCTAAAGGCATGTAATGAAAGATAAATATATAAACTACAGCTGGTAAAGCCATCAAAATTAAAACCAAACCAATCTTATTGGCAAAAGTTCTGTTTTTAGGCTTTCTTACCAAGTCTTCAAATCTTAGTGTTCTTTCCATTTTGTTTTGTCCTTTTATGTAAGCGCTTACATTTTATCAAGCAAATAATTCCATTAACATGTATGGAATTGATAAATATATATATTTTTTTGACATTTTCATATTTTGTTTTAAAATGAATTACATGAATAATATAAATTTGAGAAATGCCTTATATTATAAATACATCAATCATAATCTATTTAATGATATTCGCATTTCAGTTGTCGGCTATGAAAGATGTAAGAGCAACAAACCTACTCTTACTATTAAAAAACCACTTTACACCTTTCACGTAATTCTTAACGGCTATGGCCATATAGAATTTGATAATACAAAAACAACATTAGGACCAGGGAGCTGCTTTTTAATACCTCCTAATAAAACATTTATATATAAACAAGATAACGAAAAACCTTGGGAGTATGTTTGGTTTGAATTTGATGGAGATGCCGTTCCTAAACTTTTAGCGAATACTAACTTTGCTAAGGAGTATTTCTTTAAAATCACTTCTTTTAATAGTGTTTTAAAAACAATCGACTATTACAAAAATATCTATACAAAAAGAAAAAAAGACACAGATACCATATATTCTACGAATTTTTTGCTCGATATTTTTGCTTCTCTCATCAATGATTGCCAAAGAAAAATTGAAAATACTGATTTAAATAAACATGAACTTAAAATCATTAAAATCAAACGTTATATAGAAGATAACTACAACGATCCCGATTTAAATATCGCAATAATTGCCAACCATTTTTATTTTACTCAATCGTATTTAACTAGACTTTTTAAGAAATACGCTAAGATTACTCCAATTCAATATTTGATTAAGATAAGAATGGAAAAAGCTAGCGAACTTTTAAGCCAAAATAATTTTAGTGTTCTTCAAGTTGCTGAAAGTGTTGGCTATAAAAATCAATTTTATTTTTCAAAAGAGTTTAAGAATTATTACGGGATTGTTCCTTCTAAATATAAAAATTTATCCTAACTTTCTTTATTTTCATCCTCTTTACTATTGAAGCAACTTGAATCAAAATATGTTTTTTCAACATTAACTATTTTATCTTTATCTTTTTCTTCGATTTCTTTTTTCTTTTCTTCTGTAAATTCTTCAGGATCTACATAATATCTTGTATCTACAATTGTTAATGAACCAGCTAAATCACTTAAAGATTGCTTTTTGCTTCTTGCAAGAACAAGAATAACGCTGACAATTGGTAATACTAAAAGAATTGCAGTGATATTAAATAACGAGAATCCTACTTCTCCAATTTCAAAGACAGGATACATCCATCCGGTATCTAATCCTCCTCCAAAGAAGCAACTTATTAATAATAAAGGTGCATATGAAAAGAAATTAACAAGATGTTTTAAGAAATAATTTAAGAAAGTTGGATTTTCTGAGTCAGTTCTTACTGCACTCATCTTTAAGAAATATTTACCCCAGCTAGTGGATGTTTTAAAAATTATATTTGGTAAAACAAACGCTAATAAAAACGAAACAAGATATGCAAGAACACAAACAACATCAACTCCATATGAAGAATAAGCATAATTTTCCATATAAATTTGATAGTGTTCTTGGTAGCGTGAACTATCAATTAATTCATCAACTGCAAGATTCCACATGTTTTGATAGTTTTTAGCAAGTAAGTTGTAAGAAGTAAGACCAACTTGGAAATTTGATTGATCTAAAAATAAATAACGATATAAATTAGCAGCAAACTCTGTTTTTAGATATGGTAAAGTGTAATTTTCATAGTCTAAAACATACATTGTTGTATCAACTGCATTATCATTTAAGATTTGATAATAAAATTCTGCGCCACTTTTTCCTTTCATATCCATCAAGTCATACTCAATTCCTTGATACTCATTATGTTCAGGAACATAAGTGGAGAAAAAGTAAGCTAAATTATCAGTTTCATAACTTGCAGGTGTTAAGCCTTTTGGATTTGAAATTTCAGTTTGATTAGTAAGAGCGAGAAAGTTATCTTTATCTTTTTCGTAAACTACTAAAATTTGTCTTAAGGCGTAGTCTTCAAAGGTGTCTTCTGGCTGAACAAGATTAAGATATTGACCATCTTCATTGTCTGTAAACTCATAGAGTTTTGCCTCTTCTTCAATTTTATAACAAGCAATTCTCGCCTCATTTAAATTATTATTCCAAGTTTGATAAAAAGGGGTGATGCCTAATATCTCAACTCCCCCAATTATCAATAAAAAACTTAGAACAACAATAATTAAACTATCAATCAAGGAAGCTTCCGCTCTTCTTCCAAAAGTCGCAGGAACTTCGTTTTTATATTTAGAATAAATTTCTTTTTGCATAAATTACTTAATTAATTTAGTAGATATTTTATCAAACAAATGTGCTTTGCTTAAGTCTAAATAGATAGAAACTTTCTCATCAACATTAATAAGTTTTTTGGCTGTTACTTTTGCAACAATTTCTTTATTAGCAAAATCACAGTGTAAGAAATATTCATTACCTAAAAGTTCAGCAACAGAAATATCTAAATCAAACTTTTGAGATAATGTTCCTTCGGTATCAACATGACCTTCTTGATAAATGTCTTCTGGTCTAATACCAAACACTAACTTACGTTTGGTATTTACGTTAGTTTCTTTATATTCCTTAATAGCATTAATTAAGTAATTTCTCTTTTCATCACTATTTTCGACAACATTTAATTCATGAGTAAGTTTTTCAATCTCTTTATTAATAAGATTCTTGACTAAATCTTTATTTTGCTTAGCCAAAACCTCTCTTAAATGATTAATTTTATCTCTTAATTCATTTCTTTCAGCAAAATTTTCTTCGTATTCTGCGAGTTCTTTTTCTAATTCAATTGGATATTCTTCAAAGAACTTTGTACTTGCCAATGAGAATTCATGAGGAAGTTTAATCTTAAGTCCGTTTTCAAAAACAATAGAATCTACATCTAACTCAACTTCATAAAGATTCATTGCAGGGCTTCCAATAAAGGTTGCAACGAAAATGTTTGCTGGATGATTATAAATTTCAATTGGTGTACCAATTTGTTGAATATAACCTTTATTCATAACAACAATACGTGTTGCCATTGTCATAGCTTCAGTTTGATCATGAGTAACGTAAATTGTTGTTGCATTGAGTTTGTTATGAAGTTTAATAATTTCACTTCTCATGCTAACACGTAGCTTAGCATCAAGATTGGATAATGGTTCATCCATTAAGAAGACTTTTGCATTTCTAACAATCGCTCTACCTAAAGCAACTCTTTGACATTGTCCACCGCTGAGAGCTTTTGGCTTACGAGATAGATATTCTTTAATTTGAAGAATTTCACTAGCTTCAGTAACTCTTTTTTCAATTTCTTCTTTTGGAAGATGTTGATTTCTAATTTTGGTAACTTCATGAGTGGATAGATATTCAATCTTTTCATCAAGTTCTTTAATAGCTTCGTTTAAGAGCTTGATTTGCTCTTCTTTATTTTCTTTTTGTGCTTCAGCTAAAAATTTAGTTAATTTATTTTTCTCTCTTTTATAATCTCTAATTAAACCTTTAGCAATTTCTTTAACTTCATTACCTTCTTTGTCATAAACAACTCTAGGAACTTTTCTAATTTTAAGACCAAAAGCCATGTTTCCAAATACGCTCATATGAGGATAAAGAGCGTAACTTTGGAAGACCATTGCGATATCTCTATTTTTTGGCTCAAGTTCATTTGCATATGTTTTATCAATATAAAGATCGCCACTGGTTATATCTTCTAAGCCAGCAATCATTCTAAGTGTAGTAGATTTACCACAACCAGAAGGACCAACAAAAACAATAAATTCATGTTTTTTAATTTCCAAGTTAAAATCAAAAACTGCTTGGACATGGTTGTCATAAATTTTATTGATATGTTGTAAAGAAATAAAAGAATCTTTTGGAGCAATTTTTCTTTCTCTTTTATGCTTCTTTTCATAAGCATTCATTCTGTCATGAATACGAATTCGTTGTTTCTCTAAAGCTTTTTGTTTAATTTTTTCATTTCTTTTTTCTAGTTTTTGTTCAGCTGTAGCCATAATTAGTCCTCATTAATGAATTTTCTATTTAACTTAACGTTGAAATCTTTTTCTAAAGAAAGGAGTTCTTTATCTGTGATTGTTTGTAATTTCTTATCAGTGATAGAAAGAACCTTAACTAAGATTTCAGCACTCTTTTCAATTGTGTCGGCGAGTCCAAATGTTGAATCAAAGTCTTCGCCAACACTGAATAAGCCATGGTGAGCCCAAATTACAGCATCATACTCTTTAACTAGTTTTGAAGTTTCAACTGCAATTTCTCTTCCGCCCGGCACCATCCATTTGCAGATTCCTACGCCACTTGGGAAAACAATGCAACATTCAGTAGCCATTTGCCAGAGTTCACGAGTAAAGACTTTTTCATCTAAAGGTAAGACAAAGGTAAGGGCAATTACGTTTGTTGCATGACAATGGTAAACCACTCTATATTTTCCATTAGTTCTTTTTTTAATGACTTCCATATTCATTAAGTGACTTGGTAATTCACTTGTAGGATGTCCGCCATTTACTAAACCCCAAACAATTTGATATTTAGTTCCAGTTTCATCAACTTTAATAATACAAATACTTCCTTCAGGATCTCTTTTAACGTTCATCATGAACTTGCCACTTCCTGTAACTAAAAAGTATTCATTAGCCAAATCTTTTACTTCTGTTCCTATATCTCTAAATTCATTATTATAATTAAATTCCTCGCAAATTAAAGATATTTCTTCGTCTTTTATTCGATAAGTTAAGTTACCACCGTTTCTTTCGTGCCATCCTTTTAAATAGCCCTCATTACATAAATTAATAAAATCTTGAACAAACTTTGCTTCTAAAACTTTCATAACTTAACCTCTTTTTGCTAAAACATTCTTTTCGTAACTATGAATTTCTTTTAAGGCATCAAGACCTGTTGGAACACCATTAAGTTCACAATAATAGTCGAAAACATCGCCAAATGGGAAAGCTTTAAGTTCTTCAATAATTGCTAATCTATCAGTGTAATTTCCATCAAGTTCAATCTTCTTTAAATATTCAGTTGGTTCTAAGTATGCCTTTAATAAAGCTTTTAAGGTTGATCTCGTTCCAATTACCCAAGCTGCAATTCTATTAATTGATCCATCAAAGAAATCAAGACCAATACTTGTTTTTTCAATTAAATTTGTTCTAACGAGACTATGAGCAATTTCATTTAATTCATCATCAAGAATAACAACATGATCGCTATCCCATCTAACAGGACGAGAAACATGAAGTAATAAATGTGGAACAAATAGTAAAACAGCACTAATCTTATCGCTTATATATTCAGTAGGATGGAAGTGTCCAGAGTCTAATGTAAGCGCAATATTATTTTTAGCAGCATAACCTAAATGAAATTCATTACTACCAACAGTGTAACTCTCTAAACCAATACCAAATAACTTTGATTCAAGAGCGTCAATGTTATATTTTGGATTGATTTTTTCTTCAAAAATTTGGTCTAAAGCATCTTTTAATCTTTCTCTATAATAAGTTCTATTATAAGGAATATCCTTCATGCCATCTGGAATCCAGATATTTGTAACAGCTGGTTCACCAAGTTCTTTACCAAAATATTCGCCAATTTTTCTAGCTCTTTTACAATGTTCAATCCAGAAATTCCTAATTTCATCATTTGGCGAAGATAAAGTAAAACCTTCTGCTGCTAAAGGATGAGAGAAACAAGTTGGATTAAAATCCAAACCAACTCCTACTTTCTTAGCCCACTTTACCCAGCTTTCATAATGACGTGGTTCAATTTTATCTAAAGTTACTGTTTCATTTGTATCTAAGTAAGTTGAATGAAGGTTAACTTTGAATTTTCCAGGAAGTAAACTTAAAACTTTTTCAATATCTTGTCTTAATTCTTGAACGTTTCTTGCTCTATAAGGATAATTACCTGTTGATTGAATACCACCACTTAAGTCCTCATTAGAAAGAAATCCTTTAACATCATCACCTTGCCAGCAATGAAGAGAAATTTTTATATTAGATAATTTTTTGATAGCTTCATCAGTATCAACACCTATTTTTTTATAGGCTTTCTTAGCGCTTTCATAACGTTGTAAAACTTCTTTATTCATTCAAAAAACCTCCTAAAACTTTATTTATTTCTTTGATTTTTAAATCAATTAAGCCCTTTGCTATTGTTGGTTTTATTATCTTTTTAATTCTGTTTTGCAAAACTTCATCTTTGCTCTCTTCATTTAGTTCATTTAAAGAAACAAATTGAACAAGAGCGTTCCCTATAGTTGAAGCCTCGCTTTCTCCAATATAAACATCAATGTTTAAATAGTTTGCGACTAAGTTATTTAAAACTTCAGATTGATTCGCTCCACCTATAACAAACAATTTTTTATATTCTTTCTTTGTTAATTCTTTAAGTTTTTCAAATACAATTCTGTATTTATAAGCTAACGATTCATAAATACAAAGTACAAACTCATAAACAGATTTAAGTTCGTGTTGATTTGTAGACTTTAAATATTTATTAATCTTTTCTCTCATGTTTCCTGGAGTTTGGAAATCTTTAAAATCAACATCAATATAAACATCGTTTGACATCCCTTTTATTTTAGAAGTGACTTCTTGATACTTAATTTCGCGATTTTGATCTTTCTCAAACTCTTTTTTGACTTCTTCTACAATAAATTGACCCATTATGTTTTTTAAAAAACGAATTTTCCCATTATAACCAACTTCATTTGTAAAGTTATATTTATAAGAAAGTTCGTTTGCGATTGGTTTATCTAACAAATCACCAAATAAAGACCAAGTTCCGCTAGATATATAGCAACTTCCCTCATCAAGAGGCGTTGCAAAAACAGCACTTGCAGTATCATGACTACAAACAGAAATAACATCAACTTTTCTATCTTTATAAATGTATTCACCTATTTTTTCACCTGGTTTATACGTTTTGTAAAATGGATTTTCTTTTAAATTAATTAAATCAGTCAACTTTCTTGAGATAGTTTGAGTGCTTTTATCAAGCATTCCAGTTGTTGATAAATTAGTTAATTCAGAAGAAAATACATTAGTTAATCTATAATTTAAATAATCAGGAATCATCAAAACTTTCGATAATTCTCCTCTTTCTTTATCTTGATAGAGTTGAAAAATTGTATTAAATGGTAAAAATTGTATTCCGCTTTCTTTATATATTTCTTGATAATTATGTTTGCTTAATAACTTCTTTGAAAATTCAATATTTGATACGTCACGATATGCTCTTGCTTTTAAAGTATTCAAGTCTTCGATTTTAATATAATCGCAACCAAAGGAGTCAATTCCGATACTCTTTATATCATTATATAAATCCAAACTTTTATTAATTCCAACACTGATATTAGAAAAAATCTTCTCTAAATCCCATTTTAATGTGTCGTTTTCATTAATTAAGTATGATGAAAAACGATGAATAATTTCGGTTTCGATTATTCCTTCATTAAATGTTACAACAACTACTCTTCCACTAGTTGCTCCTAAATCGACTGCTATGACTTTCATATTGTAAGCGCTTACATTATAACAACAAGATATTTTCGCTTACATGTATATAAAAGTTATAAAAATATACTTTTTTGACTTTTTAGAAATTGATATAAATAAGAGGCAATCCAAGCACAAACGATTAAATAAAGGATACACTCCATAAATTTATCCAAAGCTTTTATGAATATATTTATGGCACGAGAATTTGAACCTGACAAAACGCACAAATCTTAAAAAAAACAAAACAAAACCCTTTTAATTTAACAAAGTAATTGCAACAAAAGATAGTAAAATTTGAATACTTTTTTATGGTAAAAGCCCTTTGAATTGTGCATAATGATGATAAGGTTCTTAACAAAAATAACAACTTAACTAGAAATATGAAAGCATTTCTTGATAAGTCAAAAAAAGAACCTATTCCGTTTTGTGGAAGATATTTAACTATTTTCCATAAAAATACTAAAATTAAAAAATATGAATAAATACTCCTTGCTACTAAACAGCAAAGAACTTATAACAACATTAGATTTTAATATTACTTATCGCTCTTTTTTAGATAATGTTAAGAATTTAATACAAACATATAGCTTTAGTTTATTTGGTGAATTAGGGCTTCCTTATTCATTAGAAGCTTACTTATGTATGGATGATAAGTTCTTTAACGACGAAAACGCTAAAGCAAAAGCCGATGAGATTTTAAATCTCTTTAGATTAATAAATCAATTAGAAGAGTTAACAAACGAAGAATGGAGTAAGCTTAAATTGCAAAATATATCTTATTCAAAGATTGATGATGAATGGGATTTTAATTTAGTCATCGACAAAAATGAAGCCATATTAAATATCACTAGTGGGAAATATTATTTAAAAGCAAATATCTTTTCAAATAAGAATTTTAAAGAAAATTTATATTTTAACTTCTTTTTGTATGCAGCCGTTAGTAATACAAACAAGAATATAAATATTGCAGAAGAAAGTAAAATTGACTTATTTTTAATAATCGAGAAAAGTTAATAATAAATTTCAAAGGTCAATTATACTGCTATCTAAGCATGTGATTTTATATAAGCGACAAAAAACGCTCTAGGATAATAAAACTAAAATAAGAAACGCTTATAGACCACAGTTCGAAATCAATTTTTATGGTAATTTCTTTATGATATTCAATTGTTTGCCTTATCTTAGACATTATTAGTTTTTTGGTTTCATATTTTATAAGCTTATTCTAAAAAACTCGCAAAATCGATATAAAAAAATCTTTTTTAAAAAAGTTTATAAAGAAAAACAAAAAAAGGTAGCATGACTTTACTACCTTTTACAGAAATCGCTATTGCTAAATAGATGTTTTACTTTTGCAAATTAGAAAGCTTTCAATTTATTTAAATCAAAAATTTCTTGTTGTATAACTTTTTTATTCTCGATATTAGGCAGGCTTTGTTGAGAACGACTATAATAATTTTCAACAAATCTTTTTATCTCTTTAGCTGTCATATATCCTTTTTCGTAAATAGCTTCAGCCAAATTATATACCAATTTCTTTTTGCCTTTTAAATATCGGTAAACTTTTTTGTCTAATCTTTTTAGAATTTTTTCTTCTTTCTTTTCGTTCTTATTGAGTTTGAAAGCAGAGACACTATGATTTCTATTATGTTCTTTAGGAAGTACATACCCTAAACCTAAATAGCCGCAACTATTAACAAGTGAATAAACAATGTGCCTTGCACTTTCTAAATCATCGCTACATCCAATACTACCTTCTTTGAAGAAAATTCTTTCGGCTTGTCTCCCAGCCAAGAAAATTTCTGCCCTATTTAAAAAATCACTATATTTAGTTGACTCGTTTGTTTGTTTAGAAACACAATAACCTTGACCGCCATTAATTTTTACCCCACTTAATTTATTTGCGTGAGCATACTTTAAATTTAATATAATATGACCAGCTTCATGTATTGCGACATTAAATGGAGATTTTTCTTTATTTTTAATCGATCCATTTTCATATTTATATATAGTTTCAATAATATCGTCACTATTTATATCAAAAGATCCCTTTGTTAAAATCGTTTCATCAATCATCGACTTAATAGTTACAAATGAATCACCATTAAAAGCATTAATCAATTCATCATCTTCAGCTATTTCTTTATTAAGACCATATTTATCAATCTGATTTTTAACAAGCTTGATAATTTCGTCTGTGTTGGGACAAGAAAAAGCAATTAATGACGATAATCTTCCTCTTCTTTTTAGAGGCTCAGGTATATCGTATAAATAGTTACAAGCCGTGACTACTAATATATTTTTACTAACTTCTTCGATTCCATCGAGATTTTCTTGTAAACATCTAACTACACTTTTATCTTTGTCAATTAATAAATCTAATTCATCGATTAAAATAACAGCTTTACTGTCTAAGCTTGCTTTCTGAAAGAGATTATTAAGTTCTTTGACGACATTGAAAGACTCGCGATTATAAACATAGCATGGAGTATCACTCAGATAATTTTTTAATTCTCTCATTATTAATGATTTACCATTTCCTGGCTTTCCATAAAGAATAATACCTCTAGGTACATCTAGTCCCTTCATTTTGTTTTTCTCACTATTTTTAAACCAGTTAATAATATTAATTAACTCATTAATTTGCGTTTCACAACCAATTACTTTGCCAAAAACTTTTTGATTCTCCATATCTATAAATTTCCTTTCTTTTTTTAATAATCTATATTTACTATTCAACGAACAACTTGTGATAAAAATATATCTTTCCCGAAAGCGGAAAACCTATATTATATATTTTTTGTATTTTGACAATACTCAAATCTACAAGTCTCCTCTCTTTTATATTTTTTATAATTTTCATCGCAACTTTATTTTTTTCATTCTCTTTTTTAATTGTTTCTATACTTTTTAGACCTTCTTTGATTTTACTTTGAATAATGCTTTCTAAGGTTTCTCCGTTTAGAGAAAAATACTTTTGCAGCATTTTGTAATCATCATCACTAATCTCAAACTCCAATTTCATTTTCTATAAATAAATAGACGAAAACCATGCAAAACTTTCATAAAATTGATTTTTGGTTGTTTTTTGTTATTTAAAAGTTTTTATGTAAATTTAAGTCAATTTGCAATTCATTCCTCCTTGATGATAGTTTAATTATTAAATGAACTTATTTGCGTTTAAAATCAAAAATGTTCATAGAAGTGAACAAAAATTAAATATATAACCATTAATATTTAGATGGTGTTTTTGATGTAGCAACTAAAATATTCAAAAAATAAAAAAGCACAAATTGAACTTAAGTCATTTTTTAGTTAAAAAGGTAAGTGATAAAAATAAAATAAAAAGCGTCACATTTGGGAATATAAGACTACCAACGTCGGCGCTTTTTATACTAATTTTTAGTAAAAATAAACTCAAAAATTATGCCTATAGATATTTTTCGTATTTCTTTGCTAACGCTTGAAAATGTTGAGCTAAAGTTTTATTTATATGACCATTATAAACTGTAATTATTTGCGGTATCAATGGATTGGATAATATCCAATTTGTAAAGCCGTCCATATTAATTGAAATATTGACAATGACGTTAATGTTCTCATCAATTATTTTAGATAACATGTATTTCTCCGTCAGTTTTTCCGAAGATTGAGAATCTAAACTAATAAGTCTTGTCTCATTGCCCGTATTTTCAATTTTAAAATCATTACAAATTACAAAATTTAAAGTTTCAGAAAAATAATCTCTAAACGATGTTTCTATCATTCTTAAATACAATCCTTTAAAAGAGAAAGATATCTTCTTTGTATTTGGATTTAAAGGCATTTTAGCTTCTTTTATATAAGCATCTATCGATTTTCCGTTAACGTTATTTTCAATAAATAAACGATTTAAATCTCTATTTTTAACGAAATCTTCTGCAAAAGTCCGCTTTTTTTGACCTGTAATGTAGATAGATCTAACGTCCTCTAAAATGATTTCCCCATCAACAACAGCAATTAACAAAGCATATAATTTGCCATTATATTCTTTAATTGTATAAACTCGATACCATTTTTTCACGTCTTTTAAAATGAAATCTTTTTTAATCTCATCATATTCATATTTTAATTGCCTTAGCTGAACTATTCTCTCTTTTTTTATGGCATTCATCAACTTACTAAGGGATGCTGCTGTATAATTCGAACACTTGCGTTTTGGAGAAATTACCTGTTTTAATGTAGCCTCAAAATCGATTTTTTCATATTTTGAAGATAAAATGTTTAATATTTTATCAATTAAGTCTTTCGACACTTCGTCTTTGATGTACCTATTATTTTCAATAGATAAAACAACATTAAAAATATCCCCTTTTGAAAGACGAAACTTATTCTCTATATAATATTTTCCTTTATCCGTAGACAAAACTTTAAAAGGAAAATCAATGAAATTTCTATTCGAAAGATCTTCAAGAAAAACTAAAACATCTTTAATTCTTTGTCTTCTAATGTCATTTCCAGCAAGATTATTTTCATCAAACTTCAAACCAAAATTTGTAGCATAACGACAAATATCAAGTTGCGAAACAGGATGTTTTGAATCACTAAATTTTAATAAATAAGAAATAGTGATTAAAAGTTCAATGCGATGAATTTCACTTGTTGAAAATTTACTCATAATATAATTTTTTAATCAAAATTACTCAATAACCTTTCAATACAATATAACCCTTTTAAATTATTTTTACACGCATTTAAGTGATTGCTTCTTAAAATCTTTGAAAGCTTTATACATTAATTCAGAAACTTTAAAGAAATTTACTTTCCCTGTTGCTCCACCAAAAGCAGGGAGAATTACAGAATTTAAATCGTTTTTCTTTGCAAGTTTTAAAGAAGACATAGTGGAAAGGTAAATTACGTTTAAATCTTTAATTTCAGAAGGTTCTTCCATTGTAGGTGTATGAATAACTTTAATATTATTTTTGCCACCTTCAATAATAAAACTTGTTCCAACTTGTTGTTTAAAATGCAAATTTGAATCTATATAATTTTGGATTTTATTCTCTAAAGCCAAACCAAAATAATTTCTAATACCTTTATCAAAGCCGCCAGTCATTATTCCATAAGAATTTCCCGGAGTTACGATTCCATCAACAAAGTTTTTTGATAAATAATGTTCTACTGCATCACAAACTATTTCAACTTCTTTTTCACTCTCAAAATATTTTTGCCGTGCTAAAACCATCATATAGTTTCTATCCAATAAAATTATTTTAATGATAAAACTCCTTTCTTTTATAATTTTTAATAATTGATTCAATCTATTTAATTACCTTTCAATTTTCATATTAAAGATTAATCATGAATAACAAAATATTGCTTCAAAAATATTTTCATTTTAAAGCGCATTAAAAGTTATTTAATAATGCAAAATTAATTCAGAGTCACATAACCAACTCCTTCGTTATATATTTTCTTTAATCCATTTAATAATTTCGTGAGTAAAAATGAATAAAGCATCTCAAAACTGCTTCCTCTTGTTAACACTGGAAGGTCGTTTGTGAAATACTTGCAGTTACTTAATGCTTCTTCAAGTTTACTTTTGCTGTCGATCACTTGTTGTTCAAATAGCTCTACATAATCGCTAAGATCAGTAATTACACCTTTTATTTTAGTAAGTAGTCCGCCTGCGCCAAAGCAATCATCAAATTCACAAGATAGAAACAACTTATAATCATCTATATTTTTCTGCTTTAAATATTTAGGAAATTTATTGAATTTGATGAATCTTTTATAAATAATCAAATCTTCATTTACATCAACACAATTAAATAAACTAACTTCAATATGAGTTGCTTTATGAAGATTTGTATTTGTTTCATGAATTTTCATTTTGATATTTTTAAGAAATTCTTCTAATATTTCTTTATAATCATAAATTTCAGGACCATTATATTTTCTGCCTGAAATTAATAACTTATCTAAGAACGCTAATAGATCGAGGTATACTTCGTTTAAAAGATTTTTTTGAACACGCAAATTAAATGACTCTTTATTCAATGTATCTAAAGCATCTTCATTTCTAGTAATATTTTTAAATGTTTCGTTTATATATCTTTCTTTAATAACATAATCAATATAAAGCATCTACAACCTCCACAAATTCTAATTCAAACTCGAGCAAATAGAAAATAATTCTAATAAATAAAAGTCTTCTGCAAGTGCGTTAGCCTTTTTAAGAGCTTCTGTTTCATAAAAATAATCCGCGACAAAAGCGTGCATAAAAAGTCCTTCTGTATTAGGAATTTTTACCCCAAATTTTTCTAAACAAGCTAGACAGACGGCTTTAGCCCTAAATATTTTATCTTTAAGTTCACTAAATTTACCATTACGTTCAAAATAAACATTATAAAGTCTTTTTATATCTTTCAACATGCTTGCTTTGTTTGATAAATCGGGAACTTTACTAATAACAGAGTCTTTATATAATTCAATCAACTTTTCAAAACTTTGATTTTTTAAGATTAAATCCAGATTATTTAGTCTTAAATAAGCTCGGTGACATATATTATATGAATATTTTTCTAATTCTTTAAAATTCTTATCTTTAATATAATAGTTTTTAATTTCTTTAGAAATTTTTGCAAATGTAAAAGCTATTCTTTTTATAAAAAAATCAACAACATCTGTGAGTTTAACAAAACCTTTATATTCTTCAATAATCGCATTTAAAGGTTCATTTTTAAGAACTTCAATATAACTTTTTAATTTAATTTCACTGCTGAATATCATCTATTTTCCTCCTGCATGATACATTATAGGCTTTAGGAAAATAAAAACTGAAAACATCCCAAAATGTTCTAATATATGTACATTATTAAGAAAATAATGCAAATTTTATGTGCACTCTTATGGTATTGATTTGACGGGAACAGGAATATTTTCATTCCCAATATTTAGATTAATCTTCACTAATCATTTATAAATTATATCTCTTAATTTGTTTAATTATAAAAACATAAAAAGATGCAACCACCAATATATTTTTAATAATACATCGAATTTAATTTGTTTAATTTTCAGGCATAACTTCTATAGATTATTTTTAAAGTTATATTAAGAAAAATAAGAAAGAAATCGGCAATAGTTTTAAAAAAGATTTATAAGCTACTTAATAATTCCCCCCGTTCTTCTTTATTCTTGTTTTTCATTTTTTCTCCCCTTGTTATTTGTGTGAGACGTTTGTAATTCTTCATATTTTCTTTAAATTTATAATTAGATCCTGTTTTAACATTCACTTTTTTGATTATTTTTTTAAAATAACCTTCAGCATCTAAGCTGTTTGTAACAATCTTAAGCGACGAATCCTTAGCAAAAAAATCTTTTAAAGGTTCTAAAAAACTTTCCCAATCCAAAGATAAGCAAACAAAATCTGCATCTTTAGAGGAAGCAGGTCTCAAAACTTTTTTGACTACATCCAAGAATAAAACCCCTCTATCATTAAGCGCATTTATTAACAAGTCGATATAATAATTTTTATTATTTTTATCGTTTGCAAGATCCTTTTTTAAATTGTTTATATCTTCTTTGTATCTTTCATCCTCTATTAAAGTGACTTTGTCTTTATAATAGTCGAATAAATAATTCAAAGTATTATAATTTGGTTTCTTGCTATATTTACAGTAATAAAAATCAGTTTCTGGCGGAGTTATAGTGCCAACAATAATTAATTTCGTATTCTTGTTATATTTAAAGGTCGTAAATTTACCATTATAAGATTTATCGACTTCTAAATATTTCCTTAATACAAGTAAACTATTGTATATTTTATCATCAAGGGTGGACAAGTACTCTTCCTTTAACTCTAATAATTTTGATATCTTCTCCATTTCAACATTTTCTACAATTACTTTTTGTGTCATAAGCTTTACTCCAATCAAAAGTTTTAATTTTTCCCAAAATATTATTTTATTCTATGAGATTAACTTTACTTTTAACGTACCTTATTTTAAATTAATTAATTTTATCTAAACTGCCCTAAAATTACTTTAAAAGCCTTGGCAACAACATCTCCTATTTATTTTTCTTCTAAGAACCCAGTATTGCTCTAACAAGCAAAGTTACAATTTAACTAAATAAATCAATTTAAAGGCTTTGTTATATTTTCAGCAAAACGTTAGAAGGAATGCATGCGAATAAAAGTGCGAAAATTGACGTATTTCTTCTTCATTTCGTTCCCTCTTTTTCTTTGTCAATCTCTTGTTTTCCAATTTCCCAAAGACCCATATCTAAAATTTTCATCAGTGGATATTCTATTTTAACATTGTTTTCTAAAAATATTTTTTCTCTATTATCAAGCAACTTTTTCATGTCATTACAAAATCCAACTATGCTTTCAATAGATTTTTTTCCGAACTTAGAACAAATTTTAAGTCCATAATCATCTCTTGCTGATTTTAAAGCTCTTTTTAGCATAGTATCGTATGCAGGAACACACCCTAAAGTTCCCAATAAAATCTTACTTACTAAGATCTCAGATACATATTCATCGCTATTTTCCTTAGCATCGGTTTCATCGCTAACACTAACTATTGTGCTATTATTTTTAGAATTTTTTACTTCTAACTTTAACTTTAGATAGATGTCTTTAATTTCCTGCACCAAACCTTCATTGCCATCCTTCCCAAATAACAGTTCCAAATTTTGATTATAATTCTTGGCTGTTTTGTCCCGATTAAAACAAAGCAATGAAGAATATTTTTCATTTAAAATCAATTTTACTGTTGGTAAATGAACTTTATAGTCGAATTTCAAAAGAAACGAAGATCCTCGATACATGCCCCAGGAAGCAAGATAAAATGCTAAATGAAGACTCAGATATAAATATCTATTATTATCAATGCTTTTCCCGTTTTTTACATCTTCTATCGCTTTATAAAATTCTTCATAACAATATTCCCATGAAAGGTACCTTTTTCCAACGCTGCCTTTAAAATTTGAAACATTATCTATTATAAGTTTCATAAAATCTGTTTTTTCCATAACATGCTCCTTTCATACATAATTCTTAAATATAAATTAATGAATAACATGGATTTTACTATGATTCTAAAATAGCATAAGCTAAGTTCAATTTATATTTTGAATTAGTTAGACTAAAATGCTGAATAAGCAAATTTTTAATGGCTTACTATCTTTACCTATCACATATGAAACTACTGATTTTATTAAAGATTTAATTCCTGAAATAGTTTAAGAAATAAAAACAATTTCTCAAATTTTTTAAAGTTTTGTTCTTCACACGTTGACAATTTCTACCATTCTAATTATTCAATATCAAAGTATTTGAAATACATTTTTTTAATTTCTTCTAAATTGTCAGCTTGAGAATTCTTTAATACAACGATTCCCGCTTTCTCTAAAGCAGATTTAAGAATAGTCATAAGGTAAGAGTTAAATTCACAATTTTCTTCGACCAGCAAAATTAATTTTTTAAATATTTTTTTGTCGCAGCCTTTATAACAAAGAAAATGGGTGTTTTGGTGAACCAAGAATAAGGCCCAGTCAATCCTTCTTTTAGCACATGTAACACTAGCTAATGTATCGAATTCATCATAATCAGAAACATATTGCTTAGGACGTTTAATAAGTTTATCTACTTCTATTGCTTTCGCGCATTCATATTTATCCCCATCAACATATAGTTTTTTTAGAATTGAATAATAGACGATGTCGTATTCTGTAATCTTTGCAAGATCGTTTAAATCTTCAGCAATACTCTTTTTGTCTTCCCAGCAATTGTCACCTTTATTATTTTGCAAAAATAATGATGAATAGAAGACTTTTTTTATTTTATTAAGTAATTTATCATTCTTTTTGAATTCACCCAATTTCTCATTCATAAAATCGAAAAAAAGATCAAAATCTAATTCGTCGGTTGAATAAGAATAATACATGACTTCATCTTCAACATAAATTTTTAAATCTTCATTCTTTAAAATATCTTCAATTGAATCAGCAGTAAATAAGTTATCTGTTGAAAGGAAGTTCATCTTTGAATAATATTCTTTAATCTCCTTTTTATCCTCTGGATTCACATTTCTACATACGTTGTCACAAATAGCTTCGATGTCAAAAAAACTTACCTCATCAACTTCTCTAATATTTGAAAAGTCTATTGCCATTACTTTTCCTCTAGTTCTTTGATCGTTAAATGTGATTCCTTTAACACAAATATTGCCGTCAGAATTTAATAAAACTTCTCGAGGGATAATATTTTTTGTGTCTCCATTAAAATCGGTAATTCTTGCACATTTTCTTTCTTTAATAATATCTGTAATTTTATTTTGATTTTCACGAAGAATTCGGCTTTTGCTTTTATAAATATCGCCACTTTTATTAAAGTTTTCATTGATGATATTTTGGAAATTCTTATACTGGTATTCGCTAATTTCATCCTTAAATAAATCTAGAGCCCCTTGTTTATTTTCAGGATCAAGTTTACTAAAGAGAATTATAAAGTCATTAAGTTTTTCCCAATTATCGAAATAAATTTTTCTTTTGTTTTCACAATCAACAATTTTAGTTTCTTTTGGCCCGTTCTTTAGCTTTTCAATAGCACTATAAATAGTTTTTCTATCGATATCTTTTGCTTCGTGGTCTTCTAATCGAATTAACTCATTAACCTTTTTATGTACATCTGACTTATACATTGGATGGTAATAATCACTATACTTTTTTAACACGAATTCTACTAGTCGAGTGATATCGTATGTCATATTTAACTCCTTCTTTTTTATTCTCATTTTGAATTAATCTAATACATTTTTAATGTCGTCTCTAGTCAAACATCTCTTTTCTTTAATAATTTTTGCGATTAATAAGATTTCTTTTTTATATTTTTTTAATCTTTTTTTAACGAGTTTAAACTCTTTTTCAATAAATTTACTTGTTCTAATTCCATGTTTCATCATTTCATATTCAGAAGGACCGTTATTAATTGTATAAAGGGCTGGTGAGTAGAAATCTAACCCATTAAGCATAGAATTATTCATAATTGTATAAGACATTTCGTATGCTTTTTTCATATCATTGTTACATCCAACATTATGCTTGCCGAAGATAATTTCTTCTGCTGCCATTCCTGCAAGAGACGTTTCGATACGATTATAGCAATAAACGCTGTCTTGAATATTATCATAACTAGAGCAGTGCGTTTTCCCACCTTCTTTATTACAATTTACTCTTAAGAAAATTAATCTTTTAGCGAATAATTTTGCATATAAAGCGTGTCCTGCTTCATGAACAGCAACATAATCCGGTACATTTAAGTTATCATCTTGAATATGTCCTGATTCGTTAAAAGAATATTCCTTTAAGAAATCATCAATGCTTGCACTTTTCCCATATCTAAAGCATACGCTATTCAAGAGGGATTTGATTTTACTGATGGGTTCACCAAATAATTGCAGGTTTAATTCTTCAAGTTCATATTCATTAATATTAAATTCTCTTTCTTTTAAAAGCTTTTCTAAAATTTCTTTATTATCTTTTTTATCTTCGACATCAATACAGAATTTTCTATCAAATCGACCTTCTCTTAATAAAGCATCTGGCAAGGCATCGTAATCGTTAGCACTTGCTAAAGTGAGGACAGTTCCTTCGTTATTAAGACCATCAAGTTGGGTTTGTAGGATTCTTTCTAATTTATCATCTCTTTTAACCAACCTATCTAATTCATCAATAACAACAATTGCATTTTTTTCTTTTTTGGCGTTCTCGTAAATACTAATTAAATTCTTGTTTAAGTTTTCCTCCTTTCCTTCAAATACAAACACCTTAAAACCAAAGCTTTTTGAATATTCCCTTAATAATAAAGTTTTGCCATTGCCTGGTTCACCATAGAAAAGGATACCTTTAGGAAGAAACTCTTTCTTTTCTTCCTTAATTTTTTCATCTAGATACCAACTTCTAATTAAGAACAACTCATCTTTAATCTTTTTATAACCATAAACGTTTTTTAAGAATACATTTTTTTCCATTTCTAAATCTCCTTGCCTTAAATCTAAACCAGATTTTTTATCGTTCTAAATACAAAAAAATAAATGTCCGAATTTTTGGACATTTTAAAAAATTAAATTTATAAATCATCCAATATATTTAAAGAAGAATGATGCAACATGAAGTTGTATGAACATGAAAATGCTGTCACGAGGCATTTACTAAATCAATAAAATATTACTTAAAGAAATCGAATAATAAAAAAATATTTACCCATTTATTGATGGGTAAATATTTTTAAAGCGTAGGCCTTCGCCTTACTTTTATTAAACTCTGTTTCTTCAGCCATTAATCGAAGTTAGCCCAAGCGTATAAGAGCGACTTATACACTACTAACCCCATCTTCTATCGAAGACTTAAAGATTAAACTAGATAAACCTAGTAACTTTCACTAAACGTCGGTATTACTTTCCTAAAAAGATAACCATTCATTCGCCAAGCTGAGTCTATATTTAGCTACTCGTACCTTTGCAATCCTTATAGTTTAATTGCTTAAACGTCACCTCAGAGATCCTTATTGAGTTTGCCTCTTACCTGGTAGTCTCTCACACTACTAGCAGTATGGCGGACCAGCTAGCTTTTAGTCACTTATAGATCCGGATCACTCGTTGCTTTAACTTTTAAAATTTAATAAAAGCACTTCTTAGAATAAGGTTAATTTAATAGCCTTCCTTATATATCTCTATATAAGATATTCGTCATTTAACAAGTATCCTTATTAAACCACTCACATTCTAAGAATCCTGACGGTCTGTAAGACCAACTTCATCAGGTTACATGAACATTATAAGTGTAAATTTTATTAAGTGAAATGCTAGAAAATAAAAATTATATAGTATGTAATTTTATTGATAAATATCGTACTATTTGATAAATTTAATAAATAAAAGGTAGATAAAATATATACTTATGTCACACAAATATAAAGTAATGTTATCATATTACACGTATTCAGTATTACTAAATGATATTGATGCTTTTAGATTTGCAAAAAATGATGGCAGTTCAAACAAAAATAGGTTTATTAATCGACTAATTTCTAATTACTATGAAGTAATCAATAGTAAAATTAGCAAGCTTGAAAATAACCTACTTCTCCTTTTAAAAGACAATAAAAACAAGGAAGATTTAGTTCATGAAATATTGAAAATAAAAGAAAAAAACGAAGAATCAGATACTAAAAAAGATTGCGAATTAACATTTATATCAACAAAAGAATCTGAAGGCGCTTTACTTGATATTGAATATAGCGAGTACTCATACATCTTTACTCTAAGCGGTTATTTGAGGAAATTATTTAATGAATACGCAAAGCTTAATCAAGACGAAAGAGAAAGAATTATATTTAAAGAAGAAATAGATTTAATTAAAAGTGCCATTAAAAACAACAAACAAATTTTCTTTAAAGTTATAAATAACAAGGGGACAGAAATAAAATACGAAGTGTCTCCATTAGGTATTTTTAATTCAAAAGATAGACAATTTGCCTATTTAATTTATTACACATCCACTACATATAACGTAATTAACCTCTATAAATTAAAAGATTTGCGAGTTTCTAGATCTTTTAAGGACAACTTATCTCCATCTTTAAAGGAAAAAATAGAGAAAGATCTAGATAAAAACGAGCCACACTTTATAAATTCTCCGATAATAAAATGTAAAATTAAATTAACTAAAAAAGGCCAAAAGTCTTATACAAAAATATTTATTAATCGACCTAAACCAATATTAATTGAAGATGATATTTACTATTTTGAGGCTTCTATTAACCAACTATTCCAATACTTTTTACGTTTTGGGAGCGATGCTTTAGTTTTAGATAATGAGGAGTTATCTAATAGATTGAGAAATTTCTATTATTTTGGCTTTAAGAGTATTAAAAAATATGAAAATAAGAATACAAATGAAAAACAACAAAAAGAGATTATTGAGTAAAATTAATTTTCAGAAAATATCGATTTCGTATTGAAAACGTCAATAATCGCTGTTATTCGACTTTATAGCGGCTCAATACAGTTCAATCAGCTCCAAAACTCATCAATCTCTTGCTTTTTAGATTGCTCGTTTTCTATTAAAGGCTTAACTTCTCCTATATCTTCATCTTTAAACTTTCTTCTTCCGTATATTTCAACAAATAGTGATATAGGAATTAGTATTGCTATTGATATCGCAAAAGAAAGAACAATCCAAGCAAATGACAAGGTATAAATTAAGGAAACTATAAAAATTGCAACATTCATAATTAAAAATATTGGTTGAGTTATAAATACAGAGAAAAAGAATACTTTATTACACCATCTCCATCTATTTGCTGAAGATAAAGCAAAAGCACTTCTATATCCAAAAGTATAATTAAGATCAGTTTTCTTGATAACAAAAATAATACCTAATACTAAAAATAAAAGATTATAAATAATTGCTACACATCCAAATATAATAGTCGTAATGTAATTTTCTAAATTAGAGATTGCTTGTAAAGTCATATTATCCCCAAAAATAATAATTAATTCTTTTTCAATATTATATTAGCATAGAATTTTAAATATTTTGTTGGGAAGGTTGTTAGAAGTCAAAAACATAGTTCGAACTTATTATCGAACTTGTCCGAATTATTAGAAGCTTAAATTAAAATATTAAAAGCACAAATTTAAGTAGTTTTTCTAAAAATAATATGAATTTTGCGAGATTATCGCTTCAAAACACACAGCATTCACCTTTTAAAATCTTAAGAGCCGAAGTCCGAGAAAGTTCGAAACGGTTATTTTTCGAAGTTCTCTTTTAAGCAAAAGAAAACCCCTATTTCAACTTCTAGTGAAATAGGGGATAAGATTTATAGTGGTGCGCGGGATGAGAATCGAACTCACACAGGAATACCTATACGCCCCTCAAACGTACGCGTCTACCAGTTCCGCCACTCGCGCGTGCATATTAATCTACCATAGATCATCAACTTTGTAAATCTCTAATTTTCACTTTTAGCATATTCTCTGCTTCAATATTGTGCGTTTTCTTCTCACACGATTAGCAAAACTTGATATAATAAAATACGGCTAAAGAGGAGGAAATATTAATGGATAAGATTTTAGTCGAAACCAGTGCAAGACACGTTCACGTTACAAGAGAAGCATTAGATTATTTATTTAGCCCAGATTTTGAGTTAACTCCAAAGAAAATGCTTTCCCAACCAGGACAATATGCATCTACTACTAAATTAGAAATCATTGGACCAAAAGGAAGCATGCTCGCTTCAATTCTTGGACCAGAAAGAAAAGATAATCAAGTTGAAATCAGCGCTACTGAAGCAAGAACTCTTGGAATCAAAGCTCCAGTTAGAGAAAGTGGCGATATTAAAGGTAGCGCACCTATTACAATTAAAAACCCAGAAAATGGTAAAACCATTGAACTTAAAGAAGGTTGTATCATTGCTAAACGTCATATTCATATGACTCCAGCTGATGCAGAAAAGTTTAATGTAAAAAGTGGTGACATTGTTTGGGTTAAAGTTGAAGCAAATAATGGCAGAAACATTGTATTTGGTGATACAGTAATTAGAGTTTCTCCAAGCTATGCACTTGCAATGCATATCGATACCGATGAATGCAATGCAGGAAACTGCTTTGGCGAAGTCTATGGAGAAATTGTTAAACTTTAATGCTTAAAACATATACTCATAAAAATGTGGGCACTTGTTCTCAAAGTGTAACAATCACTTATGATGATTCAACTCACATTATAGATAGCGTTTCTTTCTTATATGGATGCCCTGGAAATACAGCGGGCGTTGCAAAACTTTGTAAAGGAAGAACCTTAGAAGAAATTAAAGATATCTTAAAAGGGACAACGTGCGCGAGAAAACCTACAAGTTGTCCTGATCAACTTGCCTTAGCAATTGCAGATATATTAAAAGAAAATTAGTAAAATAGCTTGCCTCAGGGCAAGCTATTTTAATTTTTTTCTAAGAATCTTATTACTTCTATCCTTCAATTTCTTTTTCTAAAGCTTTAAGAACTTTCATTTGAGGTTTAATTACTTTAATGACGTTTCCATCAATAAATGGATTTCTTAAATGATCTTTTTCAACAAGAGTTAAGAAAGGATATTTTCCTCCCATCTTTAAGAGCTTAATATATTTCTTAAATGCTTTATCTCTATTTTTGTCCATTTCACATTTAAATTGAAGAGCTAAAACTTGAGCTAAAGTATAGTCGATATAATAGAATGGCGTTCCATAAATGTGATGTTGTCTAATCCACATTTTGCCATTTTTAAGATACTCAAAATCGCCGAAATCAAGCCATGGACGATAGACTTTTTCAAGTTTACTCCATTTAGCACATCTTTCTTCATGTGTTGCTTCAGGATGTTCATAAACAAAGTGTTGGAATTCATCAACTTCTGCTCCATATGGTAAGAAAGAGATAGCGCCATCTAAATGATGCATCTTATATTTTGTAGCATTTTCTCCAAAGAAAAGATTCATCCATGGATAAGCAAAAAATTCCATCGACATTGAATCAATTTCACAAGCTTCTAAGGTTGGAGATTGATAACTTGGGACTTTAATATTTCTACATAAATATCCTTGGAAAGCGTGTCCTACTTCGTGAGTAAGTGTATCAACATCTCCTGATGTTCCATTTGAATTAGCGAAAATAAATGGAGCTTTGTAGCGAGGAATATAAGTCATATATCCTCCGCCTTGTTTTCCTTTTTTAGCGTCTAAATCCATTAAGTTATTTTCAACCATGAAGTCGAAGAACTTACCACTTTCTTCATTCATTTCGTGATACATCTTACTTGCTGATTCTACAAGATAACTTGTTGGGCCAATTGGTTTAGGATTGCCCCCCTTATAGAAAAGATTATAGTCAAGGAAAATTGGGTTTTTAAAGCCAAGTCTCTTGGCTTGTTTTTTTCTTAATTGATGGACAAGAGGTACAACATCACGTTTAATTTGTTCTCTATATCCTTCAACAAGTTTTGCATCATAATCTACTCTTCCAAGTCTAAGATAGCCAAATTTGATATAGTTTTCGTATCCAAGTTCTCTAGCCATCTTGGTTCTAACTTTTACAAGTTTATCGTAAATTTCTCCAAGTTTTGCGTCGTTTTCACTCAAGAATCCATAATAAAGTTTTGCGGCTTCAATACGGGTTTCTCTATCTTCACTAGACATATATTTGCCAATTTGAGAAAGATTAAGTACTTCTCCTTTATAGTGAAGTTCAGCGCTAGCAAGTAAAGCTTCATATTCACTTACAAGTTTATTTTCTTCTTGAAGTTCAGGGATGATTTTTTCATCAAATGTTTTAAACCCATTTTCAATTTGAGTGAAAAGAAGTTTTCCAAATTTCTTTTCTAATGCATCTCTAAAGCTTGATTCAAGCATTGCTTTTTCAAATCTTTTAAAATAATTATTGATTAGAGGCGAGATTTCATCTACCTTTTCTTGAGCCTTACGATATGTTTCATTTTGCGTATCTAAAGTAAAGCGAATTGTAATAATTGTGATATCGCTATTAACATCATTTTCTAAGCGAAAATATTTGTTAACTGCTTTAATAGCGTCATTTTCATTTTGAGCATTTTTAAGTAAATCAGTTAAAACTCTAGTTTGTGCTTCGATCCTATTTAAATTAGGAACTCTAAGCTTCATATCTTCAAATTTCATTTTTGTACCTCCATCTATTTGATTGAATCTATAGTTTTCATGAAAAATAATTTTTTAACCCATTTTGTTGAGAATAAATTGTACCAATAATTATAAGCAATAACTGAGGTGTTATAAAGTTGAGTGGCTTGGAAATATTTTTGATTTAACTCTTCTATTGTTAAAAAGATTTCTTCAACAGTTTTCTTATATTCATTTAAGTCAGAATCAATATAAACTTTTTGAGCTAGTTGAAGCATTTTTTCAGTATATACATAAAACTCTTCAAATTCACTTGGTTCAATCTTTTGATATAACTTAAACTCTTTGTTATCACTCATTAATCTTAAAGGATTATTCTCTTCTAAAAATGGTTCCATAATTAAAGATAACTTAATTAATAAATCAATCTTTTGAAAAAGAATTAAATTAATGGAATCTTTTTTAATATTAATGTCTCTTTTAAAGTAATGCATAAAATAAAAGGAGACACTAAGCAAAATCAAATAAGCAAGTAAAGCCACTCCTATTATTATAAGAATTACAGTTATTACTGTTTCTCTAGTAGAAAGTAAAACATTTAGAAACATACCCGTAAAATACCACCTTTTTTGACTAAAATCTACTTAATTTGATAGAATAATTTCGAGGTAAAGAAAATATGGCAAAACCAATTATCGCTTTAATGTATGACTTTGATCGAACTTTAGCTCTTCAAGACATGCAAAATTTTAGTTTCATACCAAAACTTGGATATACTCCAGAAGAGTTTTGGGCACTCACAGAAGAATTTTGTAAAAAATATGATATGGATAAAATCTTAGGTTATCTATATATGATGATAAAGTGCGCTAAAGAAGAAAACATTCCTCTTAATAAAGAGTTTCTCAAGGAGTGCGGCAAAAACATCAAATTTTTTGATGGCGTCACCACTTGGTTTTCGAGAATCAATGAATACGCCGCTCAAAGAGGGCTTATTGCAGAGCACTATCTCATCACAAGCGGCAACAAAGAAATTGTTGAAGGTTGTCCTATATTTAAAGAATTTAAACAAGTCTTTGGTAGCGAATATCTTTATGATGAAAATGGTCTTGCTTTTTGGCCACGCACCACTGTTAACTACACTCTTAAAACGCAATACATTTTTAGAATCTCAAAAGGCGTAATAAACACCAACGATGATAAAGAAATCAACGAAAAAACTCCTAAAAGACGTATTATTTATCAAAATATGATTTATATGGGAGATGGATTAACTGATGTTCCTTGTATGATTCTTGTTAAAGAAAATGGTGGATCTTCAATTGCGGTTTATCCTAAAAACGGACAAGACAAAGTCGCTCATCTATTTGAAGATGGAAGAGTAAATTATATTTGTAAAGCTGACTACTCTTCTAATTCCGAACTTGAAAAAGTTGTTAAACTTATAATTGATGGTATTTCAATTCGCGAAACTCTTGAATTAAAACGCGAAAAAATCGAAGAAAAATTATAATGACACATATTATACTTCTACTTGCTGGATCATCAACGCGCTTTGGAGGAGAAACTCCAAAGCAATTTATTGAGGTTAAAAATCATTATATTTTTGAATATCCTTTATTTACTTTTGATAACTTAAAAGAGACTAATGATATCTACTTAGTAATAAATAAAGATTACGAAAACTTTATAAAAGAGTATCTTTTAACTCATTCTTTTAAGCATAATGTAAAGTATGTTTTAGGTGGCTCTACCCGTCAAGAAAGCGTTTTTAACGCTTTAAACTCAGTCAAAAACCTTGCAAAACCTGATGATTTTGTTTTAATTCATGATGCTTGTAGAGCACTTATAAAAAAGGAAAATATCTTAGAACTTATTAATACATTAAAGACAAATGAAGGAGCGACAATTGCAACACCTTTAATAGATTCTTTATGTAAAGAAGAAAATGGTAACATTTTAAATTCAATAAATCGTAATCATTTATATAAACTTCAAACACCACAAGCCTTTAAATTTGCTATAATTTACCAGGCTCATTTAAAAGCTAAAGAAAGTAATAACTTTACTTTCTTAGATGACACTTCTATTGCTATGTCTTGTGGAGCCAAAATTAAAATTGTTGAAGGTAGTGAATTAAATTTTAAAATCACAACTAAAGACGATTTAAAAATATTTGAAAAATTAGCGGAGGATATTGATTTTGGGAAATAGTCCATACATTGAAGGAGATATTGTCGAAGGAATCATAACAAGCATCAAAAAATATGGTGCCTTTCTTTCTTTTGATAATGGCTATATTGGGCTACTTCATATAAGCGAGATTTCAACAAACTTTGTAAACAATATCTATAGTTATTTTTCAGTTGGAGATGAAATCACAGTAACTATTAAAAGGGTCGATAAAGATACAAAATTCTTAAACGTCTCAATTAAAGATTTACCAAGTGATTTAAATCCATATAGGGAAATACTTCCTTCCAAAAAAATTACTGCGTATCTAAAAGAAATTGATTTTTCAAAACTCGAAAAATCACTTCCTAAGATGATAAATGAAGAGTTAGAAAGGGAAAGCAAAAATGAGTATTAAAGTCGGATTTGAATATTGTAAACAAGATGATCTCTATATTCCTTCTATTTGGAAAGATAGAGTAAGAGAAATTAATAAAATTATTGTTGATAAAACTGGAGCTGGTGGAGATTTCCTTGGCTGGCTTGATTATCCAGTAAGACTTGAAAGAAGCGAAATTGATCGAATTATCAAAAAAGCTAATTTCTTTAGAGATAACTTTGAAGTCTTAGTTGTTTGTGGAATTGGTGGATCATATCTTGGTCCTCGTGCTGTTATTGAAGCAATTAATGGCTTATATTCTACAGACAAAATGAAAATTGTCTATTTAGGAAACACACTTGATCCAAACTATACAAACGAAGTATTAAATTTCATCAAAGATAAAGATTTCTGTGTTTGTGTTATTTCTAAATCAGGTACTACTACTGAAACATCCATTTCTTTTAGAATCCTTAAAGAACTTGCTGAAGCTCGTTATGGAAAAGAAAAAGCAAAAGATGCAATCGTTGCAATTACTGATAAAGAAAAAGGTGCATTAAGACAACTTAGTGATACTGAAGGATATGAAACATTTGAACTTCCTGGAGATATTGGTGGAAGATTCTCAGTTATGTCTCCTGTTGGTTTATTCCCTATTGCTTGTGCTGGAATTGATATTAATGAATTCATTAAAGGCCTTAAGGATGGGGTCAAAAACTATTCAAGTGAAGATTTAGATCAAAACGAAGCTTATAAATATGCTCTTGAAAGACACGCATTATATTTAAGAGGCTGTAAAGTTGAAATGGTCACAGCTTATGAACCACGTCTTGAATGTTTAAACGGCTGGATCAAACAACTCTATGATGAATCTGAAGGAAAAGAAGGAAAATCACTTCTTGTTACAAGTTGTATCTTTACAACAGACCTCCACTCTTTAGGACAATTCATTCAAGAGGGAAGTAAAATCTTATTTGAAACTGTTACCTATATTGAAGAACCAAATGCTGATGTAACAATTCCTTACGATAAAGATAACTTAGATAACTTAAATTACATTGCCGGTAAAAAATTATCTTATGTTAATAAAAAAGCTTATGAAGGAACTCTTCAAGCTCATGGACACGTTGGAAACGTTCCAAATATCACCTTAACTATTGATAAACTTACTCCTAGAACTCTTGGCGAACTTCTTTATTTCCATATGAAGGCTTGCGCTATGAGTGCTTACCTTAATGGACTTAACCCATTCAACCAACCAGGTGTTGAAGTCTATAAGAAAAACATGTTCCATTTACTTGGAAAACCTGGATTCTAATTAATTAAAAATCTTTAAGGCAACGCGCTTAAAATAAGCTAAGTTAATTGCTTCTCATTATCAAAGGTGCGCTTAAAATTCGTCAAAAATTTTATTGACACAATTTAGCACCTTTGATATATTTATTAAGCGCGTTAGTCGTAGAACGGATGTTTAGCTCAGCTGGGAGAGCATCGCCTTTACACGGCGGAGGTCATAGGTTCAAGCCCTGTAACATCCACCATTAACGTGAAATATATAGCCGGGAGGGTAGCGAAGTGGCTAAACGCGGTTGACTGTAAATCAATTCCTTCGGGTTCGGCAGTTCGAATCTGCCCCCTCCCACCAAAAGGTCTTGGGGTGTAGCCAAGAGGTAAGGCAACAGACTTTGACTCTGTCATTTCGCTGGTTCGAGTCCAGCCACCCCAGCCATTAACATATGATCCACTAGCTCAGTCGGTAGAGCACTTGACTTTTAATCAAGGGGTCTGGAGTTCGAATCTCCAGTGGATCACCACTATCGTGCCCAGGTGGCGGAATAGGTAGACGCGCAGGACTTAAAATCCTGTGGTAGCAATACCGTACCGGTTCGATTCCGGTCCCGGGCACCACAAAACTTAAAAACCCGAACCTGTATCAAGCTAAGAGCAAGATACAAATCGTAATATAGAGTGAGACGAAGAAATTCGTCTTTTTTTGTGCCTTGAGATCCAGGAAGTAAAATTGCGACTTTAAAAAGGTTCGAACCAACGGACTATATTAAGTCTCCTCTCAAATCTCACTCTTTAAAAAATAAAAAATACTAAGGATTTGCATAGTTTTTACTTTTTAATATAGGTTTTTCGTTGTTTATTAATGTAATATATTTACTTATCTTTATTGACGCAATTTAAATCAAATGAGATGTAACTCGTTAAACTCCGCTTTTTGACGAAATTGGACCGAAACTTAGATTTATTTTTATATTTTTAGCATTTTTTACCTACATATTTTTTGTTTTAAAAGAACTATTCTTTATAAGACTTCAACAACTTCATTAAGACATTATTTGCCTAGTTAAATTCTTCCAAGAAATAAAGATGGTTTTACAGCTTTTATCATATTGACGTTTCTTGATGGAAAGCCATATATCATTTGCACAATTATCTTTCATTTTTGCATCTTAAACTTGCAAATCTTCATTATTTTATGAAATTTTAATTTGAATTTAAAGTCGCCACTCCAAATTAACTATGTTAATTATTTTGAAAAGTGTATTTTTTAATAGTGAAAATTTATTGAAAAGTGTATTTTTAAACCAGAATTTTTATTGAAAAGTGTAATTTTGATGACTAAAATTATATTGAAAAGTGTAAAAGTCATGTTAGGAGTTATCAATGTTATTTAGAAAAATAGAAAAAACAATAGAAGATCATTTAAGATTAAATTCCAAAAAAATTCTAATAATCGATGGCGCAAGACAAGTTGGTAAAACTTTTATAGTCAGAAGAGTTGCCGAACAACTTTTTCCTAACTTTGTTGAAATCAATATGGTAGAAGATTTTAACGGCGATAAACTTTTTTCGGAAGTTAAAACTACCGAGGATTTTTACTTAGAATTAAGTGCTGTTGCTGGGAGTAAACTTGGTTCAAAAAAAGATACGATAATTTTTATTGACGAAATCCAACAATATCCTGATTTACTTACACTATTAAAATTTTTAAAAGATGAAGATAGATTTACATATATCGCTAGCGGTTCTCTTCTTGGAGTGACTCTAGCCAACACAACTTCTATTCCAATGGGTAGCATTCGTAAAATACGTATGTACCCTTTAGATTTTGAAGAGTTCCTTATAGCTAATGGATTTAACAAATTCGCAATTGAAACAATTCGAAATAAATTTATTAATCTTGAAAGCCTCGACGAAAATCTTCATAACAGGCTAATGGATTTATTCAGGAAATATCTTCTAGTCGGCGGGCTTCCTGACGTTGTTAACACTTATCTTGCTACACATAACATTAAACTTGTTAGAGAACTCCAAAGTGAAATACACGAATACTATAAAGCCGACGCTTCAAAGTATGACAAGGAACATAAATTAAAAATTTCTCGAATATATGATTTAATCCCATCGAATCTAGAAAACAAGAAAAAACGTCTTGTAGTAAAAGATATAGAAGATAAAAAGGGATCAAGATTTTCTGCTTATGCTGATGAATTTGATTATCTCATTAATGCAGGGATCTCGTTAGAAGTTAAAGCCATTTCTAATCCAGTCTATCCACTAAAAAGTTCGGAAACTAAAAATCTATTAAAACTATATTTAAATGATGTCGGTCTACTCACTAACATTTTATACGGAACTAACATTCATGCCGTTCTTGATGATAAGAAAAGTATTAATCTTGGCTCAGTTTATGAAAATGTTGTAGCAAGCGAACTTATAGCTCATGGATATGAATTATATTATTACGACAATAGACTGAAAGGCGAAGTAGACTATCTTATTGATAACTATAATAATCTCTGCACTTTACCTATCGAAGTTAAATCTGGCAAAGATTATACGGTTCATAGTGCACTCAATAAATTTCTTTCAAATAGCGAATATAAAATAAAACACGGATATGTTTTGTCAAACGAAAGAACAGTATACAAAAAAGAGAAAGTCATTTACTTACCAATCTACTACATCATGTTTATAGAAAATGTGCCTTTAGAAGAAACCTTGTATTTTTAAAAAGCAAAAATCTAAGAAAACTATACTATAAGATTCAAAGAACGATTACTAATTATTCATTATTCCTAAGTATATCTATAGGTTTATTTTTCTTAATAACAAAATAAGGAATGATTAAGGAAACTAAAACAAAAACAACAAGGATGACTCCTAAAATTAGAGTTGAAACAATATTATAATCTAGGAAAGTTAAGCCATATAAAGTTGCATAATCCATATACATTTCAAAGCCGTTTACTAGTAAAGAATTACAGAGCATATTTCCTAAATATGTACCTAAAAATAAGAAGAATATTCCTAAGATTAAAACAGCAATAAAAGTCAAAATATATAACTTATTGATGTCTTTAATCTGTAAACCTAGTGCTCTAAATATTCCTATATTTCCTTTGTCTTTTCTTAAAACTAAAGTAACAATTAAAATCACAAAAAATAAAGATAATACAAGCATTACTATCACTAAAGTTTTAAAAACATCAGAAAAGATCAAAACTACTTCTTCTATATTTAAAAGTGCGTTATCCATCAAAAAGTATTCAGAAAGGCCTTCTTTTTCTAAAAAACTTGCTAAAGAGGGATTTAATTTTAGTCCATTAAAATAGAGTCTAACTGGTACATAAGAAGCAAGCAAAATATCTTTAAAATCTTCTTTAGAAACAAACATTTTCATCGAACCATTAAATGGATACATAGTTTTTAACTTTAAACTATTTAAAGTTATTTTAGGTGCATCAGTAAAATAAGACGTGTAGCTGTCTAGTTTAACATTTAGATTTTCGTAGTCTTCTTTTTTAAGCTCATCAAGAGAATAAAATTCACTTCCCATAATTTTGTTATATAAATCTAAGTTAAGAATAACTTCACCTTTATTTAAAGCTTCATCAAAACTTATTCTTAAATCAGTAAAATCACAAGTAGCCTTTTTATCATTTACTGTTACCGCGTTTTTATTAAAGTAAGCATCAAATATTCGATGGTCAGAATTTAAAGCTGATTCTATATAATCATTTATAAAATTTTGATTCACCGAAAACAAAACCGAATAATAATCAAATAACTTATCATAAAGCATTGCATGAGTTACATAGGTTGTGATGGCTGAAGGAATTGTAGCAAGTTCTTCTTTAAACTTTCCTTCATAATTAGTTTCAATGATTGCATCAATTTTTAAATTAAAAGGGAACTTTACTTTTAATAAGTCCTCATAAGGAGCTGGATAAAATACTCCATTATTTGAAGAATACTTTAAAGAGTCAGCTAGGTAGTCAGTAATTATAACGCCACTTGAGTTTTCTTTTATTTCTCCTGCAGCAAGTTTTAGCTCACCATCTATGCCAAATAAATCTCTTAAATAATCAACATCACAAACAAGCGTTCCATTAGTTTGATTATAAATATAAGGCTCTTTAGCACAAGAAAAATAACCAGATTTCCTAAATGTTGTTCCATAACTAAACATTGTTATAGGATACATTCTATAAACGTTTCCATCGTATCTGCTTTCTATTTCACTAATTGTTTCTTCATCAATCTCTTCTAAAGAAGTTATTAAATCATTAATATCATCAATTACTTTTCTATTAGCATATACTGGATTTTCGTTTAGGATAGCTTTATAGTTTTCTCTACTTTGAGAAGAGCTATAAATCGACAAATTGTAACCTATATTTCCTACAACCATTAAAAAAGCTACTATAAAACTCATCAAGCATACAAAAAAAGAACGCTTAAAAAGTAATTTTAAAGCGTAGTTAAAATGATTTTTAGTTTTAGTCTTTTTTGTCTCAATTATTTGAGGTTCAATATCTTTAATACTTGTTTCATAAAAATCGTATTTGTTTTGATAGATTCTAGCATTTGGTTTTTTGTTATTTAAAAGGAGCAATTCAGTATCATTTAATGCTTTTGCGTATGGTAAATATAAGTTACCATTTTTATCGATATAAAAATCATTTCTTGTTTCTTTTCTTTTTGTTAAATCTTTAATAACTACTCCATCTTGAAGAAAGATTAATCTATCAGCATATTTATAGGCATCATCTTGATTATGAGTAACCATAATAACAAGCATTTCTTTAGAATATTTTTCTAAAATGTTTAAAACAAGAAGAGCTGTTTTATGATCAACATTTCCTGTTGGTTCATCAGCAAACAAAACTTTAGGTTTTTTAATCAAAGCTCTTAATAAAGAAACACGGGCTCTTTCTCCAGCCGAAAGTTCACTAGGATATTTTTTTAAATAATCCTCACTTAAATCAAAATCTTTTAAATAAGATTTTAACTCTTCTAAACTTATATCTTTGCCTAAAATATTTAAAACAAGTCGGAGATTATCATAAACTGTGAATTCTTTAATTAAAGCATCTCTTTGAAAAGCAAAGCCAAATTCTTTGTTAGTTAAAGTTGTTTTTTCTTGAGCACTTAAAGCATCATAATCAAGATTATTAAAATATATTTTTCCACTTGTTTTGTTGTCTAACGCTGAAAGTAGATTTAATAAAGTGGATTTCCCACTTCCTGATTTTCCCAAAACAATAACAAAACCTTTATTAGGTAAAACAAGATTTATATTTTTTAACGCAACAGTTTCTATCTTTTTAGAGCTTTTATATATCTTTCCTAAGTTCTCGATTTTAAACATAAATAAATTATAAACATTTACCGAACTCCAAAAAATAAAAAGTAATTTTGAATAATATAAATACTAAGAAAATTTCTAAAAATTTAATTTAGTATTTTTCTTTATTTTATCTAGCAAGATGAATAGAATATTTAAGGTGATTTTATGGATAACGAACAAACAGAAAAACTTATTATTAAAACATTAGATAAAATAAGACCATTCCTTCAAAGAGATGGAGGGGATGTTACTTTTGATTCTTTTGAAGATGGAATAGTTTATGTAAATATTCATGGAGCTTGTGAAGGTTGCGCATTAATTAATAATGACATCGAAGAAGGAATCGAAGTTATTTTGATGGAAGAGGTGCCTGGAGTTATTGCTGTTAGACTTGCTAGTGATAAAGCCGCCGTCCAAGAAGCAATGAGAAATATCAAATCTCAAAACTAATTTCTTTTAATTAAACCTTTTAAAAAGCGAGACATATCACACTTGTCTCGCTTTTTGTTTTACTATTGTTTTAACTAAAAACCTTGCAAATCTCAACTTATTTAACGTTGAAACATTATGTTTTCGCTATTAAATAACTTTGTAATTATAAATATTAAAACCGCTGTTAAAAGAATATTTATCACAACTGTTATTGAAAAATAAGGTAACAAAATATTTAATGCACTCTCTTTAAGTAATAGATTCATTGATGAAACAATGTTTAAAAGTGGAATAAAAGCAAAGCCAATATTACTCATATCGACACTAAAAGGAACAATTGCAGCAATCATTAAAATTGTCATTAAAGGAGTAAGATAAGAACTTGCTTCTTTAATAGATTTAGAAAATGAAGAAACGCATAAACCTAAAGCAACAAAAACAAGAAGAGAAGTTATCATAAGTAATAAAAGCATGATAAAAGAGCCAAGTGAGAAAAGGTTAGTTAAAGTCATTCCTCCTCCATATAACTTAGGAAGAGAAATAATAAGTCCAAGGAAAGACACAATACCACTTGCTAAACTAACAACAATTAAGGCAAGGATTTTACCAATTGCAAGTTCACTTCTTTTAATAGGAGTTAAAAGTATTGAAGCAAGAGTTCCTCTTTCTTTTTCTCCAGCTATTGCTTCAGGACATACAGACATTACAGTTGAGAAAAGTAAAGAGATTGTTACAAGAGGTAAAACAAAACTCATAATATTTTTAAAAGTATAATCTTCATTACTTAAATTAGCTTCTACGAAGTTATTATCTTTTATGTTAACTGTATAATTTGTATAAGTTGTTGTAATAAAAGAAGAAAATAAGCTATATACATATGTTGAAGTTTCGTTTGCACCATTATAAAAAAGGGAAAGATTAGGTTTAGTTTCGTTTTCGTTTAAGAATATCTTTTCTTCAAATTTATCATCAAAAACAAGAAGTAAATCATAGTTTCCTTTAACAACTTCTTCTTTAATGTTTTCTACTTCACTTACTTTTAAGGAAGTTACATTAACTGTGTTTGTTGTTTCTTCTAAAGAAACATAACTTTCAAAACTTTGGATAATTAATGGTTCGATATCATTTTGTGCTTCGCTTTGAAAGTTATCAGTATAAGCAATGTTATATGTATAATTTGATGGTTCTCCAGAATTTATAGAGAAATTTGATTCCATAAAGCCACCCAATAAACTATAGATAAGACAAATAATAATTCCTGGTAAAAATAATGCTGCAAGCATTCTAGGTTCAGTAAAGAACCTTTTCATTTCTTTTAAAAAGATGGTTTTAATGTTTTTCATTAGAATGCTCCTCATATAACTCAAAGAAAACATCATCTAAAGATTTTTCTTTTGTAATTTCTTTTAAATGGCCACTTAATTTTAATTCACCATCTAAGATGATTGCGACTCTGTCGCAAAGCTTCTCAATGATAGAAAAAATGTGAGTAGAAATTAGAATAATTTTATTTTCTTTCTTTAATGATAAAAGATAGTCTTCGACATCTTTACTAGCAACAATATCAAGTCCATTAGTTGGCTCATCAAAGATGATAATTTCAGGATCATTACATAAAGAAACAGCAAGAGAAACTTTTTGTTTCATACCTGTTGATAAATCATGAATCTTCACATCTTTAAAAGAAGTAATACCAAATCTATTAAAGAGTTCTTCTTTTCTTTCTTTAATCTTTTCTTCACTTAATCCATATAATCTAGAAATATAAGTAAAGGTATAATCAGGCGTAAAGAAATCATCAAGTTTTAGTTCACTCGTTAAAAAACCAATCATTTTGCGATATGCACTTATATCTTTATATATGTTTTCATTATTTAAGAATATTTCTCCTCCATCAACACTTATTAAAGAAGCAATTATTCTTAATGCTGTTGTTTTACCGGCACCATTAGGACCAAGTAAGCCATAAATTTCTCCTTCATGAAGAGATAAAGAAAAATCTTTAAGTGCTACTAAATATTCATTATTTGTTTTATTAGTTTTTTGTTGCTTTTTAGATAGTTTAAATTTCTTACTTATGCCTTTTATTTCAAGTTCATTCATGTGCGTATTATAACATAAACTTATATATAAAATTGTAAAAAAATGTAAGTTTTATGATATTTTTGGCTCAGAGCAAAAGAAAAAGCGGTTGTCCGCTTTTCTTATTTCTTATTATTAACTAAATATTATTTTTTTGAGAACCCCAGCACAAACGGTTAGGACAGCAGCAGATATTAAACCAATAAGTTTCTTGTTCATAAGCGCAAGCCTATATCTATTATTAACAAAAGTTTTTCGATTTCAGGATGAAATTTTTTTCATTTTTTAAAGTTTTACAGAGTTAAAAATTTTTAGTTTTTAACCTCCTATATGTTTACATATAGGCGTCTATACAGAAAAAAAGAATGAGCAATTTATGTTTTACCCATTCTTAAATAAGTGTGATTTAAAGATAAAAAACACCGCAAAACCTTATTAAATTAAGATATTTTCAAGTTTATTTACAATTATATAAGGTTCTAAATTTCTTACTTCTTCCCTATTATATATCATTCTTGTGCCATCAAGTTTGACTACAAATCCACCAGCTTCTCTTACTATTAAATCAAAGGCTGCGGTGTCCCATTCTTTGGTTCCAGAGGTTAATCTATATGAAATTTCTCCCTTGCCTTCAGCAATGTAACACCCTTTTAGACTACTACCTTTTTTGACACTATAACATATTTTATCACTATGCTTTTTAATTGTTTCGACTTCTTTCTCTGCTAAATGGTAGACACTTGTAAAGCAAGTTAAGTCATTTGTTTTATCTGAAACATGTAATTTTGTCTTGTTCCCATTAGCATCAATTTTATAAGCGCCTTCATTAAGAACAGCAAAATAATATTCATTAAAAGCAGGAGCTGCTATAACACTAGCAACTATTTCATGCTTATAACATAAAGCAATATTTACTGTGAATTCATCATCTTTATGAACGTAATCTTCTGTTCCATCAAGTGGGTCAATAATAAATACAAAGTCGTTATTTAATCTTGATTTATCATCGCGACTTTCTTCAGTTAAAAAAGCATATCCAGGAAATTCTTTACTTAAAATATTTCTAATTAAAACATCGCTTGTTTTATCAGCTTCTGTAACAGGAGAATCATCATCTTTATATTCAGTATGAAATCCTTCTTTATAATATTTCATAATGTTTTTACTTGCTTCTTTTGCAGCAACTAACATAAGCCCTAATTCTTTTTGATACATATTAATTCAACTCCTCCTTTTAGAGAAAAAAATACTCTGCTTTAAACCAAGCAGAGTATTTAATTTAATTATTCAGCAGCTTTACCGTATGAACCAAAGTTCTTTACGATATCAATAACTTTTTCTTTAATTGCTTCGCAGCCAGGTTTTAATAACTTTCTTGGATCAAAGCCTTTCTTATCTTTATCTAAGTCTTTACCTGATTCAATGTATTTTCTTGTTGCGTCTGCAAACACAAGTTGAAGTTCAGTATTGACGTTAACTTTGCTTACGCCAAGAGTAATTGCTTTTCTAACCATGTCGTAAGGAATTCCTGTGCCGCCATGTAAAACAAGAGGTTTACCATTTGTTGCATCTTGAATTCTCTTTAAAACATCAAAGTCTAAACCTTTCCAATCTGCAGGATAAATACCATGAATATTTCCAATACCAGCAGCTAAGAAATCAACACCAAGTTCAGCAATGATTCTACATTCTTCTGGATCTGCTTTTTCTCCAGCTGAAGTGACGCCGTCTTCACTTCCGCCAATTCCACCAACTTCACATTCAATGGAAATTCCTTTTGAATGAGCAAGTTCAATGAGTTCTTTACTCTTCTTTAAGTTTTCTTCAAATGGATAGTGGGAACCATCAAACATAACTGAAGTAAATCCTGCTTCAATACAAGCTTTAGCTCCTTCATATGATCCATGATCAAGGTGTAAAGCAACTGGAACTGTAATATGTAATGCATCGTGAATATTTTTGACCATTGTTGCAACAGTCTTATATCCGCACATATACTTTGCAGCACCTTCAGAGACTTCTAAGATAACTGGTGTTTTTGTTGCTTCAACAGCTTCTAAGATGGATTTTGTCCATTCAAGGTTATTAATGTTAAAAGCAGCAATTGCATAATGACCTTCATGAGCTTTGTTGATCATTTCGGTAGCACTAACTAATGCCATAATTTATTTCCTCCTAAAAATTATTTCCTTAATTAATCAAGTTTTGCTGGATGATCGTAATCTGGGGTGTCATCAGCTTCTTCATCGCTTTCATCTTCAATACCTTCAGCTTCGATCTCTTCTTTACTGTATTCTTCAAAATCAGTATTAGCTTTTGTTTCTTCATCCATATCAGTATAGATATCAGCCATATCGATATGAACTTTGTCGTATGTTTGGTTACTTCTTAAATCCCATTCATTGTTACCTAATGTAACAAATCTTCCATCAAGGGATAAGTTTGTATAAAAAACAGAGATTTTATCTTCTTTTTCTACTTGTGAGAAACCAATTCTTTCACTAACTGCATCGTATAATTCATTAAATTTGACGCTTCTATTGATTTCTTTAAGGTAGGAATATGCAACATCTACCATTGATTCATTCTTATAATTTTCAGTCATTTCATTTACCTCGCGCATAAATTATAAATAAATAAGTGCTAAATTGCTATATATTAAAGTCTAGAAAGTGTCTCTTCTTTTCCTAAAATATCAATGATATTAAACATTTCAATGCCATGCATTTCACCAGTTAATTTAATTCTAATTGGCATATATAAATCTTTTCCTTTAATACCAGTTTCAGTTTGAGTTTCTTTAAATAAAGCCTTAACGCTAGTTTCATTAATTTCAATTAGGTTTTGTAGCTTTTTCTTAAAAACTTCAATAACTTTTGGAGAAGTTTCTTTTGCTAAAACTGTCTCTTCTTCTTCGCTAAGTTTTTCTTTTCTTACAACAATCTCATTTAATAGATCAATAATTTCAGCTCCAGTGTGAATTTCTTGTTTAAAGATTAAAGCAATCTTTTTAAGTTCTTCATCTGTCTTAGCTTTTAAGAAATCAATCTTTTTAATAAATGGAAGAATGAAAGAGAAGTAATCTTCATCATTCATATGTTTAATATAGTAACTATTTGTCCAAAGTAGTCTCTTATTATCAAACATTGATGGTGAAGAAGAAAGTCTAGCAGGATCAAAAGCTTCGATTGCTTCTTCTTTTGTAAAAATTTCTTTATTGTCTTCACTTGTCCAACCAAGTAAAAACAAGAAATTAAATATAGCTTCTGGAATATATCCTAATTCTTTATATTGAGACATAAACTGTAAAATGTTGTGGTCTCTTTTTGAAAGTTTCTTGCCATTTGGATTAACAATAATTGTCATATGACCAAACTTTGGAGGCTCCCATCCAAAATACTCATAGATTTGTAACTGTTTTGGTGTATTTGAAAGGTGTTCCTCACCTCTTAAAACATGAGTTATCTCCATAAGATGATCGTCAATTACAACAGCAAAGTTATAAGTAGGGATTCCATTTGATTTCATAATAACGAAATCACCAATATCGTTACTATTAAATGAAACATCTCCTCTTACAAGATCATGAAATTTAAATTCATGATTTTCGCTCATCTTTAATCTAATAGTAGGTTTTCTACCTTCTTTTCTATATTTTTCTTTTTCTTCTTCGCTAAGATGGAGACAATGTCTATTGTATTTAAAGGATTTAACGCCATTAGAAAGTTGCTCTTCTTTCATTTCAGCAAGTTCATCTTCAGAGCAATAACATTCATAAGCAACACCCATATCAACAAGTTTTTGAGCATAAGCTTTATAAATATCTAATTTCGCCATTTGACGATATGGAGCATATTTTGGATTTGGTTTTTCTGGAGATTCATCTGGAATGATTCCAAGCCAAATTAAATCATGAAGTTGACTTTCTTCAGCTCCTGGAATATTTCTTTCAATATCGGTGTCTTCAATTCTAAAAACAAAATCCCCGTTATATTTTTTAGCATATAAATAGTTAAACAAAGCACTTCTTGCTCCACCAATATGTAAATATCCGGTTGGAGAAGGTGCATATCTTACTCTTACTTTTTCACTCATCTTGTTACCTCATTAATTAACACTACACAATAGGCTTCAATGGCTTCCTCTCTTCCAACAGGCCCAACTCCTTCGTTAGTTCCTGCTTTTAAAGAAATTCGTCTAACATCTACTCCTAAATGAAGAGAAATATTTTCCCCCATTTTATCCAAAAACCCTTTTAATTTAGGTTTTTCGCAAGAAATAAAGGCATCAATGTTTTCTACTTTATAACCTTCTTTTTCTAATAAATCTTTAGCATAATCTAAAAAAGTTAATGAAGAAACGCCTTTATATTTATTATCATTTGGTGGAAAGTGTTTGCCTAAATCGCCTACGTTTAATGCACCAAATATTGCTTCAACAATAGCGTGCGTTAAGCAATCTCCATCACTATGACTTTCAAGTCCATAATCATTAGGAATATTAACTCCACCTAAAATTAAAGGAATTCCTTTTTTTAAAATATGAATGTCTTTACTAAAACCAATCTTCATAATTAAACATTGAATCTAAAGAAGAAGATATCTCCATCTTTAGCAATATAATCTTTACCTTCGATTCTTAATTTTCCAGCTTCTTTTAAAGCTGTTTCGTTTTTATATTTCATGATGTCTTCATAAGTATAAACTTCAGCTTTGATGAAACCTTTTTTAAAATCAGTGTGAATAATTCCAGCGCAATCTGGAGCACTCATTCCGTTTTTAAAAGTCCACGCTCTAACTTCATCAGCTCCTACCGTAAAGAAAGTAGAAAGATTTAATAATTTATAAGCACTACGGGCAAGTTTATCTAATCCACTCATCTCAACGCCAAGTGTTTTTAAGAATTCTTCTTTTTCTTCTTTTGAATATCTAGAAAGCTCTGCTTCGATTTCACAGCTTATTGCAATAACTTGTGACCCTTCTTTGCTAGCATATTTCTCAACTGCTTTATAGTATTTTGAAGCATCTAGATTACTTAAATCACTATCTGCAACATTAGCGACATAAATAATTGGTTTTAAAGTTAAAAAATTAAAGTTTTTAGCAATTTTAAGTTCTTCTTCACTGAATTCTAAACTTCTTAATGCCTTTTCGTTTTGTAAACATTCTTTAGCTTTGTTTAAAAGATTAACTTCAATTAAAGCTTCTTTGTCTTTAGAGATACGAGCTTTATTTTCAATCTTTGAAAGTCTATTTTGGCAAGTTTCTAAATCAGCCATAACGAGTTCAAGATTAATAATTTCAATATCTCTAATTGGATCGACTGTGTTTTCAACGTGGATAATTTCAGGATCATCAAAGCAACGGACAACTTCAATAATTGCATCCGTTTCTCTAATATGAGATAAAAATTGATTTCCTAATCCTTCGCCTTTACTTGCCCCTTTTACAAGACCAGCAATATCACAAAACTCAAAAGTTGAATAAATAGTCTTTTTTGGATTAAAAATCTTTACTAAGTTATCAACTCTCTCATCCGGAACAATAACAGTTCCAACATTTGGTTTGATTGTTGCAAATGGATAATTTGCTGCTTCCACATTACTATTTGTGATTGCGTTAAACAAAGTTGATTTACCAACATTTGGAAGTCCAACAATACCTGCTTTTAAACCCATAAATATAATTTCTCCTAAATCGAAGTAATTATATAGCAATCTTTATCAAAAATCATTAAAAGTATAACTTTTAATGCTTAATTTAAGGCTTCTTCTTTAATTACGCTTCTAGTTCCAAAACTTGCAAAGAAAACTATAAGAATTGCTAAAGCTAAAATTGTAAAGATTGATAGCGCGTTAAATAAATTAATACGAGTTAGTCCTATCGCTTTCCCTAATGCATTCCCAACAAGAAAATTTATAAAAATCAAACTTGCAAACGATACTAAAATACTAAGGAAAGAGCTAAAAATATTGTCCACTACAAACATCTTTAGAATCTCTTTATCTTTAAAGCCTAATATTTTTAATAAACGAATTTCGTTTCTCTGTTCGTTAGCATTAATGTAAGTGATTATGAAGCTTAAAATGATTGAACTAATTAAGCTTATTAAAGCAAAAGCATAAAGAATGTAACGAAGAAAACTTGTTGATTCATTTACACTTTTTTCTATTTCAAGTAATGGATTTTGAAATTCATACTCATCATATAAAGTGTTTAATTTTTTAAGGTTTTCTTCATCGATTTTTTCATTCATTTCTAAAATAATTGAATTAGGAATTAACCTAAAAGAAGATACTTTAAATAGATCGCGAAATAAAGAAATTGAGTAATCTTTGTTTTGATAAATTGAGACACTTTTATCTTCTTCGATAATCGCTCTTATCTTAAGTTTGATTGTCCTAAAAGTGGTATCTAAAATACCATCATTTAAGGTACTTTCTACTAACATTGTCACATAAATATCTTCGTTATTTTCAATGTTTTTACTTAAAATCTCCGCAAAACCCTTACTAATTATAATTTCTCTAAGATTTAATGGTTCATCAATAACCTTAAACTTAACGTTATCAGATGTGGGTTTTAAAGCAAAAGCATCGACTACATTTTCTGGTACCTCAATATTATAAATTTCTTCTGCTTTTACTCTAGAATATGCATCAATTATATTATCTAATTTCTCTTCCTCTAAAGAGAAAAATGTTGGATTATTAAATCCAGTAAAAATGCTCATTCCATTATTAAAATATCCAGCTGGAGTTGAATAAAAATAGTTATCAAAATGAATTCCATTTTCCTTTAAATTATCAATAATTTCTATATCAATCGCATCTTTAAAAGCATCATAAACGTATATCTTATTATTTAAACTTTTGGAGTCATAATTAAGAGGAGAATATTCGCTTGAATCAATATCAAAAATAAAATTTTTATATCTTTCATCATAGAAAAGTTTATTCAATAAAGAGCTTTGAAATGTCTTTGTTTCAATAAAATATACCTTCTTAAACATCCGCGGGTAATCTTCAACTTTATCTATTTTATTTGAAGTCGGGAACCTCATCTTTTCCTCAAAAACTGTTTCATTAAAAATTGGACTAGTATGATAAATTCGGTTCTTGTTATCAAACACAACGCCTTTTATTTTAAAAACTTGTTCGTCAGTATACTGCCAAGAATAATTTGCAAGTTCTAAAGAAACATAATAATCATTTGTCTTTAAATAATTTCCTAAACTTTCAAAGTTTCTTAAAATTTGTAATTCTAGGCACATCTCTTTCATTTGATCAAAAGAAAGGGAAAGTACGATTTCATCTTCTTTAAGTTCTTCTTTTATTTCTGGGTAAATAACTAATTCATCTTCTAAGTTAAAATAAATGAATTCATTAAAGTGACGGGCAGTAAAACCCGTTAATTTTCGTTTGTTATTTGAGTTAATTGAATAAAGATCGTTTCCATCGATGAAATAATTTTCAAAATCCACTAAATAATTAACACCATATCTTCGAATATCTTCAGGATATCTAGCAAGCAAACCTTGGATTGTCTGATTATTTGAAGAATAATAATCAATAACTTTATTTGAAGAATTTTTCTTTTTTATTACTATCTGGTTATCGCTGAGTAAAGAACTAAACGAGGAAGTTATTCCATTATTTAAAGACGAAGTTAGAGTAATTGCTAGTCCAGCAGATATAAAAGATAAGGACAATAATGTACTTTTAATAAGGTTTCTAATTTTTCTTATTTTAAAAAGATTTTTAAAATGGCCAAATATAAATTTCGACGATAATGATGCATATTTTTTCTTCTTTTTAAGATTCATAATTTGAATACTATTTTCTCTAGAATTTACACTATGAAAACTAGGACTAATCTTTTCATCCTTAATTTCTAAAATATAATCAGAGTATTTTTCAGCGTTTTTCTTATCATGAGTAACAAGAATGATTGTTGAATAACTACTTATTTCCTTTAATAATTCAAAAACTCTAATAGTATTTTCTTCATCTAAACTTCCAGTTGGTTCATCGCAAAATATATATTCTGGAGATGTAATGAGCGCTCTTCCAATTGCAACTCTTTGTTTTTCGCCGCCACTTAAATTTCTAACATAAGAGTCTTTAAGTTTTTCTATATCAAGAATCTTTAGAATTTCTTCAACGCGACGAAGTTTTACTTCTTCTTTCTCATCTACAATAGAATCAAGAACTACTCTTAAATTGTTATAAACAGTATCCTCTTCAAAAAGGTTAAAGTTTTGAAAAACAAAGCCAAAGTTTTTAATTTTTAAATCTCGTTTTTCGCTATCAGTTAACTTTGAATAAGAAAACTCTCCATAGTTAATTTCGCCTTCAAAATCAGGGTCGTTTAATGATAGAAGATTAAGAAATGTTGACTTCCCACATCCACTTTCGCCAACAATTGAATAAAAAGTTTTCTCTTTGAATTCAAAAGAAAAATTCTTATATAAAACTCTATCTTTAAACTTTTTAGTAAGATTCTTAACGACTATCTTCACGCTTCTTTTAACTCCTCATAAACCTTTTTACTTTTTTGAAATTTTAATGTCAAAAAATCAACCGAATAATTAAGAATAAGAAGCAAAATAAATATGACCATTAAAGTTAAATAGTTGATATTAATTAAAGTCGATGTAATGAAAAACGAACTAAGATAATGGTTCAAAATCAATGATAAAAGTATTGATAAAATCACACCTAATATTAGTCCAATTAGTGTGTAACTCATCTCTTCTTTTATATAAATTTTTATAATATCTTTAGGTTTTGCGCCCAAAATTGATAAAATCGCACTTTCTTTCCTATTTCTCAAACTTGAAGAATAACTTAAAAATCCTGAAACAAAGAGCGATGTAATAACTGCAATAAATATGAAAATATTAACTCCTAGAAAAACACTATCGCTAAGTGTGATGAATGAATCTACAACGATTTTTGAGTCGTTAGTTATCTCTAAATTTCCACTATTTTCCTTATCAATGAGCTCGTTAATTTTTAAATAAGATTCATCATTTAAAGATATAACATCATAAGAATAATTTGTAATTTGATCGCTTGATGAAGCATTGTTTAAAAGATCTAAAAACGACACTTCTTTATTTTCAATTTCAGTTGTTTTTCTTGCTGTTTCACTATTTAAAATTGCTTCAATGTAAATTGGTGAATAATATAAAGTCGCCGAATTTAAATAAGAAAACTCCTTGCGAATTTCTTTAACATTGAAAGTAAGCTCAACATTAAAATTTTCATCAATATTTTCTTGTTTTGTCGAATTGTAATAGACATATTTCTGATTAATTTCTAAAGAAATCTCATCTCCGACATTCAATTTTTTATTGAAAACTTCTTTATATTTAAGTGCAAAATTCTCATTTACAATGATGTCTTTTGCTTCATGAGTTTTTATAAAATAGGGTTTTAAAGTAAAATTTTCATAACTTTTTCCATCCACTCTTATTTTCTTTTCTCCCGAAAAAAAGTAAGAATAATCATCAAAAATTAAACAATCTTTTATATCATAAACTAAGGTTTGAACTTCACTATAAGTTGGCTTTTCAGACTTAACTAAGTTAATTAATGAATCTTCAATTTCTTCTTCCTTAACTTTAGAAACTCTAAAGACATTAAAGTCTCCATAACTATTTAAGAAAGTAGTTTTAGCATTTTTGATCCCGCTATTAAAGAATAGTGAAATTACCATGATTAATATCGAAAACCCTGCAGAAATCAAATTAATTACATTAAATTTAGTATTTTTCTTTATGTTTTTTCTTGAAATAATGTTGGTATATTTTTTATCTCCTTTTACTTCTTTTTCTAAATCTTCACTTTCTTTTTTTATTGAACTTACCTTTTTATCAAGACACTTTTCCTTAATATTTCCATCTTCTAAAAGAATGTAACCATCATTATATTCTTTAAATAACTCTAAATTGTGACTTACACAAACAACTAAAATTTCCCTACTTAAAATTCTAAGTTCGTCCATCAAAAGAGTGCTGTTATAAGAATCTAAAGCACCAGTTGGTTCATCGCAAAATAAGATTTTTGGGCTAGACAGCAAACTTCTAACAAGAGCAAGTCTTTGCTTTTCGCCACCACTTAAAAGAGAAACTTTTTGTTCAAGTTTATCACTTAATCCATAACGATATAATAAAGTTGATTCTTTTTCTAAACCTTCTATACCTTTTATTGATCTTGTTATTGCTAGATTTTCTTTAACTGTTAAATCTTCAAACAAATTATATGATTGAAAAATAATTCCAATATCGTCTTTTAAAAAGTTGCTTAACTCTTCTAAATTTAATTTTGTTATATCTTTATTTTTATATAAAACTTCACCTTCATCTGGTTTCATAAGTCCCATAAGAATATTTAATAAAGTTGATTTTCCTGAGCCACTTTTTCCAATAACAAAATAAAATCCTTTGTCAGGTAAAGAAAAGTTAATGTTATTTAAAACTACATTTTCTCTTTCGTTATCTATCTTAAAAGACTTAGAAATGCCTTTAACTTCTAACATTAAAAAACCTCCTTTACTAATACAAAGGAGGTAATTCATAAAATTCTTAAATTTTTTTATAAAGTTTTGATCAATTTATAAAGTTCTTCATAAGAATCTACAAAATAATCAGGTAATTTATCTTTTTCATAGATTCTTGGACAGAGCCTAACAAGAACTGATTTAACGTGAGCATTCCTTGCGGCTAATGCATCAAAAGATGTATCACCAATCATAAGCGTTTCACTTTCGCTAACCTTATAACGTTCTATTAGCGCATTAATAATTGCAGGATCTGGTTTATGAGCGTAAGGGTCAGTTGAAGTAATCATTGAATCAAAATAATCATAAAAACCAAACTTTTTTAAACAATATTCAGTCATTTTACGATTTTTTGATGTTCCAATTGTTAAGACATAGCCTTCTTCTTTGAGCTTCGCTAATACTTCTTTTGAAGAAGGAAATATTCTTAAAAATTCATCAGTGTAATATTTTCTTGTTGCTTCAGTATATTTTTCTTTAATAAATTTAGGATCAAATTCTGGAAAAGCTCTATGAATTGATTCTTCAATTGGTGGTCCAGAAAATCCTCTTATAAATTCTCGATCAATTTTATAATCTTTTGGTTTGTATCTAATAAATAATTCTTTCCATGTTTGATATAGCACTTCATCTGTATCAACAAGAGTGCCATCCATATCAAAGATTAAAAGTTTTACCATATATTAAATAAAACCGTAATTACAATAATCATGATAAGTAAGAAAGAGCCAAGAATAATTACGTTTCTTAATAATTCTTTGTTACTTAATTCTTCATTAACTAAAATTTCATCTTTAAATGTTGAATTTTTAAAGATCCAAAGTTTTTTATCTTTTAAAATCTTAAATACGATAAAGAAAGCAACAATTGCAAGGCCTCCAGCAATCATAATATAAGCTGTATCAACACTTGCTTGATATTCAAACTCGCCATATCTTAATGGTTCAAGAAAAGCTCTTGTTGCTCCATACCAAACAAGATACCAGCCAACTCCACTTCCTGGAGCATGATATTTACCTAAACCTTTAACAATTCCAAAATAGATTACAAAATATCCTGTTAAATTAGTAATTGTTTCCATGATTGAAAGAGGTAAATAAGCCTGAGTTAAATCACTAATTTGCGTTGCATAATTAAATTGATAGTTATATTGCATGAATGTTGGTAACCAAGAAAGCGAACTAAATGGAATTTCATTTCCATGAACTTCAGCATTAAAGAAGTTACCAAATCTACCAATAGCTTGAGCAATAAGAATTGCTGGAACAATAAAATCAGCAAGTCTTAAATAACTCATTTTTGTAAAATCAGGATTCTTTTTAATGTATTTAAAGTAAAGCATGACGCCAACTCCTGAAATAATTCCAAGTATTGCGCCTCCCATAATGCCAAGTCCACCTTCATTAAAATAAAGGATGGAAATAGGGTTAGTTACAAAGTGAGATGATCCACCAAGTTTAGAAATATCTAAAACAACATACCATAATCTTGCGCCAATAAGTCCCATAGGGAAAGCAATTAAAAAGCAAGTTGTTAAGAGACCATGTTTTCCATAATATTTGTAAGTTAAATGATCTGATAAAGCAAATACAAGTAAAGCTCCGCTTAAAATAAAGACTGCATAGAATGCAATGGAAATTCCGCCATCAAGCACATATCCACTTCCAGATTCATAAATAAAAAATGGTTCTGGATGAGAATAAGTATTAATAAATTTGATTCCATGTTTTCCAATATATAAAGAATTACATAATGGATAAGTCAAATAAGGTGCGTTCCCTTCACTCATTAATATGAAGAAAACAAACATGAGTGGGATTGATGAATACATTATTATCTTGAACCATTTTCTAAATTTATCTTCAAAATTATTAAAGAAGAAATAATAGAAAAAGGCCGTGATAAAAGCCATCATAGAAACAGCAAAAAGTATAATAAAGAAATAAGATAAGAATTGATGACCAGCATCAATTACAAGTCCTTCCTTACTACTTACATAACTTAAAGTTACTGGATCCACATAAAACGCAACGGTAAATAATACTAAAGAAAGTACTATTCCTAATGAAAAACCCCCTAAAACTAAAGTATTTTTCTTGATTAAGACATCGAATGTCAATCTTAATTTATCTTTTATAGTGCGATATAAAAAGACACCATAACCAATAGCACCAATTAAGAATAATGCCATTGCAATATAATAAATTACATCACTCATTCTTCAATGCCTCCTTTCTTTTTTGATCTTCTAAAAGGACCCTCTTTAAGTATAACCCAGTAAAGCTCTCTTCTACTTGAGCAATTTTTTCTGGAGTGCCAGTTGCAATAATGGTTCCCCCTTTATTACCACCTTCTGGTCCTAAATCTATAATGTAGTCAGCAACTTTTATAACGTCTAAATTGTGTTCAATAACAATGACAGTGTCACCATTATCAACAATTCTTTCTAAGACTTCTAAAAGTTTTTTGACATCATTAACGTGTAAGCCTGTTGTAGGTTCATCTAATATATATAAAGTTTTTCCGGTTGATCTTCTTTGTAAATAATAGGCAAGTTTAACTCTTTGAGCTTCACCACCTGATAAAGTCGTAGCAGGTTGCCCAACTTTAATATAACCAAGTCCAACATCAATTAATGTTTTAAGTTTCCTTGCAAGAGATACATGAGGTTTAAAGAATTCATAAGCATCTTCAATTGTCATTTCTAAAACATCATAGATGTTTTTTCCTTTATAAGTAACTTGTAAAGTTTCTTCATTATATCTTTTACCATCACATTCATCACATTTAACATAAACATCTGGTAAAAAATTCATTGGAATTCTTGTAACACCTGCACCTTGGCAATGTTCACATCTTCCGCCAGGCACATTAAAAGAAAATCTACCTTTATCAAATCCATGAGCTTTTGCATCAATTGTTTGAGCAAAAATGTCCCTTATATCATCAAATGCTTTAACATATGTTGCTGGGTTACTTCTTGGGGTTCTTCCAATTGGTTCTTGAGAAATATTAATAACTTTATCAATATTTTCTAAACCTAATAATTCAGTGTATGGCCCATGATCTACATCTTTATGTTCCATAATTCCATAAATTGAATTATAAAGTGTTTCGTTAACTAGTGAGGATTTTCCACTTCCACTAACGCCAGTTACACAAATAAAACTTCCAAGAGGGAATTTTGCGCTCACATTCTTAAGATTATTTATTGTACACCCTTTGATTTCTAAGAATTTTCCATTTCCTTTTCTACGAGTTAAAGGAACGCTGATTGCTTCTTTTCCAGATAAATATTGTCCAGTTATTGAGTTAGGTGCATCTTCAATATCTTTTAAAGAGCCACTTGCGACAACTTCGCCACCATGAACTCCTGCCCCAGGCCCGATATCAACAATAAAATCAGCTGCGCGAATCATTTCTTCATCGTGTTCTACAACAATAAGAGTGTTTCCTAAATCTCTCATTTCTTTTAAAGTTGCGATGAGTTTTTCACTGTCTCTTTGGTGAAGTCCAATTGATGGTTCATCTAAAACATATAAAACCCCAGACAATTTACTTCCAATTTGAGTTGCAAGTCTGATTCTTTGAGATTCGCCACCACTTAAAGTCATCGACATTCTAGCAAGTGTTAGATAGTCAAGTCCGACATCAATTAAGAATTTGCTTCTATTTTCAATTTCCGTAATAATCATTTGAGAAACTGCTAAATCGTGTCCACTTATCTTGCTTCTTAATCCATGAATAAATTCATAAAATTTATCTAAAGGCAAGCAAGTTGCTTCATAGATATTTAATCCATCGATTTTAACACTTAAAACTTGATCATTAAGTCTAGCTCCATGGCATTTTGTACATTCTTTATCTTTTAAGAAAGAGCCATACCATTCTCTATTAAATTCACTTGTTGTATCTTTATATAATCTTTCAAGTCTAGTTTTTAAGCCTTCAATATAGCCATCACGATGTTGGATATTTCCACTTGAAGAACGCAAAGTAAAATGAAGTGGCTCTCTACTTCCATTTAAAATAATATCGATATCATCTTCAGTTAATTCTTTAAAAGGTTTATCACAATCAATGTGATAATGATCCATTAAATATTTAAATTGTTGCCAATCTAAATTTTGAGAACCAACAATATTTTTATAATAAACAATAGCGCCTTGATTAATTGATTTAGTTTTATCAGGAACCAATAAATTGATATCAACTTCTTGAGAAATACCAAGTCCACCACAAACAGGGCAACATCCTAAAGGCGAATTAAATGAAAATAAACGTGGTTCAAGCTTAGGAACGGTAAATCCACATTCTGGACAAGCGTTATGTTCACTATATAAATTTTCTTCTTCATTAGTTAAAACAAGAACAAAACCATTTGCCCATTCACTAGCAAGTTCAACCGCCTCAAAAACACGGCTTCTATTTTCTGGTTTTAAAACAATTCTATCGATAACAATATCGATGTTGTGTCTTTTGTTCTTTTCTAATTCAGAAACTTCTTCAATTAAAGACATATTTCCATCAACTCTAACTCTTGTAAAACCATTAGATCTAATTTTTGCAATTGTGTCTTTAAAAGTTCCTTTTTCGTTCCTAACAATTGGAGCTAAAATTTGAATCCTTGTGTTTAAAGGATTTTTCATGATGATATCGGTAATCTTTTGAATTGAAAAAGCTACAATTGGAACATTGTGCGTTGGACAATAAGGAATACCAATTCGCGCATAAAGTAAACGTAAATAATCGTAAATCTCAGTAACCGTTCCTACAGTTGATCTAGGGTTATGAGAAACACTTTTTTGGTCAATAGCAATTGCAGGAGATAATCCTTCAATTGATTCAACATCAGGTTTTTCAAAGTTACCTAAAAATTGTCTTGCATAGCTAGAAAGAGATTCAACATATCTTCTTTGGCCTTCAGCAAAAATAGTATCAAAAGCAAGAGTTGACTTTCCACTTCCGCTAACTCCTGTAAATACAATCAATTTATCTTTTGGGATTGTTAAGTTGATATCTTTAAGATTATTAACCTTCGCCCCTTTAATAGTAATCTCGTTTATTGCCATGTTTAAAATTATATCTAGGTATATGGGTTTTTTAAAGTATAAAACATAGTTTTATAATATCGTCATTTTCGTGTGGCCAATTTGTCATTAAATTATGAAAGCGTTTTCTTAAAATCTGCTAAACAAGACTTCTAAATTCTCAAAATCGCTACATAAAATTAGACTTTTAAACTCTTAAAAACTATAAAAAAGTTGGCTTTTGCAGGGTTTTTGGAAAATCCATCATGAAATAACATCCAAAATTGCTTTTTGAAATTGTAATTTTTAATCTTAAGACTGATTTTTAATGAATATTTCTATGAAATATTCGCTGTTTAAACTAAAAGTCAATTGTGATATTTTTATTAATGCTTTTAAAGGAGGTACCTCTTATGAAAATGAGAAATGTTGCAATTATCGCTCACGTTGACCATGGTAAAACTACATTAGTTAACCAACTTTTAAAATGCTCCGGAACTTTTAGAGAAAACGAAAAGTTAGAAGATAGAGCAATGGATTCAAACGCAATTGAAAGAGAAAGAGGTATCACAATTTTAGCTAAAACTACTTCTGTCAAATATAACGATTACAAGATCAATATTCTTGATACTCCAGGGCATGCTGATTTTGGTGGCGAAGTTGAAAGAATCATGCACATGGTCGATGGATGTTTACTTTTAGTTGATGCTTTTGAAGGAACAATGCCACAAACTCGTTTCGTTCTAAAAAAAGCTATTGAAGCAAACGTTAAACCAGTCGTTGTTATTAATAAAATTGATAGAGCAAATGCTAATCCGCAAAAAGCCGTTGATGAAGTTCTAAATTTATTTATCGAACTTGGTGCTCCAGATGAATTCTTAGATTTCAAGGTTGCTTATACTAGCGCATTAAATGGAACAAGCTCACTTGACCCATCTCCAAGCATGCAAAAACCAGGAATGGATCCAATTTTCGATCTCATTGTTAAAGAAATTCCTGAACCAAAAGTACAAGAGGAAGGACCACTTCAACTTCAATGTGCTCTTTCTGATTACAATGATTATGTTGGAAGAATGGCTATTGGAAGAATTCAAAGAGGTACAATTAAAGTTGGTCAAACCGTAACTTGTGCAAGACTTGATGGCTCCACAAAGCAATTTAAAATCTTAAAATTAATTGGTTACTATGGACTTAAAAAAGTTGAAATTGAAGAAGCTTCTGCGGGAGAAATAGTTGCTGTAGCTGGTTTACCAGATATTAATATTGGCGAAACAATTTGTGACAATGGTGCTATTGATCCACTTCCACCACTTCATATTGATGAACCAACTCTTCAAATGACTTTTGGAACCAACTCTTCTCCATTTAGTGGAAAAGATGGAAAACTTTTAACAGCAAGACAAATTGAAGATCGTCTTTTCAAAGAAGCTCAAAAAGATGTTTCATTAAAAGTAAGTCGTGTCCCTAATTCAGAAACTTGGATTGTTTCAGGAAGAGGCGAATTACATCTTGGTATCTTAATTGAAAACATGAGAAGAGAAGGCTACGAACTCGAAGTTTCTCGTCCTCAAGTTATCATCAAAGAAATCGATGGACAAAAATGTGAACCATACGAAGATTTAAGTGTTGAAATCCCTAACGACTTTGTTGGGGACGTTATGACAAGTCTTGGTTCAAGAGACGCTGAACTCATCGATATGGATGCTGGGGATGTAAATACAAAAATCAATTACATCATTCCTTCAAGAGGTTTAATTGGCTTTGTTACAAACTTCTTAACCTTAACTAAAGGTTATGGAATTATCGCACATACTTTTAGAGAATATCGTCCAATCGCAACTGGTAAGATTGGTGAAAGACAAATTGGTGTATTAGTTGCAACAGAAACTGGTCAATCTACACCTTATGCAATTCAACACGTTGAAGAAAGAGGTGTTATGTTTATCTATCCAGGTGAACAAATTTATGAGGGCATGATTGTTGGCGAAAATAAATACGATACAGATTTAAGTGTTAATGTTTGTCAAACCAAGAACTTAACAAACCAAAGAAGCGCAAATAAAGATCAAACTGTTGTCTTAAAATCTCCAAGAAAGATGACTCTTGAAGCTTGCTTAGATTACATCAACTCTGATGAGCTCGTTGAAGTTACTCCAAACTACTTCCGTATGAGAAAAAGAATTCTTAACGATGCTCAAAGAAAGAAATGGGAAGCAAGAAATAAATAACACCAGCACCAATAAACACGGTAAGAACGCGAAAAAGCGTTCTTTTGTTTTACAAAAAGTTTATACTAAATTAAACTATTCTTATTCGTCGCAAACAATTTTTATTTTTATCTGTATTAATATATGAAGGATATTGAGCTTTACAAGTTATGTCAAAGATTTATCGCAGGCGATAAAACTGCCTTTAATGAAATCTATAGCGACACTAAAGGTAAAATTTTTGCGAACATATATTCTTACTTAAAATCTAAGGAGGCTACAGAAGATATTCTTAGCGACACTTATATTAAATTTATTAAGAATATAGGAGACATGACTCCAGATAGATCAATCCTTGGCTATCTTTACACTACTTCACGTAATCTTTCTTTAAACTATATCGAAAAGAATAAAAGATATGTTGAAGATCCAGAACTTCCATTAGAGAATGCTTCTATTGAGGAAGAAGATTATGTTGATCACAGTGAAATAATTCGCGTTATGAAAGAGGTTTTAACTCCTGATGTCTTTAACGTAATTATTCTCAGATTAATTAACGGATTAGAATATAAGGAAATCGCTGAAACCCTTGGAAGAAACGAGAACACAGTAAGATGGCAATACAATGAGGGGTTAAAAAAAGTTAGAGAGGCTCTCACAAATGAAAAACTTAGAAAATGAAATAAAAGAAGCATTTGAAACCGAGCAAATCGACATTACCTCAAATGACATCCTTAAAATGAGCGAAGTTTCATTCGTCAGTAAGAAACCTAGAATCATTAATAAGGGTGGATTTGTTTTAGGTGCGGTTAATATCGCTGTAGCTGCATCGGTTTTAGGTTTAACACTTGCATTACCATTAACTTACATCGAAAGCGTTTATGATAGCATCGAAAATTATAATTTCGCATCTCATATTGTTGGATCTTTGGGTTTAGCTCGACTTGCTATCGAAAATAACACTATGGATTCTATAAACTTAGATGATAATTATATTAATGATCACGCTTTACCAACCATTGCTTTTTTAAATTACACTTATACTAACAAAGATAGAATTAATTACTCTTTCGAAAATACTGAAAAAGAATTAAATAATGAAAAATTCAATATTAAAGAAACCATTAAAGATAATTTCTTAAAGAAAGACTACGATATTTTATTTAAAAAGAAGGATCTTAACTCATTTAAGGCTTATCTTTTCTCAAAGAGCAGCGTTTTCAATGCTTCTGAGCCAATTATGGAAATTAATATTGGCGGAAAAGTTGTTGATCGTTCCTGTTTATTAAATATTTCATTAAATCCAACAACCATACCTTATAAAGATTACGCAATTAACGTAACCGAAAACAAAGATTCATCAATTGATTTTTCATTTAAATATCAACAAGAGAATATTTTTAATTGTAACTTTTTAAATAAAGAAGGCTATAATCAATTTATTCTTTCTCGAAAAGGACTAAATAATAAACTTATCTTCAAAGTTTTCGATAAAGGTTCTATGAATTATGAATGTTCATACAATGAAGAAAATGTCGATGATAAGCCTATTGTTTGTACTTATACTTTCAATGAAGAAGGCGAAATTGAAACGCTAGAAAAAAATCTTTAAAAATATTTAAAATTTTTCCAACAAACTTTCAACTAGCCTGTATTAATAGTATAAAAGATATCTGTTAGGAATTATTGAGAGATATAATTCCACCGTAATTGCCTTAACTTGCTTATAAACAAGAATATAGTTCGCTTGTTTATATAGTTGTGGGTATACTCCCCCCTTTAATACCCACAAAAAAGAAAAAAACCTCGGTACTCCGAGGATATAACCCCTTCACGATGCGGTAGATTGCCCTGCCGCATCTTTTTTTACACAAATTTTGGAAAGTTATTTGTTTATATGTATATTTTCAATAAAAATATAAAATTATTTCCAGTATATCTAATTGTTCAAGTGACAGACTGAAATTTTTTGCCCCTCTATTGCCTTTCCGTTCAACTTTTACTAATATGTCCTTACCTCGTAATCTTGAAACAAGAGGCGAGAGCACTTTATAAAGTGGTTGTTAGTTGTGATGATGGTCATGTCTGCCATCATCTTTCTTTATCTCTCGAATGATCAATAAAATCAGAATCAGACATATGACATTTTCCATAACTCCTAACAACTTATTAGTTTATAGCCTTTCGGTTATTAACTTTTTAAGTGCCTCGCCTGTTGTCAATAACTTACTAGGTTTTCACTAATAAGCAAGTTTTAACGCCTTTAACCTTTGGCGATAGAAAAAATCTTATGCTTGATGCATATGACCTCTACTATATAAAAAGTAGATAATTATAAAAATTCTTAAAAATTTTTTATTATGACCAATATTTAAAATTATTCGTCGACGCTCTTTAATGATTCGCTCATTGAAATCTTATCGACTTTAAAATACATAAATAAGTTAACAACTGAAGCAGTTAAGACGCTTATAAAGAAAGAAATTACATATGTTTCTGGATAAACTAGATATAACCATGAGACTAGAGGCGTTTCATTAACACTTAAAACTAAATATTCTAAAGGTAGACCAATAGCTAAGCCGAGTAAACCACCAACTATAGTTAAAATAAGCATTTCAATAGTTAAAGACATAACAATTTTAGTTCTAGAGAAACCTAAAACTTTTAAAGTTGCAAGTTCACGCATTCTTTCATTGGTATTTAATATGGAAAGATTAATTAAAACAACAATGGCGAGTAAAATTGCAAAAACTTTAACAGTATTTGTCATCATTCCAATTGAAGACATGTAGCCATCAATAGTTACTCTCATATCTTCTTTTGTTGCGCATGATGAAACATGAGTATTTTCTGCTAAAACTTTTTCTTTAAAAGCATTGCCGTTAACTCCTTCTTTAAGATCAACCCAACAATTCGTTGAAGTCTTAAAAAGTTCTGGTTCAGTGTCGGTATAAAGATATGCCCCATTTACAAAGAAAGCATAGAAAATATAAACAACTTCTTTTGTATAAACTGTTCCATTAATATCAAAATTAACTTCATCTCCAACTTGTACGCCTAAATCTTCAGCCACTGATTCAGTCAAAGCAATTCCGCTTGGTTCCCAAACTCCATCAATAGTATCTTTATCAAATTTAAAAAAGTCAGAATTTTGATTTACACCGTAGATTTGCGTGGTTATTGTTGCATCTGTAGCATTTATATTACCTGCGATAACACTGTATTCTTCTACTTTTTCAACTTCTTCATATCTTAAAAGTTCTTCAGTAAGTAGACCTCTATCCATAGAACCATTTAAGCCTATTGTAATGTCTGAATCGTAGAAATTTTCTAAATCACAGTTTTTACCATAATTTAAAGTATCATCAATCCCCATTCCACAGATTAATAATCCAGTGCAACCCATAACACCAATTACAACCATTAATGATTTAGCAAAGTGAACTTTAATATTACGAATGGCCATCATAAATGATGTGTTTTTAATGATATGTTTATGTGCCTTAAATTTTTGAATCTTAGGAGCTTTTGTTCTCATTGTTTCAGTTGGCATTTCTTTTAATTCACTATATAAAAGAATTAAGGTAAGTCCGCTAACCAAAACAGCAACAATAATAAATACTATAAAAGCAGTTAACCATGGGAAATAATATTCCATTTGTGGTAACGAATATAAAATGTTATATTTTATATTCATGATGAAAGGCAATAATAAAGGTCCAACAATAAACCCAATTATTACGCCAAGTAAAGAAACAATATTCATCTCGGCAAGATAATAAAAAGCAATATTTCTCTTTCTAATTCCAAGCGCTTTAAAGGTTCCAATTTGTACTCTGTCTTTTAAGATTAAAGAAGATATTGTAGTTAAAACAATCAATAAAGCGACTACAAAAAATATGATTGGAAAAACAAGAGCAAGTTGCTTTGCTTGATTGATATCATTTTCAACTTGTAACATTGAAGGATAGCTTGAACGCTTTAAAGCCGCTAATAAGTTGTTATTAGTTTTATTTGCAAAGTGATTTTCAACATCAACCTCAAAAGTCTCAACATCAACATTTGGGGCGAGTTTTACGACGATTTGGTTATAAAGATTAGAAATAAATGCTTCAAGTTCAGCATTATTTCCATCGTTAATATCATTTTGAAGGGTATTAACAACTACCATAATTGCAGCATCTAATGCTAATGCATTATTGCCTTCATTTAAATACTCTAATACTCTAGTTAATACATTATTTATTAAAGTATTTCCGCTTGTTTCGATATAAGATTCGATTTCACTTATTAAAATCGAAGAAGAAAATTTATTTCCAATATATTCAACAACGCTTCCTAAAAGTAACCTAGTTGAAATAAGGAAATTTGAATTTGAAAACTCACCATTATCAATATTTTCTGGATGAGACATAATTCCATTAACTTTTAAGTTAAGTTGAATTTGATTCTCAGAAAATAAAACGCCAACAATGTTATTGATTATCGAACCAATTTCACTAGAAAACTGAGATGATATAGTTTTTAAAAGTGTTTTAAATGTCTCATCAAGAGATGAATCATCAATAAAGCTATCTAATATAATAGTTAAACTTTCTGGATCTGATGTGATTTGATTTATTGCTTGTTTTAAAAATGAAGATTCAATATTTAAAGGTAAAGTGTCACCAACATTAAAAACAGTATTGGTATCTTCTTCATATCTTTCAATTAAAGCTTTATCTACAAAAAAGAAATCTTTATCGGTGTAATAAACCATTTCAATATCATAAGGAGTATTTATTTTAGGTAAATGGTCCATTACAAGAGCATTTACAGAAAAAGAGGCTAACGATGTTGGAAGATAAAACCTAGTTTCAACCATTCCTCCTTCATCATCTCCTGCTAAATCTTCTATAAAAGCAAGATCACTTGCCATTTCTTCTTCATTGACAAAATTAGGACTTATTGTAATCCATTCATCAGCCACATTTGTCTTTTGATAAACATTATTAACTCTATTTTCAAAAGACTGAGCATTAGCATCAAGCCCTACATATAAAGTTACAGAGATTCCGATAATAAAAACAATTGAGATAAATTGCTTAAAATTTTTAAAGATATCTCTGAATAATTTCTTTGCTAAAGTTTTAAATAAGCGCATATTACCAAACTATATCACTAACTTTTCCAGGTTTTTTAATAAGATAATTGTTAATTAAATGCCCATCTTGAATTTCAAGAATTCTATCAGCAATTACAGTTAATGCTTTGTTATGAGTAACTACTATTACGGTTTTGTTTTGAGTCTTACAAACTCTATAAAGGAGATCCATGATTTCAACACCTGTTTTAGAATCAAGTGCACCTGTTGGTTCATCGCAAAGTAAAAGAGTTGGATTTTTAACTAAAGCTCTAGCAATTGAGATTCTTTGCTGTTCTCCTCCTGATAATTGACTTGGAAAATTATTAGCTCTATTTTTTAACCCAACAAGTTCTAAAATTTGCATAGGATCAAAATGAGTTTTTACTAAAGATGAAGCGAGATATATATTTTCATATGCAGTTAAAGAAGAAATTAAGTTATAAAATTGGAAAACAAATCCAATATCATTTTGCCTAAACTTTGCTAACTCTTTTTCGTTTAAACCAGTAATGTCTTTATCATTTAAAAGATAACGTCCAGTTGTTGCTCTATCCATTCCACCTAAAATATTAAGTAAAGTGGATTTTCCAGCACCACTTGGACCTAAAATGCAAACAAATTCACCTTTTTTGATAGAAAAATTAACTTTTTCTAAAGCGATAACTTCTTGTCCACCTTTTTTAGCGTTACCATAAGTTTTTCCAATATCTTCAATAACAAGTTCGATTTTATTCTCTTCCATAAATCCCCCTTAAGTTTAAATTAATGGAGCGATAATTCTAAGTAATGCCCAAACAAACCTTTTCCCAAATCTAATATGAAGAGAATCTTTAACATCAACTTCTTTTCCATCTTTGCACATTCCTAAAACATCATCTCTAATTTCAGCTATTTTAGGTGATTGATAAATCAAAACTGAGTTTTCAAAATGTAAATAAAGACTTCTAAAGTCGAGGTTTGATGTTCCAGTTAAAGCAATTTTATCATCGCTTACAAAAATCTTTGCATGGTTAAATCCAGGAGTATATTCATAAATTTTAACGCCGTTTAGCAAGAGATTTTCATAATAACTCCTAGAAATTGAGTAGACTATTTTCTTATCTGGAATGCCTGGCGTAACAATTCTAACATCAACTCCGCCTTTTGCGGCTGACTCTAAAGCTGTGATGATTTCGCTATCTGGAATTAGATAAGGAGTGGAAATGTAACAATATTTTTTACTCGAACTTATCATTTGAATAATCGCGTCACGAGTACCATTTTCTCCATCAAAAGGAATTTCACCAACTGGTTGGAAATAACCATCAAATGTTGGAACAACGTCTGGTCTAATATCACGCATCTTATCAAAATATAGACTTGAAGCAAGTTCAACATTCTTATCTTTACTATAAAGACTCCAGTTAGATAAGAAGATATTAGTTAATCCATTAACAGCCTCGCCTTTTAACATGAAAATATTATCTTTCCATTTTCCAAAACGGACGGTTTTATTAATGTATTCATCAGCAATATTACATCCGCCACTAAAGCCAACAACACCATCAATAATTAAAATTTTTCTATGATCACGACTATTTTGTCTAATATCAACAGCTGGTCTTAATCGATTAAAACGGAAACATTTAATTCCATTTTTTCTAGCATCTTTATAAAAGAATGTATCAATTTTGGAAACACTTCCAAAATCATCATACATCATTCTTACATCAACACCTTCTTTAGATTTTTGCTTTAAAATCTCATAAATATCATCAAAAAAATATCCGCTTTCAATAATAAAATATTCAAAAAAGATAAACTTTTTGGCTTTTTTGAGTTCTTCTATCATTACAGGAAAGCCAATTTCACCTAAAGGATAATATTCAAATGAAGTATTTTTATAAATTGCAGCATAACTTTGTTTATAAAGTTTATTAGCAATTACATAGGATGATTCATCCTTTTCTTTTACTTCATCTAAAACTTTAAGACAGGTTGAACGTCCTTCTTTTAATTTTTTTGTTATGAAATTTCTTCTTAAAGTTTTCTTGCCCTTCGTTGTTATCTTTTGAGCAAATAAGATATAAAGTAGAGCGCCAGCATAAGGAAGACAAAGCAAAACAGTTAGCCAACTAACTTTAAAATCAACTTGTGATTGCGAATTAGCGATAAAAAGACCACAAATAAAATCGAGTAAGAAAAGAATAATTAAAGGAATATAAAAATACTTAGTAAACGAATCTACTAAAATTAAAGCTAAAATGAAGCCAACTATAATGATGGTTCCAAGTAAGAACACAAGTGCAGCTACAATAAACCTAATCGTCGAAGGTTTTCTCTTCTTTTTAATTTTTTCTACTTTTTTATCCATGGGCTTTTTAAATTATACTATTAATACAGTTTAAACTCGATTTTTTTGGAAAAAACTTTTGTTTTTCATTAAATATTGACTAATAAAATATCAAAAGTGACTATATTAACGGTTCCCATGTTTATAAAAAACTATACGATTTAAACTTTTTATATATTTAAAAATAAGTCAAACAATAAAAAAATTACCTTGAATCAATACATCATATCGGTGATTTTAAATCTAGATTTATACATGAACAAACTTCTCAAAATTAGGTTTAAAAAGTTCAAATTAAATAGCAGTCAATATAAGTCTATTCATTGCGACATCGTTTTTTTGGATTAACGTGATTTACCAAACTATAAAATATTTTCTATTTATAACTGAACTCTAAAAAGATTTTTATTTTTCATCAGAAGTATAAATTTCATATTCAAACCTTAAAGTCGTGAGCTCATCGATTACCATATAACTACTCCAAATTACTCCTAAATCTACATCTTCTTTTGTAATTCCTAGTTCAGAAAACTTAATTTCGACTTTTCTATCAACACTCGAAAAACAAAATTTAGAACTACCGTCATCACTTTCATAATATATCGTTTGTTTACAAATGATAGATATCAAACTATCTGGGTCTGGCAAATTATTTAAATCAAACTTTAATGCCTCGCCTTGAAGAAATACACTTGTTGCCTCCGCAACATAATACATAACAGGAACAACTTCTTCTTTCGTTTCCCCAGTATCGCCATCAACGTATTGCAATTTGGAGTTAGTCAAATGAAAACCATTATATGATAAGTCAAAATCACTCATTGAAGTTATGATTTTAAGGTTAGTTTTATTTGTTTCTTTTTCTATAAATCTTGAAGTTAGGGATTTGTCTTCATTTTCGTAAAACAAACAATCACCGAAGGTAATATACGTGTATTCTTTCTCAACATGAGTATCAAGTGTATCATAATTTGAAAATGTTGTAATCCCTGGAAAGTAGACATCTTCATAAGAATCCACTTGTTTCCTAACATAATACTTTACATCATATTTTATCCCGTCACCCGCATCATAAACGTCTTCATGCCATCCTGGAGTAGAATTATCTAAATCGTTAACGAAGTTTGAGAAATGAACATATGTATTTTCTTTTTGATTTTTGATGTAAGTTACTCCGTTGAATTGATAAGAAAACGTTGAATCAAGCGTAACGTTACAATTGTCAATATTTTTTGGCGCTTTTTCAAAATTAAAATAAATTCGGTCATTTATAAAACTTAATGTGTTTTTTACACTCACATTTTCTGCGACAAGATATCGAACTCTCAGCTTTTCGCCATTTTTTGTTAAAACGTCAAAATATCTTTCTCCAGTTCCTTCACTTACATCCACAAAATAGTCTAAGGGTTCAATTTCAATTTGGTCATTTCTTAAAGTTACTTCTATCCCTGCATAACCTTTGACTTTTTGGTAACCATATATGTAATTTTGATTGTATGTATAGTCCTCGCAATGTATTGTAAAAGCTAATCTAAGTTCATTTTCACTTAGACGTTCAAATGAATAATAATTTATATTTTTCTCATAAACAAAATAGGTTAAAAATATATCTTTATTTAATGTTTCATTTTTAATGTAAAGATAGTGCTCACCAACCGTTGACGTGTCTACATTAGTTATATTTCCCCATTCAAGCATGCTTTCTATAGCATTATATTTCTTACCTTTTTCTAAATAATAAACACCATATTTAAAATTAGAATAATTATTTGATATTAACTTGCCACTCTCATCGACTTCCGTAAATTTAAAAGTAGGCAAGGTATACCTTTCAACAATTAAATCATCACCCAATCTATAATAAATAACTACACCATCTTTAGTAGTAACTTGATATAAATTTTCAAAATAACCATGGTTTTGCAGGACTTCAACTGAAAAACTAACATTTTCATTGTTATCATTAGTTATTGCAAAACCACAATTATCACTATTACTTGGATTATATTTAACAGTGTATTCTTTAGTTGATTCAGATATAGATGAGCCTAGTATCTTATGCAATTTTTCAAAGTTATTAACAGCTATTTCGCTTTCCTCTTTTGATAAATTGTCAGAATTAAGTCCGCTCAAAGAAACAAAAGAACTATTGATAACCTCACTACTTGATAAATCATATTTATTAGAAGGTAGCCTTAAATAAATTGTTTCGCTTGAATCGCTCAAACTTATGGACCCATTTTTATAAGAAATAATGGTGTGAAGCATAACTGATAACAGTGGTGTAAAATTGCTTAAATAAGTTTTGATTTTTTCGCTGCACTGACCACTTTCTTTAACTTTTTGTTCAAAATACTTAGTTACAGTTATAAGCCGCTTTGCTGCTTCAATCTTATTTATATGATCCTGATCTATTTTAATTGTATCTAAACTCTTCAATAAAGATGAAATAACGTTGGATTCTGCTTCTCCAATCGATGTAAGAATAAATTTGAGAGAATAGTAAAAAGTTTCTTTATTTTCCTTAATTAAGTTAATTAGACTATCAGAGGAAGAATCATAAGCTAAAACCTTGTTTGATAGCAAGTTAAATAAAATCAAATTATCGCTTATATCTAAATTTTCTAATTCAGGCAAAATAGCTATGAAACTGGAATAACTAGGTAGAGATTCACTAATAATTTTTGAAAAAAATTTTACACTGTTTAGTTCTTCTTGCGTTCCTTCAATATCTAAACCGGGATAATTAAAGGAACTTAGAATGTTCATAAAAGAGTAAAAATATTTCCCGATAGTATTAAAATCAATTCCACTAGTCAGACAATTTTCAAAACAGTAATAAATAAGATTACCAATAAAAATATCATTTTTGGTAATAGTATATGAAATTTTTTCTTCTAGCCAAGGATGATCATTATTTAATATTGAATCTATGCGTTCAACAGCTTCTTTATTGTTATTCCTTTCAAAATAATCACGAGCTTTCAATGCATTATCCCTGCTTTTAAGACCAGATGGACCACATAGATTAGAAGGTATTCTAGAAGAGTTTGTTGCTTCTTTATATGCAAGAATAATAATAGAAAGTAGTTTATCCTGAGAAAAATTAGTTTTTAAATTCGCAAATACTTCGAGTGTGGAAGATAAAATTTTAATTAAACTGTCTATATTATAGTCATTAGGTGAAGCCTTCATTCGAGCTAAAAATAATAAATAATTACTTGAAAGTGAAGATTCTCCGTATATTTTTTCTATTTTTTCAACATCAGACTTAGTAATTCCATTTTTCCTTAAATAATCAAAGATTGTTAGATATTTTTCTTCTCCTCCATATAAATAGGCTTCTTCCATCTCAAAAGTAGCATTTGGATCCTCTGAAAAATACTTTTTATAAAAACTAGCAATATCTTTTGCATCAGTTAAATCGCTCTCTTCGCTCCTATTAGGAAGGTCCATTAAATAGGTTTGTCCATTTGCTAATTCATCAATTAAACTTTGATCTTCCTTTCCGAAAATAACAACTAAATTGTTGATGCCTGCTATTGGAGTTAACTCGAATTCGTATATATTTGTAGGTAATTCGGTATCATTAAAAGCAAGACTACTTAAAATAAATCCAGGATTTATATCAATTTTCACTTTTGTTTTTTCGCCAACATGTCCTTCTCGTTTATCAACTTCTACTGTGCCGCCTTCTGTATTATTAATATCTATATTAATAATAAAATCTTGGCTTTCTGCACTGTTTTTCTCAAAAATTACATCTAAATTATTTTCGCCTTTTTTAGGTTTTACTTCATAAAAATTATCTTCATTTATTTCAATCAATACATCATTAAAACTAATACTGCTTACTCTGCTGTTATCAAAAGGCAACACTTCGAAATTAATTCTTGTATCATCAGTTAAATATCCTTTAATCTCGCTTAATCTGACTTCCCCAAGACTATTGTCATAATTTACATTTATAAAAAATTCATCCTTAACTGGTTCAATAATATTATCTTTAGAAAACTCAATCTTTAAAGTATTATCCCCTTTTTGAACGTTTGTTAACTCGAAAACAAACATATCAGCTCCTAAAGAGACTTCATTAAACAAAACATTATCCAACTTATATCCATCAAAAACATCAATAGTTACTTTTGGTCTAGCTTCTTTATAGTTATCACCTCTAACAGGTTCAACCATAACATGCCCCATGGTTTCGTCAAAAATAGTATTAATAAAATAGTTACAGTTTTCATCTACACTCGATTGGCCCTTAGTAAAATCTACAATAACAATATTTTCGCCTTTCATGGCAACAAAAGTTTGTTTTAATTCATTAGTAGATTTTACGCCATTAATATTCACACTTGAGACACTAAAACCTTCTTTAGGAGTTATAGTAACAGCCACAGTTTCCCCTACTTTCCCATTTTCCTTATCTACAGACACCGTGCCCATAGAAGCATCATAATTTAGAGAAATTGTAAACTCTTTTACCTCTTCGACGTTTGATGTCCCACAAGATGATAATGGGGTTAACAAAAAACAACCAAGAGATAAACTTAAAATCAATAATGTTTTGTTCTTTTTCATATAATTCACCTTCAAGTAACTATTTCATAAATGTTTTAAACAAAAATTGATGAGACTATTTTTCTCCATTCTATCTTAAAATAATTTTTATAGAAAAAATATAGGCAAAAGTGAATTAAACTGTCAGCCGTGATGTCTTCTTATCGATAACATAACAATAATCAGAATCAACAATTTATACTAAATATAGGGGCATTATTAATATATTTTTAAAAATTTTTTTATCATTTGGCGAAGCAATTTTTAATCATTTGGCAAAATGATTTTTAAGTATTTGGCGAAATTATATTTGCCTAAAATTTTCCAAAAAATAAATGAATAAGACCTAAAAAAGTCTTACTTTTCAATATATAAAACAAAAATAGTCGAGTTTTGCAGACTTTTTACATTTTTTCAATAACTTCTGGGATATCAGAAAATTTTGAAATTATCTTTGTTTTTAAAGGCAGAAGCACTTTCTCACTATTATGTCCGAAGTTAACAAGAACGGGAGTTAGGTTAAGCGCTTTTGCTACTTCAAAATCATGATATGTATCACCTATCATAATAGTTTTGGATGTATCTAAAGCATGTGACTCAATATACTCTCTTCCGTAATCAAGTTTGCCTTTTGCAGCGATGTTATCACTTGCAATAATGCCATCAAAATATTCTAAAATTCCAAAAAAGGCAAGTTGCTTTTCAAGTATCTTTCTCTCGCTTGCTGAAAAGCAATATAACTTATATCCATTTTCTTTTAAAACTTTTAAAGTTTCTTTAACAAGTGGATAAAGCCTTGTTTCTTTTTCTTCTCTTGCTAGATAAATTTTAAAAAATTTCTCTGAAATTTCTTTATAATCGAGTTTTGTAAAATCAAAACCTACTTTTTCGTAATATTTTTTAACAGGAAAACAAAAATTATCTAAATAATAATCAAGAATAACTGGAGGGAGACCATACTCTTTTAAAAGCTGAGCTTCAGCATCAAAACAAAGCTCTGTATCGTCTAAAAGAGTTCCATTAAAATCAAAAAATATATTTTGAACCATAATTATCTAAATTTGAGAGCTTTCTCAATATCGTTAATTTCTTTAATAATTGAATTAGATAAATTGTAGCTTCCGTCTTCCGTTACTAAAATATCATCTTCAATTCGAATTCCAATGCCAAGTTCTTTAATATAAAGTCCTGGTTCATCAGTTATAACGTTTCCTGGAACAAGAGGTAAATCTCTATCGCTTGGATCATGAGTATCAAGCCCTAAATGGTGTCCAATAGAATGGAAATAATACTTCTTAATTTCGCTCTCATTTTGAATAACTCCTAAATTTAATAGGCCTTTTGCAAGGATTTCAGTTGCAAGAGTGTTTAATTCTTTTAAAGTTACACCAGGTTTTATAGCTTTAATAATCTCTTTATTACAGTTTAAAACAATAGAATAAATCTCTTTTTGTTTATCAGTAAATGTTCCACTTGCAGGATAAGTTCTTGAGATATCACCACAATAAAGGTTATTTTCTGAACCTAAATCAAAAAGAACAAGATCGTTATCTTTAATCAAAGAATTTGCGAATGGATAATGAAGAGTTGTTGCATTTTCTCCACTAGCACAAATTGTTGGGAAAGATAATTCGCTATGATCGTAATCTTGGATAGTGTAATAGAAAAGTGAAGAAAGTTGATATTCATAAAGTCCAGGTCTAATTTTCTTTAAGATATTCTTTAAACCTAAGTTTGTTTTATTAATTGCTTCTTGAATTTCACTAACTTCAGCAGGAGACTTAACCATTCTTTTTAAAATAATTGTGCGATAAATATCTTTTACAGTTAACCAAGGATAATTTAAAGTAAGTTCTTCTGCGATGACTTTAGTTGTTTTGTTATCATCTAAAAGATTATTTGGTTCAAGATCAAGATAAAGGGTATTTAATTTTTCAATTCCAATCTTTTTCTTACTTAAAATTAAATCGAGTTCGCTATGGTAAGAAGTTAAATCTAAAACGTTATTAATGCCACTAATCTCGCGAGCTTCATCAACTTTTAATCTTCTTCCAGTCCATTTTTCAATGTTTTCATTTTCTTCTAAGATAAAAAGATAATCAGTTACGATTCCATCTTGTTTATAAGCAAGGAAAATTGAACTTTCTTGTTTAATACCTGTTAGATAATAAAAATTTCTATTTACAACAAACTCATAATTTTCATCAGCGCTTCTTTTTGGAGCAGCACCGGCAAATAAGATAACAACACTATTATCTTCGATTGAGTTATATATTTTTTCTCTACGTTGAGCGTATTCTTCTTTATTAATCATAAAATTACAAACTTTCTATGGCTTTTATAACTGGTAAAATTTCATCCATTTTAACTTCTTCAACTTTACCAGAGTCAATTAATTCGCTTACGCCTTCTTTAATTGGTAACTTAGCTAAAGCCTTAACGCCAGTTTCTTTTGAGAAATCATCAAGTTTACTTTTGCCATAAATTTCAATTTTTTCATTACATTTTGGGCAAAGTACATAAGACATATTTTCAACAGCACCAATGATCGGAATATTCATCATTTTTGCCATATTTATCGCTTTTTTAACGATTAATGAAACTAAATCTTGAGGGGAGGTAACAATAACAATTCCATCAATTGGTAAAGATTGGAAAGCAGTTAAAGTTACATCACTCGTTCCTGGAGGCATATCGATTAATAAAACATCAAGTTCGCCCCAAGCAACATCTGTGTAAAATTGTTTTAAAAGCGAAGAAACAAGACTTCCTCTCCAAATGATTGGATCATCCTCGTGTTCAAGCATCATATTAGTTGAAATAATTTTAATCTCACTTTCAGTAAATCCTGGAACAATTAACTTATCTTCATTTCCATAAGCTGCTGAATGAATATTAAAAGATTTAGGAATTGATGGGCCAACAATATCACCATCTAAAATTCCAACTTTTTTACCTTGTTTATTGAGATAGCTAGCAAGGAGAGAAGTAACAAAACTTTTTCCAACGCCACCTTTTCCACTAACAACACCAATTACTTTTTTAATAGTTGTATATTTATTTGGAACACATTGTTGAATTCCGCCACTCGAACAAGTCCCATCTGGATTTGCTGATGGACAACCTGCACAATTTCCATCACAATCAGCACTAAATAATCTAATCATAACTTTCCTCCAAATAATCGATTAAAACTTCACCAATTACTTCAACTTTCTTTAAAAAGAAATCTAAAGATTTGCTCTCGAAGTTTTGATCAGCCACAAAATCAATAATTATTTTATCATTAAATAAGGTTTTTAAAGTAATATAATGCATTTTATTTAAATAAGCTAAAAAATCATTATATATATCAATATCAAGACTTACTCTTACTTTCTTTTTTGGAACGATTTTTAATAAAGTTGCTTTTTTAAAAGCCTCTTGAGCGGCTTCAGAATATGTTCTTGTAAGGCGCCCTGCTCCAAGTAAAGTTCCACCAAAATATCTAATAACAACAAGAGCCACGTTTTTTAAATTATTTGCTTCTAAAATTTTTAAAATTGGTTTTCCAGCCGTTCCACTTGGCTCACCATTATCCGAACATTTAACTTCGTTTTCTAAAAGATACGCGTAACAATAATGGGTGGCTTTTGGATACTCTTTTTTTATGTTTTCAAGTTCGTTTATAAACTCTTCTTTTGAGTTAATCTGAAAAATAACCCCGTAAAACTTGGATTTTTCTACAATAATTAAGTTTGTAACTTTCTCTTTGACAGTATATTTATTTACCATAAAATCTTTTAGTTATTATATAATAACTTCATTATGAAAGAAAAAGTTAAATGCAAAAAGTGTGGACTATTTATCGATAGTGATTTAGAGATTTGTCCTTATTGTGGTTATCCACAAAAGATAGAAGAAGAATCTAATAATAAAGATAATAGTTCTTCAACTGATTCAGTTTCTATAGAAAAAGAAAGAAAGGATAAAAAAGAAGAAAACAAAGTTAAATTCTTTGATTTTGAATCACGTACTTTAAAAGTTTCTACCTTTAAATCAGGCTTATTTCTTATTATAGGTTTACTTCTTTTAAATCTTCTTGCAACTGTTCTTCAACTTATCGCAATTAACTCTGGCTCATGGTATTTTTTAACTTCTAATGCCTTTAATGCCTCTATTAACTTTTCAATTTATTTCATAATTACAGGCGCAATGTTTTTAACCTTAAATAAAGATACTTTAACTTACTTTAAAGAATTCAAAGATAAATGGACTTGGATTTATGGCCTTGCCTTTGGCTTTTTATTAATGATTGCAAGTAGCGCAGTTTCGAGTTTAATGCAATTAATTAGAAATACAGGTGTTAATGCTAATGAAGCTGGAATTGATACAATCACAAGTGCTTATCCATTTCTTTCAATCATTGTTTTTGGACTTTTAGGTCCAATTGCTGAAGAATTTACTTATCGAGCTGGTTTATTTAATCTTTTAAGAAAAATATCTAGACCTCTAGCTTATTTTGGAACCGCTATTATTTTTGGTTTAATTCACTTCTCATTTAATCCAACAACAATTATTGATGAATTAATTAATCTACCAAGTTACATTGTTTCTGGTTTATTACTATCTTACTTTTATGAATATAAAGGAATTGGTGCTTCAACTGTTGCCCATATGACAAACAATTTATTTGCTGTCATTATGCAAGTTATCCTATCTTTAGCCTAGTATGAAAAAGTTTTTAAATTCAAATATATTAAAGATTATTGCATGTCTTGCCATGCTTTTTGATCACGTTGGAAAGATCGTTTTTTACTTTTTTCCAAGTGATACAAATTACAACATCAACTTTGCTTTTACTATTATTGGTAGACTTGCCTTACCTATTTTTATCTTTTTACTTATTGAAGGATTTGTTCATACAAGTAATATCAAAAAATATTTTTTACGTTTAGGAATATTAGCATTTGTTATTGGAATAACTGAAATTATTCTTGGATCAATTCCAAGTTTAAATCTTGCTGATACTCTTTTAAAAGCTGGAAATATTTTTATCGATTTACTACTTATTCTTTTAATTCTTTTTCTTTTTAATCAAAAAAACATTTTATATAAAGTTTTAAGTTTAATTCCTATTTTATATTTTGTAATTGCTTTACTAATTCAAAACGAGACAATTTATATTTTTAGTGATTATGCAAAAGCATTTTTAAGTGCGTTCATGCCTCAATATGCTTTTATCTCCCCTCTTATTGTTGTTTTATATTTACTCATTAATTATCTTTATAATCTTCAAGTTAACAAAAAATTTGGAGAAGAAGCTTTAAGCACAATAGATATAGTTACTTTTAAAAAAGATATTAGAATTAATTCATTTATAATTTCTATTTTATTAGTTTCTCTCCTTATGTATTTATTTAGTTATGTAATTCAAGATGCAAATGTTTTAAATACTAATTATGTATCAAATACCTACTTTGCTTTAGCAATAATTCCTATCTTCTTTTATAATGGCAAACTCGGTAAAACAAATAAAATTATTAAGAGTGCATATTATTTGTTTTACCCAATACATTTAGTTATCATTTTCTTAATCACTTACCTAGTAAGTATTATTTGAAAGGAGACCATATGTTAATTCATTTAGAAAAAGGCCAAGATTTTAAAGATTTAGTTAGTAAAGGTGTTACCCTTGTTGATTTTTTTGCAACATGGTGTGGACCATGCAAAATGCTTTCTCCAGAGCTTGAAAAACTCGCAGAAAAAAGAACAGATATCAATGTTATTAAAGTTGACGTTGACGAATTCGGAGAACTTGCAGCAATGTATAATGTAAGAGTTGTTCCTACTCTTGTTTTATTAAAAGATGGGGCAAATCTTTCTGTATCGTCTGGATTTAAACCAGTCGCAGGTTTAGAAAAATTTGTTGATACAGCTTTCTAAGTTTTAAAAAATAAATGAAATTAAGCCGCGAAAATTCGCGGCTTTTCTTATAGCAAAAGAAATTTCGGCCCTATAAAATCTAGCGGGGTTTTAAAATTCTAACCTCCCCGTTTGATTTTATAAAAAAACCTTTCATAATTGTTCTTGGCGAAGAACATACATGAA
>CASERQ010000003.1 GCA_949290395.1 uncultured bacterium | reverse complement strand
CGGTTGAATTCACCCAAAAAGCGGAGTTTTACGGAATTTCGCTTTTTTTATTGCTTAAATACTTTATAAATAGGGTAAATGTAATTTATTTACCAATACATAAGTCATTAACTCTATCAATTTTAATTTTTACTAGATTTGATTTTCTTGAGTCTTTTACCACAATAGTTAGAAATCTTCCTTTATGAGCAGTTTAAATTCTACTTATTGCATTTTCTACTATCATACATTCTTCAGTTTTTAAATTTAGTCTGGAAGATGCTTTTAAAAATACCTCAGGATCAGGTTTACTTTTACTGATGTCGTTGCCATCAATAATAGCATCAAAAAGATTAATAATATTAAGTTTACTTAAAATTAATTTTGTTTTTTTGCTTGATGAACCTATAGCAATTTTTATGTGTTTTTCTTTAAGAGAGGACAACATATATAAAACTCCATCCTCCACATCATTTTTGTTTAAACACATCAAATAATTTCGATAAATTTCATTTTTATTTTCAGCAAGTTTAACTTTATCATCTTCTGAAACATTAATATTGTAATGATCAAATAAAATATTTAAACAGTACATTCTACTTACACCACGTAATAGATCATTTACTTCAGGTGTTAAAGAAACACTGATTTCTCTAAAATCTTTTTTCAAGCTACAGAAAATGGATTACTCATTCCTTTGCTTCCTCATTAATTCATTGAATTTTATATCTCTTTATATCTTTTTATATCTTTTTATTTTTTTATAACTCTTTATAACTTTTCGCTTATAAACTGTTGATGTTAACTCAAAAGTTTAAAATTATATATACGAATGTCCGGTTTTTCTGTTTCAGCAACTGTTTGTTATAAAGTTCTTACAATCTACACATTCCAGTTTAAATATAAAGATCACTATTTTTAAGTATATTATTTTCATTTAAAAGAAGATTTCGTAAGAATAATTCTAGATAATAAGTTGTTTCATAAATGTTTTTTGTCAGATTAGAATAATTCGCTTTAACTAGCGCATTCCTGAAATATAGTGAGTTTTTAGCAAATGCACTATAAGATATTTTAAAACCAAGTTTCTTTAAATATTTGATAAGCAAAGCTGCTGTTGTTCTTGTATTTCCTTCACTAAAAGCATGGATTTGCCATATGCTAGAAACAAATAAAGCTAAATGCTTAATAATTTCATTAGAATTCAATCCTACATAACTAAACTTTTTCTCTTCAGCAAGCTCAAACTCTAAAGTTAATATTAATTCTCTAGCATCACAATAATAAACACTATCGCCGTTTAGAATCCATTCTTTTTTTGATATATTAAAATCTCTTATTTTTCCAGCGTTATGATAAATAGCTTCAAATAATTATCTGTGGATTTCAAAATATTCGTTTAGTAAAAACTCGAAAGTATCTTGTAAAGGAAATAAGCAATACGAACAGACACTTTATCAGCCTCTTCAACTCGATCAACATCAAGATTATATAAATTTTTGTTTTCATAATATTTATTTACTAATGTTTTTGCTTCTCCAATTGAAATACCGCCTTCAATATTCTTAATTGCAACATTTAAAAGATAATCCGAAGTTTTAAGTTCATCAACATCTTGCAAGCCAATCGCGGTACTCCGTGCATACTGTTTTTCAATTTTTCTCGTGCCAGTCTGGTTTATGTATTTTTCATAAAATTCATTTTTCATAATATCTTTTATTTATTCTAAATTAAAAGTAAGAATTACTAATCATTTCTTCAATATAAAGTCTTAGTTTTAATGAAAAAATTCTTCATTTAAAGTATTATATTTGCATGAAAAAATTAGAATTATTAGCTCCTGCAGGAGATTTTGAAAGATTAGTTACTGCAATTCATTTTGGAGCCAACGCTGTCTATTTTGCTGGTAAAAAATTTGGACTTAGAGCCTTTGCTTCTAACTTTGATGAAGACGAAATTATTAAAGCAGTAAATTATGCTCACGAAAGAAATGTCAAGATCTATGTTACTGTAAATATTCTTGCTCATAATGATGATTTTAATGGCCTTGTTGACTATTTAAAATTTTTAGACAGTGCAAAAGTTGATGGTGTTATTGTCAGTGATTTAGGAATTGCTAGTTTAGTAAAAGAACATACAAATCTTGAATTACATGTTTCTACTCAAGCTAATATTACTAATATTTATAGTGCTAAAGAATGGGTAAAATTAGGCGCTAAAAGACTTGTTCTCGCTAGAGAACTATCTTTAAAAGAAATAAAAGAGATTAAGGAAGCAATTGGCGAAGACATTGATATTGAGTGTTTTGGTCATGGAGCAATGTGTATCTCTTATAGTGGGCGTTGTTTGCTTTCAAACTATTTAACAGGAAGAGACTCCAACCGTGGAGAATGTGCTCAACCTTGTAGATGGAATTATGCTTTAGGAATTAAGAATAATATTGATGAAATTGATTATTATCCAATTTTAGAAGACTCTAAAGGAACATATATTTTAAATAGCAAAGATCTTTGCATGATTAACCACATCAAAGAACTTGTCGAAGCCGGCGTTACAAGTTTAAAAATCGAAGGTAGAATGAAAACAAATTATTATGTTGCAACTGTAACTAATGCATATAGAAGGGCTATTGATAATTATTATAACGGAGTTGAGACTAATTTTGATTATCTTGAAGAACTAAGAAAAACTTCTAATAGAGATTTTACAACTGGTTTTTATTTTGGTGATGAACATAAAGAAAACTTAGAAACTTCAAAGCAAAGTGAAACACACAAATATATCGCAGTTGTTTTAGAATCAACCGATGATGGTTATATCCTAGTTGAACATCGAAATAAATTTGTGCTTGGAGATGAATTAGAGATTCTTTCTTCCAACGAACACTTCAACAAAACATTTAAAGTTGAAGAAATTTTAAATTTAGATCATTCTCCAGTAACTGAAGTCAAAAAAATTAAAGAACATGTTTACATTAAATATCCATATAAGTTGAATAAATACGATATTTTACGCAAAAAAGAGATATGAAAAAAAGTTTAAAAGATAACAGAGTTTATCGTGCAATTATAATCCCACTCTCAATAACACTTTGTTTTATTGGACAATTTATTCCGCCGGTTAATGGCTTTTCAAGCGAAGCTTTTGGGGTTATTTTTATTTTTGTTGGCGTATTAATTTTATGGCTAACAATCGGGATCGATTGGCCAAGTTTACTTTGCTTACTAGCGCTTGGATTTATCAATAACTTTGGTTTTAATAAAGTTTTATCTTCTAGTTTAGGTAATTCTACATTTGCATTTTTATTATTTACTTTTGTATGTACCTACGCTTTATCTAAAACAAGTTTAATAAAAAGAATTGCTTATACTTTTATAAATTTTAAACTAGCACAAAAGAATTCCTATTTATTTATCTTTTTCTTTTTGCTTGCAACTTTGATTTTAGGTCTTTTTATATCACCTAGCGTTCTTTTTGTTATTCTTCTTCCAATTTTAGAAGAAATTCTTAATCTTTTAGAAGTTGATAAAAAAGATAAAATATCAAAAGTTTTAATGCTTGGTTTAGGATTTACTGTTTCTATAAGTAGCGGCATGACCCCTATTGCTCACGTTTTTCCACTTCTTGCAATCAACGCAGCAAATATTGAAGTGTCAACCTTCCAATATATTGCCGTTGCTTTTCCAACTGGGCTTATTCTTTTCCTATTAATGTATCTCTTTTTACTTATTTTTATCAGACCAGAAAAGAATGGATTAAACTTTCAAAAAGTCTCAAAACTAAAAGAAACCACGCAAAAGTTCTCTAAAAAAGAAATTATTACTTTAATTATCTTTATTACAGTTCTTGTTTTATGGATTGTTCCTTCAATATTTGAATTCATATATTATCCAATTTATGAATTCTTTAATAAGTATGGTACAGTTATGCCACCGCTTTTAGGAACTTTGCTTCTTTGTGTAATAAGAGTAGAAAATGAACCTCTAATTACTTTTGATGAAGCACTTAAAAAAGGAATTCCATGGGGTAGTTTAATAATGTGCGCTTCAACTTTAGCTCTTGGTGAAGCAATTAAAAGTGATCAAATTGGAATTATTACTTTCTTGCAAGGAACTTTAGGAAACTCTCTTGTTAATTTATCGCCAATTTTACTTCTATTTATATTTGCAATTTGGGCCGCGCTTCAAACTAACTTATCTTCAAATATGGTAACTGCAACTCTTGTTGGAACGGTTGCTGGTACTATTATAAGTTCTACTTTTACAGGTCTAAACTTAGAAGCTACTATTTGTATTGTAGGAATGCTATCAAGTTTTGCTTTCGCTACTCCTCCATCAATGCCTCACATAGCTATAATTTCAAGCACTGAATCTTGCTCAACAAAAGATGTGTTTATTTATGGTTCACTTTTAATGGTAACTTCTGTCATGCTTTCGCTAGTCATATCCTATCCAATAGGTTTACTTGTATTTTAGGGAGAATTTATGAAAACACTTGATAATTGCAGGGATTTAATTGATTCTATTGATGAAAAAATAATTGAACTTTATGAAGAAAGGATGAATATTGTTAAAGAAGTCATTAATTACAAACTTAAAAACAACATTTCTGTTCAAGATAAAAATCGCGAAAATTTAATGCTTGAGAAAAACTTAAAAAAGATCAAAAACGAAGAATACAAAAAGTATTATAAATACATTTTAGATGGCTTTTTAAACGCCAGTAAAGATTTACAAGGAGATATAAAATATAATAAAGAATAAAATCTTTTATTTATATTTTTAAGATAATTAAATTATTTTTCAAAATTAGCAATATCGTCAGTTTTACCAACAACAACTATTGCATCGTTTTCTTTAAACTCTAAATTTGGTGAGATATTAATTTCAATTTGTTCATCTCTTTCAATAGCAACAATATTAAGATGATATTTTTTTCTAATATCAGAATCAGCAATTCTTACCCCAATATAACGCTTTGGAATAGTGATTTCAACAATCTCAATTCCTTCATTGAGTGTAATAAAATCTAAAATGTTGTTTGATAAAATCTTTTTTGCAAGACGATCAGCACTATCTTTATCAGGATAGATTACTTCTGCTCCTAATCTTTCAAGAACTCTTCCTTGCTCTTCACTTCCAGCTTTTGCGATAACTTTTCTTACACCTAAAGAAATAGCATTTAATGTTGTTAAAATTGAAACGTCAATTTTTTCACCAATACAAACAACGATTGTGTCGCATTCTTTAAAGCCCATATCTTCAAGAGTTTCTTTAGTTAAATCTTCTGTGACATAAGCATAATCAGTATAATTTAAAACTTCTTTGACCTTCTTTTCATCTTGATCAATACAAATAACGCTTTTCCCAGAAGAAGCAAGCTCTATTGCAAGAGACATACCAAATCTTCCTAAACCAATAATACCAATAGTTGCTTTTTTATCCATACAAATAAACTCCTTTTAACCTATAGGTAAAGAATCTTCGACGTAAGTCCATTTATGTAAACCACGACTCTTAAATAACGATAAAGATATAGACATAGGTCCAATACGACCAATATACATTAATGAAATTAAACAAAGTTTACTACCTACACTAAAGAAAGGTGTAACACCAACTGATAATCCAACAGTTGCAAATGCACTGAAAGCATCAAACACATAATCTAAAGAATCGTAGGTATTTCCATTCCCTTCAATTGAACCGCCTTCAAAACAGAAAATAAGTAAAATAAAGAAAATTAAGAATAATACAGATAAGAAGAATAAAATAAATGATTTATTAACAGTGTCTTTTGAAATACTTCTTCTAAATGCGTGAGGATGTCTTCCATCAATGCCACTTCTAAGTCTAGCAAAAAGCGCAAAGATTGTTGTGGTTTTAACACCACCTCCAGTACCACCAGGTGAAGCACCAATAAACATCAAAACATTCATTAATAATATTGAAGCAATTCTTGCATCATATAAATTATAGGTTGTAAAACCAGCGGTTCTTGTTGAAACAGATAAGAAGAACGATTCTAAAAAGTTCATTCCACTTGGCTCAGTAATATCAATAAAATGAGTCATATTTTCACTTAAATAAATAGTTATTGTTCCAGTTACAATTAAGAAAAGTGTCATAGTTAAGACAACTTTGGAGTGAAGACTTAGCTTTTTAAAATTACATCTTTTACTGACTACATCTATAATAACTAAGTAGCCTAATCCACCTAAAATAATTAAAATTGAAATAACTAAATTGAGAAATACGTCGCTAGAAAAGTTAATTAAAGATGTTCCGCCAAACAAATCAAATCCAGCGTTATTAAAAGCACTTACTGATAAAAAGAAAGCATGTCCAAAGGCTTCATCTACACCTTTAATTACATCACTATGTAAAAAATAAAGATCAAAAAATAGTAAGAACGCACCTACAAATTCAGCGATAAATGTGATCAAAAAGTTCAATAAGAATATCTTTTTTAATCCTTTAAATGATGAGATATTCCAACTTTCTTTGACAAGATTTTGTTGGCTCAAAGTTAATTTTGAAGAAATAATCAAAATAAAAGCCATTGCTAAAGTTGCTGCACCTAATCCACCAATTTGAATTAAGATCGCAATTACAAACCTACCAAAAAGATTATATGTATCCCCAATTGAAGAATTTGGTAAAGAAACAAGACCTGTAACGCACGTTGCTGATGTTGATGTAAATAATGCATCAATATAATCTACGCTATATCCTTCGTTTAATGAAAACGGTGCCCGTAAAAAGAGTGAACCTATTAATATCACGAGTAAGAAGGCTATACAAATAAAGGCAATTGGCCTAATTTCAAACTTTCTTTTTTTAAATAGCGAAACCATAGTCAATGAATATTATAGATTAAGTGAAATTAAAATCATCCACATTTTTGATTTCTGGCTAAAAAACGCATTTCTAGGTGTAATCTCTATTAATTCTTATCTTTCAAAGATAAAGAATTTAAGTTATTTTCCTTTTTTACCTAAAAAGTAAGAAAGAACATAGCAAAGGTAATTAGATCATCTGACTGATATAAACGATGTATCGCTTCCGCTACGAAAAAATTAACAACCTCCATAACAATTCTAAAATATAGTTGATATGTCTACTGTCTTATGAATTTTATGAAACTATTAATTCAGGAATAGAGTGTGCAGAAATAAAGATTCAATACAAAGAAATTTAAATACATTAAATAAAAAGAATCATGTAGTGCGGTATTGTAATTTTCTTGTCACTAAATCTGGACTGGTAACCTAGACTTACTCCAATATGCCGCCTGTCACCTAGGAAGCTCTAATGAATGCTACTCCATTTGTCACTCCGTTCTTAAGTTTCACCATCTTAATAGCTTTTCGTTTGAACACTAAAAATTCAAATAATAATTATGAATGTTTTCGCTTAATAGGTAAGTCTCATATTATTATTTCTATAATCGATATCGGATTAACTAATAATTTTATTTATCATAAATTCTGGGTTTAGATTAAAATTTTAGTTTTTAAATAAACTACTCAAACAAGATGTTGGATGTCTTAGACTTATAAAATTATAAAGATGCGAAGTTTGCATCTTAAATTTAATTAGTTTGGTGATGCACATAGGATTTGAACCTACACGATCTTTCGATCACTAGCTTCTGAAACTAGCGTGTCTACCGTTCCACCAGTGCATCAGCCTAATAATTATACAATTTAGAAGCGTTTTTTTAATACGATAAATTTCTTATAATTATTGCATGGAAACGATAGACAAAATTAAGCAATTACAAAAATTAATAGATGAAGCCAAAGAAATAGTATTTTTTGGGGGAGCTGGCGTATCAACTGAAAGTGGAATCCCTGATTTTCGTAGTGAAAATGGACTTTATAAACTTAAAAGTAAATACGATAAACCATATGAAGAGATGCTTTCACATCATTATTTTGAAAATAATACCGATACTTTTTATAAATTCTATAAAGAATTCATGATAAATGAGGATGCAAAACCTAATATAACTCACAAATATTTAGCAGACAAAGAAAAGAAAGGTAAGCATATAAGTATCATTACTCAAAATATTGATGGACTTCATCAAATTGCCGGAAGCAAAAACGTTATTGAACTTCATGGATCGATACATCGAAATTATTGCACGAGGTGCGGCAGAATGTTTGATTTAAACGAACTAAATAAATTAGACGAAACGCCATTTTGCCCTTATTGTCATGGTTTAATTAAACCAGATGTCGTCCTATATGAAGAACCTTTAGATGAAAGAACTATTGTTAAGGCAATTATTGCTTTAGAAAAAGCAGATTTATTAATAATTGCTGGTACATCTTTAAACGTTTATCCTGCTAATTCTTTTATCAACTATTTCTTTGGCGATAATATTGTTGTAATTAACAAAACAACACTTAATATTAATCGAAAGGTAAAACTAATTTTTAATGATAGTATTGGCGAAATTTTTAAACACTTAAAATAATTTCTCTTATTTTAAAAACAACTATAAATCAATAAATTCGTTGTAAAGCAATTTAAAAACCTTGCAAAACTAAGATATTTCATAAATTTTTGCCTTAAATATCTCAGGGAGGATAAAATATTTAAGCAAAATTTAGACTAAGGAAAATAATTACTTTTCATAATTGTTATCACCTCCTTTAATGAAAGTTGCCTTTCACTATATACAACAACTACAAAAAGAATTTTCTTAAAAATTATTTATCTAATTTTAAAAATTGTCTTAATCTTTCAGTTTTTGGATTCACAAGAATTTCTTTTGGATCACCACTTTCAACTATATAACCTTTTTCCATAAAGACAACTTTGTTGGACACGTTTTTAGCAAAATTCATTTCATGAGTTACAACTATCATTGTCATACCTTGTTTAGCGAGATCTTTCATAACTTCTAAAACTTCTTCCACCATTTCTGGATCTAAAGCACTTGTTGGTTCATCAAATAAAATAATAGACGGATTCATAGATAAAGTTCTAGCGATTGCTACTCTTTGCTTTTGTCCACCACTTAACTCACTAATCCTATAATTCATTCTATCTTGCATATTAACTTTTGTAAGATTTTGAATAGCAATTTCTTTTGCTTCTTCGTATTTTCTTTTTAAAACCTTGGTTTGAGCTAAAATGCAATTATCTAAAACATTATAGTTATTAAAAAGATTGAATGATTGGAAGACCATTCCAATGTGAGTTCTAATTTCGTTGATCTCTTTTTGAGTTATCAAAAAAGATGGACAATTTTTAATAGCTTCTTTGTAAGACATTTCATGAAAATAATCTTTCTTTAAAATTGGTTTATTTCTAACTTTATCAAACTCTTTTTTAGCAAGTTTAGCTTTTATTTTATATTCTTTGTTTTTAGGTTCTTCAATAAGTTTATTTTTATAAATTGCGTAATTATCTTCAGTTTCAACTAACTTTTCTTTATATTCTTCTACTGCTTTACGATAGCTTTCATAGTCAACAAAATCATCCTTGCATTTAACAATATTAAAATATGTTTTATTTAGATAAGTTAATTTACCTCTTGTTGGTTCCTCTAAAAGATTTAAACATCTTAAAAATGTCGATTTACCACTTCCACTAGGTCCAATAATAGAAATAACATCACCTTTATTAACTTCTAAAGAGATGTCTTTTAAAACTTTTGTTGTTCCAAAAAATTTAGCTATATTTTCAATTTTTAATAAAGTTTCCATCTTTAAAACACTTCCTTTCTTTTAAATCTAAAAGGATTGAGAGAAAATTTAACTCCATCTAGTTTCTTTTCGATAAGTTTCAAAACAGCACTAGCTAGTAAAGTTAAGATTAAATAAATCAAAGCAAGAATTAAATAAGATTCAAGGAAAGCATAAGTTGTTGTTGCTATATTCATCATTCGATAATAAAGTTCAGTTACTGCAATAACATTTAAAACTGAAGAATCTTTAATGTTAACAATAAGTTCGTTGCCAATTGTAGGGAGTGCGTTTCTTAAAGCTTGGGGGAGAATAATAGAGATTGAAGTCCTTGAAGAAGACATACCTAGGCTTCTAGCGCCTTCAATTTGTCCTTTATCAACACCATTAAGTCCGCTTCTTACAATTTCACCCATATAAGCTGATGTATTTAAGGTAATGACAATAAGTCCAGCAATAAACCAGCCATTAAAATATTCTTGGATTGGTCCACTAAAGATAATATCGCCCCAGTTTAATCCAATTCCTTGACATAAGAACTTAAAAATAAGAGCTTGAACCATCATAGGCGTACCTCTTAAAACTGTTGAATAAATTGAAGCAAGGCCTCTAACTAAGTTTTTTGAGCATTTTATAAATAACTTATCAGTATCTTTTACTTTTAAATTTTTGCCATAAGCAATAAAAATACCAATTAATAAACCAACTCCTGTTCCAAAAAGAGCAAGAATTAAGGTATCTACGATACCTGCACCAATTAAATTAATATTATCAACAATTAAAGATAAAACTTTATTTTCTTCGGTTCCTAAGGTTGCATTATCAGCACTTCTTCTTGCGGCTTCACCCATCATTGTCGCTCTACTTTCTTGAGAAAGTTTAGCTAAAGAAGAGTTTAGTTCTTCTTTTAAATTATCGTTTCCTTTTTTAATACCAATTGAAACTGATAAACCTGACTTATCTTCTTCACTAATAAAATCTTGTTCAACATATAAAACTGCTAAATTATTTGGATCAATGTTTACCATTGCTTCAACAACAGGCAGCTCAGCTGGCATAGCAAAAGATGAACCACTTGAAATATCGTTTGCTGCTAAAGGATAAGTTCTTAGTGGATCATTATGAATAATTGAACTATCAACACTTGTAAAATAAGTTTCAATATATTCATCCCCTACAACTCCACTTTGACAAATAAGTTTTTCGCCTTTAAATAGTTCCAGTAATTCTTCATAACTTGAAGGATTAGTTTCTGAATTTCCTTCTGGTAAATTCTTTTTATTAATTAAAAAAGCTAATTCACTTGTTAAATATGGATCAGAAAAATCAATTTCTTTCATTCTTTCTTCAGTTGGACTCATGCCAGCTAAAATCATATTGATATCACCAGCATTTAAAGAAGGAACTAAATTATCCCAAACTAATCTTTTAATAATTACTGGTCTATTTAAGTCTTCAGAAAGATATTTTGCAACTTGAATGTCATATCCATCAGCAAACTCATTAGTTCCATCAATTTTAAGAGTATAATCTGACTCTTTTTGGACAGTCCAATTGAAAGGCTGATAGCCACATTCCATCCCAATTACTAACGCGTTTTCTATATTTTCATTTTGGTTGCCACAAGAAACTAGTCCAACAAATCCAAAAAGAAAAATTAGAAAATACGATATTTTCATAATTACTTTTTTCATATCGTGCTCCCTTAAAAAGAAAAGATTGCATCGCTCGATGCAACCCCTAATTTCAAGTTCACACCGATAGCGCCTCTAGAAAATTCTAGGAGTCTATTAGGATCTTATCCCATAGCCCAACCAATATTTATGCCTAAATATTGTTTCGGCAGTTTTACCTTTCACCTTTTTCATAGAACGCCTTCTCTAAAGGTTACTCTTATCAACTGCGCCTCTATCAATCTTCGTGTTATATATTAGTTTTTTAGAAAAATTTGTCAAACTTTTTTGTGAATTTTCGTATAAAAAATGAATAAATCGTCAGTGCAAAAGCACATTTTAAAAACTCTAATAAAGTTTCAAAAAACATAATTTTCAAGAATTTTTTTACGTTAAAACAAAGTTAAAAAATCAAAAACACCGCAAATCTAAACTATTTTAAATAAAACAGTGCTCTTTTTTTAAGCGTAGTATACTGTCAAAACACATCAGCTATTAAGACAATATTAGTTTTCTATTAAAAAAATTATTTTTTTAATAAGTATCTAATTGATAAAAGTTTAAAATACAAAAAGCGTTTCTATTCGTATCGAAAGAAACCTAAGGAGGTTTTAAAGATGAAAAAAAGATGGCTTGCAGTTACAGGTTTAATTGCACTTTCTATTTTGGTAGGATGTACTCCTGAACCTGTCCCTGGTCCTGATCCAACTCCAGAAGAGCCTGTCGCAACAAAATATAATGTGACTATTGGAGAAACTGATGGTGCAACAATTAAAGCTGATAAACAAGAAGCTGAGGCTGGTGAAACAATTACTTTAACAATTACTGTCCCTGAAGACAAAATTGTAAAAGAAGTTACTTCTAATGTTGATGGCGTCGTTATCACAAAAGGCACAAATAATACTTATACTTTTTTAATGCCAAAATGTGATATCACAATTACAGTTGACCTTGAAGATAAACCACAAGAAACTTATAAGTTAACACTTGTTAATGAAGACAATGTTGATGTTGTTGGTATTATGGATACCGAAGCTCATGAATATACCGCAGTAAATGGCGTTTATGAACTTGCACCAAACGTTACTTACTTATTAAGAGTCAAACACAAAGGAACTTTGACAGTTACTCTTAATGATAAACCTGTAATGATGAATGAAGATTACTACTACTTCCAAATGCCACTTCAAGATTCTGTCTTAAAAATTGTTGCTGAAGAAACATTTAAACTTGAATATTTCTATGAAGCTGAAGCTTTAAGTGATCTTTTAATTTTAAATAGCGAAACAGGAGATGAACTTGATCCAAATTCAATTGCTCCTGGTACAAAAGTTTTATTCTCATTTGCTATTACAAGTGGTTATGAAATTACAAAAGTTACTTTAAATGGAACAGAAATTGAAGTTACTGGTTCTTCATTTGAATTTGTTATGCCAGAAAATAACGTAACAATTGAGATTGAAACCAAAATTGATCCAAGTATTGTTGGTGTTCTTGTTCAATACGACACCCAAACTAAAGGCGAAGGTAGTAGAATTGATATTGGTAGAACATTAGATGCAAATGGCGATGTAAATCCTCTTGTTGGGTACTATCAAAACGGAACAAGGTTTAAAGAAGGCGAAGAATTATATTTACAAGCCACTATTCTTGCTCCATATAGAGATATGACAAAACTAAAAGGTGTTACTCTTAATGGTGAACCTGTTACTTTAAACGAAAGAGGTGTTGCTAAGTTCACAGTTGGCACTGAAAACATCATGATTGTTGTTGAAACCGAACTTATTCAACTTAAACTTGAATATGATCCTCAAGGAAGCGGAGTTACTTGTGTATTTAAAAATGCTGATGGTGAAGAAATTGAAACTGCTGGCAGAAATGAAGAGGTAACTGCAACTTTCACTCACCCAGATCCAACTGCTGTTTTAACAAAAGTTAATGTTAATGGCAAAGAAGGAACGGGCTACATCAATGGAAACGTTTATTCATTCACTGTCCCTCAAGGTGGTGCAACATTAACAACTGAATGGATACTTGGCGGAGAAACAGTTTCTCTTTCTTATAAAGTTAACTTAAATATCACTCCAGATGTTAAGTTCTACGCTGACACAACATTTGCTACTCCAGTTACTGAAGTTGCTCCTATGTCTACAGCTTATATGGTTATTACAAGTTTAGATAACTACGTTATTGAAACAGTTACTTTAGATGGTGAAGAGATAAACAGACAAGTTTATAATGGCGTTGTTGCTTATCCTATTCAAGTTGCAGGTGAAGATATCGAACTAAGCTTAAATTATCTAGAATCTAACGCTCACTTAATCACTATTGATACAGCTTCATTCCCAGGAGTCGATATTATGTTAGTTAACGGAAAATCCTTTGAACAAGTAAGACTTAATCAATATAGAGGTGTCGAAGGAACAGTCTTCTATCTTGACATATATCCAGGCGTTGCCGAAGGAACAGTTTACGCAAATGATACACAACTTCCTTTTGAAGCTTATGGTAATGAAGGAAACAGCGGCTTTAAATTAACAATGCCTAATGAGGATGTAATTATTACCTATAAAAACTAAAAACCATGCAAAACGAGAGTATTTCTCTCGTTTTGCTTTGAGAGTATATATAAAGAAAGGATAAAATTATGAGAAAAAAATTAACTAAATCGATCGCTCTTTTTGGCTTAACTTTTATACTTGCTGGATGTTCAAATCCAGGAGAAGATCCTACAGATAGCCCAGAAATAGTCGATCCTATATCAATTTCACCTGTAATTAAAAAATTAAGAAATGGTTTTAAATTAACAGGTACTTTTAAAATTAATGAAAATTACTTCACTGACAAGACATTCCAAGTACCAGATACCACTGTCTCTCCTTCTTCTAGTGAGTACTACTTTGTAATTAATTTTGAAAATTCAGAGACTTATGAAGGTGTTGATAGAAGGTATTACACTATCACTGATGTTAATGGAGAAAGAGTTCAAAGATATTATTTTGGTGAAAACTCTTTTAATAAAGATGGCTATGCTGCTTTGAATTATTTAGATTATTCAAACGAAGTTGTCACTGATTATGCTTATGATGAAAATGGTGGATTCATTCCTTATGCAACTAATGGACTTTTAAATCCATTTAAATATTTACAAAGAAACGACTTCATTCAAACTAAAGATGGTTTTGTTTTATCAACTGCAAAAACTAATGTCTTAGTTACAAGTCTTTGTTCACAACTTGATGGCTATCAAGCTAACATTGATTTTGATACAAGACTTTTTGATTTCACAGAAGACAATTTGACAAAAGCAACTTTTGTTTCTTCAAATTATGATTCTCGTGAATATCACACTGTACCTAATGCTGAAGATAAATATCACCAAGCATTTGTTAGAACAAACTATACCTTAGACCTTGAGTTTAGTGAACTTGGAGCAGGTAAAGCAAAAGAACTTATTGCCTCAATGCCAGAGAAAGAAGAAAATATTCCTCTTCAAAAAGCATTAGACAATATGGTCGCTGCACAAAATTACACATTAACAAGAAGAGTTACTCCTTATATTAATGGAGCATATGTTGGCTATGATTCATGTCTTTCTATCTACCACATGGGAAAAGAAAACGGTGTTTATAGCCAATCTTACAATCTTGAAGAAGGTCAAGCACTTCCTGCAGAACCTACTGCTTCTGACTATATCTTAAGATATAGAAATTCTTCATCTCAAGTTATGTCTATTTACCAAGTTAATGCTTCAACTGGTGAATTTAATTTAAACGCAGCAGGTTATAGCTCAATCAATAATGTATTCGCTTATGAAGACTTATTACTCCCTCTTGAAGGAGTCGATGCCGATACATTCATCTATAACGAAGAAGATGGTTCTTATTCTCCAACTGATGATAACTTACCTTACATTACAAGAGAATTATTCATGTCAACCGTTGACTCATTTACTCCAGTTGATTATGGATATGTAACAAGTTTCAAACTTTATTTAAATGAAGCAAAAGATGCTATCGATCATATCGATACAACTTATGAAGATCGTGTTGGTTATTCTGGAACATTTAACATCACTATTTCTGATGTTGGAAATTCAAAACCTGCATTTGAACTCAAATTTGCTAATTAAGGAGGATAAGAAAAATGAAAAATAAAAAATTATTATTTGTTTCACTTCTTTCAATTTTTGCTCTTGTTGGTTGTTCAAATAATCCAACAGAAGATCCAAATGGTGAGAAACCTCAAGAAACCACCGAAAAAGAAATATTCCAAGATGAGGTTATTCAAACTAACGTTGATAACCTTTTAAAAGGTTTTTCAATGGAAGGCACTGTCGTTCAAAAAAGATATAACTTCAGTCCATATTTAAACGTTGATGAAAATGGAATGTATGTTGTAAAAGGTGATCCTCTTGAAACAAATACCTATTACACAAACGTTGCTTTTAATAGCACAACCGAAAATGCTTTCTATAAATATTCATATAGAGAAATTGAAACTGAAGATGGCCAAACTTTAACTCTTCCTGCTGAAGGTCCTTACACTTATTTTGAAGATGAAAGTGGCTACGCTTACGAAGAAGTCATTGATTATAGCAATAAAGTCAAAAAAGATTTTGATTCCTCAATTTCTAACTCCATTAATGGATTAACTTTTGGTGATAATGGTTTTTATAACTTTGCAACTTTATTTGTTGATGGTGACTTTACATTAGATGAAGATTTCCTTGCATATACAAGATATGATCTCGATGTTGGAAAAGCTGCAATCATTTCAAATAACCTTCTTTATTCTTTAAACTCTGGGGCTTATGCTCTTCCAAGTGAAGCTTATGTTAGAGTTGATAATGATGTATTCACATCTCTTAACATTGAATTAAGCCCTATTTATTCATATGATTCTTACGCAAATGTCTCATATTTAATTACAAACTCAATTACTTTTAATTTCTCTCATTTAGGAGAAGAAACAATTACTCACATCACTCCTTATGAAGAAACTGAAGATTCTAAAGCTCTTTCTAGTGCCTTTGCTAAATTTAAAGATCAATCATATAAACTTAGAACAACTAAAGCTAATAATTCTTTAAACCCAGCAACTGGCGAAACTATTAAAACTAGTGAAGCAAGAGATTTCTATTTCACAGGAAAAGAAGTTTATGTTCACGATGTTGTACCTGGAGAAACTGCTAACCTTGATAAAACAAAAGATTACTATTTAGCTCCAAGTGACGAAACTAACTTATTCCTTTATCCATATGGATATAATGCTGAAACAAGCGCTTTTGAAATCAAAACAAATGGCTACTATTTAGAAGATAAAACTGTAAGATTCCCTTTATCATATTGTGGTGTTCATTTATATAATGATATCTTACCTATCATTGCTGATGTTAGTGGCACATTCTTTGAATTTGATGCCGATGAAAATTGCTACGTTTCAAAACCAGAATACGTCTCTTCTTTAAATGATTGTTTTTTGGTTGATGAAAGACCATATGCAGATAATGCTTATGATAGCATTGTTGAATATCGTGTTTATGTTGATGATTCTAACTCTGTAACTAAAATTGAAGCTGAATATATGTACACTGATGAACTTGATTTAACTCAAAATGATGGTACTATCACTCTTGAATTTTCAGATGTTGGATCAGTCACACTTAATAAATTAATCGCTTAATAATATGAAAAAGAAATTTCTTTTAGCACTTTTACTTTCTTCTACTTGTTTATTAGGAGCTTGTGCTCCTAATAATCCAGAGGATCCTAACGAAAATCCTCCAATTAATGAACCAACTGAAGAATATTCCTTCTCTTTAACTGTGGTTGGAAACGGAAACGCTTTTGCTTATATTGATGGTAAATCCGTTACAAGTGAAAACATAAAAGAAGTCGCTAAAATTGGTGACACAATCACTTTGATTGCTACTCCTCATAGTGGATCTGAAGTTCAAGACATTAAATTAAATGGAACAATTTTACCTTTAAGTGGCGCTCATTATGCCTTTGTTCTTCAAGAAGGAAATAATGACATCGTTGTTACTTTTAAAGAAGTTGAAACTGTTGCAAAAGATTTTAGTTTTGAAATTTTAAATGATACAGATGTTAAAATTACAGGCTACTCTTCTTCTTCAAGTACAATTCCTAATCCACTTACAATCCCAGATGAAGTAATTATCCAAGATAAAAATTATAAGGTTACTACTTTAGGAAATAGTTTCTTATCTGGTCAAAATGTTATCTCAGTTGTAATCGGAAAAAATGTAAATACTATTGAAAGCGAAGCTTTTAATAACACAGGTACACTAACTTCAATCGAAGTTAACGCAGAAAACACAACTTTTACAAGTTTTGAAGGTGTTTTATATTCTAAACAAAATGTACTTTTAAAAGTTCCAACTGCTTATTCTTCTTCTAAAGTAAATGTAAAAGAAGGCACAGTTGAAATTGGAGCACATGCTTTTGAAAGAGCAAATCGAATTGTTGAAGTTTCTTTACCAGACACTGTAACAAAAATCGGTGATTACGCTTTTAGTTACACAAGTGCTTTATCTCTTATTAACTTCCCAAATTCATTAAAAGAAATTGGCGAATATGCTTTCCAATACAACAATGGAATCGTTGATCTTGTTTTACCTTCAAGTTTAGAAAAGTTAGGTAATGCATCATTTTATTCTTCCAACATTCATTCAGTTAAATTTAACTCTCCTATAAAAGAAATCCCTACATATTCCTTCTATTTTTGTAGAAATCTAAAGAGTGTAACTTTCTTTGAAGGACTTGAAAATATTGGCTCGGAAGCTTTTATTTCTACTCCAATTACTTCGCTTACTTTCCCTTCAACTTTAAAAACAATTGGGAAATCGGCCTTTGAACTATGTGCTGGTTTAGAGGAAATTAAATTTAATGAAGGACTAGAAACTATCGATGATGTTGCTTTTACTAGAGCTAACAATATCACTTCTATTAATCTTCCAAGTACTATTAAAAATATTGGCATTAATCCTTTTAGTGGATTAGTGAAACTTGGAAATGGAACCAATAACTTCACAATTGATGCAAAAAATGAATATTTTGAAATTGTTGATGATGTTTTATATTCTAAAGCTGATCACCGTTTAATTTCTTATCCTTATGGTAAACAAAATACTTCTTTTGTTGTACCAGATGGAACAACAGAATTATCCGCTGATTCATTCTGCTACGTTTCTAATTTAGTTGAAGTTACTTTACCTACTTCAATAACAAGTATCAAAGAAGCTTTTAGATCTATGTATAGTGAAATCGAAGACGAAAATAAACCACAGCTTAAAGTAAATTACTTAGGTACAATGGAAGAATTTAGTAAAATTTCACTCCAAAATTGGCACGAAGGAACAACAATTGAAGGTTCTGTTATTCATTGTAGTGATGGTGATTTAGAAAGCATTTAACTAACTAAAATTTCTAAAAACCTTGCAAAACCCTAATTAAAATCAAATAAAAGATGGAACCATAGGCTCCATCTTTTATTTTATGAGAAGAGAGATTTTATGCTTCTGGTGTTGGTTCAACGTGCTTTTCGATATTATACTCAACAACGAAGTAAGTACCATATCCACCAAGCGAGATCTCTACATCACTGTCCACTCCTAAAACATTCATTCTCTTTCTAAATAAATATTGAGAAGTATCAGATTCATCATAATCGAATCCTTGTGCGCTTAGTCCTTGAGAGAATAAAACAAGTAAGTCATCATATTGAAGATCGACCATATCTCCGAATGAGTCTAATGCACAAACAATTTGCATACTTCTTGTTCCAGCTTCTTCATCAACTTCAAAATAAGCTGGGGTAACATTAGCAACACTTCCACCATAACTAACTCTTGGAACTGGTACAAGGTTAATAATTTCACTAGGAATTGTACTTGTTGCTTGAGTAGTTATTGCATCATTTTTGAAGAAATCCTCCCATTTTGTCAATTTTTCAGTTGTTTCATTAATGGTGATTTCTTCAATTGTTGTTGATCCAATATTTGTGTAAGAAACTGTTGTAATTGTTCCATATGTATCATCAGTAACGAAAGTAACCGCATCATCTCCGATAGTAATTTCTAAGTTTCTTAATGATAAAGTTGTAAATGGTGAGAATAACTCTTCAGTTCCGAAAACTGCATAATAAGGAAGTTCTTCAGCAGTTTTTAAAACATATTTATCGCCATCTTTTTTGAAGAATAACGAAGAGAAATTAAATTGAGGAAGCATGTTTGTTAAAATTCTTACATCTTCTCTATCGCTACTAAATTTGAAGTATTCATTTCTAATCTTAACAGCTTGTTCTACGCTATATTCATCTCTTTCCATAAAGTCATCATAAACTGTTAATTGATTATAGAAATAAGTTTCAGCAGGTTCGGCTGTTGCAATATCAGCGTCAGTTGCAAAGATCTCTTGTAAGAAATGTTCACCACCATCGCTTCTACCTCTTGTTACATCAACTGTAGTTTTTTGTGTAAATGAGTTTGTATATTTCTCTGTAACAGTAACTGTATAATTTCCTTTTCTAAGATCTGCAAGTGCATCTTCTAAATCTTCATCAACTTCGCCCTCTAAAGTGGTTGGTGTTTCAAAAACAGTTTCTCCGAATCCAGTAAATGTTCCAGTAAAGGAGACTTCGGATTTATACATTTCAAAAGCAGGATCTGCAAATGTTCCAGAATATTCAGTAAATTCACCATTAACTACTTTTACACTAAATTCATCAACTTTATATCCAAGTTGGATATCGCCAAAAATAATTTGTGCAAGTGAAGTTTTAACAGGGTTTAAGCTTGGATCACCTGTTTTTAAATGATAAACACCAACTTCTGTTGCATCAGCTTCAAAATCATCGGCATCTAATAAGCTAAATGGATTGTTAAAGGTAGAATACCAATCTAAATTTGCTTCAGTTGCAGAATCTAAAACATCTGAATAAGCTAAAGTGTTATTCATATCTAAAGCAGTGGTTGCTAAATGGGTTGTTTCTGGTTTTTTAGCAAACATGTAAACTGTATCTGCTTCAGTTTTGCTTACATCAATTGGTACATTATTGTCAAAATTAGCTTCGTCATAATCATAGACAGATTTATAACGAGTGACTAGGTTATATTCATTTGTAGCAGTGGCTGTTACCCTACGAGCATATCTACTCTTAGAAGAAATTTCTCCACTATTATCAATATAAGTTTGTTTTTCAGTAAATATAGAATCAAAAGCCGCACCAGTCTGTGCTTTTGCTAAAGCTGCATCTAGTCCTAAAGTTACTTCAATTTTGACGTTAGTTGCCGGCATAACAAAGGAATAAAGATTTCCTCCTTCGTGAGTTACACTAGCTCCCTCAACTCTAACTTCAGCTAAATCAACATCCTTTGTGCCATCTTTACTAACAACACCAAATAGTACTTTTTCGCCTGCTTCATATCCTTCTGAATCTAAACCAACTATTGAATAATCAGTTGGAGCGTTATCACTAACAGTATAAATTTCAGGTGCAACTTCAGGACTACTACAAGATGCTAAGCCTCCGAATGCTAAAAGTGCACAAGCACTTATTAATAAAAAAGATTTTCTTTTCATACGTCTCTCTCCCTGATGAAATTAATGATAAAAGAACGCATTAAAAATAAAAAATGTTTAACGAAAAATCTTAATATTCTCTTAATATGAAAAGGGCTTCTTATTTATAAGAAGCCCTTAAAACTCACTTATAAATGCAAATTTATTTTATAAATTTACCTTTATTTTTGCCTTTTGAAGCATGAACTAAGATTGTTCCGTTTTGTGATTTAGCTAAGGAATTAGCGTAATTCATAGCTTCAACTTTTGTATCAAAAGTTTTAATTGCCTTTAAGCCATCTTTAAGACGGATTTCCCATTTATCGCCAACTTTTTTAACGTGGTAAACTTTTTTAAATTCACCCGAACGTTGTTTAAGTAAAGTTTCGGATGGTTCTTCTCTTTTAGATGCCTTTTCTTCTTCTTCAACTTTTGTTTCTGAAATTTCTTTTTCAGTTGTTTCTTCTTTAGCTTCTTCAACTTTTTCTTCAGGTTTTTCTAAAGAGGTTTCGTTATTTGAAGAATTAGTTTCATCATGATTTACTTCGTTATTTTGAGTATCTTCATGATTTTGAGTTTCTTCTTCTTTAACTAACTCTTCATTTATAACCTTTTCTTCTTCAGCTAATTTAGCATCGATTTCTTCCATTTCTTTATTGTATTTTTCAACTTCAACTTTATTTGCTAAAACAAAGTGGCCTGGTCTAATTTCAACAAATTCTGGTTTATCGACACTATAATCGTGAACTTCACGTGGGTTATAGACAATTCTTACTCTTTCTTTTTCTGTTAATGGATTTGGTTTAGGAATTGCACTTAAAAGTGATCTTGTATATGGGTGAAGAGGATGTTTGAAGAGCTCATCACTACTTGCAAGTTCAACAATTTCACCAAAATACATAACAGCAATTCTATCACAGAAATATTTAACAACTGATAAGTCATGAGCAATAAACATAATTGTTAAGCCCATTTCTTCTTTAAGTTGATTTAATAAGTTGATGATTTGAGCACGAATTGAAACGTCAAGTGCAGAGATAGGTTCATCACAAATAAGTAATTTAGGATTCATGATGAGGGCACGAGCAATACCAATTCTTTGTCTTTGTCCACCAGAGAATTCATGAGGATAACGGTTACAATAATCAGCAATTAAACCAACTTTTTCTAAAACGTTAACAACTTTTTCGTGATTTTCAGCTTTATTTGTAAATCCTTGAATTCTAAGACCTTCTTGAATGATATCTTCAACCGTCATTCTTGGGTCAAGAGAATCAATAGGGTCTTGGAAGATCATTTGAATCTCATTTAAGAGTTCACGTGGAGCATGTTTATCATCGTGTTTAATTTGTCTAATCTTTTCAGTTTGGACACGAACGACATTGTTTTTAAAGTTCTTAAGTGCTTCAACAGATTGATCAAAACTATCTTTTGTAATTTCACCATTTTTAAGTTTAGCCTTAAGTTCTTTAACTTTAGCGTTATATCTAATCTTAGTATATTTAATTTCTTTTTCGTTCCATCTACTTCCAGCGCCAATTCTTACGCCCTTATAATAGATAGATCCAGAAGTAATATGATAAAGTCTAATAATTGATCTCCCAGTTGTTGTTTTACCACAACCTGATTCACCAACGATACCAAAGCATTCACCTTCTTTAACTTGGAAAGATACATCGTGAACAGCTTTTAATTTGTATCTATTTGGTCCTGATCCAAAGAAGAAATATTGTTTTAAATGATTAACGCTAAGAATAATGTTGTCTTTAACGTATTCTTCCTTAAATTTACATTTTTGTCTAATTTCTTCTAATTTATCTTCGACATTTTCTTCTTTAACGCCAGCAAGTTCATCACTTGATACTGTTGTTTCGCTAACTAAGATAGAATTGTCTTCTTTTGAGAAAGAAGCTTTTCCTTCTTCAACACTTCTATAAGCTTCAATATTTTTTGAAATTAAAGCTTGTTTTGCACCTCTTAAACTATAATCATCATCTTTATAGTTATTAGCGATTTCAAAGCTTTCTTGAGGAACTTCTTTTAGGATTTCTTCCTTATTTTCTTTAGAGCTTTCTTCATATTGTTTAATAGAGTTAGCAATACGAGTTTCAACAATTCTAGGCATTTCAACTTTTGGTGCATCTGGATGGAGTAACCAAGTTGCTGCATAGTGTGTATCACTTACTTTAAAGAAAGGAGGTTCATGTTTAAAATCAATTTCTAAAGCATACTTACTCCTTAATGCAAATGCATCTCCCTTAGGAGGGAATCTCATATCTGGAGGAGTTCCAGGGATTGCATCAAGTTTTTCTTTTGAATCAATATCTGGAATTGAAGATAAAAGTGCCCATGTATATGGATGCTTTGGATTATAGAAGATTTCATAAGCTGTACCAAATTCAACAATCTTACCAGCATACATAACAGCAACTCTATCAGCCATATTTGCAACAACACCTAAGTCGTGCGTAATGAAAATACAGCTAAGATGTCTTTCACGTTTAAGTTTATTAATTAATTCTAAGATTTGAGCTTGAATTGTAACATCAAGTGCTGTTGTTGGCTCATCACAAATTAAGATATCTGGATTTGCAGTTAAAGCAATTGCGATAACAATTCTTTGTCTCATACCACCTGAGAATTCAAATGGATATTGTCTGAAACGTTTTTCAGGAAGAGGAATACCAACTTCTCTCATAACCTCAAGTGCCATTCTCTTAGCTTCTTTTTTAGTTACTTTAGTTGAGTTAATGTATTCTTCTTTTACTTTAAAGATTTCATCTTCAATTTCAAAAACCTTAAATAAAGCGTTATCGATATCTTCATCACCACTTGAAGAAAGTTTTTCATCTTGTTTACCAAGCTTTGAAATATTGATTTCTTCTTGTTTTTGTTTTTTGAAGAAATCTAATAAACTCTTTTTCTTTGGTTTTCTTTGAGCTTTTAATTCTTCAACGTTTTTAATAACTTCTTCACTAGCATTAGCAAGTAAAGCATTTAATGAATTATTTGCTTCTTCAAGTTCTACTTCAAGTTTAGCAACACTTTCGTCTCTCTTAGTTTTTAAAGATAAAGCATAATCAGCATTTTCTTTTTTAGCATCTTTTTTACGAGCATTAAGTGCTTTTTTAAGAAGAGGTCTAATGGTTTTAAATTCGTCTTTAATGAATTTTTTATAGTTATCATAGAACTCTGACATGCAGTTTAAAATAGCTTGCAAATCATCTTCTTTAATTGATGCTAATGAGTTCTTAAATAAATCGATTTTTTTAGAAGAATAGTTGAGTTTTGCTTCGTTTATTTCTTTTTCAAAATATTTTTCATTGAAATCTTCTTTTCTTTTTAAAGAGTCAATTTCGTTATTTAATTCTTCAATTACTCTTTCTAAATCTTTCTTGAATAAATAAGATTGTTCAAGAATTTTTTCGTTTTTCTCTTCAATTGATTTTTCATCAGTTTCTTTAATATCTTTTCCAGTAATAAACTTGATGAATTCTTCAACTTTAGAGATTTCATTTTTAATTCTATTTAATTCAAATTCTTTGTTTGCTTCAGCGTTACGATAAGCAACAAGTTCACGAGAAATTAAATCGTTATAATGTCTTTTTAAAATGTTTTTGTTAATAAGAGTTGCTTCAGTGATTTGTTTACCAACTCTACAGATAGGGTTTAAAGATGAAAGAGGATCTTGGAAGATCATTCCAATTTTATGTCCTCTAATACGATGAAATTCTTCTTCAGAAATTCTAACTAAATCTTCACCTTCATATAAAATTTGACCACTTTCGATAATAGCGTTATTTGCTAAAATACCCATGATCGTTTTGGAGGTAACAGATTTACCACTACCTGATTCACCAACGATACATAAAGTTTCGCCTTTATAAAGGTCGAAAGAGACACCACGAACAGCATAAACTGTTCCAGAATCACTAGAGAAATTAATTCTTAAATTTTTAACTTCAAGAACTTTAGGAGCGCTTGAATAATCGATTTTGTTTACTTTGTTTTCCATTATTAATCACTCCCTTTCAATGATGGGTTAAAGGCATCTCTTAAGCCATTACCAAATAAGTTGAAACTAATCATGATTAAAGCCATGATGACACTTGGGAAGAAAATTAAGTAAGGATAAGTTTGTAAATAAGCTTGATTATCACTTAAAACAACACCAAGTGATTGCATATCTTGGAATCCAAGACCTAAATAAGAGATACTTGCTTCAGAGAAGATAACACTAGGAATCATTAAGACCGCACTTGTAATAATTGTACCCATTGCATTAGGTAAAATATGTTTAAAGATAAGTCTAAAGTTTGAAGCACCAAGTGTTCTACTTGCAAGAGTATATTCTCTATCTCTAAATCTATAGAATTGGGTTCTAGTTAAGCTAGCTGTACCAATCCAACCAGTTAAACACATAGCAAGAATAAAGGTACCAAAGTTACTACCAAGATTTAAGATACATAAAGTCATGATAACAATCCAAGGGACGCCACTTAAAAGATCACAGAATCTTTGGAGAATAATATCAATTGCTCCACCAAAGTATCCACAGATAGCACCATAAATTAAACCAAATGAGAAACAGATTAAGAAGATGAGAATGCCTAATCCAAGAGATGTTGCAAGTCCAGCAAAAGTTCTCTTAAGCATGTCGTATCCAAAATTATCAGTTCCCATAAGATAAATTGGCATCGAATCATAACCTAAATATTTATAACCATAAACAGTTGCTGTAATTGTATAGGAATACAATACATCATTTGTTGATGGATCTGTAAAACTGGTTCTTATAACACCTTGAATAGAAATAATAGGAAGCTTAGTTTCACTTAATGGTGTTTTAAGTTCATCAAGTTCAGGTTGAATTCTTTCTGCAATTGCACTGCTAGGAGTTCCACCTCCTGCTCTTGTGTAGTTAAACCAACGATCCAAAATTTCTTTACTTTGTACATCATCAGCTAATTCACCAGCAATCCAACCATTTTTTGCATATTGACTTAACTCTGTTTTACTCAAAGTTTTAGTTTGAACGCCATAAGGAATAGCGTATGTGTCTAAGGTAAAATCACAAACATAAGTTACGCCGTTATATAGAGAAGTTGAAACTTTTTTAGGATCACCATTTGTATGAGTTGTAGTCCATGTAGGTCCTAAAATGAAATCGTTAGCACTTTTCCAAGATAATTCACCGACTTCTTTTTCCACATTTTTAACAGATATATTTTCAATAAACAAAGAACTACTTGAGTCAATGTTAGGTCTTAAGTCTATTGCCAAAGCAATATTTGAAACATTTTCTTGAACAATACTTTCATCTCTGAAGCCTGCTGTAATATCATCAAAATGTAAAGTATTTAAACGATTTACATTACCAGCGGCATCTTCTTCTTCACTAGCAATATATTGAGGTGTTTCGTCATAATCTAATAAAACAATCTCACGCTTTGAAGTGACTGTTTCAGTTGTCGAAGTTTCTTCGTCTGCATTTTCTTCATTATCGACTACTTCAGTGTAATCATAACTTAAGTAAACACGATAATCACCAATTGGATAGTCTTCAACTTCTTCATTAAGTAAGACAATATCTAATGAATAATCTTCACTTGTTAAATCAAAGTTATAATTAGCACTTTTAAATGTTACTTTGTTTAATTCATAACTTTCTTCATCAGCTGTTAATATTGAATTACCATTAGTAATATTTACAAAACCGCCACTAGTTGCGTTTGATGCGCTTGTAACATAACCATAACGAACTTCTGAAACATTCGATATAGCTCGTGCTGGATATTGTGAAGCATATGGAGTTCCTGTCATTACTCCGGTTGCTTCATCTATTTCGATTGTTGCAGGGTCAACTGGAATGTTTTCCATTCTCTTTGTTCCATCCCAGAAACCAGTTCCGGCTGGGAATAGTTTTGGTTCCAAGAATGTTTCTGTTGGGTGGTTAACATTAATGTCATATGGAACAGCAAGAGGTATGATTAAACTTCCCAAAAGTAAAATTCCTAAAATGATAGCGCCTGCAACAGAAGATTTATTCTTACAAAATCTTCTAAAAGCATCTTTTAAGAATGTAGTAGGTTTTGTTAAAAATTTCGTATCATGAATGGCTTTATCCTTCTGAGCAAAATCAAAAGAATTATCATAGATATGAATTTTGTGTTCTACTTCACTACTATCAGTATAAACATATTCTTTGATTTCGTTAGCCATTGTTCTTTGCCCCCATTCTAATACGTGGGTCTATAAAACCATATGATATGTCTAAGAATACACTCGCACTTAAACTGATAAGTGTAAAAATAGCCATATCAACCATTAAAACGTTGTAATCCTTTTGACTTATGGCTTTAAAGAATAAGCCACCAATCCCAGGAATATTATATAAATTTTCTAGAATCATCGAACCGCTTAAAATTCCAATAAATTCAGCCAAGATTGATGGAACAATTGGAACCATTGCGTTTCTTAAAGCGTGACGTGTAATACATTGACTCTTAGTTAAACCTTTTGTTCTTGCTAAAAGCAAATAATCACTACTCATAACTTCACAAAGTTCTGCTCTTGTAAATCTGCAATAACCACAAATTGATCCAAAACAGAGTGAAATTACAGGTATAACATAACCTAAAGCTTTATCTACTCCAGTTGAACTTGCATCTGGCCATCTTAATGGTAAAACGCCTAAATCTCTGGCTAACCATTTAATTAAAAGCGAGATGATAATAAAACTTGGAACAGAAATAAAAATCATAACAAGTGTAGAAATAATATGATCTGTTAACTTGTTCTTTTTTAAAGCAGCCCAAATTCCTAAAGCAATGCCAATAGGAACACTAATAATTACAGAAATGATATTAATTCCCATAGATACTGGAAGTCTTGAACCGATAATATCGATAGCACTAGCATTGACTTGAATTTGAACAGAGGTGCCCCAGTTCCATTCAGTAAAAATATTTCTTAACCAACCAAAATATTGTTCAATAATTGGTCTTTGATAGTAGTAAACTTGAGCAGCTCCACCTTGGAATAAATCTGTTTTTGTGCTGTCCCACAAGCAATCGCCATAGCCTTCAGTTGGCTGGTTAAATCTGATAACAAACCCTTGCTCCACCTGATCCTCAAAATAACGATACATATCAACCGGAAAACCAGCTGGTGGAGTGAAAGGAAGTAATCTCATGAGCATGAAAGTAGCACTCAAAATAATAAAGGCGGTTATAAGCGCAAGTACTAGTCTTTTAACTACATATTTTCCCATTTCTTAAAACCTCTAACGTTAATATTTTATCAAATATTAATCTTTATAAAAACAAAGAAATTAACGCCATTAAGCGTTAATTTCTCGTTTTTTTAATTCTCTTTTATTTTTAACTATTTAATTACAAAACCACTATTTGTGAGTGTAGTTGCAACTGGAATATTTTCAATTGTCATATAGTAAGTTGCATAAATTGAAACAGTTAATGTTGTAGCTTGACTTAAATCAACTGGAGTAACAACTTGTTTGTCGGTAGATGTTTCATTTAATACTTTAGGAATGTAGATATAGAAGCCAGCTCTCTTATTAGCACCACTTCCTGCATTAAATGTGCCATCTTCTGTTACTTGGTTGCCTGGAATCTTGAAAAGACCATCAAGAGTTGCGTTAAACGCTACAGATTGAGTTACTGCACTGCTTCCTGGCATTGTATAACTAATTGTAACAGTTACATATTCTTCATTTCTTGCTTGAGCATCAGCAAAAGCTTTGAAGGAAACGCCACTTGTTGCGACTTCTGTCGAGAATTCGTAAGCAATTCTCCAAGCTTCTACTTGTGCACTACCTACTTGAACATTCTCAGAAATAATATTGCTACTTGTAGTATTTCTATTAAGTTTAACAGGTTGTCTATTAACACCAGCGTCATTTTCAATAATTGCGCCTTTTGTAGCTGCAGTCCACAAACCATCAAAGCTCCATTCTCTTCCATCATAGTAAATAGAATCTTCTACGATAGATGAAGTATCAATACCCCAGTTAAGAGTAAATCCAGAAGAGTTATCGCTCTTTAAGACTTCCATAAATCCAAGTGGGTCAAGTTGCATACCACTAATAGAACCGAAACCCATATCGAATTGACCTCTCTTCATCTTATCGTAAACATCTTGATAGTTTGTTGTACCATCGTGGTTATTAAAGTTGATTCTAAAACCACTTGCATAAGCATTAGTAGCTTCAAAAGCTTTATTGAAATATGAAACAAGTTCGTTTCCATACTCTTTTGTATCAGTAGTATTCATCCAGAAAATATCAATATCAACTGTTGTATTGTAAGAAGAATAACTACCTTTGAAAATTTCTTCACTAATTGCCCTGTCAAAGAGTTGGACTGCTAAATCAAAGTTATAGCCGTTTGTATCTGGAGAGTATTCAGCAATAGCTGCTTTATGTTGTGCTGTATCATTGTATGATAAACCTTTTTCTGGTTCCCAAAGATAAGCAGGGGCAAAGTAACTTTGTGAAGCAACACTACCTCTTGTTTGAGCGTATGTTTTTCTGTCGATTGCAAAGCTTAAAGCATTAACAAAGTTGTCATTACTCATTAATGGTTCACATTCCCAGTTAAATTGAGCTTTTGTATCCTCGAATAACTTATCCCACTCTTTTTGTGTTGCCGTATTTAAGTTAAGTTTAAATGTAGCATCACCTTGTGTTGTTGTTGTAAGTGGATTATTTACATATTCAGCCATATATTCCTTAGGAATGGAAGCGGAATCGAGTGTTCCATCTAAGAAACTTTGGAAAGCAGCTGTTGTATCACTTGCAGCAGCTTGATCATATACAATTTTAATACCTTCGATGCTGTATCTGTTTTTAATTGTTGGATCACTACTACTAAATTCAAACCAAGATGGATTTCTCTTATAAACAACTGCAGTATCGTTAACTTCTTCTAATGTATAAGGTGCGACTGAAAGAATATTGTCTACTGGAGTAAAGTTTTTATCAATAGCATTTCTTGTACCATAAGCATCTTTCATTGCTTTTCCATACATTGTACTTGGATTTGTATCCTTACATTCTTTTCCTAATAACTCAATGAAATCTAAAGGAATTGGTGAGTTAAGAGTTAAAGAAAGGTTGGTCATCGCAGTGAATTGGTTAACAGGTGTATTAAATGTAAAAGTTATTGAACTTTCTTCTTTGTTTAATTCCATGCCAACAAGTTTTTCAAATTGAGGGATGTATGTTTTAACGTCTCCTCCATTTGAAGCGTTCTTTGTCATATCAGAGAATGCTCTAGCACCTCTTAATGTAGAGTTACTTGAATCTGAAATATAGTCAGCATTTCTTGCAAGTCCAATTTTGCCATTTAAAAGAAGCATAAATGGTGTGCGATAATCTTCAAGTTCGACATATCTATCGTTATAAGCAGCTCTACCTTCTTTTGTTGATAAGGTACTATATTTAACGCCGCCTTTTTCACCACTTCTAACATAAACTTTATATTTGGTAGCTAAACCAGTAGCTGGGTTAGTATTTAAGGCTTGTGGTTTAAAATCTCCTGTTTCTGGATTTTCAAGTGCTAAAACTGGATACCAATCATAACCATTTTTAGAAGCGTTCATTTTTTGGCCATAGTAGGTTGAAGAAATATAGCCAAAAAGAGAAGCGGATTCACTACCAGTATCGTCTAAATAGTTAAAGTTTTGCTTGTTATTTGCTCCACCAAATGTATGATAATACATTTGCCAGTTAGGATTAGATTCCGATTCCATTGGTGCAGTAATTGAACCTTCAGAAAGTACACCTAAACCATATCCGGTAATATAATTGTTAGTTGGTTTTTGAATACGGCTGCTATACATTACATAACCACCATTTTCAAAAAGGGTAATACCAGTTAAGTGATTATCAATAGCATATTTTTCGAGTTTTCCTAAAATATCAAGTTTTTCTTCGTAAGTTTTACCAACAAAGTTAGCAGCACCAACGGCTTGTGTAGCTTCACCAGTAACAGTAATATCAACAGTTTGAGTTGAGCTATCAGCAAAATCTGAACTCATATTAAAGCATTCGACTTGAACTTTAGCAGTTCCTGCTGCAATTCCAGTAACAGTTCCGTTATCATTAACGTCAATAAAATTTTCGCCTTCAATAACAGTAAAACCGAAAATACCTTCATATCCATCTGTATTTGATGTTGCGACAATATTGACAGTTTCACCAATCGAGATCGAATTGCTTCCAGAAAGTTCAACAGTAAAACTTTCAACACCTGGTTTCTTATCTGGATCTGGTTTTGGATCAGGTGTTGGTTCTGGTGTAGGTTCAGGTTGACATGAGACAACTCCTACTAAACCACCAAGTAACAATAACGAACTTAGTCCATATATAACTCTTCTTTTCTTCATAAATTAGTCTCCTTTCGTACTAATCCACCCCTAAAACGCATGTAAATAATATATAAGGATTAATTTTTGTCAATAATTAATATATGAAATATTAATACGCATTAATAAAATCTTAATATCGCCAGAAATGGATTAAGATTAGCGATTAAATTTAGTTTAAATATAACGAATATAAAATTAAGGTTGTAACAAGATAAATCACAAATACTGCAAGGTAAGAGAGAAAAACATAACGCATATCTTTTCTTTTCTCTTCTTTACTTTTTGTGTAATCATAGGTTCCATAAAAATCACTTTTTGCAGAATCTTTTTTCCCGCCATAGAATCTTTTACTAATCCTAACTGCGTTATAAGCAATGATATCAAAAAATCCCATGTTCGTTGCAATAGAACCAAAAACCAAAATCCCTGCAATAACAGTTCCATAAAATGTTCCATCTAAAGCAGCAATTAAATTCATTTCTCTTGGTACATAAATTGATATAAAAATCAAAGTTATAACTACCCCGCTAATTAAGAAACGGGATAAATATAAGTTAAAAAACCTTTTAAAATTAAACTTTTTCTTTTGAATTTCCATTTTTTTAAAAATAATTCAGGACAAGTTTCCTTGTCCTGAATTAGAATGATTAGTTTTGAGCAAAGGTAACAACAACAGTATTCACGCCAGTTTCAAGAACAAATTGATAGTTGCCTTGTAAATCAGGAGCAATGGTTTTGCCATTTACTGTAACACTTTCTACTCTATATCCATTTTCTGGAATAGCATAGATTGTTGAAACTTCTCCAGCAATGCCACTTACTTTATCCACGTAAACTTGTCCACCAGTGACAGTTCCCTCGAATGACACAGTAGCATTATCGCTTGTTGAGATTGAATTTTGTGTTCTTCCATTATCTTCAACAATGAATTCTTTATAAGTAGTTGTGAATTTAATTGTTGTATTATCAACTAAAGTAACATTGATTTGTGATCTCTTTCCTTTGCTATCAATTCCATAAACTCTAACTGAAGAATTAACTCTCTTATCAAATGATAAGTAAGCAGTATATTCGGCATTAACTTCAGCGCCAGTATAGTCTTTTATACTAACGGTATAGCGTTCAGAAATATTATTTGCAGTTCCTTCATCAACTTTTGTATAAGAATATGTTGAACCAAAAGTAAGTGAATCACTTTCAATAACTAATCCTCTTCTAATGTCATTAATGTTGATTGCAATCAAGCTAGTATTACTTGTGCTATCAGAGATATTAACAAAGATCTTATCTCCACTAACTCCCGCAAGAGGAATATCAACTAAATATCCATCGCTTGTTTTAACAACTTTGTAGTTAGCAATTGCGCCAGCGTTAATAACAATATCATCGTTATTAGGGATATAAAGTTCATTAAATTTAAGTCTCAAATATTCATTTCCATTAGCATCTTTATAAACTGATTTAGAAGTTAATGCAGGAGCTTTTGAATCAACAACAAGTTTAAATTCCTTTACTTGAGTGGAACCGTAAACAAGATTGTAAGTAAATCTAATTGTGTATTCTCCATCAGGAATTTTTTCTCCTGTTGTTGTGTATAATGGTAACTCGACAAGGCCTCTATGAGCTAAAGAGTAATCAGAAATATAACTACTACTAACGTGAGATTTGTATAAAGTTCTTGTGTTAGTAATAACGTCTGTTACGTAACTTGTGATAACTTTTTTACCGCCTTCATCAACAATATCGACTCTTTCACTTTGAAGTGAACGATAGACGAATTCTTGAATGTATAAGACATCGGTTGTATCGCTACCAACGTATAAAGTTACATTGTCGCCATCTTTTGTATAAACGAGTTCGTTTCCAAAGTCTGATGGGTTAGTTGAGTTAGTTTGGATACCAGCTCTTCTATTCATACTATTATAGTTATCGTAACTGTCACCAGTAATCATTGAACTTGTGTTAATGAAGGTTCTACTATAAGAATGTTCACCAAGGTAATTAATAAGGTCGCTACCATATAATCTACCATCAGTTTTGCCTTCTTCGATGTTGTATCTTTCTTCTTTTTCGAATTCAAATGGCTCTGTTGCATCAGCTTGAGCATAATCTCCATAGAATCCCATATAAGGCATTGAAAGATCAATTTTGTTTTCTGAACTTAAATCTTCAAAAACAATATAACCTTCAAGCCATGTACCATTTTGGAATCTTGATAAGTATGCTTTAGATTCTTCAGTTATTGTATGATTGAAAACTTGTTCAGAATCTCCAGGAGCAACAGTAAGATCTTCATCTAAAGTAACTTCCTCTAAAACAGTATCATAAGCAGTTTGAAGATCAGCACCCTCATATTTAGCATCAGCTGCAACATAATTAGCAAGCTCATTATCATGGTTATGATATTTGTTAATGAGAGGAGCCATTACTTTTAATTTGACTCTATATTTTTTAGTTGTTGTTCCTTCATTGTGGAATCTTACACCAAGCGAAATGTTGCCACTAGCAACTTTAGCATTATTTCTTAATTCAACTTTAGCAAATCTATTGCCATCAGCCGAACCTAAATCTGTTGGATAATCACCAGTTTTTTCATCAGGAATTAAACCTTCTAAATAGACTTCAGTTTCAACAGCGTCTTTTGCGTTAACAACACCAGCGCCTTGTTTTCTTGGTGAATATGGAGCTTTATCAACTTCGCCGTTTATTGGTTTATAAATAGTAACTGGAGTATGGTAATCATCATCTGTTACAGCATCTTCTGGAGTTACGCCTTCAATAATTTGATTTTCATATTCATATTGATCAGCGGTTGACATAGTTCTTAAGATAGAGGTTTTTAAGAAAGCAATTCTTTCTTCTTCTGTCATTAATCTATGTTCTTTTTCCCAAATCTCTTGTTGTTTTTGACCAACTTGAATTGCGGAAATACCAGTATAGTTAGGGGTAGCCATGGAGGTCCCACTTAAATAACCAACTGCATCTTCATCAAGATCTTCTTCAGGAACGTTGCCTTGAGCTGTTGCTTCTCCAAGTGTAGCACCTCTAATTGATGTACCTGGAGCAGTAATTGTTGGAGTTAAATCTAGACGAGAAGTTGCGCCTTCACTAGAGAAATCACTAAGTTCATTAGCATTTGGATTTTCAGCTTCTTCATCTTTGATGATTGAATAAGCACCTAAAGGAGATTCATAGCAAAGATTTTGATCATTATCACCTTTAACTTCATTCATTGAACCCATAATTGTTTCTCTATCTCTAAAAAGAACGAAAACAACAGGAATTTCTGGAATTTGATAGGATTGAGAAGTGTCACCACTTGCCCAGCTCATACCAAAATTAAATTCATAAGCTGTAGGGTCATTATTAATAACAATTAAAGCAGCGCAACCATGATCTTGAGCGGCATTTGCTTTATCAACGAAAGAATTACTACCTCTATCAACAACAGCAATTTTGTTTCTAAAGTAATCATTACCCTTTTGAGCTTCAACTTGTGAATAATCAGCATCTGTTCCATAAATATTGCCAGATGTTTGGGCTCCAGTTCCTGGAGTAACAAGTTGCAATTTAGAGAAATCTCCACCTAAAGCTTTATAAACTTCTTCATAAAGTAATTTTTCTTTATCTTGAGTAACACCATCTGCACCATTTGTGTAGTCGACTTGGTCACTATAAGCAAAAATGGATTTATGTGTACCTGTTTCATCACTATAAGAATATTGAAGACCAGTTTCATAATATTGAGTAGGGTTTGTGCTACTTGCAATAATATTTGCACTAGTGGAGTTAGAGTAACTTCCTAAAATACCTGTATCAACCATATCAGTTGACCAGTCTTTATAAAGTCCCATGGAGGAGAACATTGTTTTGCCTGCGTTACCAGCAGCAATGTTACAGTTAATACCATCTGCTTCGAGCTTATCAATGACGTCCATTCCAGCGGATTTATTTGTAAAGTCATCAAGGTCGGTACCAAGAGACATATTGAGCGCATCAATTCCTAAAACAACACAATCTTCTAATGCTTCAAGGATATCTTCGTCCATTGCATAAACGCCACCCATAGAAGTTCTATCCTTAGGAATAGATTCATAGAAAACTTTCATTAAAGCAAGTTGTGCGTTTGGAGCGATACCATCATAAGTACCATTTGCGCCAGTGATAGAAGCAACATGGTTACCATGGTTTGACCAAAGTGATAAAACATCAGGATCATTTGTTGAACTTTCACTACTTGCACCATAATCGTAATAGAATGGGATCTTTAAGTTCCAATATAAAGAACCATCTGCGCGATCTGTACTTTGATATTCAGGAGTAACGCCAGACAAAGTTTTTGTAGCTTCAGCATTAAGCTCAGGTTCAACTTCTAAAAGTTTGTCATAATTGAATCTAGCATTTGCCATATCTCTTGCCGTGCCAGCTTCAAAGTTAGCATAGTAATTGTGCTCTAAATAGAAACCAGAGTCTAAGATAGCAACAAAGCTTCCAGCGCCACCAGCATTATTCTCAATTTGATCAACTTTCATTGAAACAGCTGAAGTGTTTTGATCTTCTAAGCTAGCCTCTGTTGCATCTTGAGCAACATCAGCATAAACTTCATAACCTTCTTCTTTTTGAGCTTCAGTTTGAGCAGTACCACTTACTTCACTAAAACGATATGTTTGGTTTTTAGCTACAGTTCTTACTCCATTAATAGAAGCAATTAAATCTTGATATCCTTCATTTGCCTTGATTTTTACGACGTTAATGTGGTCAAAAGTATCTAAAACCGTATAGTTATCTCTACCAATTGTATGATTTAATTCTTGATAGAAATCATTTTGCATTTTCTTAATTTCTTGAACGGAAGAGCCTAAAGTAGTTCCAGGTAAAGAAACTAAAAATTCAGTATTTTGAGATAATAATTCGCTTGGTACGTAATTTACTTCTCCTGCTGTTAAAGAAGCGAGGAATCCAGCAGCACCAACGGCTAATAAAGATAAACCTAATTTATTTCTTTTCATACGTTTCTCCTCCTTTCATTAATTTAAAGCAAGTGCTTCTTGAGCATTTGCAGTTGTCTCTACTTGAGATAACCCTGCTTCAATCCAATCAACACTTGTTGTTCCGAAATTCATAAATGCCATAACATATCCTGATAAGCTAACAGCATTCATGTTCCATAATTCTATAGTTCGGAAATTGTTTTCATCTAAATAACTATTAGAATCTTCATATAATTCATGAGTAATCATTACCCAGAACGATTGATCTTGAATTGTGCCAGCACCAATATAATCAATGAGAGATTGAAGTGCATTATCATCAAATGATTGATATGTGGCCATTGTTCCAATAGTCATTGCATTATTTTTGTTAAAGGTATTAAGTAAACCAGTATTTGTTGAACCATCTCCAAAGATAGTCGACATTCCAGTTGTTAAGTAACCTTTTACATTTTCTGAAGCCATTTGATCAGTAACATATTGAACAAATGTTTTGTTTGCTGGAAGAGCAGTTGGTTCGCCATCAACAATAAATTCATCTTTACTATTTGATTTAAATTTTTGAACCATTAGTGCTCCGTTGACTGTGACTTTACCATAGCCAACATTATCTGTATCGCTATACATATAATCTTCAGTATAGAATGCAATTGGACTATTTTTATCAGCGCCAATTTCACTACTATAGTTGACTCTTGTATAGTTATTTTTTCTTAAAACGTTAGCAAATGTTGTAACTTCTGGTAAAACAGTTCTAACTGGAACAAGATTTGAATTTTCAAGAGCCCAATCAACATCTGGAACACTTGTTGTACCAATATCGCTAACAATTAATTCAGTGAAACCATAACTTCCAAAATCTGCTCTCATTGTAAGTTCATGGTCGTCATTAAAGCTAATTGTAAAACGATTCATAATTGTAATAAGTGAACTTGACCAACCAACATACTCTAAAAAGCTAGCAACAAGAGGATACTTAGCAGCAGTTTGTGTGCCTTGATCATCATCATTTTCAACTACTTCAATAACGGTAGTTAAATATCTTCCATTTAATGTATTTGTTGGAATATCACTTAAATTAAATAAAGTAAATTGGCGAGAAAGTGAACTTGCTTTATCCCACCATGATGTTTTGTTTGTTGCAACAATTCTTCCAGGAACGACCATATTTAAATCGTCATAGCCATATTCCATGATGCCAGTTTCACCATTATCGTTATAAGTTGTATAACCGATATGGGATTTTTGAGAAGTTGTATCAAATTCAATTTCAGTTCCGTTATTTACATTTTGATATTCAATTTCATCGTAATAATTTTCAGTATATCTTCTTAAATAATGGAAACCAGTTGTATCGTTTGTAGTTCCAACATTATTTTTAACTTCTGCGGTGAAATTTTTTGTTTCTTGGAGAGTTTTAATAATATCATAAGCTGAAGTATCTTCTGTATAAACCATGATATTAAAGCTTGTTCCAGTAACGCCACGTGTATTAGAAGTAACTTCAACTGTATGAGTTCCTTCTGTAGTTAAAGCGACACCATCTCTTAAAGAAAGAGTATATTCGCCTTGACTGAGTTTACTTCTACTATCAAGTTCACCATCAACATAAGTTAATTCAGTAACTTCAAGACCTCTACTTGAGAAAGTTGCAGTTTTAATACCACTTGAATCTGCTTTAAGAGTATAGGTTGTGGTATTTGGCATTTTAGAAATGTAAAGTTTTCTTTCTACAACATTTTCCCCAGCTGTAACTGTAAAAGATACTGATTTATAACCGCTTGCAGAAATAGTAATACTAACAGTTCCGGCTGTATCTAATGTACTTCCGGCAGCTCTTGAAAATGTAAGTTGAGAAAGAGCGATTTCTTCACCAGTTGTATTGTCTTTTACGCCATTGAAATAAGAGAATCCCATGACGTTAAGACCATCATAAGTTAAAGCTTCGCCAACTTTATATTTTGTTTTTGTTGGTAAAGAAACAACTTCAAGTCTTTTTTCTCCTTCTGCATAAACTGTAATATGAGCAGGGGATGATTGAACACTTGGATCTTTAACACTAGTTGCAATAATTTCAACGCTGCCAGATTTAACTAAAGTTACTAAACCGTTTTCATCAACTCTTGCGATTGAAACATCGCTTGAAGACCATGTAACATCATTAGAACTATCATTTGTAACGATTGCACTAAGTTGAATAGTTTGGCCAACTGCACCATTTTTAACTCCTTGGATAATGACTTTTGGTACAACATTAGATTGATCTCCACAAGAACAAGAAGTTAATCCAGAAGTCCCCAGTGCGGTAAGGGTTAATAAAGAAAAAGCTAATAACACAGTTTTTCTTCTTTTCATATCCTTTTTCCTCCTTTTATTAAATAGTTATAGACGCACAAAGAACCGTGAATCACGGTTCTTTGATTATTTATGATTAATTAAGCACTTACTGTAGGTGTATCAGTGGGAACGATAGAAGCAATAAATGTATCTAATAAATCACTACCACCTTTACCAATATTATAAATACTCATTTGATCGATTGCGCCCATGCTAACATAAGCGCTTTCTTCACTAGACCAATCAGAGATATAAGTTGATAATCTAATGAAGCTATTTGGATGACTCCAGTCGTTATTAGTAAGGTTATAAACAAGGTTCATCTTACATTGATCAAGAGTATTTGGTAAGCCAGCGGCTTCAACAAATTGATTCCAATAATCTTCACCTAAAACAGCTATAAAGTAAGCAAATAATGGATTATCACCTGTTCCATAGAAATTGAAAGACCCTTGAGTAATTGTTGATTCTTTTACTTTGTCTCCATCAAGATCTACTTGCTCAGTAACTTCATATTCAGTTTCCCAATATTCGTTATGTGGTTCTAAGTTTGTATAATCTAAGAAGCCATCAATAAGTGAAAGATTTAAATTTGATTCAGCGGCACTAAAATCGGTTGCTCTAAATGAAGAATAATCGTTCTCAGTTGGATTTTGAATAAATTGTAATGGTCTTTCGTAAGTTGTTGTTGGTAAACCTGTCTCTTCATCAACATCACGAGTAACAGGAGAAATATGTACAAATTGATAATCGCCAGCACCCACTTCAACTTCATCTGTTTCAGTTGTAATTGTGCCTCCAGGAAGAGTTACAATACCATTAGAAACAACAGTCGTTCCAATAAGTTCATTTTGTGCATTATATTCATCAACATAAACTTCATTAGCAATATAATTAGGAGTTGCATGAAGTTCAGCACTTAAATTACTGAACAATCCTGTTCCATAAGTTGCGTCAAAGTTTAGATCTCTAATTTTTTGAATGGATGTTTCAAATAATTCTGGATCTGCAGCAACTTCTCCATCATAGTCAGCAACCATCTCTTCAAGCATAAGGAAGTCAGAATCAGGAGAGGTATTGTCAACTGGAGTAAAGAACATAACTCTTTCACCGACTACAGAGTATGAAGTTCCATATGGAACTAGTGCAGCGACGTCAAATACAATACCACCATCTTGAACGACACAAATAGTTTCGTAAGAAACATTGTAGTTTTGCAATCTTAATCCATAAACAAGATCGTCATAAGGGATGCCAGACATATTAACTAATGTATTAGCAACCTCGGAATTTCCATTAACAACAAATGTATAAATTCCTTGTTGTTGATCCATTTGATAAGGTTGTAAAGCATCAACTAATGAATCACTAAAGTCTCTGTGAGAAGGGATTGAATTTAAACTAATTAATCTAGAAAGATCTGTTAACGGTTCATAAGTGAAATAGATTTGATCTTCAAGTTTGTTTAATGAAATATCAACTGTATCATCATCTTTATTATTTGGAGTACCATTATCGTCTTGTTTGATATCAACTCCAAATTTTTCAATGCCGTTACTTGTTTCATGGTATAAATATGGAGCAAATGTACTTTGATCTAAAACATAATCGCCCCAAATTGAAACGTTAGTGTCATAACCTAAAGCAACTAATTCAGTTTGTGCATCATTTAATCCATAAACGATATTTGTAAAGTTAGAACCATTTCTATCAAATGTATCAAGAATTTCTTCGACAAGATAAGTTGCATCAAATTCAACAGTTACAGTAAATGCTGCTGATTCATAGCCTGCTTCAGAATCTGCTGCAACAACACTGATATTAAATCTTCCTTCTTCTCTGAATACATAACCGTCTTGAATAATGTTTCCATCTTCATCTTGGAAATAATATTCTTCTTCACCTAAATCATAACGATTTGAAGTTGGTGTATCTCCAGCATATTGTTGAACGCCAACTACTAATCCATCACTTGTGAATGATTCTCCAGTACCGTAATTTACTTGAGCATCTGTTGTATCAACATAAATCTTATAGCTCATTTCACTAGGATTGACCATAAGAGTAATACTTGCAGTTATGCTAGAATCAGAAGCTAAAGTTGCTCTTATTGTATAGCCTTGATTTGTTGCTTCATTAGCACTAGCAGTTACATCGTTTTCTGTTGTTGAACTGAATGTAAAAACAGAAGTTGCGTTTGTACTCCATCTAACTGTTTCGCCTTCAGCGCCACCATAAATATTAGCGGATAATTTAAAATCAATACCTTGGGAAACAGTGGCAATTCCGCCATTTTCTACTTCTTCGCCATCGACAGAAATAGTAATTGATGGCCCTTGAGGGCCACAGCTTGTAACGCTAGCTAATCCTAAACCGAAGAGTGATAAGATAGCGAGAGCTTTAACATTTCTTTTCATATCTATATTTACCTCCTTATTTCTTTCTAAGAAAAATACTCATATATAATATATGTCGTAATCTTTTCTTTAATTTATAACCATAAAATCTTAATACTATCTTAATGTGTTGTCAAAACTTAGATTTTGCCTAAACGATGACAAATTCAAGATGAAATTAAACATAAAAATATATGAAAACTTTTTAAGGTGCAAACAATATAACAAAGTTAAAAATATAAATCAAATAAAACATTTAGTTTTTGCAAAGTTTTTTTATGAATTCGAAAATTAAGTTAATTTTTGCAAGATTATTTAAATATTTAAAAACGTTGCAAAACTTCACTTTTTTGAAAAAAGACGATCACAGTTGACCGTCTAATCTATATTACTGTCCGCAAGTAATATAATTTTTAAGAAACCAAAAAGCTTTCAATATGTGCATTATTAGTTATTCCAAAGTTTTTGATTACACTACTCATTCCTCTTAATGAACCTCTTGAAGAATAGTAATATTCATAAACTGTAACTGTGCCTTCCTCAATAGCTAAAGTAAAAACAAATGGTTTTGCGTTAGCTTCAGATTGAGTGAATAACCAATAATCATTCCGTAAAGTTGTATCAAAAATAGTATAACCACCATAATAAGTCGTATAATAATAACTTCCGATTGTATCGACTTTAAAAGGTGTGTAGTTTGATAAATAATAAGACGCTTTTTCCACTTCTTTATAATCACTAATTTCACTAGTTAAAGTTAATGTGCCATTTTCTAAAATAAAATTATATAGCTTGCCATCTTTTTCAATAATGCCACTTCCATTTTCTTCATCTTCTTCGATAAAAATATATGATTTATCAACAAGGATATTTAAATCACCAGAAGATAAAGTGTAATTGCCACTATCTATTAAAGAAAATAAGTCGGCTAGTTCGCTACTTGGATTTGTAGTAACTCTACTATTATTTGCTAAAAAATCTTCGATAAATGCTTCTTTTGCGTTCCCAATATTAATAATAGAACCTCTAAAAGCTAGTTCGGTGCCATTAGTTAAATTGCCAACTAGTCGAAAAGATATTGCATCACCAACTGGAGCAAGTGCAAGTTCTTTTGCACTACCGTTTAATACTAAAGTTTTGTTCCAAAATAATGACAATAACTTCGCATCGTTAAAAACATAAACATCTCCATCTTTTTTAGCTAAAGATAAATAATCGTCGCTAAATTCACTAATTCCTGTGGCACTAGAAAAAATCTCAACTACATTTTCTAAATCTGATGTTTTTTCTCCTTTAAGAGTAAAATAACCATTTTGAGTAGTAATTCCATTTTTCTTTCCACTATCATCTAGCGTGTAATCAAATTTAAAGACGCCATTTTTATCTTTTGCAAAATATTGTTCCGAATAATTATTTATATAATAGTTAGGGTTAAAAATCGTGTCGCCATCTATAGTTAAAACCGAATTCATTGTGGCTTTATAAGTAATTTCGTATTCTTTTGTTTCTCTTAATTTAGATAAATTTCTTTTAATTAAAGATAAAGAATCATCAAGAACTGTAACGTCATAACTTATGGTATATTTTTCCCCTTCAAAAGCAGTAACTAAGACCTTTATAGTGCCACTTTCATCAAAAGTATACCCGTTTGCTAAAGAAAAATATAAGTTATTTGGATCTAATTCGACTAAATTAATTACGTTTCCATCTTCATCCTTTGTAACAAGATTAATAATTGCATCAGAATAATAAAAGCTTTCATCTAAAGCATAAGTTTTCTTTGTTTCAGAAGCTACTTCAAGCTCAGTAATATTCTCTTTATCTTTAACAACAACAATCAAATTAAAACTTTGATTTTCGGTTTCATTATAAAATTTAATCTTTTCGATTCCATTTTGAGAAGCAATAAGAGTAATCTCATTTTCTTTTATACTAACACCAACAATTGAACCAACCTCTAATTTAAATTTAGTGTTAGAATTTATGCCTTCTCCTTTGATAGTTTTTGACTCATTTGCCTCTAATTCGACGAAATTAGATTCTAATTTAATTTTAGTTGTGGCGCTTATTGAGTCACCACAACTAACTAAACTTGCAAGTGGAGATAAAAGTAATAAAGATATAAATAATAATGGTTTTGCGGACTTTTTCATAAATTTATAGCTATTAGCTCCTCCTATTCAGCTGGAGTTTCACTTGTATTTGTTTGAGGAATACTATATTCAACAGTGAACTTTCCAGCATTACCATTTTCTATTGTAATTTTCTTCCAATCTTCTTCTGTTCCTTCATATTTAACAACGAGTTTATTGTCCATTTGGAAAGCATATTCTTCTAAATATGTAACAGTTAATGGTAAATAACATTCAACAAAATTGTTGTTACACCAACCAAATGCACCATACCCAAGGCGAGTAATGCCACTAGGAATTCTAGCGCTTACTAATGAACGACAGTTTCTAAAACATTCTTTTGGAATAATTCCATCTAAAGTTGTTTCTAATTTTAAAGAAGTAATTCCTAAATATGCAAAGGATGAAGCGCCAATACTTGTAACAGAACTAGGTATTACAAGATCTTGAACAATATTTTCGCAGCTATCAAATGCACTTACACCAACTGAAGTAACTCCTGTTAAATCAATACTTTTAACGTTTTCGTTTTCATAAAAAGCATAATCACCAATTTTAGTTACGCCACTCCCCATTGAAGCAAAGTTTAAGGCTTCTGGCACTTTTGTTGCATCCATTATGTAAGAGACTGTTTTGCCTTCATCAGAGTATAAGATTCCATTAACAATATTATGTTTTTTATCAGTTTCTTTAAGTTTAATTCCACCGTTTTCTAAAGCAGGTGTCCCTTGGAAGCAATCTTCTTGGAAGTTAGAAGTATTTTCTCCTAACCAAATTGTTGCTAAATTTTCACAATCACTAAAGCATCTTGCACCTAAAGTAACAACAGAATCTGGAATTGAAATTTCAGTTAAAGATGTACATCCTAAGAAACAAGCCATTTCAAAACTTTCAACCGTTCCTTTAAACTCAACTTTTGTTAATAAAGGACATGAAGAGAACCAAGATGTATCAGTTTCTTTGGTTTCAATATTTCCATTTATTATTACTTCAGTCAAATTTGGGCAGCTACTAAAAGCTGTTGTTCCAATACTTGTTACACTTGCAGGGAGTTCAATCTTTGCTAAACCCGACATAAAGAAAGCATAATCGCCAACTCTTTTTAAAGTCGAAGGCATAGCTACTTCTTCAATTGCGGTTGCTTGGTTAAAACAATGAGTAGGGATTTCAACAACGCCTTCATGGAAAGCAACTTTTTTAAGTGCGTCGCATCTATAGAACATATGACTGCCAAAAGTTAAGACACTTCCTGAAATCTCCGCTTCTTCTATATAATCATTTTCAGCAAAAGCGTAATTATCAATGTATTCTATTCCATTAGGAACAATAACTTTCTTAACGTGTGTATTTCCTTCAAGAACTCTCTCCCCAATTCCATTTACAATACCACCATTAAAACTAGTAGGAATAGTTAAAACTTCATCAGTTCCTGAATAGCCAACAAGTTTATAAAAACCATTTACACCTTCAAAGAAATAATCGCCAAAATCACTTTCAGCATAAGTTGCACGAACTATAGTGTCGCCATTAATAGCTGAAATATCTTTATCCCAACCATTAAATTTGTAAATAGTACTATGAGAATTTGCCCTTACCGGTTCTTTGCCCTTAAATTCAGCTTCTTTTCCAGCTTCAACTACAGTTTCATAAAGCAAAGAGTCATCATAATTTAAGAAAGTAACTTTAAATTTTTGATCAATATCATCTACAACTTTTAAACTTGTACTATTTGATCTAGTTAAATCATTTCTATCAATGACCTTAATTACAACTTCTCCTGCTTTTAAAGCTGTAATTTCTCCGGTTTCTGAAACTCTTGCTATTGAAGTATCTGATGACTCGTAAATGAACTCGCCATTTGTTTTAAAATTGACATTAACGATAACTTGGGTTTTCTCACCAACTTCTAAGGTTGAATCTTCTAATCTAACGGTTAATAAACTTGCTTCACCCGTTTCTGTATTGGCACTTTTTAAAATAGTTCGATCACTATTTTGATAAGTTGAACAACCTGTTAGAATTCCAAGAGAGAGAACTAATAATGTTCCTTTAAAAAATCTTTTTTTCATATAACTTCCCTCCTTAAAGTGTGCCTTCTTCAACCGGAACAGTAGGATCAACTTCCATTCCATAATTATAATTAATGGTTACTGTTCCTTCTTTTAAATAATCTTCAAAAGCTTTGTTATTAAAATCAACTTTTGCAAACGTTGCTTCACTTCCTCTAAAATTGATAACTGTTGGCTTAACGTCTCTTAATGCATTTGTTCCAAATTTTAAAGTCCATGAGGCGTCAAGTTCTGTATCACTTAAACCAGGGCCAAATGTAATTGTTTTTAAAGCTGTACATTCTTGGAAACAATAATTTCCAATATTACTAGTTCCACTTAACGCGCTAGATAAAGTAATTTCTTCTAAACCTGCACATCCACTAAATACATAAGTTCCAAGTTTAGTAACTGTATTGCCCATTGTAACTTTTTTAACTGCACTATCTTGGAAAGTATAATTAGGAATTAAAGTCACACCTTCATCAATTATAACTTCTTCTAAACTTTCTGTTTCTTGAAAAGCATAAGTATGAGAAGTTCCAAATTTAACACTTCCTGGAATCTTTAAATTTTTAATATTTGTTCCTCTAAAAGCTCTTTGACCAATAATTTCTAAGCCTTCAGGAAGATTAATACTTGTTAATCCTGAATCATAGATAAAACAAGAAGTTCCAATTTCTTTTAAAGTCGAAGGAAGAATTATCTCTTCTAAATTAGGAGAATAGCCAAAACATAAATTACCTAATTTTTCTACACCTTCTGGTAAAGCAAATCTAGTAATACCAGTTCCAGATAATGCATATTGTCCAATTTCTTTAACTGTAGAAGGAATAATAAGTTCGGTTAAACTAGAACAATTTTGGAAAGAATAATCCGCAATTTTTTCAACACCTTCTGGCAATACAACTGTTGTTAAACTTTCTAAATTTTGACAAAAATATGAAGGAGTTGCAGGGATATTTCTATTAACAACCATTGTTTTAAGATTTTTACAATCATTAAATAATTGATAACCTAATGTAATATCTTTTTCACCTTCTTCAAAAGTTATACCAGTTATATTAGCTGTCCAGAACGCATTATATTGAACATCAATAACGCTACCTGGAATAACTACGTTTTTGCCATTGACTCCATAAAAAGCAGTTGGCCCAATTACTTCTGTGCCTTCTAATATTTCATAATCGCCAAATCTATTTGCAACGACAAAGTATAAGAACTTTCCATCTTTGCTATAAACGGCTTGTTTATTTTCATCTACCTTAAAGTTAGGAGCATCATCTGCAATATTTACTTCATATAAACTTGTACATCCTAAAGTAAGAGATTGAAAACCATAAACATCATTTGAACATTCGATAGTTTCTAAATTGCGAGGCAAAGTAAGTGTTGATAATGTTGTACAATGACAAAACACACTTTGGCCCAAGAAAGTAACGGAATCTGGAAGAATAATATCAGACATAACTTTATTATGTTGGAAAGCAAATCCTTCAATTCTTTCTAATCCGTTTTTAAAGTCAAATACTAAAGAGTGACAATTAGTAAAAGCTGCTCTATGAATTTCTTTAATGTTGTTTCCGCTTATTCCTTGTAAGTTATAACAAGCATAGAAACAATTTTCAGGAATTATGGTTACTTCATCACCTAAAACAAAATCGCCTCTTAAACTTGAACAGCCATTAAAGGCGTCAACTCCAAAACTTCTGATTGATTTAGGCAAATTAATTGTTTCTAAATTAGCGCAGGACATAAAGGCACTTGCGCCAATTTCAACTATTGTTTCAGGTAGCTTAACTTCTTTAATTGTTAAATTTTCTAAGAAAGCTTCTTCTCCGATAGAAACAACTTTTCTGAATGAGAATGTTTCAGGAATTTCAACTAAATCCCCTGTTCCATTATATCCAGCAACGCGATATCCGCCATTAGGAAGATCAACTTCAAAAGCAAAATTTGTTAAAGGTATAGCCTCATAAATTGCTTTATAAGTTGTGTCAGCTGTAATTGGCCCTATTTCTTTATCCCATCCAGAGAAAGCATAAGAATTTTGAGAATCAGAGACTTTTTGTGGGTTTTTTACTGTATAAGCAGGGGTTCCACCGTACTCAACAATATCTTCAAAAAGAACTGTTCCGTCTTCATCTACGAAAGTTGCTTTTACATATTCAGGAGCAACTTCATCAACTCTTCTAACTTCAATTGTAACACTTGCTTGAACTAACTCTTCTGTACCTTGAACTTGAGCAATGATAGTAGTTTTTCCAGTGTCATGTGCAGTGACAATACCAGTTTGACTTACACTAGCAACTATTTGATTAGTGGATGCCCATGAAACAGTTATTTCCCCTTCTCTATCAAAATTTGCAACAAGTTGTAATGTGTCGCCAACCATCATATCTTTTGCTCCGCTAATAACAACATTAGTAGCATTTTGTTCTGTTTCACTTGTTGTATCATTAGAACAAGATGTGATAGCTATCCCACTAAAAGCAAGAACACTTGATAAAGCAAGTACACTTAAAAATTTTCTTTTCATATTAGTTTGCCTCCCCTGCTAAAGACTCTAAATAGGTTTCAACAGATGGAACATTTGTAGCTCCAAATCCAGTTAAAGTTAAACCCAAACAATAGTTTGTTCCGCTCATATCAAATACATAAGCAATTACATAAACTTGAGATAATGCATCTAAAGTATCATGAAGATTTCCATATAATCCAATTCCATAAGGGAAGAGTCCAGTAGTTTCTAAACTTAAGCCTAAGAAATCATAAATTTCAGTTGGATAATCATCGCCTTGATTTAAATAAAGATTAGCCCCAAATTCACTTACAAAACGATATTCATACATTTCAGGATGATCATAAGCTTCAAGTTGAGATGGGTAAGAAGCTTTTTCTCTGAAAGTTTCGATATCTCTAGAATATTTTGTTCTATCTTGAGCAATGCTAGTTTCATCAATTGTTGTAGTTTCACCTAAAGGTTCACCAACAAAATTAAACGTATATGGGTAATTTTCTCCTTCGATATAAACAAGACCATAATCTTTAACTTCTTCACCGTTTGCTCTCATTACTTCGATATAATCGCTTGTGTAATCATAAACAACGTAATTTGGAGCATAATATGCTGTTCCAACATCGATTTCAGTATCATCAAGTTGAATTCTTCCTAAAGACATTGAATAGTTATGGCTTTTAACTAATGAAATAATCGAAGTAAGGTCTCCAGCAATTGCGATATCTTCTCCATTTGTTTCTATATATTCATCAATATAAGGAACACTTGCTGTACCAACTTTAGAATAAGTTTCTTTGATTGTTCCCATTAGGCCGCAATCAATTTCGAAGGTAAGTGCATCATTTTCAAAATAAGCGACTACCTTTTCTAAATTTTGATAAATATTGGTTGTAGCAAGATTTGTATTTGAGATTATCGAAGAAATTAAATCTTGATCTGTAATTGTAAACTCTCCATTAACAAGCCTGCGAGGCATTTTGTCAGCATTTAAATCGTTATATAAACTTGAAGAAACAAAATCACGATAAGTGCTATCTGCTTCAATTGAAGAGTAGCAAATTGGTTGAACTACTTCATCATCAAGTCTAAACTTCATTACACCCTTTGAAGTTTTTGTGTAACCATAATTTTGTCCTTCAAGTACTACGCCATCAGCTCTAATTTCATAATAATAGTCATCGTCACCGAAAGTGTAGGCATATGTTACTTCACTAGCCATTGCTTCTCCACCATAATCAATTTGACCTTCAATAGTAATGTCATATTGATAGCTCGCAGCAATCGAGAGATCTTCAACAAACTCTACTAAAGATAAATCTTCTTCAACAGGTTCGACAGTTATTTGATAACTTACACTTTCTGCTCCAAAAGAAGAGACATAAACATCAAATGTTCCTAAATCAAGAAGATAAGTTCCTTCAGCTGGGTTTGTATAGAAATCAGTAATTTCTACACCATCTTTTTTAACAATAAGTCCGCTTGAAGTAAAAACTTCACCTTGTTTAAAAACAGTTTTAACTTGAGTTGTGTCAAGTTCGAGAAGAGCTGTTGTATCTTTTATATCCCCTTCATAAACGACAATTTCTAACGTACTAACGACTGTAAAATCATCTTTTTGATAACAACTAATTTTTGTTGTGCCTTCTTTTACGCCAGTTACTAAACCAGTTTGATCGACAGTTGCTATTGCTTCATTAGCACTAACCCAAAGGTATTCGGCTCCTTCTTTTGCATTAGCAAGCGTAAGCTGCGTAGTTTCATTAACTTTTACATGAACATCGCCAGTTAAATAGCTACTTTGAATTACAGTGTCGCCACCACAACTCGTAAGAACCATTCCAGCTGAAAAAACCAAAATCCCTGCAAAAGTTAGTTTTTTATAGAATTTTCCCTTCATTTCTATTCCCTCCTATAAGTTAAAATAGTCTTCGATTGCTTTTATTTCTACGTGCCCAATATTTTCAATAGCTTGGGTGTAACCATATAAGTTATCATCAACGAGAAATAAATTAATTCCACTTATTTCACTAGCATCATATTGAAGTTGGAAGCCTCCATATATGTAGCCACTTTCTATTAATGTTGATGGATCGCTTCCTCCAAAATGCCTTAAGAACACTTCACTGACATCTGCGTTTTTAGATAGATATAAAGTAGTTCCACTTACTTCTTCAAAAGTTGCCATTACATCATCTTTTTCAAATATATCTTTAAATTCATTGGATAAGTAATTATTACCTAATGCTGAAACAAACAAATCACTATATTTAATTTGTGCTGTGTCAAGATATACTGATTGAACTGTATCTGTTCTAACACTAGTAATTACATTATCTCCGCCATCATTTGCTTCGAAATAATATATTCCAGCACCGCCATATTCAGAATTAGGATCTTTATAAGAAACGTAACCAGATGATTTTAATCCTGCTAAGATTGCAATTGGCTCGTAATAAGAATAAATATATTTAGGATGGTAATAAGTTGTTCCGTAACTTCCATTAACTGAATAATTATTCTTATTAATTGCACTTATTGCTTCTTTCATAGGAGCAACTACATCTTTAGAAACTACAAAATCATTTTCTTTTTGAGCTTTTGAGATAATTTCTTCGTCTGCATTTGAAGTAGAATCTAAGACTTTGACTGAAACTTCTCCTAAACCTTTAAAATAAAGTCTAATTCCAAGTTTTCCTTCAAAATGAGTTACTTCATATTCTTCGCAATATTTAAAGATACCTTTATCAATATTTGCGATTTCCATTGCCCCTTTTACAACAGGATAAGAAGCTAAACTTGTGAGGTAGTCATCAGTTCCTTCAACCGGATTTACTACTTCTTTATAGTATCCTTCAGAATCAGAATAACTAACTAGCGGAAAATCATTTTCATTAAATTCTTTAAAACTAGCGTATCCACCATATTTAAGGTAATCCCAAATCGACGTTGCGTTAGTTTTAATTAAATCTTCTGCTACAACATTTTCACCATTTACACTAAAGGAAAATATGTTTTTGTTTTTGTCAATTAACATACCTTCCTTAGAAGTTACTTCTTCTAAAGATTCATCTAAGCTTAAACTCTTTTTATAGTTAATTTTTGCAAGGTAATTAGGTTTAAACTTAAGAATATAATGTTCACCAAAGTAACTTACAGGCGAAGGTATAGAAGAATTAATCTCTAAAGCAATATCACGTGTATTAATCGAATCATGAGCTAAAGTTTTAAATTCTGCATCATCTCTTTCGACGTAAATTTCATAACTTACATCATCCAAGCCATCTTTAGAGACTATAACTTCATATATTCCAGATTCGCTTAAGACATCTTGAACTGAATAATTGAGTTTATAATCAGTTACAGCCTTTCTTTCTTCTCTACTGATTCGATTCCCTTCATTATCTAAAGAGTAAACGATTGAATTCTCGTAAACTTCTAATCCACTTGAAGAGAAAGTTGTGCCTTTTTTAAACTTAATAGGAGCATTTATAGTATTTATAGATAAACTTGATTCAGTGATTTCATTTACTACTTCTATATCAAAACTTGTTTCACCAAATAATTCTGTTTTGATATGTACTTTTCTTCTACCTAAACTATTTAGATTTGTTCCTCCTTCAACCTCAACTTCATAATTAGAAACATAGATTTTTGAATTTTCATCCTTTGTTCCATCATGAGTTTCATAAGCGTAGATCTCTAATCCACTTAAATCGAAAGTTTCGTTTAGCAAATATTTAGTTTTAGTATTTTCTAAATTAATTTCGAGTTCATAATCAGCAAGGTCTGTCCCTTCTAATACATACACCAAGAATGAATCACTTATATTCGCTTTTTTATGTTTAAGAGTTACAACTGCCTGTCCTTCTTTGTTAGCACGGACAATCACGACACCATCTCCTAAACTAACTTCAACCGCATCACTACTAGCACTAACTTCGAAATCATCTAATTTTGCGCCTTCAATTGTTGGCACGATTGTTTGAACTGAATTTAAACTTAATTCTATATTTATAGCGTCGAAACTAATTCTAACAGATGAGTAATTTGTTTCTTCGCCGCCATTTGGAGAACATCCCACAGGTGCCCCTAAAGTTAAAATAGAAAAAAGCACAAATACCGGAATTTTATATTTTCTCTTCTGCATTTTCTTCACCCCACGAATAAGAAAATTATAGTTTCATTCGTAAATTAATTTATATTGAACGAAAGTCTCTTAATACAATCTTAATTTTTGTGAAGAATTGAAAAAAGCAACTTCGAAACTTTAATATTAATACAATTTTAATTCGTATTTTGTTGGAGAAAAAAATAAAATCCTCGCAAAACCTACTTCTTTTTATAAAATAAACTTTTTTTCATTAAAAAAGGATAAGCAGATTTTCCACTTATCCTTAATCTGATTAATAGAACTTATTATTAAGCAACTACACTTCCGTTATATACAATCTTAACTAAAACATCTTCTGCAGGAGCTTCGACTTCGCAGTAATATGCATAATTATATAGGAGATCTCCCCAATAATATTCTTCATAGCTTCCATCTGTAAGTTTATAACTGTTGAGTTTTCTTGTTCCATCTAGTGACCATAGTTCAACTTCATAATCACTGAAGTTAGTAAGTTCACTATCGGGAGCATAAACAATATAAACTTTAGTACCTTCTTTTACACGATTATAAGAATAAATTTCATCGCCATCCTTATAATTATCTAATCTTGTTTCTAAATAAAAGCTATCAATTTCACTTGGTAAATTACTTTCATCAAATTCAAATGTAGCAGATGGTGCTTGATAAAGTTCACCTAAACTAATTGTTGTGTCTCCACTAACTTGGAAAATAATTTCTACTTCTTCTACATTATTTTCACCATTATTATTCATAGTGAATTCTACCTCATTTTCACCATTTAATACTTTTAAAGTACTAAGATCTAATAATTTAAAGTCATCGGCTTCATCAGAGGTTAAAGTAACTTTAGCATAATAGCCATTAAGTACTTCATAAGTACCAGTGTAATAATCTTGATCAGCGCTATCCCAATCATAACTAGAGGATGAATTTGTTTCACACATTTCAACGCTTGTACTTACACCATCTGGTACATCAAATGACATCGTATTTTTTTCTAGCTCAGTTACGCGAATTTGAATTTCAAAATCATATGCCGGTACAACAAACGATGTACCTTCAACTTTTTCTTCTACTTCTTTTTCGCCATCGTTATATACAAGATAGATTCCGTCATATATGTAACCAGTCTCCCAGTAATATGATGAATCAGGATAGAAACTATTAATGTTAAGCGTCTCTCCTTCAATAACTTCTGAACCGCTAGAAACAGTATCATTCTCTTCATTTTTTAAAGAAGGGTAACCACTATAACCAGGGACACTAAAATTGTATGTTACCGTGTGTTTTGGAAGTTCCTTAGGTTCAAGAATAAGATTTATATCAGAAGCAGGAGCTATAAATGTATATTCCCCACTAACTTCACCTTCTGTTAAAGCTACTTCTTTTTCTACTCCTTCTTCTAGATAAACAAGACGAGGTTTATCTACAATTTCATAGCCTCTAAGAGCTTCAATTTCTAATGTATATTCTTCTCCAGCAACAATTTCACTTAAATCAGCACTACTTCCGTCTTGTTTTAAAGAAACATAAAGTTTTTCAGTGTCATAAGCTAAAGTATAAATTTTCTCGACAATTACTCTAAGTTTAACTTCATGAGCTGGCATATCCATTCTAAATTGATAATACCCTGAAGTTTCTCCATAAGCAGTTACACTAACCTCTGGATGATCAACTACTTCAATACCAGTAACAATATAGCCTTCGACAGGTTTAGCGTGAATCCAAATCAATTCATCTTCAACCGCTTCGGTCAATGAGTCCGTATACTCACCTGGAACGCTAGAACTATTTGTAAGTTTAACACTGGCAAACTCATTCTCTTCAACACTTAAGCCGTAACATTCTTCAATTTCAAAGTTAATGATAACATTACTTGCTGGCATTTCGAACGTTATTTTTCCAGGATTGCTATAACTTTCAACTTTTCGTTCTTCAACTTGTTCGCCATTCTCATTTAAATAAGTAATTGTTGCTGCAAGTGGATCACTGAGTCTATAACCTTCTAAAGCTACAGGAGTTAATTCAACTTCATTTCCCGCAAGAATCTTTTTGCTGCGTCCATCCATTTTAACACCAAATTCGTTGCCTAATTTGACATCATAAGAACCTACATATTCTGTCTCGATAGTAACATCTAAAGATGAGGTTACGTTTTCAATTAAATTATCTTTCCAATAAATTGAAGAACCCCAGCTACTCATATTAACATTATATTCACCATCAAGTTCTAATGTATTAGGGTTAGCGGTATCGCCATCAATTACATAAGTGAATGAGCTTACTTTATAGCCATCGTCTGGAATGATTGTAAAAACAAAATTATCTTTACTATATTGAGAGCCGTTCTTTGCACCTAAAATATTAAAATTCTCACCCTCATTAACATTAAATGTAAATCCAGTTCCATCTGTTACTTCCGCAAGTTCTTCAGAAACTGCAATTTCAACATCATCTTCAGGCATTATGAACGAAGCAGAATAAGTTTTCTTGTATGAGGAATCTGGATCCGTACTTTCATAAGTCGCATCGTAGATTTTCCCATTCACACTTACATCTAGGTTTTCAGTAACGCCCGATTCACCAGAATAAACAAAAGTAAATGTTACTTCTTCGCCAACATAAATAGCATCACCTTGTTTAATTGATGTTTCAGATATACTTTGAGAATAAGAAACAATTGAGACAATCTCATATTTTTCTTTTTGAGCAACTTCAACATAAACGTTTGCATCTTCAGCTGGCATTACAAATTTATATGAATTTGGTCCATTAGGAGCAGGTTCATATTTAATAGCATCATCATTAATACTGAATTTAGCTAATTCATAACCTTTTTCAATACTTATAACGACAATAACTTCGTCGCCTTCTCTAGCAGTGCCTGCGCCTTCTTTTCCATTTACTAAGAAAGAAATATCTGCACCATTTACTTCATTATAAGTAAGATTATAATCAGGAATTCTTTCAATAAGAGCAGTAACTACAACGTCACTTGTTCCCATAATAAATGTATATCTAGCAGCACCATATCCATGATATTGTTCAACTAAATCTGCGCCTTCTGCGGAGATTTCTTTGAAAATATAGTTATCATCATCGTATTCCATGTACAAAGTAACTTCTTGCCCTTCTTTAGCACTTGTTACTTCTTCTCCATCAACTTGGAAATAAGAACGTGTAATATTTTCTCCTACTAAAGATAAAGAATGAGAAGGAATTGATTCACCTTTAAATTCAATATCAACTTGACCTGCAGGCATAACAAATGTGAATAATTTTGCGCCTTCAACTGAATCTTTCTTTTCAATAAGAGTAACTATATCTTCACCAAATTTAGCTGAAACTTCTTTAGAATCAAGTCGATAAATTTCTTTATCGTAGGTAATTGATAAAGTAATTTCCTCTCCTTCCTTAGCTTTTTGAATTTCAACGCCATCAACTTTAAAAGATGTAGTAAATCCATCAATTGCATTGATTTTAATATCATAAGTTGGAACAGGATCAACATCAATTGTTGCAACAATATTTTCTAAGCCAACAACAAAACTATATTCGACTCCTTTTTGGACTTCAGTTACATCATCTAAAGCAACTCCAGTCCAGTTAATTCCAACAAAGAAGTAATCTTCTTCAAGAGTAATTTCAAGAGTTACGCTTGTTCCTTCTAAAGCAGTTGTTACAACATCATCTCCGACTTTAAAAACTGCTGAGAAACCTTCCCCGCTAGGAGCAGATAAAGTTCTTGAAGGAATATCTTCAACTTCTAAAACAAAGTTAACCTCGTTATCAACCATGGTGAATCGATATTCTTCACCTTTTTTAACTTCTTCAAGAGAAATCCCCGCAGAAGTTAGTGATTTAAAGCGTTTTGTAACACTTGTTACTTCAAGTTTAACTGTAACTACATCATATTTTTTGGCGCTTGTAACTTGTTGTTCGTTAACAAAGAATTTGACACTAAATCCTTCAACTTCGTTAACGGTTAAAGCTTTTTGTCCATATTCTCTATCTTTAAGAGTAACTGTCACAGTTACATCTTCTTCTGACATTACAAACGTATATGTCTTGTCAATTTCAACAACTGTAACTTGCGCTTTACTTGAAACTTCAACTAAACCAACTGTTTTATCAACATTTTTAATGTTAAGAGTGATTGTAACGGTTTCACCTTTTTTATATTCACTCTTATCAGTTTTCATTTCTACTTCTTCATTTGCAGTAAACGAAACTTTATACGCTTTTTCTTCAGGATCTGGAGTTGGAGTTGGATCTTCCCCTGGATTTTCTCCTGGTTCACCACCTGGATTTTCTCCTGGATTTTCGCCTGGGTTATCTCCCGGATCCTCTTCTTGGATTTCATTGCCCTGGCAACTACTGAGCACAAGCCCAGTAGTTGCAACAAGACTACCAAGGAGTAAGTAAAATGCTAAACTTTTTCTTTTTTTCATAATTTGTCTCCCACTAGCAATATAATTGCCCCATTCTTTTTTACAAATTATCGTTAATTTATAATCTTGAAAGTAAAATATCCATTGTCTTATTTCTACTTCCAAACGACGACATTGTTATAAGTTTTCCACTATAAGCTGTAGCCTTATTGTTAGTATTTCCATAACAATAATAGCCAAAGTTTATTTTAGATTTTTGTGTATCTGCATATTGTAGATAATATCCTGCAGGGACAAGTCCTTGACTTGCACTTACTGAGAAATAACTATCTGAATCATTACGAAGTCCATAAAGGTTAGCTGAATCTCCTGCCATATAAACGCCACCTCCATTATTTTTATAAAGGAAAGGTGCATTTAAGGCAGTTGTTGCTTCAGGAACAAATAAGCCAATACTTTGAGCAAACATTACTTTGCCTAGATCTATTGCTGAATAATTTGTTCCCATTTCTTCGTTGACTTGTGCAAGATCATTTTTTGTAAATACTTTTTCAAAGTTAGGACCGGTAACAGTTGGTGTTACACTATATAAAGCACCATTTTTCTCGGCATAACCTTGAATTTTATCAGCGATTTTATCGCTATAATCAAAAACAATATAATCTTTATTTGAATATACGTTTCCTGATAAAGTTGAGCCATCAGTCGCGCTCATCTCGATATTTTCAACCATGAAGCCTGTTTCGATTTTTTCGATCATACCTTTGACTTCTTCATTAACAACTGGTTCTACAAAAGTATAATCTTTAAAATGATTTTCAATTTCTAAAGTAGCATCTGTATCAAAATCAATTGTCGCAGATAAACTGATTACAGGTCTTCCCCCGACCGACATTGAAGTTGTGCCTTTCATATCAACAACTAATGAACTATATTCTTCGTCATAAGTTAATGTACAAGAATTAATCATTTGTTGATATGTTCCTAGATTTAAGACATTAGCTAATATCGTAAAATTAATATAATCATATTGATTTACGTATGTTCCATCTTCATACATCATAAAATCAAAATAATATGCGTTATTAGGATAAGTCAAAAATGGAGTATCAATAATATCACCTAGATGAATTAAAGTTTCATGATAATCAGAGCTTTCTTTATCTTTAATTCCAATTGGTTCAATTCTTCCATTGTTGGCGTTAAAAGCGCCAACATAACTATCTTTATTAATTAAGCCACTCGATAAATATTCATTACCAATATACTCTTTATATACATAAGCGTTTTCTGAAAAGTCGATGGTCTTTTTAATTTCAACTTTTCCTTGATATGAATTATTTACGCTCCCTGTAACTTCAATTGAATAATCTTCAAACTTATCAATGTTTTTAATTAAAGAAGATAATGAATCAATCTTTTCTTCTTCAGGCTTTTCAGGCTCTTCTGGATCTTCTGGTTCATTTGGATTATCTGGTTTTTCTTCTTCTGTTTGACCTGGATCATCTTCTTTTGGAGTTTCAGGTGTTGTGCAAGAAGAAATTCCCATTAAAAGCACAAGAGGAAGAAAAGCTAATTTTTTAAACTTTTTCATATTAATTATTGCTCCGCTTCCTTAAAATCACTTGGATTAAATTTTTCTCCAGTAAATGAAGCAAATTCTCCAGTTTGATATTCAATAACATTTTCTTCTAAAACAGTTAGATAGGCTGCTCCATCCATCGCTGTTGTAGTCATAGTTGATATTGTTGAACGATGAACCTTGCCATTTAATATTTGAATATTACCAGCAACATCATATAACTCTTGAAGTAAAGTTCCATCATTTCCACTATAGATAGTGCTATATCTAAATGAAAATACAATTGATGTTTCTTTACTTGAATCAAATGAAGTTATATTTAATCCACTTAAATCATAAACTTCGGGGTCATCATAGATGTTATCAGGTGAGTTATCTAATAAATCTTTAAGGCTAGTTAAGCTTCCAAGTTCTAGATTACTAACTCCAATTTCGAAGAACTGATTTTCATCAATATCTGCCTCTTTTGCAGACCTTTTGTAATTATCAGCGTCATTTTCTAAAGATTTATAAAGTTCATAATAGGTGTCACCTTCTTTAAAAAGCTGAGTAACGCCTGTTGGAGCAACCTCTGTACTTGCTTCATCTAAATAAGCATAATCTTCAATGGTTACAAGATCAATATAACGAGTATAATCTGATTCTAAATAAAGATAATATACTTCTTCTGTTAAGAATAATGGGGCATAAGCTACAGTCGATTTAACATAAGCGTTATTTGTGTTTCCTTCATATCCTTTAATTTGATTTAAGAAATATTCAACTTTTTCTGAATCAGTTAATGAAGCAAATTCACTCCATTTAGCGTATAAAGTGATGTCTTCAGTTAAAGCTTTATCAAATCCATCAAAGGCACTTTGACAGGCTTCATCCGTATACCAACCTTCAAAAACATAATCGCTTCTTATAGGATCTTTTGGAGCAGGTAAATTTGCTCCTTCATTAACAACGAATTTTGAATCAGTGGCTCCTTCATAGTTATAATCATAAGTTACAATTGAATACTTATGACCATCTTTATTCTCTTCTCCTGGCTCTTCATTTTGCCCACAAGAGGTAAAAGCAAGAAAGGAAAGAAGAGGCAAAATGATTAAAGATTTCTTTTTCACTTGTCTCTTCCTCCTAATTATTTACTTTCTTCTACACTAGGAGCAGTGCCTTCAGTTAAATAAACAATCTCAGCAAGACATCCACCATCGAAATATTCATCAAAGTATTGAATAGCATAGCTTTCTGAGCAGTTTAATCTAACAGTTGAAGCAGCTCTAAATCCGGCAAAAGCTTCTTTTCCAATATATTTAACAGAAGAAGGAATTACAAATTCACTAACGTTTGACATTCCTTCAAATGCAGATTCTTCAATTCTTTCAAGTCCTTCTGGTAGAGTAAGTTTTGTAAGATTAACAGCACCTTGGAACGCATATGATTTAATTGTTTTAACGGTTGTTGGAAGAGTGAGTTCAGTTTGCGCGTGCCCTGCAGCGTAAGCATAAACTACTGTTTTTCCTTTATCCATTAATAAACCATTTTCTGTAACAAAGTTAGGATTGTTTGCACTAATTACAAAATCTGTAATCTTAGAAGCTGTCGAGTAATTTGCTGGATTGAAGACTTCTAAACCAAATGATTCAAGAGCATCTGGAAGAGTAATAACACCTTCAATATTTGTACTTCTAAATGCTTGATCACCAATTACTTTAACACCACTTCCTAAATCAAGTGTCTTAAGTGCGGAGCACATTGAGAATGCACCTTCGCCAATTTCTGTAACAGTATCAGGAATTGCGATTGATTCAACTTTAGAACAGAATGTAAATGCTCCTTCACCAATCTTTTCAAGTCCTTCATTCAAAGTAATAGTTGTACATGCATCAAGTGAATAGAAAGCACCTTCTCCAATTGTTTTAACAGTTGAAGGCAATTCAACTTTAGGAAGATCTGTGTAATAGAATGCATAGTCTCCAATTGTTTCAACTGCTGCGCCAAACTTAACAGATTGAATAGATTTTTCTGATAAATTAGTGTAGTAGCCAGTATCATCATATCCATAAACTGATCCAGCATAGAAAGCATAATCTTCAATTGTTTTAACAGTATCTGGGATTACAACATTTGGATTAACTTCATCTGTTGAATAATAAATTACTGTCTTGTCTTTGCTATAAACGATGTCGCTTTCAACCATTAAGTATGGGTTATCAGCACTTACTTCAATATCTTTAACAACAGTTGTATCAAATGCTCTAGCATTGAAAGTTTTTAAACCAGCTCCGACTACAACTTTTCTTAAATTTGTATTATTAGAGAATGCTCTATCTCCGATTTCTTCAAGTGAATCTGGAAGAACGATTTCTTCAAGAGCTGATGATTTATCGCCAAACGCCATTCCATAATCTTCATCGAAACTTCCGTAGAAATAGAATGCACCAGCACCAATCTTTTTGAGTTTACTATCTTTAGCAAAAGTAATTGTTTCAAATCCACAACCCCAGAATGCGTTTTCTTCAATTTCCTCGATATTTGCAGGGATTTCAATTGATTTTAATGCTTTTGCTGAGTCAAAGCCATAAACTGGAATCTTCTTTAAACCTTTACCAATTGTAACTTTACTTAAATTATTACAAGAAGCAAATACGCTTTCTCCCATTTCTATTACGCTATCAGGAATAGAAATTTCAGGTAATTCATAACAATGAGCAAAGGCTTCTTCGCCGATTTTTGTAACAGTATTAGGAATTCTAAATTCATGACAATTATCAACCATATAGAAGGCGCAGCGAGCAATTTCTTCAACTCCTTCTTTAATTACGATTACATTCTCTTTTCCATCAACTGTTTCTCCACGATATCCACTTGGACAGAAGACTGCAGTCTTGAAATCTTTTGTATAAACAATATTACTTTCTGAAACATATGTTTCATTTGCGCTATCAACAGTAACAGTTAAGATTCCAGTACATCCATTAAATGCAGCAGGAGCTAAATTCTTTAAAGATGCAGGAAGTACAAGAGCCTTAAATGCTGTAGCATTTGCAAATGCATATGATCCAATTGATTCAACACCATCCGGAACTTTAAATGTTTCTTTTAAATAAATTCCTGTGAAAGCAAAATCACCAATTGTTTTAAGACCAGTACCCCATTTAACATCTTGAATATAGCCTTCAACTAAACAACTAAATGCGTGATCAGCAATTGTTGTAAGAGAATTTGGGAATGTTAATGTTGTAAATGCGTTTCCATAGAAAGCGTGACTACCAATTTCAACAAGTGTGCTTGGGAAGTTTACTGCAGTGACACCTTCACTACCATGATTATAGAAAGCATAAGGTCCTACTTTTGTAACGCCTTCTGGAATTTCAAAAGTTCCAACTGTGTTTTTTGCAGGTACGAAGAGAATGGTCTTCATATCTTTACTATAAACTACACCATCTACACTAACATAGTTTGGATGAGAACCTGCGAAAGATATACTTTCAAGAGCTCTACAACCAAGGAATGAATTTGGAATAAATTCTTCAAGTGTTGTTGGTAAAACTACATTTTGTAAATAAATTCTACTTTGGAAAGCAGATGGTGATAATCTTTTAACTGGATAGCCGTTGATTTCGTTTGGAATTGTAACATTGATTGCTTCAATATTTCTTAAACCAGTAATTGTAACTGAATTATCATCTTCTACTACATAGGTGAAATTAAATTGTGCTTTTTCCCAGCGAGCAACGATAGTCATATTATTATATTCGGCTCTCATTGTGCCGGTGAATCTATTATCTTCATCGCCTTCGAAATACCAACCTACAAAGTCATAGCCTTGGTTGGATGGGATTTCAATTTTTGTTGAAACATAATCACCATCAAAAGTATCAACTGAATATTTTTCTTGACCATTATTTGGATCAACAAATAAAACAAGTTTTGTATCTTCATTTGAATGATATCTTGCAGTCAAGGTGAGATCAGTTAAAACCATATCTTTTAAGAAGTTCCACTTCTCACCACTTGCATCATACCATCCATCAAATGTTCCATTTTGAATAGTTGGGTTTGGAGGTTGAGGTAATAATTCACCATGTACAACTTCAACTGGTCCATAGGTAATATCATTGCCAATCATGCCACCAGCTAAATCAAATTGAACAACATGTTTTTGTACTTTATCTCCTTCTTTTGTAAGAATCCAAACACCACCTTGTTTAGTATAAACATCCCCTGTTTCTGTATTAGTGTAAGTATCTCCATCTACACCTAATTCAGCAACAGGAGCACCAACCCCTTCATATTCTTTTGCTGCGACTGTGTTTTTAACCCAAACACCATCTTGTTTTTTGTAAGTATCGCCTGTACTAGTGTCAGTATAAGTATCACCATCTTTACCTAAATCAGCACTTGGTGCGCCAACACCAGTAAAGTTTTCAGACTTTCCTTCTTCCCCGCCAGGATTTTCTTGGTTTTGAGGGTCTTCATTTGAGCAAGCAGTTGCTGTAGCAAAGACAACACCGCTTAACAAAAAGCTCAAAATGAGTGCATTAAAAAATCTCTTCTTCATTTTATTTACTCCTTGAAATTTCTCGTCCAATTCGGTACGAACTTGGTATGAAGATATGTTATTACTTTCGAACGAAATTGTTGGCTCAAACTACTGGATTTTAATCTTAAACTAATATTAGACTTAAAAATGCGCATTTTATCGCATTTTTCTTATTAAACATCATTAAGACATAAGCTGATAATTTAAGTGGTGCCGTATTTTACATATACCTTTATAAATATGCAAAATTCTGTTCGAAAAAATAAATTCTTATAGAGTCCAAAAAAAATAAAACAATGTTTTTTAAATTGCTAAGCATTATCTAAAAAGGTGCTAAATAAGAAAAAACTCCACAAAACTAAGAGATTTTTCTAACAAGTGATTTTTAGAAATAAATTGAAATCAATTAATTTTTCTAATTGGAAATAAATTTAAAATTCCATTATTAAATTTAATACTTAATCGCTTAATCTTTTTGAATTAATATGAAAATTAACAAAAGTTATGTGAATCAATCTTACTTTTGTTGTCAAACAAACTATAAATTACGAATTAAATAATTAAATTCAGGTGCAACAAGAATAATAAGTATATTAATCAGAGCAACAGCGCCAAATATTAAACCATGAATAATATGTAATTTTTTATTGTAATTAATAATTCCTTCACCAATTTCTTCATCTCTTATGAAAAAGTTGAATTTACTCATTGCATAGATATCAATAGCTCCGCCAACGAACAAGAACACTAAACTAAATAGTGCCATATAAGAATAGTTAGCGGCTTTATCTGCAAGTTCTATATGGTACATTAGCCACGCAAATAAACTTAGTAGCGCAAAAAGAAGAGAAAGTGAGATGAAGAACGATCCAATTATTAAGCCTTGTTTTTGGCTGCAACAATTTTATTGAATTTCACTTCGTCTATTACTTCATCATTAGACAAATTGGTACTAGTTCTATCACTCTAAACATTTAATGCATTATAAATTTCTTTAATTAGTTCATCGCTAGGAATTACTCTCCCACTTTCAATATCTAGTAGAGTTTCCTTAGAAAAATTTAGTTTCGAAACTAAAGTTTCAATTGCTATGTTCTGTTTTTCCATTTCTTTTTTAATTATCTCGTTTATTTTCATTTTTTATAACCTCTTAAAAATATCAAAAGTTTTTATATTCTTTAAAGGTTTGATAATATGGCATAAACCAAATTTTACGGCCAACTCTAAATTCATACTCAAACGAAAGTTCAAAATCGCCTTCTCGGAGTTCACTATTTTCATTATTTATCTCGAAAGGCACCATAAAAATCTGTCAGATTCATAATTTATCTTCTTTTTTACATATATAACATTTTAAATAAAGTCTAGCAAACCAAAACCTAATTTAAATACTACAGAATTTTTCAACATATTAATTAACTTGAAGAAAAGTTTTTTAAGCGACATTAAAACAAAAATCACAAAAAAATCCCTGCAAATTGCAGAGATTTTCTGAGAAAGAGTATATGAAAAAGTTATTTTTCGCTCGCTGCTTCTTCTTCCGCGTCTTGTGCAATTAATTCAGCAATGCCATCAATTACAGTTGTACCAATATCTCTAATTGTGAACGTTGCTTCATAATCATAAACACTATTATCGCTTAAATATACGTTTTCAAAAATAAATGTTCCAGTTAATGAATGATCATCAAATACAATTTCGCCTTTTGTCGACAAATCATATCCATAGTCAAAGAATTGTAAAGCATAAGTAGAATCAATGATTCCCCAAAGAGTAATAGGAATAGAGTAATCTGTATTATATTGAGACTTATTTCTAAAATCATTTTGATCTTTTAAAGCATCGTATACTAAGGCAGACTTATCTGCTTTTAAAGTTAAATTAGAATCTTCAACTTTAAATTCGTCTCTCATAAAGAAAGTAAGATCAGAAGTATAGTATGCTTTATAATCGCCATATCCAAGATAGCCATCAAAATAATCTGGCATTCCTCTTACGGCTTTTCCATCAACGATATCGTAGTCCCAAACAGAACCACCACCCAAAGGAGAGTTATAGCTTCCGCCTTCATACGTTGTGCCATCTCCTGTTACACCATATTTAACATAGAAAGCTTCTTCCATGTACTTAACTTGGTTGCCTTTTTCTACAAAATCTTCATAAACAAGAACGGATTCAGCGTCTTCTCCATCGGTAGCAATAATATCAGCTTTACTAACTTCACTTCCGTCTTCTTTTAAGAATCTACCTGTCCGATTCATGGTGTAGTTATAGCCTTCAGCCCATTTATAAAGATTATTAGCTAAATCTTTAGTATTCATGGTGTAGATTTTAAAGGCTTTGTTCACTGTAAAAGAAGAGTCAAATTTACTTGTTGCAGTAACAATAAATTCTCCATCTGTTTCGCCAGCTTTTAAAAGACCGTTTTCATCAATAGTTGCAAGGCTATTACTAACAGACCATGTAACATTTTCAGGACCTGTTAATTGTATAGACTCTCCTGGATGAAGAGTGGTAACTTCATTTGTAATTTCGTTTATATTAACAAAACTTTCTACTCCTTCTTCTCCTCCATTACCCAAATCAGTAACAGGAGGTAAAGAACTATAATCTGTGCAAGATGTAATTCCGGTTACACCAAGAATTAATAAAGATAAACCAAAAATAAATCTTCTATTTTTCATTATATTTACCTCCTAAATTAATAATCCCATCCGCCACCGGCTTCATCTTCATGATAAACTCGAACATTACCATCGGTGTCTACTTCATATAAGTAATCGTTAGGTGGGTAATCATAAGTCATGATGTTACCTTCAGTAAGTGTTTTATTACTTAGGGTAATTGCTTCTTCTGTAACTGTTACATCGGCGTTAAATTTACCCGTTGATGTACTGTAATAACTAGAATATTCACAATCAATATCAACTTTTATAGCATCAACTGTTCCGGAGAAAACCATAGTTAAATTATAGGTTCCGCCATAACTATCAGACCACGAAAATGTTTGAGTGGATCCGATAAGTTTTTCTTTAACCGAAGTTAAATCAATAGGAACATACTCTTCGAAAGTAACATCTTCATCGCCAAGATAAATGCTTAAGCCTTCAAATTCAAAAGTATCCGTATAAACAACTTGGATAGTTGAAGGAACTTCACTTGTTTCGATATCGCTTGTGCCAACACTCGTTATGTTACTAAGTTCTATTCTTTCACCTTCTTGGGCAACATCAGCAGTATATGTACCTTTTGTTACTGTTTGATCTCCCATATAACTTTCTACTGAAATTTCATATTCTACACGGGCTTTATTATTGCTTTCAAATGTAATTGTGTAATTATAAACATCTGTCCCATAGGTAGACATATTAAATACACTATTTGTTGCCTTAAATGTTTTGCCGACTAAATCGCCCAATACACTAGGTGCTGCATTAACAACAATTGTCTTTTCAACGAATACTGTTTCATCAGCTAATGAAGTAGCCCTAACATTGATTTCACCGGCATTTGGTCCAGCAATTAAGTAGTAATCAGTACTAATGCCCCATCTATCAGGTCTTTCTTCGATTTTAGCTCCTCCGGTCCCATCACTAATAATTTCATATTTTATATCAGTTGTTGCAATTCCTGTATCAGGAGTAACTTCAGCCTCTAAGATAGTTTCTCCCCCAACCATTAAAGAATCAGCCACGCTCGTCGTGAACTCAACTTTTTCAACATCAGCAAAACTAACTACAAAATCAAGCGTCTTTGTAATCTTCTTTGATTTCAAAGTCAAGGTAACTTCGCCCTCAGCTTGTAAAGTCTCAAAGTATAAATAGCCGTTAGCACTTCCCGTTCGACTAACGATGTCTTCGTTTGATGAAGCAATTGTAATTTCATCTACATCCATCATAGCTTCAGTAGGAACAACATTTTCAAGATTAATATAATATGTAGTTTCTGCATTGATTTCATATTTATTTGAGGCATTTTTCTTTAATTTATTTTCTTCAATAAATGTATTTGAATTATAAACTTCAGGTGTGAAGTCCTTATAAAAATAATCATTAATATCAAAATAGTTATTTTGATCAACACCTTTTTCTTCATAAGTAAGATTAACTACATATTTTTGAAGTTCATAATCTTTTCCATCTAAAGACTCATCTAAACTTGTTAATGTATAATCTTTTCTTTCGTATGTTGCAGTTGTTAATTCCCCACTAAAATTGAAGTCAAGATGTAAATTAATAGTAAAGGCAACTATTTCATTCCAGAAAGTATCTTCATATTTAACCTCGGTATAGATATCAAAAACAGTTCCTGTTATATCAGTAACAATTGTTGTGTTTTCGAATGGGTCAAATTCTTCACTTTCGTGGTCATAAATTGTGTAGTCACCTAATGTATAATCATAGAAATAATCAATTACACCATTTTTAACTCCGTTATAACCAAATTCTATGGCGCCCATAGTGTTAAGCATAGTGTTCATTTCGGCTTCATTTTCAGATGTAACTTCCGTTGGACCGCCATTATATGTAGAAACGCTTGTTTCTCCACCGATTCTTTCTAAGCCATAGAAAACATTATCTTTAATGGTTCTATAATAAAGATCAGTTGTCCCATCACTATTTTTTACTTCAGTAACTGAATGTTTATCAGCATAGGTTTCAAAATTATAAGTAGTTTTGTCACTAGTTGTTTCGCCTTCTGCTTTTTCTTCTATTATAAGTTCTGTTTTATTTGCACCACTTGCTTCTTTAGCTTGTGCTTCAACTAGCAGTTCTTTAATTTGCATTAAATTAAATTCAGCAGTTGAAACAGAACGAATTCTAATAGAGTCTGTTACGTCAGGGTTGCTCTTTAAAGCAACTTCTACATACATATTGCTACCATAATTAACTTCTTTAACTTTTAAAAGACCTTCTGGCGTAACTTCAATAAACTCGGCATCAAATTCACTAACACTCCAAACAAGTTCATCATAGCTTCCTTCAGGAGTTAACTTAGTTTGAAGTTGATACTCTTTACCTACTTCTACATAGTAATCAAACCAAGCATCTTCGCTTTCAGCAGGAATCCAAGTTTCATCCGCTAAAATTTCAACGCCTTCTGCTTCTGAAACAACACTAATAACAAGCGTATTTAACCCTTCAACAACTTTAAAAGAATAGACATTTGCAGTTTCTGTTTCGGCAACAGGAGTACCATTTAATGAAATTTCTTTAACTGTATAGTTTGTGTTAGGTGTAACTGTAACAGTAATCACTTCATCAACTGCGTAGTATTTATTAACCTCTTTGTCAAAAGTTACAGTTGCGTTTGTAACTGAACCCACTTCAAATTTAACTAAACCTTGACCTGGATTAATTAAACCGAATTCTGCGGTAATAAAGTTTTTACCTTCCACAACTAAGAACGAGAAATGTCCGCTTTCATCTGGTGTAATTTCATTATCATTTAAATAAACCTTTTTAACTTCATGACATTCATCAACTGGAGTTAATGTAAGATTAACTTTTGTACCAACTGGTTGACGTCTATTATCGTTAGTTAATTCGGTTCCATCTTCTAAAGTTGCTACTATTGTTCCATTTATTACTTCTTCTTCAATAACTCTTACGCTTCCGTAAATCACATAAGGATCAAGAGCTTTGAAAGTAACATTAACTTCATTCTTTCCTTCAACAACAGTAAAAGTACTGCCACTAATTTCATCATCATTAAGATAATATTTATCAACTTCAAAGCCTTCGTTAGGAATGGCAATAATTGATACAACACTACCAACAAGAGCTTTGCCAGTTTTTGATAAAGTTACTGTTCCATTTTGAATACCTGCTTTTACACTTAAAGTACCAACACCAGTTTCAGGAACATCATCAGCAAGTTTAACACTGATTACAACGTCTTCGTTTCCGATTCTAAACGAATAACTTCCATCATAAGTTTTTGTTAAAAGTGTGCCATTTGCACTAACTTCACTAATAGATTTTTCTGGATCGTTAGGAGCAACTGTAAATGTAACTATGTCTCCTGCATTATACCCGTCTTCGTTTAAGCCACTAATTGTAACGTCAGTACTATTTTCTAAAGTTACAGAATGTCTTAAATTTTCGCTAGTCTCGCTCCCCCCGTTGCAAGAAACTAAACTCATAGTTCCTGCTAAACATAAAAGAGTTGCGAGGCTTAAAGTCATTATTATTTTCTTTTTCATAACCTCTCCTCAAAAATAACTTTTTAATTTTATTAAAAAAAATAAAAAGAACAATCTCAAACAAATTAATCTTAATATCAAGAAAATAAATGCGATAGTTATCGCATTTTTTAAAGTTAAATTCTTAATAACTAAGACAGTTTTTTTAAGTTTTATACTAAATTAAAAACCTAGAAGACTCGCCTCTAGGTTTAGTTTTTTATAGTTCTTTTTTTATGCTTCAACTCTAAGATCAACTTCAAATGTATAGTCAAGTGAATAGCCAAAGTTTGTAGGAACTGTAATTACAATATTAAGGATGTTGTCTCTACCCATTGATGACGATTTAAAAACTAAACCATCAACAGAAGATTGAATAAGCGTTACGTTACTCAAAGTAACTTCACCAGTTTGAGCATTTGCAACATAATCAAATGTAAATGATGCAGCTTCTTTACCAGTCGCGTTACTTGTGATTACAAATTTTCCTGAAGTTTCGTTTTCAAAAGTAATTCTTAAGGTATGCATTTGTAATGAACCAAGAGATTCTTCTCCTTTAAAAGTTTTCCCCACTAAATTAGAAATATCAGCAGCTTGTGTAAATGTATATCCAGCATAACAATAATTATATGGATCGTTAACTGCTTCAGCACGTGTTCTAAGTTGTAAAGTTACACTCTTAAAATCATCACTAACTTCAATATTTCCTCCATAGATAGATTCAAAATATGAGTTCTCGCTATTAAAGATTTGGTTAACTTTATCTTCGCCATCTGTAAGAATAGTTACTCTTCCATCAGCAATTTCGTAGCGAATGTCAATCGATACTATATCACCAGTATTGCCTCCAATTTCTCCACCATCTTCTCTATCTCCAGTTGTGACGCCAGTCTTTAAGGTAATAATTGAATTTGATGTGAAAGTAATTGAGTGAGACATTGTATCACTAGCATATTCAAAGGTCTTTCCTACAAGATTCTTTTCATATTCAGCTTTAGTAATACCTTCTTCGACGACAAGTGTATAAGTTTCTGTTCTGATATCAGTATGACCTATAACATAGAAATTAAAGGTATAAGTTCCAACTTTATTAGCAACTAATGTATAAGCTCCTGTAGGTACCTCTTTGTCGGTGTCTCCTTCATGACCTAATAAAGTAAGTCCATCTTCTGGTCCACTTAAAATATCCATTCCAAAAGTATAATTACCATCATCTGGAATTGGGTTAAGCCAGAAATATGGAGTTTCTTCATAAATTCTAATGTTATCAAACTTTAAGCTTGTATTAACATCTTGATCATTTGGACAATCAAATTTAATTCCAGTTAAAGTTGGTGCTTTCCAATCGATCTTGAATCGTTTTGTAGCGCCACCTCTTGTTGTAATAGTTACAGTTTCAACTACTTCAATGAAGTTTCCATCTTCTTTTTTAGGTCCACCAATTACAGCGATTCCATCGCTATAAATTCCAATATTCCTACTTCCTGTTTGTTCATTTGTTACACTAACTGAAGCAATATCAATTAAAGTTGATGCAGTTTCTGGAACAAAATCAGTAATTCTAACAGGTAAAGAGTGGTCATAAGTTAAAGTGAAGGTTTGCACGCCATCAACAACTTCTTCTTTTTCAATTTCGTAACGGTAACTACCTTCATCACTACCTGTTGCAATTTCAGAATAGTTGTCGACGTATTCGACATTAAATTCTTCTATATAATAAGAATTAATGTCAATTTCTTTTTGAGTATCATCTGATTTTTCACCATATACAAAGTTACTTCCATGATCTTCAAAAAGAGTTACTAAACTATTTTCATCTTCACCTTCTTGATAAACATAATTAAAACTAGATAATTCATAGTTTGCGTTATATGTAAAATCAAAAGCGATAGAGCTTAAAAGTTCATAATCATTTCTAAATGTTGTCTCAACTTTAACGCTTGTATCTGTGAATGTATAAGTTGCGTTTCCTCTTGCGATGAAGTTACCAAGTGTTGGATTTCCTCTAAATTCACCTTGATCAGCAATTGTATCAAGTAAAGTTCCAAAGCCATAAACAGGTAAACCGTCTACCGTAAAGTTAGGAAGGGCTGCAAAATTGCGATAATCAGAAATTGTTGAAGAATATAAAGTATCGTTTACATACATTTCCTTGATTTTCTTATCTTCATCATAAGCAAAAAGATAGAAAGCATTAGCTTTTTCATCAATTGTTGAATAAGAATTAATGGTTTCTTTTGCAGTTGAGCCATCAACAACTTCTTCACTAACTAAGCTCTTATAGGTTGCGTTTTTATAAGATCTAAAGTTAGAAGTTTCTGTTAAACTCCCACTCTTATAAGTATGAGTTGCGCCTGTAAGGGATGAAATTTCTTTTGCTTTAATATTATTAATAATAGTAGCTAATTTAGTAACGTTTTCCTCGTTTTTGTCGTAAACGTTGAGCATGATTGAGGTATTAATTCTACCTGAAACGCTTGATTTATAACTTGCTGAAACTCTTAAGTTACCTTTCATTGTTGAATAGAAAGTAACATTGGCTCCGCCGTCTTCTGTTGGTTCAATTAAACATTCACTAGCAATTGCTTGATTTCCATCTTCTCTAATAAAAGAATAAGCAATTGAATCAGGGCGAGTTGCATTATCTGGTTTCAAAGCATAATTAACTTTAAAAGTTGCGCCACCTGGTACGTTATAAACGCCATCAGTAAGAGTAATATCATCTCTTAAATCAATAGTTAAACTAATGTTATTAGCATAAATTGCTGAAACCATGACTCTATAAGTTGCTGAGAAATTAGGATCTTCAGTTGAAGTTGCTTTAATTGTTGTTTCTCCAACATCTAAGCCAGTTACTACACCACTACTATCAACTGTTGCAATTTCAGGATTTGAACTTTCCCAAGTGACTGAGTCGTTATCACTACCAACAACATCAGCTCTTAAAGTAATCTTTTCGTTTACTCTTACACTAAGAGGTCCTGTAATTGTAACTCCAGTTATCCCATCAACTGTAGGGTCTGGTTCTGGCTCGTTGCTGCAGGAAGCTAAGCTTCCGCTAACAAGTGCTACACTTAATAAACTTAACGCAATAAATCTTTTTTTCATAAAAAACCTCACAAATCTTAATTATTTTCTGCGACATAGTCATCAAGATAGTCAAAACTTGTGCCACCAATATCATAGAATGTTGTATATTGGCCACCAAATTGTAGACCATCTGCTGAAGAGTAAGCTAAGAATAAGCTTAACCTTGTATCGTAAGGCTCTTCACCTCCATCTGAAACCATAAAGCCAGCTCCTTGAGGTAAAGCGCCTGTTGAGTTATTCCAATAGAAATAACTTAAAACACCAGCTGAGAAAAGTTTACTTGGATCAGAAACTAAGTTTCCAGTATTTTTCCAATATGAATATCCCATAAAGGACGTTGGTGAATATTTTGTGTAATCGTAGATTACATCATCAAAAGTAGAAAAATAGAATAAATCGTCATCAGCTCCATTATAACTTCCACATCCTGGAAGTTTCATTGATTGAGAGTAATCTTTGTCTTTATTAACGTTAATTGAAGTAATTACTCCAAGATCGTTATAGACAAGATTAAATTCATAAATCGCTTCGCCAAGTTTAATGTATCCTTCATTAGAATTTGGATTTCCATAAGTTTGAATAAAGTAATAATTTGGAGTGTAATAAACTTTTGCAAGACCTGCATCAGAATAAACATCCATTGAATAATTGTGTTCTTTAAATTTATTTAAGACACTTTCAAGTTCACTCTTATCTTGTCCTTCTGCACTTTCACCAATATTTAAATATCTATCAACTGCTGGGAAAGAAATTTCATTAACGTTACTAAATGAAGCTTTATAAACACCTAAATCTTGATATGTTGTTGGGTTATAAACTTCAAAATAAAGAGTAAATTCATGTTTTTCAAAGTTATCGACTTCGAGTCTTAAGCTTCTTAAACTTCTTTCGATGCTATCAAGCTCAAATTTAACCATATAAGCAAGCATGCTTTGAGCTTGGCTATCAGTAATGTAATAAGAATTTTCTTTTGTTTCATCACGATAACCTATAAAGTTAGAGAATCCCATTGATGAGAATACATAGCTTAAATATTCTCCATATAAATAACTATAAAAACCATCACCTTGATTTGAAGGAGTTCCTGTAATTTCAAGTTCAGTATCATCAATGCTATCAAGTTTAAAGGTCGCAACAGTGCCTGGTGTTTGTAAATGACCAGTTACAGTTTTGCTGCTAATTGTGTCATAAATAACAGCATTTTCTAAATAATAATCATCTTCTACGAAAGTGCTATAAGCGCCGCTATTATCTCTATATCCTGTTGCATCAAGTCTAACTTTATAGTTATTGCTTTCAAGATAAGGAGCAATTAATCTATAAAAATCGCGGTTTAGCGGGGTTTTTGATGTTTTTCCGGTTTCTAAGAAATTTTTGATTTCTGTGTTTTCTGTTTTCCCAACATCATAAATAACGGCATTTATTGTATCTTGTCCAGCATCACCATAATCAAGATTAACTGATTCAATTCTTAAAGTATCTTGAACAAGAGAAAGAGTTAAAGATTTAGGAAGAACATCTGGATTATAATTCTTTCTTAAAAAGACACTAAGAAGGAGTTCATCGTTTTTAGCGTTTTCTCCGAAAACGTAATTAAAAGTTGATCCTGCTTCATAGTCTTCTGGTAATGCAGTATAATCAAATTCATCCATGCCATCACGATAATCATAGATGTCATAAATCATGACGCCGCTATTATAATCAACAACAGGAAGTCCACTTACTATTTCGCCATCTTCAAGATTATAAGAAAATACGCAATCATCGTTTTTAGCGTAGCCATTAAAACCTAAATCGCCTTCACTTTGTAAAGAATAAGGAGTGTAATAGCTCATTTGTGAACGGCTTAAACCTTGGTTCACGTAATAATCAGTATAAGAAATAGTGAAATTATTTTCTCTTAAAGAATAGAAAAATTCTTGAAGAGCGCCAACTGGTTTAACAGCAGGTTCGTTTATACTTGGATCATCATTTCCTGGATTTTCAGGAGTACTACATGAAGCACTTCCAAGAACTAAAAATGAAAAACTTAATAATAATAAAACTTTTTTCTTCATAATTATTCTCCATAAAGTGAAGATAAGAGATCTTCTACTTCTTTAACGCTTGTTGATCCAAAATTTGAGAAATTGTAGTGAATTTTTTGTTCACCACTTATTCCACCACCAACTGAAGCCATAACTCCAAGTCCTAAGTCAAAGGATTCAAGAGTTTTGTTTTCTGTATAATTAATTGAAAGATAAGCGTTAGTAATATAATCCATCCAAGTTGTTGTACCTTGGAATCCCCAGCCAAATAAACCATTTGCTAAGGCTGAAGTAATATCCATATTTGCAGTTTTAAATTCATAAGAATTTGGGTCACCTGGAACTGCTTTTTCAAAAAGTTGAGGAGCAAGAGCTGTAAAGGCTGTGCTTCCTAAATAGAAAGTTGCTCCATAGTTATAAACATAAAAATCGCCAACTGTATCGTACCATTCTGAATATACGTTCCATCTATATTGACCATTTACTTCAACATATTCGTAAACGTTAGTAACGCCAGTTTCTGGGTCTTTTGTGATATATAAATAACCAGTTTCACCTTTTTCAGGAAGAGTATCTACATAAACATAATGTGTTGATTCATTTTCAACAGGTCCAATAAAATCAACAAAACGAATGCTGCCATCATTCATTCTTTCAAATTCATAACAAGCATCATAAGCATATGTTGTTAGAGTTGCTGTTTCAGCCATTTGGCCAAGTTCGTTATAAAAATAAACTGGGACTTCAGTGTTTGCTTTAATAAAAGCAAAGCCAAAATCTCTATATTTTTCACTTACAAAATCATATAAGAAGTAATCATTTGCACAATAAACTGTTGCTGTAGCCGAAGAAACTTGACCATTATTTTCTTCTAAAATAATTCCACTTAAAGTGAAGTTATTTTCATTAATTAAATTAGAAATTTCTCTAATTTCTGAATATTCATTAACGCCTTTAAGTCCATCATTTAAAATAGCATCATTAACAAAATCAATTGGAGTTTCAGAAAGTGGAGAAAATCTTCCTTTAATTGTTCCATTTGCTCCTAAATCTAAAGTTGTTTCAAAAACTGTTCCTTCAAGATCAACAATTTGAATATAAAATGCATTAATAAAATTTCCAATTGATGAACCATAAGTGGACATATATTGGAAAACTGACATGGTTTCACTGTCTAAAATAATGTAGCGATTGCCGCCAAGCGCTTGATAACCTTCATCCTTTAAAGAATCTAAAGTATCAATTAATAGACCAATATTAGCAATAGTTAAAGGACTATAAAGTTCCGTTGTAATTTCGTTATTATAGTAACCACTGTATTCATAAACTGATGGATAAACTTCCTTTTTAGTTTCATCAATATAATATTTAAAAAGTTCGTGTTTATCTTTAGTTTGTGCATAGCCAAAATCATTAGCACTATTAACTTCGTTTTTTGTATACCAAGCATTTGGAGTGAAATATTGAGTAAATGTTTCGTTTGTGTTGCCAACATTTACAGTAACTTCATAGCTATATTTTGTAAGTTTTGAGGCGTCTTCAAGAATTTTTTCAACGTTTGTATTGTTAATATTATCAAAGCTATCCTCATCTTCGTTTCCTGCGAGTCCACCATCATAACTTGGAGAATCTATTTGGGTATCATCTCCAGGATTTGGATCTGGAGCAACTTCAGGAGAGCAAGAAGCTAAAACTCCTAAAAGCAAAGCACTAGAAAGTAATAATAAAGACTTATTCTTCATAAGCTACTCCTACACTATATGAGAATGAATCTCCATTATTTAATTTAGAATCAGTAAAGAAAGCACTATGTGTTTCCATTGAAAAAGAACTACCACTTCTAAAATAGCTACTTAATCTTTGGTAACCGCCATTTGTAAAAGTATCTCTTCCGCTAGCTTCAATTAGTCTGATTTCATCAAATAAGTTATAGTCAATATCTAAACCAAAAATTGAGTTAAAGACATCACTATCTAAAGAGTTAGTAATAGGAACAACAAGTCCATCATTTTTGTTGTTACCAGTATAAAGTTCTATTGATCGAGTATCGTTTCTTTCATCAACTGTAATTGAGAATAAACGTTTATCAATATGATAAATTCTAACGCCTTTCCCTTGAGGAGCTAAAACGTGTTCATATTGTTCATAACTATCAATTTCGTTTAAACCTTCATTAGTATAAAATTCGATTAAAATATATTCACTAAATGGATTGAATTCATTCGAAACATCAGCATCATCACCTTGTAAAACAATACAAGCGTTCTCGTTTTGCATGGATTTTAAATCAATTGAGGCATTTCCATAAACAAGATATGGTTTTGTCCAACCAAGAAGTAACTTTGTATAAGAGTTATGATCAATGATGTTATTATCCATCATATCAACCTTTCCTAAAGGTGAATAAGTTGGGTTCCCATCAGTTGAGTAATAATCTTGTAAACCTAAAAAGTGACCAGTTTCATGGATAAAAGTATGAGAATCTAAAGAACTTGTTTGATATCCTTCGTACATAAAATCATAACTTGCCCAGCCATAAACATTAGCGACTGGTTCGTTTTTGTTTCCACTCTTATCTTGGTTTGCCCAGGATGTATATGCCCAGTAGTTATTATCCTCTAAATTTGGTCCGCCATTTGTATAATCTGGGGCACCATAAACAAGCCAAACAGCATCAATAAAGCCATCTTCATCAGAGTCAAAGGAAGTTAATTTATCGCTTTGAGTTGTACGATAATTTTCAACAGCCTTTAACATGATTTCAGTTGTAACATCACTTGTAATTTGATTTGCTTTTGTATAACCAAGTTCTTCTTCAACATTAAACCAATCAGTTACGGTACCTTTAAGATGAAGTTTGCCATAACTTGATTCTTCATAGAAAGAAGCAACGCTACCAAATCTTAAACGATCATCAGTATTTGGATCGCCAAAAAAGACTGTATTAATATCTTCTCTAACTTTGTCTTTATCATCTTGTCCATCTCTATTGACATCAATTAATTCATATTCTGGAATTAAAACAGGAACAACTAAAACGTTAACGTCACCCGTTGAAGGCATAACTTGTGTGTTATAGTAGCCATTTGCTTCATAATCCATCATGTCCATTGTTAAAGTAACATCACTTGGATTAAAGACAGTACCTTCATTTGTGGTTGAACTTGAAATACTAATTTGAGCAACGCTTTTATAAATTGAGGAAGGGTCATCAGGATTTACTTCAGGGTTACATGCTGAAAGAGTTAATCCTAAAACAAAACCAAGACTAATTAAAGGTAATTTAACAATTTTTCTCATCTTAAACTTACTCCTTTAAGTGTTGAAACACTGATTTTAAATGGTAATTGATTACCATCGTTATATGTATACTTTCCATTAAAGAATTGATAACCAAATCTATAAATATCAAAACTTTGAGTATCAATATTCCATAAAGTATCACGGGTTGCATATTGTGAAGTTAATCCACTTAAATCAAATGTATTTGTGCCACCTGCTTCAATTAATCTACATCTTTCAAAGTAATCATATTCTTCATTTAAATTGAAAGTATTTGCTTCGTTTCTTTCGTTTGATATAGCCATGATGATAGCTTCGTCGTTTTCAAGCTCTTCGCCATCCCATTCAAGATTATTGTAGTCCCAATATAAACTTTGTCCTAAATCAGAATTTACAACACGGCATTTAAAGATTCTTGAATCAACGTGGAAGATTCTAACGCCAGTATCTGCAACACAGGCTCCTCTACCGTAAACTAAATTTCCATCATCATTTCCATAAACGTCTTTATAGTTGACGCCAAGAGGAGAATATAAATCAATTAAGATATATTCGCTAAATGGATTAAATTCATAAACATAGTTTTCTTTTTCAACTTCGCTTAATCTTTCAATTTCAGCAGAGATTTCATCCCAATTTGAAGGAATAACAATTACGCTATGGTCATTATAGGTATTGTATGGAAGTAAGATTTCGCTACTTCCATAAACAACATAAGGTGTAATCCAACCTAAAGCGAGTTTTGAATATGGATCAAAATCTCCGATATTTTGATCCATCATATTAGAAGAACCAGTTGGTCTTCTTGAATCACTTGTATATAAATCATCAAGCCCAAGTAAGTGACCAGTTTCATGAATATAAGTGTGAGAATCAAGTTTAATTGAATCTAAATTAGAAAAATCAGGAACTTCAATAACTTGTTCATTAATTGTTACATCTTTATAAGGAGCATAAGCTGAATAAAGTTGATCAAAACTTGACCAAGAGAAGCCACTTGTAGTAGGTTCTTCTAGATTTGGTGTATCGCCATACCAATCCCAGCTTGTAAAGTTCCAAAAAGCTTGGTTAAGATCTTCTTCACTTGCATCTGGATTTAAAGATGCTTCATTAAAAAAGTTATAATGATCATAAACGAGCCAGACGCCATCTATACTACCATCATTATTTTGATCATAGTCTTTTCTATTTAAGTTATAAGATGGGTTTGAAAAAGCCCAGTCAACAGCTTTTCTTAAAATTTCTGTAACAATAGTTCCTTCAGTTCCCATTGTTATGTCAGCTAAACTTTTAATATTTGTGTTTTTAGAAACGTCAAACCAGTCAGTGACAAAACCTTGGAAATTAAGTTTTCCAAAACTAGATTCATAATAATATTCGCTTAAAGACATGTAGCCATTTTCTGAGTTCTCTTTTCCAAAAAAGGCAGTTTCAATGTCTTCTTTTACTGCTTCTGTATTCATTGTACTTCCAGGTAAATGGACAGGAATTACGAGTAAATTAACGTCTCCCGTTGAAGGACAGACGTTTTCATTGTTTGATAAAGTACCGCTTAATGTATTATAAGTCATGCTAATCTCAACATTTTTTGGGGAAATGTATCTTTCGGTAGCGGTAGCAGATTCATCTTTAACAATTTTAATAGTAGCTGTTCCATTATCATCTTTTGTTAAAAAAAGATTCTCAGTTGGAATGTCTTCTGGTGGGTTAGAACAAGACATCAAACTAAGAAATGGGATAGCTAATAAAATATACCTCTTTTTCTTCATACGCTCTCTTTCTCCATAAAATCTTTATATTATAAGCATAAAATTAGGGATGTTTCCACCCCTAATTTTAAATGCATAATATGTGTTTATTGTTATTCAGCTGCTTCATCTGCAACATGAGGAGTTACAGTAATTTCAATATCTCCATTAAAGTTAATTGTCTCAGAATAATACTCTTCACCTCCTGTTACAGTGGTTTTAAGTACATCCGTTCCGCCTACTTTAACTACTAAATCAATATCGCTTACCCAACTATTGACATTAATATAACCATCGAATGCTTTGTAGAAAAGTTGATCATCGCGATAGGTGTCTCCTCCATTACTGAAAAGATTTACATATACTCTTGATAAAGTTGAATCAATGTCAATATTTACTTTATAAGCTTGAACCTTTTCAACAACGATAGTGAAATAACCTAATATAGTATAACGTCCATTATATTGACTAATTTCTTCACCATCAGCATCTAATAAAGTAACAACATAAGCATAACCAGCTTCTGCTTCCTTAGTAATATTTACACTAACAGAATCACCTGCATATATTTTTAAATCTGGTGAGGTAATAGCAGTTGCCTCTCCGCCGTTTACAGCAAGAGAAATTTCATCTTGTGTAACATCAGATGCTTTATCAGTGTTCACTGCAAAATCTAAAGCTTCCATATCTGAAACAGTAATTCTAAGTGTCTTGTAATCTAATGAGAAGTTTAAAGGGCTATAAGCAAAGTAACGTGATTCTCCAGAGGATGAAATATTTGTTAATGGGAACTCTACTACACTTCCGTCTTCTTTAACAAAGCAAGCACTTACAGAATAATTACCTTTAACACCAAACGATAAGGTAGTTTGAGAATTTTCAAGCAATTTTACTTTTTCAAATTCTTCTTTATATTGATAAATACTTACAGAACTATTTCTATTGTTGATTGAGAAAGTACTAAATATAGCACTTAAATCGTCTGCGGTTGAATTATTAACAACTTCAATTCCAACTTCTTTACTAGCAATATCTTTTAATGTAACTACTAAAGTTGCATCGCCTGCAGGAACCACAAATTGTCCTCTGAAACTTGATCCGCTTAATGTAAATTCAATATTGGTACGTCCACCATCTGCATCAACTAAAGCAATAGATTCAACGGTTTTGGCCTTATTTGTTACAGATCCGCTGAATTCTACAGTTGTTGCAGGAATATAAATTCCTAATCCACTTCCAATAGTAGCAGTGTAATCTGCACTTTCTTGAACTTTAAGAACTGTACCTTTTACTGTTTTAACGGTAAAAGCAACATCTGCGCCATCCTCAGGCATTGTTAAAGCAATAAAAGTTCTTCTAACTGTTTCTCTAACTGGATAATAAACTTCCTCCATTCTATCAATTACACTATAAGAAGTTCCATCTGCGTCAACTACGCTTTCGATTAAATAACCTTCTTCAAGAGTGAAATGGACTTGAATTGATGCACCTGGGGCTAAAGATTCAATCTCTGTTCCACTAGCATTAGTAACTTTATAACCAGTAACATGCTCATCATGTTCAACTGTCAATGTTCCGTTATCAACAAAAACAAATTTAATTGTGACATCGTTATCTGGCATTTTTCTAATCGTGAAACTACAGCTTCCATCATAACCACTAACATAGTAATCACTTTCTGGGACACCAGTGATTTCAATGTCAACTAATGTTTTACTTGAATCCTTAGCTGTAATTGAACTGCAGCTCACTTGACTGTCAACAATAGCCGATTCTGGTAATGATCCATATCCAACAGTAACATTTTCAGCTCCTTCATAAGTAATTTTATGAACAGCTTTCACTTCACCTTTAATTGTTATTTTTACATCACCTGTTAAATGTGCTTGAATGCCAATAATTCCATCAGCTCCATTATCATTAACATAAAATTCACTTTGAATAGTTAAATCTTTTGTAGTGCCATCACTAAATTCAAGGCTAACTCCAGTAACAACATATCCTAAATTTAATTTTACAAAAGGAATTTGTAAATAATTTGCAGAATATTTATCACCTTCTACAAAACCTAAGACTTTAATATTTTCGTTTTCAACAAAACTAACTCCAACTCCAGTTCCTGTCGTATCTTTTGAAGAATTGTATAAAGCGTAAATATCAACATCTTCATCTTCAACAGCGAATGTATATGTTAATGTGGAACCATCTGCAGCGACTACAGCTTTTTCATCTTCGCCACGAATTACAGTATCACCAACATGAATATAAAGTTGACTTAAATATTGATCAGAGAAAGCTGGTGCTCCACTTGATGCAGTTAAAACTAAATCATAATCACTGCCTGGTAAAACATAGGCGCCATCGGCAATAGCTTCGCCTTCTGCGTCAACTACACTCATTGTAAACATATATTGAGCTTGAAGGCCAACAACGCTATAGTTAACCGCATGCTCCTCAGCATAATTTACAGTAATTTCATAAGCATTAGCTGTTACATCAAATTCATAACCGCCTTCTGGATAAGCAACAGTTTCGCCATTTACTGTTAAATCTTTAACAAAAGTATGTTCAGCAGTAACTGTAACAACAAGTTTAACTTTTGTTCCAATGTTAACTTTACCATCTGTTATAGCTGAGCCTCCTGCTGTAAGAGCAACACTTCCTTTTGTATCATCATTTGTAACTGTAATTGTTGCAACAGTTCTTAAAGAAGTAACTGATAAAGTTTCATCTTTTTCAGGCATTGCAAATGAATATTTTCCATCTTTTGCCGTTAAAACAGCGCTTCCAACTTTAACTTCACTTACGCCATAACCCTCTTTTGCAGTTACCTCAACTGTAAGCTCAGTGCCTTCTGCAATTTTTGAGAAATCAGTAATTTCAGTTGTACCATTAAATACTTTTACGCTATCAATTCCATCATCTTTTGTAACAGTTAATTTATAGGAATTAATAATTTCGGCGGTAACAACTTCTAAAGTTGCATCCATTGAAGGCATAATAAAATCATATCTACCATCTTCTAAAAGAAGATCTGCATCTCCTAAAGTAACGGCAGTTGTTTCATAATCATCTTTTAATGTGATAACAGCGCTAAGTTCAGTTCCTTCTGCGATATGAGTAAGATCACTAACCTCAGTTTCACCATTATAAATTTCAACACTTTCTACACCTTGATCGGCATCAATTGTTAATTTATATGATTGAGCTTCAGGTGCACAACCTGTTACAGCCATTGTCAACATTGCTGCAGCAAGTACAAAAATTTTTTTGTTCTTCATATAAAAATCTCTCCCTATGTTGATAAATCTTAATTAATTAATTATGTATTTTCTTATATATTTCTCGAATTTTAATAAAAAATTAATAAGCTTAAATAAAAAATTATTAAAAATAAGGCTTATAGCCTTTAAAATTACTTTAGCTTTTTATAAAGCATTACATCATCTTCATTTAAACAAAACCAATATTTTTACAAAAACTAAAAGCAGGATAATTTCTGTTTGTTGTAAGAATTAGAAAATCAATATTATACTCTTTGCCCTCTTTAAAAAGTAGATTCATGAATTCTTTCCAAAATCCTTTTCCTTGATAATTTCCTTTTATTCCAAATTCATCAATCCTATATTGATTACCTTCATAAAAATGCATGAGTCTTCCTAACGCAATTCAAATTAATTCGTCTTCTAAAAACAATCCATAGGATAAAGAATTAAAATTTCCCATTAATTCTTTTATATATGTATTTAATTGCTCTTTATCACTCCAATCATCATTCCATGGTTCAGCACTAAAAATAGAGAAAAATAAATCTCTAGTTTTTTCAAAAGAACTTCTACTATTTTTGTTCATCCAGTTTAAATCTTCATCAGTATAAGGTTCTAATGGTTCAATTTCAAAAATATCTGAGTTTAAAAGATTTTTTAATCGTATTGCAGTGTTTTTAGTAACGCCACTTGCTGAAAAATAACTAACTAAAATTTTCTTCATAATTTTTTCCTTCCTTTAAAATATATTTAATCCGTTAACCCATGAAGAAATTTCTTCAGCACTAACATTACTTACAAATCTTCTCCCATCTAATACATTTACATTTGGTTCTAATTCTTTAATTTCATTTACGCTTGTTGATATGCCAGTACTTCCTGAAGTACAAAATGGAAAAATTGTTTTATTGCTTAAATCATAATCATCAAATAATGAATATATGATTTTAGGTAATCTTCCATGCCATATAGGATAACCAATAAAAATATTGTCGTAATCTAAAACAGAAGATGTTAAAGGAACATATTCTGGTCTAGCATTAGGATCATTTTGCTCAATATTGGCTCTTGAAGAATCATCTCTATAATTTAAATCTTCATCCGTATATGGCGTAACTGGAACAATTTCTTCTATATCACTAGCAAAAGCTTCTTTCATCTTATTTGCTACACCTTGTGTTGTGCCAGTTGCAGAAAAATAAAGAATCAAACTAGAAGAATCTTGATTGTTAATATCTTCATTTTCTTCAGGAACTGTAGTTTGCTCTCCACAAGAAGTGAACAAGGAAAGCAACAACATCGAAGCACACATTAAAATACATTTTTTCATTTAGAATCTACCTCATTATATGCATTTTCTAAGTTTTCAAAGTTATTTAAAAAGTTTTCTAATTCAAAACTAAGTTTTGAATAAACTTATTTTTCGAATTCATTTAAATATTTTGTTATATCTTTAACATATTTTTTTCTTTTTCTGTTAATTCAATGGCTAAATCTCTTTTAGTTCCTTTAATTTGAACAAGAGTTATATATTCATTCTTTTTAAGATTTAAAACTAAAGTATTAACAGTGCTTTTTGGCAATGACCAGTCGTAACAAATATCTTTTTGCGAATGTGCTTTGCCGTCATCAAGAGCATATAAAATCCAAAGCATATTGATTGATACTTTGGTCTTTTTAGCTAGGTTATCGTAGATTGCATCAATGTGATACATCGCTTTACTAAATCGATAAAAGAATTCTTTTTGTTCCATAAATTCTCTCCTAAAGTTCTACTTCGTACTTTAATATTAGTGTGAATTTTTTTATATAAAATAAAAAGTTAGCTTTAAAAACAAAGCGTCAGTTATTTTTTATTCATCAAAAACCACCGTTTCAACAATCGAATAAACATTATCTGTCAGATTTAAAATAAAAGGGTTCAAATCCAAAAATAGTGAACTTTTAGATAAGTTCGAACTGTAGTAACGACAAAAATAGTTTAGTTTTGCGAGGATTTTGGCAAATTAGATGACTTTTTGCAGTTGCAACTTCAAATTTGAAAACTGCTAAAAGAGTATAAAAAAAGGTTTGAACTAACTCAAACCGATAAATTTAAGATTGGTTGCGGGGATAAGATTTGAACTTATGACCTCCGGGTTATGAGCCCGACGAGCTACCAGGCTGCTCTACCCCGCGATATATTTATAAGAAGATTACTTTCACACTGGCGGAGAAAGCGAGATTCGAACTCGCGCTAGGCTTGCACCTACTAATGGTTTTCAAGACCATCCTCTTCAACCACTTGAGTATTTCTCCGACTAATGGTGGACTCTACAGGACTCGAACCTGTAACCGATCGGTTATGGGCCGATAGCTCTAACCATTGCGCTAAGAGTCCATTCGGTTAACAATGTTCTTTTTTGATGGTAGCAGCGAGTGGACTCGAACCACCGACGCGCCGGGTATGAGCCGACTGCTCTAACCAACTGAGCTACGCTGCCATAAATAAATGGTGGATCCTAGGAGAATCGAACTCCTAACTTAAGCTTGCAAAGCTAACGTTATCCCATTTAACTAAGGACCCAATTTAATCACGTTTTCTCACGTGCTTTTAAAGTATATCATAAGGAAAAGTAAAAGCAACAAAATTTTTATCGATTTTGAAAAAAATTTGCTGCTACCACTTCATACCTTTTTTTAAGATATTTTAATTTAATTAAATAGTTTCAATAAGGATATCTGCGCCTTCTCTTGAAACATTTTCAAAAGTAATTTTAACATTTAAAGCAGTCCCATCATTTAATAAACCACTTTCTCTATAAGTATAATATTTGTAAGTTTCCATATCGAAAACATCACCTGTTTGGAAGAAATCATTAGCGCTATAAGGATAGAATCTTTCAAGATATGGAGCATATGTTGGATTAGAAGAAATCAAAGTGATTTGATTAAAAAGTTCAATTGTATAGTTTCTTGAATAATCATTTGTATTCGAAGCTCCTATTTCTAACTGTATATTTGGCTTACCATTCTTTAAAAGTGATAAATCATAATAGTTTTGTCCATAGGTTGTGGTGCCAGTTATTAGTCTTGAATCAACGTGATACATTTTGACGCCATAAGAATTAGGCATTCTTCCTATTGCGCTATAAGCTGTCTCTGCATCAAGCTCATTTAAACCTTTTGGAGAATATAATTCTAAAACAAGATATTCATCAAAAACACTATTTTCATAATTGTTAGTTATAAAAAGTGCACTGCCTGCTTGATCATTAGGATCTAAATGTACTTTTGCAATCTTATTTTTAGATGAATCATAAATTATAGGATTAACCCATCCCAAAGCTGCTTTTGTCCATGCATTATGATCTCCAACATTGTTATCTTGCATGTCATAAGCGCCAAGTGGTGAATTTTCATTAGTATAATTGTAATAATCATTTAAACCAAATAAGTGACCGGTTTCATGAATATAAGTATGAGTATCAATTTTATCCATTCCTTGACCATACATAAAATCATAACTTGCCCAGCCAAATTGATTTAAAGCAGGATTTTCAGGTGTGCCTTCTTTTGTTTCTTCAACACTTGTTACAAAAGCCCAAAAATTTTCGTTTTGATCAAGGCGTGGCATATTAGAATAATTTGGACAGCTATAAACAAACCAAATTGAATCATATTTTCCATCTTTATCGATGTCATAATCAGAAAGTGTAATATTTTGAGCATTAGTTTCAGTGTAATTAAGAGCGTCCAAAATAAGATTAGCAATTTCCATTAATCCCAGATTTTGGTTCTTACTAATGTCAGTCGAACTCACTTCGCTCTTATAAACATCCATGATGTCAAAATCTAAATATTCTTTATCATAACTTGATTTTTCAAAATAAGAGGAAACGCTTTCCCAATAATTTGTTTCTTCATTTGTTCCATTAAACGCGATATCTAAATCTTCTTTAATTCTTTCTTCGCCGTTATCAACTCCATAAACAGAATCAAAAGTATAGTCACTAAATTCAACAGGAATTACCATGACTTTATTTGGATTATCTTTTGTCGCTGTTGAAGGAAGAACATCAACATCTCCTGTATCCTTTAATTCTTTATATGTTAAAAACTTTGTTGGATCATTGGCTTCTTCTGGTACTAAATTTTCAACCATAGAAGTATCAAATATAATAGGAACTTTAACTGTTATATCAGAATATTCATCTAAAGTTTCAAAAACGAGGTTAGTTCTGCCAGGATTTTTAGCAATTAAAGCAGTTTTTTCATCATTTAAATAAGCAACGTTAGTATCTTCTACATAAATATTTAAATCTTTATATGTTGCATATTTTGGTAAAACATCATAAGTAAAAGAAATCTCTTGATTAACAAAATAAAAATCAAATGAATCTATAGAAGGAATAATTTCTTCTACTAAACCAATTTTAGTGACAACAATTTTAACTGTATTAGAAACAATTGGGTTATCTTTAACTCTGATTGTTAAATCAACACTTCCATTAACATTGTTTGCTGTAATTAAACCATTTGAATCAATTGTACAAACTCTGTCGTTAGAAAGCTCATACGTGACTTCAGTTTGTGTAGTATTTAATGGCGAAATTGTATATTTAACTTGATAGGTTTCAAATCCATTTAAATGGACCGTTTTATCATCAATTACAATGCCTACTGCTTCAATAACATTATTTTCACTAGGCTTATCTTGCTCTTCAAAAAGACTACAGGAAGAGATTCCTGTTAGCATTAAAGATAAAGATATGACATAAAGTAACTTTCTTTTCATAACTTGTTCGTATTAATTATTGCACAAGTTAAAAATTTTGGTAGCAACAAAATATTTTTGTTTTTTAGTGGTTAAAACCAAGAGATACTTTTAATTTAAAGATTCTTCTTTTGCTTCCTTAAATTAATATTCCATCGTTATGAAGCAACACGAATTTAAACTTTTACATTTTTATTAATTTTTTAGCAAGAAAGCGTAAAGAAGTTTACTCAAAAATTATAGCCGTATAGAAAAAGATCTTTTATATTTTTAGTTTCATTAGAAACAAAATAAACTTTCATAACTAATCTAAAATAACGATTTTAATAAAAATACTTAAGTTTTGCGAGATTTTTCAAAATATCATTTACTTTTATGCCGTAAATTAAATAACTGACACACTTTTTAATAATATATTATTAAAACTCTTTACAACTCATATTGATAAGAGTAAATTAGTGCATAGCACGAGGTATCTTTATGGATTTTGGAAAAGTTATAGCACCACTTTCATGGAATACATTACCGCCTGAATTCTTATCAAGTATTCTCGCTCTTTTAATTGTCTTGATAATTGCTGTTGTTGTAAAAATCAAACTTAGACATTACGATCCTTTAAAAAAGCCAAGTGGATTTTTAAATCTTGTTGAAACAGTTGTCAATTTCGCTGATAAATGGGTTAAAAATCTTATGGGTCCTGCTTTTGAAGGATTTGGTGGATATATAGTTTGTGTTGGACTTTATATTTTTATTGGTTTCTTCATTGGTATGATTGGTATTCCAAACGTCTTCCAACCAGGAGGCGAAACCTATTTAGAAGCTTTACCTAATCCATTCTCAAATTTAGCATTCCCTCTTTCAATTGCTCTTGTTACATTTTTCCTTACTCACTTTACTGCCATTAGATGCAAAAAATGGGCATATTTTAAAAGATACATTGAACCTATCCCACTCTTTTTACCAGTTAACCTTGTAACAATGTGGAGTAGCGTTTTGTCTTTAACTCTTCGTTTATTTGGTAACGCTCTTGCTGGGTATTGTGTTATCACCTTAATTTATGTCGGATTAAGCACTGCTATTCCTCCAGCTGGATCATATTGGGGTATGTTTATTGATCCATTAATTGCTCCACTTGCTCACCTTTACTTTGATATCTTTGATGGAGCTATTCAACTTGCAGTCTTTACAATGTTAACAATGATTAACGTTGCTCAAGAATATATTTCACCTCAAGAACTCTTAGAAGCTAAAGAGCATAAAGAGGCTCATAAAAAAGCTAAAAAAGAGAGAAGAGAACAAAAACGTTTATTAAAACTTGAAAAACAAAAAAGTATATAAAGGAGATTAGTTATGAATTTTATTGGTCTTGGTATTGCTTGTCTTGCAATGGGAATTGCTGCACTTGCTGAAGGTTGGGCAGTTTCAAAAGCAATGGATGGAATTGGAAGAAATCCTTCTGCTGCTAACGACATCAGAACAACAATGATTGTTGGTGTTGCTCTTGTTGAAACTGTTGCTATTTATATCCTTGTTGTCGCTATTTTAATGGCATTCGTTGTTGCTTAAGGAGAAATATGTCTAAGAAAATTTTATTAGGCATAGGTGTTTCACTAGTTTCACTACTAAGTTTATCAAGTTGTGATACAGAAATGATTAAAGATAGAATTTCATTTACTGTTAACAACATGCTTCCAAATCTTTGGTTAACTCTTATCCAACTTGCTCTTTTTGTTGCAGTTGCTATTGCTTTTGTTTTGCTTGCTTATAAACCTTTAAAAAAGAAGCTTAATGAAAGAGCAAACTATGTTGAGAAAAACATTAAAGATAGTGAAGCTAAAGTTAATGAAGCTCAAAATAAAATCAATGAAGCAAATGCCTATCTTTTAGTTCAGCAAAAGAAAGCTGGAGAAATCATTCAAAGCGCTCAAAAAACCGCTGAAACTAAAGCTAATGATCTTGAAAGAGAACTTGCTCTTTCTATTGAAAAGCAAAAACAAACTGCTCATAAAGATATCGAAAATGAGCGTAACAAAATGCTTAAAGAAGCAAAGAGCGAAATTATCTCCACTGCTATTTCTACAAGTAAAGAAATATTAGGACGTAATGTAACAATTGATGACAACTCCGAATACGTAAATAAATTCATTGAGGAATTAAATAAGGAATCAGATAAGAATGAATAGAGATGCTCTCATCGAAAAAATAACTGAAGGATTGTATGATAGCGGCTGCCAAAGTCATGCCGTTACTATTTTTCGTGAAAATTTAAAATTCATTGATTGGATTTTAAAGAAAAATCATGAGTTATATCTCTTTTTAAAATCACCTTTTAACTCAATAAAAGATAAAGAAATTACAATTAATAATGTTTTTCAAGATGTTCTTGTTTCAGAAGTTTTAATCTTCTTAAAGATGATTGTTAATAATAATTTACTTACCGAACTCGATGAAATCAGAGATTATTATGATCAATTAATTTATAAAGATGAAAATGTTGCTGAAGCAAAAATCTACTCTCCTTTTAAATTAACCGAAGAACAAATTTCTAATATTAAAGCTGCATTTTATAAAAAATTAAAAAAGCAAATCGTTGTTAAAACTTATATTGATAAATCTTTAATTGCAGGATTAAAAGTAATTGTTGATGGCGTATTATACGAATATTCTATTGCATCTCGTCTTGATGATATCAAAGATAGCTTAATTTCTAACATTAATAATGGGGAGGAAGAAAACAATGTCAAAAACCAATAATTTAAATTCTCTTTCTCAAATTATTAAAGATGAACTTGATAAATACGGACACAAAATAGATTCTTCTAATGTTGGTCAAGTTGTTAGTGTTGGCGATTGTATCGCTACCGTTTTTGGTCTTGATGATGCAATGTATGGTGAACTCATCGAGTTTCCAAATAATGCCTATGGAATGGTTATGAACATCGAAGAGGAAGATCTTGGTGTTGCTTTATTTGGTGAAAACGTAACTATAAAAGAAGGCGATACCTGTAAAAGAACGGGACGCCTCGTTTCAGTTCCAGTAGGAGATGAAATGCTTGGAAGAGTTGTAAACGCTCTTGGTCAACCTATTGATGGATTCGGAAAGATAAACGCTACTGAATATCGACCAGTTGAAAATATCGCTCCTGAAATTATGGACCGTCAATCTGTTAAAGAACCTCTTGAAACTGGAATTAAAGCAATCGACTCCATGATTCCTATTGGAAAAGGCCAAAGAGAATTAATAATTGGTGATAGACAAACTGGCAAAACTGCAATCGCAATTGATGCAATAATCAACCAAAAAGGAAAAGATGTTTATTGCGTATATTGTTCAATCGGCCAAAAAAATTCATCTTTAGCCCAAATTGTTGCTAAACTTAAAAAATTTGATGCATTAAAATATACAACTATTGTTGGCTCTAGCGCAGCTGAGCCTTCCCCAATGCAATATCTTGCTCCTTACTCAGCTACTTCTATTGCTGAATATTGGATGCATCAAGGAAAAGATGTCTTAATTATTTATGATGATCTTTCTAAGCATGCTGTTGCTTATAGAACACTTCTTTTACTTTTAAGAAGAAGCCCAGGAAGAGAAGCTTATCCTGGTGATATTTTCTATTTACATTCAAGACTTTTAGAAAGAAGCTGTAGACTTTCCGATGAACTTGGAGGCGGCTCAATCACCGCTCTTCCTATTATTGAAACTCAAGCTGGTGATATCAGCGCTTACATTCCAACAAACGTCATCTCAATTACAGATGGACAACTTTTCTTAAACACCGATATGTTTAACTCAGGCCAAAGACCTGCTATTGATTCTGGTTTATCTGTTAGCCGTGTTGGTAGTGCTGCCCAAACTAAAGTTATGAAGTCAGTTTCAAAAGATTTAAGAATGGCTCTTGCTAATTATCATGAGATGCTTGATTTCTCTCGTTTTGGAAGCGACTTAGATAAATCGACAAAAAATATCTTAACTCATGGCGCAATTCTTACCGAAGTTTTAAAACAAAAACAATACACTCCTTTAAGTGCAGCTAAAGAAATTATTGATATCTATGTTGCTCAAAAAGGTTTGTTAGATAAAGTCGAACCAAATGATGTTCATAAGATATTAAAACTACTTTCTAACTCAATAAAGGCGCAAAACCCAGAGATTTTTGAAAATATTAATGAGAAAAAAGTCTTTAGCGATGAAGACAAAGCAAATGTAGAAAAACGTCTTAACATTATTTTAAATACTGTTAAGGATAACTTATTAAACGAGGATAATTATTAATAATGGCCAAATCATTGCTTGAAGTAAAAACTAGAATTCAAACAGTTGAGTCAATTCGAAAAATTACAAACGCAATGAAATTAATTGCTAATTCACGATTCAATCAACTTAAAGCAATTTATGATGGAAACTCTGCTTACATGGAAGCCATCAGAAACTGCATGGAACTTTGTTTGCTTTACGTTGATTATTCTAAGCAAAAAAGACCAACATGTTTAGTTGAAAACCCTGGCAATAAAAAGCTATATATTTTTGTAACTTCAACTTTAGGTTTATGTGGTAGTTACTATAATAATTTAAATAAAGTTGCCTCCAAAGTTTTAACTAAAAATGATGATGTAATTTTTATTGGTGAAAAAGGATATCGAAATTATAAAAATAAGGTCCATAGAGCCTATAAAAGATTTATTCATCTTTTAGATGATTTTTCTTATTCTAAGATTAATTTATTCCGCCATCAAATTGATGCTTTATATAGAGAAGAAAATTACTCTTCTATCAATATAATTTATACAACTTTTGTAAACTCTATGAGTACAAAAGTTGTCTGTAAAAAGATTTTACCATTTGATGAAAAAACTCTAGTTAATAGACAAAATACAAAAATTGAGCCTTATTTTGAAGGGAAATCAATCAAAGTAGCTGATTTAATTGTTCCTCATTATCTAGATGCTTTACTTTATCATATATTCTTAGAGAGCGCTTTAAGTGAGCAAACTAATAGAAAAAATTCAATGGAAAACGCAACGACAAGCGCTGATAAATTACTTTATGAATTAAAGCTAGAATATAACAAAGTAAGGCAACAAAAAATCACTAATGAAATTAATGAAATCATATCTGGAACAAATGATGCAATAGACTTTATTTAAAGGAGGTAGACCATGTTAAAAGAATATCGAATTAATAACAACTTACAAGAAGCAAACGTTGGTTTTGTAGTTCAAGCTATAGGGCCCGTTGTTGATGTTCGTTTTTTAGATGGATTAACTCCTTCTTTAAAAACCGCTTTAACTATTGAACTTGATTCTATCGCTTCAAATAAAAAGTTAATACTTGAAGTTAGCCAAGATATGGGGCACGATACAGTACGTTGTATCGCTATGGGTCCAACAGAAGGCATCAGAAAAGGCTTAAAAGTTATAAACACTCACGCTCCTATGAAAGTTCCAGTTGGAACTAATGTTTTAGGAAGAATGTTTAATGTTTTAGGTGAACCTATCGATAGACAAGGCGAATTTATTCCTACTGAGACTCGCTCAATTTATAACAATCCACCTTCTTTTGCTGATCAACCTACTTCTATTGAAGTCTATGAAACTGGAATTAAAGTTATTGATTTACTTTGCCCATATTTAAAAGGCGGCAAAGTTGGACTTTTTGGTGGAGCTGGTGTTGGTAAAACTGTTTTAATCCAAGAATTAATTCACAATATTGCTACTCAAAAGAACGGTTTATCTATTTTTGCTGGAGTTGGTGAAAGAAGTCGTGAAGGTAATGACTTGTATAACGAAATGAAAGAAAGCGGAGTTTTAAAAAACACTGCTCTTGTTTTTGGACAAATGAATGAAACGCCTGGAGTCAGAATGCACGCTCCTCTTGCCGCTTTATCTATGGCTGAGTGGTTTAGAGATGTTTCTCATCAAGATGTCCTTCTTTTTATCGATAACATTTTTAGATTTACACAGGCCGGAAGTGAAGTTAGTGCACTTCTTGGAAGAATGCCTAGTGCAGTTGGCTACCAACCAACTTTAGCCACCGAAATGGGTCAACTCCAAGAAAGAATTGCTTCAACTCGTGATGGTTCTATTACTTCAATTCAAGCAGTTTATGTTCCAGCTGATGATTTAACAGACCCTGCTCCTGCTACAACTTTCGCACACCTTGATGCAAGAACAGTTCTTGATAGAAATACGGCTGCTTTAGGCATTTATCCAGCTGTTGATCCACTTGCAAGTAACAGTAACATTCTTGATCCTAACATCATTGGAAAAAGACATTATAGAGTCGCAAGACAAATCCAAGAAATTTTACAAAGATATAAAGACTTGCAAGACATCATCGCAATTTTAGGCGTTGATGAATTATCAGATGAAGATAAATTAACTGTTGATAGAGCAAGAAAAATTAGAAATTTCCTTTCTCAACCTTTCTTTGTTGCTGAACAATTTTTAGGTACAAAAGGAAAATATGTAAAACTCGAAGATACTATCTCTTCTTTTGAAAGAATATTAAATGGAGAAGGCGATAACATTCCTGAAGCTGCTTTCTTATATGTTGGCACTTTTGAAGATGTTTTAGAAAAAGCTAAAACTTTAGAATCAAAATAATATGGACAAGAAATTCTTTCTTAAAATTGTTACTCCTGATAAGGTTTATGATACTCAAGAAATTGATAAACTTTCCGTTTTAACAAGCGAAGGTGAAGTTTCAATATTACCAAATCACGTTGAATATCTCGCTAATATTGAGATTTCAATTTTAACAATTTTTAAAGATAACAAAGAAAAGCACTATGCAGTTGGAGGCGGAGCGATTCATTTTATTGAAAAAGAAAATACTGCCTACCTTGTTTTAACAAATATCATCGCTGTTGAAGATATCGATGTTGAGAAATCTAGAAAACTTCAAGAAGAAGCTGAAAGAAAACTTAAAACAGACTTATCTCGACTTGAACACCGCGAAGAAGAACGTGAACTTAAAAAAGCTCTCACAGAGCTTTTAGCTAAAAGTAAATATAAAGATTAATTACTATTTTTTCTCAATTTTCTCGAGATTTTTTGCTTTATAAGAAGTTTTATATCCATGGTTTTCACCAGGACGATAAGCATTTGGATAAATGATATCAGCTTTCATATCATTTGCTATTTTTTGAAGTTCTCCATAAACATAATAAGGATTTTGAATATCTTCTAAAACGAATTTTTTAGGTCCGGCAACTATATAAATATCAGCAACTTTACAAATTCTTTCTATTATTCCAACTCTTAAATTCATGCTAGTAATAGATGCATAAGACACACTTTCAATATTTGCTCCAACAAACCCTTTTTTAACAATAATTCTTTTGTCAGTAAACGCATATTCTTCAATTTTATGTCTTCTAAAAGATGAAATAATTGAACTAATCCATATCCAAAGAGGTAAAAGGTGAAAAGCAAAAAAGATACAAATTATTAAATAGAACCACCACTCATCAAAAGGAACCGTTGTGAAAATTAAATACAAAAATCCTGAATCAGCTATAGTCCAGATTATTGCAAAAGGTAAAAAGCGAAAGAAACTCGATAAAACAAAGGATTTCTTTAATGGTTTAGCTCTCCAAAGTAAGGTTTCGTCTTCACTAATTGCAGCCTCTATTGTGGCTTCATAATTTTTGCCATCTGGATTAATAAAATATTTTTCATTTGCGTTTTTCATGATTTCATTTTATCTTACATATTTCTAAAAGCATAGAAAAAAGATTTTATAAACTTTCAAAAGAATTAAAATTCAAGTAAAAAGCTTGCAAATCTGGACTTTTTTTCTTTTTATTGCATAACAATCTACCTAAAATTCTTTTAGAAAAAAGTATTATTTTATACTTGATTAATATTTGCTTTTTATAATATAATATTCAAGCGCGCAGGTGTAGTTTAATGGTAGAGCATCAGCCTTCCAAGCTGATTACGCGGGTTCGATTCCCGTCACCTGCTCCATTTGAAAATTCTAACCGAGTAAAATCGGTTTTTATTTTGCTTAAAAAGGAGCCAAAAATATGAAAGAAAAACTCAAAATATGCGTTGCTACTAACAATGAACACAAAGTTGGTGAATTAAGGGCCATTTTTAATGGGTATGATGTTGAACTATATTCATTAAAGGATTTAAACATTGTCGTTGATCCTGAAGAAAACGGGAAAACTTATGCTGAAAATGCCTATATTAAAGCTAAAGCAACTTCCGCTTTCACATCAATACCTGTATTAAGTGATGATTCTGGAATTGAAATTGATGCTCTTGGTGATCATTTCCCAGGAATTTATTCAAGTCGATATGCCACTAAAAACGGCGGACAAGAAGTCACCAATAAAATGCTTGTTGAAAAATGTGCTTCTTCAAAAGCCAGATTTATAGCTCATTTTGTATTATTAAACCTCGAAAAAGGTTCTCGTCATGATTTTGAAGGAATAGTAAACGGGAAAGTTTCATCTACCATTGAAGGAAAAGGTGGTTTTGGATACGATCCAATTTTTGTACCTGATGGATATGATGTAACAATCGCAAGCTTATCTCCTGAAGAAAAAAATCACATTTCTCACCGTTATAGAGCTTCAATTGCTTTATTAGAATTTTTAAAAAACGAAAAATATATTTAATCTACTTTTTTCTTAGTAAGAAAATAATATACAAGGTAGAAAACTACTCCTAAAATTACTGGAATAACCATTAAGATATAGAAGATATTATTTTCTAAAGAAATTCCTAAGATTAAGAAAAGAGCAAGCAAAATTAAAGCAAATATTTCACTAGCGATAAAAGCCTTATAAGTTTTTATCGCTTTTTTATTTACAATGATAATTCGGTTATCATCTAGCGTCTCTTCTTCTTCTAAGACTTCATGCCTAATTTCAGATAATTTTAAAACATAATTTTTAAGTTCATTAAGATCGTTTTCAAGATTATGATCTTCATAGAAAACTTTCTTTTCTTCTTCGCTAGATATTGAAAGTCCATCAAGCAAGAAGTCAATTAAGCCTAAAATATCTTTTAAACTTTTTTCATAGTTATCTAAATAAACTCTTGCGATACATTTTCCATCATTAAAAAGGCGAGAATTAGCTTCTTTTAAATATTTTTTTGTTTCTTTTAAAACATCTTCAATAAACGAACAAAATAAGAAGGTATTCTCTTCATTTAAATAAATGTCATATTTATCAAAAATTGGCTGAATTTTATCAAAATTAATATTTAAAAAATCTTGTTTATATAATGTAGCTAAACTAATTCCAATAATTGCGCTTAAATCACTTTTCTTCATTTCAAGACATTTGTTAAAGTCTTCAATTGCAGCATCATATTCGCCTTTTTCATTTAATTCGACATAAGCTTGTCTTGCAATTAAAGCGTATTGTCTATCAAAAAGTTTCTTACCATCACTTATTGAAAAGTTAGATCCACATTGAGAACAAAAGGCAACTTCTTTTGAGGAAGTTGCATCTATAATTTTTCCACATTTAGGACAAATAACTAACATTACTTTTCTCCTTTAATCTTGATAAAAAATGCTGTCGCCTTCAGTTTTTATAAAGCCTTTAACAAGAGCAAAATCAATTGAAGTATTAATAACTTCTTTGATGTTATCGCCAACTTTATTAAAACCAAAAGCTGAAACAATATACTTAATTAAATCGTCACGATTTAAGGCTAATTTTACTTTCATTATGTCCCTAATTGCAACAACAATTTCTTCTTTAGGGATATCAATAAATTCACGATATTTAGAACCAACTCTATAATAAGCTACGCGTTCCTTATCTTCTTCATTTTCCCAGTAAAATTTAACATTATTTGTAAAATTTGCAGGCTTATTGTACAAAATCTCATTGAAAACTTGCTTCACATTTTTAGAATTTTTACTTATTGAAAAATGATTCATAACTTTTTTAGTAAGGAGTCTTTCACTAATTGGAGACTCATTTCTTATAAAGAAATTAATGACATTTTTTGTCTTTGATTCTTTTTCTTCAAAGAAAACATCACTATCAAGTTCTCTTGTTGGATAATTTGAAGGAACATAATCAATAGAATGATTGAAATTTTCTTTATTATCTTCTTTTTCAAAAGTTATCTTCTTCTTTTTAAAACTAGTATCATTTTCTTGAGCAGGTTTATAAATTGCCTCAACAATTTTATCAATAACTAAGTTTGGTGAATCAAAATAATCTAATGACCAAATTCTAATAAGTTTCCAACCAAGTTGAGTTAAAACATCAGTTTGAACAACGTTTCTATCTTTACTAGTTTTTGAATTAATATAGCTTCTCGAATCACATAAAACACCAAGAACATAACGATTTTCATCGTTTTTATCAACAATTCCTATATCAACTCTAAATTCACTTGTTCCAATATTGGTATGAACTTTAAAGCCACGCTTTTCTAAATCACGAGCAATATATTTTTCAATACCTTCTTTATATTCTTTTTGCTCACCATTTTTAATAACAATAAAGTTACGTCCATTTTGTGCGTAATCAAGGAACTCTTTTAATCCTCTTGCACCTTTTCCTTGTGCTCTTTGAGTGTCAATTTGACTACCCAAAAGTGAAGAGAAAACAATCATTTCTTCTCTTGCTCTAGAAACAGCAACATTTAATCTCTTTTCGCCACCACTATTAGAAAGTGGGCCAAAATTAAATGAAATCTTGCCTTCTTTATTTGGACCGTAACAAATTGAGAAAATAATTACGTCTCTTTCATCACCTTGAACACTTTCAAGATTCTTTACAAAAATACTTTCTTTTGAACTATGAGCTTTTAATTCTAGATCAGGATTTTTACGGAATTCATCTTGAAGCATATCAAGTATCAAACTTTGCTGAGAGATAGAAAAAGTTACGACTCCTATGCTCTTTTTTGAAAGTTTTTCATCTTTTAAACGTCGAATTATTTCACTAACTATTGCTTTTGCCTCAACCTTATTTTTTCTATCTTCATAAAGACCATCACGACAATAATTAAAAGTAATTGAACTGTTTATTGATTTTGGAGATGGGAAAGTTAAAAGTTTATTATCGTAATATTCTACATTAGAGAAAGCGATTAGACTTTCATCTTTACTTCTATAGTGCCATGTTAAATATTTTTTAGGCATTGAAATATTTAAGCAATCAGATAAAACACTTTCTCCATCTTCAATGAAGATATCGTCTTCATCACTAGTATCAGCTTCAAAGAATCTAGTTGGAGGTAATTGCTTTTCATCGCCAACAATAATTGCGCTCTTGCCTCTTGCAATAGCACCGACTGCGTCGCTTGTTGTAATTTGTGAAGCTTCGTCAAAAATAACAATATCGAATTTTTTATGTTCTGGGTTCAAGTATTGAGCAACACTTAATGGCGACATTAAAAAGCATGGACAAATCGAATGAAGAATATTAGGTGTTGAATCAAATAATGTTCTTAAACTAATTCCACGTCCATTGCTAGAAATTGCTTTTTTAAGTAAAACAAATTCTTTAGCTTTTTGACTTGTTTCATCATCTTTTGAGAAGAAAGAACTTGTGCCTTTTGATAAACGATAAGCTACTTCTTTAATTGTAAGTTCGTTATATTCTTCAATTAAACGACGATATTCTTCGATTTTCTCATTTTGAGAGCGTCCACTAAACATATTGAGTTCGTCATCGCTTTCAACATCGAGTAAAGCAAGATTATAAGAGACGTTTTTCTTATAAACTTTAATCAAATCATCATCTGAAATTATACCCACTTCATTTTGTTCAATTAAATTACCTATATTTAACTTTTTAATTTCATTACTTTCGTTTAGATAAATAATATAGTCTTTTAGGCGTTCATTATGGTTAATCACTCGATCAATAGCTTCGATGTTATCAATAATTGCGTATTTGTCGAATAAAGAAAGAACATCTGATTTATATTCATTTAATAAATTATTTTGAATATCTAAAAGATCTTCATACAAATTCAAAACGAATTCATATCTCTTATCAGCTTCAATAATAAATTTTAGCGCAGTCTCTCTTGTTGAATTTTCAAAACTATCTAAATATTTAATAAAATTCAAAGTAAGGTTTGCGTTGCCTTCAACAACATCAAATTTTGTAAAGAAACCATCGTAATCATCTTCAAAAATTAAAGGTAAATCATTTTTATAAGCTTCAAGTTGCTTTAAAAAGTCTTGAAGGGCACTTAAATTATTAAGAGTTTCTTCGATATTCTTTTTATTTATCTTTTTAGGGAAAACAGCATAACTTCTTAAATCATTTAAAACATTTTTGATTCCTTTATTTTTGGCAAAGAAACCAGCATTTTGACTTTGTCTTAATCTAAAAAGGTTATGCTTTGTGTCGTAATTAAAAATCGATTCACTAAAATTATCTTTAAAGAAAAGATATGTTTTCTTTTCTTCTTTCATCTTCTTAATTACTTCAAGAAGTGAAGAAAGATAATTTACATCTTTATTTAAAGCATTAAAGTAAATAAAATCTTTGTTTAAATTGAAATATTTTAAAGAATTTATAAACTCAGTAAAGTTTTTAGAATTAAATTCAAGTTCACTCTTGCTTGATAAATAAAGATTATCGCATAAGGTTTTAAACTCGATTAAATTTTTCCTGTAGTCTTTTAAAACATTTATAAACTTATTTCTTAATTCGATTGAATATTCATCAAGCATAATAAAAGAGAAAAGTTTAATATAGGATTCACCAATTTCTTTTTTATATTTTAAATATTTTTCAAGCTCTTCAATCGTTTCATAATATGAGGTTCTATTTATAGTCTTATAGTTAATTCCCTTAACCTCGATATCTTTAAAATCGTTCTTAAATTCTTCATAGTTAATGATGTTTTCATATAGATCAAATCCATTTTTAAATGGTTTATGAAGCTTTTTAATAATGTTATTTAACTCATTTCTTTTGGCTAATAAATCATTAGCAATCTTTTCATATTCAAAAGGTTTTTTAAGTTTCCCAGTCTCTAATATTTTATTAATTTGTTGTAAAACATCGGACTTTTGCGCCTTATTTGAATGAAGTTCAATGCAAAACATGCCAAGACCTGTTTCATCAAGTCTCTTTTTAACAACTTCTAAGGCAGCCATTTTTTGTGCAACAAAAAGAACAGTTTTTCCATTATACAAACTATTAATAATCATATTTGTAATTGTTTGAGATTTACCTGTTCCAGGAGGCCCATTAAGTACAAAACTTAAACCACGAGAAGCATCTAATATGGCTTCTGTTTGGCTACTGTCAGCGCTTAAAGGGATTGCAAATTTATTAGGAAGTAATAAAGAATCAAGTTCACTAGAATCAATCGCTTCAACCTTATTTTTAAAGCTAAAAGAAGGATCAACAAGAGCATGGACAATATCGTTTTTCATTAGTTCTTTCTTGTGATTTCTTAAATCGTTCCACATTATAAAGCGAGTAAAACTGTAAATTCCTATAAATGAAGTTTCCGATAAAATAAATCCATCTAAACCAGTAATTTTACTTCTTAAGGTATTAAAATAACGCTTTAAATCATAAGTATCTGTGTCCTCATCATAAGGAAGTTTAAGTAAACTCGATAAATCGGCATCGAAATTGATTTTTAAATATTCAAATAAAGTTTGATTTATAACAATATCTTCTTCTCTTAAAGAAAGGAGGTAGCTTCTTGCTTCTTTTCCTTTAATAATATTTATTGGGAGCAAAATTATTGGAGCATATTTTGTTTTGCCTTTATCTTTATAAATTAAAGTCCCGATTGTTAAATAAAGTGTATTACTTCCACTTTCTTCAATGCTAGATTGAGCATCACGAGTCAACTTTTTAATAATTGTTGGTAATCTTTTTTCGCTTAAAAATACTCTTATTCTGTCATTATGAAGATCGGCACTAAATTGTTCTTTATAATCATCACTTTGAGTTAAATATAAACGGTCATTCATCTCTAGATTAGAAAGGTTTAAAAATGGATGAATCGAAACATCATTATGAATGACTTCGTCGAAAAGACGATAAATATCGCTTGAAAAAACTTGGAAATGTTGAGTATTAGGCGTAAAACTTAAAAGTTTATTTCTTCCGTTTAAATCTAAAAGTTTCTTTTCCCAAACATCGAACCTGTCTTTAACGTGTTCGCTTACTAAAAAACCAGAATCATCCAATTCATAATCTTCTTTTTTAACATCAATTGGTTCAGAATCTATAATGTATTTACCTTCATCGCCAATTTTAATTGGAAGCGGCTTAATGTTAGCGTTTCTTGCACTCTTTATATCAATTGCAGCGACAAATTCATTTTTCCCATAGAGTCTACTTTTTCCACTTTCATATATTTCTCTAAAAGTAGTTTGATTAAGATTTGTGATTAATGTTGTTTCAAGTAAAACAAGATTTTGTGCATTAACTTGATTAACAATGTAAGCTCTATCTTCAATAACAATATTTGGATAAACAAAATTATTTAACCAAACACCTAAATAAGCATGTCCCTCGTTTATTAAAACAAGTGGATTTAAGCCAATCTCTTCAAGACAAGCAGCAAAAAATAAAGTTAAATCTAAGCAAGTTGCTAATTTTGTGTTTATAATCTCAAGAGGAAAACGAACTTTTTGGCCTGTTTTTTCAAAACTTGCCTTTGGAACGCAATAAGAAATTTTTAGCGCTTTCAAAGCATAATAAACGCTTGAAATTTGGTTCAAAACACCTTCTTTTTTCTCACTTTGATAACCGACAAACTCTAAAGTGTTGTTTGTTAAACGAGCTAAATAATCGCGAGCCGAAACAATAATTTTTTTAACTTCAGAATCATTTGGTAAAACAAAGCTTGCAAGATGTTCAAAACCACAAGTATTACCATCAAACTCATCATAAGTTAAAATTTCAGTTTCAAAATTTTCTGAAGAAAGCACTTCTTCATCTTTTAAAATCTCAACTCTAATGGATGCCTTAAAAGACTCATTTAAAGAGTAAAAATATTCAAAATTATAAGGGGCTGAAATTTTGTCTTCTTTAATTTTTTGGTTTGCTTCTAAAAAAGATATGCCAAAACTGATAGGCTTCAAAAACTCAGGAAAAAAGCTAATTTTGCAGGTTAAATTATTGTAATTTAGGTTTCCGGAATTATAAATAAGAACATTTTCAATAATTTTTTTGCCAGAATTCAAAAGGGAATAATTAATTTTTTTAAGATATTGGAGTTCAATTTTTATTGCATTATCCATCTTTTTTCCTCCTGATTATTCACTTAATTATTTTACCATGTAAGCGCCTACATTAATCATATTTATTTAAAAAAAATTGAAGAATATTAAAATATTTTTTGGAGGTGTTAGGATGGACAATAGAAAAGTTGTTATTATCGGAGATGGAGCTGTTGGGAGCACAACTGCTTATACATTACTCTTACAAGATTATGTAAATGAAATCGTTATTATCGACTTAAATAAAAGAAAAGCTGAAGGCGATATTTTGGATATGAAACATGGTATGCCTTTTGTTTCTCCTAAAATAATTAAAGCAGGAGATTATACAGATTGTAAGGATGCTCATGTCATTATAATTACAGCAGGAGTCGCTCAAAAAGAAGGCGAAACTCGTCTTGATCTTTTAAAAAGAAACATGAGAGTTTTTGACTCAATCTTAGAAAATATTAAGCCTTATATTGACGATACAATGGTAATTTTAGTTGTTACTAACCCTGTTGATATCTTAAGTTATTATACTTATAAAAAATTAGGAATCGATTCTTCTAGAGTAATTGGTAGTGGAACTGTTTTGGACTCCGCAAGATTAAGATACTCAATTTCAGAAGATGCCGAAATCGATCCACGCAATGTTCATGCTTATGTTATTGGTGAACATGGAGATAGTGAAGTTAGTGCTTTTTCTGTTGCAAATATTGCCGAATCACCACTTCTTGAATATTATTCGAACGAACAAGAAGGTAATCCACGCGAAAGATTAAGCAAACTTCATGAAGAAGTTAAAAACGCTGCCTATGAAATTATTGATAAAAAAGGCGCAACATTTTATGCAATTGCTCTTTCTACAGCAAAAATCGTTGAAACAATTCTTAATAATCAAAAAAGTGTACTTACAGTATCAACTTTAATTAAGAACAAATTCAATAATGAAATTGATGATGTTTATCTATCATTACCTGCAATAATTGGAAATAAAGGCATTATTAAAATCTTAAGTTTAAATTATAGTTACGATGAAGTTTTAAAACTTATCGAAAGTGCAAAAACTTTAAAGAAACAATATAAAGAACTTAATATCTAATTAAATTCATCAGCGCCATGCTTTACATAAACTCCATTTTTTAATGCATTAAGCATGATTTCAGCGCTTGAAATATTGGTTGCAAGTGGAGTGTTTGTAACATCACAAAGTCTTAATAAAGCATTTACATCAGGTTCATGAGGTTGAGCGGTTAATGGATCACGTAAAAATATAACAAGATCTAAAGCGCTATCAGCAATCATAGAGCCGATTTGTTGGTCTCCGCCAAGGGGACCACTTTTCATACAACGAATTTTTAAATTTGTTGCACTTGAAACAAGTTTACCTGTTGTTCCGGTTGCACATAAATCGTGACCTTCTAAAACATCTTTATATTTAATACAAAGAGCAATCATTTCTGGCTTTTTTTGATTGTGAGCAATTAAAGCAATTTTCATAAGTTTCTCCTATAGAGGTAAGTCCTTCTTAGTAAATATATAGCATCCTACTACATATGTTACTACAGATATGGCAACTAAAGGTATAAGCAAATAATAGAATAAACTTGTTCCATTAAGTATTGAATTAACGTTAAAGAAGCTAATAATTGTTAAATAGTTAAAGAAATTCATTGAGTCAATTCTTAAAGCAAGTGGCATGACCTCTGAACCAAATAATCCAAGAATTGAGGCAACAAGGAAGAATATAGAAATTCCACCGCCCACGCCAATTGCATACTTTGACTTATTAAATATTGAGCTAGTTAAGAAACAAATTCCACTTATTGCTAAACTTACTAGATATGAGCCAAGACTATAAAGAGCTAAATCTTTTATCGCCAAACTTTCTATAAAATCAGTCCCGCCTATTGCAATTCCAATTTCTCGACCAATTACACTAAATAAGAATAAAACGAGAAACATTGAAGTAATTGCAAATATAAAGTAAATGGCTTTTGAAACGATAATTGTTGACCTTTTTATTGGAGCAGAAAGCGTAAAAGCTAAAGAACCGCTTTCGACTTGTTGAGCAACAAGTCCATTAGCAGTTAAGATAGAATAAACAATTGGAAGTAATAATCCTGCAATTGAGAATAAAATTACACCAACAACAAGTCCATATAAATTTCTTGAAGCGAGGTCATCAAGTTTAAATGAAATATCAGCAGGAAGTTCGTCTATGAGGCTCGATGATGCTCTATTTATGGCAATCATCATAGCATCAGTTGTGCTTCTTCCTTCTTCTAATTCATTTTTTACTTCTTGATCAAAGATAGAAATAGCGGCTAAAGAATAATCATAAGCTTTATTTAAAAGATCATCCCCAGAGAGACCAATATTTTCTTTTGTTACCTCATCAATTGAAGCAACTCCAAAAAAAGATGGAATAATATTAATTGCTTGCTCTTTTACAATCCCACAAACTCTACTTACAATATTTTCTTTTAAAACAACTTGATTTGTTGAATCATAATAAGCATCTTTATTCCCTAAGTATTCAAGATAAAATTCTCTTAATAAAGGATAAAAAGTATCAAAATATTCTTGAGCTTCTTCTTGGGCTTTTGCTTTTTCTTCTTCGGTGTAAGGCGTACCTGTAATCATTTCTTTATGCATTTTTTCTAAGAAATTAGAATAAAGACCCATATTGTCTTTTACAGGAACTAATTTATCTCTATCGGCAATATTTTGGATTACGACTTCTTCTCCGTTTGCACCATAATAAATTGGTTCGCCAAGTTCATTTGTTATATAATCCACTTCGAAGTCTGGCAAAAACTCATAATACATTGTTGAATTAAGGAGATCTTGAACAATAGTGTCTATAATTTCAAAATATGTTTCATCCTTATAACCTATTTCAGTGCCCTCTAAAACAGTATTATTTAAATAACTCTCGGTATCAGCGAGATAATTTGTAAGCATAATATCAATTACTGTATTAATTATATTTTCATCAAAATCTAGAGCAAAACCAGCGAGTTCAGTAATTGTTTCTTGAATGATTTGTTGCTTGTTTTCTGGATCTTCATCAACCTTTTTTTCAGCACTTTCAATTGAACTATAAAGAAGAGCTCCAACGCCTTCACCTAAATTTAATGTGGTTTCTGCAAAGTTTTTCACTGATTCTTCAAGAGAAACTCTTATCCATCCATCAAGATTAGAATTAGGAGAAGCATGAACTTCATCTAAAAAGTTACCTGCAAATTCGTTTATTAAAACTAATTCATTTTCACTAAAGTCACCTAAATTCAAGACTGTATCTAAGCCATCTAGGGCAATTGTTTTTGCTTCTTCATGCTTTGCTTCTTCAGTATCGGCTGTAGAAATAAAATAAGCTCCTTGGTATATAACTCTAAAACCAGTAAGAGCAGAATTATATTCACCATTTAATAAAGATATGGAAGTATCGTAAGCATCATAAGCAGTTATCAAATAATTTTCAGCTTCAGGCAATGTTTTTGCGTGAGCTTCAACTATCTCACTAAAAGCAAGATAACCACCACTACTTCCTAATTTTAAGGTATGTTCAAGATTAGCGGTGTTGAACATATTTTGCATTGATTGTTTTGTACTATTTAATGATAAAGTCGATAAGATAAGGATAACGACTAAAGCAATAATTGCATTTCCTACGCCAACTATTGATAAACTTACAATGTTACTTTTAAAACTTTCCTTAAAAATTGCAAAGGAAAAAAACTTAGGCTTCTTCATACTCTACGACCTCATTTTTAAATTAATATATTCTTCTAAAGAGAATTTATGCTCTTGTAATGAGAGAATATTTAACTTTGATATTTTATCGATAAATATCGGTATTTTTGAAACTTCAATAAGAAAAGTTATTTCATTTTCTGCAGTATCAAAGTTTAAAATTTCAAAATCGCTATTTTCACGTGAAAATTTATTTATATCCTTTAATCTAATAGAAAATACCATTAAATCTTTATTTAGAATTTCTTTAATATTTAAATCTAAAACAACTTTGCCGTTTGATAAATAAATAACTCTATCGCAAACTCTTTCAATTTCCTCAAAGTTATTCGAACTCATCAGTAAGGTTTTGTCTTCTTTCTTCTTTTCTAAAAGAACTTCAATAAAAACTTCTCTCATTAAAGGATCAAGACCAGTTGTTGCTTCATCTAAAAGATAGATATCTTTATCTTTTGAAAGAGCGGTTATAAGAGCTAATTTCTCTTTCATTCCTTTAGACATTTTTCGTGGATTTGCTCTTATATCAAGCTGAAATTTTTTTATATATTCATTAGCTTTTTCTTTTTTAAAAGAATCATCGAGTTCTTTTTGAAGGTCCAAAAAGATTTTTCCATTACTTAAATCTGGATAATTAATCTCTCCAGGAACATAAGCTATCTTATTTTTTATATCTAAGTTATTCTTTTTTACGTCTAATGAATCGACAAAAATATCGCCTTTATCTAAAGAAATAAAGCCCATTATTGCACGCATTAAAGTTGTCTTACCAGCCCCATTTTCACCAATAATCCCGCAAAACTCATGTTTTTTTATGTCAAAAGACACATCAAAAAGACCTCTATTATTTTTGTAATCTTTTGTTACATTTTTTAAACTTAAAATCTCTTCCATCAGACGCCTTGATAACTCTTATCTTCTTTATAATAACTTAAGAACTTTTCTTCCAGAGTTTTTTTAATCTCTTTTATATATATAACTTTATTAGGAGTTAGTAACTTTAAAAATTTCTCTGTTAAATCATGAGTAAGTTTTACATCCATTGATAAGCTTTCTTTATCAGATTTCTCTATTTCACCAAAATTAAACCTTTTAGTAAAAGAATTAAATGAAGTTAAGTTTTTAAATTTTATAAAATACTTAACACTACTTTTCTCGTTATATTCTTCTTTAGGAAATTCACTAATTATTTTTCCATCTTTTATAATAGCAATTCGATTAGAAGTATCTTTAATTTCGCTAAATATATGACTAGAAAATAAAATAGTTTTATTTTTTTCTCTTTCTTCAACAATTAATTTAATAAATTCTTGTTGCATGGATAAGTCTAAGCCACTTGTAGGTTCATCTAAAATTAAGATATCAGGATCATTCATAAAGCAATTTACAATGGCTAGTCTCCTTTTCATTCCTAAAGACATTTCTTTGCAGTTTAAATTAATATCGACATCAAATCTTTTAATAAGTTTTTCAAGATATTCTTTATTTTTTATCTTTTTTAAATCAGATTGCATCTTTAAAAATTCTTTTCCAGTAAAAGAATTAGGAAGTGAAATTTCTCCTGGTAAATATCCTACTTTTTCAAATATCTCATCATGATATTTAATTGGATCTTTCCCATTAATTAAGCATCGACCACTATCAGGCTTACAAAAACCTAAAATATGTCTAATTGTTGTGCTTTTTCCTGCTCCATTAGGTCCTAAAAAACCAAAACATTCACCAGAATTGATCTTAAAAGATACATCAAAAACTCCACGGCCTTCTCCGTAATCTTTAACCAAATTAATAACTTCAATACTGCTTTGATTTTCTAAGCTCATGTTATGTAATAATTATATTGAGTTATTTTTAAATAGTTAAGTGGCACTTAAATAAACGACAAAAAAGACATGCGATTTAAAAAACTTTAATTAAAAATTTGCTTTGTTATTAAACAGAGAAGTGCCTTGTACGAAGAATCGAACTACGGACCAAAGTTAGAAGCTTTAGCTTGTCTAAAGGTTCAGGCCCGTTATACCATTTTACTCTTGCAGGTTATCTAACTTTCCTATATGATATTAAAGCAGTTAGCCTTGATAGTTAAATGGTATAACGGGTCCATGGTAAGGACTTGTTCGTAGTTCGATTCTGCGTCAAGGCACCACCCTTACAAACAAAAGACTGGAAACAGTCTTTTTTTGTTGTGGTGCCGACGCAGTTCGAACCTCACCCCAATCTTTGACCTATACCATTTAACTATCTTCGTCTACTGCTTTTTGAGAGGAATTCAGCAAAAAACCTCTCAAATCTAAACTAAAAATATTTTTTAGAACAATTTTAGTTGTTCGTATCTTTCTTGTCTTACAAAAGTATTAGGATTTAATTTGCAGATTCTGATGCAATAATCTAGAAGGTTTTTAGCGGCGTTTACATCTCGATCAACCTTATAGCCGCATTCACATTCAAGTTGGTCTTTAAATTCTTTCCAGCTGTTCATTTCATTATGGACAACGCCACATTTTGAGCATATTTGACTCGACTTAAAATATCTATTTGCTCTAATTAACTTTCGATTATATTTTTCAGCTTTTATTTGAAGCGCTCTAAAGAAAGCAGAGAATTTATACTTATTTAATTGTGTTCTTAGATTAACCATTTCATACATTTCTTCAATGCAAACATCTTCAATACAAATATATTGATATTTTCTACAAATAATTTCTGCAATTTGGTTATATTGAAACGTTCTAACATTTGTCAATCTTTCAAACGCTCTTGTTAGTTTAGTAAGAAGCTTTTGAGCATTCTTCGTATCTTTATTATTTCCGTTTTTCTTTAAAGTTTCTCGATAAAATTGTCTAATCTTAACAATTCTATCCATAGCTGCATCTATTGCTTTTCGATCTAGATTAAACTTAGTAACATTGTTTTCTGAATCAACAACCGTAATATTAGTCCTAATTCCTACATCAATTCCACAAGCTAGTGCTTCTGGTTCAACTTGTTCTCTTCTTTTATAATAAATACATTTTAAGTAATACCTTCCTTGAGTTTTAGTAAGCATCATTGTTTTATAACTTCTAAACTCAAGATTTTTAGGTCTAATATTTATTTTTGTTGAGTTAAGAGCGAAAATAGCTTGATTCCACACTAGTTTTAAAGAAGATTCTGCAAGTTTAATAGTCGATTTTTCATAATCATTAATAGTGAAATCAGGTTGCTTTTTATCTGAATAATGAATTTTCTTTCTTTCAAAGCGAAGAAAAACTTTCTCAGCAACATAAGCAAAATGGTCATTATAAAGATAATTTGAAAAATTATACTTTTTAGATTCTCTGAATCTTTTTAAAATACCTAGGACAAAAGGTCTAAGTTCTCCTGGCGGAATATTATGATTAAATGGCTTATAAAAGCTAAATCTAGCATTAATCGCTTTATAAATATACTTTTGGAGCCTGTAATAAAAATCAAATTCCTTGTCTAAAAATTTTTCTTGTTCTTTAGTTGGGTAAAGTCTATAAGAGTCTACTTTTCGATAAATTGTGTCATACATTTTAATATTTTTAAAAATAGGCAACATTGTGTGAAATTAATCGCTTAGTTTCTTCAACCATCACGCGCCAATCACGCGCTTTATTTTCTTATTTTTAACCTCCTTCACTATATACAACAATAGTGATGAGTAAAAAAATTAAAAATATTTTTAAAAATATTAAATTTCTTCAACAATAAGATCGTAAACAAAAGAATTAGTAACTTTTACTTTGATTACATCGCCTACATTATGAGCTTTCTTTTTAAATAATATTACTTTCCCGTCAACATCATCAGGAGCATTATAATCAGTACTTAAAAGATACTCGTTATTTTTTTCTTCGATAACAAGAGCTTTAAATTCTCTTCCTATTAATTCTTTATTTAAGGCATAAGAAATTTTAGCTTGCTCTTCCATAATTTCGCTCTTTCTTTTTATCGTTGTTGATTCACGAACTTTATGAGGCAAAGCATAAGCCATCGTGCCTTCTTCAGCGCTATACGTAAAAACACCTAAGTGATTAAATTTAAATTGTTTAACAAAATTCTTAAGTTCTATAAATTCTTTTTTAGTTTCTCCAGGAAAACCAACAATAAGCGTTGTTCTTAAAATTGCATCAGGAATTTCTTTTCTAATCTTTTTAATAAGATTAACAATTTTTTCCTTATCGTCTTTTCTATTCATAGATTTTAAAATCTTATTATTTATATGTTGTAAAGGTATATCAAAATAGTGTGAACACTTTGGATGAGTCTTGATAAATTCAATTAATTCATCACTAAGTCCTTCAGGATATAAATATAAAGTTTTAATAAATTCAATTCCTTCAATTTTGTCGATTTCAGTCAATAAGTCCACTAAACTAGGCTTTTTTTCTGAAAAATCTTTTCCATAGCTTGTTGGATCTTGTGCAATTAAAACTAGTTCTTTGACACCTTCATCTGCTACTTTTTTAGCATAAGACACTAAATCTTCTAAAGGATAAGAAATAAAGCGTCCTCTTATATAAGGAATTGCACAATACGAGCAAAACTTATCACAGCCTTCTGCGATTTTTAAATATGTGATTGCTCGATCATCATTAATTCTTCGAGTAATATCAAAGGTAGGTATCTTAACTTCGTTATTAAAAAGTTTAGAAATTAAACCAGGTAATTTTGTATATTCATCTTTAAAAGGTACCCGTAAACCAACTTCAGGAATAGCTTCTTTAAGTTCATCTAAATATCTTTCAACAAGGCAACCAACAACTACAACTTTTTTCTTATATTTAAGAGTATCTAAAATAACATTAATATTTTCTTCTTTTGCTGGAAGAATAAAACCACAGGTGTTAATTAAAATAACATCTGCCTCATTTAAAGAACTTGTAATATTAAAATATGGTTTTTCAAAAAGAGCTAAAATCGCTTCGCTATCAACTTGATTTTTAGCACATCCAAGCGAAATTAAAGCAATATTTAAGGTGTTCATCGATTATATTTTTTATTTAAATCTAAAATATAAGGAATTTGTTCAACAAATTCAGTGAAATCAACTAATTTATATTCCCAGTTATGTCCACCTAAAATTCCAGGAACATTCATTCTTGCTTCGTTATCTTTCCATAAATAATCTTGAATTGGGATAATAGCAACATCACAAATTGAACCGAAAATCATATTAAAGAGTTTGTCTTTAATGCTTCTACCTTTAACTTTTTCTCTTCTCATTATGATTTTTAAGAGTTCAACTTCGTTTTCTTTTAAGTTTTTGTACCATCCTCTTAAAGTATCATTATCATGTGTTCCAGAATAAATAATTTGATTTTGTGAAACTTCAAAACTTGGATTAAAGATTGTAAATTCTAAAACATTCATTCCTTTAAGGTGATATTTATCTCTTAATTCTAAAACGCTTGGGAATAAATCACCTAAATCTTCAGCAATAATATTAATATCTGGGTGTTTTAAGAAAAGTTGAGCAAAAAGTTCGTCACCATATGCGTTTTTCCATTCACCAACTATAGCAGTATCGCAATCTCTATCAACTTCCCAGTATGTATCAAAAGCTCTAAAGTGATCGATACGAATAATATCAAATAATGAAGCAGCAAATTCAATTCTTTCCATCCAGAAACTGAATTTGTCTTCTTTCATAAACTCCCAATCATAAATTGGGTTGCCCCATCTTTGACCGGTCTTTGAGAAATAATCCGGTGGTACACCTGCAACACTTTCTGGTATATCATTTTCATCAAGTTTAAATTCGTCTTGATTTGCCCAGCAATCACTACTATTTCCCCCAACATAGAAAGGAATATCTCCCATAATTTGGATTCCATTTTTATTGATATATTCTTTAAGTTTTCTATATTGTTTAAAAGCTATGAATTGGCACCATTCTAAATATAAAATTTCATCTTCATAAGATGAGAAATCAAATTCGTGTTTATAATGATGGTATCTTTCTTTTTTATCCCAATACCACCAATCAAGGTAGTTATTTTTTAAACTTAAAATAGTAAATTCAGCATAGTCAACAACCCATGGATTGCTCTCAATGAATTTTTTGAAAGCAGGTTTTTGAAGAGTTTCACGATCATTGTTAAAAGCTTCTCTTAAATATTTTTCTTTGTGAGCTCTTACTGCTGGATAATCTACTAACTTTTTGTTTTTGTTAAATGGTTTAAGTTTTTCAATTAATCCATCCTTTTCAAGTTCATAAAGGTCAATATAAATTGAGTCAATTGCATGACCACAGTTTGATTGATATGGACTATTTCCATAGCCAGTTGGATTTAAAGGAAGGATTTGCCAAATTTTAATGTTTGCTTTTTTTAAATAATCAACAAATTTATAAGCATTCTCGCCAAAATCACCAATCCCGAAGTCACTTGGGAGAGAGCTTATTGCCATTAATATACCATTAGTTCTCATACGCAAAAATTTTAGTATAAAATTATGTTGTTTACAACATAATAATTGCTGCAAATTAAGCATACAAAAAGCCTCTTTTAGAGGCATTTTGACTTGCTTTAGCAAGTGCTTTTCAGATTTAAAATTAATGAATTTTATGAATTTCTTAATCGTTTAACCAGTTATATCAAAATATTTTCAAACAAAAACCCTGCAAAACTCAACTTTTTATATCGAATTAAGCCAATCTCCAATTTGAGAATAGCTATCAATCCAAATTGTAATTAAATCATAACTAAAGAAATAATTTGTAACAGCTCGATATGTGTCTTCACTAAATCCATCTTCTTTTTTCATAAAGATAAAATTAAATTTTAAAGGATTAGTAGCAGCTTCTAAAAGTCTCTTCATATTTGGATCTGTAAGACTTAATCCTATAAAAAGACATGTGCAGAAAGTAAAATCATGCATCTGTTTAGAAATATTCCAACTATAAGGATTGTTGTACAAATAGAAATATTCAGATTCATTAAATATTAAAGAATCAATGTACTTCTTTTCTTTATACTTGTCGAAAGGAAGAAGGCCATGAACGTGATAAATAGAGACTTGTGAATCTTTAAGTATAAAACTATTTTCATCATAAACACTTGAATATAAAATATTTCTTTTCTTTAAAAGATATTCAAGATTTGTATCGTAATTATATGTAATAACCTCAGTTCCTTTATGCTTTTCTATATAATTAACGCAATTATATAAAGTAGAATTAGGATCGTTAAAAGACTTTGCTTCTTTAAAAAGATAGAGTTCATTATTTAAAGATTTATAGGTATCAAATCCACTTGTTTTCATGACTTTTCCATTTACAAAAAGTTCATCACCTACGAAGTGTTTAATCTCTTCAATTGCTTTAACATCGCCTTTATAAAATTCTTCGTTAAGAGCTTTAATTAGATTTCTCCAGTCTTTTGCCCCATAGTCGCAGTTTATTCCGGCTCCCATTACTAAATCAGTTTTAAGTTTAGTCGTATAGAATCTTAAAAGATAAAGAATAAAGTTTTCAGCGCTATCATTTTGATGTTTATTGTCGTCATCTTTAACAAAATAATAAAGTAAGTCGTCTTTGAGCCAGTTTTTGTCTTTTTTGATGAGTTGATATTCAAAGAAATTACCTTCAATATAACCTCTTGCAACAAAATTAGCTTCATCAAAATAGATATTTAAACTTGCTTCAGGAGTATAAATTTCATAATTTTTAACATCTTTGACTTTTATTAAATTAATGTTACCCATTACATCAAGCTTAAGAAGATTTACACCTGCACTTGATAGGAAAAAATGGACAACATATTTATGGATATGCATTTTTTTAGAATTGATAATCATCTTAAAATTACATGTTGGATCAAAATGAAAGCCAAAACTTCTTAAGATGATATCTTTATAATCAACATTATTTATATAAAACAGATAAAGGATAATTAATAAACTTTTTTTATTAAAAATATAATTGTCTCTTGCCTTCTTTTCCATACTCCTTATTTTAGTTTAAACAATAAACATTAGCAAAGTGATTTTATACTTGACAATTGAACAATTGTTCAACTATTATGTTTATGGAGGAAGTGATATGGCAACAGACACACCAATTACTAACGAAGAAAAAGTTAAAAAAACAAAAAAACGCATGATTAACGATACTGAAATTTATGCAATTAGTGACTTCTTTAAAATTTTTGGCGATTCCACAAGGCTAAAAATTATTTGGGCACTTGATGATAACCCACTATGTGTTGGCGATCTTTGTAATGTAATAGACATTACAAAAAGTGCTGCTTCTCATCAACTTAACATTCTTAAAGCGAACAAGATTGTTAAATATAAAAGAGAAGGTAAAAACATTATTTATTCATTAGATGATGAACACGTTTCATTAATTATTGAAACAGCAAGAAGACATTTGAACGAGGAAAATTAATATGAAAATGACTTTTAAATTTAATGGAATTGATTGTGCAGTCTGCGCTTTGAAGCTTGAAGATAAAATTAAAAAACTTGAAAACGTTAATAGTTGCGAAATAAATTTCCTTGCAAATAGAATGGATATTGATATTCAAAATAAAGAAGATTTAGAAAAAATAGTTGAGATTTGCGAGGATTTTGAAGACGGAGTTACTTTAAAAAGGATAAAATAGTATGAAGAAAAAGTTTGATGAGATTGTATTAATAGCCTCAACGCTTGTTACTATTATTCTTTTAGTAATTCATATTTTATATGGCAACATCGATCTAGGAATCAACAATTTAAACACACTTGTAATTTTACCAATTTCACTATTTTTCTATCTTCTAGTTTCTTATGATTTATTTATCGAAAGCTTTAAGAAAATTAAAAAGAAAAACTTCTTTGATGAAGTAACACTTTCATTAATAGCTACAATCGCTGCTTTTGCTATTGGAGAATATGTCGAAGCTTTAGCTGTTGTTGTCTTTTTCCAAATTGGTGAAAAATTTGAAAAATATGCTGTTAATAAAAGTCGCGATTCCATTAAATCAATTTTAAATTTACGACCAGATAAAGTTACTTTGTATAATGATGGAATTGAAAAAGTCATCGAACCATTTGATGTAAATATTGATGATTTATTCTTGGTAAAACCTGGTGAAAGAGTTCCTATCGATGGAGTCATTATTAAAGGTGAATCTACAATTGACACTTCTTCAATGACAGGTGAAAGTATACCTCGTTTCACTAAAGAAGGCGATGAAATAATAAGTGGTGTTATAAATTTGGGTTCCCCACTTGTAATTAAAGCAACAAGAGAGTTTTACAATTCAACTATTTCAAAAATGCTTGATCTTGTTGAAAATGCATCTTCTCAAAAAGCTAGTTCAGAGCGTTTTATAACTAAATTTGCCAAAATTTATACGCCAATTGTTATTTTACTAGCTGTTATAGTTGCTATTTTGCCACCTTTAATTATTGATTATCAAGACGCATCAGTTTGGATGAATTATATCAGAACCGCTGCAAGTTTCCTTGTTATTAGTTGTCCTTGCGCTTTAGTTTTAAGTGTACCGATGAGCTACTTCGTAAGCCTTGGTGAAGCTAGTAAATTAAAAGTTTTTATAAAAGGTTCTACTTATCTCGATAAGTTAGCAAGTTTAAAAAATGTTGTTTTAGATAAAACTGGAACAATTACGAAAGGAAACTTTGTCGTAACAAGTGTTAATCCAAAAAACGGAATAAATAATGATGAACTTTTAAAATTAGCTCAACATGCTGAATCGTTCTCAAATCACCCAATTGCTCTTGCGATCTTAAAAGCAAATCAAACAGAAATTAACAAAGATCAATTGAACAATTATTTAGAAGCTCAGGGGAAAGGTATTAAAGTAGATTACTTCAATAAAACGCTCCTTGCGGGTAACGCTAAACTACTAAAGGAAGAAAACATCGACTTTAAAGAAGAAAAATCACCTTTCACATTAGTCTATATAGCTTATGATGGAATCTATAAAGGTTATATCGAAATTAAAGATGAAATAAAAGAAACTTCAAAAATTGCTATCTCTAACTTCCATAAAAATGGAGTTAAAAATGTCATTATGTTAACAGGCGATAATTATGAAATTGCACAGGCTGTTGCTAAGGAAGCTCAAGTTAATGGATTTTATGCTAATTTATTACCTCTTGATAAAACAAATAAACTTGAAGAAATTATTAAAAAAGAAGAAAAAGGCTACACTGCTTTCATCGGAGATGGTGTTAATGATGCGCCAAGTTTAACCAAAGCAGATATTGGAATTTCAATGGGCGGAATTGGAAGCGATATTACAATTGAATCAAGCGATATCGTTTTAATGGATGATGATTTAAATAAGGTAAATCCAGCAATTAAAATTGCAAAAAGAAATAGAATCGCCGTTTATGAAAATATCATTTTTGCACTTGCTATTAAATTAATTGTAATGATACTTTCTGTAATTCCAAACCTACCAATTACGCCTTACATAATGTGGTTTGCAATCTTTGCAGATGTTGGTGTTACAGTAATTTGTGTCTTAAATTCATTAAGACTTTCTATTAGAAAAAGAAAATAATTGCACAATTTTAAAGTAAAAATCTTAAAAAGAGTTGGGTTTTGCAAGGTTATTAGTCTATTTAATAATCTTTGCAAGACCACCGATTGATGTTTCTTTATAATCTTTAGATAAACTTTCTCCTGTAATTTTCATAGCTTTAACTACTTCATCAAAGGAAACTCTATTTTTCCTAACAAGAGAAATGTCTTTAGCATAAATATAAGAAATCAAGCTTCTTAAAGCACCGATTCCATTTCTTTCAATACATGGAATTTGGACGTATCCATTAACTGGATCACAAGTTAAACCTAAAAAGTGTTCAAGCGCTAATTCACTAGCGTATTCAATTTGATAAAAAGATAAATCATGAATATAACATAAAGCTGCACTTGCAATACTTGAGGCGCTTCCAATTTCAGCTTGGCAACCTAACGTCGCTCCGCTGATGGAAGCGTTTTTTGCTATTATTGAACTCATGATGGCACTTACTTTTAATGCATTGACAATTTTTTCTTTTTTAACATTATTAAATTTATATTCGTAATATAAAATAGCGGGTAAAATACCACAACTTCCACAAGTTGGTGCAGTAACAACAAGGTCTCCGTCCGCATTTCCTTCGCTTGCTGCATACGCAAAACTTGTTATAAAAAGTGTTCTTTTTTCAAACTCATCCTCACATTTCAAAGCTTTTTCATAAATAGATTTTGCAGCTCTTTTTAAACCTAAATTCCCAGGAAGAAATCCTTCTTTATGAAGATTATTTTCAATTTCGTTAATCATATGAACGAAAATGTTATCGAGAAAATCATTAATTTTTTCGCATTCAAAATGATCAATAACTTGAGCAATATCTAAGATATTATGTTTTTTTAAATAATTCTTTAGTCCATCAAAAGTATTGAAAGGATAGACTTCTTTTTCTTTTTTAATCTCTTCACCTTCTTTTAAGATTTCGCCTCCGCCAATTGAATAATATCTAGCTTTATCAACTAGTTTCTCATCTTTAAAAGAAGAGATATCAACAGTATTAGGATGACTGATATTTTCAAAAGTATAGTTGAATTTAACTTTTACATTATAGCCTTTAAAAGTGTCATAAAAAATTTTATCGGTGCCGTGTCCTTTTCCAGTAAGAGCTAAGCTACCAAAAAGTTCAACAAGGATTTCCTCACTTTCTTTATGAGAACTTAAAAAATCTAAAGCCATATAATAAGGGCCTATGGTGTGTGAACTACTTGGACCAGGCCCAATTTTATAAACTTTTCTAATTGATTTCATTTATGCCTACACCTTTAAAAAGTTCGCTTAAAGATATACCTAAACCTCTAGCAATTTTCGCAACAATCTTAATAGTTGGATTTCTACTTCCTCTTTCTAAATCACTTAAATAGTTTTTGTTAATGTTACATTCTAAAGCAAGGTCTTCCTGAGACATCTTTTTTTGAAGTCTTAAATATTGGATTCTTTTTCCTAGTTCATAAGCAGTATCAATAATCTCTTCGTTATTTTTCATAATTTTCTACCATTTTTCTTAATCTTATAAAAAGATGATTAATGTTACTTTTAGAAACAGATTCTTCAAGTTTTTCAGATAAAACTTGAGCGAGTTCGCTATAATTTGCCTCTGGATATTGTTGGCGAGCTTTACATAATTCTTTAAGTTTTACATTTTGTATATTATCAACTCCTAGCTTCTTTTCGACAAGAGCAATGTCTTGAAGTTGCTTTTTTGCGTTTTCAATTGTCTTTTTATAATTATAGGAATCACAATTTATTAAGCGATTTGTAGAATTAGAAAAATCACGGTCCATTCTTATGTTTTCAAACTCAATACAAGCATTATTGGCATTTATAAAAGCTAAAAAAGAAGCAATTTGATCGCTTTTTTTAAGATAAACAATATATTTATTTCTTCTTTTTATAATTTTAAAATCTAACTTAATAGATTTAATTTTATTAATCATTTTGAGCAAAGCTTTAGCATAAGCTTCATCATTTGCAACAAGCTCAAGATGGTAATTTGAAGAAACTGGATTTGTGCAGCTACCAGTTGCTAAAAAAGTTCCGGCAAGATAAGCTTTTATCTTCTCTTCTTTATCTTGGAGTTCATAAGGAATTTTATTTTCTAAAAGTGAAATTCCTAGTTCTTCAAAAAGTTCTTTTACGCCTTGATTAATATTTACTAAATATTCAGTTGCCTTATAAAGTTTCATACTCTTTAAAAAGGAAAAAGAAATTAATAAATATTTAAAATTTGTTTTAAGAAGTTTAAAGAGATATTTTGCTGTAGATGATGTTTCTGTTTTTAAAATTAAACGGTCGCCATCTTTATTAAAAACAATGTTTCCATTAAGTTTAATGAAGGCTCCAAGTAAAGATTTTATCGCTGGGTAAGACAAATCAGCACTAGCTATTTCATCCTTAATTTCGTGAGTAAAAGACATTTTGTTTTGCATAACTTAATAATACACTAATAAGTGTAATAATTTCAAAAAAACTCTTAAAATCTATGTTAAATTATTCAATTTATAAGTAAAATATTCTTATGCAAAAGAAGGTTTCTAGAAGTAATTTGATTAAAATTGGCATATATGCACTTTCAATCATTTTATTAATCACTTCTATGTTTTTACCTTTTGTTGATGTTGACGGAAAAAATTTATTTTTAGTTCATATATTTAATCCAACTTCTCATGAGTATAATGGAGAAATTGAAAGTATTTATGGTTTTCTTTTACCAATTTTGACTTTAATTTCTTTAGTAATTGATTTCATCAACTTTAAAGCTCATGAATATAAAAAAGATCTTTATAATACTGTCTTTAAGATTACCCTTCTTGCCTCTTACATTTTCACCTTAATGAATTATGTTAGAGTTATCTATCCAGATGGTTTCATTTTAACTAACGACATCTCAATTCTTTATACTGGTTTTTATTTATTTATCGTTTTTTTGATAACTTTGCTTGCTATCATCGTTCTAAAATGTAACAAGCTTTATCACATCAGAAAAGATAACATCAAAAACATGGTTATAAATTACGATAAAACAAGAAAAAAGTACTACATTGTCGTTGAGGTTTTTTCTTATATTTCAATGTTTTGTGTTTTTTCTTTACTCTTTGTTCCTTTTGCAAGAAACTACCAAAATTATATGATTGAACCCGGTTTTACAGAGATTTTAGATAAAAGAACAAGTATTGATTATTACATTTTTTCAATGTTTGATAGTGATTTTAACCTTAATATTTTAGGAATTCTTTATTTATATCTTGCTAGTTTTATTCCTGCAACTTTACTTCTTATTCCAAAAAAGACAACCTATATTCAAGTTTTAATTAGTGCTGTTTTTCAGATTATACTTGGCGTTGTTTCAATATCAATTGCAACTAGCACCTACCAACTTATAACACCGAAACTTTATCTTGATATAGATTTTATCTCAATTATTTTTCTTTCAATCAATTTAGTATCTTTAATATTAATTATTGTTTTCACTTCTTTATTAATTAATTATCGTCAAAAGGAAATTAAAGATGTTGCCAAGAATATTAGCGAATTATAATCCCTTCCCTTTTCCTGTCACTGAGCAACTTAAACCTTGGTGCCTTGAAATTACGATAATCTTTTTGTGCTTCTTATTTTTCATATTTCCTTTAATGATCTTTCTAGGGTTAAAAGCTAGAAAAAACGATAAAATCCGTGATTATTTGACAATGGGAATAGGATTACTATTGATTTCAACTGAAATTTATAAACAAATTCTATTTGCCTATCACTATAATTTTGAAGGCCCATATCATTGGTCACTTTTCCCTTTTCAGCTTTGTTCTATCCCAATGTATACTTCTGCTATAATGCCTCTAATTAAAAAAGATAAAATAAAGAAATCTTTATTCTCTTTTATGGCACTTTATGGAATGCTTGGTGGACTATCTGTCACAATATATCAATCAAGTGTTTTGACCTGGGCCGATTATAGTTTAGATTATCAATCTATAATATGGCATTTTATGCTGGTTGCTTTAGGAATTTATTCAGCTACTTATCTTAATATCGGATCTGAAACTTTTAAAAAATCACTAAAACTTTATCAATATGGAACTTTTACTTTCCTTCTTTTCTTAGTAGTCGCTGAAATTATTAATTTATTAATAGTTTTAAATCATGGCTATAACGAATATACAGAAGGCGGAAATATGTTCTATATTTCAATGTTTATGTTCAATCTTGATATCCCAGTTTTAAGTACGGTCACATCAACTTGTGGATGGTATATTGGTTTTATTGGTTATACTTTTGTTTTAATGCTTGGAGCATTTGCAATTTTTAGCGCATATTATGGAATCAAAAAACTTACTCAAAAAATAAAACTAGACGACAAAATTAAAAATCTTAAAAGTAAATTAAACAAAAATTAATAAAGAGTGTTTATTGCGCCTTTTACTTCATTTTCTCCAATAAAAACATCATTTAATCTATTTTCATTAACTTCATATAGTGTTGGTGTCCCAATAAAATAAACTTCGTTTAGAGTTGAAGGCTTATTAGTCTTCATTTCATTAACTAAAGGTGCATAATCTCTGTTTTGACTATACCAATCTGGTTTTCTTTTAAACATCGCTCTATTAGTTTGACCATCACCAATGTTGATATCAAAAAGATAAATTTTTGTGCTTTCTTGGTTCTCTATTGAAAAATCAAGATAGTCAAAAAGATCTTTTTTTATGTTTTCGCAATGATTACATTCTTCTTGATAAATATATAAAAAATATCGACCATTTTCTTTAGTAAAAAATTCATCTAAAGATGACAAAAAACTAGATTCATAATCTGAATAGTTTCTTATTTCAACATACTCTTCTTTTGCACAACCAGAAAGAGTTAAAGCACAAAATGTAAAAAATAATATGAGAAATGCAGGTTTTTTCATTATTTAATTGGCCTTCTATAAAACCTTCCATAAACTTGATCCATCGGCATAACGTTAATGAAAACGTTTGGATCTACTTTTTTACAAATCTTAACAACATGTTTTGCTTCTTTTTTTCGAACCGACATGTATATAACATACATTGCTTTTCCAGTGTAGCCGCCTCTTGCATCAAGAATAGTACATCCATGAGGAATATTTGCTAAAACAACATTTGAAAGATTTGTGTTTGAAGTCATGATTTGTAATTCAACTTTTTTATTTTGAATATTAATTGTATCAACAACTAAAGTCACCAATATCATATAAAAAAGAGTAAACAAGAAAATATTAAGAGCAATTGGAGGTTCAACCCTTCCCATTTCAGCAGCAGCAAAAGCTGGATCAATCGGAATAGTACTTAAAATACTATATGTAGAGATAGTAATTAAATTAAAAAATGCTGAATATTTTCCAACTTGAACACTCTTCTTTTCACTAATGTAATAAGCAATAATATCCGTCCCGCCTGCGGTTGATTCAATAGAATAAGCCAATGCACTTGCAGCACCCGTACATAAACCGCCAAAAAGAACACGACTAACAATATCTTGCCCTAAGGCGTAAGTTACCTGGTTTATGAAGTCGTTTGGATTACTATTTGGCAGAATAATACCAAAAACGGAAGCAAAAACAACATTCAAAAGAGAATAAATCGCGAACCTTTTTCCAACCTTAAAAAAAGCTAAAAGAAAGAGAGGAATATTAATCCCAAGATATAAGCACCAATAAGTGATATCGAGTAGGGTATTGTCAGTTAAATATGTACCGCCGCAAATCTTAATAATCGATAAAACAACTTGGCTTATTCCGCTTGCTCCACAGCTTGCCAAAGTTTTGATGCCAAGATTTTCGACTATTTCAAGGGAGTTAGCCCCATCAATATTAGCAATGGCACCATAGTTTGGCTGAATGAAAGCTTTAAAGCCAAAAGCAAAAATAAAACTTGATAATGCGGTAACAATTAAACAATAACTAATTTCTAAAACATCTTTTTGATGTGGATGATCGAAAAGATAATCGATTAGTTTTTTCCTAAACTTTTTCAAATAGTACATATTCAAAAATTTCCCCTAAAAGAATAAATACTCGATTTTATTGAGTAAAGAATATTCTTTACTCAAATATTTTATATTATGTGCTTAAAATCTCTACTATTTTTTTGCTAGTATGTCTAAAAAGTGAAAAAAATAATATTTTTGCTGGTTTAGTAAATATAAAATTAATGCTAATTATATCCTAAAAATCTACTTAAAACCTCCTTCTAATATCAAAAACCTTGCAAATCTCAACTATTTTCTTCTTTAATCAAAAATTTTGATGCCGAACAAATTATTTCTCAAACTATAAAAAACTATTTGAAAAAATCTTTAGGCAGAAAAGCAAAAATCAGGTAAAATATAGAGCGAACAATAATTTTATTATTGTTTAGATAATGCTTTAGTGTTATTCTTTTTAATGCTTATTTATTAAGAGGTATTTTCATGGTAAAAGTTTTAAAGATTATCGCAACACCATTTATAAAATTATGGACGTGGATTAAAGAAACTGCTTGGGTTCAACCATTACTTATTGTTGGTATTATTTTTGCCGTAATTTTCTCCATTCCTTCAATTACATCCTGGGTTCAAAGCTGGGATTTTGGAAGTGATACATACACATATTTAAAAGACCATCAATTATCACTTGAAGGTTTAACTGATCAAGATAGTAACGGCGAAGCCGCTGAATTCTTCAAAGGTTTTAATGCAGCTCAAGATGCTTGGCAAAATGGTGATAAAGATACCGCAAGAAACTCATTAAGAAACTATGTTGGCGACGCAAATAAAATGATGTTTTTTGTTGTAAACGAAGACGACACAGCAGCCAACGTTAATGAAACCTTAAACTATCTTGTAAATGAAAGTTGGACTAGAGTCACTTCACTTGATGACAAAGCTCCTGCTTTCCAATTCTCAACTATCTTTGCTGACCAAACAATTGAAACAGACGACAATACTTATGCTGACCATTCACCATTTGATTTCTTATTCAATTTACCTGAATATCAAGAATTTATTATTCAAGCTGCTTCAGTAGCTAAAACTGGTCCTTACTATAGAAACCGTGTTAGCAAAAACGAAGATATTTCTTCAATTGAATCAAGTGCTGACAATTTACCATCACCAGATAGCTATTCTTCCACAGTTCCTTACTATTTAATTATTGACTTGACTGATGCAAATACAACACAAAACATTATCACTAACGTTTTCTTCGAAGTCACAGGCGAAGATAAATATTCAAGAGCTGACTTTGTCGCTCATGCATGGACTAACACAGAAGAATTCGCTATCTAATTGAATTAATCTACAAATTTAAAAACCATCGTTCAACGCGATGGTTTTTTATTATTTTTTTATTATTTTTGATTTTTTTTAGCGTACTCTTCTAAAACAATTTTTGGAACTAATGAAGATATATCAACTCCACTATTGAATAACTCATCAATTGCTGAAGAAGAAATAAAAGATAATTCTTTATGAGACATCAAAAATACCATTTCGATATCTTTATCGATGTATTCATTCGCAGCAGAATAAGCCCATTCATATTCAAAATCACTAACGACTCTTAATCCTCTTATTATTACGTTAGCTCCATGTTTTCTAGCATACTCAATAGTTAAACCATTATGGAAATCTACTTCCACATTTTTAAATTCTTTTACAACTTCAACAAGCATGTTGAGTCTGCTTTCCTTAGAAAAACGACAAGTTTTATCTGGATTAATCGCAAGTAATACAATAACTTTATCAAAAATTTTGCTTGCTCTACGGATAATATCTAAATGCCCGTTTGTAATAGGGTCAAAACTACCTGGATAAATTGCTATTTTCATATTTTCTTCCTCAAGAAGTTAATTTTACTTCTCCCATATTTTAATATTTTTATTTTGTATTTTTCAAATAAAATAGGTTCAAGTTCATAATCGGTTTCTGCGATAATAATCGCATTTTCACTTAAAATATCGTTACTTAAAATATCATTTATGAATTCGTCATTAATAATCATCTTATAAGGTGGATCAAGGAAAATAATATCAAACTTAAGACCATCTTTTTTGGCTTTATTTAAAAAGTCTTTGTAGTCTAAATTAAAAGTTTTAATCTCATTAATACTTAATGAATTTAGGTTCTCTTTAATTATATTAAAAGCTTGCTTATTTTTTTCATTAATAAAAACTGGATTTGCGCCACGTGAATAAGCTTCAATCCCGATAGAGCCGCTTCCTCCGAATAAATCTAAAAAAGAACAAGAATAAATATTCCCTAAACTATTAAACATTCCTTCTTTACAAACGTCTTTTGTTGAACGCGTAATTTCAAGAGGAGGTTGTTTTAATACTCGATGTAAATATTTTCCGCCTCTAATTTTTATCATAAATCTCTCCAAATAATTCTTTACTTACTTCCTTTAAAAAATCATTGAGTTTTGCAAGCTTTTCATTATAGTTAGTAACAATTTCATTTTGATTTAAAGCATAAATTGCTTCACTCATTCTTTTTGAAGCATCAAGTATTTCTTGTGAGTTTTTATCATAATGACTTAAAGCGTCTTCATAGTTCATGATTGCAATATCTTTTTTATAAGATAAAATCTTAACTTCATCAGAAACGTTTAAAGCATTTTCAACTTCTTTAAATTCTTTATATATATTCTCTTTTTTAATTGATTCCCCAAGTTTATCAACTAGTTCAATAATTTTTAAATCCATAGTTTACTTATTATAGCAAAAAACTTAAAGTTTCTTCCTAATTATGATAATATCTTTGACATGGAAATATTTAAAATTGTTAAAGATACAAAACCAAGTTTAAGAAAAAGATCTGAAAATATTGAGTTTCCATTAGACCCAAAAATTGAAACAACTTTAATGGATATGCTTGAATATTTAAGACTAAGTCAAGATGAGGCATTTTTAGAAAAACATCATAATGTTAGAAGCGGAGTTGGACTTGCCGCACCTCAAATTGGAATAAATAAAAACATGCTTGCTATCTCTTTTATTAATGAAAAAGGAAAAAGAGAAGAATATGCTTTCATAAATCCTGTAATTATTAGCGAATCCGTTAAGGAGTGTTATCTTGAAAATGGTGAAGGCTGCTTGAGTGTTGACAAAGAGCATCAAGGATATGTCTATCGTCACTATAAAGTTACAGTTAGAACTTATGATTTACTTAAAAAAGGATTAGTTACTTATACTTTCACTGGCTATCCCGCAATTATCGTTCAACACGAAATTGATCACCTTAAAGGTGTATTATTTTATGACCATATAAATAATGAAAACCCTTTCATTAAAAAACCAGGCGCAATTTCAATTTAAACTATAGTTTTTTTCTGATTGATTTATTATAATAGTCTCGATTTTAAGAGATATTTTAATAGTGAAAAAAAGGAGAATAGTTTTTTAATGGTAAACACATTTAATAATCCTATTAAGATTTATGCTTTAGGCGGTCTTGGTGAAGTTGGTAAAAACACTTATTGTATTGAAAGTTCAAACGATTTAATTATTTTAGATGCTGGTGTTAAATTTCCAGAAGATGATTTAGTTGGCGTAGACTATGTTATCCCTAACTACCAACACCTTAAAGACAATCAACCTAAAATTAGAGCTTTGTTTATTACTCACGGGCACGAAGACCATATTGGTGGAATTCCTTTTTTAGTTAAGTCTGTTAAAATACCAGTTATTTATGCACCTAAACTTGCAGCAGCTTTAATTAGACAAAAATTAGAAGATCAAAAGATTAAAGAAAAAGTTAAAATTGTTGAATATGATGAAGACACAGAAGTTACTGCAGGATGTTTTAAAGTTAGCTTTGTTCGCGTAACTCACTCTATTCCAGATAGTTTTGGAATATGCGTTGATACTCCAGAAGGAAGAATTGTAAATACTGGCGACTTTAAACTCGATTTAACTCCTGTTGGTCCTAACTTCGAACTTCATAAAATGGCAAAAATTGGCGAAGAAGGCGTCGATTTACTTTTAGCTGATTCAACTAATGCCGAAAAAGATGGTTGGACACCTAGTGAAAAAAACGTTCTTGATTCTATCAATGAAATTTTTGATAAAGCACCAAGCCGTTTAATTATTTCAACTTTCTCCAGTAATATTTCAAGAATTCAACAAATCGTCGACTGTACAATCAAACATAACCGTAAAATCGTTATTGTTGGACGTAGCATGATTAACACTGTTGATATCGCACTTCGCTTTGGCTATATCAAGATTCCAAGTGGAATGATTAGAGACGTCGATACAATGGGCGATTTAAAGGAAAGCGAAACAGTAATTCTTTGTACAGGTAGCCAAGGAGAACCAATGGCTGCTTTAAGTAGAATTGCAAACGGTACATTTAAAGGTTTAAGAATTATTCCTGGCGATACTGTTGTTTTCTCTTCTTCTCCTATTCCAGGAAATGGTGCTTCTATTTCAAAAATCGTTAACCAATTAACTAGACTTGGTGCAAACGTTATAACTAATTCTGTTTTTGCTGATTTACACTCTTCTGGCCACCCATCACGCCAAGAGTTAAGAATGAATCTTAAGTTATATAATCCAAAATACTTCATGCCAGCTCATGGTGAATACCATATGCTAAAACTTCATGGCGATATTGCTCGTTCAATTGGTATTCCTGAAAAGAATATCTTCATCATGGGAAATGGCGACACCTTACTCCTTAAAAACCATGAAATTATAGATGGAGATAGAGTTACCGCTGAAGATGTATTTATTGATGGATATGATGTAAATGGTGTTTCTACTGCTGTTATTAGAGACCGTAAAATTCTTCAAGATGATGGAATGGTTAGTGTAATGCTTGTTATTGATTCAAAACAATCAAAACTTATGTGCCCACCTAAAGTTATTACTGTTGGTTTTGTAAGTTATGGCAAATATGAAGACCACTTAACTCGTCACGCTGCAATGTATTTAAACGAAGCTCTAAACGAACTCTTTGGATCTAAAAAAGTTACATTTAACGACATTAAAAACACCGTAAGAAGTGTCGTTTCTCGTTACTTCTTTAGAAAGACACAAAGAAACCCAATGATCATTCCTTTAGTAATGAATAAAGTTGCTTAATTATGCTTATTTTAGGATCAGGTTCTCCAAGAAGAGTTGAACTTTTAACTACATTACTTAAAGATTTTAAAATTATAAAACCAACTTTTGATGAATCGCTTGTAAAAGCTGATTCATCAATTTTTGCTTTAGAAGAAGCCAAAGGAAAGTACTTTTCATTAAAAAACCTTGCAAATCCCAATGATTTTATAATTTGTTGCGATACGATAGTCGTTTTAGATGATGAAATTTTTGGTAAGCCAAAAAACAAAAATGATGCTTTTAATATGCTTAAAAAATTGAGTGGCAAAACTCATAAAGTTATATCAGGCTATGTAATTGCTAATAAAGAGGAAACTCTTTATAAAGAAAAATTAGTTACAACTTATGTAACTTTTAACGCTTTAACTGACGAACAAATTTTAAATTATATTGAAAAAGAAAACGTCCTTGATAAAGCTGGAAGCTACGCTATTCAGGACGATGAAAAATTTGGTCTTGTGAAAGAAATTAAAGGAAGCTTTTATAATGTTATGGGCTTCCCACTTGAAGATATCAAAAAAGATTTAATCGATCTTCAAATTATCTAAAATTTTAGCTAACGGTTCTAAATTTTCGCCTACTAATACAAACTTTTCACTCATTTCTAGAAATCTAGAAACTTGAAAAGTTTTTATTTTGTCTTTATCAGCTTTTTTTATATCTTTAAGCACTAAGATTAATCTTGATTTACCTCTTAGTTCATAAGAAGTAATGTTATCTTTTCCACCTAAAGCTTCTATAAACTTATCATCGCTATGTTCAAAAACTACTCCTTCTTCTTTTTTCTCTTCTATTTTTTTACTTTTCTTTTTACTAACTAAATAAATTCCAAGAATAATAAGAGCTAAAACAATAGCTACTCCAAAGCATGCTAAAACGATAATGCTAGGCATATCAAGCAAAGTTCTAATTTCGATCATAAATAAAAGCCTCATGTGTTTTCTTAATATAATTATTTCGAGTATTCTTTAATACACGAACTTTTTTATCACTTAATTTAATTACAATGTCTCCTTTATAATTTTTAATAAAGTCGGTTTTTGCGTCGTAATATATGCAAAACTCATTGTTTTTTATATTTTCTATTTTTATAACTTTATCTTTTTGAAGAACAAAAGGCGATCTAATTGACTCATAAGTTCTATTTTGAATTGGCGCTTTTTCTACAAATTGAATCATCTCAATTTCGTTATCAACAATTGCGCCTCCTAAAGAACGTGCCATCGCACTACTTCCAATTGAAGTTGAAACCAAGCAACCATCTGCCTTTAAAGTTTCTAGATAAGTATCATTAATAAAAACATCAAAAATTAAGGTATCGCCATTTGATGATTCAACCCTAAATTCATTTAAAGCGTATCTTTCTTTATCTTGATAAGTTGCTTTTAATAAAGCAATTTCTTTTTCAACATATTCTTTACTTAGGATATCTTTAAGAAAATCATCTAGTTCTTCATTAGTGTATTCACAAAGATAACCAAGATTTCCAAAATTAATATTTGCAAAAAGAGGATTCAACAAAAAATATTTTTGAATTGCTCTTAAAAAAGTACCATCTCCACCAATAGAAATAACAATTTCAGGATTAATTTCATCGTATACAAAACCCGCTTTTAAAAGGTTCTCTTCGACAAAATTAAGTGTCTTTTTTATCTTTTCGCCTTCTCTATAAGAAATACAAAAACGCATATTAAATACCTTTAAAAATATACCTTTTTATTGTATCATATTTGAAAAGGAAGTAGATAAAAATGGCAACAAATATTGAAATTGAAGCTAAGGTTTTGATTAACAGAGACGAATATAATCGTATAGTCAAAAAGTTACAAAAAAATATTTTAAAGGAAAAAAATCAAACTAATTTTTATATTGATACAAAAGATTTCCAACTTAAAAAAGCAGGTATTGGTTTAAGAGTTAGAGACTTAAATAATGAAAAAGTCATGACTTTAAAAGTACCAATGAGTGAGGGTCTTCTTGAAAAATCATCCACACTTAAAGATGAAGATTTTATTAATTTAAAAATTAATGGATCAATTCCAGAAAATGATATTACCGAATTCGTTCGTATGTTAGGTTTTGAACCAAATGAAATGAGCGTTGTTGCAAAACTTAAAACATATCGTCTTGAAACGAATTATGGCGAAGAAGGTTATGAATTCTCAATCGATGAAAACGAATATAATGGAATTACTGACTATGAACTTGAAATGGCTGGTAACTCTTTACTTAAAGCAAGAACACTTCTTCAAAGAATTTGTAACGAAAACGGAATCGAATATGAAGACAATCCTCGCAGCAAACAAACACGTGCGATGGAAAGCTTAAAAACAAGTAAAAAATAAAAATTAAAAGATAAAAAATAAGGTTCGCTTCTAGCGAACCTTTTAATTTACTTCTTTTCTGCTTCTTTTGATTTTAGATATTCGTAGAAGTCTTTAGCGTCTCGACAGTTCTCACATTCTTCAAAATGAGGGCAAGCGCTAGCTGCAATTCTACGAGCAGCTGGTATAAAAGATCTTATTTCTTCTTCGTTATATCCAACTTGGATTTTGCTAGTATCAACAATGATAGGTCTTTTAAGAATACTAGGATTTTTCTTAATAAACTCAATAAGTTCATTAACAGACATATCATCAATTGAAACAGTCCCACTTTTCATAATGTTGCTACGATTAGAAATAATATCTTCAGTTCCATTCTCAGTCTTTGATAAAATATCCTTAAGTTCTTCAGGATTTAAAACACTAGAGAAAATATTTTTCTCTTTATATTGAATATGTTGTTCATCAAACCATTTCTTTACTTTTTTGCAACTTGAACAACTTGGCGATGTATAAATAGTTATCATATGCATTATTTTACCTTTTTTTGAGACTTTTATTAAGTTTTTTATCGATTTTAAGTAAAAAATAAGCCAAAATTAATACATGAAATTTGAAAATAAAAACGAAGTCAATATTGATACTAAACTTGCATTACGATTATTAAAAGGTGGTTATCTTTTAGAGGCAAATAACCCTAAAAATAATCTCCATAATGTTTTCAGTTATGAAGATGAGAAAATTAATGTATATTCACCTAATTACAAACTTAAGATTACTACCTCTGATTTCCTTGATTTTTTTAATGATTTCAATTTTCATCTTATAAAAGAGGAAAAAGAAAACGATGTCGACTTAGCCAAAGATGTCGAATATTTTTCAAAGATTCAAAAGAGACAATAATTAATATTCAAACTTACTTGCTGCTTTTTTAAATTTAACAAGGAAAATAAGATAATTAACTAGTGTTAAATCCCCATTTGCAGCATTAATAATATATTTAAATAATCCTGGTGTGAAACATTCATTAAATGTACAAAGTGATCTAAAAGGCATCTCCATTAAAGAAGCATAAACCATTTTATTATTAACAAGTTTTTCTTGTTTTTTGATAATTTTAATAAAGTTACGACCAACCCAAGTTTTATCAAGGTCGGTAAAACTTGAATTCATAGAGTATCTGTCTCTATATTTAAAACTCTTTAATAGTTCATCATTGTTAAATAATTTACTATATTCATCTTTCTCTAAAAATCTAACATCGCACTCAAAATATTTTGCTAATTTTTCGTGGTCGTAGCCTTCAATTTCGTCTTCTTCTTTTACAAAAACTTCTGTCTCAAAAAGATGTTCGTGTGAATTTTTAGAAATAGAGAAAACATATTTTCCATTTTGAATATTCCATCTATTAAGATTTACATCAAAATATTTTAAAGCTTCAGCATCAAGTTCAAACTCAACTTTTACTTTCTCGTGAGCTTTTACTAATACTTTTTTAAAGTCTACGAGCTCATATTTTGCGTTAAAAATTTTGTCATTAGGTTTAGTAATATAAACTTGAACAACCTCTTTACCATCGACATCACTATCATTTAAAACATCAACTGACAGACGCAATTTGTAGTTATTTTGTTTCAAAAAGCCTGCAGAATCCACATTAAATCCTGAATATTCGAATTTCGAATAACTTAATCCATAACCAAATGGATATAAAACAGGAAGGTCACGAGTCTCAAAGAATCGATATCCAACAAAGATTGATTCACGATATGTTGCAATGTTTCTATCTTTTGCAAAATAGGCGAAACTTGGAACAGTATTAAGTCTTAATGGGAAAGTTTCGGCTAAGTGTCCACTTGGGTTATTTTCGCCATATAAAGTATCAATTATTGCTTCGCCACATCCTTCACCTGCTAAATAAGCTTCAAGAATACCTTTAACTTCTTTAGCAAAAGGAATCTCAACTGGAGCACCATTTTGTAAAACAACAACGATATTAGGATTGATCTTATAAATCTTATAGAAAAGATCAATTTGATTGATGAATAAGTCTATATTTTTACGGTCATAGTTTTCGCTTTCAACATCGTTATTTGTTCCTAAGAACATAACAACTTTTTCGCAAGTTTTAGCAAGCTCAATTGCTTCTTCTTCAAGTTCTAAATCAATTTCATCGTTTGAAATATTAAAACCTTTTGCATAGCTTACGTTAAAATCTTTTTCGTTAATTGCGCCTAATGGAGTTACAAGTTTATAAGCTGAAACATTACTACTTCCTCCACCTTTATAATGAGGAATTGCAGCGTATTCCCCAATAAAAGCGATTTTTTCTCTCTTTTTAAGAGGCAAGATATTGTTTTCGTTTTTGAGTAAAACTATTGATTCTTTAGCGATTCTAACAGCTTCTTCATGTCCTTTATCGATATCAAAATCATATGGTTTAATATCTTGATATTTTTTAATGAAATTAAATGTATAATCTAAACTTTCATCAACTTTCTTTCTGAAAACTTCACTTTTATTATATTCAGCCATTAAGAGTTTATGTTGCTCTTTTGTAGCAACAGGCATAATTTCATTAAGTCCAGAATAAATTGCTTTAACTGGATCGTTTACTGCTCCCCAGTCTGAAATAACAATTCCTTTATAGCCCCATTCTTTACGTAAGATGTCTTCAAGTAAGTAAGGATTTTCTGAAGAATAAGCACCATTGATTTTGTTATAACTTGACATAACAGTGCCTGGGTTTGCTTTTTTAATAGCAATCTCAAAACCTTTAAGATAGATTTCTCTTAAAGTTCTAATATCAGTTACAGCGTTAATCGTCATTCTAAAGGTTTCTTGATTATTCATTGCAAAATGTTTAATAGAGGTTGCAATACCTTCATCTTCAACGCCTTTTATATATGATGCACTAAGTTCTCCTGTTAAATAAGGATCTTCACTCATATATTCAAAGTTTCTTCCACAGAGTGGGCTTCTTTTAATATTAATTGCAGGTCCTAAAATACAGTGGATATTTCTACTTCTTGCTTCTTTTCCCAAAACAGAACCTAATTCATATAATAAGTCTCTATCAAAACTCGAAGCAGTAAGACTTGATGTAGGGAAGCAAATTGATTGCTTGCCTTTACCAAATAAAGTTTCGTTTTCCGAGCATTCCCTAATTCCATATGGACCATCTGAAAAATGAACTCTTTTTAATCCGTATTCTTCAAAAGGAAAAAGATACCAGGAATCATCTCCTCCTAATTCTCTTACTTTTTCTTCTGCGCTTAATTTTGAAATAATTTCTTTATTTTCCATATTTAAATGCTCCAATCATGCTAATAAGTTTGCTTTCAATTAATGGTATCTCATTATTAATAATTTCTACCATTTCAATGTAATTAATGTTGTCACCAATAAAGACTCTGTCTTTATAAGTAGCAACCTTTTTAAAATCAATATCAGGATATAACGTTATAATTTCTTGATGTTTTGAAAGTAATGTTTTAATAATTTCATCAATCATAATAAAACAAAAACAGATCGCATCAAAAGATTTATGATCTTTTATAATTTCGCTAGCTGAGTTATTTCCTAAATAGCTCCTAGCATTACTCATATATCTATGTAAACCAAAAATTAATTCTTCTTGTTCTGTCATAATATTTTTAAAATTTCGCTAAATTTATCTATATAATAATCAGGTTTTGCTTTTAAAATTTCTTCTTTATCACCATAACCATAAGAAACTATGATATTTTTCATTTTGATATTTCTTGCGGTTTCTAAATCAACAATACTATCTCCTACATAATATCCATTTTTAATATCTAAATTATATTTATTTAAAATAAGACTTAAAAGAGTAATATCAGGTTTTGGGGGATAATTGTTATCTTGACCTTGAATCACTAAAAACTTTGCTTCATTTAATTTTTCTTTAATAAGTTTTTGTAAAATATGATCTGGTTTATTAGAAAAAATTAAAAGTTTATAAGATCTTTTTTCTAATTCTTTTAAAGTATCAATTACGCCATCAAAAGCAGAAACATCATATTGATACTTTTCATAATTTCTTAAATAATGCTTAAAATCTTCTTCATTTCCTTTGTTTTTAGTGGCTAAAGCAAATAATCTTCTTGCTCCTCTTCCAATAAAAGTTTTAACTTTGTTTAAAGAGTAAGAATAATTAAAATTTAGTTCTTTTAATGTTATATTTAATCCTTTTTGAATGCCAGGAAGGGTATCAACTAATGTTCCGTCTAAATCAAAAACAACGAATTTATCCATAATTTGCTAAATAATATGCTATCAAAAAGAGATTAAAGATTAAAGAATTAATTCAACTAAAAAAGCTAGTTCGTTAATCGAACTAGCTTAAGTATTTCTTCTTTAAAAATTAATCAGCAAATGTAAGAAGTCTAATAGGAGCGTTATCGCCTTTTCTATTAGCAAGCTTATAAACTTTTAAGTATCCGCCGTTTCTCTTAGCAAATTTTGTGCTTAATTCAGCAAATAATTTTGTAAGAGCTTCTGGTTTATCTTCGACGTTGTAATTTCTTAAAATAGCTGCAGCTTGTCTACGGGAATGTAAATCACCTTTTTTAGCAAGTGTAACTAAGTGATCGAATGTTTTAACAACATCTTTAACCATACTTCTTGTAACAGTAACTTTTTCAAAAAGAACTAATTCTGTAACAAGATTTCTAACTTGGGCTTTCTTTTTGCTGGAGGTATAAGGGGTCTTAAATCTAACGCCACCTTTACCATGTACATTTTTTCTACCTATTTGCATAGTTTACTCCTTATTCATCTTTTCCTTCTTTGAAGAATAAGCCTTTTTCAAAGAGTTTATTCTTAACTTCAAGAAGTGATTTTTTACCAAGATTTCTAACCTTCATCATTTCAGCTTCAGTTTTTTGAGTAAGTTCTTGAACGTTAGCGATACCAGCTCTCTTTAAGCAGTTATAACTACGGACACTTAAGTCGAGATCTTCAATGCTTAAATTTTCAAATGTTTCTTCTTGACGTGGAATTGGATCTTTAATTAATGTAACATCTTCAAAATCATCATCTAAATGTAAGAAGTTTTCGAAGTGGAACATTAACATCTTGGCACTTAAAGCCACTGCATCAACAGGAGAGATGCTTCCATTTGTCCAAACTTCAAGAATGAGTTTATCAAATCTTGGATCGTGGCCAACACGAGTTTGTTCAACTTTATAGTTGACTCTAGTAACAGGTGAATAGTTACTATCTGTAGCAATTGTGTTAGCGTTAAGTCCTAGTGTCTTGTTTTCTTCACTAGTAGCATATCCTCTACCATTTCTAATATGGAGAGTCATATTTAAGTGACCACCTTGAGCAACGTGAGCAATAACTAAATTTGGATTAACAACTTCAAGACCTGTTGGAAGTTCAATATCTCCAGCTTTAAATTCGCCCTCTCCTCTATCAACAGTTACTTCATAATCTGCTTGACCGATGGTATCACTTTTAAGTACTAAATCTTTAAGGTTGAGGATGATTTGTGTTAAATCTTCTTCGACGCCTTCTAAAGCAGTGAATTCATGGACTGCCCCTCTAACTTCGATTGCGTAAACACTTGTTCCTGGAAGGGATGCAAGAAGAACTCTTCTTAATGCATTACCAAGTGTTAGACCAAAACCTCTTTCAAGTGGTTCTGCAACTACTCTACAATAGTTTTCATTGCTATCGGCAACTTCGATTTTGTAATCACATTCTTCGAATGGGTGTGCAATCTTTAATTCATTTTCAGCCATTTAAACATCCTCCTATTAAATTATTAACCGTGTGTTCTTTTTGGTGGACGGCAACCATTATGTGGAATTGGTGTAGTATCAACAATGGATGTAACTTGTAATCCAGCGTTTGAAAGAGCTCTGATTGCGCTTTCTCTACCTGCGCCTGGTCCTTTTACATCAACATCAACTGTTCTAATGCCTTGATCATATGCAGCTTTACCAGCAGCTTCTGCAGCACTTTGAGCAGCAAATGGAGTTGATTTCTTAGCACCTTTGAATCCTAATACACCGCTACTGGACCATGCGATTGCATTACCGTTTTCATCTGTAATTGTAACGATTGTATTATTGAAGGTTGCGTGAATATGAGCAACACCTTTAGTAAAAGATCTTTTAATTTTCTTTTTACGGGTAGTTTGTTTCTTAGCCATTCTCTCTACCTCCTATTACTTAACTGCCTCTTTTTTGTTTGCAATAGTCTTACGTGGACCTTTGCGAGTACGAGCGTTAGTTTTTGTTCTTTGACCTCTAACTGGAAGACCTCTTCTGTGTCTGATTCCACGATAGCAGCCAATTTCTTGAAGTCTCTTAATGTTAAGTAAGACTTCTCTTCTTAAGTCACCTTCAACTTTATAGTGAGCGACTTCACTTCTAATACGAGTAATTTCATCTTCAGAAAGATCTTTTACTCTCTTAAGTGGATCAACTTTAGCAGCCTCTACAATTTTTTTACTGGTTGTAGGGCCAATTCCATAAATATAAGTTAAGCTAACAACAATAACTTTATCATTTGGAATATCAACACCAACAATACGTGCCATAAATTACCTCTTACCTCTCCTTATCCTTGTCTTTGTTTGTGCTTTGGATTTGAACAAATTACCATGAATCATAAGGCGAGAGTTCAACGGTAACCTTATCTCCCGGTAAAATGCGAATGTAATGCATACGGATTTTACCAGAAACAGTGGCATGGATTACTACGTCGTTTTCTAGTTTTACCTTAAAATTACAATTAGGTAAAGCTTCTGTAACTACCGCCTCAACGGATATAACATCTTGTTTTGCCATTAAATTAATTCCCCTTTTTCTGAAGTTAAAATTTCACAGCCATCTTTAGTTATCGCTACCGTGTTTTCATAGTGACAACTAAGTTTTCCATCTAAGGTTTTAACAGTCCATCCATCATCTAGAGTATAAAGATCGACTTTTCCTTCATTAAGCATAGGTTCAATTGCAATAACCATGCCTTCTTTTAAGATAGGTCCAACTCCTTTTTCTCCATAATTTAAGACAAATGGATCTTCATGCATCTCTCTACCAACTCCATGTCCGCCATAATCGCGAGTTAGTGTATAACCCTCTTTTGTGCCAGTTTCATAGATTTTATTAGAGATATCACCAAGATGAACACCCGGTTTTACGAGTTTGATTGCTTCAAAGAAACAATTCTTTGTAACATCAATCAATCTCTTTGCTTCACTTGTTATCTCCCCAACTGGGAAGGTTCTACAAGCATCAGCAACATACCCTTCATAAGTTACACATACGTCATAACTTACGATATCCCCGTTTTTAAGAATAATCTTTTTAGATGGGATACCATGAAGAAGAGTATCGTTAACACTAATACAAATTGCACCAGGAAATCCTTCATAACCTTTGCAGGTAGGAATTCCACCATGAGAGCGTATGAAACTTTCAGCAAGTTTATCTAGCTCTTTAGTAGAAATTCCTTCCTTAGTATGAACCTTTAAATAGTCGAATAAGTCGGCTATTATACTTCCTGCTTTTTTAATTAAGGCAATTTCTCGTGGACTTTTAATGATAATTTTCATTACTATTCCTTATTTTAAAATTGCTTTAATGTCTTCAAAGAGTAAATCTAACTCTTTTGTGCCATCGATGTCTGTTACAACACCAAGTTTTGTATAGTATTCAATAAGTGGCTCAGTCATTTTATGGTATTCACCAAGTCTTGACTTTAAAGTTTCCTCATTATCGTCTTTTCTTTGAACAAGTTCGCCACCGCAAAGATCGCAAACTCCTTCAACTTTTGGTTTTAAATTTCTGACGTGATATGGGGCGCCACATACTTTACAAACACGTCTTCCACAGATTCTATCAACTAAGATATCTTCTGAGACAACGATGTTTAATACATTTGTAACTGGTCTTCCAATTTCTGTTGATAATTCAGTTAAAGCTTCCGCTTGAACCATGGTTCTTGGGAAACCATCAAGAAGGTAGCCTTCTTTACAATCATCTCTTGATAATCTTTCTTTAACAAGACCAATTGTTACTTCATCTGGAACTAATAAACCTTTAGATATATAAGAATCAGCGAGTTCTCCAAGACTAGTCTTATTTTTTATAGCTTCTCTAAACATATCTCCGGTAGAAATATGTGGGATGTTATAAAAACTTGCAATACGTTTAGCATTTGTTCCTTTTCCAGCCCCTGGTGGACCCATTAAAATAATATTCTTCATAATCTAAGCTTTACATACCTCCAATGACTTCATCATAACTCTTACCTGCAATAAGACCATTAATTTGATTGTTAAGCTCAAGAGCAACACCAACAACAATGATCATACCAGTTCCACCTAAAGCAAGAGATTGGTCGCTACCAAATACTCCTGTTAAAGTTAAGACAACTGGTAAAGCACTGATAAATGAGAGAGATAAAGCACCAATTAAAGTAACTCTATTAAGTACTTTTCTAACATACTTTTCAGTTTCGATACCAGGTCTAATTCCTGGAATATAGCTTCCATTTCTTTGGAAGTTTTCTGCAAGTTGAGCAGGATTTATTTGTAAGTTTGCGTAGAAGAAAGTAAACGCAAACACCAAAACAATATAAATTATAAGTCCCCATGGCATCATAACTCCTCCAGTATCAACGAGTTGGTTATATTGGAAGATTCTTAACCATTCGGCATTTGCTGCATCACTAGAGATAAAAGTAGCAATAACACTTGGAGCCATTAAAATTGAGCTAGCAAAGATAACAGGGATAACTCCAGCAGAGTTAACTTTTATAGGTAAAAAGCTTGCTTTTGCGAGTTTTTCACTGGTTCCAGTACGTGTTGCATGTTGTACAGGGAGCTTTCTACGAGAAAGTTCGATGAAGACAACAAACGCGATAATTGCAATAAATGCAAGGACATATAATACGAATTGGAAGACACCTTTTGTTGCTTCAACGTTTCCATGATTCCATGATTCAAGGACCCATCTGTTAAAGGCTGTTCCAATTTGACTTGGGAGTGAACAAACAATACCAGCAAAGATAATGACAGAAATACCATTACCAATACCTTTTGTTGTGATCTGATCACCAAGCCACATGACAAGCATTGCTCCAGCTACCATGACTGTAACAATGTAGGCATAATTTAAGAAATTCTCTTCCATCGTGAAAGTGATCCACGATGTATTAAGAGCTGTTTGGATAATTCCATATGCTTGAACAGCGGCAAGCATAAGTGTGAGATAACGGGTTGCCATCTCAATTTTTCTTCGGCCATATTGCCCTTGTCTATTTAACTCAGTTAAAGCAGGTAAAACATCCATACTTAAGAGTTGAATAATAATTTGGGCAGTAATGTAAGGCGAGACGCCTAGAGCGAAGATAGAAAAGTTCTGCAACGCGCCCCCACCTAAAAGGTTCATTAACGCAAGCATGTTATTCGAGTTAGTAGTAAGTTGACTCGTAAGTTCGCTTGCGTCAATTCCAGGGGTTGGTATTGCACAACCTATTCTAAAGACAAAAAGAATCATTATCGTAAAAAATATACGATTAACGACTTCTTTATTTTTAAAAATTTCGATAAATTTTTTCATGGAGAATCCTTAGTAATAATAAATAAATTCTAACCTATATATTATTTACTAAAAATTACTTTTCCGCCACACTTTTCTATTTTTTCTTGAGCAGATTTTGAAAATTTAGTTGCAGTGACAGTAACTTTTTTAGTAAGTTCCCCTTCTCCTAAAACTTTTAATCCATCGAACTCTTTATTAACAATGCCAAGAGAAACTAATTTTGTTAAATCAATTTCATCGCCATCATTAAATCTGTTTAAAACTGAAACGTTGATTGTTGCGTATTCTTTACGCATGTGATTTTTGAATCCTCTTTTTGGGATAGCTCTGAATAAAGGTAATTGACCACCTTCGAATCCGAGTCTAACTCCGCCACCGCTTCTAGAATTTTGACCTTTGCTTCCGCTTCCGCCATTTTTTCCAAGTCCGCTTCCAATTCCTCTGCAGCGTCTTGTTTTATCTTTTCTGCTTCCTTCAGTAGGTTTGAGATTATTTAACATCAGCGTTTCCTCCTTTACGTAAGTTCATAGTTGTTTTGTAGTCTTTTTCATTAACTAAAGCATTTGCTGTAGCTCTAATGATATTGATCTTTGTTCTACTTCCATGAACTTTGGAGTAAATATTTTTAACACCTGCAAGTTCTAAAATAGCTCTAACAGGACCTCCAGCAATAATTCCAGTACCTTCAGGAGCTGGTTTTAAGAAGACTGTAGTTGCACCAAATTTACCAATGATTTCATGAGCTAATGTACCACCATTAACGATTTCGACATTGATAAGATTTCTTTTTGCTTTATCAACAGCTTTTTTGATTGCATCTGGGACTTCGCCACTCTTTCCAGTAGCAAATCCAAATTTACCTTTATTGTTACCAACAACAACGAGTGCAGAGAATTTCATTCTCTTACCACCTTTAACAACTTTGGTAACTCTGTTGATTGCAACAACTCTTTCTTCATATTCTTTAACAATTTCCTTTCTTGGACCTTTGTTAAATTTCTTATTCTTATTGAATTTTCTCTTTTCAGGAGCTTTTGCTGCGTTTTCTGAGGAAGTAGCGTTATTTTCTTCTGCTTTTACTTCTTCAACTGTTGGATTTTCAACAACTTTATTTTCTTCCATAAGCTATCTCCTTAGAATTTTAAGCCGTTTTCTCTAGCACTTTCAGCTAAAGCTTTAACACGACCATGGTAAATGTATCCGCCTCTATCAAAGACAACGTTTTCAATTCCCTTTGATAAGCATTTTTTAGCAATATCAGCACCTACAGCTTTAGCGCCTTCTACGTTATTGCCGTTTGTTAATTTTAATTGAACGGATGAAGAAGCAACAAGTGTTACACCTTTAACATCATCAATGACTTGAACTTCGATGTTTTTATTGCTTCTAAAGACACAAAGTCTAGGAGTTTCAGCTGTACCACTAACTTTGTTACGAACTCTAACGTGTTTTCTAACTCTAGCAGCGTTCTTATCAAATTTACTAATCATACACTTTAACTCCTATTATTTCTTACCAGCACGTTTGCCTTCTTTACGTAAGATGACTTCATCAACGTATCTAATACCTTTACCAAGATATGGTTCAGGTTTACGAGTTTCTCTAATTTGAGCAGCAACTTGTCCAACTTTGAATTTATCGCTTCCAGAAACTTCAACAAATGCGTTAACATCTTTTGCTTTAGATTCAATAACTTTGACAGTAACTCCATCAAGAGGAGTAATTGTGATTGGGTGAGAATAACCTACATATAAAACGAGATCTTTACCCTTAATTTCTGCTCTATAACCGATACCGACGATAGCGAGTTTTTTAGTGAAACCATCATGACAACCAATACATGCGTTATTGATTAAAGCACGAATTGTACCATGCATTTCTTTGACTCTTTTTTCATCATTTGCTCTTTTAACAGTTAAGATGTTGTCTTTAAGTTCGACAGAAAGAACTGATTTATCAAATTCGATCTTGTCTTCACCAAATTTACCTTTAATATCGACAAATCCTTCGCCGATAGTAATATTTAATCCTTCTGGAATAGTGATAATTTTATTACCAATACGTGACATAAACCTTACCTCCTATTACCAAACGTAGCAAATAACTTCGCCACCGACGTTATTTTGTCTACAACCTTTATCGGTTAATAAACCTTTACTTGTTGAGATGATAGCAATTCCAAGACCTTTTAAAACGAATGGAATGTGTTTGCTATCAGCTGTGACTCTAAGTCCTGGTTTTGAAATTCTTTTAAGTCCTGTGATGACTTTTTCACCATTTGGACCATATTTTAAAGTAACTTCAATATTTTTATGGCCTTCTTTAGTTTTTACTTCTTTATAAGAAGAGATAAAACCTTCAGAAAGTAAAATTTTAACAATATTAACTTTTAATTTACTAGAAGGGATAGAAACTGTTTCATGATGTAAAGCATTAGCGTTTCTGATTCTAGTAAGCATATCTGCTATTGGATCTTGATGCATCGTCTATTCCTCCTAATTACCAAGAAGATTTCTTTAATCCTGGGATTTCGCCTTTATAAGCGAGTTCTCTTAAGCAAATTCTGCAAAGACCAAACTTTGAATAAACTGCGTGAGGTCTTCCACATCTTTTGCAACGTGTATATTCTCTGACCTTGAATTTTTGAGGTCTTGCTTGTCTAACCTTTAAACTAGTTTTTGCCATAATGTTACCTCTTATTTATTGAAAGGCATTCCAAGAGCCTTTAATAAGGAATAGGCTTCTTCATCACTCTTAGCTGTTGTAACAATGATGATATCCATACCTCTTACTTTTTGAACTTTATCATAGTTGATTTCTGGGAAAATTAATTGTTCTTTAATACCTAAAGTATAATTTCCTCTTCCATCAAATGAGTTCTTGCTAACACCACGGAAGTCTCTAACTCTTGGGAGAGCAATGGAGACAAGTTTATCGAAGAATTCATACATTCTGATTCCTCTTAATGTAACTTTACATCCAATTGGTTCACCTTCTCTTAATTTAAAGGTTGCGATTGATTTCTTAGCTTTTGTAATGATTGGTTTTTGGCCAGTGATGAGAGCGAGTTCTTCAACTGCTTCTTCAAGTCTCTTTTTGTCTTGAGTTGCATCACCAACACCAATATTAACAACAATCTTATTTAAAGCTGGTGCTTCCATTACTGATTTATATTCGAATTCTTTAACGAGATTTGCTCTGATTTCGTTGTTATATAAATCAAGTAATCTTGTATGTTTAGCTGGAGCTTTATGTCCCTTAGAAGTTGCAGCTTCTTTAACAGTAACTTTGCTTTCTTTACTAGGAGCAACTTTACTTGTTTTCTTTGCTGTAGCTGTAGTTTTCTTTGTTTCTGCCATAACAATCTCCTTAATTAATTTCTTTGCCAGTGGCTTTTAAGACTCTGATCTTTTTGCCATCTTTGTTAACTTTATAGCCAATTCTTGAAGCTTTTTTGCTCTTTTCATCATAGTACATAACATTACTTACATGGATTGGAGCAAAGATTTCTTGAATTGAACCTTCTGGGTTAGCTTGAGTTGGCTTAATATGTTTTTTTCTAACATTGACGCCATCGACAATAACTTTATTTTCTTTTGGTAAAGCTTTTTGGATATTGCCAACTTTGCCCTTGTCTTTTCCAGAGATAACAATAACTTTATCGCCTTTTTTAAGTTTCATCATTTTTACCTCCTTATAAGACTTCATTTGCAAGAGAAACGATCTTCATAAATGCTTCGCCTTTTTCACGAAGTTCTCTTGCAACTGGACCGAATACACGAGTTCCAACTGGTGTTTTATCTTCATTGATAATAACGCAAGCGTTGTCATCAAATCTGATTGTTGATCCATCTTTTCTTTCAATTGGATAACTTGTTCTTACGATAACTGCTTTAACAACATCGCTCTTTTTAACTTTGCCATTAGGAATAGCATCTTTAACAGCACATTGAACGATATCACCAACTGAACATGATTTTCTGTGGCTACCGCCATAGATTCTGAATACTCTAACTACACGAGCACCGCTATTGTCAGCTACAACAAGGTTTGTTTCTGTTTGTATCATAACTATTCGGCCTCCTTATTTTCTTCAGCGCTTTCTTCGTGAAGAACTTCTTTTAATTCTTCACTATCAACGATTTTAACGTCTTCAACTGCTTTTTTATCAATTGAGATGAGTCTAAATCTCTTTAATGCTGAGAGTGGTCTAGATTCTTCAATTGTAACTACATCTCCGACTTTTGCGCTGTTTAATTCATCATGAGCATAGTATTTATGTCTGAATTGAACTCTTTTCTTATATTTAGGATGTTTTCTATATCCTTCAACCATTACGGTAATTGTCTTTGGTGTTTTAGCAGAGATAACAACACCAGTAATTCTTTTTCTGTGGTCCATAATTACTTACCTTCCTTACTCATGCCGAGTTCTCTTTCTCTTAAAACAGTGTATACACGAGCAATATCTTTTCTGACTCTTTTGATTTCAGCTAAGTTTTCGAGTTGACCGACTGCTTTCTTTCTTCTTAAGTTGAATAATTGTTCTTTTAAGGAGTAAACTTCGTTATTCAATTCTTCAGAAGTCATTTCTCTGACATCTTTAATCTTCATAAACTATTTGTCCTCCTTATTTCTTTCAACAACTTTTGCATTGAGTGGTAACTTATAGCTTGCTTGTCTTAATGCTTCTTTAGCAATTTCAGGAGCTACACCACCAATTTCAAACATAATTCTATTCTTTTTAACGACTGCTACCCAGTATTCTGGATTACCTTTACCAGAACCCATACGGACTTCAGCAGGTTTCTTAGTTTTTGCTAAGTGTGGAAAAATTCTAATATAAATTTTACCTTCACGTTTTGTATATCTTGATAAGACGACTCTGCAAGCTTCGATTTGTCTATCGCTTACCCAATTACCGCTAGTTGCTTGGAGACCAAATTCGCCGAAAGCAACAGTATTACCACCTTTAGATAATCCTTCATATCTAATGATATGTGGACGTCTATACTTTGTTCTTTTTGGTTGTAACATAGTT
>CASERQ010000002.1 GCA_949290395.1 uncultured bacterium | reverse complement strand
TTCATTGTTTGCATTTTGGTATTCTATACTCAATGATACTGATACATTTTGTAAATTAATAAAAGACACTCCTGTTACTATGGATGTCTGGCACCAGCAGAGGGAAATTCAAAAGAATAAAGAGAGTGTTGATTTATTAACATTGGGATTTTCTACTTTTTTCTTAAATAGAACTAACCGTTCTGGAATCATTAAGGGTGGCGTTATTGGTGGTCAGGAACAAACAGGAAATTTCCTGATTGATGCCAGATATAATAAGGAGAATTTAATTAATCGTATAACTGAGATTGCAAGTTTCTCAGATAAAATAGATCTTCATAATATGGATGCTGTTGATTTAGTATATTCCATTAAGGATATCTTGGATCATAAGTCGTTTTTTTACTTTGACCCTCCTTATTTTGATAAAGGAAAGGGATTGTATATGAATTATTATGATGATAAAGATCATTGTGATATATTTAAAGCCATATCAACAATTGATAATCAAAAATGGGTTGTTACTTATGATAGATCTAATTTTATACGTAATCTCTATAAAGGTTATCGTATGTTTAAATATAACTTAAATTACAGCGCAGCAACAATAGGAAAAGGTACTGAATATATCATATTTTCAGAAAACTGTAGAGTACCAAGAGACACCTCGTTAAACTTGTTGCGTGTAAAGAAAGGAGAAATATAATAACGCAAATCTTATAAATCTTGTCTTATTATGAAAATAAAAGTGCTATTAAGAAATTTTACTTTGGTACAATGTGCACATATATGCATGTATTCAGGGCTATTAATTTTAATAGTGTTTTGCTGAGATTTATATTCCTCTGGCTTTTAATTTTTAAAGATTTATATATTTTAAAAATAATTTAATCTAATAATTAAATATATTTCTAGGAAGACTTATATGAAAAAAGTGTTTTCTTTTGAAAATTCATATGGCGATGTTTTAAAATGACACGTTTAGGAATGTGAAAATTTTAAAAAAATTGTAATTATTGTTACTGGAATGCAAGAACATTCTAATAGATATGATTATTTAGCAACAATTTTAAATAAGAATTCTTATCAAGTATATTGTTAAAACACTATGGACAAGGAAATAATGTTACTAATAATGATTATGGAATTGTTGTAAAAGATTTTTTTGACAAAATGGCAGATACTATTTTTGAACTATATTGTGATTTATATAATAAATATGAAAAAGAAATATATATTATTTCGCATTCAATGGGCTTATTTATTAGTCAAAATATGATTCAACGTCATAAATCTTCTACTAAAAAATTAATTTTAATTAGTGCGAGTGGAAAAATGAGACTCGCTAGTATTGGTTATATGCTAGCAAAATTAATTGTTAATAAAAGAAATTTTAATAAACCAGCAAAATTATTAAAATAACTAACGATTGGTAAATACTCAAATTCCATTAAAGATAAAGAATATAATGCTGACTGGATTTCATATAATAAAGAAAATGTTATTAAGTATATAAATGATGAAGCTTGTAACTATGAATGTAGTAATGGTTTTTATCTTTATTTAATAAAAGGATTAGCAACAATTCATAAAAATAGAAATATTAAAAAAGTAGATAAAAATTTAGATATTTATGTATTGGTTGGTGAAGATGATCCAGTTTCTAATAATTCTAAGACTCGTAAACATCTAATAAAACAATATAAGAAACTAGGATACGATAAGATTGATTTAAAAATATATAAAAATGCACGTCATGAAATACTAAATGAAGACATAAAAGATCAAGTAACTTAAGATATATTAAAATTTTTAGAAAAATAAAAGCTCAACTTCAATAGTTGAGCCTTTTTATCATTTTTATAAATAAGATAAGATTATCTTGCTAAAAATCCTATCGAAGACATTACACTTGGGTTATTTACTCCAAATGCGCAAGCTGTCAATCACGAGTTACAGTATCTTGCGGATGCAAGAACGAAGAAAATAAAGCGCCCCTTCCTACTTTAGATCGTGGATTAGTTGATGGAACTATGAAGTGCGGAATTAAGAAAGATAGGAAGCTCAATAAAAGCAATACCTCAGGAGTTCGAGGGGTTCATTTTGATAAAGATACAAGTCTATGGGTAGCTCAAATTATATTTCAAAGAAAAGCTCATATTCTTGGTAGATTTAAGACTAAAAGTGAAGCAGTGAAAACAAGACTAGCAGGTGAAGAAAAGTACTTAGGAAAATATAGGTAGAACTATAGATATAACTTACACCTTATGTAGGGGTCGCAAGTGCATCACAATTGGTATTTATTGCCATATTAGAACGACATGTCTGATACATTCTTAGTCGATGACTAGGGGTGTGCAGACTTTTTTTGTCTAGATTTGGCTCACGTCAGTTTTACCTTAGATACGTTAGATAAGTTCAAGGTAGTACGTTAGAAGTGAATGTTGATGCAACCTTAGATCTAACGTAGGCTAAATCAGGTAAAATAGAGGCTATTATTGGCATAATTTGAGTAGATTCTTTAATTACCTTTGCTGCTTAGAAAATCTAAATGATAATACTGTTTGGTTAACACAAAAAGAGATGGCAAGACTTTTTGATGTTTCTATTGATAATATTGGGATTACATATTAAAAATATTTTAAAAGATAATGAGCTTGATAAATCAACTACCGAGGAATCCTCGGAAGTTCGAATAGAAGGAAATAGGAAAATTAGGCGTAAAGTAATTATTTGTTTGGTTATTTTTCCTTGCAACTACTTAAGACATTATTGCTTAGAACTTATAGTTCTGTTTTTAATTATTTTACAACCGATTATTTTAAATATCTTATAGTTATAATCATTATAACTATTGCAAGAAGCATAATTAATTTTTATATTAGTCGTAATGAACAGTATTACTAATAATGGCACATACGAATTCTTAACTAAAGTTGGCTTTTCTTTAAACGAAGCTAAAGTATATGTCACTTTGCTTCAAAATAAGGCTTTAAATGGTTATGAAATTGCTAAGCTTTCTGGAGTATCTAGGTCTCTAGTTTATGATGTTATTGAAAGATTATTAAACAAAGGTTTTATCATTAAAAGCGCGGGTGCAGTAAATTATTATGTGGCACTTGATTATAATAAAGCGCTTGAAAAAATAGATAATGAAAATCGCAAAAATCTTTTAAATGCTGAAACAAATTTAAAACTGCTTTCTAAAAAAGATAACGATAATGAATTTATCTTTAACATTCGAGGTTTTGATAATTTTATAGAGAAAGCAAAAGAAAAAATAAAGTTAGCAAAAAAAGAAATATCTTTATCTATCTGGAAGCAAGATTTTGCTTATCTTAGAGATGATCTTTCAAAAGCGTTAAGAAGAGGAGTTAAGGTTTATATCTTTTCTTTTGAAGATATAACTTTAGATAATGCTGAAATATTTACTTATAAAGTTAAAGATGCATCTAATTTATTTCCATACCGAAGAATTAGTTTAATTATCGACAATAACGATACTTTTATTGGTGAAAATATCGGGGATAAATCTGTTTCTATTTATACTAAGAATCAAGCAATTTCAAGCTTAGCAATAGATGAAATAGTCCTGAATATTTTTTGGTTTAAATTAATTAAAAAGAATTCCCTTTTGGAAAGGTGTTCAACTTCTAAAGGCTTTTTAGAAGTTTTAGAAGTTTTAAGGAAAGAAATGGATATCACACCAAATATGACCAAAAATTTCATGGTTTTTAATTTTCAATATGGAGGTAATAAAAATGGATCAAATTAAATACGAAAAATTGAGAATTAAAGAAGCAAAAGAACTTAAAAGACGAGAAAAACAATCAAAATTCAAAGAGAGTAAATTTTATTTAATTTATCTTTTTATGATTTTATCTCTTGTTTTTATCACCGATGAAATTGCTTCAACAATTTCAATTCAATTTCAATCTAACATTGTAAATGAATTTTTTGTTCAAAATATGGGGATGGATTATGGACAAGGGTTATCCATTTTTTCAGCACTAGGTTTTATAACTTACCCAGTTTCACTTTTAATGGTTCTTTATAGACCATTGGCTGATAGATTTGGGCGAAAACCTTTCTTAGTATTAAATACATTTTGTATGGCGTTAGGTTTATTTATTGTTTATCTATCGCAAGAAATAGTTGTTTATATGATAGGTGGAACGCTCATGGGATTTATGGTTTCTCATGATATGCAAGCCGTTTATATTCTAGAATGTTCTAACGAAAAAACTAGAGCAAGGAATTATTCACTTGTTAAGTCGATTGCGATTTTAGGAACTTTACTCATTCCTTTACTTCGCGAAACATTGATGCAAAACGTCTCTTCTAAATGGCATTTGGTTTATTTAGTGCCTGCACTAATTGGTTTTACACTTTCTTTTATAGCGTTATTATGCGCAAAAGAAACCAATACTTTCTTAGTTAATAGAATTAAATATTTAAGAACACCAATTGAAGAAAGAGAAAGAAAAAGCAAAGAAGAAAAGTTAAATAACTCTCAAGGTGGAATTATTAATGCAGTAAAATTTGCATTTAAACATCATCAATTGAGATGGCTAATCATTGCTTGTATCTTCTTTTATTTTGCTTCATTAGCAACTTCAAGTTATAACACGGTCATGGCAGAAAGCGCACATATGACAGAAGAAGAGATTACTTATGCCTTATATCTTTATCCTGTTGGCAATGCTTTAGCTACCTTTATAAGTGGTCTAATTAGTGATAAATTCGGTCGCAAGATAACAATTATCTCTATGGGATTATCATCACTGACTTGTTATTCACTTTTTATCGCATCATCAATGCTAAGCTGGACACCTTTCTTAACTGGGTTCCTTATAGGAGGTTTCATGGGATCTTATTGGGGCGCAGGAGATACTATTGGTTCTATTATGTTTTCTGAATCAGCTCCTACTAATTTAAGAAGTTCAGTTACAGTTATAAATACTTTATTAAATGGTATTGTTGGCGGTGTTGCATCAATTATTATGATGATTGTTGTACCTTTAATTCCTGTTGAATATTTTGGATATTTCTACCTTTCTTTAACTATTCCTGGTTTAGCTGGAGCTGTTATTGTAATGCTAAGAAAAGTTGGAGAAACTAAAGGATTAGATTTAACAAAAGTAACTGGATTAGAATGGGATAAGAGAAGAGGTAATGAAAATGATGAATAGTAAGATATTTGAAATTGGTAATGATGAAAAACCATTAGATATTATTAAAGAAACTTGTGGTTTTGCATCTATTTTTAAAGAAATAGGGGTAATTGGCGATTCTTTATCAAGTGGGGAATTTGAATCAACTGATAAAGATGGAAATATCTCTTATCATGATATGTATGAGTATTCTTGGCCTTCTATTTTAGAAAGATTAACTGGGACTAAATATTATAATTACTCTCGTGGTGGAATGACTTTTAAAGAATTTTACGATTCATGGGCCGATGCAAATAATTTTTGGCAAAAAAGACAGGCGTATATCGTTTGTTTAGGAAATAACGATTTATACGTTTTTAACCAAAAAGTCGGAAGCAGTAAAGATATTGACCCTTTACACTCTGAAAATAATCCTGAAACTTATTTTGGATATATGGGAAAAGTCTTGTCAAAGTTAAAAACACTACAAAAAGATGCGCGAATTTTTTTAGTATCTTTACAAATAGATCATTTATCTAAAGAAAAAGACGAAATGGCTTATTATGTCTCTGAAGAGATGAAAAAAGTAGTTAAGATGTTTTCTTATATGTATTTAATTGATCTAACTAATTATGGCCCTATTTATGATGAAGAAGCTAGAAAAAAGTTTGCAATGGGGTTCCATCCTAATCCAATGGGGTATCATGTCTTTGCTTTAGCAATCGGAAATTATATTGATTATATAATAAGAAAGAATTTTAAAGATTTTTTCGAAGTCCCTTTTATTGGGACCAATTTAAAAAATGAGTCAATAAAATAATAACAAGACACTAAATATTTTAAGAAAAGAAAAATCTTGTCTATCAATCTAGAAGAAGATAAACAAGATACATTTCAAACTAACGAAGAAAATAGAACTAAAACTTTATAGATAAAATTTAAATGTTATTCAAAACATTTTTTAGGATCATAGTCGAAGTTTTTGAGCATTTGCCAGTGTCCGCCTTCAGCTCTATGAAGTTCGTTTTGAATTAGTAAAACTTTAGCTGCCATTCCTTTTTTATCAAAAGTAAATTGTCTTAATTCACCCTTATAGAAGAAATGAATTATATCAGCGTTATAACACATGACAAAGGTATATAAATCTTTATTGGACATATGAATTTCATAAGGTTCGCCATTTAAAGTTCCAACATAACTAAATCCATATTTTTTGGATAAAGTAAGCTTACCTTTTCCAACATCAATAGCGGTTTTTCCAAGTTTTAAATAGTGGTATTTAGGTAAAATTCCTAAAGTTGTTTCAACTTCAAATTTATAGTCTGGATCATTATCGATAGCTTCTCTTTCTTTAATTCTAATCCAATCAAACCAGGTTTTTTGAGTTGTAGGAATAATATCTTCAGAAGTTTTAGGATGAATTGTGTAATCATTTTCGATATAAGCTTCATTTCCACAGTGTTTACAGCGTATTACATTATCATGAGTTTCCATCTCGAATTCATGTCCACATTTTGGACATTTATAAAGAAGCGCTTCAAGATCGATAGCAATGCCTTCTTTATTATCTTTATAAACAATGTGATTGTTTTTTGCCCACTCATAATCATCGTTATATAAAGCTTTGTCAACTTTCTCTTGAATTTCTTCAGGAGTAAGTTTTTCTAAATCTTCTTTCGAAAAAAGTTTTTTAATATGAGTTTCAGTTTTTGAATATCTTTCTTTAAGTCCGAATTTATATTTTGGTTGCAATAAATATGCTCCACTTGTAACAACAGTATAAACTGGTGCTTTTAAAGTTTTTAATAATTTTCCAGTTCCTGGGGCGCAAGGTTGATTTGCTCCACCTATGGAAGATAATCCTTCAGGATAAAATACTAAATTACACTTTAAATTTTTGACTAAACGAATTGTTTCTAAAGCAGTATATGAATCTTGATAGAATTGTCTTTTTGGGATGAGTTGCATTACTCTAAAAAGATGAGCTAAGTTAATTCTAAAGAATTCATTATAAGCAGCCATAAAATTAAACTTTAATGGATATAAAGGTATAGCGGCGAATAAAAAATCATTTCTAGAAGCGTGATTTGCAATAACAACAACCGGTTCTTTTTCTTTTCGTGGATCGTCTTCTATCTTCCAAGTCATTCCATATTTTTTAACAAAAATAAGTTTCCCAAGATGATAGATTGTTCCATATAAAAATGAATTTGGTTTATGAATCTTTCTTTCATATAAACGTTCGTGAAGTGTTTTTTTAGCCATAATAACCCCTTTATTTGTATTTTATTTATTTTATCAAAATTTATTTTTGGTTTTTCTTATACTTTGCCTGCATTCTTTTTAAAGAAATTTTCTTAATGCAAACAGAAGTTAAGATGATAAGAGCAAAAATAGCGATGATGATTGCAATTCCAATAGCAATAAGAGCAATGAAAGCGTTGGTATAACCGCCATTATTGTAGAAAGAATTGTTCATTTCGATTGCGTAGAATAAATCTTTTTCGGTGATAGAAGTATAATCGCCTTTAAAATTTAATGTAGTTGTAAAACTTTCTCTGGAGTATGGTTCAGCAAAACCACTTTGAATCGTATCGTATTGATAATAGAGATCGGCTTTTGTATAAAAATATACCGAATATGGTTCGTAATCATCTAAATTAAGATAGGTATAATTTATTGAAACGGAAGTAGTGTCTTCACTTTGATTATATATTTTTGAAGTGATTTTTAAATCTTCAAGTCTAGATTCGGAAGTTGAGTAATCATAAGCCCAAAAAGTAAGATTTAGTGTTTTAATGTCTTTTAAGGATTCTAGATCTTCAATAGGTTCAGAAACTAATGTTACTTCAGCATTTGGTGGAATTAATCTAAAATCATCGTCCACATAATCAGACAATTCAAAAGTAACTAGACTTGTATTTGTATTGATATCTTCAATGAATTTTCCTGTATTATTTACGTATGGTAAATGAAGTCTATCACCTACAATTTCGAATTGACTAGAATTAAATATCGCATCAACATTATCTGGCTCTTGACCAGGTGCAGGTGAATTAGACATTAGAAATGGAAGTGCTAACAAAATTATTAAAAAATTTCTTCTTTTCATACCTTCATTTTAAAGGTCTTAATACTTTTAAACAAGATGTTAAAGAAAATAATAAACTTATGTTTATTAAATAAGGTAAAATTATAACGATGTTTGAATTGCTTTTACCTTTATTTGAAGTTTTACTTATCGAAACACCAATCTACTTTGAATTTTCAAAAAAGAAAAATCTTTTTACTTTTTCTTTATTAATACTTTTAAATATTATTTCAAATTTAACGTTTAATTTAATCTATATTAATAATCATTATTCGTTAATTATTCTTATAGTAGGTGAGATTATTGTTTTTTTACTTGAAGGAATATTACTTTCATTAATCTTAAAATCAAAAAGATTTATTGTTTTATCTCTAATTGCAAACGGCTTGTCTCTTGGAATGGGTCTTTTGATAAATTATTTTATTGAAACTTATAATCTATATTTAGGCAATTTTGTTTTGGCTTTCGCTATTTTAGCTTTAGTGTATATTACAATTAGATATGCTTTATTACTCATTAAATTAAAAGTTGATAAAGGGAAAATAAGGGAAAATAATTAGTTTTTGCAAGGTTTTTTAAGAAAATGTGAGTGTTTAATATAAAAATTTTGATGAATAAGAAAGGTTTTGGTATTTAAGATGGATGAGAATATTACAATTTTAAGATATATGAAACTAGATGATTTTGCTTTTGTTAGAAGGCTTCTTCCAAGAATGAGTCTAGGAATTTTTGAGAAAATGGAAAAGGGCAATTTTGGTTATATTGTTGAAGAAAAAGGCGTAAAGAAAGGAATCTTACTTTTTACAATTCTTTGGGAAAAAATTCCTTTTATTCAACATTTAATAATTGATGAAAAAGAACGCAATAAAGGTCTAGGAACAAGAGCTTTAAAAGAATTTGAAGAAAAAATGAGAAAACAAAATTTTAAGATAGTCATGCTTTCTACTCAAGTTGATGAAAAAGCCCAATTTTTATATAGAAAACTTGGATATATCGATAATGGAGTATTCTTTTTAGAAAATTCGCCTTTTGATCAACCAGCCGAATTGTTTCTTAAGAAAATGCTTTAATTTTTATAATGAAAGACTTCTTGATAATTATAGATTCATTTAAAAATTCCATTTCTTCATCAGATATAGGAAAGTTTTTTGCTTCGGAGCTAAAAAATTCAGATTATTTCCCTATTAGCGATGGCGGAGAAGGATTTTTAGATGTAATTAATCAAATTGTCCAAACAAGAGAAGTTAAATTTATTATTGATGATCTTAATTTTCATAAAAGAAAAGTAAAAGTATTGATTGACTATAAAGACAATGCGTATTTAGAAAGTAGTGATATAGTTGGCTATAAATTTATAAACTCAAAAAATATCTTTGAAAGAAGTTCTTTTGGAATTGGCGAGATACTTATTAAGCTTAATGATATAAACATCTCAAATTTATATATTGGCTTAGGAGGAAGTGCTGTTTCAGAAATGGGACTTGGGATTTTGAATGCCCTAGGAGCTAAATTTTTTGACAAAAATAGAAAAACAATCAGTCATCCGCTAATAAAAGATGTTTTTAAAATAGATAATATAGATTTATCTAGCCTTCAAAAAATAAATTATAAAATTCATATAGTAAATGACGTAACCAATCCTCTTTTAGGAAAAAATGGTGCTAATTTTATTTTCGCGAGACAAAAAGGTGCTAGTGAAAAAGATATAGAAAAATTAGAAGAATCATTTAAATATTTGTATAAGTTATTATTACCGTATATTAATGATAATAAAGATGCTATTGGAGATGGTTCAGCAGGCGGACTTGGTTTTCTCTTTAAACATTTTTTTAAAGCTTCTTATCATCAAGGGAGTGATTTTATTCTTTCTTTAATAGATTTTGATAGATTAAAAGATAATTACAAATATATAATCACTGGAGAAGGAACTTTTGATGACCAATCACTAAATGGAAAAATTGTTGGAACAATATTGAATAGAGTTGATGAAGATAAAGTCTTAATCGTGTGTGGAATAAACTTAAGTCCACGAAATAAAAATATCTATTCGCTTATACCAAACTATGTCAGTGATGTTAAAGAGTCGATGGCTAATCCTTTGAAATATTTAAGGAAAGCAATTGAAGATATAAAACGAGACATTTCATAAGTTTAGCCTTAAAAATAATTATTTTTAATGAAAAACCCTGCAAAAATCAAATATTTACACTTATTTTTTAAAATCCTTTTAATTTTTGGCTTTTGTTTTCGACGCCAATAATTTTAGACATTCTGCATTTTTACAATCTTAAATAAATAGTGAAATTAATGTCATAGTCGCAAAAACATTGATGAAAATAACACCTTAGTTAGTGCTACAATATAGGTAATTAGAAATGTTCAACCATTCCTAACAATCGTTTTTTCTACATAAGATAATCAAGGAGGTTTAAGTTTCGATGGAAAAACATTACAAGATTGGGACGGACCAACAACAAGCATATCTAAGGGACTATAATATCGCACCTAAGGGATATGGATTTTTAGAACCAGGCCTTGTGGCTAAAGATTCAAAGAATTTTGCTTCTTTTAATATTGCAAAATCTTTTTATCAAGTTTATCCAGAGGTTTTCAACTTAACTTATATTAGCGAAAAAGTTGGTTTGAGTAAGGAAGAAATCTCTAAACGTATTAAAAGAATGTACGATGAGAGATTATTTATGCTCGTTTCCAATTCTTATGTTGGTATCATGGGCTTTGGTCTTTACTATTGGATTGTTAAATTAAAAGAAGATACTACAAAAGAAGAAAGAGAAGAACTAACAAAACGGTTCCAAGAAAATGATCAAGTTTGCACCGGCTACATGATGGAAGAAGGTGGCGAATTTGATTATTTTAATGGAAATCATATGCGTAACTTAGATAATTTAATTTACGGAGTCTTGGATAAATTTAGAACAAAAAGATGTGTTGAATATGTTCATATTCTACCTATAAGAAGACTTGTTAGAGAATCTCATGTTAACATGTTCGACTGCAAAGAGGACTATCGTAAATATGTATGGAGCGAAGAACAACTCAATAATCTTTTAAAAATCCAAAATAAGATGGATGAATATGATTTTAAGATTATTGATGCGATAAATAACTGTGGAAGTGTTGCTAATATGTTTGATTATGATGTTTTAGCAAAACTTTCTGGATTGGACGCAAAAGAAATGAAAGATGATATTGTTGATATTGTTGATCATCAAAAGACAATTATTCCAATGATTTACTTTAATTATGCTGCTCTTGGACTTAAGTTACATTTCTTTGCAGTCTCACTTTTTGAAAATACACCTACATATAGAGCGGAACAAATTTGTGATGAACTCGCAAAAGATCCTTCATTTGAAAATATCTTTGATTGTGCAGATGGACATCATAATTTCATTCTTAGTGCTTATGATGGAATTACTGACTTAGATAGAATTAGAAAGAAAATACTTTCTTATGGAGAAGTAATTGAAGTTTTAGAAGCTAATTCTCCTCGTCAATTTAGAAGACGGACTTGTAGACTTGATGATGAAAATGGCTTATATGAGGAATGCATTTTCACAGATGATGTCTTACTTGACAGAAGCAAAGAGTAGGAGGTAGTGCTTATGAAAATTTTAGAAGCAAGAGATTATGTTGTTAAAAATTTAAAACATGCATTAAATCCTTCATCTATCGCTGTTGTTGGTGCAAGCCGTTATCCAACTAAGGTTGGCTATAAGGTCATTTATGAATTAATGGAATGGGGTTATAAAGGAAAAATCTATCCTATTAATCCTCGTGCAAAAGAAATCTTAGGTTTAAAATGCTATCCAACTTTAAAAGATGTGGGTAAAAGCGTTGATTTAGTCTTTGTTGCAGTTCCTGCACATTTAGTTACTCAAATTGTTAATGATGCAATTGAAATTAAAGCTAAAGTTTTAGTTGTCGCAACAAGTGCGTTTAAAGAAATTGGAAGAGAAAAACTCCAAAATGATATTGTTGAAACTTGTAGAAAAGCAAAACTTTCATTTATTGGACCTAACTTGGTTGGCTTAGGTTCTCCATATTCGAACTTTAACTGTGGATTTATCCCTTATTTACCAGTTAAAGGACCTATTGCGATGATTTCTCAATCTGGAGCTAATTTACTTGCTGCATTAGGAACCAGCCAAGCCGATAACTTTGGAATGTCTTTCTTTGTAGGCTTAGGAAATAAAGCAGACGTTGATTTTGCAGAGTTTATAGAATATGCAGGTGAAGATCCACATACAAATTGTCTTTCTATCTATATTGAGGGTTTAGATTCTCCAGAAGCATTTGTTAAGAGCTGTAAAAAAGTTAAAAAACCAATTGTTGTTATAAAAGTTGGTGGAAGTAAAATTGGCGTTAAAGCAGCTTTTGCTCATACTGCTAGTGAAAACCCTGAAAGTGATGAATATTACGATAAGATTATTAAAGAAGCTGGTGCTATTAGAGCAAGAACTTGGCAAGAATTTTTAGATATTTCTTTAGCTCTTGGATACATGCCACCTTTAAAAGGCGATAAAGTTGTTATGATAACAAATGGAGGCGGAGCTGGTCTATTAAGCTGTGACCATTTTGAAAGACTTGGAATGCCACTTCATGAGTTAAAGGATATTTCACCAATGCTTGCTCAAAGAATAAGGGCTTACATGCCAATGTTTGGTTCTCCTTTAAATCCTGTTGATATTTCTGGAACCGCAAATGTTATTCAATATAAAGGTGCTTTCCAACAGGCATTAAGAGATCCTAATGTTGATGGTGTTTTAGGCGCTATTTGTCCAACCGCTGTTACTGATGTTTTAGGAGTTGCAAAAGCTGCTATTGAAGTTTATGAATCAATAAAAGGCGAAAAGAAACCATTCTTGATGATTTGTCAGGGTGGAGAAGAGTGCCATGAGGCTATTAAACTTCTAAGAGAACATGACATTCCTTCTTATCCAACTGCCGAACAAGCAGTTAACGCAATGGTAGCTCTTTACCATTACGGAACTAAAAAGTAATCAGACAGAGTGTATTTTCCTCTTTGCGCTACCAAAAAAGGTAGCGTTTTTAGGTTGTAAAAGCAATGTAAACACTTTCATAAATTATTTTTTTGGAATAATAAAATAATTGATTAATATCGTTTTTAGAAAGGTTTTTGAATTTAATGAAAGCGTTTTCTTAAAGTTAGCATATTAAATATTTGTTGCTAAAATATTGGCTTCAAGTAAACTATTACACGGTCGGGAGGACTATTATGAACAACTACGAAAACATTTATGGAAGTTATGAAACCAAAAGAAGTGCATTCATTTGCTCTCCTACACAAAATTATGGTTTTAACTGTCCTAATGCTAACACAGGATTTACTTACACAAATAACTCAGTTGAACAAAAGAAAACCAAAAGATTTAGATTATTTAAATAAGCTGTATTAACAACATAGAGAACTAGCTTAATTTTTATTTTATTTTTATAAAATCGGTCCTTCTTGAATTAAAGGACCTTTTATTTTACTTAATTATCTTAAGTTTGTCGTTAATTGCAAAGTTTAAGGTAATTGCTATTTGAATTGGAATCATTAAAATAAATAATGGCCAAACATTATATTCTAAAAATTGAATATAAGAAGCAGTTACCAAGGTCCAAAAGAAGATAGTTTGAACAACAAAATTATAAATTTTACTTTTCCAAACCTTTCTAAATAGGATCATCACTAAAGAAGTAGCAGGGAGAGCCCAAATAAAGATATACCAGAAATTAATGTTTGAAATATAGAATAAGTAAGTATAGATAATTGTTGCAAGTATCCAGACGAAAGAACAGTATAAGGTTTCAATGAGCGCATTATTTAAAATGACTGTTCTATTCATTTTATTTACGTATTGAATCTTGTTTTCAAAACTTTCTTCATTAATTAAAAAGTCCAAAGAAATATTATAGAACTGGCAAAGTTTATAAAGTGTTTCGACATCAGGTAAAGTATCACCATTTTCCCATTTGCTAACAGCTTTATCACTATAACCAAACTTCTCAGCAAGCTCACTTTGGGTCATTTTTTTATTTTTCCTAAGATTTGCAAGGTTTTTAGCAATAATTTCACGTATATTCTTGTTTTCTTCCATGGAAATATTTTAAATATTATGCTAAAAAATGTCAATTTCTCTTGAAAAGAGAGTTAGAGAAAAAACTCTCTTTTAAAGGTTTTTACCATATAGTGCTTTAAAAAAAGCAATTTGATTTAATTTATATGGTTAAAACCGGAAAGGAGAAAGTTTATGAAAGTTAAAAAGTCTACTGTTATAACGATATCAGGAATCGTAGTGGCTCTTTTAATTGGCGGAACAACTGGCGCATTACTTGGAATAAATCTTTCCCCAAAAGGTGTTGATTATTCAGGAGTAAGTGTCACTGAAAATAACCAAAAAGCTTTATACGATGAATATTTAAAAAATCCTAAAGATCCTCTTGAATATAAACCTTATGAATTAGCAAATATCGCTTTTTATAAATATTCTTTAAATGAATATACAAGAAGCGATATTAAATCTTCGGCTGTTTCTCTTGGCGTTACCCAAGTTACAAATGGTCAAAGTATAAAAAATTGCAAAACTTCTTTTAATGAAAGTGTTTCTTATTCAAGTTTTGTTAAAGTGGCTAAAAGATTTTACATAAATGACGATAAAGTTGAAATTTATAATGGCGAGCTAAGTAATACTGAACAAGGTTTAAGTGGAAAATATAGTGAACATGAAGACTTGACAGTTGAACAATATAAAGATAAATGGGGCAAGGACCTATCAAATCCAATCATCTACACAATTACTGAAGAAACTACATTAGATACTTCAAAAATTACTAAACAAGAAGATGGAGGATATTTAATCGCTCTTGATTTAGATCCTTTAAAAAGTGTCACTCGTTACGTTAAACAAATGATAGAGATGTCAAGTTTATCTAACAATCCAGAATTTGATTATGTTCATGTTGAATTTAGTTTAGATTCGTCTTTGAATCTTCTCGAAATGAATGTTAAAGAAGCCTATTATGTATGGGTTTTTGGAAAAAACTATACAGAAGCCACATTAAATGAAAAATTTTATGTGCTTAATGAAGCACCTACTATACCTCAATTAAATGAAGTTGTTTATTACTAAGGAGTAATTTATGAAACCTGTTTTAAAAAGAATATTAACATGGTCCAGCGCGTTTGTTTTATCGGCCGGCGTTAGCTTTGCTTGTTTATTTGATTTTGGAGCATTAAACAAATCAAATAATAACAATAGTAACTCAAATGGGAATGATAACAATACTATTGTTAAACCTACAGTCAGCCCTCAACAAGCTTTATTAAATAGCATTATTTCTTTAAAAGAAGCTGAAGTTAAGGGGAGCATTGAAGCAACCTTTGACAATCAAACCGTTAATGTTGGTGTTGATGGAAAACTTGGTCTTGATACTGCAAATTTAGAAAATACTCGCTTCGAAGGCACAACAAGCGTTAAATTTAATGGTCTAAATTTAGGTGGCGACATCAATTATTACAATGGAAAGCTTTTCTTCGATTACGAAGATTCAAAACTTTTCTTAGAAACAACGTCCTTACTTGATTTTGTTGATATGATTCCAAATTATGGAGTAAACGTTGCTCTTCCTGAAGAGTTAACAAATCTCGATATTAATGGAATTATGTCAAAGCTTGAAACAATGGAACCTGAAAAAACAACAGGCGGTTATCTTTTCAAGTTAGAACTCAATGACAATATTGATCTTTTATTTAAAAGCGATGAAGATTACAACTTTATTGGCGTAAAAACTAATAAATTCTATTTTGAAAACACCTATATCTATTTAGATTTTGATGTTAATCAAAAACTTGACGCACCTTTAACTTTTACAGAGCCAAATATTGTTGAGTATCAAAATTTTGCACCAACTTTTGACTTAGTCAATGGAATTTATAACTTATTTAATAAAGAAAACAACACTTTAAACTTAAAAGTTGATATTTCTTATCTTGAACAACCATATTTAAGTTTAGGTGGCGATTTATCTTATGATAAAACATTATCTTCTTTATCATTTGATGGTAACGTTAACGAATTAAATTATGATAGAGAACATAACTTCAAACTTGGTTATAAAGAATCAAACCTTGTTGTTGATTATAATAACTTAAAATTCAAAGTCGAAACTCAAAGTATTGGAGCTTTACTTGGTTATATTATTGATAAAGTAAGCGATGCTTATTTAACGGATGCAATGACTGGTTTAAATGAAGTCATGCAAGATACAAATGTCCTTGGCTTATTAGATGATTTATCATCTTTAAACAATTTAATTAAAAAGATTGAAGTTACAGAAAATTCAGTTGCTGTTACTTTAAACTTAGATATTCTTGGAATTGAAGCTGATGATATCGTTCTTCACCTCAATTTTGATAAAGATTCATTCAAAGGAATTGAAATTAAAGGCTTAAATGTTAATGGATATTTTGCTGATATCAGTTTAACTTCGAAGGAATATAATCCAGTTGAATTTAATTTAGCTGAGTATACCTCAATCGATCCAGCATTATGTTTAATAGACGCTTTTGAAAGCCTTTCAGAAGAAGAAAGATTTAGGCTTGAATTTAAAGCTTTAGTTGATGATCAAACTGAAAGTAATTCTGATATTAATATTGGTGGTGGTTTACAATTCGACCTTGGTAATGAATACGGATATGGTGAACTTGACCTTCTTGATCCAACAAATTATAACCATAACATTAAGGTTGACATGAGAAGCTACGATGAAATTATCTTCGCTTATAACCAAAATACAAAAGGAAGATTCTCAAGTAATTTCTTTACTGATGTAATTTCAATGATCAGTGAAATCTTAAATAACAAAGATGATCATTTCTATGAATTGTTTGGTGATTTAATGAATTCCATGACAACACTTCCTGTAATGGATGCAGTTAATAATAAAGATTATGGAAAATTATTTGAAATCGGTCTTGTAGATTCTTTAGATGTATCAACAAGCGGAATCAAACTTGGTATTAAAGGCGGATTAATCGGCATAGATTCAACTTTAAACATTGAACTTGTCTTTGATGCATATGAAAGCGATAAAACACAAATCTTAAAAGGATTAAAAGTTACAGATTTCAAATATGGTGATAACGTTTATTCTTTTGAAGTTAATCTTAAGAAATTCGATGATTCTTTAGAAGACACGAGATTAGATGCCTTTGATACATACATTGATTTTGATTCATTAGCAGTTTTATTAAGACTTGGAATCAATACTTCGGTTTATAATCATTATCATTTTGATGGAAGTGCTAACTTAAGTATTATAGGAATTGGAATTGATATACCTCTTGATATAAAAGTTTTAAACGAAAAAGGAAATGTCTCTTTAGCTATTGAAATTGAAAAAATCCCTCTAATCCCAGGTGTAAACAGTGAAATTAATGGTCTTCACTTTAATAAAGATAGAAAAGTAAGTATCTATTTCAAAGATGGCTATTTCTATTTAAGAAGAATTGAACAAGCTTCACCAAACTGGTTAGTCTGGGATAGAAAAACATATGAATTAACCGCTAAAGTTGAATCTCAATATTTCTTAGATAATATTATCTATTATTTATGTGATTTCTCCTTAGGTTTCAGTGATAGTATTTTAGGACAAATCGGAAGCGGCAGTGATTCTGGAAGCGATACAAGTGCTGACCCAACTATTCATTATGAAAACCTTTTAACAGATTATTCTTATAATGATCAAGTTGAAACACCATATTTCCATCTTGCTATAAGCATGCAAGAGTTAACAAAACTTAGTATGTTCAGCGATTTAGGGCTTAATGTTTATGTTAATGATGAAACAAAGACATTAAGTGGATTAAGTGTTAATTTGAATATTAATGTCCTTATAACTATTCCAATTAATGCCAATCTCAATCTTGTAGATTTAGGAAAAGAATTTACAATGGATGAGTTAAATAACTTCGTTAGCGCTCATGCAAATGATGAAGTAAATAAAACAATTGAGAAGTTCTAATTAAAGTAAATTTTGTGGCGAGAGCGATAAAAAAAGCTCTCGCCGTTTTTGTTTGGCTAGAGTGCGACTAATATCTTATATGCTGGAGTTGGCGGATTTAGTTTTATGTATTTATTAATTTTCTTCTTACTTATTACAGTATCAAGTGTAATTCTTGCTGCGCAGAGCAAGAAGCACCAATTTTTAGGAGAATTTGCTTCTAATTTAGTAGTTAAAGATATTGATTCTTTAAAAGTTAGTGAAAATAACGCTATTATTGACGAACCTAATAAACTTGATATTGAAAAATAAAGGAAATAATCAAAATCTCTAAAGCAAATTTTAAGAGATTTATGTGCCAAATAAGTCTATAATAATTTTTAGGAATTGATTTATGAATTTAAATTACGACAATTACATGCAAATGGTAGCTGAAGTCAGAAAAAAGACCGATTTTAAGCCACTTATTGCTGTTACTTTAGGCACAGGTCTTGGCAATTTTGCTGATAATATTGATGTTAAAGCAATTGTAAATTACGATGAAATAACTAATCTTCCTTTATCAACTAATCCTGCTCATAAAGGACGTTTCGTATTCGGATATTTAGACAATATACCTTTGGTTTTAATGCAAGGCAGACTCCATTATTACGAAGGTTTTACATCAGAAGAAGCAACTAGACCTATTAGACTAATGGGATTTTTAGGCGCTAATACTTTAATTCTTACAAATGCTGCTGGCGGAATAAATACATCTTTTAAGCCTGGTGATTTTATGCTTATTGAAGATCATATTGATGCTTTTATTCCTAGTCCTTTAAGAGGTAACAATGATAATAGAATCGGACCTCGCTTTATTGATATGTCTGAACCTTATAATAAATATTTAATAAATAAAATATATTTAAGAGCAAAAGAGTTATCTTTACCAATACAAAAAGGAATTTATGTTCAATATCCAGGTCCTCAATTTGAAACTAAGAGTTTAATTAAAATGTTTAGAGGATTAGGGGCGGATGCTTGTGGCATGTCAACAGCAATTGAAGCTGTAGCTTCAAATCATCAAGGAATTAAAACCATAGCAATATCTTTTATTTCTAATATGGCTTGTGGAATTTTAAATCAAAAACTGAGTGATGAAGAAGTTCAAGTAGAAGCGAAAAAATCAGAAAATAATTTGACTTTACTTTTAAAAGAAACAATTAAAATTGCTTACGATAATTTATGATTAATACAAATATAGTAGAAACAAATCTTGGTAAGATCCAGGGAATTGAAGAAGAAAGAGGTTATCGCTTTCTTGGAATTCCTTTTGCAAAAGCTCCTGTTGGAAAGCTTACTTTTAAGCATCCTCAACCTTTAGATCCATGGGATGGAATTTTAAAGGCTGATACTCCTAAAATGAATCCTATTCAAAGAGGCGGGACTTTTAGTATTGGCAACAATTCTTTAGATTGCCTCTATTTAAATGTTTATGTTCCTAAAATTGCTAAAGAAAAAGATAACTTACCAGTTATGGTTTGGGTGTTTGGTGGAAGTTATGCAACAGGCGGAACTGGCTTAGAAAATTCAAAAACCATGCAAATAGCCTATGATTCATCTGATTTTGCTAATGACACAGGTTGTATAATCGTAACTTTTAACTATAGATTAAATCTTTATGGATATCTTAATCTCAATTCTTTAGACCAACGTTTTGATGTTAATAATGGAATCATGGATCAAGTATTGGCTTTAACTTTTGTTAAAGAAAATATTGATAGATTTGGAGGAGATTCTAATAACATCACTATCTTTGGTCAATCAGCTGGCGGTTCATCAATTCTTGCTTTGATGGTTTCTAAAAAAGCTAATGAACTATTTAATAAAGCAATTGTTATGTCACCTGTTTCAGATCATTTTTACTATCCAAAAGAAAGTAAGAAGATTACTAAAAAATATTTAAATTATCTTCATATCAAGAAAAATAATCTTGATGATTTATATAATGTTAAAGAAGAAGATATTAAAAAAGCTAATAAAAAGATACAAGATTATCTTTACCGAAAAAGGGAACTTCGCTGTCCATTTTCGCCAACTATTGATGGCGACATATTAGAAGGTGAGCCAAAGAAGATGATGATAAATGTTGAAAAACCACTTCTAATTGGAAATGTAGTTAACGAAGGGAATTTATTCTTGCTTGATTTACCAAATTTCTTCTTGCCATTTATGGTCAAACTGTTTGGTTTAAAATTTAAGAAAAAAGATGGAGAAAGCTATCGTCATGCAGCATCTATTGAACTTACAAACACCTTGTATCTAAGACCAATGATGGAATTTTTAAATGTTTATCCAGGTAAAGTTTATAAATATGAATATCGTTATGAATCCCCAGATTGTAAAAAAATAGGAGTAGAAACTTTCCATGCTTGCGACGTTTCAGTTCTTTTTGGCTACGACATGAAATATCAAAAAACAAGTTATGATGAAACTAAGAAGATAACTTTAAAAATGCGTAAGTTATTTTCAAAATTTGCTCATGATGATTTTGATGAGTTTGAAGATTATAAACTTAATCAAAAAGAAATTATCATTAAGTAATCTCAATTTAATTAAAAGTTATGGATAAAAATTCAATTAAAGAAGCTATTTTCTTCGATTTAGATGGTACTTTATGGGATGCTTTAGTTCCAATTAAAGATTCATGGAACAAAGCGATGAAAGATAATAATCTAAATTATGAGTTTTCTTTAAAAGAAATAACTTCTTTTATGGGACTTACTCCAGAAGAAACAGTGCCTCTTGCTTTTAAAGATGTGCCTTTTGATACGGGTTTAAAATATTTTAAAATCGCTTTAAATGAAGAAATTAAATATTTAAAAAATCATCCAGGAATTCTTTATCAAAATGAAGAAGAAATTTTGAAAATTTTAGCATCAAAATATTCTTTATTTATAGTTTCAAACGCTGATAAAGGATATGTTGAAAATTACTTAAACGCTTATAATTTTCATAAATATTTTAAAGACTTTATACAAGCAGGCGACTTAGGCTTAGAAAAATGGGAAAATATCCTTTATTTAAAGAATAAATATCAAATTGAGAAAATTATTTATATTGGCGATACAAATAAAGATCGAATTGAAAGTCAAAAAGCTGATGTCTCTTTTATACATGCAAGATATGGATTTGGTGAAATAAAAGAGGATGTTCCTTTTGTGAATTCTATTAAAGAATTACCAGATTTAATTGAAAAAACTTTTAAAAGTTAGATATTTTTTTGAAAATAGAAAGGACTAGTCTATGGAAAATAATCTATCTCAAAAAGAAAGCGGAGCATTAAAACTTAATATTAAACGCACAATTATTATTGGGTTTGCTTTCTTTGGCATCCTCCTTTTATGGCAGGTTTATGATTCGTGGTGTCCAACTTTTTTAACTGAACTTTTTAAAGATGCTTTCCCTAACATCACTAACGAAAAAGAAGTTCAATATTTAGTTGGCATAATTATGGCGCTTGATAACTTAGCCGCTCTTATTTTATTACCAATATTTGGAGCACTTAGTGATAAAACTAAAACGCCAATTGGAAAAAGAATGCCTTATATTCTTGTTGGAACTTTAGTTTGTGCAGTTGTGTTCCCATTTATTCCGGTCTTTTTCCATTATCATAATATTGCAGGCGTCATTATTATGATGTTAATCATCGTTATATTTATGATGATGTATCGTAATCCAGCTGTTAGTTTAATGCCTGATATGACTCCAAAACCTTTAAGAAGTAAAGCTAATGGCATTATCAATATTATGGGATATATTGGTGGAGCGTTTGCTACAGTTGTTGGAATAGTCTTTGTTTTAAGTGATTATTTAGGAACTAATGGAACAGATAGTTTGGCTTATAACAATATTTGGGTAATTGAAGTTCCATTTTTACTTGCTTCTGTTTTAATGGTAGTCTCTTGCTTAGTTCTTTTCTTCAACATTAAAGAAAACAAGATTGAAGCTGAAGTTGCTGAAGAAATGAAAAGAGGCGAGGAATTATCTGAACTTACCGAAAAAGTTGTTGATGATAAACCATTAACAAAAACAAACAAGATAATGTTAATTTTAATTCTTGCCGCTGAATTTTTCTGGTTTATGTCTGATAATGGAATTGGAACATTCATGACAAACTACACAATTTACCATCTTGGGGCATCAAGTAGTTCGTCAATGATTAATACCATTGTTGGTGGTGTTGGTTCGGTTATTGGCTTTGCAATTGGTGGATTAATTGCTGGTAAAATTGGAAGAAAATGGACAATTGTTGGCGGATTAAGTTTGACTCTGGTGTCCTTTGTTTTATGGGCAATCTTTAATGTAACATTACCTGAATTTGCTGAAAACAGTGGAGTCTTCCCGGTATTCTTATATGTTGTTTGGTTTGTTAAAGGATTTGGAATGTCTTTAGTTCATGTTAATTCTTATCCAATGGTTGTTGAACTTTGTAATTCTAAAAAGATTGGTAAATTCACTGGATATTACTATGCAGCTTCAATGGCTGCGCAAACCATTACTCCAGTTGCTTTAGGTTCAATTTTACTTGTTCCAACTTTTGATTTTGGAATTTTACCAATTTATGCTTTGATTTGTACTGGTGTTGCTCTTGTTATATTTATCTTTATTAAGAATGTTAAAACAGTTAAGACTAGTTTCAAAAAAGGTTTAGAAACAATGGATCAAGGTGATTAATATGAAAAAAAGTGAAATTTTAAATAGAATTAATCCACTCTTTTTAAAAGGAGTAGCTCATAGAGGTCTTCACGATAGAGAATACGAAAAAATCTGTGAGAATTCGATGAGTGCCTTTAAAAACGCTAGAGATCATAAAGTGGCCTTTGAATTAGATGTTCATCTTACTAAAGATAAAAAATTACTTGTTTGCCATGATTCAAACTTAAAAAGAGTAACAGGTAAAGAAGGCGAAATAGAACTTCTTACTTTAAAAGAATTAAAAGAAAACTATAGACTTTTAAACGGAGAAGAACTTCCAACTCTGGAAGAAGTTCTTGAAGAAATAAAAGAAGAAGTTCCAATTGTAATTGAACTTAAGGGCTATTCACCTACTAAAAATTATAAAGAACTTGCTTTAAAAGTTCATAAAGCACTTGAAGTTATTAAAGATAAAAGAAATATTATTCTAATTTCTTTTCAACCTCAATGTCTTGTGCACTTTAAGAAAGAAGAATATATTCGCTCTTTATTAGTTTGCAAAGAAAGTGCATGGGTCTTTGCTTTAAGACATTTCTTTGAGGGTGTTGATCTTGATTGGGTCCTGTTCAAAGAAGAAAAATATCAAAAAGTTAAAAAAGATAAGTTAATCATGTGTTGGACTTTAGAAAATGAAAATGACATTAATGAGATAAAAGATTATGCCGATTCAATTACTTATCAATATGTTGACCCTGATTGGATGAAGAATCTTTAAAATGAAGCAATCACTTAATTAAAATTAAGTCTTAGGAGCCACCATCTTAAGACTTTTTAATTTGATCTAAATTTTATCTTGATAGTTCGTAAATAAGATTTATCTATCACTCTTTTTAAAAGAATCTTTAGGATTTACAAAGAATTCTAATTTTTGGAACTTTAATTTTTCAGTTTCACCAACTAAAGAAGTAGATAAAGATATGGTATCAATAGAAGTAAAACCAAGCTTATGATAAAGCTTTAATGCGCCAATATTATTAGGTGATACTTCTATTTGAACACGGGCATTGTTGTTCTCTAAAACAATGTTTTTAATCTTCTCTAAAGCAAAGCTTGCTAGTCCTTTATTACGATATTCTTTTTTAATAAATAGGTATTCAATGTTATTGATGTAGCCATATTTTTCATTTACAAACACAAAGCCAGCAATCCTTGTGCCATACATTATTAAGTAACCAAAACATTTAGGGGATAACATCCTCCTAATATCCTCTAAAATGTCGTCATCACTTGCATTCACAAGTTGAGTAGTCCAAAAATCTTTGAGCATACTTGCAAGTTCGCTTAAATCACTAAGCGTAATTTTCTTTAAGTTTTTCTCTCTCGCCATGATTTACTCTAACATGAAATGAAATCAAATTGCAAACAAAAAAAGTAATTTTTGCAAAGATTTTTATCTAAAATAAGATGTTTTTTGAATTTTATTAATATATAAATACTCTGTATTTATGGTGTAAAATGTCTGAGATTTAAAGAGATTTTGGGAAATGACAAAAACGTCATAATAAATAAATCACTATATAAATTTTGCTCATTTTATAAAAAAGAATTTAACAATTCATCTTCGCTAGATTAAGAAAAATGTTATTCAAAATTTTGAAATTCGAATTTATGACGAAAAGGTAAGCCACTTTGTTATTTTCCTATTTATAAACTTCCTCTTTTTTCTTTATAATATTCACGGAGAAAAATTATGTTTAAAGAAGCGATATTACATAGAATTGATTCAGAATATTCTTACCCTATTGATAAAAACACTCTTGTTGTAAGATTGAGAGTTTCTAAAAAGGATAAATTTACTAGTGTTAAATGTTTATTTAACCCTGCCATGAAATTTTTAAAGTTCCAAAAAGAAATTGAGATGGAAGTTAAATATGAAGATAATGACTTTTTATATTATGTAGCTAAGCTTCAAAATGACTTCCCTTCCTTTTCTTATATATTTACTTTAAATTTAGAAAATGACCCTAAAACATATTATGTAAGTGATGAAGGAATCTTTGAAGAATATGATTATCGTTTTTCGCAGGTTAGTGCTTTCCGCTACGCTTTTATTAATGAAGATGATGTAATTAAAGTTAATAAAAAATTTGAAGGCAGAATAATTTATCAAATCTTTGTTGATAGTTTTAATATAGGAAGAAAAGAAAATAAAGGTTATATCACTCGCGCTTGGGACTCAAAAGATTTATTTGCCTTTAAAAATAAAGAATATCATCCAGTCTTTTTAGGTGGAGATTTAAAAGGAATCACTCTAAAACTTGATTATTTAAAAGAAATTGGTATAGGCGCAATTTATCTTACTCCAATATTTGAAGCTAAAACTAATCATAAATACGACACCATGGATTATTTTAAAATCGATGAAATGTTTGGCGATGAAAGTGATTTAAAAGAACTTGTAAATGAAGCTCATAAAAAAGATATTTTAATTTGTTTAGATCTTGTTTTTAATCATACTTCTTTCTTTAATCCAATGTTTCAAGATGTAATTAAAAACGGAAGAAAATCTAAATATCATGATTTTTATATAATTGATGGGGACAAACCTACGACGAATCCATTAAACTATATGACTTTCTCGGAAGCATTTATGATGCCTAAACTTAATGGCAACAATCCACTTGTTCAAGAATATACGCTTGATGTAGCTAAACACTACGTAGAGAAATTTAATGTCGATGCTTATAGACTTGATGTAAGTAACGAACTTCCTCATTCTTTTTGGATGAACTTTAAACGTGAACTTAAAAAGATTAAAGAAGATATCTTTTTAATTGGAGAGTGCTGGTATAACGCTTCTAGTTTTTTAAATGCTTATGAATGGGATTCTTCAATGAATTATGCAACGCTTTTTAGCGCTAAAGAATATTTTGCAGAAAAGAAATTCTCTACTAAAGAATTTATCTATAGACTTAATGCTTCTTTAATGAGATATCGTGAACCAACTAACAGAATGCTTTTAAATCTTCTTGATTCACATGATGTCAGTCGCTTTTATGAATTTGTTAAACCTAATTTAAATTTATATTTATTAAGTGAACTCTTTTTGATTTCGTTTATTGGAACCCCAATGGTTTATTATGGGGATGAAGTTTTTATGGAAGGTGGAGATGATCCTTTAAATAGACAAGGAATGATCTGGAACTCTTCTAACTTTAATAAAAAAGAACACTACATATTAAAAGATATATATAAATTAAGAAGCTTAGAAGCTTTTAAAAGTGGCGAAATGAAATTAAAAGAAGAAAACTCTCTTTTAATAATAGAAAGATATAATAATGATTCTTTTTATAAAGTTATAATCAATAATTCAGATAAAAAAATTCCTTATGAATTTAAAGAGGATGAAGTAGTTTTAAAGAATAATGCTAAGGATAATTTGATTGAAGAGTTTGGATTTATAGTGACAAAAAGGGGCATATAAAGTTTAATTTAAAAAAGCACCTACTTATTTAATTTTTTTAATGTTATAATCAAAAAAAGAGGTGCATTTTGTGCTAAAACAATTATTAATGGTTGGTGCGTTGCTTTTTAGCGACCCATATGTAAATGATCGTCAAGGCTATGTTTACACTCCTAATGGATCTAAGATTTCAGGTTTGTTTTATGATGGAGGAATTAATGATTATTTAGGGAGTACGGATTATGTGGGTAATGATTATGAAAATATCACGATGTTAGCAAGAGGAAATCCAACTTACAATTGTTTTTCTTATGCTTTTTATAAAACTTCTAGTGATAATAATTGTCATATGCCAAGTGGCGTTTCTATATATCGGGAAGATCAAAGTTATGTCGAATCTGGAGGTTACGTTGGAGATAGAATAGTTTACTTTGATAGAAGTGGAAATCCAGTACACGCAGGCGTTGTTGTTGCGAGAACAGGCTATCCAATAAGTTCAGGAACTAGTGATTTATCAAAGATTCTTGTTGATTCTAAGTGGGATTATGGACCTTTATATAGACATGCTGGAAATAATTGCCCATATGACCATATACATAGCCAATTTTTTGGTAGTTTTACGTACTATCGACTTAATACTAATCATGTTCATGATTTTTCTTACGCCTATTCGGGCGATGAATATGTTGGTCACGTGGCAAGCTGTGCTTGTGGACTCACTATAGATCAACCATGTCATTTATATGAAGGAAAATGTATTTGTTGTGAGCAAAACGAAAGCGAGAATAAAATTAAATTGAGTACCTCTTTGAATAAGTCAATAGAACAAACTGAATATATAAATAATCAATTAATTTTATCTGATAATGATTATCAATACTTAATGGGAGAGTTAAAAAATGAATAAGTGTAATGTTACAATTTTACTTGGCTTGCCATTGCTTCTCCTTTCTAGTTGTGGCGGAAAAGGTTTTGCACCAGGTGAAAAGAAAATTTCTCTACCTGAAGCAACTTCAATTTCTATAACGACTGAAGATAATAAAGAATATGTATTAAGCGATGAAGACACAAAAGTTTTCTATGAAACTTATTTAAAAGACAAAAAATTTGTTAAAACTAATGACAACTTTACTCCTAGTTTTGAATTTAACTATTTTTATAATTTCGATAATTATGAATATGGAAATAATCCTTTAATTTTTTCAATAGCTGATTTTAATTACGTAAGTTTTACTTATCATCTTGGGACGGTTTTTATTGATTATGTTTGTGAAGAAAAAGTTCCTTATATTGAGATGAGAGATTTTTTAAAAGAAAATCTTGTAGAGAGATGAGTTGGGAGAAATTTATGAAAAAGATTTTAGGTGCTTTATTTCTTTTAATTCCTTTAGTGTTTTCAGTTTCTTGTAATGAAAAAGTTAGTGACGCTAATTATCCTTATTTAACTGAAAAAATAACTTTTGAAAAACCTTATGCTTTTGAAATTGAGCATGTTGTTACTGGAGATAAATATTTAGTGGACAACACTTTAAATGAGTTCTTTGAAAAGTATTTAAAAGATAGAGAATTTGTTGAAACTAAATCTCAGTTTTCTGGAAGTTCACAAATTAAAATTTGGTATGAAGAAGAGGACAACATTTATCTTGGAACAACAGATTATGGCTTACTATATATTAAAGATTATGGTAATAGAAAATTTTATGCTGGAGTAGAAAAGGTCAATTATAATGATTTTAAAAATGATATTGCTACATATTATGAAAGAAGTGATGTCACAGAAATTGAATTTAAATGAGAAATGTAATTAAGTAATGTTAATAATTAAAACTAAAAATATATAAGATTTGCAAAGTTTTTTATTAAAATAGAAAGATTTAAACTAATAAAGGAGGCTTTATGAAACATAAAAAATTAATGATAATGCTCTTGCCTTTACTTCTTCTTACAAGTTGTGAAGAAAGAAGTTTTGTGATGGGAAGTGATGCAGTTTATCTTCCTGAGCCAACTAAGATTTCTTTTACTAATGAAGCCGGGAATTCTATAGGTTTAAAAGAAGAAGCAACAAAAACTTTTTATGATACATATTTAAAAGATCTTAAATTTGTAAGAAGTAACGAAATATTTGATAGCACATTTACTTTTTTCTATTCTTACGAATTTAGTAATTATAAATTTGGGGATGAAGCGCTTGAATTTCGTTTAGCTGATTTTAACTATTTATGTTTTATATATACATATAGAGCACTTGACTATAGTTATGTGTATGAAGAACAAGTTCCATATTTAGAAATGCGTAATTTCTTATTTGAAAACTCACTTGTTGTTCCTGAGTAGGTGATTAATATGAAAAAAATATCTAAAATTTTATTAGCTTTTATTCCTCTAATTCTTTTAAGTTCTTGCTCTAAAAAGGTTTATCCTTATGAAGGAGAGGAAGTTCCGTTTACTCTTGAAAAGCCAATTTTTATTACTTATGGAAATTATCTTGGTCAAATTCAATTAGTAGGTGATGATCTTGATAATGTATTTAATAAATATTTTAAAGATAAAAGATTCATTGAAACTGATAGCCATGTTTATACGATGGAAGGCGTTAGTTTTGCTTATGAAGATAGAAAGTTTTCTTTGCCAGTTTATACAACTAAATATGGTCTACTTTTTATTCACGATATAGAAAATAACAAAAAATATGTTGGATTAGATCCAATAAATTATGATGATTTTTCAAAAGATATGAATCATTATTTTGATACTTTGCTTATTAAGTAAAGATAAGTAGTTGAACTTTTATTAATAATAAATCAGAGAGTTTTTGAGATGATGATTCTTAAAAATCTCTGATTTTTTTCTAGTATTTTTTTAAGTTTTATAAGGCAAAAAAGATGAAGATTTTGGCTTTTTTAAGCCCAAAATATTTTAAAATTGACTTTTTGGGTATACCAAAATTAGTCACTTGACATCTTAATATTTATAAAAAATATTTATTTTTTGCGAAATTTTAAAAAAAAATAAAAAAATATTTTTTTGAAAAACCCTTTAAAAATTGACTCTTTTGGAGGTTTCACAACTCTATAGAGATTACAAGGTTGATTTTCATTTTGTTAATAATTAAATTATATAAAGGAAAAAAGATTGCCGTGCTTTTTGCTATTCGTCTGAAAGCAAAATAAAAGGAAATACTTTTCTAAGTTAGTGTTAACCTAAATACGAATTTATTTCGGAGGGGATAATTATGGGTAAAAAATTAAATTCATCAAGCAAGAGAAAATGGATAATTAATGGGGCTCTTGCTTTCAGTGCCGTTGCTTTATTAACAACAGGTTTTGCAACATGGATCATTGGTGCTAATAACACAAAAGATGATGATAATGGAACAAGCGTTACAGTAGATACTGCTCAAAGAAACAATGTTTCTTTATCAGTCAATCTCACAAACGATGACATCCATGTTGGCGAAGATTTAACAGGCGTTACCGGATCTTTTATAAATGGAAAAGGCGAAGGGGAACCTGCTACACAAAAGAAAACAGATTTCACAGTTTCAATGGATGTTGATCTTGAAATTGGTGGCGATGTCACAGGTATGACCAAAATCGATTTAAGTTTTGCTTATGATTTAGTTGCACCTGGTGGAGAAACAAATCCATATGAAGGTAACGTAACAGATAATAATAAAGTTACAGTTAGTAGTGAAAACGCAAACGCATGGCATACCGCACAAGATTATACTTACTTAGATATTAATGAAGATAAAGAAGCAGAAGGCTTTGCAAAAGATGGCATCTTATCTTTAGCTCTTCCTACTAAAGAAGGAAATCCTGTTAATGGTTTAACAGTAACTATTGAAGAAGGAACTAAAAACAAAAAATATACCGGAACATTCACATTAGATATCTTTAAATGGGGTACATTCTTTGGTGGCAAAGCACCAAGTGCTTACTATAATGAGTTATTTGATGCAGGAACAATTACTAATTCAAGTGACGACGTTAATGCAGTTCACCAAGAATTAACAAATTTACACAATGCATTTAACGGTGGAAAAATCTTTATTAAAGCTGAGGTTAAATAGTTTATGAAAATTACAAAGAAACTTGTTGCTTGTTTAAGCGCTTTTGCAGTTGTATCTGTTGCAACTGTTGGTTTTGCTACTTGGCTTGTTGGTGTTACTCAAAACTCTCAAAATGTTTTTCTCACTGCTCAAGTTGATGATGTAAAAAACGAAACTGCTTTCTTAGAGGCTTCAATTGCTCCAGGCACAACTATCGCAATTGCTGAGAAAGAAGTAACTCCAAGAGGAGAAACAACAATTGTTGGAACTTCTACTGATAAAGATGGAATTAGTGTTAGTGAAGATGCTTTAAAATTTAGTTTTGAAAAAGTTGAAGTTCGACTTGGTAAAAGTTTAGCTACTTTACCAAAAAGTGTAAAAGTTACTATTAATAATGAAAAAACAGCTGCTAATCAAGTAAAAACTAATACAATGGGTGAAACTTATAGACGAGCGTTAGGAGCAGGTACTGAATATTGGACCTATTTAGCAGCCGATATTACAATTCCTTTCACAACTGAAGGAGAAGGAGCAAACTTCACTGTTGATAAAGAAAGCGATGGAACTTTTGATATTTATAAATTAAAAAATTTAGATTATGAATTAGATTGGGGAACTTTCTTTGGCGGAGATGAACCAACAGTTTTTTATAATGGTTTAGTTAATGAGCAAGAGTTTAAAGAATTACTTACAATGTCTACAAATGCTTATACTGAACTTGCAGCAATGAACAAGGCACTTGCTGGACAAACAATTACTTTAACTGTTTCTTTAGATTACCCTGCTAAATAAACGAGGTAATCAACGATTTATATTAAAAAACTGTGGCCTGAATTACCTCGAAACAGTCGAACTGTAAATATGAAAATACAGGTACACAGCATAGTTAGATTATACCCGGGAAAGGAAAAGTTATCTAATCTCTAAATCCGGGTACGATTAGATAATACGTTTATTATGAATATAAGAAAGAATAAAAAGTTATTAACTGCTTCACTTTTAGGTGCGACTGTTCTTACTGTTGCTGGCATTGGTTTTTCTGCTTGGATTGTTGGCTTAAATAGGACATCGGTTCCTTTAGAAAACATTCCTGTTACTATTGATAATGTTTCTGAACAAACACAGTTCTTAAATATGGTTTTAGCTAAAGACGAAGGAATTAAAATTGCTGATAATTCTGAGAAAGCTGCTGATTCTATTGGAAGTGGCGTTGGTTCAGATGCTGAAGATGCTGATTTAAGTTTAAAATTTACAACTTTTGATTTTACTTTCCCTAAAGAGGGCGCAACTTTTGGCGGCTTAACTTTTACTCCAACTATTAATAATGCTCCACTAACGGTTACTGCAGAAACAGGTGATCTTTTTGAAAGAACCGCTGAGCAATCTTACACATATCTCGAATTAAAAGGATATGATGCAAAATATGATTTAAATGGCGCTAAGACAGAATTTACTTTAGATAATTCTAATCCTAGCTATAACTTATATAAAAAGACCGATTTAACTTTAAACTTTACTCGGGGAAGTTATTTTAATTACCTAAGTCCTGTTGATTTTTATCAAGCTAAAATCAAGGCAACAGAATCTTCAACAGAAAAATTAAAATTAATGGATGCTTGTAAAGAAGAATTAAATGACATGGTCAAATTTTTTACAGATAAAACAATCAATATCAAAGCAGAACTTAAAATTAATTTCGCTAATTAGTTATGAGAAAACTTAATAAGAAAAAACATATATTCGTTGGTGTGATGGCTTGTACTTTAGTAAGTTTACTTACTATTGGCTTTTCTGCTTGGATTATTTCTTTAGGTGAAACAACTTTTGATGTACCAGTTACTATTGATACAGTAAATAGCAAGACTGTTCTTTTAGAAGCTAATTTGACAGAGTCTTCTATTAGTTTAGGAGCTAGTGAAGTAGATGGAAACGGTGTTCTTACAGGCGATCAAAATAGTAATGAAGATTTATCTGTTCATTTAAAAGGCAGATTAATTGTTGCTAACGAAATGACAAATAAAGTTAAAGAAATTACTTTATCAATAACGGCAAGTAATGGAAGTGAAACTGGAACTGATACAAATTCGTTTGAGACTTCAGCCAGTGATGTTTTCGGAAGAGCTGCTGGAACATATACTTATTTAAACTTATCTACAAGCAGTATTTCTATTAGCTCTTTTAGTGATTATGAAAGTGCCGATTCAGGATACAAAGTTTTCAATATTAATACTGATTTAACTTTTACTTATGGAAGTTTTTTTGATGATGGTGTTGAAAGCACAGTTAACAATCCTATTAACTTTTATAATAGTAAATTAAGTGATTTAAAGAATGATTTTACTAGTGGAACAATTACAAGTGATGCTTATTTAGATGCAATTTCGTTAGCTAAAACACAAATCACTAACATGAATAACGCTATTAAAAAGTTAACTTTAAAAGTAGAAGCTAAAGTTAGTGAATAGTTTAAATTAGGAGAATAAAGATGAAAAAGATTAAAAGTTTAAAATTAATGTATTTATCTTTAGCAGCTGTTGTTGTTAGTGTAGCAGCAGTTGGTTTTTCTAATTGGATTGTAATTAACACTCAAGAACAAAATACTAATCCTATAAAAGCTGAAATAGGTGCGATTGAATATGGTGATTTAACAGCCGTTATTAATCAACAACCTGATGCAGTTAGATTTGATGCTATTAAAGGAGATGGAGAAGGATCTATTACGACAGGTACCGACACTAATTATGAAAAATTGGATTTTTCAATAGTCTTCACAATAGATAGAGGAACAATTTCTAGTTTTGATTCTATAGTTATCAATCTTAAGTTTAATACTGGCGAAAATGAAGGCGCTAAAAACTTTATAGATAAGCTTGGTGGAACTCCTGAATATATCGATTGTACATTGTTAGAAAGTAATGTAAATATTACTTTAAGCGATACAGCAGTAAGCGAAGTTACAACTGTTGAAGGATGCACATATGCTGAAAATCTTCCATATTTAACTTATACAACTTCAATTAGTGAAACTTCTTTAACTTGTACACTTAAATATACTTTTAGATGGGGTTCGGTTTTTGGTAATGTGAACCCATGTGTAGCAACTGCTGAGAACACAGTTAATAACTTAGTTGCTTTTGGAGAAGCATTTAATGCATATAACGGATTAGATGGAACGGCAAAAGATGTAGTTTTAACTATTACACCTTCAATTGTTGAGAACGCATAGTTATGATTAAGAGAAGTAGAAGCAAAAAATATATTTATTGTTCAATTGGTTTAGCAGTTGTTGCTGTTGCAACAGTTGGTTTTTCTAGTTGGATTTTAAATGGTTCTGTTACTGAAGATAATGCAGAAGTTAATGTTTTAATTGAGGATACTTTAGATAGAACAACAGTTCTTGAATATAAAGAAGCTGATTCTGATCTCAACATTAAGTTTGATTACGACAAAGATTCAAACAGAGTTAATGATCGAAATCCTTATATTATTTTTGATGAAGGAAAAACTAATGGTCAAGATTTAACATTTAAGGTTGTTTATACTTTAACAGCTAATGCTGATTCTGATATTGCTTTAAATTCAGGAAATTATCAAATTGCTTTAGATTTTGGCGATTCAAAAGCAACTTTTGAAACTTTAAAAGTTGAAAATGATTATCTAATTGATTCAACTTGTTTAAATAATGTTCCAACTTTTACTTTGCCTAATACAAGTGGAGATATTGTTCACACTGAAAATAAAGCAGTAACACATGTTAAATATAGTGAAAACAACAAAATTGCAACAATTACATCTACCTTTACTTTTGCTTGGGGAAGTTATTTTAATAACGATAATCCTTGCTACTATAAAGGTGATGATTATGCAACTCGTTTAGATAACTTTGCTAAATTAGTAGAAGGTAAAGAATTTAATATTAATTTAAAAATTACATCAAGTTATACAACTAGTGCCGCTTAATTATGTCAAACGTTGAGATACTCTCTTTAATAGTTACAGCTATCTGTCTTATAAGTTTTTGTTTAGTGTTTACTTTTCTTTTTAGACACTATTATTTAACAAACATTGAAGAAGTAAGAAGTGGCGTAGCTGATAAAGAACTTATCGAAATTAAGGGTGAAGAACTTAAAAAGAAAAATAGAAAGCACGCAAAAGGATTAAGAATTGCAGGGAAAATTACTGGATGGGCCATTTTTGGTCTTGTTGTAGTTTTCTTTTCTATGAGCTTATACGCTCGCTTTTTTAATAACAATCTTACATTTGGTGATACTGGTGTTATTGTTATCTCAACTGGCTCAATGTCAGAAAAAAATGAAGATAACGATTACCTATTTGAAAATAATTTAAACAATCAATTTAACGCTTATGACATTATTGGAATTACTTCTTACGATTCTCCAGAAGATGTAAATTTATATGATGTTGTTGCTTATAAAAACGAAGAAGACATCATCATCGTTCATAGAATTATTGAAATTAGAGAAGTAAATGGAGAAAAAGTATTTATTACTCGTGGTGATTCAAACAATACCAGTGATACAAACTTCCAATATCGAAATTATCTAACTTTTGACAACATTGTTGGCTATTACAATGGCTTTAGAATGGAACTTATTGGTGTATTTGTTATTTTTCTTCAATCAAATGCTGGAATTATTACAATCATTGCAATTGCTTATTGTTTAATCATGTTTGATTACTATAACTCTAAACTTGAAGAAGCAATTGAAAAAAGAAGTGATTTAATTGTTAACGAACTTAAATATAACTTTAATGAAAATGGAACAATCTCAACTTACTTTGTTGAAAAAGTTATTTATAAAGATAAAGAATTTAGTTTTATAAATGGAGATTATTTTGTTAGTGGGGAAATGAATCTAAACGAAATCGAATTTATTAAAACTCAAGAAACTAATAAAGAAAAAACACTTGAAGAAAAGAAAAACACTGCAAAAGAAGGAAATTTTTTTCAAAAAACTTTTACAAAAATTAAAAAGTTTTTTGAAAAGGATAATAAAAAGGAATAGTTAAGAAGGGAGTCTTTTATGGCAAAAGAAAGAAAAATGAGAACTCACTTTACAAGAAAAAATTTGATCTCACTCGGTCTTATTTTCTTTTATCTTGTAATGTGTTTAGTTGCAGCACTTTGTCTTGACCTTGATGGAATCATGAAAAAAGGAAATCCACTTCAAGATTTATCTCACACTTTTGGTTTTCCTGATTTTGTAGGTTCATGGCAAGCTTATGTCTTAATTCTTGTTACATTAATCTACATCTTGCTTTATGCAGCAGCATTTATTTATGAAATGCGTCTTGCTAAATTCTATGAAAACAAGATTTGGACTAAAAAATGGGTTTTAGTTTATATAGTTACATTCTTAATTTGTAGTGTTTTATGTTTTGGTATTGGTTTAACTGCTCAATATCCTTATAGCGTTGAAGCAATTACAAATTCTTTTTTATTTTTAGTCGCTAGTTTATTTGTTGGCTTTATTATCTATATTGCTTTAACCTCATTTATTGGGGCAGCAATTATGCTTTATATTAACTTTAAAAATATTGATAAGCCATTTAAATTCTTCTCAGCTCGTGCTGAAGAAGCAATGGAGGAAGAAAGAGCTGTTAAAGAAGAAGCTAAACAAGAAGAGCAAGGTGAACTTGCTGCTAGTTTTGGAGACACTCCAAGTTCTGAAGACGCTATTGCTGGAGGATACGCAGCAGGAGTAGGTGGCGCAATTCCTACAGGCGCAGGAAGTACTGCTAAAGAAGAACTTAGTGACCGCGAAAAAGTTTTCCCTGGACTTTGCACTATCGATTACTTAATGGAAAACAAAGAAGCAAAAGCATTCGATGATGCTAATGTTAACTTAAAAGATCTTTGTGATGACTTTAGAAAATACCTTGCTAAAGAAGAAGGCTTATTCTTTGATATTGAAACAATTAGAGCTTTTGTATCAGGCTTAAGCGCATCTCGCCTTATCATCCTTGAAGGTTTAAGTGGTACTGGTAAATCTTCTCTTGCTAGATATTTCTCTGAATATATTGGCGAAAAATCATTCTTTGAACCTGTCCAAGCTACATGGCGTGATAGAACATCCATCCTTGGTTATTTCAATGATTTTAACCGTACATATAACGAAACAGAGTTTTTAAAGAGACTCTATCAAGCAACATTTGAACCAAATAACATCAATATTATGGTTCTTGATGAACTTAACATTTCCCGTGTTGAATATTACTTTGCAGATTTCTTATCCATTCTTGAATATCCAGTTGATGAATGGAAATTAAGAATTATGCAACTTCCATATGATTTTGAAGCACCAATGCACTTAGAATATGGAATTTTAAATATTGCTCCAACTACTTGGTTTATTGGAACAGCTAATAAAGATGATTCAACTTATACTATTACAGATAAGGTTTACGATAGAGCTATCACCCTTTCTTTTGATGATAGAAATGAACCATTTGAAGTTGAAGAAGAAACTCCACGTATTTCTTTATCCTACAATAGACTTATGTCCTTATTTAAGAGCGCACAAGAAGATAAAGATTTAAGACTTAGAAAAGATGAATTTACTAAGTTTAAAACTTTAACTGATTTTACTTACAATACCTTTGATTTAACATTTGGTAACCGTATCATGCATCAAATTGAACTTTTAGTTCCAGTTTATGTTGCTTGTGGTGGTAAAAAAGAAGAAGCACTTGACTTCATGTTTGCTAGAAAAGTTGTTTCTAAACTTGAAGGGCGTTTTGAAGATTATGTTAAGCAAGGTTTAATGGATCTTTTAAAACTTATTAAACAAACTTATGGCGTTGGAACATTTGCTTTAACAGAACACGTCATTAATAAACTTTTAAGAAAGTTATAATCTAAGATTTAAATTAAACAAAATGGGACATTAGATGAACAAGATTGCGAACTATTACATAAAGTTTAACGAAAAGATTGAAAAAACTATTTATAAAACTCATAGTTTTAGTTCGCTTTATAATGCTTTAAAAATGAAAAGAATCAATTTCTATGAAAGATATAACTTTGATGAAATTGAATCTCGTTTAATTGAATTTAAAAAAGTTTTAGATAAGATTACTTCGATTGTTTATTCGCCTCACATTGAAGTTACAAAAGAAGAAGCGATTTTAAGAAGTGAAGTTTCGGGTAACTTATCGCGTGATGCTTTCTTTGATACAACGCGCGATACTAAACTTTGGAAACAAAAAGGAAACGAAATGTCTCCTGAATTTGTTCATACTTTCTTAAATACTGATACTATTTTAAATTATGAAAATAGGTTTATTGCTCTTCTTCTTGATAAAATCAATGAAGAATTTGTGATTTTAAAGAACTCAATGGAATTTGTTGGTGATTCCTTAGAAGAAAATTTTGAAGTTAAAGGATTTGGTTATTCTGAGCATTCAATCTTTAATTCCTTTAAAGATTTCTCTTATCCTTATGAAGGGATCTTTGTTAAACCATCTTCTAAAGTTTCTTCAATTAATAAACTTATTATTAGAATTAATAAAAGAATTAAAAATATTAAAGGAACAGAGTTCTATTTATTAAATTCTCGTAAAAAGATGGATAGCGTAATTATGCCAACTAACGTCTTACTTCATGATGAAAAATATAATTATTGCTATCGCTATTATAGAACAAACTATTTAATCACTAATAAAGAAGATTTCTCTTTTGACACATATTTTTATAATTATACTGTTGCTTCTTTATTCTCTTATTTAACTTATCGTAAGGTTGCTTACTCTAAGAAAAATATGGCAAAAGAAGTAAAGTTTGACGAAAACAAAAAACTTCATTTTGAAGAAATAAGTTTCAAAAAGGGAATATTTTCTTATTTAATTAAAGAAGACAAAGATGAAGATGGCGTAATTATTGAAACGACTTATCACGCGCCAAGAGTCATAGTTAGAGGAAAAGCAATTAAGCAAGAAAAGAGCTCAGCTCGCTACTATATTCTTCCTATTTATACGCTTGATGAAGACTCTTTAAAACTTGTTGATCAAAAAGTATTAGCTCTTGCTAAAAAATACGATAACGTAATCTTAATCACAAGTGCTAATATTATTCACGATTATAACTATGTTATGACCTTATCTTTATTTAAAAAGAATCACGAAATTCTTTTTAATAATCTCTTCTCATCTTTATCAATGTTATTTGTTGTTGATACAGATGAATATAAATATAAGTGCCCTGTTTGTGGAGAAAAAACCGTATATCAAACAAATAAGGGACATGAATGTGAATCCTGCAATGCTCATTTCTCATTTGTTAAATATCAAAAAGAGAAAGCCTTATGGATTAAATCTTTTAGGAGGAAATATTAATGGTAAGTACTAATGAAGAATTTCTTTCAATGAGTAAACCAAAAGTTGAAGAAGTTAAAGAGATTGAAGATGTTTTAGTCCTAAAAGATCTTTATAAATCTTATGGCAAAGGCAAACATAAAAAAGAAGTCTTACAAGGACTTAATTTAAGTGTCAAAAAAGGCGAAGTTTTTGGATTTATTGGAAAAAATGGTATTGGTAAATCAACAACTATCGATTGCATCGTTGGTTTAAAAGAACAAGATAAAGGTGATATTTTAATAAATGGCGTCAATACTCTTGAAGATCCTCTCGAAGTTAAATCAATGATAGGCTATGTTCCTAGTGAACCTACAACTTATGAAGTTATGAGTGGAAACGAATATCTTCAATTTATTGCTTCTTGTTATGACATGAAACAAGCTAGTTTTGAAAATAACTATAACTATTTAGTCTCAAAATTTACTATGACTGAAGTAGATATGAACCGTAAAATTAAAGAGTATTCGCATGGTATGAAACAAAAGATTTGTTTAATGGCCTCGCTTATTCATAACCCAAAACTTTGGATTTTAGACGAACCAACTGTTGGACTTGATGTCATGGTTTATGAAACTCTTGTTAAGATGATTAGAGAGTTTGCAGATAATGGAAGAACCGTATTTGTTACATCTCATAACATTGACATGGTTTCAAAACTTTGCGATAGAGTTGCAATTATTAATTCAGGAAAAGTAGATAAACTCTTTGATCTTAATCTTGATCCTGTTAAACGTAGAGATCTCAACAAGATATTCTTTAGAACTTATGGAGAAAACATTTGATGGTTTTTGATTTAATTAAAAAAGAATACATAGAAGAAAGTGCAAATTCTAATTTATCTTTCTTCAAAAAAGTAGCACTTTTCTTAATTAAACTTATTTCTGCAGGGCTTTTAATTGCTTTAGAGGTTTTTATATTCTATTCTTTAGACCAAAAAGTAAGCGCTAATTCGCCTCGTGGATCTTTTGATTTCTTAGTTTTATTCCTCTTTTTAGGAATGATGATTTCAATCATCTTTACTAGTTTAAAAGGAAGAAAAGTTTTCTTTAATAAGCTTGATAAACAAATTCTTTCTCCTCTTCCAATAGACAAGGGACAAGTTTTATTTGCTAAATCTTTATATCTTTATTTAATTGAGTTACTTACTAACTTATTAATCTCAACGCCTATTTTAATATGCTACTTTGCAACAAGAGGCTACATGCCAACCTTCTATATTTTTGCAATTTTATATGCATTTATTATTTCTTTATTTGGAATAGGTATCTCTTTAATTTTATCGATTCTTTTTGAATACGCTTATCGTTTATTAAAACTTAGTGATTTAGCACAGTTTATTTTCGCTTCAATCCTAGTTATTGGACTTTGTTTTGCTTATCAAATTGTTTTAAATCTTTTCTTAGATGCATTAAATGCAAACGAAGGAACGGGTATGTTTTCAACAGTTCTTATTGAGCTTGTTCATAACGTTTCAAGTGTTTTATGGCCTGTTTACACCATATTAGATTCATTGGTGTATGGCGATAACCTCGTTGCTGAAATTTCAATTAGCGCAGGACTTATTTTAGCTTCCTTATTTTTAGGAGGAGTACTTTCAAGCTTTGCTTACGAAAGAGTTAATCAAAGTAATAGAGAAATCTTCATCAAAAAGAAGAACAATAAGAATAATCTTGTAATCTCTCCTGGTAGAGCCTTACTTAAAAAAGAATTTGCTCTTTTATTTAAAGATTCTTCTTATACTTTTTCTTATACAGCCTTACTTATTATGGCACCATTCCTATCTTTTGTTGTTATTTCTTCATTAAACGCAATAATCTATCAAAACTTAAGATATTTTAGTGTTTATTATCCTGATTTAATTAATGGGCTTAATATTTGTTTAATTTTGTTATTTAGCTCCGTAATTAATTCAAGCGCATCCCAATCTATAAGCCGTGAAGGAAGTGGACTTGAAATTGTTAAATATATTCCAGTTAATCCGCTTAAGCAAGTTTTTGCAAAAGTATTAACTCCAATATGTTTATCAAGTATTTCTTTATTTGCTACTCTGGTTGTCTTAATCGCAACACAAAATATTGATTACAAAGTTTTCCTTATCTCTTTATTTGCTGGACTTGTTTTAATTATTGTTACAACAGTTTTAGGTTTATATTTAGATATGAAAGACAAGGGAAGCAAGTCTCACACTAAGTTATCATTTATCAATAACTTAGTTTCTATCTTATTCCCATTTGTTATTTTATTAATTCACTTTGTTGTTTCGTTTATGATGGTTGATATATTCTATATCTATATAGTAGAAGCTCTTGTTACGCTTTTACTTCTTATTCCTTTATTTATATCACCAAGAAAAAGACGGACCAAAGTCTTTAGAGAAATGGAGGTTAGGTAATGAAAAAGAAAACACTTGTAATTTTACTTATTATTCCTTTTGTTATCGCTCTATTAACTTTTGTTAGCGTGATTGCTTTAACGAACACTGTTGCTGCAGACATTGCTGGTGTTAATATCTTAAACTTTAGAGACCAAGAAGGTTTCAAGATTAATGGAGAATATAAACTTGAAGCCGAAGTAATGTATGCTGGTAATGATATTTTAATGAAACCAGGTGCAGACACTCTTGTTTGGGAACTTAATAGTGAAGATGAATCTTTTGATGATTCTGTAGCTTCAATTATTGAAAAAGATGATGGCTATTATCTTAAAACTGGTAAAAATGAAGGCGTATGTACATTAAGCGTCAGAAACTCAATTGGAACTAAAAATGACTCCATTACTGCTCATATTTATGATAAAGGCGTTATTTTAGTTAACCCAGTTCATCAAGCAAGTGGTTCTCAAATTGATCCAACAAGATACTATGGTGAATTTGATATTACTTATGATAAAGACTTTGAAACTGTAACTAAAAATAAGGCACAAGTTGGATTTAATATTGATGTTATATCTGAAACTGGGAATACCGATTATACCTATGAAACAAGTAACAATATAACTTTTGATCCTCAAACTGAAACAATGAGTATTAATCATGAAGGTGACTCTTATATCACTTTTAATGGAGTTGGTTCATCAAGTTATTTAACAAATACTTATTCATTTAATGTTGTTAATGATGGTGTTAATGTTTATTCATTTAATGATTTAATGGCTTGTACAAATAAATCACCTAATGGTGGTGAAGTTGTTGTTTTACAAGTTAATCTTGAATCACTTGAAAACACCTATCAAAAAAATGATAAAGGTGAATATATTGAAACTTACAAAAACGATAACACTAGACTATTTGGGAATTATAATTTTAGAAGAAAGACCTTTGATTTTATTGATTTCATTTATTATAAAGAACCTAAAATTGATACAAAATTTATTGATCAATTTATAGATCAAATTGGTGAGGAATCATACGATTATCAAGAAAATATTAAAGTAGGAGTTAGAGTACAAAAAGATTTTTATGCTAATGGCTTCACTTTAAATATGAATGATCTTGCTTATCCAAATAATGGAACAATTGATCAAACTAGTGGCGTTTTTACTCCTGATAGAGAAAAAGACTATTTCTTTGGTCCTTTAACATTTGTTTCAATCGGTGATTTAGAAAGATTGCCTATTATTAGGGCGTTTTTATGTGATAATGTTGGTTTACTTCTTGAAGGAAACAATATCACCTTGAATGACATTAAAGTTCAAAACGCAAATAACGTTGATAACATGTATAATTTGCGCTTTACTGGAACTGTTGTTGAAGTCCAAGGCGATAACAATACCATTAAAAACTCTATAATTGAAAACGGAAGAACCGGAGTTAGAGCTTATTCTACTGATGGACTATTAATTGATAATTGTTTAATTCAAAACGCTGGCGAATTTCTTGTTAAACTTGGTAGCAATGAAGTCAACGAATATGATCCAAATAAAAATGTAAGCGTCTCTTATAATGGAAACACAATCAATAAGTCCTTTAGTGATTTTTACGATGGCGGTTCTGAAGGCGACACAGCAGACGGAATATTGTCGAGTAATATTACTCAAGGTTCTTTTTCAGGAAGTGCCCTTGATAGCTTCATGAATACTTTAAGAGATATTCAAGATGGTTTAGATAATCTTGAAGGGATTGTAAACGCCGATAACTCTAAAAATTATGATGCTCATATCACTATTAATGATACTTATTTTTATAATAGTGGCGTATATTCAATAGCCTTTGAAGCTCAATTTAATGGTGCTTATCTATATAATGGTATGCCTTCTCAAATTTCTAAAGTTTTAGGAATGCTTGGCGGATTTGGAATTAATGCTATTGCTCCTCAGAAAGTCGGTGGAACATCTTTCCCGGTAGAACTTACATTAAGTGGTGACACTCGTTTCTATGATTGGAAAAATATTGATGATATTGATGTTGGTGCATTAATTGAAGAAAATATTAGTTCCTTAGCTTCTTACTTACCTGAAGATATGGCAGGAGCAGCTGATATCCTCAAAGCTCTTTCGATTGATGATTATTTTCCAATCAAAACTATTCTTAAAGAATACGCAATAAATAATAATTTAGTATATAAAGAAGAAAGTGAAGATGGCACAAAATATTATGTTAATAGACCAATAGCCTGGTATGGTGGCGGTTATAATGGTTCTGATTTAATCAATAACATTGAAAGTGAAGAATATAATACATTTAGTAGCAAAATCGATGTTGATTTTGCTAGAAATATTATGGCAAAAAATTATAGCGGACTTGGTGGTGGAGATTTAAGTGAACTTATAATTTCTGTTTCTAACTTACTGGCTAGATGCGTTGTTATGGCAACTGGCACTCATAATTTTAACTTCATGGTTAATGGAACTATTGAAAATAATGAAAAACCTGCATTATTTGATAAAGTCCCTTCTTATACAGATTTAAGTAATAGAAATGCGAGGTAATTAGTATGAATTTTAAGTTTTTTAGAAAGAGTAAAATTGTATTAACAGGACTCATTGCTTTATTAGGTGTTACAAGTATTTCTTCTTGTTCATCATTTTTTGGAGCAGATTATACAATAAGTAATGTTGAACAAAGAACAGATCAAACAACTGGCGATACTATTGTTACTATTACTTTTGAAAATGAAGATATCAATCCTTTAACTTTAAGAATTCCTACTGTTACTGATGGAATAGGTATTGAATCTATTGTTCCTACAACTGAAAACGATAAAGTTATCTTTACTATTACTTATACAAACAATGATACACAAGTTTTTGAAGTTCCTATTGTAAATGGCGCTGATGGAAGAGGCGTAAGCGATATTATTGTAGGAGAAGATGAAGAAGGAAATCCTACTATTAGTTTCGAATATACTGATGGATCAACATCTGGAGAAATACCTTTACCAAGAGGTAATGATGGTGTCGGCATAGTATCTGTTGAAGCTACTCCTGGCGGAAATGGAACAACGACATACACTATGACTTTTACAGATGGAAGGGAGCCTTTTACATTTACGGTAAGTAATGGAGTTGGGATAGAAAATGTTGAATTAGATACTGAAACTAATGAAGATTACTATGTTTTAAATATATTACTTACAGATGGAAGTGAAACTTTTGTTAACCTTCCTAAACCTGTTACTAAACAAATGTTAAGTGGAAGTAAAGATCCTGATAATGAAGATGGTAAAGATGGAGATTTCTATATAAATATTTATACTGGTTATTTCTTTGAAAAAGTAAATGGGGTTTGGGAAACGAGATTTTGTATGAAAAGTAACAATGATGCCGAATCTCATTCAATATCTTTTGTATTGGGGGAAGGCGAAAGCTGTATTTATAATGGACAAGAAATGCAAAAAAATACCAGTTTTGTAGCTTTTGTAGCTCACAATACTAGAATATCTGCAAAAAATATCCCTATTCCAACCAAAGATGGTTATGAATTTTTAGGATGGTATTGTGATCCAACAAATGTAAACTCTGGTCAATTTACTGACCTTACATTAGTTACTAGCAATTTAGAATTGCATGCAAAGTGGCGTGCTATCAATTAATTTGAGGTAAAAAAGTAATGCCAATTATTGACTTTATTACATCACATTGGGTTTTAATGGTACTTCTTCTTATTGCAAGTATCGTTGATTTTGTGTGGCTATTTTTAAATAGAAAAGAACTTAAGATGAATATACTAGTTCTTATTCTTTTTTCTATTTTTCATACAATAATTGGTGTTATATTTGTAGCTTTATTTGCTTTCATGGAAAGCGGATTTAAGTTAGAAAATTTAGGCAATCTTTCTTTATATGGGGGCGTATTCTTTATGCCTATTGTATACCTATTATATGCACTTATTAGAAAGATTAATATAGGTAGAGCCTTTGATATCTTTACTATATCCTTAATTTCAACCTTATTCTTTGCTCGTATAAATTGTATTATAAGTGGATGCTGCTATGGAATTGAAGTAGGAGACACAGGATTTAGAGTACCTACAAGAGAACTTGAACTATTATTTTATGTTCTTTTCATTATTGTCACTTCCTACTATGTATATAAAAAAGAAAGCAATGGGCTTATATATCCTATATATATGGTAGCTTATGGAATATTTAGATTTGTTATTGAATTTTTAAGAGAATCAGAATCTAATTATTGGTTCCATATGGGACACATATGGTCTATATTATCACTATTTATTGGAATATTAATTATCGTTGTTGTAAAGTATTTGAGAGGAAAAAATCATGAAAAAGAAGTCATTTTTAAGTAGATTTTTAATGATTGCATTAGCTATACTTGCTGTTATCGCAACAATTACCTTTGTTGTGGTTGAGCAAGGGTTTTCGGCTTCTTCTGGACAATTGCAAGGTATTAATGTCGATAACATAACAGCAAAGTATGAAACAAATTGGGATAAGAATCCTTGGTCGAGTAGCTCCAAAACTATTTCTGGAAGTATATCTTCTACTGAAGGAACTTGCAGTGACACTCATTATAGCACGACTTTAGTAATAACTTATGAAGGTGATTTTAGTGGTTCTACAAATCCAAAAATTACTTTTGATTATAATTATACTAAAAACAGCGGCTCTTTATCCATTGGTGGTAAGGCGGTACCTGACAGCACTTCCGTATCTGATTTTGAATACGAATTTACTCCTAACAACAAAACGTTAGAAATAACTATGAAAAGTGGAAGTAAGAATCCTACAACTTTATCAATTACTTCAATAGCTTGCATTTTAAACAAAGATATTACCATAAATTTCAAGTCTTTAATGAATTCAGAATATAATACAACTTATTTAGTTAATGATACTGTTGTTGAAGATGATTTAATAGTAACATGTAAAGATTATAATATTTTTAAGTTGGAAGCAAACCAAATTGATGGCTATAAGTTTATTGGATGGTCAGCTAATGAAATTTTAATTTCTAGCGAAATGATTTATTCAACTCGTTTTGCTAACGATAGTATTGTGTTTCCTATTTATACTACTTTAGATAAACCTGTTTTTCAAAATAATGGTAAAATCTATTATGATTTAAATGAGGCGAATGAGAATGCTGTAAAAGAAAACGTTGGAGAAATAAGACTCATCTCTACGGGCACTCTTCAGGCTGATACAACTTATAATATAAGCAATGGGGTTATACTTAATATCCCTAATTCCAGTCAGTACTATATGAATTTAAGTGTGCCTAGTACAGATATTTTCAAAGATGTAAATGCCGCAGATAAAAAAAACAGGGTTTTTAGAGAATTAATTTTACCTGAAAATACAATTATAAATGTAGAAAGTGGCGGTATTATTTACATTGGTGGTGAAGTAAAAACTAAAGGTGGTTCTGGCGGTCTTAGTGCTTATGTTAACGGAGATTATGGTTGCATAAATCTCATTACTGCCAATAGTAAAATAGTTTTAAACGGTAAAGCGGAATTATTTTGTTATGGTTATATAAAAGGCGCAGGAACCGTCGAAGCTCATTCTGAAAGTGTAGTTTATGAGTTATTCCAAATAGGAAATTTTAGGGGTGGTAGTGCTTCATTTAAAATGTACAATAATTCACAAAGGGTCTTTCCTTTTAACCAATATTTTGTTCAAAATATTGAGAGTAATTTAAAATTGTTTAAAGGCGCTAACCTTAAAACAGCATCTGGAGTTTATGCAAGCAGTAGTGTTCAAGCCATGCAATTTAACTTTCTTGGTGATGATGGAATATTTAAAATGCTAAGTGAGAATGCTTATATTGCTCGTAAATATGATTCGACAACTGACACGATTTTTTACCAAGTTTATGGTGAATGTTGTTTATCTCCTATTGAACTGTCGCTTAATGGAATATCTATTAACTCTAGCAAATACGTTTTACCTATAACTAACAATATGGATATCAGACTCCTTAGTGGAAGCACTCTTAATATTAATCAAGAAATGTGCATGCTCCCTGGATCTAAATTAACTGTTGATGAAGGTGCATCAGTTAGTTTCGCCAAGAATTGTAATATATATGTCTATGATAGAGACAGTTGGATTGGGAAAGGTTTTATAGGTGCACCATATGGTGATCTTGCTACTGTAAACTATTCTGCAAGTTTAGATGGAAAGCCAATGGTAAGACTTAATAATATTGCGACATTACCAGACGCAGAAATTGATAACAATGGTAACGTTTTAATTAATAATGAAGCATCTATATATGTTACTAATTTTTATAACACTGCAAACGAAGTAATTATTTGCGGCGCTAATATTCATAGTTCTATGAAAACTGGTAAATTTCAATTAGCTCAAGGAGTCGGACAAATCAAAGATACTTACCAAGCTACCCAATTTGGATCAACTATTACATTTGTTCCTATACCGGTGTCTTCCCTTTTATTGCGTAATGGAGAAGGTGGAGAAAAGCCTTATGATGACAAAGTGTTCTTTGATCCAAGTGAATATCGTGAAGACATTGCAGGCAAACAAATATTTTATGATGATAATTTAAACGCATGGACATTTAGTGAAACTGGAGAAACTGTTTTGCCTATTAAATATGTAAACCGAGAAGATGATAAAGTAGTTCAAACAACCTATCCTGCTAATAAAGATTTTAAATTGCCGTTAGCTTCCGAAGTTGATTTTTCTTGTCGTAATTTAAGTTTGAAGGGGTGGCTTATTAACTACGAAATTTATTCACCAGGTCAAATTTGCAATTTAGGTTATACTTTAAACGCAGAGGCTGTTGCTGTTTGGGGTGGATGGGTCACTCTCAATAATGGTAGTGGACGTTTTTATATTGATTATACAAGTGGTGAATTTTTGAGGGGTTTAAACAGAGTTGAATCCTATGACCATCTCGAGAATGAGCTTTCAATGTTTCTTTTTGACGATGAAGGCCTTTTTCTTTCGGATTTTACAAACTATTTTTATAATAGCAGTGATTCAAAGTATTATTTAGTAATTAAGGGAGTTGTAGTAGAAGAACCTGGGTTTGAGTCTTTTACAATTGATGTTTCAGCAAATCCTATCTTGGACTATGTTTACATAACCAAAAATAATAGTTTGTTAGTAGGTGACGAATTAGGTACTGAATATTATGTCCAAGCAAAAGAAGGAGACCCTCTTCCATCAGGAAAATATACTTTCGATAATAACGGCCTCATAGTAAAAGAATTCCCTGATATGATTACAAATGGGGCAGTTCAAATGGAAATGAATATAGAGAACTCTGGAATGTTCATAGATGGAATTCGTGTTCCTTATGGCTTATTCTTAAATTCCGACAATTACTATTACTATTCAAATAACGATGGTCAAATAGTCAAAAATCAAACATTCTATGTTGAAAAGACGAATGATTATAACATTAGTAAAGGCTTATATTATTTTGATGCAGAAGGTAGACTTTGTGATCAAAAAACATTAGAACCAGTAGTAGGCGGTGTAGCAGCATGAAAATTAAATGTAGTAAGAAAGTAGCAACTTTAATGTGCATTGCGTCTATTATTGGTTTAACAAGTGCAGCTTTTGCTATGTGGACAGTTATTGAAGTACAGCCTTCCGATAATAAAATTAATATTGAAAACGGCGAAGTAATTAGTTCGATATCAGGATTTGAAATTAGAGAAACTAATGACTTAAAAATAGGTAAATTTTTCTTCTATGATGATTTCAATAAAACACATGTAAATACTGCCGACCTTAATTATAAGTTTGCGGTTACTCCATCACTAGTAGAAGATGAATATAAAACTGTAAGTGGTGATGGTTTCTCCATTAAATTTAATGCTACGCTTTCTTTAGGATCTTCAACAATATTTACTGATAATTCTTATGTCACAAATATTGCATTAAATGGTAATGAAATTGAAGGTATTTACAATTCGAGTAGTCTTGATTTCCCTATTGAGTTCATAACAACAAGTCAAGGGGCAGACGTAGAAGAATTTAATCTTTCATTTACTTTTTTAAACAAAGTTATACTTGATCATAGAGATGATATTATTAATCAAGACTTTACTTTAGTTCTATCAAGGAGTGGCGTATGAAAAAAGTTTTAAGAAATAGTTTAATCTTTTTAACTGCTAGTCTTCTTGTAGGTGCAATTGGGTACTCTTCTTTTTTAATTTTTGAGTTTAGAAACAAGGAATCTCAAGCAATTGATAATACTTTCAATATTGAATTAAGTCATTTAAATGAAGAAGATACTGCAAATACTGATACAATCACTTTAAATGGATTAGAAGAAGACTCATATTTTGACTTGCCTATTCTTTCTTATGACAATATGATATTTAATGGCTGGTCTATTAAAGGAGTAGAAGGTTCTAAGATTGATACTTATGTAACAAGTGTAAAAGATCTTAAAACAGCTTATAGTAACCTTATAATTGAAAATAATACTATTGAACTTGAAGCTATTGTTAATACAGTAGCTGAAGTAGAATCAAAAGTTCTCTTAGAAATCACTGATAGTACTGCTGATAATCCATATATGTACTATATGATTATCGCTGCCGCTCCATTTTTAGTTGCTAATATACGTTATGTCTACACTGAACCATTTGTTGAAATTAGATTTGATAATAGAACAGTTGGTGATGTTTTTGATGCAACAACTTACGCAGGAAAAACTGTAAAAGTAACAATAGAGCCATTAGTAATTGAATAAGCTTTACTTTTAAAATGCTATTTGACTATCTTCAAATTATTTTTTGGTCAATAACTTATCTTTTAATAATTATATACGGCATCAAGTTTAAAAACCTAATGATACCGATTTTAGCATTAATTCTTAATTTCTCGTGGGAAACTGTAGCGTTTATTAAAGATATATATCTTTTTTCATCGTTGAGTTTTGCTTTTATTGGTCATCTCATTTGGTTAGGTTTAGATTTAATAATGTTAATAATATATATATATATATATATATCAAAAGAAAAAATATATATATTCCATTAATTGTTGTATCATGCATAGTTCTTAATGTAGGACTATTATCATATGTTTTTTCTTTAAGTGATGGGATGCTTCTATCTTCTTATGTGTTTGATTTAGTAATGGCAATACTTTATGTATTATTTTTCGTTTTTAAAACTTACAAAGCATCTTTATTATTAGATGCTATTATACTTTCTAAGTTGCTGGGTGATTTATTCGCTTGTGTAGAGTATAAAGATTATCACCTTGCTGTTTTTATAATAGGAATAATAGTATTGATGTTAAATATTCTTTGCTATGTTGTTTATTTATTAAAAATTAAAGGAATTATTAACTTTGGTAAATTTATATTAAAAGATAAATTAGATTAATTAAGTACAACGTTTTTTTGCCTTAAATAATGGGCACGATAAAAGGAAAAATAAGAAACGTAAAATTATAAACGCTGTAATGAAAAAGTTGTAAGGGGGGGCGCGATTATTTTTTAAATTGTTTCCATGTCCACAAATCGTAATTTCTATATTGATATTATCGTATTGACTTTATTACACAATGATAATGTTTTTACATTTTTTAAAAAAATAGAAAACAGAATTAATATTCCACATTTGTAAAAAGGACTTTATTTATATTTTCACCTATTTTAAATTTATTTATATAACTGATAAATTATTGTTAACTATTTTGAAAGGATTATATATGAATCAATCAGAAATGTTTTGGGAAACTTATTTACAATTAGAAAAAGATTTTTTAAAGGTTCTGATTTTATCTATATCACTGATGTAAATGGAGGTGCTCAATTAAATGTTTATTCTCCGCATATTGCTAGCCTAATAATAAGAGTATGCACTGAAATTGAAGCTATCTCTAAAGAGTTATATTTTCACATTAAAGGAGAAAAAAAGCGTGGTGATAAGTCGATAAAATTTGATGAGGATTGCTTAAAACTTATAGATATAAAATATAATACTTCTAGGAAGAATGTTCAGATAATATCCTCATTATTCAACATAACTAAAGGCGATATTAAAATTTTTAAACCTCTTAAAGAAGCCCATAAAAGCGGTGGAAGAGATTGGGAAAAAGCTTACCAGGCTTTTAAAACATGACCGCTATAATAATTTGAATAAAGGGAATATTAAAAATTTACTACACGCTCTTAGAGCGTTATTTTTGTTAAATATTTACAATAAAAATGAAACATTCATATTTAAATACCAAGATTTTTCAAAATTTGATTTTTCATTGGGTTCTGATGTTTTTTCGCTAAGTAGGGGAAATACTAACTATGTTTTTAGTGAAACAAACAATAGAATTGATCATGCAATTTTGCAAGCCAATGAAAGCCCGTTTATTCTTAAATATACAAGTGATTCGTACAAAGAAATTCTGACAAGTAAAACACTTGCTGAAAGTTCGTTACGTGAATTTGTTGAAAAACAATCAGAATTTAAAGATAAAGATTTCTTGAAATTTATTGAAGGTAAAAACATAAATCAGATAATGAATGAAATAGGTAAATTTAGGATAAATAATCTAATTCCTGCTTATTTGTCTTTTGACGAAAGAAAAAAGCTTTTAGAAGAAAACAATCTTTGGAAAAGTTATCTTATGAACAATCGAATGTCAGAAAATGATTGTGAGATTACAAGAGAAAATATACAACAAAAACTCAATCTTTCTGGTTTATTATGGGCGAATAATATTATATTTGATTACAATAATAAGTGGCTAAATTTAGCTTTAAGTGAAGGTCTGTGCGAATTGGTAATTGATGATGGAACAATTAAATATACTGAATATGAAAACTTGTGAGTGTAATGAGTTGCCTACGTTTTATATTTTCTTAGACTCTTCATCAATGAATACACCCCTATCTCCCCCCTATTATTTCTTCTTGTATAAAATATTTTGTTATTAATTAAATTCATAATAAAAATAACTATACCTACTAATATAAATAGTAATATTGTAACTGACCAGTTTAATATAAGATTACTAGAATCAATACCAAGATAGGATAATATTGATCCATTAATTAACTTAATAATAACTAAGTTATTTAATCCTGTTGCTTCAGGATATATGTAATCTTTTTCCACTAAATAAGCAAAAAAGAGCGCAAAACCTAAACCAATTATTGGAAAATAGAATTCTTTAATATTGTATTTTTGATATTTAAATAGAGTTAACATTCCTCCAAAAACAAGAATCATATGAGATACAATACCCATAATTACAATATGAAACTCTAAAGTAGTTAGAATTGTTTTCGGAGAAACAATACCTCCTATCATGTATCCAATGCCACTTAAAAAAGCAAAAGTTCCAGCCGTAAAATATAGTCTTTTAATTCCACTTAAAATAATAATTGAAAATACAAAATAAGAAATATGGGATATTTCTATTGGATATGTTCCATTATGGGCTATAAGCCCATAATAAGAAAATTCAATGATCTTCCAAGGTAAAATAATTAAAGAAAGCGTAACTAAAATAATAGCTACAATCCTTTCATTTTTTAGAAAAATTGTCACTAAAACAAAAAGAATAAATAGAACAATAAGCGTTATAGATAGCCAATAGTATAACATATCTATTTTTAATTTTTGCATATCTTTAAAAAGACTAAAAGTATCTTTTAAGTCATATTGCTCCCTTAAAAACATAGTTTTTAAGGTTTAAAATTGACTATTTAAAAATGCAAAAAAGTAGCATAGTTATCGTGTTTTTTAAATTTTTCTACCGATTTAAAGAATTATGGTGTATGATTTAACCATAAGAAAAAGCCAAAGCTTTAAAAATTAACAAGTTGATAATAATGACTTGTGGAGGGAGATAAGAACTATGAAATTTTTAAAGAATAAGAAGGTCGTTTTAGCAAGTGGAATAATTTTAGGTATTGCTGCTATTACAAGTAGTGCACTTGCTGCTTATATTGTTACGGGTGGTAAAAAAGACGGTTCACAAACTATTGATCCTAGTACAATTGAAATTCAAAACAAAATTACAACTTTAGAAGTAGGAGCTGTTTCTGGTACTTTACTTTTTGAACCTGATAATCCTGTTTCATCGGGTAGAGTACTTACTAGTACAGGTGATGGTAATTTAACTGTTACAATTCCTTTAACTGTAACCGTAAGTGAAAAATCATATATTCCTGAAATGACTGTGACTGTTACTGAATCTGCTGGAACCGCAGTAACAGATGGATATGTTACAGTTCCTACAATTGATAATCTTACGAGTGACGATTTTTCTGGGACGAAATCTCCATTTACTTGCAATTTAGAAGTTAATTTTGACTGGGGCATAGAATTCGATTACGGCGACCCAGTCACCTACTATAACACTGGCAACGGAAGTAATATAGATGCTTCTCAAGTTGTAAAAGATATGGAAGCATTTGCTACAGCTGTTAACGCCACAACATTTACAGTCACAATTGATGCAGCAGCCTCTGTCGGCGCTTAATCTATAACATTTCTTTATGGCTTTTTATATATTCCTAGCTTGTTTAATTTTATTAGGAATACTAGCACTAACGTTCTTGATCTATGAGTTCATTGAACTAAGAAAAGGAATAGCAAGTGGAGAATTTGATTCTCAACTTATATATGAAGCCTATGAAGAAAAAAAGAAAAGTAAAAACAAAAAACATCAAGTTTTAAGAAAAACTCTTGATGTTTTAATGGATATTGTTCTTGTAATACTTGCAATATTCTTTCTTATAGGAATAGTCGATAAAGCTATGGACTTATCGACTATTCCTATTAAAAGTGTTGTAGTAGCAACAGGATCGATGTCTTATAAAAATGAAGAAAACGAATATCTAGTTGAAAATGAACTAAATGATCAAATAGAAGTTAACGATTTAATCTTTTTAGAAAAAGTAGATTCCTTAAGTGATATTAAGCTTTACGATATTGTTTGTTATAGAAATGAAGAAGACACGCAAATCGTCCATCGAGTAGTTGAAATTAGTGATACTTATTTAATCACTCAAGGGGATGCAAATAGTGTGAAAGATGATTTTAAAATATCACTAGATGATGTAGTTGGAAAATATACTGGAGTAAGAATTCCTTTTGTTGGATCAGTTACTTTCTTTCTTACATCTAGCTATGGAATGAGCGCAATAGGTTTAATTTTAGTGCTAATTCTTACTTACACAAGTTTAAAATCGCTTAGCGATAAAAAAGAAAAAGAAAGATTAGATTATTTATTAAAAGAAACTCAAAATTTATCTCACTTTAAATTAATTTCGCTTTCTGGAAGTTTTGTTAAAGATAATGAAAGTTACACTTTTAAAGAAAGCGAAATTAATCAAAAAGATGAAAAAGATATATCTTCAACTTTAATAACAAATTCGGAAACTAAAACACTCCAAAAAGGAGAAAGAAAATGAAAAAAAGAAAATTAACAAGTCTAGAATGGTTAGTCTTAGGACTTAGCATTTTTTATTGTCTCATTGCTTTTTTAGTAGCTCTTGGAATGGATGCATCTCACACTGCAATGAACAAAAATAATCTTTTTGAAGGCTTAGCTGAACTTTTTGGAATGCCACTTTTACCAAGCTATGCTGGTATATGGATATTACTTATATTTGTTTTAGTATTTTTACTTGTATTTGTTGTTTTAGTTATAGTTTTGCGCCGTTTTTTCATGAGAAGAAACGAAAAAACTTATTCATTTAAAGCAATATGTTTTTATATATTAGCATTTACTTTATGTTTTGCTTTTGGAATAGGGTTTGGAATTTTATTTCAACTTGGTGATCAAGGAGTAACACTCCTTGTAAATGATGTTGAAACAAAATTTGGTGGAATTGAAAATCTAGATGATACATTTGGTTTTGTATTTGGTGCTTTACTTCTTGCTTTACTTATTTATATTGTTCTTGGCGCTTTTGTTTGGGGCGTAATTGGCGTAATTAACTATTGTCTTAAAAGAAAACCGGCACCTATTAAAAGTGATGAAGAAGATATAGAAGAAAAAGAAAAGACAAGCGAAAAGGAAGAAGAAAAGAAGCAAGACTTAGCAAGCTCATTTAGTGATGTAGATAAGTTAAATGGTAGCGCCATAGGCGCGCCTATTGTTGCGGGTCAAGGAGTTAGTGATTCTTCTATCTTTACAAAAGAACTTGCTAAAAAAGAAGAAGTTTTTAAAAATCTTGTTGCAATAGATAATGAAAATTTAGGACTAGGGAACTATAAAGAAGACACTGAAACTTCTTTAAAAGATATACTTCATAATTTACAAGGGTATCTTGCAACAAAAGAACATTTATATTATGAACTTAATGAACTGGCTGAATTTATCGCAGGATTAAGCGCTTCTAAATTCATAATTTTAGAAGGTGTTAGTGGAACAGGTAAATCATCTCTTCCTAGATACTTTGGTAAATTTATTGGAGAAGAAGCTTACTTTGAAGCAATTCAAGTAACATATAAAGAAAAATCAGATTTACTAGGATTCTATAATGAATTAACTGGGAAATATAACGAAACTCCATTTTTAGAGAATCTATATCGAGCAAGTTATGAAGTGAATAGAATTAATCTCGTAGTACTTGATGAAATGAATATATCACGTGTTGAATATTATTTTGCTGATTTTTTAAGTGTTATGGAGTTTCCTGAATCTGAAAGAAGAATCTCTTTAACTTTACTTCCTGATGATTATGATGCACCAGATAACTTAGAAAAAGGTGAACTTATCTTAACACCAAACACCTATTTTATTGGAACAGCTAATAAAGATGATTCAACATTTACTATAACAGACAAAGTTATCGATAGAGCAATCGTGATAGACTTTGAAAATACCCAAAAAGAAATAAGCTTTGAAAATGAATTTGAAAGCATGAATTTAGGCTATGAAAAACTTAATTCACTTTTTAAAGAAGCCAAAGAAAAATATAAGTTTAAAAAAGAAAATAAAGATAAGTTTCTTAATCTTATTTCGTTTATGAGTACAGAACTTGATATTGTTGTTGGTAACCGTATTTTAAAACAAGTCGATGAAATGGTCCCTGTTTTTATCTCAATGGGTCTAAAAGAAGAAGAGTGTTTAGATTTTATATTTGCTAACAAGATTTTAAGAAAACTTGAAGCGCGATATGATTCAAGTTTAAGAAGTGCCCTTCTTAAACTTAATAAACTTCTTGATGAGTTATACACTAAAAATAGTTTTCTTAAATCGCGTAAGATCATAAATAAATACTTAAGGAGAGCTATTTAGTGAATTTAATAAACACTAAAGAAAACATAAAAGAAGTTAACTTAATTGAAATTTCTTTATTAAACGAAATAAGTATACTTTTAGAGCATATACTTAATATTTCTAGTGCTCATAAAGTAGATCTTGATAAAGAAAAAGAACTTGTTCGTATTGAAGAATATAAAAGATATGATAAGTCTTTAATTAGAGAAACAATTAAAGATTCACGTTTATTTACGCGTGAAAATAACAAGATCTATCCTAAAAACTTATATCAATATAACTATGAAGAAAATGTTGATACTTATGAAAATAGATTTATTAAAAGTATTCTTATTTCTTTAAAGAAAGATATAGAAGAAAGCTATAAGAAAAAAGAAAGAGAAAAACTTCCTTTTTTGAAAGCGGGTATCAGTTATGGAAATTATGGAACCTATTCTTTACTTACTCGCTTTATAGATAACTCCATTAAAGAAGATGAAGAGCTAGAAAATAAGCGCACCTACTTATTAAGCATTTTAAGAGTCATCAATAACTTACTTAAAAATGAATTTTTTAAAAGGATTAAAGAAGAAATATTTATTGAAGTTTACGCAACTAACTTATTAATTAACGATAAAGATTATAGTTATGCTTATAACTACTTTTTAAAGAACAAAGAAAGTAGTATTAAAGAAAAAGAAGACTTATCTTTATCGTTAATTAATACTTTAAAAACTAAAAATGAAGATCATATTTTACTTTTTAAAGCTAGACACATAAAAGTTAAAATTAATGAATTTATTTATGATCTTAGATATGAAGATAAGTTATATCTTCGTGTCTCTTATAAAGACAACACGAAGGAACTATTTAAAGATTATGAGATAGATTTTAAAGTTAATCTATTTGTTAAAAAGATGATTATTAACTTTAACTCTAATAACTATTATTTAGATATCTATGAAGATAAAGATATTTATGAAATTATTCTTTCTTTATCAACATTACTTCCTTATAAAAACGATATCTGCCCAATATGTAAAAAAGAACTGGATAATAATGATTATTGTTCAAACTGTAATTCTTCTTTCTACATAATTTCAAAAAATGAGAAGAGGTTTGCGTGGATTTTAAATGTATTCGCACTTAATCTTGAAGGAGAAAGTTATGAAAATTAAAAAAATATTTTTAACTTTTCTTATGATTGTAACTGTTGTACTAGTGAGTGCCTGTTCTATTTTTGGTTCCTCTAGTTCAGGCATGTCAATTTCTAGAGTTGAATCTAAAACTGATGAAAATGGTACAACGCTTGTCACAATGTATTTTGAAGACGAAGACGTGGAACCTCTTACTTTTGAAATTCCTAAAGGCGAAAAAGGTGAGATTGGAGAAGTTGGCGCAGCAGGTTTAGGAATAGAGAGTATTACGTCTAGGAAAAGTGACGATGGCTTAAAAACCATTTTAACAATAACTTTTACTAGTGAAGACGTTGCGCCTCAAGAAATTGAGATTCCAAATGGCGTGAGCGTAACTGACACTATTCAAAGTTATAATCCAGATACCAATACAACTGATATTTATTTTGTTTTAAGTAATGGAAGTGATACAAGTGATAATCCTATATCTATTCCTAATGGAAAAGATGGGATAGGAATAGAAAGCGTTACTCAAGAAGAAGACGGAGAAGGAAACATCATTATTACTATTACTTATAGCGATCCTTCAATGGGAGAAGAAGGGAAAACAATTATTACAATTCCTTATAAAAATGGGGAAGATGGAAGAGGAATTGTTTCAGTTATTGGTACGCAACTTGACAATCAATTTATCATTACAATTAATTACACAGATGGAACAAGCGAAGATTTAACTCCATTTACTTTACCTCGAGTCAATCAATGGTTTTCAGGTAGTGGTGCACCAAATAGAATCATCACTAATCAATCAGTATTAGGAGATTATTACTTCGATAGAGAAAATTACATCATTTACTATTTTGATGGCTCAAGTTACATAGAAATAATAAATTTAACAAAAAACAATAAAGTCACTGAAGAGCATACCATCACTTTTGATCCTAATGGAGGAAGTTTTGTAAGTGAAACAACAGGTAAAATTGTTGTTAGTGATGGGGAAAATATTTTAATTAGTAGAATTCCTCAATGTACTTTAGATGGGCATTCTTTTGAAGGCTATTATACAACCCCAGAAGGACCAGAAAACCCTTTATCAGGAAAGCTAACTGACCTTACTCCAATTTATAGGGATATTACGTTTTACGCATATTATGTTAAACTTTAAAAAAAGAAAAATAGCATTCATTTGCGGACTTTTTACTCTAATTATAGGGACAATAGGCTCTGCTTATGGAGTTTATGTTTTAACTAACGAACAAGAAGAAAAGTTAGTTAATGTTGATCCTGAGAATATAACAATAAGTGAGAGAACTCAAAACTTTATATCTTATAATAGCGTTTCTCAAAACATCATAAGTTACGACAACGATATCTTGGATGATACTTTCTCAATATCTCTTAGTTTTAATCAAGGAAACTATAATAGACTTGGTATGCAATCAAGTGAAATTGCTTTAAATTCTGGGATAGGAATAGAAGTTTTCTTTTCTTCAAGCTCTTTATATCAATATGTTAGAGATAACATTGCGTATTCATTTATAGATTTTTCGTATAACAATCAAGTTGCTTTAAAAATGGAACATGATGGATATAACTTAAAAGATGGAGTATCAAACTATACTTTTGTTGATACTAATAAGTCTTGTTATTTTTCAGTTCCTTTTGATTATGAAAACTGTGCTTCTTCAAACACCTTTTATCTTCAAAAGATAGCGGAAGATCAAAATTTAGCTTCTGGCAGTAGAGCACGGAATTTTCTTCTTAATCTTAATTTTGATTTAGTTGATGAATCAGTTGGTTATTCTAGAAACTTTAACAAAACTAGTTTTGGGGACGTCTCTATCAGACTCGTTTTTGAGATGTATGATTGGTAGCACTTATGAAAAAGAAATGGTTTTTATTAATTAGCTTGCTTGTTTTAGGAACGTTATCAACTGCGTTTGCTAATTATATTGTTGAGAATTTAGTGATTAGTGGAACTAGTGATGACATTTTGGCTGAGCCAAAAGAAGATAAGAAAAATTATAAAAAAGTAACAATCAAGCCTTTGGCGTCTAGTGGTCTATCAGATTTTTACATGTATGTTAAAAACGAAGAAAAATTAACTCTTAATGATATTCCTAGTGAGTATGTTGATGCTCTTGTTGAATATAAAGATGGAAGTGTCAATTTATCAGCATCTAATAATGGTTTTTCAGAAGGCATCACGGTTACTAGAGAGCTAAATCTTGTTGCAAGTTCAATTGATTTAAATACTGTTCCTGCTCCAAGTACAGATAATGTTAAAAGAGATGAAAGTAATACTGATCAAGATGGAAATATCATAGTTAACGGAAACACTGTTAGAATTGAAGAAGGTTCAAACAATAGAGACACAACAACAGAAATTAATCTTGATAAACCGATATTTAATAATGGAAATATTGAATCAACTTTTAAGGATCAAGATGGAAATGAAAGTTTAACTCAAAATTTAGAGAAGACAGGTGAAGGAGACACAACCTCCTATCAACATACAATGGACCAAACAGTTGGTCTTGAAGATCCTGCAAGTGAGTCAAGTTACTATAAACCTAATTCAGGGATAAAAAATTCTACTATTGGTCAAAATAATGTTAATAATTGTGTAACAAGAATTAAGTTACTAAATGATACAGTTTTGGTTAATACCACCATGACAATTGGAGCCAGAGTTGGATTTTGCCGTTGGGGAAGTGATTCATCCCAAACAAATTATCAAGGATTTATAGTTGGTTCTTATAATGAATTAGATTTATGTGGCAAAACATTATATGTTTCTTCAGGCAGCACTTTAGACATAATAGGTTCTTTAGTTGATAGTGTAGGCGGTGGAAAAGTAGTCGTTGAAAATGGCGGAGTTTTAAAAGCTACATTTATTATTGAAGACGCTCATCACGAAACCTCGATTCCTGCTGCCTACTCATTAGGCGACGCACCTTTTAAAATGTATCGATCACCATATTTAAATGCGACTATTGAATTTCAAAAAGGATCTAAATATATTGGCCATTTCAATATGGATTTAGGATCAGACGGCAATACAAATATGCATATTCAAGATTTGAATATAATTGGGGATAATGATTCTTATATTTTAAATACCAGTGCATCTTCAAATAGTAGTTATATTGTTAGAGAGCCATATTGGGATGAGAAAATGATAAAAGCCACTATTTCCGAAGTTGGGACTAAGCGAGATATTGCATACCAAAAATTTAAGTTTAAAGCTTTTGATTGCAATTCATTAGTTGTTAATTCACCTACCTTTAATGCGATTAAATATACCGGTTATTCTTTTGATATTGTATGGGATAGATGCGATTTTATAATTCCTAATTATTTTGAATTTTATCTTTATAATACAAAAGCAACAGTTAAAAACAATCTTGTATTTATGCCAGGTTCATATCTTTATGCAGATGGCAAATCAGAAATAGTGTTAAGCGCCAATAATTATGGTGAATATGACAAGAGTTGGAGTATTGGCGATGTTGTTTTGCCTGATGAAATAAAAATACATGATTTCTATCAAGCAGTAGGCGGATTATTATTTGTTCATGAAAAGTATAATTACGCTGAAATTCAAAAATACTATAAGGCTCAAGACAGTTCGAGACTTAGAATCTTTGAAAATACATCAACACTTTGGAGTTATTTAAATAAAAATTGTAATGCGTATGCTGACATCTATGGAAAAATTAGTTTCGACACTTCAAAGAGACTCTACAAAGAACTTTATCATCTTGGTGGAAGAATAAATATTTATGATTTAGATTCTTTCATTAACAATGTTAATGGCGCTTCTAATTATATCGAACTTTATAATTCTGCTTTCTATGGTGGACCATGCCACTTTGACTTAGCTGGCGATGCTTTCTTTAATGTTACTGATTATTTTGGATATCCACTAGTTTCAAATAACAATGTCCTTACATCAATGACTTCAGGCTTAGGGACTATAGGGATAAGAAGTGATTGTAAAACCAATATTTATTCATATGATTTTGATACAGGTGTAATTAGTGGAAGTAATAAAACATATATCCCAATTTTCATGGACAAGAATAGAAATTACAATAATTGGTGTAATCATATAAATAAAACTGATTATGAGCCTGTTGATAAATGGATTGGCGACGATTATACAGTTGATAATTGGAAAGTCGATAACGATGATTCTCGAATAGTTTTTAATGAATGCACTTATAATTCATCTACTTGTTTAGCAAATTATAATGGACAAAACTATATTTATTTTAGGGGCGGTTTTTTTAAACACAATGGCAGTCAAGTCGATATCTATAAGTTTAGAAACTATGGAGCAAACGAAGGCAATAATACTAACTCATACAAGAATGTTCAACTCGTAAAGAATGATTCTTACTATGGTCATGACGCTTGGAGATTAAGCTAACATGGAACAAGAATTAAATAATAACATAGCCATTAAGATCTCTGAGCTTAATAAATGTTATGGTAAAAAGCAGGTCCTTTATGATATTAATCTTGAAATAAATAGAGGCGAACTTTTTGGATTTATTGGCAAAAATGGTGTTGGTAAATCAACTACTATTGAATGTATTTTAGGTGCTAAAATTTTTGATTCTGGAACCATAGAAGTAGAAGGAATAAATATCAAAGAAAAGCCAATAGAAGTTAAAAAAATGATTGGCTATGTGGCTAGTGAACCAACATGCTATGAAGACATGATTGGGCTTAAATATATTGAATTTATAGCATCAATTTATAAAATAAGTCCGCAAATCTTTGTTAAAAATCTAGAATACCTCTTAAATAAGTTTGAATTTAAAGAGGAAGATTTATATAGAGAAATTAGAGAATACTCACATGGCATGAAGCAAAAAGTTTGTCTTATTGCTTCTCTTATTCATAACCCTAAAATCTGGATTTTAGATGAGCCAACTGTTGGTTTAGACGCAATGAGCGCTAATGAACTTTCTTTACTTATGAAAGATTATGTAAAGCATGGAAATACCTGTTTTGTAGCGTCCCACAATATTGATCTTATTTCTAAACTTTGCGACAGAGTCGCAATCATAAAAGATGGAAAAATATTTGCTGTTTATGATCTTAAACGTGAACCAAGTTTAAGAAATAGAATTTCTAATATTTTCTTAAAACTATATCAAGAGAAGAAGAATGATTAGCGAACTAGTTTTAAAAGAAATAAAGCAAAATTCATTTTTAGCTAAAAAAGGATATAAAAAGATATTTTCATTAATATCTAGTATTTTCCTTCTTGCTTTATTTATCTTTATTGAAGTTATTCTTTATCTTAATATTTACGATAAAGTTAATGTATTCGCTAATTTAAATGCATCTTTATTTAATATTGTTTTATTTATTCTCTTTATATTTGGAACTATTTCAAGTATCAATATGTTCTACAAAGCGTTTTTCAAAAACGAAAAAGAAAAAATCATCCTTGGAACGTCTCCTGTTTCTACATATGATGTAATACTAGCAAAAAGCATCAATATTTATATAAAACTTCTCATTTTTTCTTTTTCTACCATCTTTGTTTTCTCTTTAACATATGGTTTAAAAGGAGAATTAGGCTTTTTATTTCATTGCTTAATGTTGTTCTCAACACTTTTAATGGCTTTACTTATGTTACTTTTTGGAGCAATATTTGTAATTCCTTTTTTTGAAATCAAGAAAATAGTAACGCGTTATAAACTTGTAAGTTTTATATTTGTAATTGTCTTTTTAGTTCTTGCTTCATTACTTTACGCTTCAATATTAAATCTATTTGTTAACTTAATTAGAGACGATGATATTGGTGTTTTGTTTACAACAGAAAGAGTGGAACTCTTAAATGAAATAGCAAAATATTTATATCCAGTTTCTTCATTTATTGAATTCTCTAATTTAGAAAATATGAATATTAATTTTGTTATCATATTAGCTTTTGTAATTATCTTATATTCAATTAGTATCTTCATCTTTAACAAATATCTAACCGCCTTTTATGAAGGACGCCTTGAAAGAAACGTAAAGAAAAGAAGTTCGAATTATCAAATTAAATTAACTAGTTTAACAAGAGCATTAGTGGAAAAAGAACTCCATCTTGCAATAAGCAATAGCGAAGGGATATTTTCTTTTCTTTCTTTAGTCATTATTGAGCCGTTTATTATATTTAGTGTCGTTTCTGCAGTGAATTTGATATTTTCAACAGGAAATTTAAATTATATTTCAACCTTATTTCCATCAATATTTTTAGTAACTGATGTCTTGCTTATCTTGCTTTTCTTAGCAGTTATTAACACTCAATCTTCTTTATCTTTAACAAAAGAAAAAGATACATTGCTTGTTATGAAAACGATGCCTGTGAGTTATTTTAAGCAACTTCTTATCAAAGTTTTAGTGCCTAGTATTATCTCTTTTGTTTCTTATCTCATAAGCATAATTATCCTAGTTTCATTTGGTGAAATTGATCTAATTAGTTTTATATTTTTACTTTTAATAGGAGCATTTACTATTATGCTTTTAAACCTTTCATCCTTATATAACGATTTAAAGATGAAAGGCGCATCTAGTTTATTAACTCTTATTTTAGGTTTTGTTTTACCTCTTGTTTCAGTTGTGTTAGGCGCAGCTTTATCATTACTCGTAGAAGCTGAACAAGAAATTTATGTATTTTTTAGCGCAATACTTGCTCTTGATATAATCGCTTTACTTTTCTTTATTATTAAAATCAAAAGTAGAGTAACTAATCTATTTATGAAATATGAAGGAGAAGCAAGATGAAAAAGAAAGCATTTATTTTTCTTTTACTTGTTCCTTTTATTGTAGCGATATTAGCTTTTGTTTCAGCAAGTTATGTTATCAGATTAAGTGAAGTTTATATAAGTGGCGTGAACTGGAAATATGAACAAAACCAAGCTTTCATGATAAAAGATGGAAGACAAAAACTTGAATGCGATCCAATTTATGATGAAAGATATCCTTTAAATGAGAAAAATACTATTGTGTGGTCAAGTTCTGATCCAAGTACTGCTAGCATTGAAAAAGAAGGAGAAGATTCTTATCTAGTTCCTTTAAAAGCTGGAAGAACAACAATAACTTGTACCAACGAAGCAAATAGTTTTTTTAAGGAATTTGTTGCAATTATTGTTGATGATGGCGGAGCCATCGTTATTAATCCAATTATTCCTTTTTCATCTAGTTCAATAAGTGGCGTAAATTATGTTGGTTTATATGATACAACTGAAAGGTATGATGCTAAAGATAGTCCTTTTGTTACTCCAGATGCATATCTAGATTTAAATATAGAACTTCTTGGACCAATCACAATGAGCGATATTAAAATTGAAGCAAGTGAAAACGTTAGTTTTGATTCTTCTCTTAATAGAGTTAACTTTTTAAAAGAAGGAGAAGCTTACCTAAGATTTAATAATCCATTAAGTGAAGCTGGAAGTGGAGAAATTTCTTTTACGTTAATTGATGCGCTTAATGTTTATGATTATGAAGACTTAATTAGCTTCACAAACAAATCTTCTAAACCATATAAACTTGTTTTAAGAAGTAACCTTGAGTCACTAAGAAATACATATAATCTTGATGCTAATGGGAAAATAGTAGATAAGAAGAGCAAAGATACAAATCTTTTTGGGCGACTCGATGAAAACAATGAATTGCTTCCTTTTGAAGAAGACATATTCACTTTTGAAACAACTTATAACCATGAATTTTTAACAAATTACAATAAAGAAATTGATGAAGGAAAACATCCTGAAAACGAAAAAACAAATGTAAATATAAAATCTGGAATTCATATTAAGGATGATTTTTATGGAAATGGTTTTGTTATTAATGCTCATGAATTAACTTATCCTAGTGGAACACAAACTATTACCGTAAATGGCGAAACTATGGTTATTCCTTATTTAATGAAAGATGACTTATTTAGAGGGCCAATACCTTTTGTAACTTTAGGTAATCCTAACTTTTCTTCAAGTGAAGTCTATCCTATGTTTACTTTATATGGACAAGATAATAGTGCATTTTATATTGATAGTGACAATGTTACTTTAAGAGATGTTCATTTTAAAAATTGTGATTTTGGTAACAACTTAACTAACCTAGAATACGTTGGTTCAACTCTTGATATAAACGCCGATAATGTAAGAATCTTTGATTCAATTTTAGAAAACGGAAGAAACGTTTTAAGAGCTTATTCTTCTAAAAATTTAATAGTTGAAAACTCCTTACTTCAAAATTCAATGGAATTTCTTTTTAGAAGTGGAAGCAATGAATTTAATCATGTTAATTATGATGAAAATGTAGTTTATTATGGAGAAAACGGAAAACGTCTTTCTACTTCAAAATCTAGCTATCTTGCACCAATTTCCTCGCAAAAAGAGCTTCTAGAGAAAAATTATAAAGCAGATACTGTATTAACTTTTGGCACAATTTCTAATACTCAAACTGATGTATTTTTAAGTCTTCCTGAATCACAATACACTAAAGAAGATTATATAAATACAAAAGAAATTATCGCTGATGCATTAACTAATGAAACAGGTATGTATCTAGAAGATGGTTCTAAAAACTATGTCGGTACAACAACCTTAAAAGATGTTTTATTTTCTAATAGTGGAATAAGTGCAATCTCACTTGATGCCTTACCTCAAGGAACATTCTTAGAAACAAATATTACTAGTATTTTTGGAATGTTGCTTACTCAATATATGGACGGCGTAACCATTAAAAATCTAGCTTTAACTGGCTACCCAACTCTTGTTAATGTAACAGGTGATACAAGATTTTATGATTGGAAAAATACGTCTAATTTAACTTTTGAATCGTTAGTTGGGCAAGATATTAGAAGTTTAATTGAAGCTCATGGTGGACTTGGAAGCGATTTCGAAGTTGAAATTACTGAAGATGATTATTTGCCACTTAAAAAGATATTACTTGATAATCATAGTGATGAAATTATTCATGAAGAGAAGTTAAATCTTCCTGTTTATATAGCAGGAGGTGGGTACAATACTAACGATATAGTTTTTGATGAAGTGCTTAGTCAAAAACTAACAAGTGAATTTACTTTAGACCCATTTGTATATTCACTAGACCTAAAAGCTTATGAAAGCGATCATTTTATGAGCGATCCTTTAGCAAAATATGAAACTATGAAAGTTGCTATGTTAAGAGGTGCTTCAAACGTTATAGGTTTAAATGAATACAAAATTTATGCAATTAAAAATGATGATTTAAGTTGGTATAACGAAATCCCAAGCTTGGACACTTTAAGAACAAAAGCAACACAATAAAATTCTAAAAAACAAAAAATATCAAGGTTTTACGCGTATTTTTTAATTTTAACGTGATATCTTCCTTTTTTATTAATTGTGAATTCGTTCAAGAAAATAAATTTACCTCTTGTTTTAACGCTTACTCTATCGTTTTCTTTAAGAGTGTAAGATGAACTTGTTATGGTCTTACCATTTATAAAAACAAACTTTTTTTTCTATTAAAGATTGAGAAACATCACGTGATATTTTAAAGGTTTCTTTAAGAATGTTATCAAGTCTTAAAGAAGCAACGTATATTGAAATTATTTCAAAGCGCGGTTTAAAAGGTGGATTACTTAAATCTTTTTCTTTTACGTTGAAACTTGTATGTTTTACCTGATCAAGATCATTTATTACGCTATCTTTAATTGAAGAATCTAAGTAAATTATGGCTTCGCTTTGGTTTAAGTGATTGATGATAATGTCACCAAACATTTCTCTTTCAAATCCAAGATTCATAAGTGCTCCGAGAAAATCTCTATGAGTTAATGCTTCGCTATATTTCATGTTTTTAGGAGTTAAATAAAGCAAAGAAATTTTATCTTTTTTGAACTCTTCAAAATATTCATTCAAAAAAGAAGGAATTATAAATAAAATTTTGCGATCGCTATTTTCGGCATTTCCTCCATCAAATATAAAGTTTAATTCATTAGAGTATTCTTTGTTTAAACTAGGTAAGATTTTATTAACTTCACTTTGTTCACTTAAAGACAAAAAAGAGGAACTAGTGATAGAGTTTTCTTTACTAGCTTTCCTTGCTAAATCTTTAATATGAGCAATAAGATAATTTGTTTCAGACATGCGAAGATTTGGTATTTGTTATATTTCATTAGCGAAAAGGGCAATTAGTTGCAGTTTTCGCTAATGGTTTTAAAACTTAAATTTTAAATAGATTAAATAATTAACTAATTTTTAAAGTACGTTAATATAATTTTCGATTAAAGTATCAACAATAGAGTCACTTAAACCAATCATTGGCACATAGATTGTTTTAGATTTTAAGATAGAAGAAGCTTCTTTAAAAATAGTGCCAGCTGGAATTATAACGTCAGCTCTATCTGGCTTAAGATTAAACTTATCCATTCTTTGAGAAGGGGTGTATTTATTTAATTCATCAAAGATATCATTTAATTCTTCAACGCTAAGATAGTTTAAATCTTTTTTAGTAGATTTTTTCTTACTCATTTTCCAATATCTATTGATGTTTCCGCCTGTTCCAACAATATCGATGTTTCCATATTTTTTATGGTAACTTTCAAGTAAATCAAAATATCTTCCCCAAGTTTCTTTTTTATCTTTATGAGCTAAAATTCTTAAGGTACCAAGTTCAAAAGAAGTGCTTTCAATAGCTTTTCCTTTAGAGACTAAAGTAACTTCAGTTGAACCTCCGCCAACATCAATAAAAACATATTTATCATCATCAAGATTGAAGTCTTTTGCGATTTTTGAAATTGTTTTAGCTTCAGTTTCACCATCAATTATCGAAATTTGAACTCCAGTTTCATTTTTAATTCTTTCGATGACTTCTGCGCCGTTTTTTGCTTCTCTCATAGCGCTTGTTGCAAGACAAGAATAAGAAACAACATCATAAATTTTCATTAAATCTCTAAAAGAAGAAATACATAAAGAGAGTTGTTCAATCTTCTTTTCTGAAAGTTCGCCAATGCTATAAACATCAGCGCCAAGTCTTAAAGGAACTCTAACTTTGTTGACTTCAATTGCTTCAAGTTCTCTTTTTTCATTATAATAGGCATCTTTTATAACAAGTCTTGCCCCGTTTGTACCTATATCAATACCTGCATAATATCCACTTTTCATATTTTTCACCTACTTATTTGTCTTGCTATAATAATTATAAAGTTCTTCTTGGCTTCTAAATTTTGGTTCATCGTTTTCGTAACGTTTATATTCATTTGTACCCGTAACAATTACGCCTTTTACGTTATCTTTTAAGCCATAATCAACAATCATTTCTAACTCTTTTTTGATTTCTTCATCATAAATTGGAGTGACAACCTCAATTCTGTTATATAAATTACGAGGCATCCAATCGGCAGAGCCCATATAAACCAGAGGATTACCTGCATTTTCAAAGATAAAGATACGAGAGTGTTCTAGATATCTATCAATGATTGCGTGAATTTTTAAATTGTTATTTGAATATTCGTTATCTTCTTTTAAAGAAGAGTTACCACGGATTAAAAGTTCTGTTTTTACGCCTTTTGCACTAGCTTCATAAAGTAATTTCACCATTGCTTTATCTGTGATGTGATTAATCTTTATTTTGATACCACTAGGAAGTCCTGCTTGATGATTTTTAATCTCGTTTTTAATTAACTTTTCAAAAACACTTTGCATGTGAAGTGGTGAGACAAGAAGATATTTGAAGTTATGTTTTTCATAAGGATTTTCAATTAAAGAGAAAATTTCTTTAACTTCATTGACAATGAGTGGGTTAGCAGTAAAAAGAAGGCAGTCAGTATAAGTTTTGGCGTTTCCTTCGTGGAAGTTGCCAGTTGATATAACAGCTATGTCTTTTCCGTTTTTAATTTTTATATAGACAATCTTTCCATGAACTTTAAAGCCTTCTTTACCAGTTAAGATTTCAACTCCAGCATCTTTTAAAGCTTGAGAAATTAAAATATTACTAGATTCATCAAAACGAGCTAGAAGCTCAACCATACAAGTTACTTTTTTGCCATTTTTTGAAGCATTTGCTAAAGCTTGAATAACTTTACTATCTTTTGCTGCTCTATAAATTGAAGCTTTAATCTCAGTAACACTAGGAGAAATAGCCGCTTCTTGAAGAAGATTTATATAAGCATTAAAAGATTCAAAAGGAACATGGACTAATACATCTTTTTTAGAGATTATATCGAGTAAAGAAGGAGTTATTGAAAAAGTTTTATCAAAAGATTGAGGCCAAGCAGGGTAAGACAATTCTTCAATATTCTCCTTAGGGAATTTCATTAAGTCTTTGTTATTATGATATTTTCCACCACGAGTAATGATATCTTTATCATCAATCTCTAATTTTTTGATTAATTTATCAGCTAGATCTTTTGGCATTCCTTCGCCAAATACTATACGAACAGGGATTCCTCTTTTTCTTTCTTTAACAGCTTGAGAAATTGATCTTAAAACGCCTTCTTCAGGATCTGATTCAACTTCCATTTCAGCATCTTTTGAAAATTTAAAAGCATAAGCTTCAAAATGAGAATATGGCAAGTTTTTAAAGATGTAATCAAGATTAAGACGGACAACGTCATCTAAATAAATATAGTAGTGTTTTGATTTATCTTCACTTGGTAAAACAATAAATCTACCACAATGAGAAGTAGGTAAAGGAATTAAGGCATAATTTAAATTTTCTTTATCATCATCTAATTTCTCACTCATTTTTACAGCAAGATAAATATGAGTGTCATTAACACTAGAAAAATCAGCTTTTTTAGAAATGATTAATGGGTTGATATCTAAAGAAATATTTTTGATGAAGTAGTCGCGAATATATTCTTTTTGAGCATCACTTACTGTGTTTTCATCAAGTAGAATAATTCCTTTATCTTTAAGCTCTAAGAACACATTATTATAAACTTCGTTATATTCTTTGGCATAGTCAGCAACAAGTGAATAAATCTTTTTTAATGTGTGTTTTGCAAGGTTTTTCTCTTTTTTAAAGTTTTTTTCGTTATTTTCAGATATACGTTTTAAGGTTGCAACACGCACTTTATAAAACTCATCTAAGTTATTTGAATAGATTCCCAAAAATGATAAACGTTCATATAAAGGGGCAAGAGGATTAGCTGCTTCTTTCAAAATTCTATAGTTAAAATAGCACCAAGAAACATCTCTTTCGACGTAATTATTATCGTTTAATTTGATGATAGTTCTTTTTTTCTTAGAATTCTTTTCCATACGTAAATATTTTATCTTGATGGGCGGTTTATTTAAAGGACGGATTTGATGTGTTTGTTGTTACGTTGTTTAATGAGTCTAACTATTATCTAAAAAAAGCGTATATACGCAAAAATTTCAGCTATATTCGTTTTGAGTTTATTATCTTAAGTTAAATAGTGAATCTAAAATTAACTTGATAGCCATCTATAATTTTCTTGGAAAGCGAAAAGAAATATTTCATAATTCATTTATATGAAAGATTACATTAAATATATTCGAGAAATAGTTGGACATAAAGAAATTATGGCAATTGGCGTTGCTATAATGATTTTAAATGAAAAAGATGAAGTGCTTCTTGAAACGCGAGCTGATAATGGAAAATTTTCTATTCCAGGCGGAGCCTTAAATATGGGAGAAAAACTTAAAGATGGCGCTTTAAGAGAAACTTTTGAAGAAACTGGAATTTTGTTAAATATAGAAGACTTAGAACTTATCGCTCTTTATTCCGGAGAAGAAGGAAGAATGAAATATCCTAATAAGGATGTTACATATTATGTTGATGCTATCTTTTTAGCTAGAGTTAATTCAAAAGATATCAAGATAAAACCAAATGATAATGAATCTTTAGAAATCAAGTTTTATAATTTTAAAAACATAAATCTTGATAGATGTTTAAAAATGGATGCAAGATTGTTTGTTAATTATTTTGAAAAAGGAATTAAGGAATTAGTTGTAGATTAATTATGAATAAAATTACTAAATGCATTCTTTCTAATATGTGCATGGTCTATAAAGACGATGAAATTTTAGTTATTGATAGAACAAAATTAGATTGGCCAGGTCTTTCTTTTCCTGGAGGTCACGTTGAAAAAGGGGAAACTTTAGAAGAAAGTGTCATAAGAGAGATGAAGGAAGAAACTGGTTTAACCATTTTTAATCCAAAATTATGCGATATAAAAGATTGGGATTGGGGGAATGACACTAGATATCTTGGTCTTTTATATAAAACAGATAAATTTGAAGGTGAGCTAAAAGATAGCAATGAAGGCAAAGTCTTTTGGATAAAAAAGAAAGATTTAAAGAATTACAAACTATCACAAGATTTTTTAGAACTTTATAATCTTATTAATAATAGCGATAAAAAGAAAATTAAGATTTTAGCTATTGGAAGTAGTGTTACAAGAGGATATGCAACAAATGGATATTCCTTTGTCGATATGTTAAATGAATATGAAGATAATGAATACTATTTTGAAGTAATAAAAGAAGCGATTGATGGCACAACACTTGCTAATATTGATAAAGATTCATATGTTGCTAGGTTAAGAAAATATTCTCTTGATGAACTTAAATCCTTTGATTATATACTCGTTCAATTATCAACAAATGATCTTTCTAGAGTGAAAAAAGAAGACGATGTAAATGATGAAACAACCACTCTAGGAGCGATAAATGAATTTTTAAAATTAGATAAATCCTTTAATAATCCTAAAGTAATTTTTTATACCTGCTTTAAAGACAGAGACAAGAGTTATGAAAATAGAATTGAATCTTTAAAAAGGATTTTAGAGAAAGATTCATTAGGCTTTATAGATTTTTATTATGATGAAAATCTTATTAATCAAGATTTCAATTTTGTTATGCAAGACCCAGTTCATCCTAATATAAATGGATATAAATTCATGACTGAAAAATTTGCTAAAGCATTTATAAATCTTCAAGAAAAGAAAAAATAGTAGAGATTTGCAAGGATATTATTTATTTAACATAGTTTTAGAACATTAAAAATAGACTAAAAGTGAGATTAAAAAATGTTTAAAGTCGAAAATATTGTTAAAGTTTATTCAAGAAGTAAATTTGTTAAAACAAAAGCAATAAATGGAATTTCTTTTACTCTTGAAGAAAGAGGGTTAACGTTTATTTTAGGTAAGTCTGGAAGTGGCAAATCCACTCTTTTAAATCTTCTTTCAACCCTGTACATCTTTATTTTGATAATAATGGTGATTTCTTAAGTTTATATAGTGCTTTTAAAGATGATGGATTCGATTTAATTAGTAAAAATGATGTTTATTATTACGCTGTAGAAGATGAAGCTGCAATCTTTAAAGCTATTTTTAAAACCGTCACAACTATGATGATTGTTTTAACTATTGTTTTTGTTATTTTATTTGTAACTTTAATTGTTAAAAAAGATAAGAAAAATATTGGTATATTTAGAGCGATAGGCTTAAAGATTTCTTCTATTAATTATCTTTACATATTTACGCTCACTGGAATTTTAATTTTATCGATTATTATGCTTTTTATTGGAACTTATCTAGGTAATTTACTTTGCGAAAATATACTTATTAATAGTTTCTTATCTTTCCATGGTTTAGAAGAAATACCAGGAATGCAGTTTTTACCATTTAATTTTGTATCAACTAGTATTTTTGCTCTTCTTATAGTTCTTTTTGTTGTCTTATCTTTGATTAATCCTTACGTGATGATTAAGCGAATAAACCAATTGAAATCATTAGAAATAATGATTAACAAATTAATTAAAACTGTTTTTAAAAAGGTATACGAAAAAGCAATTTATCTGGCTTTATGCACTAAAATCCACTTTAAAAGATCAGAATAAGAAGCTTTACCTGAAGCAAGTTCTAGAAAAATGTTGATAAGTTCTGTTTGTGAATAAGTTAAGACAACGCCATTTAATTCTAATAGAACAAGCATTTGTATGCGCTGCAATTCTTTTGTTTCCATCTATAAACGCATGATTTGATACTAAGCCAAAACCTAATCGTGCAGCTTTTTCTTCAAAAGAAGGAAATAGTTCTTGTGAATCGAAGGTTTGAAATGGCGAGGTAAGTGCAGACTCCAGCATATTTTTATCACGTAAACCATAACTACCACCTGTGCGTAGGATGATAACATGATGCATTGCAATTACTTGCTTTTTGCTAATTATAATCATTTTGCTAATTCTTTATATGCTTCAAGATTCTTGTCGAGTAATTTTTCCGAAATTGAATCTAAAGTCTTATCTTGCGCAATTTCATAAGCTGAAGAAGTTCGTTTAACTTCAAACGGAATGCGTTGTTCGCGTATTGCTTGTTTAAGGAACATATTAATGGCGGAAGTTAATGTAATTCCAAGATCCGAAAATAGTTCATCTGCTTGTGTTTTAACAGTTTCGTCTAAGCGAATTGTTACGTTTATATTTGCCATAGTTGAATACCTCCATGTTATAAATTATTATATCTCAAAAATTAAAATTTTAATAATATTATGTGCATTGCAAATAAATATAAATAAAATTTCTTATATGTAAAGCTGATTTTGTATTTAAATTAGTTAAAAAAGTAATTCTTTAAAAAAGTTTCCTAACGATTGAATACACTTCCACAAAAATAACTATATTCATTTTTTTAATAAAGAAACCGATGGTGATTAACATAATTTAAATAACGCAATTTGTGGAAGACGTTTTCCACGAAGACAACTTCCATTAAATTTTCGCGATAAATATCGCGTTTAATATATGCATGTTTTTCTTAAAGAGAAAAAATAATACCAAAAAAGTAGAAATATTTTAAAAATAAATTTATAGATAAGAAGTAGTATGTTGTTTTAAAATTATTACTTGAAGGAAAAAGTTATGATTACTAAAAAGAAAATTACTAATTTAATAGTTGAATTTATTCTAATAGTTGTTGGATTATATGGGCTATATTTAAATTTCTTTTCTCATGGTTTTATGGGAAATGGATCAACAATTTTATATTTTACAATTCAATCTAATATCGCAATAATTGCGATTACTATCGTATTTTTTATACTTAAACTTGTAGAAACTCAAACAAAAAAGAGATTAATAAATAATACATTACTTCATATCAAGTATGTTTTTACACTTGGAGTTACAATAACATTTTTAGTTTTCTTTATATTGCTTGCTCCAACAAGTGAACCATCTTATTTAGGTTCATTGACTAATTTAACTGTACATTGTTTTGTTCCTATTTTAGCTGTTTTAGATTTCTTCCTCTTTGATAATGACATTAGATTTAATAAAGTGTCTCCTCTTATTGGCACACTCTTTCCATTAGCTTATCTTGGTTTTGTATTTATTTGTATAGCGTCCAATATTAGATTTAATGGTGATTTGGTTCCTTATTTCTTTTTAAATTACGAAACTCATGGATGGTTTGATATAACCGAAAACAGAATTGGCGTATTTTATTACATTATTATTTTGTTAGTTCTTATTATTTTACTTGGATATTTATTTGCTCTTGTTAGTTCATTTATTCATAACAAAAGTAATAAATTAGCTTACATTGAAATATAAAAATCCAAAGGCTAATAATTTCTAGACTAACTAAAAAAAGAGTGTTAATTCTTTAAGCATCCAATCGGTATAACAAGAACACCGTCGGAACGTTTATATCTGTATTGAGTTGCCGTTATGATAATTTTTAAATTAGGAAGACGTAATGGTATTTGTTTCTCTTTCTCGTTATATTCTTTTATTAGTTGTTCAATCTTTAGTAAATGCCTAGCTCCATCCTCGATTTGTTTTGAACCAAGTTTAAATTCGATGAGTGCATATCTACCATCGCTTAAATGTAAAACGCCATCTGCTTCGAGTCCGGATCAGTCGTGATAGTAGGATATATCACCATCTAGCAAAGATGAATATACCTTTAAATCACGAATGCACAAGGATTAAAAAAGAAATCCTAGTGTTTTAAAATCATTATTGAAATATTCAGGCGACAAACCTAAGGCAGCCACTGCGACAGAAGGATCTATTAAATTTCGTTTTTCGATGATCGTATTGAACTTTTAGAGCGTATGGCGGGTGACCATGCATCAATATCTTCTATAATATAGATTTTTTCCAATGCTTCAACATAATCTGCAAATGTTGGCATACTTAAATCAAAGTTGCTTTTTTATCTTCAAAAATGGTGTTATTACTAGCAAGTGTACATATATTTCGACTATATGAACGCAAAATTTCTCTTGCTATACGTGGTTTTCTCTTTTTCTTGTCAATTTTTGAAATGTCAACAGAATATGTTTGGAATGGTAACCTAAAAGTAGGCACCTAAAATCGGAAAATAAGCACTGCATTTCAATCATGATTATACAAAGGTGCTTGTAAAATTTAATAAAGAGCATTTATAATGTATGCCATGAATTCAGATATAGATATAATTTTACCTAACAAAAGTATAAAAAAAGCCGATTTTATCATGTTATATCGGCTATTCTTTATTTATTTGGCCTCCTAGGCAGGAGTCGAACCCGCAACCTCTTGGTTCGTAGCCAAACACTCTATCCAGTTGAGCTACTAGGAGAAAAAGCTAATCGAAGCGTTGTCTTTTCGTTAGCAATGAAAAGTATATAACAATTTCTCATTTTTGAAAACGAGATTTTTTAATTTGGATATTTGTTTTTGAGGTTTTGTGTAACTAGTAATGGAGATTTTATCGTTTTTAAGGCATTTTCTTATTGTCGGCTTGACTTAAAAACTTTGAACTTACTAAAATTAGCGAGTAATTTTATATATAATTTAGCAAACTATTTAAATCTAGAAGAAAACATTCTTACTCCAATTTATTTAGGAAATAAAAAGGTCAAAGATTGTATAGAAAAGTTTGATGAACTTATTAAGTTTTTTGAACTTGAAGATCGTATAAAAGCTTATCCTGATGAATTAAGTGGCGGTGAGCAACAAAGAGTTGCTATTGCTAGAAGTTTAATTTATGAGCAAAAAATTCTTTTCCTTGATGAACCTACTGGAAATTTAGATAGCGCTAATTCAATAAAGATCATGAACTATTTATCAAAAATAAATAAAGAAAACATATTACAATTATTCAAGTTACTCATGATTTAGAGAATGTAAAATTTGGAAATAGATTTTTAAAACTTAAATATGGCGAAATAATTTCGGATGAGATTATTTAATTAAGAAAGATAATAGAAAAGTTAAATGATGAAAAATATTAGTATTTTGCAGGGTTTTTAATTAAATTGTTAAGAATTTCGTATGGAAAATTAGTTCTAGAATATTTTATAAGAGACATAAATGTCCTAGACATTTTGTTCTTTTTAAATTGTGAAGTAAAATGTGAAGTAAAACTTCACAATTTCTTAAATGTATTGTAGTTTTCTGAAATTATCCCGTTGATAATCTGTTTTTTAACGCCTATAATCTCAAAGTTGAGATTATATGAAAGAACTTACTAAAGAATTTGGAAAAGGTAAGATTTTACCTTTCGTATTTAAATTAACAATACCTGCTGTAATAGCTCAGCTTATAACTTTTTTATATAACCTTGTTGATAGAATGTTTGTCTCAAATATCGAATCTATCAAAACAGAAGCGCTCGCCGCTTTAGGAATTGTTTTACCTATTACATTAATTGTTCAAGCTTTTGCTAATTTAATTGGACTAGGTGCTTCGCCTAGAGCGAGCATGGCTCTAGGTGAAAATAAGAAAGAAAAAGCTAATAAGATTTTTAATAATGCAACGCTTTTATTAACTTTATTAGGTGTAGTTTTAACTGTTATCTTATATATATTTGCTGAACCTATTATTGTTTTATTTGGTTGCCCAGAAAATTCACTAGTTTACGCTACAAACTACTTAAGAATATATTCATTAGGAAGTGTTTTTATTATACTTGTTCAAGGCTTAAACCCATTTATAAGTGCTGAAGGACATTCAATGTTAGCAATGGGAACAACGCTACTTGGCGCTTTATTAAATGTAGGGCTAGATCCATTATTTATCTTTACTTTTAATATGGGAGTAGAAGGAGCTGCCTTAGCAACTATAATTTCTCAATTTGCATCATTTTGCTGGGTTTTTGCGCTCTTTTTGATGAAAGGCTCGACTTTTAAGTTCAAGTTTAAAGACATGAAACTTGAAGGAAAAATAATACTTTCTATCCTATTTTTAGGTTTATCGCCTTTTATTATGACACTTACTGAAAGCATTATTCAGATTGTTTTTAATGTGTGTTTAAAGATTGCAACAGGAGGTGTAGCTAGTAGTTATACGGCAGCACTTACTATTATGTTAAGTGCTTTACAACTTATATCTTTACCATTAAATGGATTAGGTTATGGAATAGCTCCTTATGTTAGTTATAACTATGGAAAAGGAGATGCTTATCGCCTTAAAAAAGGAATTATTTATACTTTCATTATTGCTCTTATTTTTGATGTTTTGATTTATACTTTTTCAATAGCATTCCCTGAAATTTATGGATATATTTTTAGCGCTGATTCAGAAGTTATGAATCTAGTTAAAAGATATACTCCTCTCTTTCTAATGGGGACCATTATGTTTGCAATTCAAATGACTCTTCAAAATATAAATGTTGCTTTAGGACAAGGAAAGTCAGCGATGTTTTTAGCCACATTAAGAAAAGTAATAATCTTAATTCCATTATGTTTTATTCTTACTTACATCGTTGGATTTGAAGGTGTGTATATGTCTGAAGGAATTGCTGATTTAGTAGCAGGCGTTATTACAGGAATTGTTATTTTTATCACTTTTCCAAAAGTTATAAAAAGAAGAGCAGAAGAGGTTGATAAAGAAGAGAAGGAAACAACAAACTTATAACTTTATAGTGTATTTTTTCTTTTAGTAATAGTTTTCTTTTTTAGTTAAAAAACATATGAAGTTATAAACGTACTCTTTTTAGGAAGAATAGATTTTTTGAATCGTTTAGTTATTCTTTAAGAAAACAGGGCATTCAAATAAAAATATCGCTGATATTTTTGTCAGTCTTTGAATTTTGTGGAATTTAAATTACTAATTTTCTTGTATATAATTTGCCTACTTCAAGAAGTTAAATTTGAAATTTTTTCGCAAAAACTTTGCCAAAAACGGATATTTTTTTAATATTTAGAATAAATTACAGATTAAGTTGCTTAAGCAATGTTGATCATCTTCTTATCTTCGATTTTTTATATTTTTTTTCAACATGCGTATTGCCTTTTAAAAGTCTAAAATTAAAGAGGGTAATTATTATGAATAAAAGAGTTAATTTAATGTTGTCTCTCCTTTTTGGAGGTTTTGCTATTTCTTCTTTAAGCGGATGCGCAAGTAACGAAACTCAAAATGAGGAAAAGTTCTCCGTCAAACTAACTTACGATAAAGCACATGGTGAAGTAAGCATCGATAAAAAAGAAGGTAAAGCTGGCGAAACCGTAACTTTAAATATTACACCTTTTGTAGGGTATGAAATTAAGCAAGTTATTATTAACGGCGTAATAGCTCAAAGTGTTGGGAGCCAAACTTTTGTGACTATTGCTGGAGAAAATCAAGTCAACGTTCTTTTTGCTTTTAAAACAGTTGATGATTACCAAGTTGAACTCGATTACAACACTAACCTAGGTAGTGTTGATTATTCTATAGAAAATAACATTTTAAATCTCAATGTTACACCTTTTGAAAATGTAGTCATCGATTCAATCAAATTAAACGATAATCAAATTCAAATAGAAGAAGATAATACCTATACTTTAACTTTGAATGAAGGTCTAAATTTTGTTTTCATCGATTTTAGAAATACTGCTATGACAGTCGATAGTAATAAATTTACAATCAATCTTGAATATGATGAAGAAAAAGGAGTCGCAGACGTTGATAAATATGAAGGTAATGTCGGCGAACAAGTGTTATTATCAATTGAACCTTACGCAAACTATAAAGTTGAAGGAATTCTTTTTAATAATCAACTTTTAGAATATAACTATAATGAAAAATTACTTATAAAACCTATTGGCGGCAATAACACAATAAAGATTAATTTTGGTAACGGTTCCTTAGACTATTTAGAAAAACTTAAAAAAGGTGCTGAATATACTGATATTTTATTTTTAGGTGAAAAAACCGATGTAACAAAAGAGTATTTTGTTGAGAAAGCTTCAACTTTAATTAAGGATGGCGAAAATGGCGTTAATTTGTCGGAGTTTTATGATTTAATTGTTGCCGATTCTGATTTAAGAAAGTCTGCTTTTGATAAATTGTTTGACAGTGGGATTGTTGAAAATTATTTGTTGTATAAAGAATATCTTAATTTGAATATAAGCTTAGCAAAAGATTGCTTAACTAGGGTTTTTAATTCATTAGGCTATCTTTTGTCGAGTGCAAGCGAAAATGATTTTAGTGTTCTTTTTACTTTATTTGAATACTCTAAAGGAAACTTTTATTACGATCCTGCTCCAGACGTTCCAAATCCTGGACCAGGACTTACGACGTCAAACGCACAAAAATTTAGAGAAAACGGTTATATCGAAATTGCGAATTATATTGATGAAGTGAACCAAGCGGATACCGAAAGTGTTCCTATTAGTTATAATTATTTGGTTGAGAATAAAAGCACGCATATCCTTACATCAAAGTTTTTTTATCGAACATTAAGGATTTTGCTAAGGAAATGTGAAAATGTTAATGAATTTTCTAATGTTTTAAAAATATTAAGTTATTTATTCACTCCTTATCAAACTGTAGGATCACCTGGTAGAAACAGCAATGAAACTGATAAAGAAATCAAGATAGCTTTAAAACAATTTTTTGCAGCATTAACTGCAGCTTTTCCTAACTATGAATCTTATAACAATATTTTAAAAGCCTATTTTGAAAGCAATAAAAAAGACAAATTCATAAATACAAATAGTTCCATTAATTTTTCTGAAAGTTTTATCGACTTTCTTAAAAAAGTTTTCGCTGAAGGGGAAGCAGGCTATATTGGCCTTAGATTTTTATGTGAAACAATCAATAAGAGTGATCAGCAAAGTTTTAACAATATTATTCTCGTACTTAAGGATAGGCCATCAAGTTTTGCAAAGGCGTTTATTTCATTTTCACAACTTCTTAATGGTGCTTTATTTGAATCAGGAAATAATGCTGAAATAATTAAAAATTCGTTAACTATTGTTGCTAACTGTTTGTTTGACACTTTTTGGCATAGATATACTTCTTACCCTTTAGACGATGTTTATTCTAATTATGCTTCGCAAAACAACGAGAAAAATAGTTTGGAAAATGATTTGAATAATGAAAATGTTACTAACATTAATTTATATTCTAGTGATGTTGACTTTCAGGATGGTTTGTTCGAAAAAATATATAATAAAGCGAGCAAGATTGACATCAATTCTGCTAATTACGACCAATTAAATGATCTTGAAAATGAGATCCACACTGCGTTTAAAACCTCTTATTCGTATAGTACAACGAAAATGTATTGTATTTCGTACAATTCAAAAATTGAAAAAAATGAAAGTTTGAATTTGAAAATAAAAGCGAAAAAAAATAATAATGAAAGCGAAATACCTTTTGAATTAGTTTCTTTTAATAATTCTAAATATGGTTCCCATACCGCTATTTTGAAATTCGATGACTTGAATTACAAAATTAATTACACTGTTTATAATCCCGCATTCAATATAGAACCAATTGGCGGATTTGATTACTCAAGTTACGACTCAGTTTTTGACTCTTATTCTTATTTTGGTGAAACGTCATACTTCTCTAAGGATAGTACATGGACTTATGAACTATTGGGTAACACTGAATCTGTTGATACTTCCAAAATTGGTTCATTTTTTAAGGTAATTAATTTAAATAATACGTATTATTTTTTGAGTTATGTCGTTTTTGATGAGAATAATGTTAGCTTAGAACAAAAGCCATCTTTTGAAAATTCCTCTCTTGAAGACTATATAATTCACAATATGGAACCAAGATTAGGCTATATACCTTTTTATTGTGTGTCTAATATTGATGACACTGAATATACATGGAGATTCGATAGATTAGATTCAATTGTAAATGAGTTAACTTTAGATACAACTGAAGTTGGTTGGCAAAATACAACAGTTGATTTTTATTCTATAAAAGACGTTGATTTAAAATATTACGTTTGTGAAAGCGTAGCTAAAAATTATTATTTATCTAATTACGATAAAGGCTTTTATGAATATGAGAGTATGAGAATCGATTCTTCCCGAATGCGATTTTTTAAGAATATGGAACTTACAATAAAAGACGAAAATGGCTCCATTCTTCAAGGTTACTATTGTCTTAATGATAATATAATTCAATTAACATATAGAGATTTCGCCAACAAACTAGACAATTCAACGTGTGGTTTAAAGACCACAACATACACTGATGAAAATGGTGGCGTCTATACTTTTACTTATTATGTAAATGAACTTATAAGTTCTGAGAAAGAATCGCGCTTATTTTCTTCTAATGTTTTCTGGGTCGGCCAAGAAGTTAATTTTCCTCTTGATTTAAATGGAAGTATGTTTGTTTATGGAAAAGAAGCTTTTTATCAGCTGAGAAATGGTTTTTTAGAAAGGAAAATCGAAATTGATGATTCAAAACCAGATTGTAGACTTAGTAATTTTGTTTCTATAAAAGATTCTTCTAATTTTGATACATCTAAAGAAGGTCTCACATCTGTTGTAATAACCTTTAGTGGCGATAATGGAAATGTAGATGAAGAAGTATATTTTAAAGTTAAGAATTTTGTTTATCACGAAAGCCAGGGCTATTATTTAATTCCACGTAAGCTATATGATGGTGAAATATATTATGAACAAACAAGATATTTAGTTATTGATGAAACTATGACAGACGATTCAACAATTATTTTGGGCGCCTACTTTAATGACTGGTCGGTGATAGATAACACAGTTTATAGCGGAAAATTCGTTACACATAAGATAGTGAAATTTAAAGACATTAAAAAATATATTACGGAAGTGAACTATCAATCAGAAAAATATTTTGTTTATTTCATGAATGGGGAAATAATTACTTTCTATTTTGATTATTAGTAAAGTATACGATGCGAAAAATGTATTAAGTGTTGAATAAAAAATGATAAAACTAGTTTTTACTTTTTAAAAGAGGTATGAATATGAGACGAAAACTATTGTTAAATTTAATTTTATCACTAACGTTTGGAACTATAATTTTGCCTAGTATAAGTGGATGTGCGAATAATGAAACGCAAGAAGAAAAAACTATAATTGAATTAAACTATGATAAAAGTTTAGGAAGTGTAACGGCTTCAAAAACTGAATGTCAGCCAGGTGAAACTATTACTTTAGAGATAAAACCTAATGCCGGCTATGAGATTAGTTTAGTTAAAATTAATGGAATAAAAGCTGAAATTAGCGAAAGTATTTCTTTTACGGCTCAAAAAGGAAAAAATGAAATTATTGTTGCTTTCTATAAACCATATGTAGATCCAACGGTAGATAATTCATATCAAATTTTAACTAATTATGATACTACTAAAGGCGAAGTTAGGGTGAGCCCAGTAAAAGGGTCTAACTATCTTGAAACTTTTGTCAATGTAAGTGTTAAACCTTATGGAGGTAATGAAGTTTCTTCGATTCTTGTTAATGATGTTGAATTCAGCAAAGAAAATTTAGAATTTACTTTTAAACCCGTTAAAGGTGATAACTTAGTTAAAGTTGAATTTGAAGGCGGAAATATCATTGAAGAATTTGAAAACTTTAATATCGATTTAGTCTATAACGAAAAATATGGAACAATAAATTTAGAAAATACATCAGGTTACACAGATGGAACGAAGGAAGTAACTTTTAATGTAGTTCCAAATGAAGGTTATGAAGTCGAAGGAGTTTACTTTAATGGCAGTCAACTTGAATTAACAAGTATTAATGAATATAAAATTACGCCAATAAGAGGAACTAACACCTTATTTGTAACTTTTAATATGCTTGTTAAACCAATAAGATATTTTGAAATCGCGCTTGAATATGATGAAAGTCTGGGTAGCGCAAGTGTTGATAAAACGGAAGGCGAAGTGGGAGAAGAAGTTACTTTAACAATTGAACCAAATAAAAATTTTCAAACAAATTACATTTACATTCCTAGTGATTACAATCAAATTTCAGATAATTTATATAAGATTTATCCAAACGAAGGTGAAAACATTATTAGTATTGGGTTTAGTGAAGCCCCTTTTGATCCAGTAGCAGAATTTGAAAAAGGTTATGAAATAGATGCGGTGCCATATCCGGATTCTGGGAATCGAATAAGTTATGCAGATTATTTAAATACTGTTAATGAAGTTTTTGGCATGAATTATGATGCTTCATTAACCAATAATAGCTATTTTGCTTGTGATTTTTATGATTGTGTAATAAGCAAAATTGATATGCCTTTAGAGTCATTAAAAACAGTGGTTTCATGTTTTAGCTATCTATTTGCTTCTAGTTCATACGAAGGTAATTATTTTGCCGGAGCAATTTCAAATTTATCATCTTCTGTTCCAGAGAATCTTTTTAATCAAATAATGTATTATTACTTGAATTGGCAGATGCTCTACATTATCAATTCAATTGATGCTTTGTATAAAGATAGTAAAATGCTGAAAACATATTATGAAAACGAAGGAAATTTTGAGGCAGCAAATTATTTCGGAAGTTTTATAAATCCGAATATTGAAAGTGGTTCGATGAAGTTGCCTTCAAGTAATGTTTCTGAAAATAATTTATTTAAATTTTCTAAAATAAGTTATGACTTTACTCGCCTTCTATTTGATAATTTTACAATGGAAGATTTAGAAAAATTCGAAAATCCTGATGATTATAAATTATCAAGAAGTAATCTGAAAGTTATCTTTAAAATAATAAATGATATTCTACCTGGTTATGATTCATTTCTTTCTTTATTAAAGAATGAAAACTTAGGTGTAATTATTGGATATTGTTTGAAAATTTGTGGTTTTTATATTAGTTTTGATGCACTTAAAGAGACATTTAGTTTTTTTGACACAAAAGATGAAAATGATATTAAATCTTTTTATTATTCACTAAAAGTTTTGTCTGATTATGTAGTAAATGATACGCACTCAGACGGGATTTTAACTTTTATTTCTGATTTGATTAATAATTCTCTCAATATAAATAAATCCGAATATTATTTGCGCTCGTTTCTAGAATTAAAAAATTCTTCAAATTTTCAGTTATTAATGCAAAATGACGATTTTTTTGTTAAATTTGTTGACGGTTTTGAAATTATTTTAAACATTCTTGCTAAGGTTATTTTCAATGTAATTCCTAATAATTACAATATGTTTTATAACAGTTATAATTTTGCAAATATTGACGTAATTGAATTTCGTATCGCAGAACTTTTTTCTCTTGCTGAAGACTTGCAAGGTCTAGTAGGAGAAGAGCAAAATACGGATTCAATAAAAAACTATTTTGAAGATTATATTTCTAATTTGACCGACACTCTTAAGAACTTTGAAAAAAATAATAATGAAGTGCAGTTATGTTATTATGGCGATGTTATTAGTTTTTCACTGAATTCGGATCCATTATCTCATTTTCTTATTTCTATGGATGAAAGTTTAAAAAGTCTATACTCAGTCGTGGGAGTAGATACGACATATGTTCATTCTGGAATTGGCTTTCTTTATTATAAAGGATTTGAAGTGTCTCAATTTTATTATGTAGTTAATAATTCACCATATTATAGTTTGACTATTCCAGATAAATTTAAAAATTTATTAAGTTATAGTTATATATGGCCAATATCCTCATTATATTCACAGACTTTATGTTTTAACAGAAGTAGAATTAGCATTAATGATTTAGAAAACATTGATTTAATCTTTGGGTCTGGCTTAAATAGTGAGTACTATACGATTTCGTTAGGTCAATTTAATTTAGATTTATCAACAACAGGTTTAAAAAGTGCTTTTTTGGAATTTGAAGGAGTATATCTATATATAGTTTATTTTGTTTACGAAGATGAACAAATTATTAATGGTAAAATTTATACACCTGGAAACTATTTGTATGAGGAGCAAAATGTAGAGGACCTCATGATTTCCAACCTTACTATAACAATAGTTTTTGAGGACGAATTTTTTGGTGAAAGATTTATATATTTGGATTTTAATTCTATCGATTCTTTAACTGAATTAGATACGTCAAAGCCAGGTCTAACAACAATGACTTTTAAAGATACTAATGGAAATAACTTCCTAACAAAAGTTTATGTTTCAGAGGTTATAACAAAAGAATATTGTTTAGAGAATAAATCTTTTTATCAGTTTGTACCTGTAGATGATGAATTATACTATTATGGATACGAGATGACAGTAATCCAAAACGAATTTGGCATTGAATGTTCGATAAAAACGGAATCATATGCATTTAATTTAAATAAAACGGATTTTTCTAATCATTTAGATACTTCAATTGCAGGGAAAGTTCAAACAACATATTTTGATCAAACGACGAATAAAACATTTAAGTTTGAATACTACGTGAATGAATTATTGTCTGGAGATAGAGAACCTAAATACTATGTAAATACACCTTATGATTATAATAGCGGCATGTTTTTAGAAGATTATGTTGATGTTTATTATGGAATTAGAGGTTTATATAGAGATGCAAGTGGACGATTAACAAAGAAAGTAAAGGTTATTGAACAATTTTACTTTACGCAAGAGAGTTTTAATGACTTTAACCCAAGTTATTCAGATGTTGGTTCTACAGTAGTTTTTACAAGTACATTAAATGGCTACTTTGGGAATCCTGTCGACATTTATATTGATGTTGTAGAAACAACTTCTTTTGAAAAAGATATTCCTAGCTATATCTACGTAGAAATTATTCAAGAAGAAGATGCGTTTCTGTATTTTCCATCTTTTGTACAAAACCAAGATATTGGTATTGATTATCCGTATGATATTTATATAGGCGTAGATTCTTATGTTTATGAATACATAAATCTTGATGGTGGATTAATAGATGGTCATTTTTATAATTATACCTACATTCCGTCAACAACTTTGGTTTCTGCAATTGATTTAACTACCCCAGGAGTAAAGGAAAATTATATTAACTATAACGAAAAAGAGTATGTTTTAAAGTATGATGTTATAGAGTGTGTGAAAATAGAAGAAAATAGTGAAATTGTTATTGAAGATTCTTATAATTTAGGAGCATTTGTTGTCGAATTAGAAATTCAAGAAGAGGGAGATTATACATTTGAATATAATAATGCTGCAGATTTTGTTTTTTACGATGCTTTAAAAAATAGTGATGACAATTTGTTACCTGACTATGATCGAGTTTGGAGCGATCCTGATAGCGGAAAAGAATTCAAAATATATCATTTACAGAAAGGCACCTATTCCATTTTTATTCTTTTTGATGATCCAGAAAAATCTTGTTCATTTAAATATTACAAGAGTTAGATTATAAATCGATTTATTCAGCAATTCTTATTTAGAAACATAATATATTTTTTCTTATTGTCAAAATAACAAAGTTTGATTTAAATTAAACTCATGGTCTTATTTATTAGTGGCAGAACTGATATTTTAACTTACTATCCAAAATGGCTTATTAATCGACTAAAAGCTGGATTTTTTGATACAAGAAATCCTTATAATAGAAGACTTGTATCAAGAATTTATATGGAAGACGTGGATATTATTATGTTTTGTACTAAAAATCCTATTCCACTTTTTCCTTATTTAGATGAGTTAGATAACTTAACAAAAGGAATTCCTTTAGTTTTTCATATTACAATTACGCCTTATAAAGAAGACATAGAACCTCGTATAGGCAAAATCAAAAAAGAAGTGATAGAAAGCGTAAAAAAATTATCTTTAAGGTATGGAAAAGAAAATATTTTTATACGCTTTGATCCAATCTTTAAAAGTGAAAAATATACAATTTCATATCATATAAAAGCATTTAAAAAGTTATGCGAAAGTTTAAAAGGCTATGCTAATACTATTGTTATATCATTTATTGATTTATATAAAAATGTTTTAAAAAATAATGATAAATTCCTACGTATTTTACCTTTCACTGAAAAAGATTATGAAGTAATTGGTAAAAACTTTTATGAGATAGCTAAAGACAATAATTTTGAAATATTTACTTGTGGCGAACGTAATGATTTAAGTGAATATGGTTTTAAACAAGGTGCCTGCTTATCATTAGAACACGCAAATAGTCTAATGAAAAAGTTAAACAAAGTAGTTAAATTTAAGAAAACAACAAAAGGAAATGATAAGTTTACTTGTAAGTGCGTAGAAACAGTGGATATAGGAGATTACAATTCTTGTTTATCTTTATGTAAATATTGCTACGCGAATTTTGATGAAAATAAAGTAAAAGAAAATTATAAAAATCATGATGAAAATTCATCTTTATTAATAGGTGAACTTGAAGAAGGAGATGTTGTCAAAGTTAGAAAATAGGATTAGATATTTTTGCTTTATAAATGAGGTTAGAAAATGAAAAAGAGTGTTATTTTATTTTTGGTGTTTTTAGTAATTGATATAGTTTTGTTTATTGTTTTTGCTACGCGTCCTGACATAAAAGATCCTGAGTTTTATTATTACTCTATCATAATTTTAGAAATAGCGATTTATGGTAGTTTTGTGCTTTATGAAACATCAAAAAAGACCATAAATAGAAATCTAATTCATGGTCTTATCTTTTAAAAACTCTTAATATTATTTAAAATCCCTGCAAAACTCCATTTTTTTAGTAGTGAAGTTCGACATACATATAGACAAAGAAAGAAATAATATTAAAGAAAATAATATTCCCTAACTCCATTAATGGACAGGCAATTAGATATTGTTTGACTAAAGTAATTAGTAAAATTCCACCAATTACCATTAGTACACTTAATACAAGCAAAACAATTGCTCCATAAAAAGCAACTTTGTTTTTTGAGAAGTCTTTGTTGAATGCTAGATCAACTAGCATACATGTTTGTTTATGAATATTTTTAATACTAACAGCAAGCAAAAATATTGAAAAAACTACTGCAAGACCACAAGCAATTGCTGCCATATGGAATGGATCTTCATCGTGAATAATCGAAAAAACAAAGACGATTATGGAAACTGCTAAAGAGACTATGTTAGCAGCCAAATTAAAAATACGAAATAATTTTAAACGCATATTACTTTTTAAAGAGATAAAGTGGTTCTTTAACTTTTATTTTGTGATCTTTAACTAGATAAGTTTTGTTTGTTAAATAATCAACATATTCTCCATCTACTAAAGCCTCATCTTCAATTAATTCTTCTTTACCAGTTAAAGAGAATAATCCATAAGAGTAACTTTCATCTTTGTAGGTATTTTTTAAAGCAACATTTTCGCCTTTTGTTAAAAGAATAGAAGTTGTATTTAATTCAAGATTCTTTTCGTCTTTCTTATATTCAGAAAGTTTAAGAATGAAGTCATACCAATCTTTGTCGATATCCCAGCTCATGACGTCTTTTGTAAAAAGACTATTCATGTGATCGGCTGTTGTTTCAAGTCCATTGTAAATAAAGAGTGGCCCTTTCATAAATGGGGCAAGAGCAGCAAGATTTCTCATTAAAGTAAAGTCATGAGTAAATTCATAGAATCTTTTTTGGTCATGATTTTCATAGCCTCTAATACGAAGAGCAAAATCTTGAGTCATGCTGTCTTCAAGCAAGACTGAGAATTTATAATAATCAAGCCATCTAACATCTTTTGTATCTAAATAGTTACGTAAATTTTCATAACTATTATATGGATAAAGAAGGTCGAAAGCGTATTGATAAAGCTCTGAATCACTAAGAGCGTTATAATTTTGACTTCTTAAAGAATCAACAAATCCTGGATGAACGCTTTCTGCAAGTAAAATGGTTTCAGGATATTTTTCATCAAGCATTTTTCTTAAAGCAATGAAGAATTCTTTAGTAATTAAACTTGCGACGTCAAATCTAAATCCATCGACGCCTAAAGAGCAGTAGTATTCAATTACATCAACTAGATATTTGATAAGTTCAGGATGAGAGTAGTCTAAATCATATACATCACTCCAAACAGGAACTTTTCCAGTAATCTTACCATCTTTATGGAACATCCATTCAGGGTGATTTTCTTTAATCCATGAATCGCAAGAAGTGTGATTATAGACTATATCAATCATGATCTTCATACCTTTTTTATGAGTCTCAGAGATGAGATCTTTAAAATCTTCTAGTGTTCCTAGCTCTGGATTGATTTTAGTATAATCTTTAATTGAATAAGGAGAACCTAAATCACCCTTTCTATTAATTTCTCCAATTGGAGAAACAGGTAAAAGATAAACGATATCGGTTTTTAAAGCTTTGATGTGATCAAGTTTTGCTTTTAATGCATTGAAAGTACCTTCCTTAGTGAAGTTTCTAACGTAAACTTGATAAATAATTTGATTTTTTAAATAGTTTTTCATAGATATTATGTTAGTAAAGAGAAGAGTCAAAATCAATTTTAAAAAATACTTTTTAATGCTTTTTAAAAGAAAAGTTTATAGAATTTAGTCATGAGTCAAAAAGAATGTGGCGTATTACTTGCAATAAGTTCGCTTCCTGGGAAATATGGAATTGGAACATTAGGAGAAAATGCATTTAAATTTATAGATTTTTTAAGTGAGACTGGATTTTCATATTGGGAAATTTTACCTATTGAAGATATAGGAGGAGGAAATTCTCCTTATGATATTCCTAGTGCTTTTAGCTTAAATTATTTACTTATTGATTTTGATGAACTTATAAAAGATGGCTTACTTACAAGTCGTGATTTTACAGGGATTAATTTTACGCAATCTCCTCGAAAAGTAAATTATGCTTCTTTAAAAATAATCAAAGAAAATCTTCTCAAAATCGCTTTTCGTAGATTTAACAAAGAAGATAAAGAATTCTTAGAATTCAAAAATAACAACTATCGTTTTCAATATGCTTTATTTAGAACCATCAAATCATTAAATAACAATAATTCTTGGTATAACTTTAGGCTTGAAGACAGATATTATTCTGAAGAAATCAAGGAAGAATATACCAAAAAGCATGCAGATCTCATAGATTATTATTTATTTTTATCTTTTATTTTTATAAAACAATGGGATAAATTACATGCTTATGCTAAAAGTAAACACATCGATATAATTGGTGAAGTTCCTCACTTTTTAAGTTATAACTCTGATGCAATGTATATGAGTCCAGAGTTATTTTTGATTGATAAAAGGAATATTCCTACTTATGTTGTTGGCTTCCCGCCAGATTATTTTAGAAAAGATGGACAAAAATGGGGCTATCCTCTTTATGATTGGGAGTACATGGAACTTAATAATTATAAATGGCGGAAGTACCGTTTAAATCTTTCTAAAAGTTTTTTTGATCGAACAAAATTAAACCATTTTAGAGGATTTGTTGAAGTTTACGCTGTTCCTTTTAGAAGTAAAAATGCTAAAAAAGGAATTTATCTAAAAGGTCCTGGAATTAAGTTTATTGAAGACATTAAATCAAACTTAAATTTAATAGCAAACGATGCTGGAATGTATTCTGAAAAAGTCGATAACTTTGTTAAAGAAAGTGGCTTGCCAGGCCTTAGAATTTTCTTTAGAAACATGTTTGATACAAAATTCTATAAAGAAGAATTACTTCCTTCAAATATTAGTGAAAATGTTTATCTTTATTTAGGAGATCACGATAATAATACTATTAAAGGGACTTATGAGACTTTAGATCCTGAAATGATTAAACTTGGTGATCAACGTATTAAAGAAGAAGCACATAAACTTGGAGTAGAAGTTATTGAGGGAGCTTCTTTATTTGAGAAATCGCGTCTTGCAATTGAAGTCGCCTTGGCGAGTAAAGCAAATCACGTAACTTTAATGATGTCAGATATTCTTTTTCAAGGGAAAGAAGCTAGAATGAACGTACCAGGAACTGTTAATGAAGAAAACTGGACATATAGATTTTTGTGGAGTGATTTAACAACGCATCTTAAAAATTCTATTAAAGAGATTTTAGTTAAATATAATCGTAGTGCAAAATAGAAAAGTAGTTTTTCTTTTATTTTCTTATTTGATTTTTTTAATTTTTTTCACGTTTGTCACTAATTTTTTAACTCGATTTAAAAAAATAAATTTAAGTAGAGATTTTTTATAATTTTGTATAGATTTTTAAAAATTCGATAATAATCTATCTTATTTTATATTAAATTTTAAATAAAAAAATACGATAACCATCGAAGTTTTTTTGAATATATGTAAAAAATTAATTAAAAAATGTGATATTTATTTAGTTTAATTTATATAATTAAAATTAGGTGCATAATTATCGCATTTTTTGTGTTTGACATCTAAAAATACTTATTTTAAAATGTAAGCGCTTACAAAATTTTAAGGATTTTTTTATATTATGAAAAGAAACGCAGGTCTATTATTTCCAGTCTCTTCTCTTTGGGGAAAATATGGAATTGGAACGCTTGGAAAATCAGCATTCAAATTGATTGATTTTTTAAAGAAATCAGAACTTTCAATTTGGCAAATCTTACCATTAAACGTTACTAGTTTTGGCAATTCACCATATCAATCTCCATCTAATTATGCGCTTAATTATTACTTCATTGATTTTGAAACTTTAATTGAGAAAAACCTCTTAAATGAAGAAGAAGTTGATAGCGTTTCTTGGGGAGAAAATCCTTCTAGAATTGATTATGGGGCAATCTTTAATAACAAATTAAGAATACTAAAATTAGCTTTTTCTCGTTACGACAAAACATCACCAGATTTTGTTAAATTCTTAAAAGAAGGAACTAATTTTAGTGATTTTTCTGTTTTTATGGTTTTAAAAGATATGCATTCTTTAAGGCCATGGTATGAATGGGATGAAAAATATAGAAAATACGATCCATCAATTGAAAAAGAAATCAAAACACTTCATAAAGATGAATATCTTTTCTATATGTGGACTCAATTTGAATTCTTAAATGAATATCGTTTAGTAAAAGATTATGCTAATAAAAACGGCATTAAAATTATGGGTGATTTACCAATATATGTTGCTTATGATTCAGTTGAAGTTTGGAAATACCCTTATTTATTTGAATTAGATGAGAGATTAAATCCTAAAAAAGTAGCTGGAGTGCCACCAGATTGTTTCAGTGAAGATGGACAGCTTTGGGGTAATCCTTTATATAATTGGGCATATCACAAAAAGACTAATTATAAATGGTGGAACGAAAGAATTAATAATGCTTTAAAACTTTATGATTTAATCCGTATTGATCACTTCAGAGGTTTTAGTAGATATTTTGCAATTCCATTTGGAGACAAAACCGCAAGAAATGGAACTTGGGTAGATGGTCCAGGATTTGACTTGTTTAAAGACAAACTTGATTATCCAATTGTTGCTGAAGATTTAGGCATGATTGATGATAAATTCCTCGAACTTATGAAAAAAACTGGCTATCCAGGTATGAAAATTGTTTCTCAAGCATTTGAAGATGAAGACCCAAAAAACATTTGGAGACCATCTAATTACACACCAAATTTCTTCGCTTATTCAGGAACACATGATTCTAAAACTACAAAACAATTTATCGATGATTTAAATAGCGAAGAAAAAGAAAAAATGTTAAATATATTAGAAGAAGAATGCTTAAAACTTGATGTTCCATTTACAAGAAAATTTAATAACGAACAACTAACAACAGTTATATGCGAACTTACTTTTGCTTCAAAAGCAAAAAGTGCAATTATTCCTGTAATGGATTTATTCACATTAGGAAAAGAAGCCCGTATTAATTTCCCTTCAACTTTATCAGATGATAATTGGAGTTGGAGATTAGATGAAAAATTGTTTAAAGAAAAAGAAAAAGACAAGACAGAAATTCTTGTTAGGCGGGTTGATAATTACTCACGTATTTAAAAGGTTTATTAATCTCGTAGAGAGTTAATAATATAAAATTATTCATTAAAGTTTACTTATAGGAGGATAAAATTTTATGAAAAAAGTAAAACTTTTAGGATTATCCGCAGTTGCTTTACTTGCTGCTGCAGGATTATCAAGCTGTGGAGGCAGAGCTGACTTAGTAGTCTGGGCACCTGTTGAACACAAAGAATTCTATGAAAAATTATTCGAAGAATTCAAGGCATCAAATGAAGAGTATAAAGATATCACAATTGAATTTGGAACATGTTCCGAAGGTGATGCTTATACAAATATTTCAAAAGATGTTGCTGGTGGAGCAGATGTCTTTACATTTGCTAACGACCAATTATTCAATTTAATTAACGTTGGTGCTTTAAACCAATTAGGCGGAACAAATTTATCTTATGTTACAGATAATAATGATCCATTAGCTGTTGAATCTGCATCAAACCCACAAGATGATAAAGTTTATGCTTATCCAATGACTCTTGATAATGGTTATATGCTTACATATGATGCAACTGTTGTTACAGATTATGATGAAGATACAACATTCGCAGAAGTCGCTGCTCAATGTGCTGCTGCTGGAAAGAAATTTGTAGTTCCAATGGGTGATGCTTGGTATGCTTATGGATTCTTCTCTGGATTTGGTGGAACATATGATGTTACATACGTCGATGGCAAAGAATCAAAAATTGAATGTGATTATAATGGTGCAGCTGGTGTTAACGCAGGAACATTCATGGTCAATCTTGCTAAAACAGCTGGTTTCCAATATGTTGATGGAGGAAACTCTGGTGATCAATCACTTATTTTAAATCAATACTTATCCGCACATATGGAAGAAATTGGTGCATTCATTTCTTATCCATCCGCTGTTAAAACTTATGTTTTCGATACAGATGCATGGGGAGATGAAAATGTAAGATGTGGTCTTTTACCAATGATGGAAGGTAAAGACGGAGCAAAAGCAAGAATGAGTACATTCTTAGGCACAAAACTTGTTGGTGTTAACGCACTTTCTGAAAATCAACCTTTAGCTCATGCTTTCGCTAGATTTATCACAAGCGAAGATGTCCAATTAAAAAGATATGAAGAATTTTCTTATGGACCATCAAACAATGTCGCTAAAGAAAACGAGAAAGTTAAAGCTGATGTTGCTTTAAGTGGATTAAATGCTCAATTTGAAGAAGCTTCTCAACCACAAATCAATGTTCCTTCAACTTTCTGGACAGCAATGCAAAATTTCGGAACAGCTTGTGGATATCCAGGATTTAAAGATCCAGTTACACTTGATAATTTACAAGAGAAATTAAATAACTTAACAACAAACATCACAACAATCGTTAGTTAATTTATCATATTCTAATTAAAGGCTCTCTTTTTGAGAGCCTTTAAAAACTATTGAGGAGAAGAAAAATGAGTGATTTATCTTATTTAGGTCTTTCTAAACCTCGCCGTATTGTCTATAAAACCAAAAGATGGTTTATGGATTTTCCAGGTAAAACAAAGAACTTTTTCAAAAAAATCCCTGCAAAACTCGGAAAAATCGGAAATAAAATAATTCAACCATTTATAAATTTAAAAGATGCTTTTGTTTTTGGTGATTGGAAAACAAGATTATCTTTTTTGTTTATGGGTTTTGGCTTAATTGCTAGAAAGCAATATGTAAGAGGTATTTTATACCTTCTTTTTGAAATTGTTTTTGCGTTATTTATTGGCTTCTGGGGTTGGAAATATCTTTCACAATTCGGATCGTTAGGTACTGTTGCTACAGCTGAAGTTTGGGATGAAACAAATGGATTATGGATCAAAGTTGAAGGCGACAATTCAATGCTTATCTTACTCTATGGTACGATATGTATTTTGGTTTGTATTGGCTTTGCTTATACATATTATTCAAACATCAAACAAGCTTTCGATTTGCAACAAATTACCTCAATTAATGGAAAAGTTAATGGCGTTAAAGATGATTTAAAGGCTTTAGCTGATAGATCTTATCACAAGACTTTACTCGCTTTGCCAATGTTAGGACTTGTTGTTTTTACTATTGTTCCATTAATTTTTATGATTTTTATCGCGTTTACGAACTACGATAAAGCACACCTGCCACCTGAAAATTTATTTACTTGGGTTGGCTTTGAAAACTTTGATATTTTGTTAGGCGGAGATTCTGTCGGACAAAATGCATTATTTGCTTATTCATTTACTGATGCTCTTGTTTGGACATTAGTTTGGGCAGTTTTTGCTACCTTTACAAACTTTTTCTTAGGAATGGTTGTTGCGCTTTTGATTAACAAAAAAGGAATTAGATTTAAAAAACTTTGGAGAACAATTTTAATTACAACAATTGCTGTTCCTCAATTTGTTTCCTTACTTTTAATTTCTCAAATGTTCTCTTCTGAAGGTATTGTTAATGCATTACTTGGATCATTTGGAATGGGTAAATTAGTTTATGCTACAGATCCAATTTGGGCTAAAGTATTCGTTATTATTATCAACGTTTGGGTTGGTATACCTTACACAGTTTTATCTTGTACAGGTATTTTAATGAATATTCCAGAAGATTTATATGAATCAGCAAAGATTGATGGTGCAAACCCATTCAGAATGTATTGTAACATTACTCTCCCATATATGATGTTCGTTATGGGACCTAGCTTAATTTCATCGTTCGTTGGTAACATCAATAACTTCAACGTTATCTTCTTGTTAACAGGTGGCGTTCCAGTTAATCCAGATAAGTATGTTGCTGGTGATACCGATCTTTTAGTTACATGGTTATATAAGTTAACTGTTAATGAAAACAACTACAAGATGGCTTCTGTCATTGGTATTATTGTTTTCGTTATCGTTGCTGTTATTTCCTTGATTTTCTACTCTAGATCAAGCTCTGTTAAAAATGAGGAGGATTTCCAATAATGAAACGTCTCAATTTAACAAATCGTCAAGAAGGACATCAACGTAGAAATAGAATCATAAGTAATACAGTTACTTATGTAATTCTTGTTTTAATTTCAATAATTTGGGTATTCCCTTTCGTTTATTTATTACTTCAATCATTTAGAGGTGAAAGTACTGGTGTTGTCGGATATTTATTACCAGAAGAATGGACATTTGATAACTACATTGCATTATTTAATTTTAATGATCAATATCCATTTATTAGATGGTATCTTACAACATTGATGATTGCAGTCATTACCTGTTTCTTCCAAACAATTCTTGTTTTGATGGTATCTTACGCATTATCAAGAATGAGATTTAAAGGAAGACAAGGAATCATGAAAATGATTCTTGTTATTGGTATGTTCCCTGGATTCCTTTCTCTTATTGCTGTTTATTACGTTTTAAGACAAATCAATATGATTGGAAATCCATTTGGATTAATACTTGTTTATATCGCTGGTAGTGCAATGAGCTATTACATTGTTAAAGGTTTCTTTGACACTGTTCCTCATGCACTTGATGAAGCGGCAATGATTGATGGAGCAAATAGAAATACTATTTTCTGGAAAATCATTTTACCTTTATCAAAACCAATTATTATTTACACTATTCTTACTAGTTTTGTTGCTCCATGGGGCGACTTCATGATGAGTAGTTATTTATTAGGAAATAACGCTGATAACTGGACAGTTGCTATTGGTTTACAAAACTGGTTAACAGGTAATAACGGACAAAATTTAAGTCATTACTTCACTAGATTCTGTGCAGGAGCAGTCTTTACATCAATTCCTATTGTTATATTCTTCTTCTGTTTACAAAGATATTATGTTGAAGGTGTTACTGGTGGAGCTGTTAAAGGCTAATTTATAAGGGAGAAAAAATATGGCAGATTTAAGTTTAAGACATATTTATAAAGTTTATCCAAATGGAACAAAAGCCGTTAGTGATTTCAATATGGAAATCAAAGACAAAGAATTTATTGTCTTTGTTGGACCTTCTGGTTGTGGTAAATCAACAACCCTTAGAATGATTGCTGGTCTTGAAGACATTTCTGCTGGCGAACTTTTCATTGGTGATAAACTTGTTAACAATATGGAACCAAAGGATAGAGATATTGCAATGGTTTTCCAAAACTATGCTCTTTATCCTCATATGACAGTTTATGATAACATGGCTTTCGGTCTCAAATTAAGACACATTCCTGCGGCTGAAATCCATGAAAAAATTATGTGGGCTGCTGACATTCTTGGTATTAAAGAATATCTTGATAGAAAACCAAGAGCTATGTCTGGTGGTCAAAGACAAAGAGTTGCTTTAGGTAGAGCTATCTTAAGAAATCCAAAAGTTTTCTTACTTGATGAACCTTTATCTAATCTTGATGCTAAACTCAGAACTCAAATGAGAGCTGAAATTTCAAAATTACATAAGCAACTTGGAACAACATTCATTTATGTTACTCACGATCAAACTGAAGCTATGACAATGGGTACAAGAATTGTTGTTATGAAATTAGGTCGTGTCCAACAAATCGATACGCCAAAAAATCTTTATAACTATCCAATTAATAAATTCGTTGCAGGATTTATTGGAACTCCACAAATGAACTTCTTTGAAGCGACATTAAAGAGAAATAAAGATATCGTCGAAATCAAGTTTGATTATTGTGATGATGTTTTATATGTTCCATTCAATCAATTATTAAAAGTTCAACCAGCTTACTTTAACGGAAAGAAGAAAGTTATTGTTGGCTTAAGATGTGAAAATATCTCAATTGAACCAGAAGTAGTTAAAAAGAGTAAAAACATCGTTAAAGTTAAAGTTTCTCACTTTGAAGAATTAGGAAGTGAAACATTAATTTATGGTGATCTTAATATGTATGGCGATGGTTATGTTGAATCATCAACTAGAGTTATTATTAAGAACCAAAAAGGTTATCTTGGAATTCAACCTGGTGATATTATTGATGCCGCTTTTGATGTTGATCATATTCATTTCTTTGATTACAAGACTGAAGATAGCATTATGCCTCGTGTACCTGAATTAAATCTTTTCGATGCTGAAGTTAAAGACAATATCTTACATTTCTTAAATGTTGATTTACCTTTACCAGAAGCAATTAAAGTTGCTGATAATAAAGATTTAAGTTTACTTGTTCCAAGTGATGCTATTAGCTTTGATGGTGATATTCCTGCAAAAATTGCTCATATCGAAGAAGTTAACGACGTAAAACTTTGCTATCTTGAAATCGATAACAGAATTTTCTTCACAAAACTTAATGGTGAAAATTATAAAGTAGGTGATACCGTAAAGATTAATATTGATTTCACAAAGATTTCTCTTGAAAAGGATGAAGAAGTTATTCTTGAACCACTTAAGACATATGATGAATATATTAGTGGATTTGCAAGTGCTGCAACACTTCACGAAAGTAAAAAGTTTGTTAAAAATAGCATTGATGGCATAGTTAAAGAACATATTAATGATTTAGAAGCTGAAGAAAGAAAAGCATTAAAAGGTATTGCTATTGATACAACAGTTCCTAAAGCTTTAAAAGAAACTATGAAAAATAATATTGCTAAGTTAAGAGCTGAAGCTACCTTTAACCTTGAAAAAGGTGATCTTGGAAAAGAAGGTAAAAAGAAAATTAAAGATGGCTTAACTGAAGCAATTGCTAAAGAAAAAGAAAAATATAATGCTGATTTAGCTGCTTATAACGATAGTATTGCTAAACTTAATGCGAGAAGTGCTGAAGAAAAAGCAAGAGATGAAGCAACAGAAAAAGAAGTCAGAGATGCATTTGAAGCAAGAATTAAAAATGTAAAAGAATTACACGATAAATTCAATTCAATTATGTCTGATAATGATGCTTGGTTAAAACAAGACAGCGATGCTGATATCAAGACAACACTTGCTGAACTTCAATCAGTTAAAGCTCAAGGTCTCGAAGAAAAGAAAGCTAGACTTGCTAAAGATAAAGAATTAATCAAGGAAGCTAAAGCTAAAAACGAAGATATTAATAAAGTCGTTTTAACAGAAGTTAGTGATGTTGAAAAAGATTATCAAGCAAAAGACAATGCTTATAACTTTGCTTTAAGACAAGGCTATCTTATGATTAATGGCTATTACATTAAAGTAAATGAAGACATTGAAAGTAAGATTATTCAAGCTCTCTCAACTAGAACATTTGTAACTTTATTTAGACTTGAAGTAGCTCACGATGCTTATACTATTCAAGATCATGGTATTGAAGCAGTTGTTAAAGATTACATCGACTATGGAAAATATAAATTTGTAGTTTGCGATGTTTTAGGTAATACAATCTATATACAATCGGATAAAAAATATGAAAACGGTACCGTTTTACATTTAGGAATCAATCTTGATAAGACAAGATTATTCGAAAGAAAATTCGATATTAGACTTTATTAATCAAAGAATTTGTAGCTTAAAAACTAGAAAATATAGCGACAACCACATGGTTGTCGCTATTTCATTAAAACGAAGTGAATCTTATGAAAACACTTTCATTAATGAAAAAAATTTCATTGAAAAAATGCGATATTTATCGCATTTTTTATTACTTTTAAAATTATTTGAAAGCGTTTTCAGATGATTTTTAATCTATTTTTTAACTTGTAAATGATTAAAACTCCTTTAATATTATACACGTAAGGAGGTTCGAAAATGTTACTTAGAAGATTAAAGATCAAAAGAGAGTTAAAAAGAATGCAAAAGGTTGAAAACGTTTACACTATCTTCACTGTGCCTAACACTTTCAGCCAACAAATGATTGCTCCTATTTTTAAACAAGCATCATTCTAATCATTCCAATTATCTCTTAATTAAAGAGTAAATTTATAAAAAATGGCGACTTATTTGTCGCCATTTTTGTTTCTATGTTTTATTGTGTATGTATTATTGAGAAGTGGGATTTTAATTTTATAAAAGGCAAGGTAAAGTAAAATCGCCAAAGTTCCAGAGACTGTGCCTTGAATTAAATCAAAGCAAGAAGACACTAAAGCCATCACCCCTTGCCCATTATCATAAATTAAATAATAAGGAATATAAGAGGCGACCATAAAAACTGGAGCTATAAAAAAAGATATGTGTTTTAAATATTTATGATTTCTTAAAAAGTAGAAGAGTAAAGAAAAAACAATTGCTTCAAGTGCTTTTGCTAGTATTGTAAAAGGAATTGAATTAGCAAATCCAACATATAAATCACTTAAAGAAGCGCCGATTATACCACTTAACACCCCAACAAAAGGACCAAAATAAGCCGAAGAAAATAAAATTAGTAAATCGCTAAAATTAAAATATCCTGCACCTCCGGCATAAGGAATTGGTAAAAAAGAGGTTAAAACAAATATTAAAGCACTAAATAAAGCAGTAAGTGCTATTTTAAGAATTAAAGCACGTTTAGACATTATTAATCTTTTAAAAGTTCATCAATATTATCAAGAGTATAGAGTTCAACACCCTTTTCTTTTAAAAGTCTAGCAGTATAACCTTGACCAGGAATTAAAGTTCCATTGAATTTACCATTATAAATTTTATTTACACCACAACTTGGCGATCTTTCCATAAGTAAGGCTTTTTTGATGTGCAAAAAGTTAACAATATTTATAACTTTATGAGCGCCTTCATTAAATTCGCGTGTTACATCTTTTCCGCTTTTTGACATAACAGAAGAACCAACGATTTCACTAGGATCACGTGGAGATTTTAATCCGCCAAAACTTTCTGGGCAAATTGGAACAATATTATATTTTTCTTTTAGTTTTTCAACACGTGGATCATAATTGTTACCACCATTATATTTTGTGTTTTCACCTAATAAACAAGCACTTACAATAATTGTTTCCATAGAACTACCTCAAATAACCTTGTTAATTATAAAAGTATTGAAGTTAAAATGCTAGAAAATGGATAAAATGCAAATATTTTCAGATATTTTCATTTTACTTTCATTAACATTGTTTCTTAAAACCAGTGTTTAAAATACATTAATAAACCTATTTATAGTATAATTTTTCCGTGAAATATAACTTATTTTGTAAATACGAAAGAAACGGCAAAACTTATGATGTTTATCTAGCTAAATCTATAAAAAACAAAAAAATTCATTATAGATTTAGAAATGATAAATTTTATATTACAGCACCAAATTGGTACCCAAAAAAATTCTTACTTAACGATTTATCTAGTGCCTTTGCAAAACTTTTAGAAAGACAAGAAGATGAAGAAAAACCATTTAATGAAAAAGGAATTTATATTTTTGGAGAGTTTAAAGAGTTTGACGATGGTTTTGTCGAAATATTTGGTAAAAAAATTCTTTTTGTCAATTTAGATGATTTCTATAAAAAAGTAAAAAAACTAGTCTTACCTGTATTTGTTGAAAGAACCAAATATTATGAACAAATGATGAATGTTCCTCACTATAACGTAAACCTTAGAAAGAAAGTTTCAAATTATGGCGTCAATTCAAGAAGAACAAATACAATTACTTATAGTTATATCTTGATGCACTATTCAATTGAGATTATAGATGAAGTAATAGTGCATGAATTATCCCATTATTATGAATGGAACCATTCAAAAAAATTCTATGCAGTTATGGATAGATATTTACCAAATCATAAAGAGTTAGATTATAAACTTAGAAAGAGAATTTATAAATGATTAAAGAGATTAAAAGTAAAGACAACAGTTTATTAAAATATGTAAAAAAACTTGAGAATAACAAGTTTTCTCGTGAAGAAAAGATGTTTATTGTTGAAGGTAGACATCTTGTTGAAATGGCGAAAAAGAGTATTAAAATACTATTTTGTTTACCTTCTTTTGAAGAAAAAGATGATTACAAAAATGTCTATGTCATCGATGAAAATTTAATGAAAAAAATTTCACAAAATTCATCAATTACAGAAGTTTTAGCTGTTTGCTCTTATATAGAATCAAAAGAAATTTCCTCTAAAAGAGTTTTATATCTTGATAATGTTCAAGATCCAGGAAATGTTGGGACAATTTTAAGAACCGCTCTTGCTTTTGGATATAAAGATGTAATTTTAAGTGAAGGATGTGCTTTTAAATATAACTTTAAAACTATTCAATCTTCCCAAGGAAGTGTCTTTAAGTTAAACATTGTTGATGGAAACAAAAATTTACTTTTTAATCTTCAAAGAAACGGATACAAATTAGTATCTACATCTTTAGATGTGAATTCAGAGTTTTTATCTAAAATAACCTTTAAAAATGACACTAACTATGTGATAATTTTAGGTAATGAAGGAAATGGAATATCTAAAGATATTCAAGAAAAAAGTGATCTAAAAATTAAAATAGAAATTGAAGATATAGATAGTTTGAATGTCGGTGTTGCAGGGGGAATTATCATGTATGCAGCATCAAACTATAGAAAGAAGGACTAACATGAGAAAAAAAGTAGGATTATTGGCTTTAAGTGTAGTTGGACTTGGTTTAGCTTTATCAAGCTGTCAATACAATAAAGATCCAAACCAAGAATGGAAAGATAGAGCTTTAAAAGCTTATAACGATTTTTATGCTAAACCTGAAAATCAAAGTTTAACAAAAGATCCACTTTTTTATTTTGATATCGAAACTTTTAAAGGCGTTTTAGTCCGCGACCCAAGCCACATTGAATATTTAGGTCAACTTAATTTCTCAAACTTCAATTTTAGTGAAAATCCTAATCGTTATTTTGTCGATTTTGGTAATGTCCCAATTATTTTTAAAGATACAGATGCTGATGGAAATCCAGATAATTTCCGTTTTGGAGAATATATTGTTCAAGATGAAAATGGAAATACAACATTCGATGTCGATGCACTTTTAAATAATTTGCCATTTGTTTTACATGAAGATGACGCTGGCGGAGCCACCGTTAAAACTTATTCTATGGTTACAGATGGCGGAATTATTCCTGAAACATCAAATGCCAAGGCTTATGATCCTAATTTCTTCTTTATTTCTGATTTTTCAATTCAACTTGAAGGTTTTGAAGAATTTACAAGCGATTTATTAAATTTTGAAGGAAAGGACTTAGCATTTTTAAGAAATGACCTTTATTCAATTATTGATAGTTTATTAAATCAAGAAGACATTCAAAAAGTTAACGAAGTTTTAGGTTTATCTACAACCTTAAAAAATACATATCGTCGTTCTGTTGGAATACCTTTAACTCAAAATATGCCAACTGAGCTTTATATTCCTGGAACACACTATGAAAACTTTACTGATTCCAAAGAAGTAGTTGTTGGTCCAATTTCATTTATTCCAACATTACTTGAACACTTTTTACCTGAAATTGGCGCTTTAGATATCACGCCTTCAATTTACGATGTTAATACAATCTATGTGGGTGAAGGAATTAAAACTATTGGTTTTTACGCTTTTTATGCGGAAAGAGATTCAGAAACAGGTGCCAGCAAATCTAATTTAAAGAATGTTTACCTTCCAACAACTCTTGAAAGTATCCAATTTAATGCTTTTAGTGATCTTGATTTAGAAAATTTATATATTCCACAAACTTATACAGAAGTTGAAGGAAATAATGTTAAACAAAGTTTTGAAACAGTCGACTTTGGTGATGCAAGTATTGATTTAACCGGAGGAGATGAACCTTTAACTCTTGAACTTACTGCATCTTTTGGAAATACATCAATTCAAAATATTTATTTTGAAAATTATGATAACTCCAATATTTCTTCTTTCCCATTTTCAACGATCAAAGCCGAATCAACCGAAGCTTTAAATGAATCTGTTAAGATTTATCATGGAGATTATGATTTAACTAAGTTTGATACTTTATCAACAGCTTTAGAACAATATGACGCCGTTAATCCTTTCTATCAAATTAATTTAACAACTGATGAAGGCAAAAATAAATATAGTTTAAGAAGTGATATTACTAGTGTTGCAAAGGGTAAAAAGTTATATTTACCTTATTTCCAATATTCTTTAAATACTAGCGAAGCAAGAAACGTAGTTTCTTTAACAAATAACGAAAATCTTAGTGAAGAAGTTGAAGCTAAAAACGCAAAACTAACTTTAACTTTAGACAAAGACTTAGTGATTGAAGGTGAAGTTTATATTGGCGCTCAAATCGGAAGAAGCAAAGTTGGAAGCGGCGATATTGTTGGAGAATTTGCTGCTTTAGACTTAAATGGACATAAAGTTACAATCAAAAATGGTGGTGCGCTTTATGGAAATGGCTTAATTTATGATTCAACAAATAATGGTGAAGTTATTGTTGAAAATGGTGGAAAATTAACTACTAATTTAACAGTTACAAGTTATAAAAATTTTGATGAAACTCAAAGTAGAGCAGAAAATGGCGTAAATCTTTTTGATTCATATAAATTCAACACTTTAAAAGTTAAAACAAGATTTAGTGCTGGTTCTACACTTTTAACAAGTCTTGATTTAACTGCTGATACATTTACAAACGAAAACACTTTTGAATTTATTGGAAATTCATCTAATAGTTTACTTCAATTGACTCAAGGCGAACTTGTTTTGGATAGCGGAACAAAATCTTTAGTCGCTAAAGATTCAAAAGTTAATATCAATAACGTTACACTTTTAACAATTGAAGACCCTTCAAGTGTTTCAGAAGAATCTAATGAAGAATATAAAGTTAGTGAAGTTGGCTTTAATTTAGCAAATGCAGATTTAAACGTTACTCTTGATGAAGTCACTTTGAATACATTTATTAGAAGTGAAAGTGGAAATTTAAGTGTGAGAGACTTGATCTTAAATGAAAACGCTAAAGTTTATTCAAATTCTGCATCAAATTTCACATTATTAAATTCAATTGAAGTTAGTGATGGCGTTACAAATTCATTTGTTCTTGGCGATGTAAAAGTTCATAACGACACATCATTAACTGATTATTTAGCTTTAGTTACTGGAAGCAAAAAAGCTTCGATGAGTTATAGTGAAACTTTAAAAACTGTTTCTAGTGATTCTAATGGAGTTAACCTTGTTTCAAGTGTTAAAAACTTAAGAATTGTAAAAGGTGAATCTTCAAGCGAGTTTGAAAGAATGATTTTTAAATCAAATAGTCAATATTATTACGATTATAGTAATAGTTATAATGACGGAAAACTTGTAGACGATAATGGAACAACTCTTGCTGATTATCAAAATGAAGGAGTTTGGACAGCATATAATGTTGAAAATAGTGCTTCTCAATTAGAAGAAAAAGTCACTAATGTTTCTTCTAAAGAATCAAATTACCAAATTTCTTCATTCAGTGATGATTTAAGTTCAGATTATGTTTTAAACATTACTGGATCAAGATGGAATAGAACTTCTGGAGCTAAAGATGGAATTTATGAACTTGATGGGAAAAAATATATTAAAACAAGTCCAAATTCACCTCTTATCGAGGGAAGTATAATTGAAAATACACCAAGTCAAAACGCTCCAATTTTTAGATCAAGTTCAGATAATTCAATTTATGTTAGAAAAAATCAAGAAATTGACGATAGCTGGGTCAAAGTAGAAAGTTATGATAACTATCATGTCTTAAAAGAAGTTGATAGTAATACATATTACGCTCTTATTGAAGGAGATGAATATACAGCTAATGTAACTTATAACAGAACGCAACACGTTGTCACTCATGCTAATACTAACTATGCATTTGTTGGTGATTCTTTTGCTGAGTTAAATGCTGAAGATAAAATCGATGAAACTAATAAAGTTATTAGTTCTCAAGATGGTGGCTATATCTTTATAGATTCAAAGAATGCTTGGGAAAAAGTTGGCGCGCTTGGAAGTAACGTTTCTCAAAATAGAGCTGAAAATCCAAGTTGCTACTATTTTAAAATTAATAATACTTGGTTAACTTCAGTTGATGGAACAAGCTATGCATTCTCTTATAACGAACTTGCTGATTATTCTTTTGGTGTTTTAGCTGATAGATATAGTTATGGTGGTCAACGTTATAAGTTTGTAATGAAAAAAGGTAATACTGAATTAACAAATAATGAAAACTTTGAATTATTTATTCCTCAAGGTTTAGTTCTTGTTGAAAAAGAAGATTTCAGTGACTTATGGCCGGATGGAACAGATGCAGAAAGTTTCCACGCTTATAGACACATTGAAAGAAATGGACAAAAGTATTTATTCTTGATGGATGAAGAAGAAAATATCACTCTTAAAAGATTTGAGTTTGCAAGTGGCTTCACTCCAACTGTTCCAGATCCAAATAACACTAACGTTTTAACAAAATATAACTTTATTATTTATAAGGTTAATTTCTATAACGAAGATGGAAGTTTGAATCCAAATACTCAAACAATCTATGTTAATGTTGATTCTTCAAATTCCAATAACGCAATTTATGCTGGTAATTCAGAAGATGAAACAAGTGATGAATACTTAGCTCTTGCAGTATTTACTTACGAAAACCCAATCACTGTTATAACAGAATAAAGAAGTTTAAAGCATTAAAAGATTTAATGCTTTAAACTCTTAAAAGTGTTATTATTTCTTTGCGTTGAAAAGGAGTAGTAATTAATCCTCTTATTAATTAGGGAGGAGCGATAAAGTGAAAACGCTCTTAATAAAGATTAATGAATTCACCTTGGAGCTGATTTGATGAATCCGTTTAAGTTGACGATATAACTAAATTAAGAGCTTTATATTAATAAAGAATTAGGATGGTACCGCGATTATTTCGTTCCTAAACCTAATTCTTTTTTGTTTTTTGGGAGGAAATATAATGGAAAATAATGAACATAACAAGAAATATGATGATTTATTTACACCTTTAGAAAAAGAAATTTTAGCTTTAATAATTAAAGCTAAAGTTTTAAACGATTTAACTGAAATTAAAAATAAGTATCTTTCTAAAAAAGGTGAATTCTCTATTTTAATGAACAAAATTAGAGAAGTCGATGATAAAAAAGCTTTCGGAGAAGCTTTTAATTTTGCTAGAAAAAAACTTGAATCCGCATTTAACGAAAAGGTTGAAGAATTTAAACGCCTTGCTTTAAACGAAGAACTTCAAAAAGACTCATTAGATATAACACTTCCTGGCAACAACTTTAAAAGCGGAGCTATGAATCCATTTTATAAAGTAAAACGTGAAATTGAAGATATCTTTGTTGGAATGGGTTATACCGTTGAAAATGGTCCTGAAGTAGATAGTGATAAATATGTTTTTGAACTTTTAAATATTCCTAAAGATCATCCTGCTCGTGACATGCAAGATACTCTTTATATCGATGATAATCTTCTTTTAAGAAGTCACACATCAAGCGTTCAAGCTCATGTTATGGAAAAAGCAAATGGTAAGCCAATCAAAATCATTTGTCCTGGAAAAACATTTAGAAGAGATGATGATGATATGACTCACTCACATCAATTTGCTCAAGTTGAAGGCCTTGTTATTGATAAAGATATTAATCTTGGAAACTTAAAAGCAACTCTTGAGCTTTTTGCTAAAAAGATGTTTGCAAAAGACGCAAAAATTAGATTTAGAAGCTCCTATTTCCCATTCACAGAACCATCTGTCGAAGTTGATGTTTCTTGCTTTAACTGTAAGGGAAAAGGCTGCTCTGTATGTAAAGGAAGCGGTTGGATTGAGATTTTAGGAGCTGGAATGGTCCATCCTAATGTCTTAAAGATGAGTGGATATGATCCTGAAGTTTATAGTGGCTATGCTTTTGGAATAGGAATTGAAAGAGTCGCTATGTTACGTTATGGAATCGATGATATTAGAAGATTCTACCAAAGCGATGTTAAGTTTATTAAAGAATTTAACAAGAAAGTTGAGGACTAATCTATGTTAGTAAGTTTAAAAGAAATTGCAAAATATGTTGATATAAAAGACTTAACTCCTGAAGAAATTGCTCAAAGACTCACTTTTAGTGGAATTGAAGTTGAACAAATTAAAAGAATGAGTGAAGCAACTAATCTTGTTATTGGTCAAGTCATATCTTGTGAAAATCATCCTAATAGTGACCACTTACATTGTTGTAAAGTTGATATTGGAGATGAAATTTTAGATATTGTTTGCGGAGCTCCTAATGTTAGAAAAGGACTTAAAGTTATTGTTGCTAAAGTTGGGGCAAAATTGCCACATGGTGAAATTAAAAAAGGCGAAATTAGAGGTGAAACAAGTAATGGCATGTTATGTGCTTTAAATGAACTTGGTGTTGATCCTAAGTTTTTAAGACCTGAACAAATTTCTGGCATCGAAGAACTTCCAGAAGATGCAAAAGTTGGCAATACAGATGTTTTAAATTATCTTGGTTTAGATGATGTTATCTTAGATTTAAATTTACTTGCTAATCGTAGCGATTGCTTTGCTTTACTTAATGTTGCTAAAGAAATCGGAGCATTATTTCATAGGAAACTTACTTTACCAGAGGTAAAGGAAGAAAAAACTTATGAAGAAGATTTTAAAGTAGCAAGTGATACTGATAAATGTCCTTCATTTTATGCAAAAGTGTTTAAAGGAATTAGTGTTAAAGATTCACCAAAATGGTTAAAAGAAGTTTTAAGATCTCAAGGCATTCGTTCAATTGATAATATTGTTGATATTGGAAACTATGTAATGCTTCTTACTGGACAACCATTACATATGTACGATTATGACAAACTTAAAGCTAAAGAACTCGTTGTAAAAGAAAAATTTGATCAAGATGTTATTGCTCTTGATGACAAGACATATCACGTTATCCCTGGTGATTTGATTGTTTCAAGTGCTAATGAACCTGCTTGTATTGGTGGCGTAATGGGATTGAAGAATGTTGAAGTTGATGCAAATACTAAAAACATTGTTGTTGAAGTTGCTAATTTCCATCACGCTTCAATTAGACACACAACAAGTAGACTTGGCTTAATGAGTGATTCTTCTCAAAGATTTATTAAAGAAATCAATCCTCATCAAAGTAACTACGTTATTGATTTGGCTAGTAAATTAATTAAAGATTTATCTGGTTTTGAAAAAGTTAGTCAAACAATTGTTTATGACACTTTAAATCATGACTTAGAAAAAATTACTTGTTCTTATGACTACATCAATAAAAGATTAGGAACAAGTTTTGACAAAAATACTATAATCGAAACCTTAAGAGCCCTATATTTTGAGCCAAAAGAAATTGATGGTGATAATTTTGAAGTTACAATTCCAGCTTGGAGAATAGATGTTTCAGGTAAGGCTGATTTAAGTGAAGAAGTTGTTAGATATAATGGTTTTGATCAAGTTAAGAGTGCACTTCCTTATATGGAAACAACAGTTGGTGGTTTAAAAGAAAGTGAAAAAAGAGAAAGAATCATTGATGATTTCCTACTAAGTAATGGATTTGATGAAGTTTTAACTTATGTTTTATTAAACGAAAATGATAACAATAGATTCAATTATTTTAATAAAGATGAAGGTTATGTTATCAAAAACCCATTAACGGAAGATCATAAATTTGTACGTAAGAACTTATTATCTTCTCTTTTAAGATGTGCCGAATATAACGTTAATCACCAAAATGATTCTCTTAAACTATTTGAAATCTCTCCAATTCAAACAAAGAAAGTTAATGAAGTTCATTTAGCGGTTGCAATTGTAGGTATGCAATATGCGAACGATAAAATGTTTGGTGTACCAGCGAACTATTTCTCTGTAAAAGGTATTTGGGATGCTATTGCTGATATGTTCAACATTTCTGAATCACGTATTAAAATCGAAAGATTAAATGATAGCAATGAATTCCATCCTACAAGAAGTGCAAAGATTTATGTTGATAATAAACTTTGTGCTGTTTTAGGTGATTTACATCCTTTAATTAAAAAAGAATATACTTTAGATAAGATTTTGGGTGCCGCTGTCATGGAAATTAACCTCTCAGTTTTATTCAACACAAGAACACCAAATAATAAATTTGTGTATATTTCAAAATACCCTATTGTTACTCGTGATTTTGCTTTTGTTGTTTCTGATGATATTTCTTTCTTAAATATTAAAAAAGAAATTAAAAAGGTTTCTTCACTTATAAAAGACGTTAATGTTTTTGATATTTATAAAGGTGAAAAAATTAAATCTGGTTTTAAGAGTATTGCACTTAAAATCAAATTAAATAGTGATGACCATACTTTAAAAGAAGAAGAAATTCATGAAGTTGAAGAGAAGGTCAAAAATGTAATTTCATCCAAACTTAATGCGGAGCTAAGACAATAATGAGAATTGATTTTAACAAAGTTCATGAAGAAGAAACTTTAGATTACACTGGCGATTTAAGTTATTTTAATTCCTTAAAAAGTATTTCCACTATTAAAGAATATAAGAAAGTAACTGGTAAAATCACATTAGAAAAGGCTGATAGTGTACTTATTGTACATTATTTGCTTAAGCCAGTACTTACTGTTTATTCCACTTTAAGTGGTGAGCCATTCGATTATATATTTACAATAGATGAAAAACTTTATTACACTGATCAAAAGGAATTAGATAGCGAAGAAGTCTTCTATATTAAGGAAGGCTACATTGACTTGAATGTAGAAATTTATTCGCTAATAATTACATCTTTACCAATGGTGCTTCATAAAGATGGCGAGGAATATCCTCACGGAGATAATTATAGAGTATTAAGTGAAGATGAACTCGATAAAGAAGTTGACGATTCAAAATTCTCGCCATTTGATAAACTTAAGGATCTTGACTTAGACTAAAAATGAGGTTTTATACCTCATTTTTTTACTTAAACAACAAAAGTATTAATTTTTAAATAAAATTGTATAAGTTAGTAGTAAAATAGTAATTCATTGTTTGATCGTGTCTTTTTTTCTATTTTCGTTTAATCTAACCATCGCTAACGGAATGGTAACTTTAAGAAAAATATAGTATTTATTTTTTGGCGTATAATCGGAGATTGGTTTAAAGATTTGTTTTAGAAAACGATTGAGATCTTGTTTAAAAGTTTTGTGATTTAGTTTTCAAAATACTTTTGGATGAAATTTTTTGAGTTTTGTTAGATTAATTTTAACTATTATTTCAATCTTTTCGAAGAGAAAAATGACCTTTTAATTCATAAAATTGAAAAACATTCCACTAATTACCACTTTTTGTCATACTAACCATTAAAAATATCAAATAATGCGATAACTATCGCGTTTTTTCGATGCTTAAAAAAACTTTAAAAATTATAAAAAAATGAGTTGTAAATAAAGATAATAGAATATAAAATATATTTAGTGGTAGAAAGTGGAACGAAGTGGAAGAATATGTTTTACGGAAGTTACGAGTACAACATTGACGAGAAAGGAAGAGTTGTTATCCCTTCAAAAATGAGAGAAGAAGTCGGATCAAAACTCTTTTTAATCAAAGGCTTCGAAGGTTGTGTCTCGCTTTACAAAGAAGCAGACTTCAATAACTACATTCAAAAACTTCAATTACTACCTTATGAAAAAAGCAAGGTAAGAAAGTATTCGAGATTACTTCTTGCCTCAGTTGTTGAACTTAGTATTGATAGACAAGGAAGAATGTTAATTCCTACAAAAACTCTTAGAGATTACAAAATTGGTTCTAAGGTAATGATACTAGGTCAAATTGATCATATTGAAATTTGGGATCTTGAAAGCTGGAATCAGTATGAAGAGGAAAGTTCGAAAGATTTTGAATTAGATGCAGAATCCCTCCTAGTAAGCGATGAACAATAATGAACACATTCCAGTCTTGTTAAACGAGGCTATCAGCGGACTAAACATCCAGGAAGACGGAATATATGTCGATATGACATTAGGTAGAGCCGGTCATTCCTCGGAAATTCTTAGAAGGCTTAATAAGAATGGAAGATTGGTATGTTTCGATCAAGATCTGGAAGCAATCGCTTACTCTACCAAAAGACTTTCTGAGATTAGTAATCAATTTCAAATAATTAAAGATAACTTTAGAAATATCGAAAAGAACTTAAATGAACTTGGAATTGATGAAGTTGATGGGGTGTTATTCGATTTAGGAGTATCATCGCCACAATTTGATAAAGATTACAGAGGATTCTCGTATAGGTTCGATGGACCACTAGATATGAGAATGGACCTCTCAAATCAACTCACGGCTAAAAAAATTGTTAATGAATATTCGTTTGAAAATTTATTAAGAGTTTTTAGAGAATATGGCGAAGATAAATATTCTTACAATATTGCAAAAAACATTTGCAAGAAAAGAGAAACTTTACCAATTGAAACTACTTATGAATTAGTAGAGATAATTAAAGAAAGCAAACCAAAAAAAGAATTAGAAAAAATCGGGCATCCTGCAAAGCAAATCTTCCAAGCATTAAGAATCGAAGTTAACGATGAATTAAATGCTCTTACCGAAGCTCTTGAAGGAGCAATTAAAAAGATAAAAGTTGGTGGAAGAATCGTAGTGATCACGTTTCAAAGTCTCGAAGATAAAATTGTTAAAAATATCTTTAAAAAATATAGTGTTATTGAGGGCAACAGAAGAAACGACTATATAAATCCTAAAGATATAAAAACTCCTGATTATAAAGAAGTTAATCGTAAAGTCATTACTCCTTGTGAAGAAGAAATTGAAATGAATCACAGAAGTAAGAGTGCTAAGTTAAGAATTTTAGAGAAAATTAAGTAACAAACCTACACGGGGGACGAAGTTATGAAAGATAAGTTAGTTAAATATCATCACAAAGCTGTATATTTTTATTTCAAAAAAGTAGGTATTTGTTTTTCAATATTTGCTGGTGCATCTGTCTTAGTAGCAGTTCCTGTTTCTATTGCAGCTACAATTAGAGCAAATGAAGTTAATAAGACTGATGCAGAAGAAGAAACTAAAAAAGAAAGCCTTTTATTAGACGAAAGTTTATTAGAATTTTAATATTGGAAAGATACTAAAAAAATACTAGAAATATACTAATTAACTACTAATATTTTGCTAGTTTTTTGGTTGTATCTTTTTTATTATAAGATTATAATTTTATTGTATGGTTAAGCAAATTGCGGCTTTAGAAATATCCAATCGTTATTATAAATTGGTCGTTGGTTATACTTTGGATAACAAAGTAGATATTTTGTATAAAGTTAAAAAGCCTTTAAGTGTCCCTTTTAAAGATGGGGACATTTTTGATATTGGATCTCTTAGCGCTGATTTAGCTAAAATTAAAAACATCGAAAAATCAACAAAAAATGTAAAAATGTCAATCGGCGTAAATGAAGTTGTTTTAATTTTGCCGCCATATGGTTTACAAGTTTTTCAATCTGTAAAATCCACAAATACAGTTTCCCAAGTATCAAAAATCGATAGAATCGATATAAATAACGCTCTTTCTTTAATCAAAAAGGAAAAACTTCCTAGTGTTAATGATGACTTAATAGATATCATTCCTAATACTTTCATTATAGACGGAGACAAAACTTTCTTGACTCCACCTTTAAATGAAATTTCAACAACAATCACTATCGATGCTAATGTTTATACGCTTCCTAAGAAGATGGTTTCTGATATTTATAAAGCATGTGAAAATTCGCAAATTAAAGTAAAAAGAAGTGTAGTTGCTCCAATTGGTGTTTCTTATCTTTTAACAGGAAGCAAATTTAAAACCAGAACATACGTTTTGATTGATTTTTCGGATAAAACAACATCTTTAAGTTTTGTTGGTGATGGTGTAGTTTTTGCATCTAATTTCTTTTCACTTGGCTTCGATGATTTAGTATTAAAAGTTGCTAACGAATTTAATATTGATAAGAAAAAAGCTGAAGATTTGGTTAATTTATACGGTTTAGACAATAGGCAAACAAGTTATAATCCTGCGATTGCCATAGGAACAGATTCACTCGGTGCTGAAAGAAAGTTTACAAAGGATGATCTTTTAAAAGTTATTCTCGAATTCCTTAAAACATGGGTCGATTATTTCAATGGTTCATTGAAGAATTTAGTTTTGAATTTCACAAGAAAACCTGATTTAGTTGAGAAAATCACATTGGCTTTCATGGGTGAAGGAAGTAAATTAAATGGACTTAAAGAATATCTTTTAAAGATTTTACCATCCAATCCTATAGAATTTTTAACAATTCCTACTGTATGTTGCAGAGAACCTGAGTTTATAAATTGTCTTGGGGCAATTTATATGGCAAGTTCATATAGAGGAGCATTAGAAGACGAAAACAAGATTCAAGTAACACAAATTAACCGTGTTGATGATAATGCTTCTTCGCAACGTTCTTCCTTAAGAAGAGAAAAATATGACGAACTAAAAGACGAATTATGAGGTAAATGATATGTTTGATGATGGCTTAGATAATTTTGAACCAGTTGCAAAGATTGTTGTAATTGGTGTTGGTGGCGCTGGAAATAACGCTGTTAATAGAATGATTGAAGACGAAATATCAAACGTCGAGTTTTATGTTGCAAATACCGATAAACAAGCTCTATCTTTATCAAAAGCTCCTCATAGAATCATTTTAGGTGAAAGTATTACTAATGGACTTGGAGCTGGTGGAGAACCTTCTGTAGGTAAAGAAGCAGCCGAAGCTAGCGAAAAAGAGATTAAAGAAATTGTTCGTGGAGCTCACATGGTTTTTATCGCTGCTGGAATGGGTGGCGGTACAGGAACTGGTGCTGCGCCTGTTATCTCAAAATACGCTAAAGAAGAAGGGTGTTTAACAATTGCTATTGTTACAAGACCTTTTGCTTTTGAAGGACAAAAAAGAACAGCTTATTCAGTCGATGGCTTAAATGAACTCAAAAATAATGTCGATAGTTTAATTGTTGTTAGTAACGATAAATTATTATTAAATGCAGGGAATTTGCCAATTGGTAAAGCATTTAGTGAAGCAGACAGCGTTTTATCTCAATCTGTTAGAACTATTACTGATCTAATTTTACGTCCTGCAGTTATTAATCTTGATTTTGCTGATGTTAGAAACATTTTAAAAGATAGTGGTGTTGCTTTAATCGGATTTGGATGCGGAAAAGGCGAAAATAGATGTAATGATGCAGCAGTAAGCGCACTTACTTGCCCATTAATTGAACAATCTATAAAAGGCGCAAGAAAGGCTATTTGTCACATTACTTGTGGTAACAAAGTTTCTTTATATGAATGTCAAGAAACGGTTGATAAGATTATTCATGATAGTGGCGGACAACTTGATCTTAAGTTTGGTGTTTCAATTAATGATGAATTAAGTGATGATATCATGCTTTCTATTATTGCAAGTCATTTTACTCAAGATGTTCAATTCTCAAATACTGGAATTTCTTTAAAATCAAGTCAATCTCAAGTTGAAGAAGCGGGACCATTATTTGCCCCTAAAAAACCATCAATTTTTGATAAAAATTATGGTTTAAATCAAGAAGAGAAGACAGAAAATCCTGAAGAAGCAGAAAAAGAAGAATCGAGTGAAGATAATATCATTCCAGATTTCTTAAAAGATTAATAAAAGTTCCTTCCACCAGGGAAGGAACTTTTCATTTTCTTTTAATTGCTTTGAATAAAGAAGTAGCTGAGATCAAGAAGAGAACTAAAAATAGAATAATCAAAAAGAAATATAAATTATAATTAACTCCTTCGCTTGTAAGGGTCAAGCTAAAATAAAGTAATAAAGCTAGAGAAATAATAAGAAAAATTGAAGAAACAATAATTGAAGCTTTTTTACTAACTTTTGTATCTGAATCTTTTTTAATTGGAGTGAAATTAAATAAGGAAGATAAGAAACTTCTATGTTCATTAGGAACTTCATTATTTTTAACATTACTAGAAGAAGTAGAATGCTTTCCGCCTTTTGATGGCAAAATTTCTACATCTAAAAAGAAATAATCATAAGTTACATTTAAATATCTTGCTATTCTGGCTAAATCTTCTTCGGGAATTGTCATTCCGTTTTCCCATGCTTTAAACATTTCGGGAGTTAAATTCAAATCAGTAATAAGCTTTTCTTCGCTTATTCCATTCATCAACATTAATTCTTTGATTTTATAAATTGGTTTTTGACTCATATTGTTAATATTTTAATACAAAACGAATGATATAAATATCAAAAGTAATTAGAAATTAGACTAATTTTAAAAACAAGTTTAGCAAAAAACTGAAAGTGATAAACACCAAAAAAGTTGCTAAGAATTGTCTTAAACTTATAATATTTTCAGCTCTTTTAGTCATAATTTTATCGGTTGCAAAAATTACATAAATTATTTAACATATTAGCAGTTGAAAGACACGTCTAATAAAAAGGATATTAAGAAGCGAGTTACGTTTGGTGAAAGGTAACAATAATCATTTATTAGGTATCACTTTCTAGAAAACGACAACTTTATTGAGTGCATCTAATTTTAGATGAACTAAGGTGGTACCGCGTAAATTACGTCCTTAGATATTCTAAGGATTTTTTTATTTTAAAGGAGTTGAATATGGAAGTTAAAAATTCACTTTTAATGCCAAAAACCAATTTTGAAATGAGAGGTAACTTAAATAAAAAAGAACCTGTTCTTGTTCAAAAATGGAAAGAAGAAGATGTATATAGCAAAATGAATGAAGGCAAAGACCTTGAGTTTATGCTTCATGATGGCCCACCATATGCTAATGGTGCAATGCATTGTGGCCACATGTTAAACAGAGTTCTTAAAGATTTTGTTGTTAGATATAAGAATATGTCTGGCTTTAAGACACCTTTTGTTCTTGGCTGGGATACACATGGTTTACCAATTGAAAACATGGTTACAAAAAGTGGTGTTAATAGAAAAACAACTCCAATTTTTGATTTTAGAGAAAAATGTAGAGAATACGCTTTAAGTCAAGTAGAGAACCAAAAAAGTGGTATAAGAAGGCTTGGTGTTTTAGGTGATTATAATCATCCTTATTTAACTTTGTTACCAGAATTTGAAGCTAACGAAATTCATTGTTTTGCAGTAATGGCTGAAAAAGGCCTCATCTATAAAGGACTTAAACCAGTCTACTGGTCACCAAGTAGTGAAAGTGCTTTAGCTGAAGCCGAAATTGAATATGCTGATGTTAAAGCTTACACAATTTATGTCTCTCTTGATGTAAAAGATGGTAAAGGAATTTTAGACAAAGATACTCATGTTTTAATTTGGACAACAACACCTTGGACATTACCTGCTAACTTAGCGGTTTGTGCAAATCCTGAGTTTGAATATGGCGTTTATGATACTTCTAGTGGAAAATTAGTATTTCTTCAGGAGTTAGCTAGTACATTAGTAAGTGAATTAGGACTTACAAAATGTGACTTAATCAAAACAATTAAGGGAAGTGAATTAGAAGGAATCGTCTTAAAACATCCTTTCTATGATAGAGATTCTTTAATGATTTTAGGAGATTATGTTACTGCTGATAGCGGTACTGGACTTGTTCACATTGCTCCTGGTCATGGTATGGATGACTTCCTTGTTTGTTTAAAATATGGCATCAAACCATACTGTCCAGTTGATGAACATGGTTACATGATGGAAGACTGCGGACCACGTTTAGCTGGCAAATTCTATGAAGATGCAAATAAAGAAGTAATTCAAATTTTAACTGAAAATAAACATTTATTAGGACTTAAGGAAATTGTTCACTCTTATCCTCATGATTGGAGAACACACAAACCAGTTATCTTTAGAGCTACACCACAATGGTTCTGCTCGATTGATCCAATTAGAGAAGATTTAATTAATGCAATTCACGAAGTTAAATGGTCACCAGCTTGGGGCGAGACAAGAATGGTTAACATGATTAAAGATCGTGCTGACTGGTGTATTTCACGTCAAAGAGCATGGGGCGTACCAATTCCTGTAATTTATTGCGAAGATGGAACTCCAATTCTTGAAAAAGAAGTTTTTGACCATATTGAAAAACTTGTAAGAGAAAATGGTTCTAATATTTGGTACAAATTAGATGAAAAAGACCTTTTACCAGAAGGCTACAAGAATGAACATTCTCCAAATGGAATCTTCAAAAAAGAAAAAGACATCATGGATGTTTGGTTTGATAGTGGTTCGAGCTGGAGTGGCGTTTTAAAAGAAAGAGGTTTAAAGTATCCTGCTGATTTATATTTAGAAGGAAGTGACCAATATAGAGGTTGGTTCAATTCATCACTAATTGTTTCTTTAGCTGTTACTGGTAAATCACCATATAAAACCTGTGTTTCCCATGGCTTTGTAATGGATGAACACTGGGAGAAAATGTCTAAATCTAAAGGAAATGGACTTGATCCTTTAAAGATTATTGATAGTTTTGGCGCCGATATCTTACGTTTATGGGCAGCATTAACCGATTATCAACAAGATGTTAGAATTTCTGAAAGTATTGTCAAAACAATCAGTGAACAATATAGAAAAATCAGAAATACATTTAGATTCATCTTGGGAAATCTTTCTAATGGTTCACTTGAAGATACTTTTAAAGAAGAAGATAAAGTAAAAGAATTTGAAGAAATTGATTTATTTGTTCTTGCAAGATTAGAAGATGTTAAAAATAAAGTAATTGACGCTTTTGATAAATATAATTTTATTAATGGTGTTAGTGAAATCCTTAAATTTATGAGTGATGATTTATCAAGCTTCTATCTTGATATTGCAAAAGACATCTTATATTGCGAAGACAAAGATAGTTTAAGAAGAAAACAAGTTCAAACTGTTTTAAATGAATGCTGCTTTACTTTAATGAGATTATTAAATCCAATTATTCCATTCACAATGGATGAAGTTAACAAAAATTATCCATTAAAGAGTAAAGATAACGTTATGTATTATGAATATCCTAATAAGAGCAGTGTTTATTCTTCATCGGTTTTAGAATCTTATAAACTTGTAAAAGAACTTAGAGATGAAGCTTTAAAAACACTTGAAAATAGTAGAAACAAGGGCGAAATCGGTAGTGCTCAAGAAGCTTTACTTGTTTTAAATATCAGGGATGCTAATTTAAAAGCTGAACTTGCTAAATTCTCAAAAGAAGAACTTGCTAGATTATTTATCGTTAGTGAAGTTAAATTTGATGATAGTTTAACTGAAAATGAAGGTAAATTATCTAATTCTAAAGTTTTAAAACATGATGGAATTAAATGTGATAGATGCTGGAATTATTATGATGCAAAAGATATCACAGAAGTTGAAGGAGCACATCTATGTCCAAGATGCTTGAAAACATTAAGAAAATAAATTGGAAAAAATATCTTGTTTTCTTAATTTATTTTTTCTCAATTGCAGTTGCTGCAATTGTTATAGATCAAGTCACTAAAGTTTTAGCTGAAAATTTCTTAACTCTTGGTGAACCAACTCCTTTTATTCCTGGATTTATTGATTTTACCCTTGTTTATAACACAGGCGCAGCCTTTGGAATGGGAGACGATACTCTTTGGATTAGAATTATCTTTGTTTTATTGTCTTGGATAGTTGCATTATTTTTAATAGGTTATGCGTTTTATCTTATTTACAAGGACAAAAAGATTAATACTTTCTTTGGAGTTACTTTAGCTTTAATTCTTGGTGGAGATATCGGAAATTTAATTGATAGAACATTCTTCTTTGATAGGGGAGTGGTTGATTTTATCTCTATTCAATCTTGGTGGCCTAATTTTGGTATTTTTAATATCGCTGATGCTTGTTTAGTAGTTGGAATATTCATGTTAATTGGTTATTTAATCTATGATGAAATTAAAACTTCTAAAGAAGAAAAAGAACATAACGAAAATGTCAAAAAGCTAGAAGAAAAAGAAAACGAAGTTAAAGAAAATAAAGCTGGAGTTCAAAACGAAACCGTTTCTCAAGATAGCGAAACCAAAGATGGAGAAAAAAGTATATAAAATAGAAAAAAATATTGAAGGGTTAAGGCTTGATAAAGCTTTAACCCTCTTAGACTCTTTAAATTCAAGAGTCTATTTTTCTAATTTAATTAAAAATGGCGATATTTTGGTTAATAATGAAAAAATTTCACCTTCTTATAAAGTTAAAGAGAATGATGAAGTTGTAGTTAATTATCAACATAGAGAATCAAATGATGATTTATTACCTTATGAATATAATCTAGATATTGTTTATGAAGATGATTATTTGCTTGTTATTAATAAACCAAAAGGTCTTGTAGTTCATCCAGGTGATGGCCACCACAATGATACACTTGTTAATGCTTTAATTTACGCAAAAAAAGAATTATCTACAGTAAATGGTTTAGAACGTATTGGTATTGTTCATCGAATTGATAAAGATACCAGTGGCTTACTTTTAATTTGTAAAGATAATTACACTCATAAAGAAATTGCAAAACAACTTGAAGCACATTCCATGCACCGAGAATACATTGCACTTGTTGATGGCGTAATTAGGAGCGATCATGGAAAAATAATTGGAAAAATAGGAAGAGATAAAACAAATAGATTAAAAATGACAATCGATAATCAAAACGGGAAAGAAGCCATCACTCATTTTGAAGTTTTAGAGCGTTTTAATCATTATTCACTTATTAGATGTAAACTTGAAACAGGTAGAACACATCAAATCAGAGTTCATATGTCTTCTATTTCACATCCTATAGTTGGCGATAAATTATATGGTGGTAGCACTAATTTATATAGTAATGGACAATTATTACATGCCTATAAACTAACATTTTTCCATCCAATATTAAAAAAAGAGATAAGTCTAGAATGCGACTTACCTAATTATTTTAAAGAAGTAGTTGAGAGACTTTCTAAATAAGAGAAAAAGTTTTTAAACTTACTTCAGTATAGTTCTTAAAATTTTGTTTAACGATTTTATTAAGTTCATCGATGCCAAACTTATCGATGAACTTTTTTGCAAATTCATTAACTTCTTTGCCTGCTCCAAGAGGTATTTTGACGTTATATCTATCGCCAATCTCTTTCATGGTTACTAAAAAAGTATAACGAGCAATGTTACTTGCTAAAGCAACACTAGGAAAACAAAGTTCGCCTTTTTCTCTAAAAACAATATTTGATTGAATGTTTTCCGGTTTTAATTTACTTAAATATTCGTAATATTTATCTTCAGAAGAAAATTTATCAACATAAACATTTTTAACATAAGGACAACGTGAATGAAGTTTCAAAAGAACATAATTATGGGCTAACGCTTTAATTTGATTCATGTTATAGCCTTTTTTAATAGCTTCATTATATTTTTCGGTGCTCATAATTTTGCAGCAGTAGTGAACTTTTTTAAGTAATGCTGGAACTATTTCAAGAATTTTTTGATCAGACATCTTTTTTGAATCTGTGATTCCATAATCTTCAATCACTTTTATAGTGTCGTGATTTGCGTAACACGCGCAAACAACAATTGGACCAAAAAAATCACCTGTTCCAACTTCGTCACTTCCGATTTGTTCATCAATATCCAAAAAAACAATTTTTTCTGTTTGTGTTTTTGCTTTTTTAGGCAAAGAACCTGGTGAAGTTGCCCAGTTTTCAGCAATTTCAAAAGAGTTTTCACCCTGAATTGTAACCTTAAAGGTTTCTCCTTTTTTATTATCGTAGGCAGTAATTACGTTTTTATCGGTTTTCGCAACAAAAAGAATATATCCGATATTTCTTTCTACGATATAATCAAAATAAGTTTTTTCGAGTTTTTCGAGATTATTTTTGCTGACCTTTATGGTTATCATTGACTTGATTATAGCATTAAATGATTAAAAAGTGAAAAAATATGATATTTATCGTAAAATTATTAATTGATAGAAAGTTTATGTTTTGAATTGTAGAGTATGGAAAACTTAGAAGTAGTATTAGAAATTAATAAAATTAAAGAGAATATAAAAGCTTATTCAAAGACTTTAATTGCTAGTAAAAAAATAGATGAATTAAAACCATCTAAAGATTTTAATTTTTTAAGCAAAGAACTGAATAAACTTAAAGAAACTCAAACTGTTTTAAACTTATATAACGATTTTCCTATTAGAAGCGAAATTGATATGTATGAAGCTATTTCATACGCAAAAAAAGGCAATGTTTTTGACGAATTAACATTAAATACAATTAAGCAGGAAATTCAAACAACAGTTGATGTGATTAAATATTCATTGAAAATCAGAGAAGATTTATCATATTTAAATGAATTGTTCATGGCTTTAAAAGCAGATGAACAATTATATAGTGAAATTTCTAATGCAATTTCAACTGATAATACTGTTAAAGATAGCGCTTCAAAAGAACTTTTTAATATAAGAAGAAGCATTCAATCATTAAATAAAAGCATTCATTCATCTTTAAATTCAATTTTTAATAAGTTTAAGGATAAATTATCTGGAGACAATTTTGTTATGCGTAATGGTCATTATGCAATTCCTGTGAGCACATCTTATAAAGCTAGTGTAGAGGGTATTGTTCAGGATGTTTCTGATAGTGGTCAAACAACATTTATTCAGCCAAAAGAAGTCTTAGAACTAGAAAATCAACTAGCAGTTTTAAGAATTAAAGAAAGAGATGAAATAAATAAGATTCTTTATCAATTAACAACAAAAGTAGTAGAAAAAGGAAATGAATTAATTAACAACAATGAAATTCTGGGCGAATTAGATTTCCTTAGTTGTAAAGCAAAATATGCAAAAGAAATAGATGCTAATATTCCCATTTTAAATACTAACAAATGCTTTAAGTTATATAACGCAAAACACCCTTTAATAAACAAAGAAGTATGTGTAGGAAATGACTTTGTTTTAGGTAAAGATAAGACCTTAATGATTATCAGTGGACCTAATGCTGGAGGTAAGACAATTGCACTTAAAACAGTAGCGATATGTGCTTATATGATTAAGATTGGTTTAGCTATTCCTTGTTCTGTTGATAGTGAAATGTGTGTCTTCGATAACATCTATATTGATATCGGTGATAGCCAATCGATAGAAAACAATTTATCAACGTTTTCAGCACATATTAGTAATGTTTCAGTAATAATTCAGTCAGTAACTAGTAATGATTTAGTAGTAATTGATGAACTTTGTACTGGTACAGACCCTAAAGAAGGCGAGGCTTTAGCCGTTGCTATAGTAAAAAGATTACTAAAAACTAGAACGCTTTCTTTAATCACATCACATTATGAATTGCTCAAAAAATATGGTTTAACAAATAGCAATATTCTTAATGCTTCTTTCATTTTCAATGAAAAAAACGTTACTCCAACATTCAAGATTTTGTTAGGTGTAAGTGGTAAGAGTTATGGGTTTTTGATAAGTAAAAAGTTTGGTTTAGATAGCGAAATTATTAACGACGCGAAGAAAATTTATAATGATTCTTTTGAAAGCGAAGATGATAAAAAGCTACATGCTCTTAATGAAAAAGAAAGATACTTATCGACAAAAGATGAGAAATTAAAGCTTAGACAAGATAGTTTAAATAAGCTAAAAGAAGAACTTTCAAAAAAAGAAAATGAATTAAAAGAAAGAGAAAATAAGCTTAAAAATCAAAAAATTGATAAATTTGATGTTTTCTTAAATGATAAATATAACGAAATTAATAATATTTATAATGCTTTCTTGAAGGACAAAAACCTTAAAAAAGCAGAAGAAAAACTCGATAAAATCAATGTTAAGAAAAAGAAAAACGAAAATATTACTGTTGGTAACTATATAACAATTAAATCGCTTGATGTCGCAGGTAAAGTTGTGTCTGAAAACGGCAATAAACTAAGAATTCTTACTAGCGATGGGTTTACGCTTAATGCTACAAAAGATCAATGCGAGATTATAGAAGCTCCAAAAAATGCTGTAAAATCATCGGTTAACTTAGATAAATACATTTTAGGGCAAAAAAATGTTTCATCTTCTCTAAATTTAATAGGTTACAGAGTAGATGATGCACTTATTACTCTAGATAAGTATTTAGATGACTGTGTTTTAAGAAATCTTAAAGAAGTTAAAGTAATTCATGGATATGGAAGTGGAAAATTAAGAGAAGGTATCCATAAATTCTTAAAAACAAAGAAGAATGTCGCTTCTTTTAAAATTGGAAGTGAACTTGATGGAGGAAGTGGTTCGACCATTATAACTCTTAAATGATGAATGAAATTTTAGCAAAAGAAATTGAACTTTTACCTGATAAACCAGGTTGCTATTTAATGCACGACATAAATGATGAAATCATTTATATCGGAAAAGCTAAAAACCTTAAAAAGAGAGTTTCTCAGTATTTTTTAAGGGCACATAATGGCAAAACTGCTGCCATGGTTTCTCATGTTCATCATTTTGAAACTATAATCACTAAAAGCGAAAAAGAAGCATTTATTCTCGAGATGAATTTAATTCAAAAAAATCATCCTCGTTATAATATTTTGCTTATGGATGATAAACATTATCCTTATCTTGCAATTCATAAAAAAATTGAACATCCTTATGTTAGTTTAGCAAGGAATGTTAAAGACAAAAAATGCGAATATTATGGTCCTTTTCCTAATAGTAGCGCCGCTTATGAAGTGCTTGATATGATTAATAAATTATTCCCTTTAAGAAAATGCAAAAACGTTCCGAAATTACCTTGTCTTTATTATCATCTCGGAAGTTGTTTAGCTCCTTGTATAAACAAGATTGAGAAAGAAAAATATGAAGAAATTATTGATAATATTCGTGATTTTTTAAAAGGGAAAAATACTGAAGTAGTTAAAGATTTAAAGGAAAAGATAAAAAAAGCTTCAGATAAACTCGATTTTGAAAATGCTCTTGAATATAAAAAGATGCTGGATTCAATTAATCACATCACAGAAAAACAAACAGTTGAATTTAAAGATAAAATTAATCGAGATTTTTTCTCCTTTCATATAAGAGAAAACTATATTGCGATTGCTCTTTTTTCATATAGAGGAGGCGTTTTATTAACAAAAAGGACATTTTGTTATGAATTAATTGGCGAAATTGATGAATTTGTTAGTGAAATTATTTATCAGTATTACTTAATTAACTCAATTCCTAGTGAAATCATCGTTTCTAACGAAGAAATTAAAGATAACTTAATCAATTATTTAGAAAATGCTAATGTTTTTGCTCCAAGTAAAGGTCAACTCCATGATGTTTTAGATACAGTTGCAATAAACGCTAAAGAAGCATTAGATGAACATTTCTTAACAGCAAAACTAGATGATGATGTTTTGGACCTTTTGGAAAGACTTGGAAACATTTTAAATATGGAAATTCCAACCCATATTGAACTTTTTGATAATTCTCACTTACAAGGTACCAACGCAATCGGGGCTATGGTTGTATTTATTAATGGAGTACCTTGTAAGAAGATGTACCGTAAATTCAACATCCAAGGTTACAACACAAAAGACGATCTTTCTTCAATGCGTGAAACTCTTACAAGAAGATACAAAAGACTTATTGAAGAAAAAGGTGAAATGCCAAATTTAATTATTGTTGATGGAGGTAAGGGCCAAATAGAAATCGCTTTAGAGGTTAAAAAAGAGCTCAAGTGCTTTAATGGATGAAAATTTTAATGAATATTATCTTGATGATGATAAAAAATTATTTTTATTACTAACAAGAATGCAGGATGAAGTGCACCGCTACGCAATAACTACACACATCAATAAAAGAAATAAAAGTGTATTTAATAGCGTTTTCGACGATGTTCCAGGGATTGGAGCAAAAAGAAAAGAACAATTAATTAAGGCTTTTCCATCAATCAATGAACTTAAAAATGCTAAAATTGAGGAAATAGAACAAATCGTTCCTAAAGAAAGCGCAGAGAAATTATTTGAAAAAATAAAAGGATTAATCTAGATGGATTTTAAAGAGTTGCTTGATCTTTTTAGAGAGGAAAAGTATGAAGAAGTCATTAATAAGGCTGATTTAATTGCGGATTATAATGCGAAATTCTTAAAGATTAAAAGTTATTTAGCTCTTAAAAGAGTTAAAGAAGCAACAGAAGAATATGAGACAAATCAAGATATTTTATATATTCATAAACCTCTAGAAACAATAAAACTATTTATTGAAATTTTGGTTGATTCAAATTGCTCATATTCAGAAATATTAAATAAATTGGTCCCTTTTTATGAATCTCCAGTTTTAGATGTCGAAGTTCAAAACTTCTTAAAAAACATTGAACCTTATTTAAGAGAAAAAATTGCTGATAGAAGCAAAAACGAAGTAGTTTTAGATAATTTTGAATTGCTTTATATGATAACAAGTGAAAATTTAAGCGAAATAACTAAAGCGTTTGATTATATCAATGGTCATCAAAACGAAAGTAGATTAGATTTTCTTTATAATGAGGTCGCTAATTATCTTAATGACAAAACAGAGTTTGACTCATTTTTTGGCTATATTTTGTCTCAATTAATTCGACTTGGAGTTAAAAAAGCCATAACTTTTTTAAAAAATGAGAAATATTTCATGGTTGTGCCGGCAAATCTTAAAGAGAAAGCTGAGAAAAGTAATGGCTTATATGTCAAAGTTTTGGATTATTTAAGCAAAACTGAAGAGGATAAAGAAGCGTTTGGTTTAATAGTTGATTATGCGGCTGTTGGCTATATTAATGTCATTCCTGAATACTTTGAAAATTTAGGTGAAGTTAATACATTTTTTAAAGCATGTTATTTAGTCGCTCAAAAGGAGTTAAATAGAATAGTTGAAGTACCAAAAACTTTAAGTAAAGTAACAAGTGACAACTCTAATATTAACCAATATATATCGGCAATTTTAAAAGGTACTTTGGATTTATTGACAAGTAAGTCGTCGTAAATTTAATAAATAAATTTATTAAGTTAAAAAAATGTGAATAAATTGCTCTAATTTACGTGAAAAAAATTTTATATTATTCTTACGGTTGCTTAAATGGTGTTTTTCTTTACTAAAAGACATTATTTAATGTATAATTTAGCGGTATACGCGGAGGAAAGAAATGAGTACAAAATTAACTAACAAAGGTAATTCAATTTTTGAAATTGAAGCTACTGTTGAAAAGGAAGCTTGGACTGAAGCTCAAAATAAAGCTTTAAAGAAACTTGCAAGCAAAGTTAAAGTTGAAGGTTTCAGAGAAGGAAAAGCTCCAATTGAACTTGCAAGAAAAAGAATTAATCCAAATGATTTATTAAATCAATCAATTAATGAAGCATTACCTGCAGCTTATAGCGCAGCAATTAATGAACATAACTTAAGACCATTCACAAGCCCAGAAGTTAACATTACAAAGCTTGATGATAATGGATTTACAGTTGTCTTCACAGTTACAGTTGTTCCAGAAGTCAAACTTGGACAATACAAAGACATCAACATTCCATTAGAAACTAAAAAAGCTACAAAGAAAGAAATCGAAGAACAAATCGAACATGTCTTAGAAGACAATTCAGATTTAGTACTTAAAGATGGCGCTGCTGAAATGGGCGATACAGTCGTCTTTGATTTCAAAGGTTACATTGATGGTAAAGAATTCGATGGCGGAAGTGCTGACAACTATTCATTAGTCTTAGGTTCAAATCAATTTATTCCTGGATTCGAAGATCAATTAGTCGGCGTTACAAGCGAAACTAAAAAAGATGTTATTGTTACTTTCCCAGAACAATATGTTAAAGATTTAGCTGGTAAAGAAGCAAAATTCGTTTGTATGGTTCACGAAATCAAAACAAAGAAAAAACCAGAACTCAATGAAGAATTTGTTTCAACTTTAAATTTAGAAAACGTTAAAACAGTTGAAGAATTTAAAGATTATGAAGCTAAACTTGTCCAAAATAGACTTGATAACGAAGCAAGACAAGATCAATTCAACAAAATCTTAAATCAAATTATTGCAAATGCTACTGTTGAAATTGGTGACAAAGTCTTAGAACAAGAAGCAAATTCAATCAAACAAGATACAATTAATCAAATCTCCAGTAATGGTTTAACTTATGAGCAATATAAAGAAATCACTGGTATGAGTGATGAAAAATTAGATGAAAACTTCAAAGTTGAAGCTAAAAACAGATTAACTCAATACTTAGTCCTTCAACAAATTGCTCAAGAAGAAAAATTAGTTATCTCAAGAGCGGAACTCGATGACTATTACAATCAATTAGCAAAAACATACAATATGCCAGTTGATCAAATCAAAAACATCTATAAAAACAACGAAGCTCAAGTTTTAAATTCATTATTGGAAAACAAGATCGTTAGATTTATTCGTGCTAACAACATTCCAGAAGTTAAAGAAGAAAACAAAGTTGAAGAAGCAAAAACTGAAGAAGGAAAAACTGAAGTAAAAGAAAAGAAACCAAGAGCTAAAAAGACTTCAACAACTAAAAAATCAACTAAAACTACAAAGAAAGAAGTTAGTGAAGAAAATAAATAACTAAATTTTTAAAAAGGAGGTAGTCGATTTTAATGAATTTTTCCGAAAACGAAATTTTTGAATTACCTTTAGTTATTACAAGAGGATATGTAGGATATCCTGATTCACAAGTTACTTTATCAGTAGAAAGAAAATTTTCTGCTGACGCAATTTCTCAATCAACCGAAAAATTCGATTCTTATGTTGCTTTAGTTTCTCAAAAGAATATCGAAGCAGATAAGATCGAATCTTTCGATGATATATATGATGTTGCTGTTATCAGCAAAATTACAAATGTTGAAAAAGTAAAATACGGATTCAGAGTGAAACTTAATGCTTCACTTAGAATCAAAATTAACTCTATAGATATTTGTGATGGTGTTTTTTATGGCTCGTGCTCATTATTACCTGATGTAAGTGGTGATAGCAAAGAAGAAATGAGTTTAATTACAAACATCATTAAAAAAGTTCAAGAGAGCGGACTTGATAATTTCTTTAGAGGAAGCGGACAAGGTGTTGCTGAGCAACTTTCAAAAGGAATTGGCGCACAAGAATTAAGTTACTATTTATCTGAAAGACTTTCAGTTTCTCCAAAAGATAAGCAAGATTTATTAGAAGCAAAAACAATTAACGACCGTTTAATGAAAATTTTACTTCTTTTAAATCAAATTGATGAGCTTAATGCGATTGATAGAAAAATCATGAAAACTGTGCAAGAAAATACAGATAAAGCTCAAAAAGAGTATCTTTTAAGAGAAAAACTTAGAGCAATTAAGAAAGAACTTGGAGAAGATGTAACAAAAGATTCAAGTTCAATTATAAATAAATTAGATTCCCAACCTTATCCTGAAGAAGTTAAAACTAAAATTAAGGATGAATTAAAACGTAAAGAAATGATGCCTCAAGGTTCCCTTGAAGCAAGTTTAATCCAAGATTATATCGATATCGCATTATCTGTCCCATGGTTTGAACAAACTGAAGACGATAATGATATAAATCATGCGAAAGCTGTGCTTGATGAAGATCACTACGGTCTTTTAAAAGTAAAAGAAAGAATTATCGAATATCTTTGCGTTAAAAAGTTTAAGGGTAATCTTAAAGCTCCAATTTTATGTTTTTATGGGCCACCAGGATGTGGTAAAACATCCCTTTCTCGTTCCATCGCTCGTGCCTTAGGAAGAAAATTTATTAAATGTTCTTTAGGTGGTGTCAGTGATGAAGCAGAAATTAGAGGTCATAGAAGAACATATGTTGGTTCTAGACCTGGAAGAATTATTAATTCTTTAAGAAAAGTTAAGGTTAATAATCCAGTTTTCTTGCTCGATGAAGTAGATAAACTTGGTAGAGATTCATTTAAAGGCGATCCAAGTAGTGCGCTTTTAGAAGTATTAGATCCTGAACAAAATAAGGAATTTAATGATAACTATTTAGAAGTAAATTACGATTTAAGCAATGTTTTATTTATTTGCACCGCAAATAATATTGAAAACATTCCAGCACCTTTACTTGATAGACTTGAATTAATTCATGTTCCAAGTTATACAGCCATTGATAAACTTCATATTGCAAAAGATTTCTTAATCAAAAAGCAACTTGAAGTTAATGGTTTAATGCCAAATTCAGTAACTTTCACCGATGAAAGCATCTTTTATATTATAGATAGATATACAAGAGAAGCTGGTGTTAGAGATCTTGAAAGACATATTGCTAGTGTTATTAGAAAAGTTATTGTTGAAAAAGTTCAAAGCGATAGCGAAAAAGACTTTGTTTCAACAATTACTAAAGATGACGTTATCAAATACTTAGGAGTTGAGCCTTTTGATTCAACTGCTAAAGAAAAAGGTAAACAAGTTGGAGTCGTAACAGGCTTAGCTTATACCGAATATGGTGGAGACATCTTACCAATTGAAGTCAATTACTTTGCTGGTAAAGGAAAACTCATTTTAACAGGTAAACTTGGCGATGTTATGAAAGAAAGCTGCGAAATTGCTTTAGACTATGTTAAAGCAAACGCTGAAAAATATAACATCGATAAAGATTTATTTGATAAAGTTGATATTCATATTCACGTACCAGAGGGTGCAATTCCAAAAGACGGACCAAGTGCAGGCGTTGCAATTACTTGTGCAATTATTAGTGCATTGAGCAAAACACCTGTAAGTGGAGATATTGCAATGACTGGTGAAGTTACTTTGAGAGGAAACGCGCTTCCTATTGGCGGATTAAGAGAAAAATCTTTGGCTGCAATGAGAAGTGGCATTAAAAAGATTATTATTCCTGACGGAAATAAACATAACGTTAGCGAATTACCTAAAGAAGTAACAGAAAAATTAAAAATTGTTTACATGAAGAATGTAGACGATGCTGTTAAGGTTCTATTTAAATAAGAATGGAAAATTATTATTTAACTAAAGCAAAGTTTATTAAAAGTATAGTTGATGTAAAAGAAGCACCAGGGGAATATAATTCCTCGGTGCTTTTTGTTGGTAAATCAAACGTTGGTAAATCAAGTTTAATAAACGCTTTAACTAATAATAAGAATTTAGCACATACAAGTTCTAAACCAGGACACACTAGATTATTAAATTATTATTCTGTTGAAGACAAATTTTATTTAGTAGATTGTCCTGGTTATGGATTTTCATCTAAAAAAGATGTTGACTATGAATTTTATGGAAAAATGATTGAATCATTTTTTGATAACAATAAAAGCTTAAAACTTGTTGTCTTTTTGCTTGATTCTAGACATGAACCAACAGATGATGACTTTGATTTTTATAAATTTTTAATTTCTTATAAGTATCGCTTTGTAATTTGTATGACTAAATGCGATAAATTAAACATGTCTATGAGATCAAAAATTTATAAAAATTTAAAATCTAAATTAGATTTTGATCCTAATAAATTTGCACCTTTGTTAGTATCAATAAACGATAAAAACAGTATTTTAAAGCTTAAAAATACGGTTTTAAACGCTGTTATGGAGGGTTAATATGGCACTTGAAAAGAAATATGATTTTCATAAAGTTGAAGAAGGAAAATATGAAAATTGGAAAAATAAGGGCTATTTTAGAGCAGGAGACGTCTCTAAAAAGCGTTTTTCAATGGTTATTCCTCCACCAAATGTAACAGGAAAATTACATATTGGCCATTCAATTGACAATACTATTCAAGATATTACTTGTCGTTATAAGAAAGCAAAAGGTTTTGATGTTTTATATTTACCAGGAGTTGATCACGCAGGTATTGCAACCCAAGCTAAAGTTGATGCTAAATTAAATAAGGAAGGTACAAATCGTTTTAAAATTGGTAGAGAAGCATTCTTGAAAGAATGTTATGCACGGAAAGAAGCATATAGCGATACAATTCACGAACAATGGGCCAAAATGGGCATTATGGTCGATTATTCTCGCGAAAGATTTACTTTAGATGAGGGATGTATCAAAGCAGTTAATAAAGTTTTTATCACTTTATATAACGAAGGATTGATTTATAGGGGTGAAAGAATCGTAAATTATGACCCTGTAATGAAAACTGCATTAAGTAATATTGAAATCATTTATAAAGAAGATGATGGCGAATTTTATTACTTTAAATATCCTTTTGTTAATGATCCTTCAAAATTTCTTACAATTGCTACAACTCGTCCAGAAACAATGTTTGGAGATGTTTGTGTAGTTGTAAATCCAAAAGATGAAAGATATATCAATGTTATTGGCCAAAAAGTTATTAATCCAGCAAACGGAGAAGAACTTCCAATAATTGGCGATGAATATGTTGATATTGAATTTGGGACTGGCGCTATGAAATGTACGCCAGCTCATGATCCTAACGACTTTATTATTGGTAAAAAATATGGTTTAGAGCATCCAGTTATTATGAATACTGATGGTACAATGACTGAAAAATGTGGTGAATTTGTTGGTCTTGATCGTATGAAATGCCGTGAGTTACTCTTAGAAAAAATTAAAAATGAAGGTAACTTAATTAAGATTGAACATATTAAACACCAAGTCGGACACTCTGAAAGAAGTGGGGCTGTTGTAGAACCTATTCTTTCTAAGCAATGGTTTATTAAAATGAAGCCATTAGCAGACAGGGTTCTTGAAACACAAGCAAGTGAAGGCAAAGTTAATTTCTTCCCAAAACGTTTTGAAAATGTTTTAAAACAATGGATGTCAAACTGTGATGATTGGTGTATTTCAAGACAACTTTGGTGGGGTCATCGTATACCAGTTTTCTACCATAAAACTACTAATGAAATACTAGTTACAGACCAAAAGCCATCAGATATGGAGAATTGGGTACAAGACGAAGACGTTCTTGATACATGGTTCTCAAGTGCTTTATGGCCATTTGAAACATTAGGTTGGCCTGAAAATACAGAAGATTTTAAAAGATATTATCCATTAGATTGTATGGTAACTGGCTACGATATTATCTTCTTCTGGGTAGCTAGAATGGTTTTCCAAGGTCTACATTTTACAGACACAGTTCCATTTAAAGATGTTATTATCCATGGTATTGTTAGAGACTCTGAAGGAAGAAAAATGTCTAAATCTCTTGGAAACGGGGTTGATCCAATTGATGTCATAAATGCCTATGGTGTTGATAGTTTAAGATATTTCCTTGCAACAACAGCATCTCCAGGACAAGACATGCGTTATAGCGAAGAAAAAGTAAAAGCCGCAAGCAATTATTTAAATAAAATCTGGAATAGCGCACGTTATATTCTTATGAATATTCCAGAATCATTTAAGAATTTTGACGTCATAGATATCAAATTAGAAAAATTATCGCTTGTTGATAAATATATTCTTACAAAATTAGAAGAAGTAATTAACAAAATTACTGATTTCATGGATTCCTATGAATATGGGATTGCTAGCGATTTACTTTATAACTTTGTCTACGATGATTATTGTTCATTCTATCTTGAAATGAGCAAAGTCACATTAAAAGACGAAAACGCCTATAAAGAAGGAACATATTTCACTTTATTTACAACATTAAAAGCTATTTTAATGATGATTTATCCTTTCTCACCATTCATTGCTGAAGAAATTTACTTAAATTTACCAGTTCATAAAGAATCAATCATGCTCGAATCTTATCCTGAATATGATGATAAGCTCATGTTTAAAGATGCCATTGAAAAAGTTGATGCTTTAAAAGCTGCAATTGAAGGAATTAGACAATATAAAGTTACAAACGAATTAGCACCTAATGAATCATTAAATATTTTTGTTAAATCAAGTTTTGATTTCTCAGAGCTTGAAAAATATTTAGCGAGATTCTCTTTCGCTAAAGAATTAAAGATCGTTAAAGAAGATGTTTTAAATACAACAAGCATCATTCTTCCTAATTTAACTTTATTTGTTGAAGACAACATTAATAAAGATGAGATTGAGGAAAAACTCAATAAAGATCTTGAAAAAATTGAAAGCGAAATAAAAAGAAGTGAAGGTTTATTAAATAATCAAAACTTCATTGCCAAAGCTCCAGAACAAAAAATAGCACTCGAAAAAGAGAAATATGAACGCTATAAAGCTCAAAGAGAAGAAATTTTAAATAAATTAAGAAAAATCTAAATTTATTTTTAAGAAAATTTTAAATTACCTCCTTTGTATTATTTGAAAGGAGGTTTTTAAATATGGAAGAAAAGATTCCTTTATCAAACGAAGAGATGTCCCAACTTCGATGTGGTGAAGCAATTACTCTTACAACCGTAATGGCAATTATGGCGATTGCTTTAGTAGCGGTTGCAATTTATAAGCTTTTCTACACTGATGATGGAACAATCCAACTTCCTGGAGGATATAAATTCGTCTGGAAGTAGAATGAGGTTTCTTCCTTTCTAGCAAAGAATTTATTTCTTGATAATTGTTTTAAAAAGAGTATACTAATAGCGTTGTATCCCTATTTTTTGATACAACCGCATTAAAAAGGTCACTAAAATTTCTTCAGAAATTACCTTACGAGCGAGTAATTATTAAAAAAACGGAGGCTTATATTAATGTACGCTATAATTTTAACTGGCGGTAAGCAACTCAAGGTTGAAGTTGGCCAAAAGATCTACGTTGAAAAGCTCGATGTAGAAACTGGTGCTGATTACACTTTTAAAGATGTCCTTTTAATTAGTGACAAAAAAGTAATCACTGGTAACCCAACAATTGAAGGTGCTACAGTTGTCGCAAAAGTTGAAAAGCAAGGTTTAGGCAAAAAAATCCATGTTTATAAGTACAAAGCAAAAACTACTTATCATAAACATATCGGACACAGACAACCATATACTTGCTTAACAATTACAAGTATTAATTCAAAGTAAATGATTAAAATCAGTTTTTTAGAAAAAGACAGTAAGATTATAAAAATTGAAGCACAAGGACATGCTTTATTTGCTCAAAAAGGTAAAGATATTGTCTGCAGTGCAGTTAGCGCAATACTTGTTGGTGGTTGTAACGCATTAGAAAATCATTCAAATTACGATATTAAAATCGAAAGTGGAAATCTCGCGATTGATACTTTGGATAAAATAACGGAACAAGATGAAATTGTAATGAGAACAATTATTATTCAATTAAAAACTATCGAAGAATCTTATTCATCTTACTTGAAAGTTTCTAAAAAAATGTAGAAAGGAAGAATGTTTATGTGTTTAAGTTTTAAACTTGATTTACAATTATTCGCATCTCATAAAGGTGTCGGTAGTACTAAAAACGGTAGAGATTCTGCTGGTCGTAGACTCGGTGCTAAAAGAAGCGATGGTCAATTTTGTAAAGCAGGAATGATTATTTATAGACAACGCGGAACAAGAATCTATCCTGGTGTTAATACCAAAAAGGGTAGTGATGATACAATTTTTGCTACAAAAGCTGGTATTGTTAAATACGAAAGAGTTGGCAAAAATAGAAAACGTGTTAGCGTATACGAAGTTGCTGCTTAAGTGAATTAAATCATCTGTTTCTTTGACAGGTGATTTTCTTTTAAAGGAACAATTTTTTATGTTTATTGATAGAGCGATTATTGAAGTTAGAAGTGGAAAAGGTGGAGATGGACGTATTGCCTTTAGAAGGGAAAGAGGCGTTCCTAAAGGTGGTCCAGCAGGCGGAAATGGCGGAAGAGGCGGTTCCGTTTATTTAAGATGCTCAAAAACCACAACAACTTTAGTTAATTACCGTCATTCAAGAACTTTTATCGCTGATGATGGCGAAAATGGCGATATCAAAAACCAATATGGTCATGCTGCTGAAGATATTTATATTGATCTACCAATCGGTACTGTTGTTTTTTTAGAAGAAAATCACCAATTTATTTGTGATTTTAAAGAAGTTGGTCAGACTTATCTTATTTGTAAAGGTGGAAGAGGCGGAAGAGGAAACTCTGCTTTTAAATCATCACGCAATAAATGTCCAAAAATTGCTGAAAATGGTTTGCCTGGCGAAAGAAAAAGACTTATTTTAGAGTTAAAACTTTTAGCTGATGTTGGTGTAATTGGCTTACCAAATGCTGGAAAATCAACTTTTATAAGTTGCGTTACAAATTGTAAGGCTGAAATTGGAGATTATGCTTTTACAACTATTGTTCCAAATTTAGGTGTTGCTAAAGTTGAAGATGAGAGCTTTGTTATCGCTGATATGCCAGGATTAATTAAAGGCGCGCATCTTGGAAAAGGGCTAGGCTTAATGTTTTTAAGACACATCGAAAGATGTAGAGTCTTGATTCATATGGTGGATATGTCTAGTGAAAATCCTTACCAAGATTATCTTGATATTAAAGAAGAACTTAAAAATTATGGTATGCATCTTCTTGATAGACCAGAAATTATTGTTGCGTCTAAAATGGATGAAGAAGGAAGCGAAGAAAAACTTGAAGAATTTAAAAAGCAAGTTCAAAAAGAAGTCATTCCAATTTCTTGTATAACTGAAGAAAACTTAGATAGAGTTTTATATAAAGCTAAAGATCTTTTAAAAGACGCTCCTATTTGGCCAGTTTATAGTGAAGAAGATAAAGAAGAAGTCTTTAATCTTGATGAAGAAGAAAAGATTTTTGATATTGTTAAGAAAAAAGAAGGCTACTACGAAATTGTTGGTGATAGAGTTATCAGAACTTATAACCTTATTAACATTTCAACCGATGAAGGAATGTTAAGACTTTTAACCTACTTAAATAAAATTGGGGTTGATCAAAAACTCCATGAAATCGGTGCTCAAACAGGAGATACTGTTAAGATTGCCGATTTTGAATTCGAATATTACGAATAATTCCATATAACTTAAATTGTTTGATTTTATTATTGGTAAAGTTGATTATAAAAAAGATAATATAATCACTCTTTTAAACGAACTTAAATTAGGCTTTTCTATTTGTGTTATTAATGATGAAAAATATGAAATAGGAAAAGAATATAAAATTTATACTCATTTATTTTTAAAAGAAGAGGAAGCTCTTTTATATGGTTTTGAAACCCAGGTTGATAGATATGTGTTTTCTGAACTCATAAAAATTAGCGGAATAGGACCAAAAACTGCTCAAAATATCTTAAAGAAAGTTACAAGCCAAGGTCTAATTTCTCTTATTAAAAACAAAGATATCAATGCTTTAAAAAAGATAAGTGTGATAGGCGTTAAAGCCGATAGAGTTTATTATGAGCTTAAAAATAAAGTTTTTAATATCGAAACTTATGATTATAAATATCCAAAAGTTTTTGAAGTGCTATCAAACTTAGGGTATGACACTCAAAAAGTTTTTAAAGTTTTAAATGACTTAAAAGATGGACTTGATGATAGTGAAGCCATTAAAGAAGCGATAGTGGTACTTAAAAATGAATAACGAATTATTATCGATTGTAAGACCTAAGTCGTTCAATGATTTTTTTGGACAAAAACAAATTGTTAACGAATTAATGGTTTATATTTTTAGCGCAAGAAAACAGAAAAGAAGCTTAGATCATATACTTTTAATTGGTCCAAGTGGAACTGGTAAAACAAGTTTAAGTTATGTAATTTCTCAAGAAATGAAAAGCGATATTAAAGTTATCAATGCACCAATGATTCAAACGGTTCAAGATCTAGTTGAAATTTTAGCTTCAATTAAACAAGGCGAAATCTTCTTTATCGATGAAATTCACCGATTAGATAAAAAAATCGAAGAAATTTTATATTCTGTAATGGACGATTTCATTATTAATTTAAGTTATAAAAGCGAAGAAAAAACAAAAGTTATAAGTGTTAAGTTACCTAGATTTACGTTAATTGGTGCAACAACTTTAGATGGTTATCTTTCTGTTCCTTTAAGAGACCGCTTTGTAATTAAATTTCATTTTGAAAATTATACATCAGAAGATCTAATGGGGATAGCGCGCTTAAACGCAAAAAAATTAGGTTTAGTTTTTGAAAATGATGAAACTATTTTATTTTTTGTAAACCATGTAAAAAATAATCCAAGAACTTTAAATAATTTACTTAAGAGATTAATAGATTTTGCGTTATTTAAAAACAAAAACTCCGCAAATCTTGAATTTTTAAAAGAATTTTTTACTTTTATCAAAATTGATGAATATGGGTTGACTAGCTTTGATAGAAAGATCATCAAAACACTTTATGAGGTGTTTCAAAGCGAACCTGTAAGCCTTGAATCACTAGCTAGTGTCCTTAATGAAAATGTCATAAATATTAAAGAAAATTATGAACCTTATCTTGTTAAGATAGGTATGATTTCAAGAACAAGAAGAGGTAGATTGCTAACTAAAAAAGGGCAAGAATTTTACTATAAGCATATCCGAGAATAGCTTGAAAAATAGTAGCGACAAAGGCAAGTTTTTAAGACCAAATTTCTTTTTGTCTTTTATTCTCTTATGGTGTATCATTAACTAGTGCATTTATAAATGTAATTTATAAATAAGAGGTACGTATACTATGAAAAGATTTGTTGGATATTTATCAATTTCATTAGCAATTTTAACAGGAGTACTAGTTGGATTTGTTCCTTCGTTACTCTCAATTAATGGTGATGGTGATTTTACATCATCAAATAGATTTGTTTTTAAAATCTCTGAAAAACAATTAGATGCTGATTTTTCTGGTGGAACTGGTGAAAATTCCATGGATAATATCCAAAACGCCAATGGCGAAACTCCAATGGAAGAAGTTACTAATATTTTCAAAGAAAGATTAAGTCTTGCTGAAATTTCTAGTTATGAACTTGAGAGCTATTCTAACAATACTTTTGCTTTAACTTTTAAAGATAATGATCGTGCTTATGATGATATTGTTTCGTATTTAACTTTCTCAAATTCTTTCATGATTAAAGATGCAGCAGAAGAATATAACCTTGGTTATAGCATTGATGACGTTTATAACAATAATACTTCCACAGAAGCTACTAGATTATTCGTCGAAGATAGTGCGACTGTTCAATATAGAGATGGCTATCCATATGTTGTCGTTCAACTTGCTAACCCAAGTTCGTTTAAAGAAATGGTTGATGGAATTAATGCAAGTAATGAAGAATCATCTTCTGATAGTTCAACAGCAAGTAATGCTGCTTATTTTAAAGATGGTAATAAGGTTTCACGTGTTGATGATGTAGAAACCGACACAACTACCGGTGACACAACAACAGGTGATACAAGTGGTGATGGAACTACTGAAGAAAATACAAAGATTGATCCAAATAATGTTGTTTTCCTTGTTAATAACTGGCTTAATGGTTTAAATTTACAAAACTTATTAGATAACGAAAATGGAAATATCACTGATGATAATTTCCATAATTATGTCATTACTTATTTTGATGTAACAAATCCTCAAAGTTTCTATTGGGATTACGATGCAAGTTTAAGTTCTACTGATCAAGAAGCAGCAACTTATGAATATTTATATTTTGGGAATTACAATTTAAGTGCAATTAATGGCGATACAGGGCTTGATGTTACAACATCTTATCAAGTTTATAACTCAACAGAAGCAGATGAAAGATTAGCTTATAAAAAAGCAAATTTATTTGCTGAAAGATTTAATTCTAGTGACCTTAAGTACAATGTTACTTTAATTAACCAATCTCAAGTCGATGAGGGTTCAAACTTAGTTTCGCCTTTCGTCGAATATATTAAGAGAGCAGGGAGTGTTGAATTATCTACAGTTTTAATTTGTACAATTATCGCAGTTGTTATTGTTTCTTTATTCCTTTTATTAAATTATGGTTTACCAGGATTATTATCTCTTGTTGTCACTGGTGTTAATTTAGTAAGCGCAACTTACTTATTCGGTTTCTTAGGTAACCAATTCAACTTAGGAACAATTTTAGGTTTATTTGCTGTTGCTGCCTTATCAATTTTAGGAACAACACTCTGGTTGCATAGAGCAAAAGAAGACTTATATTTAGGTAAAAATCTTAAAAAAGCTTATCAAGATGCAAATAAAAAGACTTTACTTAACTTATTAGACTTTACAGTTGTAGGAGCAATTATTGCTTTAGTTGCTTATCTTATTCCTAATTCATATACAAGTTCATTTGGTGGCGTACTTTTAATTGGCACTTTAATTAGTGTGCTTACAATTGGAATTGTCTTTAGAGCTGTTAACTGGTTACTTTATAACTCTCAATTTGCAAGCGATCATATTAAATTATTTGGAATTGAGAAGAAGATGGTTCCAGATCTCTCAAAAGGTGAAAAGCCAACTTACTTTGATGCATTTAAGAAAAGAAGTTCTAAGAATACTTTCAAAGTAACTGGAATTATTGCTGGAATATTACTCCTTGCAAGTATTGTTGGAATTACAACTTTCCAAGTTATGAATGGTGACATTTATAATTCTGGAAGTAATGAAACAAATTCAAAAATTACAGTCAGTTATGTTTTAAGAAATGCAAATGACGACTATAACTTAAATGGTACAATTGTTGGAATTCAAACAGCATTTAGCGAAATTTATGCCGATGAAACACATGAAGCACCTGTTTTTAGTGGAGAAATGGATGTTAACGCATTCTATTATGAATATTTAAGTGGTGAAACTTCACCAATTACAAATAGAGAATATTACTTCATTATTGATCTTGGAAGAGTTTACGACGCAGCAAGTGAAAATGATACTGTTTACTATTACTTTGATGGTCAAAATATCAGCACCCCATTAAATCTTGCTGATGTTATTACAACAGCAATTCAAAGTAATATTGGTGAAAATTATAATGTCAGTTTATCCTCTGCATATGACTATACTGATGACTTAATTAATATGTATATTGCAATTGCAAGTTCAATTTCTGTAGCGATTATCTTTGCTTATTTCTTATTAAGATTTGGACCTTCAAAAGCAGTTACATCCTTACTTGTTGGCGCATCAAGCTTAACAATCGTTGTTGGAATCTTCTCTTTACTTAGAGGACCATTCCCAAGTGAAATTACTTTAGGTTTATTACTTTTAACATTACTTGTTTACTTAATCTTCGATATCTTCTTTACAAACGAAAGACTTGCTTATCTTGACAATAAGCATGAGATTAAAGATCTTGTTGCAAGAGAAGAACTTTACGATTATTCAGGTAATTCAATTTATAACTATGTTGTAATTAACATGATGTTTATCGCATTTATTGTTCTTTCATTCTTCTTTACACCTGCATTTGATTCTTATACCTTAATCTTAATCTTAGTTGGAATATTCTTACTTGTTATCTTTATCAAAGCATTAGAATTGCCATTACAAATTGCATTTGTTAAAGCTTTTGATAAAGTTAAAGGTTCTCTTGAACAAAGAAGAGAAGCTACTAAGTCTAAGAAAAAGAACAAAACTAGAGATAACGACGAAGGACCTCAAGAGGCAATATTTATTGGAATTAACGATTAATAATTAAATCTTTTGGTTTATGGTTAATTCTTTCTTAGAAAAATTATTAAAATATTACAATTTAACATACGAAGATATCATTAAAGAAAACGAAGACGATTTATCTTCGCTTCCAAAAAAAGAAATATTTAAGTATGGTAATCAAATAGCTTCTTGTTTAAAAGAAGCTATTTTGTCTAAAAAGAAAATATTAATTTATGGAGATTATGATTGTGATGGAATTATGTCTACCTCCATCCTTTATCTTACTTTAAAAACTGATGATTATACTCCAGGATATTACATTCCAAGTCGAGAATACGACGGCTATGGACTTACACCTAAAAACGTAAAGAAATTCCATGAACTTGGTTACAATATAATAGTTTGTGTTGATAATGGAGTAAAAACACACGAAGCAATTGATTTAGCAAATTCGCTAGGTATGGAAGTTGTTATTTTTGATCATCATAAAGTAACAGAGGAATTACCAAAAGCAAAATTTATAATGCATCCTGAAGTAGATAATTTTGGCGAATATAATATTTCTGCTGGAGAAGTAACTTTCTATTTTTCATTATTTTATTTAGGTAAGATTAATTATTATTTATTAAGTTTATGTGCGTTATCTATTTTAAGTGATGCGATGCCATTACTTTCTTATAATAGAACACTTGTAAAAGAAGCAATTAAAATTATTAACGAAAAAAGATATGAACAAATTTTCGTTTTATTAAAAGGGAATGAACAAGAGATTAACGAAGATGATCTTTCAATGACTGTTATTCCGAAAATTAATGCTATTTGTCGTTTGTTAAATGATGATACTCGATTCTCGATAGTTAAATATTTTGTAACAAGCGACTTAAAAGTATTAAACAGATTATCTTTATGGATTAATCAAGTGAATGAGAAAAGAAGATTTTTAGTTAACAACTTAAATCTTTCGTTAATAGAAAATTCTAATAACTGCGTATTTTATGAAAATAAAGAAAACGAAGGTATTGGTGGTTTGATTGCTAATAAGCTTTTAAATTCTTACGCTAAACCATCTTTTGTTTTTTCAAAAAATGAAGTTGATTCAAGCATTCTTAAAGGGAGTGCAAGAAGCTTAGGAAATTATGATATTTCTTCAATTTTAGAAAAAAATGCTAATTTGTTAGAAGCTTATGGCGGACATAAAAATGCAGGCGGTTTTACTATTAAAAAATCAAATTTAAAAGATTTTAAAGAAAGTATTGTTGAATCAACAAAAGATTTAAAAATAGAAATTGATGAAGATTTTATTGAGATATCTACTGAAGATTTAACATTAAAAAATTACGAGATTTATCATCAATTTGCTCCTTTTGGAGAGGGTAGAAAGAAACCTAAAATTAAAATTAGTGGTCTCAATGTCAATGAGATTAAAAATTTCGTTTATAATAAGCATATATTGTATAGATTTAATCATGAAGCAAGCATATGTATATTTAACTTTGATCCTAAAATTTTAGAGGGATCATTTGTAGATGTATATGGCTATTTAAACTTAAACATATTTAAAGGCATCAAAACTGTACAATTGATAGTTAACGACTTCGAAATCGTATATTGAGGAGGGGATGGCCAAATGGAAGAGATTAAAAGAGAAGGTGCCGAGATAATTAAAGCTAAATCCGGTATCGATGATAAAGTTTTGCAAAATGGTGGTTATCCAATGCACACCTTTGAAGATGTGCAAGAAATTTATTATGCATATATTCATGATGAGAACGATCGTAAATTAATCAAGGATGCTTACATGTTTGTTAAAGAAAAACATGATGGTATATTTAGAAAAAGCGGTGAGCCATATTTACAACATCTTATCGAAGTAGCTTACATTGTAGCTAGTTTACAAGGCGGACCAGTTACAATTGCTGCTGCATTTTTACATGATGTTGTTGAAGATACTGATGTAAAAATAGAAACAATCAAAAAGATGTTTGGCGAAGATTGTGCTCGTATAGTTGATGCTTTAACAAAGATTCAAAGATTGAAGTTATCTCATAGAACAGAAGAAGAATTTGCCGCAGAAGACCATAAAAAGATCTTTTTAGGTATGGCAAAAGATGTTCGTGTTATTATCATCAAACTTGCTGATAGACTTCATAACATGAGAACAGTTAAAGCCTTAAAACCTGAAAGGCAACATGCTTTAGCTAAAGAAACATTAGAGGTTTTTGCTCCTATTGCTCATAGATTAGGTATTTATCGTGTAGAAAGTCAATTAGAAGACCTTTCTCTTGAGATAGAAAAACCAGTCGAATATCATCAAATAGCAGATGAACTTGATTTAAAAATTAAGAATAGAACAAGATCGCTTAATAACTTAAAAAAGAAAATAGCCGATATTTTGATTGAAAAAAATATTAAGTTTGAAATTGAATCGCGTATTAAATCCATTTATTCAATTTATAAAAAAATGTATTTAAAAGGGCATACATTTGATGAAATATATGACTTTTTAGCTATTCGTATTATTACTGAAACCGAACTTAATTGTTATGAAATCTTAGGTTTAATTCACGCTAACTTTAAGCCTATACCAGGCAGATTTAAAGATTATATTGCTATGCCTAAACCTAATATGTATCAATCTTTGCATACTTCAGTTATCGCTGGTGATGGTAAAATTTTCGAAGTTCAAATTAGAACCAAAGAAATGGATGAGATTGCTGAAACTGGTGTTGCTGCACACTGGAGATATAAAGAAGGTTCGCATTATAGTGCCAAACAAGAACAACATGAAATTGAAGAAAAATTACATTGGTTTAGGGATTTTCTTCATATTAACAGTGAAACTCAAGATAAGAGTGCAACTGAATACATGGAATCTTTAAGTAAGGATATTTTTGAAGCAAACGTTTATGTCTTTACTCCAAAAGGAAAAGTAATCGATCTTCCTAATGGATCTACGCCATTAGATTTAGCGTATAAAATTCATACTAAGGTTGGAGACACAGCAGTCGGTGCTTTAGTTAATAACAATCTAGTACCATTAAATACTGTTCTTAAAACAGGTGATGTAGTTGAAATTAGAACATCAAAAACATCTAGTGGACCTAATGAAAGCTGGCTCAATATTGTCAAAACTGCGAGCGCTAAATCACACATTAAGAAGTTCTTGCAAAAGAAAAATGCATCATTCTTACGTGAAGATAAAATTAGACAAGGTAAACAAGTTTGTGAAGACTTTTTCAAAGATAGAGGCATTGATGAAAGAGAAATGCTTAGTTTATTAAATACTGAAAAAGTACTAAAAAACTACCAAGTATCAACCATTGATGACCTTTTTATTCTAGTTTGCGCACATAATCCTAACCCAGGACAAATTGCTGATTTCTTAGGAATTAAGAAAAAGGAAGAAGGTTTTAATAAACTCTTTAAGAAGGAAAATTTTGATGATGATAACTGTCCAGTCACAGTAGATGGCGAAACTGGGTTTAAGATTACTTTAGGCAATTGTTGTACACCTATCCCAGGCGATAATATTGTTGGCTACGTTACAAAAGGGAATGGTATTACTGTCCACAGAACAGATTGCCCTAATGTTCTTGGGTTAAAATCTAGATTAATAGATGTTCACTGGAAGCATGATTTAAGCCAAAAATCATATCCAGTCGATATTGTTATTGAATGTTTTGATAGACAAAATTTAGTAGCTGATATTTTGAATATTTTCAATTCAAACAAAATTAAATGTACTGAATTATCAGCGAAAACGCATGCTGATACAAATAATGTGAGTGTTTATGCCCAAATTTATATTAGTAATGCAAGTGTTTTAACACACATTGAAGATATTTTAAAAAGCACAAAGGATATTTACGACGTAAAAAGAGTAATTCATTAATCGTATATCCTTGAATGAAAAGTTAATAATTATGATATAATTATTAGGAATTGAGGTTTTTGTATGTTTAATATTGTAAAAGGTACTCATGATGTAATACAAGCAGAGGCACAAAGATATTCCTATATCGAAGAAGTAATGACAAATGTCGCCTTAAATTATGGATATAAAGAATTCCGTACACCTGTTTTAGAAAATAGTGATCTTTTTATCAGAAGTGTTGGCGATAGTAGCGACATTGTTCGTAAGGAAATGTACACTTTCGAAGACAAAGGTGGCAGAAGTATAACTTTAAGACCTGAAAGGACCGCTGGAATTATTAGAAGTATGGTTAATGCTAAACTTTTTGCGAATCAAGATTATCCAGTAAAAGCATTTTATGTTGGTCCTAATTTTAGATACGAAAGACCACAACAAGGAAGATACCGTCAATTTAACCAATTCGGTGTTGAATGTGCTGGTGCTTCAACCATTGAAAGAGATGTCGAAACTATTGCTTTAGGCTATACAATGCTTAAAGTTCTTGGTTTTGATAATTTGAAACTTAAAATTAACACTTTAGGTGATAAAGAAAGCAGAGAAAATTACAAAGCTGCATTAAAAGAATATTTTTCAAAACACATTGAAGAAATGTGTGGTGATTGTAAGGAAAGATTTAAATTAAATATTTTAAGAATTTTAGATTGTAAAGTTCCTGAAGATCGTCCAATTATAGATAAAGCACCTAAAATTGGTGATTATTTAACAGAAGAAGCAAGAAATAGATTCGAAAAAGTTAAATCATATTTAACTGCTTTAGAAATTCCTTTTGAAGTCGATTCTGAACTTGTTAGAGGTTTAGATTATTATTCAGGAATTGTGTTTGAATTTCACTACACAGCATCAAACGGCAATAATTATGGAGCAATTGGAGCAGGCGGACACTATGGAAATCTTATTTCTGAAATTGGTGGGCCACAAATTGAAGGTGTTGGTTTTGCTTTTGGAATTGAACGTATTGCAAAAGTAATGGAAGATGATTCTTTATTCCCAGAATTAGCAAACGGAGTGGATTTATTTATTATGCCAATGGGAGAAAAAGCAGTCGAATTTTCTTTTGGATTGGCTTATGTTTTAAGAAATTTAGGTTATTCTACTGAAGTTTGTTATGAAGCTAAGTCAATGGGTGCAATGTTTAAAAAAGCAGAAAGACGTGAAGCTACACTTGCACTTATAATTGGCGAAGATGAACTCAATAACAATATGATTACAATCAAGAATTTGGGAACAAAAGAGCAAACTCAAATCAATTTACAAGATTTACAATCATATTTAGATAATTTCTTCGATATAGAATTAGAATCTGCTGATGATTCTGAATGTTGTTGTCATCATGAAGGTCATGAACATGGAGAATGTTGTAGACATGAAGGACATGAACATGGTGAATGTTGTCAAGATGATGATGAACACGAACATCATTGCTGTCACGGACATGGACACTGTCATCACGAAGAATAATTATTGATTAGAAATGGGGTATATATTTTATGAATAACGTTGAAGAAAAGTTTGTTAGAACATATTATTGCGGAAACTTAAGACTTAGTGATGTTGGAAGAACTGTTCAACTTTTAGGTTGGGTTTCTAAAAAGCGTAATTTAGGGAGCTTGCTTTTTATAGATTTAAGAGATAGGGAAGGCTATGTTCAAATTTGTGTTAAAACTGATGAAATAGAACTTCCAGATATCAGAAATGAGTATGTTTTAGAAGTAGAAGGCGTTGTTTGTAAAAAAGATGTACCTAATAAAAATCTTGCAACTGGTGAAGTTGAAGTTTTAGCAAGTAGAATTAAAGTTATTAATACAGCTTTACAACCTCCAATTTCTACTCAAGAAGTAACTGATGCAAATGAAGATATTCGTTTAAAGTATCGTTACCTTGATTTAAGAAGAAATTGCATGCAAAGACGTTTTAAAATTAGAGCAAAAATTGTTAAAGCAACACATGAATTTTTAGATTCTAATGATTTTATAGAAATTGAAACACCTTATTTATCTCCATCTACACCAGAGGGAGCTAGAGATTATTTAGTACCTAGCAGAGTTCATAAAGGCGCATTTTACGCATTACCACAATCCCCACAACTTTATAAACAGATGTTGATGGTCGCTGGTTTTGAAAGATACTATCAAATTGCTAGATGTTTTAGAGATGAAGATTTAAGAGCAGATAGACAACCTGATTTTACTCAAATTGATGTTGAAACAAGTTTCTTAAATCAAGACCAAATTCTTAATCTCGGTGAAGGCTTGGTAGCAAAAATATTTAAAGACGCTATTGGCTATGATGTTAAACTTCCTTTAAGAAGAATGGAATATAAAGAAGCAGTCAATAAATATGGTTCTGATAAGCCAGATACACGTTTTAGTATGTATTTAGTGGATATTAAGTACATTCTTGGTAATTCAGAATTCAAATTATATCAAGACAACAAATACATTAAAGCAATTAAGGTTGATAACTTTGCTGAACATTTAACTAGAAAGAAACAAGATGCTTTAAATTTAGTTGCTCCTAAATTTAACATGAAACAATTTGCTTATTTGAAGTTGGTTAATGGCGAATTGGAAGGAAGTATTGTTAAATTCTTATCACAAGAAATCAAAGAAGAACTCATCAAAGCTACTGAATTAAAAGATGGAGACGCTTTAATTATTGCTACAAGTAACATTTTGAGAGATGTTAACTTTGGTTTAGGCGCCTTAAGAAGTCAACTTGCTAAAGAATTAGGTTTAATTAAGCCGAATACATACGATTTATTATGGGTCGTTCATTTCCCACTTTTCGAAAAGAGTGAGGAAACAGGTGAAATTACCCCATGCCATCATCCATTTACAAGACCATGTGATGAAGATATCGATAAATTATTTACTGAACCATACAATGTTTATAGCTATGCATATGATATCGTAATTAATGGATATGAAGCAGGCGGTGGATCTTTAAGAATTTATGACCAAAAAGTTCAAGAAATGATCTTTAAAGTTCTTGGATTTACAGAAGAAGATATTAAAAAGAAATTTGGATTCTTTGTTGACTCATTAAAATATGGAACACCTCCACATGGTGGTTTTGCTTTAGGACTTGATAGAATGGCTATGATTTTAAGTGGAACAGATAACATTCGTGATGTTATTGCTTTTCCTAAAAACTTAGCTGCAGTTGATCCAGTTTCTAATGCTCCATATGAAGTTGATGAAGAACAACTTCAAAAATTAGGTATAGAAATTATTAAGGAGGGCCAAAATGACTAAAAAAGTTAATAATTTTAAAAATATCGATGACCTTTCAATAGCTGCAATAAGAGCTACTTGTATTGATGGAATTAACAAAGCTAAAAGCGGGCATCCTGGTATGTGTATTAGCGCAGCACCAATTGTCTATACTCTTTTTAAAGATTATTTAGTTTCTAACCCATATCAATCAAAATGGATCAATAGAGATCGTTTTGTAATGAGTTGTGGTCATGGAAGCATGTTATATTACACAATTCTTCATCTTTGTGGATATAACGTTAAAATCGATGACTTAAAATCTTTTAGACAATTCAATTCTTTAACTCCAGGACATCCAGAATACGGACTAACAGATGGAATTGATGCAGGAAGCGGGCCTTTAGGACAAGGAATTGCTCAAGCTGTTGGTATGGCGATGGCAGAAACTAAACTTCAAGCTATGTATGGTAAAAATATTTATAATCACTATACATATTGCTTATGTGGAGACGGATGTTTGGAAGAAGGGATTTCGCAAGAAGCTATCTCTTTTGCTGGTTTAAATAAGCTAAATAAACTCATCCTTCTTTATGATAAAAACAATGTTACTTTGGATGGTCCATTATCACAATCTAGTGATGAAGATGTTATTAATAGATTCCTTGCAGCAAACTGGAATGTTGTTTACTGCAAAAAAGGAAATTCCTATAGAAAAATTAAAAAAGCAATTGCTTATGCTAAAAAGTTTAAAAATGCACCAACTGTTGTTATTTTTAATACTATTATTGGCTTAGGTTCAAAAAACGAAGGAACTTCAAAGGTTCACGGTGCACCTCTTGGTGAAGAAGATGGTAGAAATACAAAACTTTCTTATGGTTATGATTACCCACCATTTGAAATTCCTAGTGAAGTTTACGAAAATTTCAAAAGTACCTTCATTAAAAGAGGCGAAGATGCTTACACCGAGTATCAAAACGAATTAAATAAACTTCAAAGAACTAACACTAGTTTATTTAAAGAAGTCATGCAATTAAGTACAAATGATGTTTCTTCTTACATAAAGAATATTCCTTTACCAGAATCAATTTTAAAGAAAAACTCAACAAGAAATATTTCAGGAGAAATTCTTAACTTATTTGCAAAATTATTACCTAATACATTTGGTGGATCAGCCGACGTTGCAGGAAGTGTTAAAACTGCTTTAAAAGAAGGTGGCGATTGGACACCTAAAAATAGAAATGGCAAAAACATTAATTGGGGAATTAGAGAATTCTTCATGTCTAGTGCAGCAAATGGTATTTTACTCCATGGTGGTTTAAGACCATATGTTGGTTCATTCATGGTATTTGCAGATTACTGTAAGGCCGCAATTAGAATGAGTGCATTAGAAAAGTTGCCTAATATTTATTTATTCAGTCACGATTCAATTGCGGTTGGAGAAGATGGTCCAACACATCAACCAATTGAACAACTTGCAATGCTTCGTTCTATTCCAAATTTAAATGTCTTTAGACCTGCTGATGCTCGTGAAGTATTTGCTGCTTATCAAGTTGCTTTCTCAAGCTTAACAACACCATCTGCAATCATTCTTTCAAGACAAGATTTACCTTTATTAGATGAAAGTGATACTGAATTAGCTAAAAAAGGTGGTTATATAGTCGGAAAAGAAGCTAAGAGAAATCTTAATTTCACACTTATTGCTTCAGGAAGCGAAGTTTCTTTAGCTCTTGAAGTTAAAAAGATTTTAGAAGATAAAGGTTATAGTATAAGAGTGGTTTCTATGCCTTCAACAGAACTTTTTGATAATCAAAGCAAAGAATATCAATTTAAAGTTTTAGGTGATAGATACGAAAAGAGAGTCTTTATTGAAATGAGCACAACTTATGGCTTACATAAATATGCTAAAAACGTTATTGGTATTGATGAATTTGGTTTAAGTGAGAAAGCTGATGACGTAATTAATAATTTTGGCTTTACAGCTAGAAAAATTGCTAGAGAAGTCGAAAATTTAATGCTTTAAGGAGAAAAAAGTATGACTAAATATGTTTTTGTAAACAATATTAGAAAATCTTCAGTTCGTTTAGGAATCTCTACAAAAGTTTTTAAATTTCTTGCTGAGAAAGCCTTGGATAAATGTGATCTTATTGAAGTTGATAAAGATACCGATATTTTAGTTTCGACTAAAAATAATGGTAAGATTGCTACATTTAAACTTACTTCTAAACTTGCAAATAATGCTAATAAGGATGAAGCTAAACAACAATTTTTAGAACATTTGGGAAATGTTATGAACTTTATGTGTGATTCAATTCCATATGAAGTATCTGTTAAATTAGTAGAAAAGAAAGCTTAAAAGAATGGAACAAGAAATTACACGTAATAAGAGCCAAGAACTTATAGTTCAACTTATGTATTCTTTTTTGATGTTAGAAAAGAATAATATACCAATTAATTTCGAGGTTGCTGTCGAAGAAGTATGTAAACTTCCTTATGCTGATTGTGATGTTTATTTAAAAGAAGTCTTAATTAAATCTTTAAAAAATCAATCTAAGATTATTGAATATATTTCACGCTTTTTAATTAATTGGACTTTTGATCGTTTAAATACAACAATTCAAGCAATTTTAATCACATCGGCTGTTGAATATTTTATTGAAGATTTAGAAACTGATAAAGCAGTTATTATTAATAACGCAGTTAAATTTGCTAAAAAGTTCGGTGATGGCGGTGAAAAGGACTATAAGTTTGTTAATGCTATATTGGACAAATGCTTAAATGGAAAAGGAATTAATTTATTACTCGATTAGTCAAATTAATGATTACATTAAAGTATTATTTGATAATACTAATACTTTAAAGAACATTTATTTGAAGGGTGAAATTTCAAATTATAAAGGAAGAAACAAGTCTGGCCATATTTATTTTACCTTGAAAGATAGTAAATGTTCCATAAATGCAGTTTTGTTTAAATTTGATTCATATTCTCTTGATTTTGAACCAAAGAACGGTGATGAGGTCTTAGTTTATGGGTCTATTAGTTCATATCCACCTAGTGGAACTTATCAAATAATTTGTAAAACAATATCTCTTTTTGGAATCGGAGAAAATTTCATTAAAAAAGAAATTTTAAAAAAGAAACTTTTCCAAGAAGGGATTTTTGCTATTGAACATAAAAAGGATCTGCCTAAATTTCCACTTCATATCGCAGTTATTACTGGCAAAAATAGTGCGGCCGCGTTAGATTTTGAATTTAATATTAAAAGAAGATTTCCTTTAACTAATGTTGATATATTGTATTCTTTAGTTCAAGGAGAAAACGCGGCTAAAGATTTAATTAAAAATTTAACAATTGCTGATGAAAAGCAATATGACTTGATAATAATTGGAAGAGGCGGTGGAGCTAGTGAAGATTTAAATGCTTTTGATGATGAAGAACTAGTTAGATGCATTTATGATTTAAAAACTCCTATTATTAGTGCCGTTGGTCATGAAATAAATCAAACTTTATGCGATTTAGTGGCTGATAAATATGCATCGACACCAACGGGCGCTGCAGAAATTGCTGTTCCTGATATCGAAAGCGTTTATTATGATCTTGAACAAGAAAGAAATTATCTAAATTCATTAGTTCACAATAAAATTATTTCTCTAGAAAATAAGCTTTTATATTTTAAGAATAAAAAATATTTTCAAAATTTAGATTCTTCATATGACAATTATTTAGAAAAACTAAATGGCTTTAAAAATATACTAAAGGTTAGACTTGAAAATAAAATTACTTATGAAGAATCTAAAGTCAAAAATATTAAGAATACATTGGAATTCTTAAACCCAGATAATTTGCTTAAAAAAGGATATTCTATTTTACTTAATAAAGACAATAAAGTAGTTTCGTCCATTAAGGATGTTTCAATTAAGGAAGAACTAAAAGTAAAGACATCTGATGGCTATATTATCAGTGAAGTAAAAGGAGTTGAATAATGGAAAAGAAAGAATTGACCTTTGAGGAAAAGATGAATAAACTCGAAGATATAGTTAGAAAAATCGATAGTGGCGATTTAAACTTGGATGATAATTTAAAATACTATCTCGAAGGAACTAAATTAATAAACGAACTTGAGCAAACCATTAAGGATGCAAAAGAAAAGATTGAAAATATACAAAAAAATAATGATTAGTATATTATAAGTATATAATTGGTGAAATATTAGTTTATTTTTAGTATTAATATGTCGAAAATAATCGTCCATATAGATTTAAATCAATTCTTTGTAAGGTGTGAAGAGCTTAAGAACCCATCTTTGATTGGCAAACCTGTTGCTGTAGGTGGCGATGGAAGAAAAGGAATTATTTCGACATGCTCTTATGAGGCTAGAAAATATGGTATTCATTCTGGAATGCCTACTTTTCAAGCAAAAATGCTTTCAAAAAATTTGATTATTTTACCTGGTGATTATAAATATTATGAATTGATGTCTAAAGAATTCATCAATTTTATTAAAAAATATACACTTAAAGTTGAACAAATGTCGATAGATGAATGTTTTTGTGATTTTTCTGATTATTTTTTAAAGAAAAGAATAACGAATCCATTAGCTTTTTTCGATGAACTTCAAAATCGTTTGTTTAATGAAACTGGCTTAAAGTGCTCAATAGGTATTGCACCTACTAAATTTTTAGCGAAAATGGGTTCTGATTATAAAAAACCAATGGGAATTACTATAATTAGAAAAAAAGATATCGAAAATATAATTTTTCCCTTACCTGTTAAAGATTTATTCGGAATTGGTAAAAAAAGCGCTCCAAAAATAGAAAGAGCAGGGTATAAAACCATAGGAGATTTATATTTTGGTTTAAAAAATAACGATGAAGCTTTATCAAATTTCTTCGGTTCAATGCGTGATGATCTTATAGCGGAACTTGAAGGAAATAGCAGTGATGAAATAGTTGTTGGTCCATATGATCCTAAATCAATGGGTATGACTAGAACATTAGATTTCGATACTAATGATAAGTTTTATATACGCAATTTTCTAATTAACTTAATAAATATGGTGTTAGATGAATTTAAAAAATCAGGAAAATTATGCAAAACAATCCAAATAACTTACAAAAATGCAGATTGTGATAGTGGTTTTAAAACATCGACTGTATCTAAGAGTTTTGACAATTACACCGATTCAAAAGAAGAAATTTACAAAGAAGGTCTAAAATTATTTGATAAAACCTACAATAATGACGAAATTAGATTAATTGGTTTTACTCTTAAAAATTTAAAAGACAAACATGATGTTGTTGTACAAATGACTTTTGATAATTTTGAAAGACATGAAAACGAAAATAAAACTGTTCTTTTAATAAATGAACTAAATCGAAAAGCTAAAAAACCTATATTTTTTAGGCTTAGTGATTTAAAGGACAACAAGAAATGAAACTAGTTGATGCTTTTGAAAATTTTCTTCAATATTGTCGTTTTGAAAAAGGATTGACTAATCAAACAATCATTGATTATAAGGACGATTTTAAGCAATTTTTAATTAATTTTCCTAAAAAAAGCAATGTTGATGATTTAAGTCCTAGTGATTTAAATGATTTTACATATGATCAAGCGATGAACGGAAGAGCAACAAATACTTTATCAAGACGCTTATCAACAATTAAAAATTTCTTTGTTTTTCTAGAATCTGAAGGCATCAAAAAGGGGCTTCTTACAGAAGAAATTTCAAAGCCGAAACTAGAAAAAACTCTTCCGTCAGTTTTAAGTGTTGAAGAAGTAAGAAAATTGCTAAAAGCACCCGACAGAACTACTGATATAGGTAAAAGGGATTTTGCAATTTTAGAAGTAATGTATTCTTGTGGACTAAGAGTTAGCGAACTTGTAAATTTAGAACTTAAGCAAATTAATGAGCAAGAAAGAATCTTACGTATTTTAGGAAAAGGCAAAAAAGAAAGAATTGTTCCGATTCGTGAATCAGCTCTTAAAGCTTTAAGAATTTATATTTATGAAGTTAGAAATAAACACCTTGTAATTGATAAAAATGCTGTTTTCATCGGACAAAATGGGAATAAAATAACAAGGCAAACAGTTTATAACATTGTCGTCAATGCAGCAAAAAAAGCTGAAATTGATAAACCAATTCATCCTCATACTTTAAGACATAGTTTTGCGACTCATCTTCTTGATAATGGTGCAAGCTTAAGAATTGTTCAAGAATTACTTGGCCATACAAATGTAGGAACCACTCAAATTTATACTCATATTACACCAAAAACTATTGTCGAATCGTATGATTTGTTTTGGAACGATAACTAATTTATAATTTTAAAAGGAATTGATATATATGAAAAAATTTAAAAGAATATTTGTTATTGTTATGGATAGCGTAGGAATTGGAAACGCTAAAGATGCTGAAAAATTTGGGCAAGTTGGAGGAGTGAGTGATAAAGGAGCTAATACCTGGAAACATATCTCTGAAAATTTTGAAAATGGTTTAAAATTGCCAACTCTTGAAAGTCTTGGTTTAGGTGAACTTTGTGATATTAAGGGTGTTAAAGTGGTTAATAATCACCCAAATTCATACGTCACTCGCTTAAATGAATCAAGTAATGGCAAAGATACAATGACTGGCCACTGGGAAATGATGGGTATTTTAACTACAAAACCATTTAAAACATTTACTGATACTGGTTTTCCCAATGATTTAATTGATGCTCTTGAAAAAGAAACTGGTCACAAAGTGATTGGTAATAAAGCTGCAAGTGGCACCGAAATTTTACGTGAACTTGGAGAAGAACAAATCAAAACTAATAGTTTAATTGTTTATACAAGCAGCGATTCAGTTTTACAAATCTGTGGCCATGAAAAATATTTAGGTCTTGATGAACTTTATAGGTGCTGCGAAATTGCTCGTAAATTATGTATGAAACCTGAGTGGTTTGTTGGACGAGTTATTGCTAGACCTTATATTGGTGAAACAGCAGATACATTTAAGAGAACTTCAAATAGACACGACTATGCAGTTTCTCCAAGTGGAATTACGGCCATGAACATTCTAAAAGATAATGGATATGATGTTTCTTGTGTTGGCAAGATTAACGATATTTTTAATGGAAGTGGTGTAAGTGAAACTGTCCATACATCTTCTAATAGTGATGGAATGGCAAAAACATTGGCCATTGCTAAAGGTGATGAATTTAAAGAAGGTTTATGCTTTGTTAATCTTGTTGAATTCGATAGCGAATACGGACATAGAAGAAATCCAATTGGCTATGGAAAAGCCATTGAAACTTTTGATGCTGAATTTAAAGATTTAATCAATGTTTTAAAAGAAGATGATCTTGTTATGGTAACGGCTGACCATGGTAACGATCCAACATGGGCTGGAACAGACCATACAAGAGAACAAGTCCCATTAATTTGCTTCTCTAAATCCTACAAAAATGGAAAATTATTAAAGGACAGGAATTCTTTCGCTGATATTGGCGCTACAATTTTAGATAACTTCAACCTTAAAAAAGCAAATACAATGATAGGTGAAGTTATTAGTGATATAATTAACGACTAGAAAGAAGGTATCAAAATGTTCAAGTTTTTAAGAAAAGGAGCAATTTTTCTATTTGCTTTTTCCATTATTAGTTTAGTTTCGTGTGGACCAGAGAAAGAAAATGTTGGACCAGGTCCAGATCCTGATATAAATGAAGATGATAAAAAAGAAGATAATTATATTCCTTCATTGATTTCTCCAACTGGCGCACCAACCTTACCAGCTTATAAATTATTACTTTCTGAGAAAGTTGAAGCAAATACTGTAACAGATGCAACAACAATTCCTGCTTATTTCTCATCCGGCAATTCAGATTTTATTGTTTTTGATTCAACAAACGCGCAAAAACTATTAAATAAAGCTGGTGAAAACGCTAAATATGAATTTGTTCAAATGTTAACTGGTGGTAATTTCCATCTTTTAGGTTTTGATAAAACTGAAGAAGATGTACCAGCAAATGACGATACAATTTACGGATTCATGTCTCAATCAACTCCAGGTATTCTTTTTAGAAATATTTATGGTTCTGATATGGTTTTTGATCAAGCTTTCAATGGTATTGCTGAACTTCAAACTTCATTGTTAACAATGAAAAATTATGAAATTGCAGGTACAAAGATTGATTGGGCAGTTGTGGCAGAACCTGCAAATACTGCTTTACAATCTAAATTAAAAGCTAACGGAAATACTAACATTTTAGATATCAACTTAAATGCAGCTTTTAAAGAAAAGCATAAAGATGAATGGAATAAAGATTATATTTGCCAAGCTGGATTATTTGTAAAAAAAGAATTTAAAGAAGAACATCCTGAAGTTTATGAATCAACAATTTCTTTACTTCAAGAAGGGATTAATACTTTATTTACTGATTTAGATAGTGCATTTAATGAAATGACATCTGGCGAATTAAGTGATGCGAATAAATTCCAAGCTAAGTTTGGCTTTAACTCAGGTGTTATTAAAGGAGTACAAGGTACAAACTCTTCAAAGAATGGTTTTGGTGTTGTTCCAAACGATGTAAAATTTACAGTTGGAGACATCAATAAGTTTAATTCTTTAACGGCTTGAGCTAAAATCTCTAAAAACAATTAATAATATAAATTTTGAAGGTCTATGTTTACGTGCATAGATCTTTTTTTGACAGCAAATTTATTTATCTATGTATTAAAGATGTTTTGACTACTATAATTTAATAGGGTGCCAATTATGAAAAACAGAAAATCAATTTTAATATTATCATGCTTAATTTCCTTATTTTCTTTAGGATCTTGTACACAGGATTATCCTCCAATGGATTTAGAAAAGTTAAGTTATGAATTTGAATTTAAATTAGAAGTACCAACAGGATTTGAACCTATTGTTGCAGCTCCTGAAAATGGATTTTATGAAGAAAATTCGACTCTTTCTGTAGCCGTATCTTATGTCGAAATAGAAAAATATAATTTTGATGGATATTACGTTAATGGAAATAAAGTTAGTGAAAAAGCAAATTATACTTTTAAAATTAATGAAGATATTGTTTTAACTGCTAAATTTAGCGAAAACGAAGATTATAATGAAGAAGAACCATTGCCAGAAGAAGATAAAAATTTAATTGAGAAAGGCAAATTTGGCTTTTGGAATGATAGAGAAAGTGAAGCTTTATATTTTAATGGCGAATATGATACATCTGTTTTGAATTCGACAGCAGACTATACAGATGCAGTTGACATAGCATCTTTAGGAATGTTTGGAAATAAAGTGGCTTTAAAAGTTTTGAGTGGAATAAATGAAGGAAAATATATCTCTCCAATATTTTCGGAAACAGAGGCAAATCTTGTTCTTACTGATGAAGCTTTTCCTTGGATTTATAATGATGAATATGATGCATACACAGCACAAAAGAATAATACTGATCAGTATTTTATTGGATTTAATGAATATGGCGCTATAAACGATAAATTCTCACTTTTTGATTTTAATTTGATTGATAATTACTTTTTTTCTGTCGCTCACATTGTTCAAGAGCCAATTGAAGGCGAGATTTCTAACTATAAAGTCAAAGTTGGTTTGCAAGCTAATTTAGGATCGGGTGCCGCATATAGCGCAATTCAACAAGGATTTTTTGATGATGAAGATCTGTATATTGAAACCACTATTGGTAACACGCCAGCATTAGTTCAAGAATTAATAAATGGAAATATTAATGTTTCATTCTTAGGCAACGGTGTTGCTTGGAACTATTTCGTTGAAAATCCTAAGATTACTTTAGTTGCACTCGATAATTTAACAAATGATGATAAGTTAATTGCTAGGAAAGATGGAAAAGGTGGACAATTAAATACTGAATCATCAATCGAAGAACTAGCTTCGGCTTTAAGAGGTGCTCGAGTTGCATTAGATATGAATTCAACGGCGTATTCTTTCTTCACTAGTTTACTTTTAAAAATAAATGAGACTTTAGATGAATCAAACAAAATTTGGTTTAAAGGTTTTAATTTGCAGTATATTCCTCACGGATTATCAGTATATGAACCTGCAAACGAAATTTTTGTTGATACTGTAAGAAATGTTAATATTCCGGCAACAATGCAGAATGAAAATTATGATTTTTGCGTACCATTTTGTCCAGTTACAACAGAGCTCTTAAAAAATAAAAATGATTACATTGAGGTGGCATCTTATTATACGCATTTATATGATTCATATGTGCCATCAACATGGGCGGTTAATACAAACTGGCTCAAAACAAATGAAGAAGTTTTTAAAAAATTCATGAGTGGATTGGTTCAAGGCATGAATTTTAGACGCGACTATCCTCAAGAATCTGAAAAAGATATTGAAATGGTGACCTATGGCTCTTTTTTAGCGACCGGAGCTACTGATATTGCGGTTTGGCTTGGAGCAGAAGAGCAACTTGAATTAATCGAAAGTGGTGATGCCATGAAATTTGTTGAAAATATTAGACAAAGTCATGCAAATGGAGCAAATGCTGATAAAATTTCTGAAAATATAACCGCGGAAGTTGCTGCAGATTTCTCTTATCTAAAGGAAGCTTGCGAATCATTAATATAAGAAAATTTCTTTTATAAAATTTTAGTTGAATGAAGTACTAAAAGTATTAAAACAAAGAGAAGTGATATTTTATTAAAATATTTGCTAGAAGTACTTAATCTCATTAAAATTGTAAATATGAGAAAAATATTGAATAAGATACCTAAAAATTTTAAAACTGTGTTCTTTGAAATTATAGGTATTTTATTTTTACTTGCTTTATGGGAAATTATTGCTTTATGCGTTAATGATCCTTTTATTTTCCCAAATTTAAGCAACATTTTTACTTCATTTGGTGAAATTTTAAGTATTTCATCAACTTATACAGCAATTGGTGAATCATTATTAAGAACTATTTTATCTTTAATAATATCTTTTGTATTTGCTTTTATTTTGGGATTGCTTGCAGGATTATTTAAACTTATTAAAGATTTTTTAGCGCCTTTAGTTTATATATTAAAGCTTGTTCCAACGCCTTGTGTTGTGTATTTCATCATTATTTTCTTCTTAAAAGAACCTAATATTGGGTCTTTAATTATTACTTTTTTGATTGTTTTTCCAATTTTATATGAATCTTTTGTAGAAGGACTAAATAACATTGATGATTCAATTAAACTTTCCTTAAGAATTGAAGGTTATTATTCATTTAAATCGATTTTCCGCGTTTTAATCCCTCAAGCAATGCCTTTTTTGCTTTTAGGATGCATAAATTCCATTGGACTCGGGGTAAAAGTTTCAATTATGAGTGAAATTTTAATTGGTACAGAATCTTTACGGGGAATAGGTAGATTAATCCATAATTATCGATTAAATGCCGAATATTCTCACATGATTGCTCTTACTTTGTTGATTATCTTTATATTTATCATCATTGATATTATCTTCTCTTATATTAAGAAAATTTTAAAAAAGTAAAATAAATTTAATATTTCTTCAAATCATCACCTTTGTATTAGTAAAGGAGGTGTTTAAAATGAGTAAGGAAGAAAAGAGGTTATATTTTATAACGCCAGTTAAAGATAATGGATTTTATGATCAGTTTGAATGGGCGGATAATTTGCTTCAAAAAGAAGAAAGTTATTTATTTAATTCTGATTTTAAAGTTTTTAGAGCGCGTGAGATATATTCTTACACAAGAAAATTCGATATTCAGCTTAATAGACCATTTAAAGGTAATTGTGTAATTATGGATATGAGTCAAAAATATGAAAATAAGGTATTAATTTGTCCGATTTATCCTAAATCAATGGCTGAAAACAAATTCGGTATTAATATCGGACACGTTTATGAATTAAGTGATACAGAAGAGTTTATTGCAGCATTATCTGAAATAAAATATGTTTCTAAAGCTAGATTTAAAGAATATGGTAAAACTTTAAATTCGGCAAAATCGATAGGAGTACTATCTCAAAGTGCGTATTTAAGGATATTAGAATCTTATAAAAACATTATTGATGCAATTATCAAGAAAACAACGAATTACAGCCCAGATTTACTTTATAATGGAAGAATTTTGTCTGCATGAAATGCTAAAAGTAGATAATTAGTAGGTTTCGAGTAGATTTATAGTAATTAATAAATTTAAGAATTTAGAAAGAGCTTAAATTGAATAAAAAATAATGATGTTAAAAAAATGGCTTAAATATCGTGTTTTTCGCTTTCAATTTTACATAATAGATATTATACGAAGTAATTATAAGCCAAAAATAAGCAGTATTATTCATATATCTCGAGCTATAATCGTATTTACTTGATTGTTAATTAAGATAATAATCAAAACATTCTTTAGTAAGTCTATTTTGTACTGAATTCAAATCTTTCGATTTGTTTATTAAAAATTCTTTATTTTCTTTTAAGACAAAAACAAACCCGTCTTTATAATTAGTTTTCAATGCGTTGATCATTGCACTAGAATCATATCCTCTTAATGGATCTGTCTTATCTGCTGCATAAATAATCATATCAATGGAGTTCATATTAGCTTTACCTGTACAATGACATTCTATCGCATCAATAATTTTTGCATCGCATATACCAAAAAGTTTTTTAGTTAAGTATCCACCGACAAATTGATGATATGAAAATCCAGGTAAATCAACATAATCTGAATAATATTTTTTCATGTACTTCTTTAACTCATTTTTATATAAACCTTTAGCTAAATCATGAAAAATACCAGCAATAAAATATAAAAAAGGTTCTTCTAACCCATTAGATATAGCGATTTCATAAGCCAAATTTGCTACACTAATTGAATGTTTAACCCTTTTCTCGTTTTTAATAGTTTTATTTAAAATATCTAGTATAAAATCGTCTACTTCTACTCTATTTTCATCTTTAAAAGAAAAATGTTTTAAAAAATCTGAATTAAAGTCACTCATTACTACTATTTCTCTAAAATAATATGATCTTTTAATTTAGGATTTGGTTTGTAAAGTAAAACAGTATTGCCAATAATTTGAACAATATCACAATTTAACGCACTTGATAAATCAAGAATAATAGCGTTTTTATCACCACTTTCAATTGCGGATTTTAAAAATGATACTTTAATTAGTTCTCTTGTATTAAACGCGTTGTTTAAATTATATATAACTTGCTTGTTTAATAATTCTTTTCCAATATTAACTTTTAATACTTCACTACTATGTGCAATCTTTTTTAACTGTTGTTTATTTTTGCTTGAAATCATGTTTTATCTTACTACGTGTTGTATAAACGTATACTCCTTTTGGTACGTAAATTCTAAAATTTTGTTTGTTTCCTTGGAAATTAATCCATCCCAAACCTAAAATACCAATATCCCTTCCACCTTCTTCGGTAATTTGGAATTCATAAACATCAAAATCTTTTAAATTTTTGAAGTTAGCACTTGCAGGTTTGTATGTTCCTTTTTCAAAAATCCCTTTTATAAATTTTGAGTTATCACCAAGGATTGATTTATGAGCTTTGACATCAACTTTGTTAGAAACATAAGCATAAATTGGTGTTCTTTCTTTAGAAAGCAATTCAATACAAACTAAAGAGCCAAACATTAATGCTGTATCTTTTGTTAAAACCACTTTTTTAGGCTCTACAGCTTTCTTAGGAACAATTGCATTATAAACACTTGTTTCTACTTTTGATAAAAGAGAGTTGTCAATTGATGTTCCTGGAGTTTCGTAAATATAGTTTTTATTTGTAATAGGGATTCTGATACCTCTTAAGTTAGTATCGTTAAATGTATATGTAACAATCATTTTTGATGTGTTATTTAAATACATCTTCAAGAATTCGCTAATAAGAGCACTCTTACCACTTGTACTTGCGCCAACGAAATAAACATCTCTTCCTTCGCCATATTTTATGATTAATTGGAACATTTTATCTAGGTTATAGCCACCATGATTTGTTGATGTAATAACTGAATCAACAACATTAAAATGAGCTACTCTTAATCTGTGTGCAACATATGCTTCTAAATCAGCGTCATTTGCTTCTTTTGGTAATAAGTCACGCTTATTAGCAACAACAAGGACATCAATTCCTTCTAATAATTCAATAAGTCTATTAATAAAAGAACCTTCGAAAGAAAATAAATCGACAACGTAAACAACTAATGCTTTTTTTGCACGAATTACTTTTAAGATCTTTTCGTAATCTTCATCAAATGTAGCTTCTTGAGGATTATTTTTAAATTTTTCAGTTTTATAACAATTATTACAAAGTAATAATCCTTCAGGATACTTTTCAATGATGTCAGGAGATATATATCCGTCTTTATTAGGATCTTCTGATTGTAAAACTGCACCGCAATGATAGCATCTTTGTAATTTATTTAACTCAGCCATATTAAATTTCCCTCCAATTGGTTAATTTATTGCGCTTTTTTAAATAGTTTCTGACGTGTTTGTCAAAAAACTTATTTATTTTAGTAAAAAATTGATCTTTACTTACTAAATTATCGCATAAAATAGATTTAATTTTTAGTTTATTTGCAAAAAGTACATCTGTAAAAACTTGATCTCCTATAACCATGCACTCTGCAAGATTATAATTATACTTCTTTAAATACTTTTTGAATTTGCATGTAGTAGGCTTTGCACAGGCATAAAGAAATTCACAACCTAGTAATTTACAGTATTTTTCAACTCTGCTTTTGGTATTATTAGAAACTATGATCAATTTAATATTGTTGTCTCTTAAACTATTATAAAAATTAATAGCTTGCTCAGTAGGTTCTTTTTCGTAATAGCCATCAAGAGTATTATCTAGGTCACAAAAAATTGTTTTAATACCATTTTTTATAAAAAAATTTGGTTCAATTTCATATAAATTTTTTGCGACAGCTGTTGGTGTGTACTTCTTAAACATACTTATTACTCACTAATATTCTACTAATTTATTACTAATAATTAATCTTTAATACTTTTTTATTGAATGAATATAAATTTGAACTATAATCATCGTATGGATAAGTTACCATTAGAACGTAAGCATTTAATATCAATAACGTTGAGTACAATTGGGGTGATACTTGGTGTTTTTTCTCCATTCTTTGGATATTTTTTATTAATACCATCCTTAATCTTGACCTCTAAGAGAGAGAACATTTCATTACTACATCTCTTTGTATTTAATATCGTTGCGCTTATTTCTATAACGATTATAACAATAATTTCAATAGCTCAATCGGTTGCGCTTAATTAATCCCCCATATCATCGAATATTGAGATTTGTTCAACTCTTCCACCTTCTTTTTCGTCAGGTTGTTCAATTTCTCCTTCGTAATCTATTTTAACGACTTTGACACCTTCTTCTTCAACTTGTTGAGCTTTAACAGGATTTCTAACTTTTTTCTTACTTACTTTTGTATTTTCGTCAATATGTTCAACTTCAAAGGCATAAACATAGTTAATCCTTCTTCCATCAGGAATTTGTTCTAAGTTTTTCCTGCAATACTTTTCTAAAGGTGTTACATGAAAATCATTAATATCAAATTCGATAAGTTGAGAATTGTCTAAAAGGCAATCATAAGTTACTTTTTCTGTTCCGTTTGGTACTTTTGTTACTTTTACCAACTCATGGATTTCAGTTTTGAATGATTTAAGCAACATATCGCAAGCTTCTAAACGATGTCTTAAATTCAATGATCCAACATCAAGTATTTTTAACATTCCAAGGTTTGTTAAGAACAAAATCTTAGCTTTTTCACCAATTTCAAATGGTGTTATAGCTTGAATTGTAGAATCATTAAGCTTGTTAATACATTTGACACCACTTGTTCTTAAACCTAAATCTTGAATGTCGTTTTCATTAAAGTAGGTTGCTTTACCAGCTTTAGTTATAATAAGCATGTTGGTATTGCCATGTAATACACAAGCATCAACGACTTCATCAGCGCTTGTTAATTTCATACAACAAAGTGGTTTATTGATTCTTTGAGAATAAAATTCTGGAAGTAGAGTTTTCTTTATTTGTCCATTTTTAGTAACAGTACAAATTGAAACGTTAATATTAAAGTCTTTAATAGAAATGCATTTAACAATATATTCGTTTAAAGGCAAATTACATAAATAATTGATATGTTTACCTTCATCTTTCCATTTTCCTTCAAGAATTTCGTGAACAGGTAAAATTATGTAGTTTCCTTTACTTGTGAAACATAAAACATAATCAACCGTATTTACAATTGATGACATTACGATAGAATCGTTAACTTTTACACCAGGAAGAGAGCCATTTGATGCTTTATAACTCTTTAAACTACTTCTTTTAATGTAGCCATCACGAGTTATAACAACATATACGTCTTCTTTGGCGATTAAATCACGTTTATCAATTTGTACTTCATCTTGTTTTTCTTCAATAATTGATCTACGTGGTGTACCAAACTTCTTAATAATATCTTTTAAATCAGAAATAATAATCTTTCTAAGTTTATTTGGCTTAGCAAGAGTTTCTTCAAAATCTGCAATTTGAGCTACTAAATTATTCTTTTCATCAACATAGATTGTGACGTCGGTATTTGTTAATTTATAAAGTCTCATCGAGACAATAGCTTCAGATTGAGGTTCAGTAAAGCCAAATTTATTTTGTAAATTTAACTTAGCATCCGCTTTATCTTTACTTTTTCTAATTAAAGCAACAACTTCTTCAATAATGCTGATTGCTTTAATTAAACCTTCGACAATGTGAAGTCTGTCTTTAGCTTTTTTAAGCAAGAACTCTGTTCTTCTTGTAATAACATCAACTTGGAAAGCAATGTAATAATCAAGATAAGAAATTAATGACAATGTACGTGGATGTTTATCACAAATTGCAACAATATTTGATGAATAAGACACTTTAAGTTGTGTTTTATTCATAAGATAAGCAATGATGATTTGTGGATCGACTTCTTTCTTGGTTTCAATGACAATTTCAATGTCATCACCACTTGAAAGATCTTTAACATCGTTTATACCATCAATTTCGTGTGATTTTTTAATTTTATCAATACTAAAAACGAGGTTTTGCTTAACAACACCATAAGGAATCTCTGTTACAACAATTTCGTTAAAGTTTTTGTTATCTGTCTTAACTTCTAATTTTGAAGCTATTTCAATTTTACCTCTACCAGTTTCGTAAATATCTCTGATTCCTTGAGATTTATAAATTACGCCACCGGTAGGAAAATCAGGACCTTGAACAATCTCGAGTAATTCATCTAATTCACAGTTTGGGTTTTGAATTCGATAAATTACTGCGTTACACATTTCTACTAAATTGTGAGGTGGAATTTGTGTTGCAATTGCAACAGCGATTCCATCACTACCGTTCACATATAAATTTGGAAATCTACATGGTAAAACAACAGGCTCAAATTCGGTATCATCAAAGTTAAGCGACATATCAACAGTATTTTTATCAATATCGCTAATGAGATTTTCACTAAATTCATTTAATTTTGCTTCAGTGTAACGATAAGCTGCTGCAGGGTCATTATCAATTGAACCATTGTTGCCTTGAAAAACGACTAAAGGTTCGGACATTTTCCATGGTTGAGATAATCTAACTAAAGCTTCATAAATTGATGAGTCACCATGTGGATGAAATCTACCCATGACATCACCAACAATCTTAGCGCATTTTTTTGTTTGTTTTTCGTATGTATTTCCATTTTGGTACATAGAATAAATAATTCTACGTTGAACAGGCTTTAAACCATCCCTTACATCTGGAATAGCACGATCTTGGATAACGTATTTTGCATAAACTGCATATTTATCACCCATGATTGAATCAAGAGATTCGACATTAATATTTTCATTTATTTCTTCGACAATTTCTTTTTTTGCCATAATTAATGTTTAACCTCCTTGATAAAATCATCTACTTCATTAAAGTCGACATTTTGTTCTAGCCACTTTTTACGTTTATCAGCATCTTTACCCATTAAAACGGCAACTTTGTTTTCAACAGATAAAGGATCGCCAATATTAACTTGAACTAAAAGTCTATTTTTAGGGTCCATTGTTGTTTCTTTAAGTTGTTTAGGGCTCATTTCGCCTAAACCTTTATATCTAGAAACTTTATAACCGGCTCCGATTTTCTTTTTACCTTCTTCTAATCCTTTATCATCCCATGCGTAAGTTTCGGTAGTTTTTCCTTTTGAATCAACTTTATAGATTCTATAAAGAGGAGGAACAGCAATATAAACTTTTCCTTCTGTAATTAAAGAACGCATGTTGTTGTAAAAGAAAGTTAACAAAAGTGTTTGAATATGAGCGCCATCTGTATCAGCATCGCTCATAATAATAACTTTTCCATAATGAGAATCACTAACATCAAAGTTTTGACCAACGCCAGCACCAATTGTGTTGATAATTGTAGCGAATTCTTGGTTTTGTAAGATTTTCTCCATTGTTAAACTATCAGTGTTTAAAGGCTTTCCTCTTAAAGGCAAGATTGCTTGGAATTTTGGATCTCTACCTTTTTTAGCGCTTCCACCAGCAGAATCACCTTCAACAATAAAGAGTTCATTTTTCTCATAATCTTTACTTTGAGCTGGAGTCAATTTATCACTTAAAATTACTTGATCTTTACTCTTTTTCTTATTTCTTGCTTCATCTTTTGCTTTTCTAGCAGCAAGACGAGCATTCATAGAATCTTGACATTTTTTAATTAAACGAACAGCGAATTCTTTGTTTTCGTTTAAATAATATGAAAATTTAGTATAAACAAGGTTTGAAACAATGTTTTGAGCAATTTGAGTTCCAAGTTTACCTTTGGTTTGTCCTTCAAACTCAAGGACTGATTCAGGAAGTCTTAAAGAAATTACAGCTGTAAGACCTTCTCTAATGTCATTTCCATCAAGCTTGGTTTTGCTTCTTAATAAGTTATTATTTTCTGCATATTCATTAACTGCTCTTGTTATACCAGTTTTAAATCCAACTTCATGAGTACCACCATCAGCAGTATGAACGTTATTTACATAGCTTCTAATTGTTTCATTGTAATCGTTATAACAATATTGAAGAGCAATTTCAGTCGAAATGTTATTAGATTCTTCTTCAAAAGTAACAACAGGTCCTATTGCTACTTTATTTTGATTCATCTCTTCAACATATTGCTTTAAGCCATGTTCGTAATAAAATTCATCTTTATTACCGTTTCTTTCATCAATTAAGATAAAACGGACTTTCTTAAGTAAAAATGCACTTTCTTGTAAGTGTGATGCAATTCTATCGTAATTAAATTCAACAGTTGAGAATATTTTTGGATCAGGCTTAAAAGTAACAAGAGTGCCGTGTTTTAAAGTATTACCAAGTTCTTCAAGTGGAGTTTTTAATTTTCCACCATTTTCAAATCTTAAATGATAAATTTTATTGTTTCTATAAACTGTTATGTCACAAAAAAGACTTAAAGCGTTCGTAACGCTACTTCCAACACCATGTAATCCAGCTGAAGATTTATAAGCTGTATCATTAAATTTTCCACCACTATGAAGGGTTGAAAAAATAAGTTGAACAGCAGGCAATTTTGTTTGTTTATGGATATCACAAGGAATTCCTCTCCCTTCATCTAAAACAGATACCGAACCATCTTTATGTAATGTGACGGTTATTTTGTTTCCAAATCCATTTAAAGCTTCATCAACTGCGTTATCTACAATTTCCCAAATTAAATGGTGTAAGCCCATGCTATTGGTACTTCCAATATACATGGCAGGTCTTTTTCTAACGCCATCAAGACCTGATAATAATTCTATATTACTTGCATCATAATTACTCATACAAGCGAAATTATATCAAAAAAAGAACATTTTTTATAGAAAAATATCGTTAATATGGCACTTTAAAACATGGTATTAAAAATGCATTAAACCTATTCTTGAGCATAGTAAAAACCTATAAACTTTAGTAAAATATGAGCATGGAAATTTTATATAGAACTTTAACATTATTAGCTTGTTTTGCTGTTGGATATTTATTCGGAAGTATTCCTAATAGCGTGATTATTTCAAAATTATTTTACAAAAAAGACCCACGTGATTATGGTAGCCATAATCCTGGAGGAACAAATGTTGGACGCACTATCTCAAAAGGTGCTGGAGTTGCCACTATAGCTTTAGATTTTCTAAAGCTTATCGTTCCTTTTTTAGTGACTTATGCTATTTTTACTTTTTGTGAACCTGCAATAAATTTAATGTTAGGAGAAAATAGAGAATATAATGCTTTTGGTCAAGGAAACACATTGGCGGAGTTAACGTACTATTTGGTTGCTTTAGGATGTATGGTTGGCCATGCTTATAGTTGTTTCTTAAAATTTAAGGGCGGAAAAATTGTTTCTACTTTCGCTGGATTTATTATTTCTATTTCTTGGACCGCGTTTCCAATTTTTGGAGCAACCTACTTCCTTACTTTAAAGAAGACTAAAATTGTATCTATAACATCCATCTTTACATCAGCATTAATTGTTTTGTTCTCATGGATTGTTTATGTAGTTTATGTTTTCTGTGGACCAACCATTTCTGGTTACTTAATGTTCTCCGAATACGGTCCTCATGTTTGTATTTATTTACCAGTTTTTATGACATTAGGTTGGTTCTTGTTAGTTTATAAACATAGATCAAATCTTATTAAATTAAGAAACGGTGAAGAAAACAAAATTAAATGGATGAAATGATAATTAGTAGATAATTAGTACATTTCTAGTATATGTGGAAAACTTCAACATTTTTATTAGACATTAAAAAAACGCGATAACAATCGCGTTTTTAATTGACTTTTAACTCTACTACTTTTGTTGTTTTCTTACACTGTTCATGACTTGTCTGATTTGAGCTTCACTTGGTTTTCTACCCATTTGTGCATACATAGCTCTAATCATATTTTCATTAATAGGTGGATTTTTCTCGAGTTGTTTTTTGAAAACATATCTTGAAAGAAAATATCCAATTACTAAACCGCCTAGAACACAAACAATGCAAGCTACTGCAACAACCCAACCTTCTACCATTTCAAGTATCCTTAACTAGTTGGCTCTTCCGTCGTAATCACCAGTATCGGTTCTTACAAGGACGTTGTCGCCTTCGTTAATAAATAATGGAACTCTGATTTTTAAACCAGTTTCGACTGTTGCGTCTTTCATAGCTTTATTAACTGTATCACCTCTAACTGCTGGTTCGCAGTGTGTAATTTGTAAAGTAACTTTAGCTGGTAAGTTGATTCCTAAAATTTCATCTTCATAAGAAGTAATTTCAACTTCTTGATTTTCTTTTAAGAATTTGATTTCCCATTCAAGTCTTGTCTTTGGAATTTCGACTTGTTCATATGTTTCATTGTCCATAAAGACTAAGAAATCACCATTATCATAAAGATAATTCATTTTCTTTTTATCTAATCTTACGGTATCAACTTGGTAACCACTATTAGCACTTAATTCTGTGATAGCTCCAGTTCTAACATTTTTAACTTTAACTTTAGCAACCATTTTACGCATGGCAGTTTTGTTTAATAAAATGTCGATAACATAATATAAATTACCATCATCTTCAAAATAATTACCTGGTCTTAATTCTGTAACGTTCATATCATTTCCTTTCTATTTTTGATAAAAATAAATTCTTTTCTTTTTCTCTTTTTAAAGTAGTCTCATCTCCATGTCCTGGATAGACTTTTAAATTATCATCTAATAACAAGAGTTTAGATAAACTTCGATTAATCAACCTTTCATTACCTAAAGGAAGATCGGTTCTGCCTATTGAATCTTTAAATAGTGTATCACCTGTAAATAAAGCGTTTTCTTTCTCACATAAGAAGCAAGAACTCCCCAATGTATGAAATGGTGTTGCTATTACTTTAAAGATATAACCGTTTTTAAAATCAATTTCATCTTCATCATCATATAAATACATATTTGAATAATTATATGAGATATCTTCTTTTTCAGAGTAATGGGACATGTTTAATTTTGGATTTTCGAGTACTTCTTTTTCATCTTGATGTACGAAAATCGTGCAATTAAAATTTTCAAGAAACTTTTTAATACCTCTAATGTGATCATAATGTCCATGAGTTAATAAGATTCCTGAACATGATGAGAAGTTATTTTTTATAAATTCTATAACTCTATCTTGAGTTGAACCTAAATCAATAACAACACATCTTCCACCAGGTTCTCCAACAACATATGTATTGGCACTAAACTCATTTCTATCTGTATCAAATCTGAAGGTTTTGATCATATAAAATTAAAAAGTTTATTTCTTTTCTTTAAAAACTTGAACTTTTTGACAATGTGGGCAATATTTTTTCTTTTCAATTCTATCAGGATTGTTCTTTTTGTTTTTAGAAGTAATATATTGTTCTTCGCCACAAACTGTACACTTTAATATAATGTTATCACGCATATTAAAAACTCCTTTCGCTAATGCATACGTGATAATATCACATTTGGTTGTTGATTTCTACATTTTTTAAAGTTAATGAAAGGCATAACAAGAGAACAAATCTCTATTTCTAATTAGTAGGATAAATTTCAATAACTTGCTCTTCTATTAGTGTACTTAATAAGTTTATTTCTAATAGATTTTAAAAATTAAATGTTTAATAATTTTAATATGAATACAAGAGAAAAAACTATACCAGTAAAAGTCGGAAATATTGTAATTGGTGGAAATAACGAAGTAATAATTCAATCGATGTGTGATGTTAAAACATCAAAAGTCGATGCAGTCGTAAAAGAAATTAATGAATGTACTTCTTTAGGCGCACAAATGATGCGTGTTAGTGTTTTTGACAAAGAAGATGCTTACGCTATAAAAGAAATTAAAAAACAAATTAGCATTCCTTTAGTTGCTGATATTCATTTTGATGCTAATTTAGGGATTTTAGCCATTCAAAATGGTGCTGATAAAATTAGAATTAATCCTGGAAATATTGGAAGCGATGAAAAATTAAAAGAATTAATTGATATTGCTAAAGAATACGATATAGCAATTAGAATCGGCGTTAATAAGGGGTCACTAGAAAAAGATCTTATAAATTCCAATATTTCTGAAGAGGAAAAACTTGTTTTAAGCGCTAAAAAATATATTGAAAAGTTTGAAAAGTATGGTTTTAAAAAATTAGTTATTAGTGTAAAAGCTTCAAATCCACTTCTGACAATAAAAGCTTACCGTCTGATGGCGGAAAACACTAATTATCCATTACACATAGGTGTTACCGAAAGTGGCTATGATGAAATTGGAATTATTAGATCAGTAAGTGCTTTATCTCCATTGTTATTGGATGGTATCGGTTCGACAATGCGAATTTCATTAACTCATAACCCTCAAAAAGAAATAAAAACATGTGTCAGACTTTTGCACGATTTGGGTTTGTACAAAGATTATCCAACAATTATCACTTGCCCTACTTGTGGAAGATGCATGGTTCAAGATACAGCAAAGATTGCAGATGCGATTTTAGATTATCTAATTAAGAACAAAAAGTATCTAACAGTGGCTGTAATGGGCTGCATTGTCAATGGAATTGGTGAAGGTAAATCTGCTGACATTGGAATAGCTGGCGGCAATGGAATGTACCAAATATTCTCTAAGGGACAGGTGTTAAAAACGACTAAAGCAGAGAATGTTTTAGAAGAATTATTTAAGATAATTGATGATTTTTAATACTATTAATTAACTAAATAATTACTAATTTTATACTAAAGAAATATAAAGGCCTTAGAAATTTATTTTTCTAAGGCCTCTCTTTTATATCTTTCAACCATTTGACGTCTAATGTCTTTTTTGATTACTTCTCTCTTGTGTTTTCTCTTAACTTTATCAATAGCAGTCTTAACTTTTCTCTTATATCCCGGCTTTACTTTATCACCCATTGCAAAACTTTTTGCTTTTTTAATTTCCTTTTCTAATTCAACATTGTTATTAGTTTTACGGCGCTTAAAGTTTTTCTCTAATGAGTTGTCTTGGATAAGTTCGCCATTAGAGAATTTCAAATATTTAACTTCAAGTCCTTCTGCTTTTAATTTTAAAGGTAGCGTAATTGAATCGTTATCGTAGAATGAGTAACACTCTCCAGTTTTACCGATTCTACCCGTTCTTCCTGCTCTATGGTAATAATATTCAAGATTATTGGGAATGTTGAAATTTAAAACTTCACTAACATCATCAATATCTAATCCTCTTGCTGCAAGATCTGTACAAACAACAATTCTAAATTCGTCGTTCTTTATTCGTCTTAACATTGAACGACGCTCTCTCTTATCTAATTCGCCACTTATGAGTCCGCATTTATATTTGTTGTTATACAAAAACTCATAGATATTTTTAGCTTCCGTTTTAGAATTGCCGAAAACAAATAGTAAGTAAGGGTTTTTGATTTCGATAAATCTTAAAAGTAATTCATATTTGTCTTGATGCTTTGTATTAATGAAATAGTGAGAAACGTTTTTATTAGATTTGTTCTTTTCATCAACAGTAAGTGTGTAATCTGGAGAAATGAATTTTCTTAAGAAATCATTAACACTTTTTGAGATTGTTGCGCTAAAAACTTCAACTTGAATAATACTTTTATTTACTTTCTCGAATATTTTATCGATATCGTCGATAAATGTTTTATCTATAAGCATATCTGCTTCATCTAAGACTAAAGTTTTTAATGTTGATAAATCAGTTGTTGCAGCATTTAACAAGAAATTCAATTTTCCTGGTGTAGCAACTATAATTTCTGCTCCATTAAGGAAAGATTTAAGATCTTTAGTCTGATCTTCACCACTAGTAAATAACTTACATTTAATTTTGTTAAATGGTTCTTCGTTAATGATTTCATTAATAAAATCAAAAGTTTGCCTAGCTAACTCTTTTGTAGGAGCTAAAATAATTGCTTGCAAAGTACCATCAATGACAACGTTATTGATTATAGGGACAATAAAAGAATGTGTTTTACCACTTCCGGTTTCACTCTTAGCGATAATGTTTTCGCCTTTTAAAGCCTTCGGGATGACGAGTTCTTGAATTTTTGTTAAATCCTTGTAGCCTTTTTCTTCTAAAATTCGAATTAAATCTTTATTTAAGTTATAACTTTTAAATTGCATAGCGTAATTTTATATAATTTGTGCCACTTTTTCATCATAAATGTTAGAATATTCCCATGGATATAGAAATTATTGAACCATGTGGTTATTCAAAGACATTAGCTAATTTATTAGATGTCGCGACAAAAGCTCGTTACTCTTTTCCAAGCTCTAAAATAGTTCTTCTTGGAAGTGTTTTAAATGGCGAACAAGTAAAAAATGAACTTTTCAGATTGAATATTGATATTGTTGATATTCCTTACGAAGGTTTTGCTGACTATTTAAATAATTTGGATAAAGACACTCTAGTTATAACTTCTCCTTACGGAACAGAAGATAAATTATTTAAAATAATGAATAAAAGAAAGATTCTTTATTTTGATGCAACATCCCCTGTTACTATAGAAAAAGTTAAAGCCATTAAAAAAGCAAGATTTGGTAAAAAAATCATTTATGTTGGTAATTCAAATACAATCGAAGAAAGTTATTTAGCTTCAGTTACCAATCACAACTTCTTTTTATATGATTTGGCTAATAATGAAAATAATTTAAATAGTTCAATCTTTACAAAAAGATTAAATAAGAGTAAAAACGAGATTATTTATCAAAGCGAAATTGCTAATGAAACTTTATCAAGTGCATTATTTAAAATTAAAAGTTATTTAGACAAAGTCACTGTTAATAATCAATTAAGTGATGAAAATTTTGATAAGAAAAAGATTTTATTAGAAAAGATTAAGAATGGCGATGTATTACTTATAGTTAGTTCCACTAAAAAAAGTGATAAATTCTTACTAGAATACTACCACTTAACTACTAAAAATGTACTATATGCTACTATTTCTAATGTTCAAGAAGCACTATCTCTTAAAATACCAAATGACAAGAAAATTTATTTAATATCTGATGGTAGTGTTTCAAGAAAAGGAATTGAAGATATCTATAATTACTTTAGATACAAAGGAATTCAGGAAGATCTTCTTGATCAACATCTAAAATCTCAAATTCAGCGTTTATAGAAAGTAAAACTTTCTTGAATTGCTTCATGAAGATTTTCTCAATCTCATGAGGCAAATCCAAATAGTTATATTTGTTTGCAACTACTCCACGTCTTCCATGATGTGGAATATCACCACTGATATAAATATCGTAGCCTTCATTCTTTGCTGCAAGGTAGGATGACCATCCACCTCCGCCAATGATGGCTACTTTTTTTATGTTCTTTTTACCTTCATTAATTAAAAGTCCATAATTAACATGCAATTTATCCATGGCATATTTAGCAAAATCATGAACTTCCATTTCTTCTTCAAGTTCGCCGCCTCTCGCCATTGGTTCAGTTTCTAATTGATGAGCATTAGCAAGACCAAGTTCAGCTACAAGAGCTTCATTCATACCGTTTTTACCACTATCGAAGTTTGTGTGGTAACTATATACTGGTATGTTTAAAGCTAAGGTTTTATCATATAACTCTTTTTTAAGTGGATCATTTTTTAAGACTTTTGCCCTTGTTCCGAAAATAAATGGGTGATGAGAAATAATCATATCAATCTTTTTATCTAAACCATTATCGATAATGTATTGATATACATCCTCATCATAATCTAAGCAAAGAAGGACACAGTTTGTTTCTTCCTTTAATACGCCACATTGTAATCCAACGTGATCATAACTTTCTGCTAATGATTTTGGAAAAAACTTTGCAAGTTTTTTTAGCATGATTTTTGTATTCATTTTAAAATTTCCTCCAATTTTGTTATTTCTTTGCTTAATTCATTTTTTCTATCTAAATTATCAATTTTATTGTATAACTCTTTAAGTTTTTCTAGTTCAGAATTATATCTTTGAATAAATAATTCTTCTTTTTTCTCTATATTAAAAGGCCCAAATTCAAGTTCAATATCTGTGTATTTTTTAGAATCAGATAAAGAGAAAACGATGATATCATAATAAATTGAATCTTCGAAGACAATGGCTTCATTTTCAATTGAATAACCCAAACTAACGAAAAAACCACGAACTTCTTTTTGGCTTGTATGGCAATCAATTATAAATTTTTGTCTTTTAAAACCTTTTTTTAAGTCATTTAATACAATATTTTTGATGTTATTAAAGCCCATGCCGGCAATAACAATGGTTTTATAGTTTTCTGGTACTATTTCTAGTCCATCGCCTAATACTGATTTAAAATTTTCTTTATTAATTGATAAAACAGTTTTTTCTAAATTTTTATATGGTCCAATCTTATTTTCTACGCCTAAAACATTATGTTTAAAATCTTTTTGATTTAGTAAAACCAAAAGAAGACCATGATCGCTTCCAATATCGGAAACATCATGGTCGTCTTTAATAAAACTACCTATTTTGTTTAGTCTTTTTGAAATCATTTATTAATGTAAATCATCTAATTTTTTAGTTCTTGTTGGGTGTCTTAATTTACGAATAGCTTTAGCTTCAATTTGTCTAATTCTTTCTCTTGTAACACCAAATTCCTTACCAACTTCCTCTAAAGTTCTTGGTCTATTATCATCTAGACCATATCTTAAACGCAAAACTCTTTCTTCACGATCTGTTAAATCGTTCATTACAGAGAATAAAGCATCACGATTTAATGATTTTCTTGTAAATTCAGTTGGAGATACACTTTCTTTATCTTCAACGAAATCACCTAAGTGGCTATCATCTTCTTCACCAATTGGGCTTTCAAGAGAAACAGGTTCTAGTGCAAGAGAAATAATCTCTCGAATTCTATCTGGAGTTAAACTTCCATCCATTTTCTTAGAAATCTCTTCTGCAGTTGGTTCTCTTCCTAATTCTTGGACAAGTTGTCTTTGAACACGGGTGATTTTATTAATTGTTTCAACCATGTGAACTGGGATTCTAATAGTTCTTGCTTGGTCAGCAATTGCTCTTGTAATAGCTTGTCTAATCCACCAAGTTGCATATGTCGAGAATTTAAATCCTTTTTTGTAGTCAAATTTTTCAACAGCTTTGATCAAACCTAAATTTCCTTCAGAAATTAAGTCTAAAAATTGCATTCCACGGCCAATATAGTGTTTAGCAATAGAAACAACAAGACGTAAATTAGCATTAATAAGTTGATCTTTTGCTCTTTTGTCTCCTGCTGCAATTCTTTTAGCAAGTTCAGTTTCTTCTTTTGGTTTAAGTAATGGAACACGGCCAATTTCCTTTAAATATTGCTTGACGCTATCGTTAACTTTAACTTCAGTAGAATCTAAATTATCAAGGTTATTGATATCTAAATTGCTTTCTGAAGAACCTTCTTCACCATCAAAGTCGTCATTAAAATCATCTTCGATGTCTTCTTCATTAAAATCTTCTGGCATATCAGCATCATCGAAATCATTGTCTTTGCTTCCAGCTACATCATAACCAAGGCTTTTAAAGTGATTAAAAACTTTTTCGTAGTCTTCTTCAGTTAAATCAAGGTAGGAAGTTTCATCAAAGAATTGGTCTTGGTCAATAAACTTTGTATCTTTATTTTCTTGTTCGAATTTTTTTACGATTTCGTCTAAAGTTAATAAATTTTCCTTTTCATCGCTTGGAATATAATCGTCAAGTTCGATTAAACCTTCTTCGGAAACTTCATTAATCTTAATTTCGTCTTTTTTTGATTTTTTAGTTTTTCTTTCCATTTTAAGATCTCCTTTTCTTATCATCTTCTTCTATAATTGATTTTAACTTTGCAAAACAAGCTTTGGCATATTCAGCTTTTTCTTGTTCTGTTTTATTTAACGAAGAATTTTTATAGACATCGTAAGTCTGACTTTCAACTCTTTCCCTATTAATAGTTTCAACTAAATCATTAAACTGACTTGGTGTGTAGGGCGGAACTTTGAAATCATCAATTGCAATATCTGTAATTTGAGAGATAATTTTGTCTTTATTTTTATTCTCAAATTCATCACTTGTTAAGAATGCCATAATATTTTTGATATTATAGTCTTCATCATCTCGTATATGAGATACATAATCTTCAATTACGTTTGCTACTTCTCTATAAATAGGTGTAGAGAAATAACCTAGTTTAAGATCATAGCTTTTTATTACATCTTGATTTTCAAGCATATATTTAATCACTTGTTTTTCAGCTAATTGCAACCTACTTAATACAACTTGAGGCGCACTTTTGTTGGAAATTAAAAGTGAATTATATGCATCTTCATCTTTTTTGTCGAGTTTTTTGTTATATCTTTGTAGAGCTTTGTAAATTGCTTCGAAACTATACCCAGTTAAATTTGTTAATAAATTAATATAATAATTGATATCAAGCTCTTCTTTTAGAGTCGATAAGAATGGCATTAATCCATTAACAAGTTTCTTTTTACCATCAAGAGTCTCAAGATTAACTTTATTTTTATAATAATTAATTAACCACTCGCCCTTAGTTAATAAATTAGATAAATACTCTCTTAATTTTTCTTCACCATGTATTTTAAGAATTTCATCAGAATCTTTTTCTTTAAAATCAACACTGTTATTAACTAATCGATATTTAATATTGGATCCATCTAAAGCATCGCTAATACTTAGCATGTTCATTTGTCCTGGTGAATCTAAATCAAGACATAATCTAATTTCACAGTTTAGATAGCGTAATGATTGCAAGTTATCTTTTGATAAAGCAGTTCCCATTAAACCAACTGCTGCTTTTATTCCAACTCGATAACATGCAATTACATCCATAAATCCCTCTAAGACATAAACATAGCCTACTTTTTTAGCTTCAACTAGTGCGTTATAAAAGTTATAGAGAATATTTCCTTTATTAAATAATTTTGTTGAAGATGTGTTTATGTATTTGGAATTTGATTGATCACTTTCTCTAAACTTTCGACAACTAAATCCGACAACGTTGTTGTTGTTATCAGTAATCGCAAAAGTTATACGTCCAGCATTAATATCTCGATAAGGAGTAATATTTGGGTTGATAATTCCTGTATCAGCAATAGTTTTAATAGAAAAATTTTTTGATTTTAAATATTCAATTAAGTTTTCGCCTTTGTCTTGAGCAAATCCAATTTTAAATTTTCTAATAATATCATCACTTAATCCGCGATTATGAAGATAATTTAATGCTTCTTTTCCGTTTTCAGTTAAAAATAAACTGTTTTCGTAAAAGTTAGAAATTTCTGCAAGACAATCTTGTAATGCTTTGATTTCAGGGTCAATAACTCTTTTTGCGTTAATTTCTAAAAGTCGATTATCTTGATAGCCAATAATTTCAGCAGTTTTTAAAACCGCTTCTCGATATGACAAATTTTCGATTCTTTGAACAAAGTTAATAGCATTGCCACCTGCGTCGCAAGAAAAGCATTTGAAAATACCTTTTTCTTTAGAAATATAAAAACTGCCTAAAGATTGGTCATTGTGAAAAGGACATAGTGCAGTATAATTTCTACCTTTTTTCTCTACTTTAATATAGTGAGAAATTACTTCTACTATGTCGGCACTTTTTAATATATCGTTTGCTAAATCGAATAAGCTACCGTTCATTTATAAAATGTTCTATCTAATAAATAATTTCTTAATTCAGAAATTTTTATCCTTTCTTGTTTCATTGAATCTCTTTCTCTGACAGTTACACATTCGTCTTCTAAAGATTCAAAGTCGATGGTTACACAATATGGTGTTCCAATTTCATCGTTTCTTCTATATCTTTTTCCAATACTACCTGTAGTATCAAAAATGATATTCATATAAGGAATTAAATCATTAAAAACTTCTTTAGCTTTCTCTGTAAGTTGTTTACTTAATGGTAAAATTGCAGCTTTATAAGGAGCTAAGAATGGTTTTAAGTGCATAATTTTTCTAATTTCACCGTTTTCTAAGACTTCTTCATCGTAACTATCTGTTACAACCATTAAGAAAAGTCTATCTAAGCCTAAACTTGGTTCAATACAATAAGGGACATATTTTTCATTAGTTTCAGGATCAAGATAGTCTAAAGCTTCACCACTATAAGACATATGTCTCTTTAAATCGTAATCAGTTCTATCGGCAATACCCCAAATTTCGCCCCATCCAAATGGGAATTTGTATTCAATATCGGTTGTAGCTTTTGAATAAAATGCTAATTCTTCAGGTTCATGATTTCTAAAACGTAAATTTTCTTCATTGACACCTAAAGATTTAACAAAATTAATGGAATAATCCTTCCAATAATTGAACCATTCTAAATCTGTCCCTGGTTTACAGAAAAATTCAAGTTCCATTTGAGTAAATTCACGTGTTCTAAAGATGAAATTACCTGGAGTAATCTCGTTTCTAAATGATTTACCGACATTAGCGATTCCAAGAGGCAATTTACGTCTTGTAGCTCTTTGAACGTTTTTGAAGTTAGCAAAAACACCTTGTGCAGTTTCTGGTCTTAAATAAACGACACTTTTGGAGTCTTCTGTAACGCCAATATGTGTTTTAAACATCATGTTAAATTGTCTAACGTCAGTAAAGTTACTTTTACCACATTGTGGGCATTTAACAGGATGTTCTTTAATAAATTTCGTTAAATCGTCAATGCTCATTGCGTTAACATCAACGTCAGGATATTGATCTTTAACTAAATCGTCAGCTCTAAATCTTCCTCTACATTCTTTACAATCTATTAAAGGATCGTTAAAAGTTGTAACGTGTCCAGTAGCTTCCCAAACTTTTGGGTTCATTAAAATAGCAGCATCAATTCCGACGTTTGTTGGTGATTCACTAACAAACTTCTTCCACCATAATTGTTGTAAATTATTCTTTAATTCACTACCTAAAGGGCCATAATCCCATGTATTAGAAAGTCCGCCATAAATTTGTGAACCTTGAAAGACATAACCTGATGTTTGTAAATGTGTGACAACTTTTTCAAATTTATTATCCATTATTCTAACCTCACGCATAAAATTAAACAGAAAGTTTAATAACGTGTCAACCTACTATGAGTGTATTTAAAATAAATTTAAGGAATTAATGGTAATAACATTAAGTTGTTCAAAAATTTCGTTTAAATCATTGAAAACAATAAGAAGATACTTATCGTCGACTTTTAATATATCTTGTTTAGCTAAAATATATCTTTTATTAAATAAAGAGTTATATATATTTAAAAATGTATCGCGAAGTTGCTTGAATTCAATTTGAGAATTTAATGAGCTGTAATGTTTGCTTAAGATATTAAAAACTCTATTTTCAATTAATTCAGATATTGAAAAACCACTAAATCTTAAATAGAAAGCGATAAAAAGTATCAAGATTTTTAAAATATCTTCTTTATGTTGGATTATATGGCTGATTGTTAAATCTAATAATTTAAAACTTTTAAGTAAATCGTCTTGAGGAGGAACTTTTTTAATTACTTCTTTTATATATTCATATGGAAAAAGATATTCTCTACTTGAGAATACTTCTTTATACAAGGAATAAAAAATTTTGCAGTTTCTTAAAGTATAATTTTTAAGTCCACCTTTATATAATTCAAACTCACCAAAACTTAAGCATTGAAGATCGTTAATCAAGGATTTGTTCTTATTATTTAAGGAAATAGCTTTAAAACTTATTATTTCATCCTCGCACAATAAATTAACTATTAAATCGTTATCTTTGTATTTATTTGTGCTAATAATGAATCCCTTTTTTAAATCCATAACTACCAGTTATCTACTAAAAAACGACTAGAATTGCGCCAATTTTCTACCACTTGTACAACAAGTTGCAAATTTACATGTCTTCCGATAAGTTTTTCGATATCGACCCTAGCTTTGGTTCCAATCTTTTTAATCATCTTACCTTTTGCGCCAATTACTATACCTTTTTGACTATCGCGTTCTACAATTATCTTAGCGTATATCTCTACTGGAGAGACATCTGAAACAATTTCAGTACATTGGACCGCTACCGAATGAGGAACTTCTTCTTTTAATAATAGAAGCATTTTTTCCCTAATAATTTCTTGCACTCTAAACTTAATATCAACGTTAGTTAGAGTTTCTAAATCATAATATTGTGGTCCTTCATCAAGATTTTCTTTAATTTTGTTTATTAAATCGCTGATTCCAAATTCTTCAATTGCACTCATTTCAATGACAGCAATTGGATTATAGTGTTCAATATATTTTTCTTTTAGTGAGTTGATCAAGTTTATATTTGTTAAGTCTATCTTGTTAAAAGCGATGATTAATTTACAATCAAATTTAAGATGATCAAATAAATATTGATCGCCGTCATCAAATTTTCTGCCTGCATCAACAACTAAAACAGCAATATCACAGTCTCTAATTGATGAATAACTTATTTTATCCATCTTCTCTCCTAATTCATTTATTGGTTTATGAATGCCAGGAGTATCAACGAATATGATTTGACAATCTTTATCGTTATAAATTCCTTGAATAGAATTTCTTGTCGTTTGTCTTTTAGGGGTTACAATTGAAATTTTTTCGCCAATTATCGCGTTTAAAATGGTAGATTTTCCAACATTTGATCTACCAACTAATGAAATAAAACCACTTCTCATAAATCATCACTATCAAATGCGTATGGCAATAATTCATCGGCGGTCATTTCTTTTATATCGCCTCTTAAATTAGCTAAATATATTTTTTTATCATGAGGAAAAAGCTCATGAATTACTTGTCTACAAGCTCCGCATGGAGAAACAGGCAATTTAGTGTCAGCAACAATAGCCAACGCTTCAATATCATCACGCTCAACTCCATGGCAATAAGCATTATAAATTGCGTTTCTTTCAGCACACATTGCTAATCCATAAGCTGCATTTTCAATATTAGCACCAAGATAAATTTCGCCCTCAGTTGTTAATAAAGCCGCACCAACAGCAAAATTTGAATATGGTGAATATGAATTTTCACGTGCTTCAATTGCGTATTCAACTAATTCTTCTTTTGTCATTTGCTTAGTTCTCCTTCTAGAATCTTTTCTTGGAGAGGAAACATAATTTCTTCCTCTTCTTTGCTCATATGATCATAGCCTAATAAATGTAACAGCCCGTGAACAAAAAGAAAACAGATTTCTCTTTCAATGGAGTTACCATAACTTATTCTATTTTCATCAGCCACATCATAGCATATATATATTTCTCCAAGGTCTAAAGGCAAATCTCCTTTTATGACCTCGTTTTTATCATCTAAAAAGGCAAAACTAATTACATCTGTTGGTCTATCAATGTTTCTGTAGTCTCTATTTAACTCATGAATGTAATTTTTATCAACAAAAGTAACACTAACAAAAGCATCTCTATTTATATTAAGAATATTAAAAGTTTTTTCTAATAATCTTTCATAGATAGGAATATATTTGTTTATGTCTTTGTCAATAATACTATTAACGCTAATTTCTAAATTCATATGCTAATTATAGCATGTGGAAAGATAAGATTTATAAGAATATTAGCGATTATTTCGAATAATATTGATATAAAGAGAGATAATAAGACTTCTCTTTACTTGATAAACATACTTCGACAAATTTATTTAAATTTTCTATTAAATAGTAATAAAGGAAAGTATGAAACAATAAAAAGTTAATTGAGATGTTACCTGAAAAAGCACAATAGATTAATGATAGACAAATTATTAAAAAGATAATTACAATTCTTTTAAGGTTAATAAAATTCATTAAAGTGTAAGTTCTTTTATATAAATCTGATAACTTTTCTTTCATTATTTCTTTTTTAACATTTTCTAAGTTTAATATTTCGTTTTCGTAGTTGCTTATATTTGTTGAGTTATTTGAGTAATAATTTTTTTCAAAAAAAGTAATACAAATTGAAACTGAAGCAACAATTAAAAAGTTAATAATATTGATATAACTATTAAGTCCTAAAAGAACTAAACCAAACACCAAGATTAAAGCAGAGTTTATGATTTGAATTGGACTTCCTATTAATAGCATCTTTAAATTGTTCATCTTGGCGAAATTTGATCTGAAATCTCTTGTTAATTCAACATTTAAGTTAGTAAGAATTGTGTTATCAAAAGATTTCATCTCGTTTACTAAAAGACGATTGTAGATAAAATTACATATGATAAATGCAAATAGTAAAAACAGTGGAATCAAAAACAAAAATTTCGAATCGATAAAAAACAATGCAGTTGCTAAACACCCAAAGCTTAAAAATTGAAATAATGGAACTAAAATTTTATAAGGCTTAGAAACAAATGAATATTTTTTCGATTTAAATAACGAGCCTTCCACTTTACTTATTTCTAGACATTCACCATTCCAGATCTTTGTGAATTCATAAAAATCAATCCAATATGGTTTGCCTGCAGGATCATAAATTAATAATTTTGATTTTTTGATCTTATAAATTAAAACCATATGCAAACTATCACCTGATTTTATCGGAACTAATACAGGTAAATTTGTTTGTTTTTGTAGATTGTCTTTATTTTTGAATCTAAATCCAAATAAAGTTACGCCTTCTTTTTTAGCAATTTCCGAAATATCATGAAATGAATATGTTTTATCAATATCTTCTTGCGGATATAATAAAAACTTCTTCGACTTATAAGTAATTGCTAAAAGCATCTTAAGACAAGCAAAAGAGCAGTCTTTTTCTCCTAGTTGTTTTATGAAATATCTCATGAAAAATCTCCTTTCATAAAGTACAACATAGGGAATTATGAAAAAAGTTAAAAAAAAGAACTACGATTTTCCGTAGTTCTCATTCTTATCTATATTTCTTTCTTGCGTTTTCGCTCTTAAGTTTTCTCTTAAGATTCTTTTTTAAGAAACATTCTCTTTTTCTGCATTCTTGGATGGTGCCAGCTTTATTGACTTGCCTTTTAAATCTTCTTAATGCTTCATCAAGAGTTTCGCCTTCTCTAACTACTACTTTAGACATCTTTTCTTCACCTCCATTCTTGCAACAAAAAGAATATATCAAAAATTGAAATTAAAATAAACAATTTTTTACATTAATTTTGCACCAGAACTCGTGCCGATTCTGGTAGCGCCATTTTCGACCATTTCGAGCATTTCTTCGTGTGTTCTTACTCCACCTGCAGCTTTAACTCCAACATTTGGCCCTACTGTTTCTCTCATCAATTTGACGTCTTCAACTTTAGCACCCCATTTTGAGAAACCAGTACTTGTTTTAACAAAATCTGCATTGGCTTCTACACAAAGTTTGCTTGCGATAACAATCTCTTCTTTTGTTAATAAACAACATTCAAGGATAACTTTCAAAGTTTTACCCATTGTAGCTTTTCTAACTTCCTTAATATCGTTTAAAACGTATTCATAATTTTTATCTTTTAAAGCACTAATATTAATAACCATATCAATTTCATCGGCGCCCATTTCGACAGCATCTTTTGCTTCAAATGCTTTTGCCTTTGTAGACATACTTCCTAAAGGGAAGCCAATTACTGTACAAACCAAAACATCACTACCTTTTAAAGCTTCTTTGGCTGTAGGAATAAAATCAGGGTTAATACATACAGATTTAAAATTATATTTTTTGCTTTCATCGCAAAGAGCAATAATTTCATCTTTTGTTGCGTCTGCCTTTAATAAAGTGTTATCAATTAGTTTATTGTATTCCATAAATTCCTCCTAAATGCACTTTTTATTTACTAATTATTTACTATAAAACTACTACTTTTGATTTTATCAATTAATTTCATTACTTTTAGAGTTTCTGCATGTGGCATAGAGATTGGTTCATTAACATTTGATTTTATAGCCAAAATCGCCTCATAAAATTGATACTCATAACCATTTACATCTTCTCTAATATGAATTTTATTTTGGAGAATCATATCTTTTTCACCAGGTGTGTTAGGTGTATAGATTTCAATTTCGGATGGATTATTGATGTTATCGACTCTTAAATATCCATTTGTTCCATAAATATAACCGCTTCTATCAGAATTTCCATTCATTGATGAATATAAGTTTGCGACTATTCCGTTTTTATAGAACAAATTTATAACGCACGTTTCTTCTACGCCATGATTTTTGTAGATTAATGAAGACTTAAAACTTTGGTAATCGCTACCTAAGACCATAAAAGCAAAATTGATAGGATAAACGCCAACATCTAATAAGATGCCACCGCCCATTGACTTTTTAATTAACCTCTCTTGATCATCGATTTTATAAGAAAGATTAGCTGATAACATATAAATATCGCCAATTATTCCACTACCTAGAATTTCATTAATCATCTTTCTTGAAGGCATATAACGAGTCCAAATTGCCTCCCCTAAGAAAAGATTCTTATTATTAGAAATTCTAATTAATTCCTCTGCTTCTTTTGAATTCACAGTAAAAGCTTTTTCAACTAAACAATTTTTCCCGTGTTCTAGCGCTAATTTTGTATCTTCATAGTGAGATGAAATTAAAGTAGAAATATAAACTAAATCAATATTAGGATCAGAAACTAAATCTTTATATGATTTATATAAATGTAAAAAACCATGTTTGTTTTTATAATCAATAGCTTTCGCTTCATCTCTAGCAGCACATCCATACAGAGTAACATCAGGATTTGCTTTTAAAGCTTCAATTATTTTAACGCCAATTTTTGAACAACCTAAAAATCCAATATTCATAAATAAATGATACCATTTTTCCAAATAAAAAACTCCTTTCGGAGATTTTATTTTTTAATAATTTGTTTGCCGTCGTAATAACCACATTTTGGACAAACTGTATGTGATTTAATGAGTTCACCACAATGTGAGCAAACGCTTAAACCATTGACATGAAGTTTGTAATGAGTTCTTCTCATTCTTTTTGTAGTTTTACTAGTTCTTCTAAATGGTACTGCCATACGATTTCTCCTTTACCTTGATAATTATAGAGAATCAACATTTTATGTCAATAAAAATTTTGATATTTTTTAAAAAAGTCCAAAAAACACGATGAATATCGTATAAATATTTTTTTACATTGTCAAAAGTATCTATAATTTTCTTTGGAAAATATAACTTCTTTAACTTTGTTTTCCAAATTTTCATCACTATCAATCGCACAAGATAAATAGTTCGAGCTGTGTCCTGAATACGTTTTAGTTTCTATGTTATATTCTTCAAATAAAAATTCAATTTTTTGACCAATAAATTTAGAGATATATTCTTCTTCCAAATCATTAGATAAAGTTAATAATCTTGAAACACGTTCCTTTTTAGTAATAGGATCAACTTGATTTTTCAGTTTGGCTGCAACGGTTCCTTCTCTAGATGAATATGGAAAAACATGAATCTTACTAAAATTTATTTTCTTACAAATATTGTAACTTTCTAAAAAGTCTTCTTCTGTTTCTCCCGGGAAGCCAACTATAACATCAGTCGTAATTGAAATATCGGGTCTAACTTCTCTAATTTTCGCAATTTTAGAGATAAATTCATCAATGTTATATTTTCTGTTCATTAAATTAACAATTTTTCTGCTTCCGCTTTGAAGAGGGATATGCAAATGATTGGCTAATTGTTTATAAGTTTTTAATAAATTAATAAATTTATCATCCAACTGACTTTCTTCTAATGAAGATATTCTTAAACGGTATAAATCAGGATTGTGAATTAAAATTTGCTCTATAAGGTCGCTAAAACTAACACCATCATCTAAATCTAAGCCATAACTAGACATATCAATGCCTGTAAGAATAACTTCTTTGACACCATTACTTATTAAATTTTTAATTTCTAATAAGATATCTTCTGCTTTTCTACTTCTAGAGCGACCACGAATATAAGGTATTAGACAGTAAGAGCAAAAATTATTACAACCATCTTGAATCTTAACATAGGCTCTTGTTGTTAAATATGTGTTTGTTAAAGATAGATTGTCGTATGTTTTAATTGAATTATTGTCATCATGAAGACTTATTTTTTTATGATTTTTTAAATATTCAGAAACTAAATCGAAAATTTTCTCTCTATTTGAGGTGCCTAAAACAATATCAGCACCTAAATTTTCACGTATATTATCGTAAGCAAACTGTGCGTAGCAACCCATCACAACTAAAACTGAGTTTGGATATAGCTTTCGATATCTTTTAATTACCTTTTTATCTTTAGTTACACTTGTTTGAGTGACCGCACATGTATTTACGATAATAACTGTTGGCTCTTTATCTTTATTTATGTCAAAAAAAGTGAAGCCGTTTTTTAAAAATACTTCGCCGACAGCTTCAACTTCATAACTATTAACCTTACAACCTAAAAAATCTAATAAAATCGTCATATTTGATATTGTTTACAAATCTTTCTAAAAACATAATAACTTACTAAATCATTTTTATAGAGAGTATATATAAAAAGACTTAAATCGTTATCGAAATAAGCTTGAACAAGAGGTCTAACTTTTTCGATAATGTCGTATTTATGTGGGTTTTTCATATATTTATCAAAAAGATAAATGATATTATCCAAAGAACCTTGCTTATTTATAATAAAAATCGCATTGAACTCATAATGATAAAAAGCAACTGCTGTAGGTGATTCAGATATTTTTACAAGCTGCGTGAATAAAGAACTGAATAACTCTATATTGTAAGTTTCAAAAGGATCAACAATAAATGATTCAAACTTTTTAAATAATTCAATATAAGGATATTGAAACATTTTTTCACTATCGTTTGAGTAAACTATATTTGTAGCTTTATTAAAAAATGGGATATAAATTTTAAAATTATCGTAAGAAATATAAGGTAAATCACTAATTTTTTCTCTTATATCATCTTTAATAGAATCCAAAGAGAGATTAGCATTAGCAATGTACATATCATTTATTGCGTTATCTAGTTCTTCTTTATTAATAATCGCTTTTATTATGATATTGGCTTTTAATATATCAAAATCGTTATCGATTTCTAAATACTTAGAAAAAATAGGATTCATTTTAAGAATTCCTCTAAAATTCTTAAAAAAGACCATTTCTGAACAATTTGATAATCCTTTTTTGGATCTATTTTTCTTTAAAATGTTATAAATATTACCCATATCAATCTAAATATAAAGATAAAATAGAAAGAATATAAAAACAAGCAGTTTCACTTCTTAATATACGTTTACCTAATGAAATTTCTTTGTAATTAGATTCTAAAGCAATTTCTAATTCGCTTTTTGAAATTCCGCCTTCTGCACCAACTAAAACATTTATAGTTTTGCCATTTAAAGGAGGTAAAAGGTTTATTAAGTCATTTGATGTAAATTCAGTATTTTCATAAGCAATTAAAGAAAAATCAGCAGAATAATTCTTAATTTCATCGAATTTAATTATGTCAGTTAATTTACATAATTTTGTTCTTTTAGATTGTTCGCTTGCTTCTTTGATAATTTTATTAAAACGTAAAATCTTCTTGTCTTTGTTTTCCTTAGTGATTTTTGCGATGGATCTTTCGCTGTTTATTAAAACAATCTCGTTACAACCTAGTTCAACTGCTTTTTGAATAACAAGATCAAGTTTTTCGCCTTTCGGAATGCAATAAAGTAAACGTACGTACCCGTTCAATTCATGATTTTCATTATATTCTTTTATAATTTTAAATGAAAAATGCTCTCTAGATGTGAGCTCAGCGAGTTTTAAATCACCATCTACATTGATTTCAAATTGATCACCTTCACGCATTCTCATGACTTTTAAAATATGAAAAATATCGTCATCATTTATGACGATATTTTTATTTTTATCCAAAGTAGCAAAATATCTTTGCATTATCTTAGATACACTCCATTAACGTCTTTTTTACCATCGACAAATAAATAAGAAATACCAATAGCAAAATAAACTAAGAAAATAGATCCTATGCTAATTAATAAACAAAACCCTAGATTAAGACCTGTTGGCATAAAATAAAGCAAGCAAAACAAGGCTGAAATATAAATAGCACTTACTAATAATCTACTAATTCCTAACTTAATTTTCCCTAAATATATACTATCAGCACCAAAAATGCCAAGAAACATACATAGTAAAGCATTAACAAGCTTTTTACGTTCCTTGAATTTATTTACTTTCACTTTGTCGACTGTATTAATAGTTTGCGTTATATCTGAAGTAAAAGTATCATTCCCTTCAAGTGGTTTTTTGCCGCCACAAAAAGGGCAAATTTCTTTGTCAAATTTAGTTATGTTTTCTCCACAGAATTTACACTTTGGCATAAAACTACCCCTTTTCGTGTTATAAGTATAAACTTTAAAAACTATTTTTTAAATGCTCTTTTAAACTTATCAAAGAAAGTATCGCCTTGCTTTGTAGCATGTTTAAAGTCTTCTAAAGCTTTCTTTTGATCTTTGTTTAAATATGTTGGTGTCTTTAAGTTGATATGAACGTATTCATTACCAACGCCATTTCCTCTTAAATCTTTAACACCTTTCCCTTTTAAAGTTAAAATGTCATTTGGTTGTGTTCCAGCATTTACTTTAAGTTCTGCTTCGCCGTATACAGTTGGAACAGTGATTGTGCAACCTAGACATGCATCTACAAAATCGAGTGGAACGTTAATATGGATATCATTTCCATCTCTTGTGAAATAATCATGTTTAGCAACAACTACTTCGATATATAAATCGCCGTTGTCGCCACCATTTGCCCCTCTTTCGCCTTTTCCTTGGACTCTAATTTGTTGACCAGATTGAATACCAGCAGGAATTTTTACATCAATTTCGGTTTTAACCTTTTTATAACCAACACCACCACATTCTGTGCAAGCAGTTTTAATCTTTTTACCGCTTCCATGACAATCTGGACAGACAGTTTCTTGTTGAATAATGCCAAAAATACTTCGTTGTTGAGTTAAAACTCTTCCTCTACCTTTACATGTTGGACATGTTGTATATTCTGTACCATGAAGTGCACCTGTTCCGTTACATGCACTACATTTTTCTTCATAAGTAAGTGGAATAGTAACGGTTTTGCCGTTAATCGCATCCATAAAATTAATACGGATACGCATCATTGTATCATCGCCTCTTCTTGGGCCAGTTCTATTAGAAGATCTAGATGAGAATCCACCACCGAATCCTCCTCCAAATCCGCCAAACATCTTATTTAAAATATCATTTAAATCGTCAAATGAACCACCATTGAAATTAAAACCTTCAAAACCACTTCCACTAAATGGGTTTGAACCACCAGCTGTTTGATCAAATGCAGCATGACCGAATTGATCATAAGTTCTTCTCTTTTGCTCGTCATTTAAAACACTAAAAGCTTCTGTACATTCTTTAAATTTCTCAGCATCACCGGTTTCTTTGTTATCTGGGTGGTATTTTTTGGCGAGTTGTCTATATGCTTTTTTAATTTCGTCTTGGGTTGCAGTTTTAGCTACGCCAAGAACATCATAATAATCTCGTTTTGAAGCTGCCATTTCTATACCTCTTTAAGCTAGTAAAGGGAAGTCGCTTACAACTTCCCTATTTTTCGAATAAATTTAGATTTTATTTCTTATCTGTAAAATCTGCATCGATTACATCATCATCTTTTTTGGTGTTATTTGCAGATGATGTATCACTACCTGCGTTTGCGTCTTGAGTGTAAGTTTGTTGTCCAGCACCATTTGCTTGTTGTTGTTGCATAAATGCTGCAGCTTTCTCTAAATCACCAATCTTACTTCTTAAGGTGTTCATATCATTGTTATCAAGAGCTGTTTTGAGTTCATCTCTTAATTTTTGTGTTTCTTCTTTTTGTTTTGCATCGATTGAATCACCTTTTTCTCTTAATGCTTGGTCAATTGAGGAGATATAGCTTTCAGCTTTATTTTTGAGTTCGACTTCTTCTTTACGTTTTGCATCGCTCTCTTTATTAGCTTCAGCTTCTCTTACCATTCTATCGATTTCTTCTTTTGATAAACCATTAGATCCAGAAATTGTGATTTCTTGTTCTTTTTGAGTATCAAGATCTTTTGCGCTAACTTTAACAATACCATTAACATCAATATTGAATGTAACTTCGATTCTTGGAGTTCCTCTTGGAGCTGGTTTAATTCCACCTAATTGGAAATGACCAAGAAGTTTGTTGTCGTGAGCCATTTGTCTTTCACCTTGGTAAACCATAATGTCGACAGCTGGTTGGTTATCAGCAGCAGTTGAGAAAATTTGTGATTTTGTTGTTGGAATTGTGGTATTTCTTGGGATTAATGGAGTCATAACACCACCCATTGTTTCAATACCAAGAGTTAAAGGTGTAACATCGAGAAGAATAACATCTTTAACATCACCACTTAAGATACCACCTTGATAAGCTGCACCAATAGAAACGGCTTCATCAGGGTTAACACTTAAGTTAGGTTTTTTACCAGTTACTCTACTAACGAGTTCTTGAACTGCTGGCATTCTGATTGAACCACCAATAAGTAAGACTTCGTTAATATCGTTATAAGTCATTTTTGCATCGCTGATAGCTTTATTTAATGGAGTTAAACATCTATCTAAGAGATGTCTTGTCATTTCTTCGAATTTAGATCTTGTAAGGGTTGCTTCAAAGCTGATAGGACCATTTTTACCCATACCAATGAATGGTAAGGAAATTGTGGTTTCTACACTGCTTGATAATTCAATTTTTGCTTTTTCAGCAGCATCTTTATATCTTTGGAGAGCCATCTTGTCATTAATGTCTTGTCCAAATTCAATCTTAATTTGTGCTTTAATCCAATCAGCAACAACATTATCCCAGTCATCACCACCAAGTTGGTTATCACCTGCTGTAGAAACGACTTCGAAAGTGCCATCACCAATATCAAGAATAGAAACATCGAGTGTACCACCACCAAGGTCGAATACACAGATTTTTTCACTCTTATCTTTGCCAAGACCATAAGCTAAAGCAGCTGCTGTTGGTTCGTTAATAATTCTAACAACATCTAATCCAGCAATCGTACCAGCGTCTTTTGTTGCTTGTCTTTGAGCATCATTGAAGTATGCAGGACATGTAATAACTGCTTTTTTGATTTCGTGTCCGATATTTGCTTCAGCATAGGATTTCATATAAGCAAGAATCTTTGCAGAGATTTCTTGTGGTGTGAAATCTTTGTTAATGCAGTTAATATGTGCTTTATAATCACTACCCATGTGTCTTTTAATGGATGCAACTGTATCTGGGTTAGTAATTGCTTGTCTTTTTGCAGCATTACCAACAATAGTCTCACCACTTGCTTTAAAAGCAACAACACTAGGTGTTGTCATTGTTCCTTCTGGGTTTGGAATGACTTTAACTGTTCCATCACTTTGAAGATAACTAACGACTGAGTTTGTAGTACCTAAATCTATACCAAGAATAATTTCTTTTGCCATAATTTATACCTCCTTAGGCTTTTAATTCCTCTTTGTCTTCTTTGTTTTCTTCTGAAGTTTCTTTAACTTCTTTACTTGGATGTTTTGTTACAACAACCATAGCTGCTCTAATTAAATGATCATGTAACTTATATCCTTTTAAAGTAACTTCTTTAACTAAATTCTCTTCACCTTCATCATCTACAACTTCAACGGCTTGCATGGTAGCGGCGTCGAATTTAGTTCCAATTTTTGGTTCTAAAGTTTCAACACCCTCTTCATTAAGCACGTTTAATAAAGTTTTATGAATGTATTGGAATCCAGTGAGATAATTTTTCATTTCAGTTGTTGTTGGTTCATTTTTGAAAGCCATATCGAAGGCATCAAGTAAGCCAACAATTTTATCAATGAAGCCTTCAAGACGATATTTGATGGCTTCGCGGTGATCTTTATCTATTTCTTTTCTTAGATTTGCCATATCTGCATAAGCTTTGTAATACTCGTTTTTCCAATGTTCACAGTCAGCTTCTGCTTTTTTTAGTAAATCTTCTTTTTTATCAACTTTTTCCTCTTTTTTCTTTTCTTCTTTTACTTCTTGTTCAGGGGATTTATTGCTCTCTTCCATCATTCCCTCCTTCTTCTTCTTGAATATCTTCATGTGATAAACACTCCATAATTCTATCGACAATATAATCTAAACTATTAAATACTTTTGAATAATCCATTCTAGTTGGACCAATAACAGCAATTTTTCCAACTTTTTCGCCATCAACAGCGATTTCTTTAGAAACAACGCTAACGTCACTATATTTTTCTTCAACCGTACCTACATTAAGCAAGAAACGATTTTGTGCTTCATTCATAATCTTTTCAAGATCACTTGGATTCTCGAAGAGATCGAACAACTTTTTAAGTTCATTAGCATCATCTTTAAATTCAGGTTGTTTGAGTAAATTTTCTTTACCATATATAGCCCCACTTCTATTTGCAGCGATGTCTGCGAATGTTTTAATGAGAACGTTATATAAGTAAGCATAATCACTCATATAGTCTGACAATATTGGCTTTAAGCTCTCTAATTTATCGCATAAGGCACTAATTTGAGTACCTTTAAGACGATCATTTAATACTTCAATACACTTTTTAAGATCAGCAATCTTATATTGAGAATTTGTTGTAAACGTCTTATTTTCAACATAGCCTCTATCTGTAACAAATATCGCAGTGAATGAATTTTCAGAAAGAGGAATAAGATGTATTGAAATCAAATGCTCTTCACTTGCACTTGGTCCAAGAACAACACTTGCTAGATTAGTCATGTGAGAGAGAATTTCACAACTTTCTCTTAAAATTTCTTCAACCGAACTTGTGTTAGCAAATACTCTATTGAGTTCGTTTTTCATCTTTTCATCAATCTTATTGTTTCTAAGATTTTTGATGTAATACTCGTAGCCAAGTGTTGAAGGAACTCTACCACTTGATGTATGTGTTTTTTCAAGCATTCCTTCTTTTTCGAGAGCGTTCATTTCGTTTCTTATGGTCGCACTCGAAATAGGAAGATTATATTTTTTAATAAGATAGTTAGAACCAACAGGTTCTGCTGTCTTAACGAAATCTTCAACAATTAGTTTTAATAATTTCTCTCTTCTTGTAAGTGACATAATTTAATTTCTAGCACTCTTCCTTCCTAAGTGCTACTTAAATTATATAGAGAAATTTAGCAGTGTCAATATAAAAGTGCTAATTATTTTAAATGAATTCTCGCAAAATTAAATCTAAGGTAATTAGGCCTTCATCTGAACAAAAAATTCTGCCATTTTTAATGTTTAATCTATTATTTTTTATGAATTTTTCAATTTTATTTTCGTATATTCTAAGAAAATCAATGTTGAATTTTTTATTAAAATCTTCAATTTTAAATCCATCTTTTAGTCTTAAATTGCAAATTAAAAAATATTCAATATCATCTTCTTTTGTTACTAGTTCTTTTTCGACTTCTCTTTTTCCTTTTAAATATGAGGTTAAGGATGAAGAGTTCTTATATCTATAAGGATAAATGTAGCCACTTGCTCCACAACCTAGACCAAAATATTCTTCATCTTTCCAATAAGTTGTGTTGTGTTTACTTTCATAACCTTTTTTAGCAAAATTACTAACTTCATATCTTTCAAAGCCGTTTTCTCTTAAAGTTTTCAATATTAAGTCATAAAAAGATCGTGATTCATCTTCACTCACTTCTTTTACTTTTTTTACATAAAAAATCGACATTGAGTTGATTGATAAACTATAAGTAGAAACGTGTTTTATATCTAACTTAATAATATTTTTTAAATCGTTTTCTAAATCTTCTTTAGTTTGATTTGGTAATCCATAAATTAAATCAACGTTAATATTGTTAATATACTTTTTAACTAAATTAATTAATGAAAAATAATCAATTCCGTAATCTCTATTTATGGTTTTTAAAAGATTTTTATTAAAAGTTTGAATTCCTATTGAAATTCGATTAATTTTACACGATTTAAAGAGTCTTAATTTGCTTTCATCTATTGATTCAGGATTCGCTTCAATTGTGAATTCATAATCTTTCTCATTTAAAAGTAATTTAGTAAAACTAAGTAACCTTTTAAGGTCAAGATAGGATAAGCAGGTTGGTGTTCCGCCGCCAATATAGATGGTTTTAAATCTATAATTCTTTTTATATAACTTTCTTAAATCCTTTAGTAATTCATCAATATATTTAGACTTAAAAATGTCCTTACTTATGAATTTTGTAAAATCACAATAAGGACATATCGAATCACAAAAAGGAATATGTATATAAAGACTACTTATTTTCTTTATCTTTTTCGTATTCATCAAATTGTTTTTGAGTTTCAGGACTATCAACTTCTTCAAGATATCTATCTAAAGTTTCTTTGGTTAGTTCTTCTTCAGTTGGTTTTTCTTCAACTTTATTCTTGTTAAGAACAAATTTAGAAAATAAGAAGACACAAAGTGCTAAAATTCCGAATATTAAAACAATGAAAATGAAAATTGCCCAAGGTTCATTGTACCATTCTGCTAAAACTCTAAATGCCATATCAATTTTCTCCTAATTTCTTTTAACTGGTATATATACAAATTTTTTCTTTAAAATTTCTTTTTTGTAATACCCAAGAACAACAAGGTTGTTCATGCTTGTACGGGCTGTTTCGTAAGCGCACCCAACACATTTTTTATATTGATCGACAGTATAATACATGCCGATTGTACAATGTCTTGCATAGAAATAAGCTTGTCCATGAGATAAACTTGGATTCATTTCCATTAAATGTAATTCTAGTTTTGAAGCTTCTTCTTCTGATAAACCGGTTGGAACATTTGCAATTGCAATGTTTTGAGAGAAACTAAGTTTTTCGCTTCCGTGTATTGTAGGTTGAACTGGTTTAACTAAATCTTTATAAGCTTGTATTTCTTCGGAACTACGATATTTATCGAGATTTTCTTCAACTTTTGGTTCTTCAAGAATTGGTTTTTCTTCTGATTCAACTTTAACTTCTTCAACGCTCTCAACTTTTTCTTCTACTTCAACAACAGGTTTCTCGAAACTGGTGTTATGCATTTCACTTTCAGTAAGAGGAACTTTATCATTGTCTAAAGTTTGATTAGGAACGTTAACTGCTAAAGAAGGTTCTTCATATAAAGGTTTATCTTGTTTTGCTTCATCAGCTTGATACAACTCTTTTCTTATTGTGTGATTTTGTGATTCCACAATTTCATCATCTAACTTATTTAAGTCTTCGCTGATAACACTTAAAACGTGAGCGACTAAGTATGTTAAATCATATGTTTTTTGACAATCCGCAATCTTCTTTTCGAGTAAATCACGATCTGTTAAAAGGACTTCGAAAGCAATAAGTGCAGATAATTCGTTAAAATCATTGTATGCAAATACCTTTTTCATCATTAATAATGCGATTTCTTCGCTGTAATTTTCAAAAGGCTTGATGTAATAAATGTAATAGAAGGTTGCTACTGCTTTAACTAATACACTTTGGTTATCATAGTTGATAAATTTAATGAGTTGATTAACCAAAGATTCAATTTTATTTGGAGCAGCACCTAATTTAACTCCGCCAATATTGTAGCCACTATATTTATTCGAATCAGTTTTGCGGTAATAGGAAGTTAAATCTTCCGTGCCCATTAATTTTGAATAGAAATTACCAATGGTATTTTCGGTAATATCTTGTAAATAATTTTTTTCGATATCATCTAAACAAGCATAATATCTTTGTAAAATCATTTGATCGGTTGGCAAATTGTAGGTAATCGTTCCATCAATTATGCCATCTAAAACAGTATCTTGAGTATCTATACGATATTTTTTAGCAATATATTTAAGAATTTTCTTATATTGTTTACGTCTAAAATATTCATTTGCATAATTTCTTTGAAGTTTTGAATATTCGTTAAGAAGACCTGTTAACTTTCTTTCAAAAGCATTAATTTTCTTAGAAATAACAGGTGTTAAACATATAGAAAATCTATTCGAATCATAATTAACAAGTGGAATTGTTTCATAAAAATCGCGTCTATATGATAAAACTTGTGTCCAAATTCCATCAACAAGAGGTGTTTTCATCTCAATTTCTATATCTTTTTTAGTTGCATAAATTTCGTTGCTAAATTTTTTTATGTAATCAAGATTAGCCATAATTTTACCCTTCAAATATTTATAAAAACATTATAGGTCTTTTTCGTTAAAATAGAAAGAAATATTACTAAAAAACTACTAGTTCACTACTAATTATTTACTCAGTTAATTACCATCTTCATCATCTATGCTTAAAATTGACATAAATGCTTCTTGAGGTACATCAACAGAACCTATTGATTTCATTCTCTTTTTACCTTCTTTTTGTTTCTCTAACAACTTCTTCTTTCTGGTAATATCGCCACCATAACATTTTGCTAAAACATCTTTTCTAACAGCTTTAATATCGGCTCTTGCAATTATTTTGCCATTTATTGCTGCTTGAACAGGTATTTCAAATTGTTGACGTGGGATTACTTCTTTTAATTTAGAAACAATTTTTAATCCTCTATGATAGGCAAATGGCTTATAAACAATGGAACTTAAAGCATCAATTACATCACCATTTAATAAGATATCCATCTTAGTTAAATTAGACTCTTTATATTCTTCAAATTCATAATCTAAACTTGCATAACCTTTAGTAAATGATTTTAGTTTGTCAAAGAAATTAAAAATAATCTCACTTAAAGGCATTTCATAGGTTAAAATCATTCTTGTTTCGTCAAAATATTCAAGATTTTTATAAATACCTCTTCTATCTTGACATAATTGCATTACAGGACCGATATAATCTTTTGGCATCATGATTTCTGCTTTAACATATGGTTCTTCTAAATGATCAATTGTTGTTAAATCAGGGAGTTCGCTTGGATTTGATAGTTCAAAAGATTCTCCATTTGTTAAAAATACCTTATAAATAACACTTGGTGCGGTTAAAATTAGGTCTAATCCATATTCTCTTTCAAGCCTTTCTTGAATAACATCCATGTGTAATAAGCCTAAAAAACCACATCTAAAGCCAAAACCTAAAGCTTGCGAAGTTTCAGGTTCATAGCGAAGTGATGCATCATTTAAAGAAAGTTTTTCTAAGGCTTCTTTTAAATCTTCATATTTTTTCGAGTCACTAGGATAAATACCACAATAAACCATTGGATTAATTTTTTTATAGCCAGGTAATGGCAATAACGCTGGTTTATCTTTCAAAGTGATAGTATCACCTACTCTAACTTCTTTAATATCTTTAATTTGAGCACAAAGATAGCCGACTTCACCACAATATAAAGCGTCACTTTGGACTTCTTTTGGAGTTCTTATTCCTAGTTCTGTTACGGTAAATTCGGCTCCAGATCTCATTAATTTAATAGTGTCACCAACCTTAACTTGTCCTTCTTTTACTCTAATTAAAACAACAACACCACGATATGAATCGTAATATGAATCAAAAATAAGCGCTTTTAATGGAGCGTTATTATCACCACTTGGTGCGGGAATATCGGTAACTATTCTTTCTAAAATTTCTTTTATATTTTCGCCAGTTTTAGCACTAACAGGAATCGCATGTTCTCCATCAAGTCCAATTCGCGAAGTAATTTCTTCTTTGCAAGCTTCAATTCTAGAACTTGCAAGATCAATTTTGTTTAAAACTGGAACAATTTCAAGATTGTTATCAATTGCTAAATACATATTAGCTAAAGTTTGCGCTTCAACTCCTTGAGTTGAATCAATAACAAGTACTGCTCCTTCACATGCTGCTAAAGATCTACTAACTTCATATGTAAAGTCGACGTGCCCCGGAGTGTCGATTAAATTTAAAATATAATCTTCACCATTCTTAGCATGGTAATTAACAGTAACAGCATTAAGTTTGATTGTAATTCCTCTTTCTCTTTCAAGGTCCATATCATCAAGGATTTGGGATTTCATCTCTCTTTTTTCAATAGTTTCAGTCAATTCCAAAATACGATCACAAAGAGTAGATTTTCCATGATCTATATGAGCAATTACACTAAAGTTTCTGATTTTTGATTGGTCGTATTTCATAACTCAAAAAGTATATCACTAATTATTTTTTATAAAAAGATTCTAAAGAAAGATTAAGTTCGTTTATATTTCTTATTCTTTTAAGGTTCTTATATCTTGATTCAATTATTTTTCGATAATTTCCATAAGAATATCGTGAATCAATGATTAATGCGCATCCTTTGTCGTTTTTTGTTCTTATAACTCTTCCAATTGCTTGAAGAACTTTATTTATTCCAGGATTAGTGTAAGCAAAATCAAATCCATTAATTTCTTTTGAGTCATAAAATTCTTTTATTAGATTATTTTCAAAATTAACTTGTGGCATTCCTACACCAACTACAACAACTCCAATTAATCTATCTCCAGTCAAATCCACACTTTCTGAAAAAGAACCACTGATTACACAAATTCCAACCTTTGTTGATTGAGGATTTTCTACAAAATTTGCCAAAAATTCATCTTTTTCTTTTATAGACATTGTTGCTTTTTGAAAAATAAAGCGTTCATCATCTTTAAAACGATCTTGAATCATCGATAAATATTCAAAAGAAGGAACAAAAACAAAATAGTTTCCTACTTTTTTAGAGACAAAACATTCGATTTCTTTAGAGACTTCGTCAATTGTTGCCATCCTATCCTTGTATTTAATGGAAAGAGAATGATTAACTAAGAGAAGGAAGTTTTCCGCATCAAATGGTGATTCTAATCTTATATTTTTATATTTATCGTTATTTAAAGTAACTTTTTCAAAATAATCTACAGGTGTTAAAGTTGCACTAAAAAATTCTGCCCCCATAAATTTAAAAAGAGTTCTATTTAAGTATTCAGAAGGGTCAATGCAAAAAAGTTTGATTTCTAAATTATCATGAAAACTTGACAGAATAATCTTAAATCCGTCATTTATGGAATCAAAAATTACTAAAAATTTATGTAAATCTATAAGAAAATCTCTTCCTTTTTTAAGTTTTAATTTAGGGTTATCCGCTTCAATTTTACTCATTACAGTCTTAAAAGTTTGGAGCTTACTAATGAAATCTTTGTCGATATTTTCAAGAATAATTGGTTTATCTTCAAACTCAAATTTTTTAAACAATTTAATATCTTTATTTATTTTTCTAATTATTCTATTTAATTCATTTGTTTTATATTCTTTCACTTCTTTTAACAAATTCTTATATGATTTTTCGTCAAAAGTTACGCTATACATATCACGAGCTCGATCGATAAGATTGTGGGCTTCGTCGATGAGAGCAAAAAGTTTATATGCTTTATCAGGCGCATCAAAGAAGCGTTTTAAATATGAAATTGGGTGAAAAGCATAGTTGTAATCACATATTAGAAAATCAACAAATAATGATAAATCTAAAGAAAACTCAAAAGGACAAATCTCATATTTCGACGAATATTTATTAATCGTTTCGCTATCGAAAAGATCATCGTGTTTTAAAGCATCACTCAACGCTTCTTTTAATTTGGAGTAATAATTAATTGATAAAGGACAATCATTAGGATTACAGTTTTTTTCTAAATTGTAAGGGCACATTTTAGATTTAGCTCTTATTTCGACGTAAGATAACTTATATCCATAGTTATTTAATATTTCTAAAGCCTTTGCTGAGTTATCAAAATTAATATTTTTTGGACAAAGATAAAAAATTTTATCTAATTTTTTGTTTTTTAAATATCCAAGAGTTGAATAAATACAGGCTATAGTTTTTCCAATTCCAGTGCTTGCTTCTGCAAAACTAAGTTCTACGTTTGCAATCGTCTCTTTAGTGAATTCAATTAACTCTTTTTGTCCGCTTCTAATTTCTTCAAAAGGAAAAACAAGTTCTTCAAGAGTTTCATCTCTTTTTTGATTGCGGATTTCTATGATACTTGCAAACTCAAAGTAATCGCGAAAATAAGAGTTAATTATATTTAAAAGTTCGTCTTCGCTAAATTTATAGTCCTTTTTTAAGAGTTTTGATGGATCTATTTGAGAAATATAGGTTAATCTAATTGAAATTTCGTCTATTTTCTTTTCTCTTAAATATAAGTATGCATAGCAAATGGCTTGACCAAGATGCCAAGCTTCGTTTTCTTCAAAAAATTTATCTAAATCTGCGTTTGTAGACTTAATTTCTTCAATAATTGGAATATCTTTTAAAATGATGCCATCTGCTCTTCCAATAAGATAAATCAAATAATCTTGGTAGGTAAAATAACCATTTAAAGGATATTCTTTTAAATAATTATCACCTTGTTTACTTTGATAAATTGAATGAAGTCTTGTACCCTCTTGCATCGTTATAGCATTAAAAGTTCGGGTATCAATACTGCCTTTTCTAAGGACAAAATCAACAAGTTCGTGAACTGATAATTCAACTTTTTTCATTAAATAATTTCACTTTTTTTGAATAAATTTTGATTTCCGTTAAAAAAAGATTTGAAATCCATCATGTTTTTTCCTGGTTTTTGAATTTGTTCAATTGAAACTACTCCATCGGCAGTTTCAATAAAAAACCCATTTTTATCATAATTTTGAATTAAACCAGGGGTTGAATTATGAATATTTTTAACTTTTTTAACCTTGCCTAATTTATATTTAACATTTTGATAAACAAAAAATGTTCCTGGATCAGGATAAAATGCTCTTACTTTATTTACGATTTCATCAGTATTTTCTCTAAACGTAATTTGAGAGTCTTCAGACTTAATTTTTTTAGTAAAACTTACTAAATTTTCATCCTGTTCTTCGCCTTTATTAACTCCATCTACTACATCTTGAATACCTTCATCAAAAGTTTCGTAAGCAAGATCGGCTAATTTTAAAGATAATGTTTCGTAATTATCGTCTTCTGAAATGTTAATTTCTTTTTTGTAAAACATTCTGCCAGCATCCATTTTTTCAACCATTTCCATTAATGTGATGCCAGTAACTTTGTCACCATTTAATAGAGCAGCTTGAATAGGGCTAGCTCCACGATATTTTGGTAATAAAGAGCCGTGTAAATTTAAAGGACTGCATGTAGGAATATCAAGCACTACTTTAGGTATGATTTGTCCATAGGCCATAGTCAAAATGATATCAGGCTTTAAATCATATAAAAAAGCATAATCATCGCGCAATTTTGCAGGTTGAAAAACAGGAATATTATACTTTTCAGCAACTTTTTTCGTTTCGGTTGCCATTAAAATCATCTTTCTTCCTTGAGGCTTATCTGCTTGTGAAACAAGGGCTACAATGTTGTATCCATTTGCTATTAATTTCTCTAAAACAATAGCACTAATTTTAGGTGTTCCTAGGTAAACAATTCTTAAATCTTTTTTAATCATATTTTTCTAAACTTTCCGGCTATTTATTTTATCAATTCGTGTTTGCTTTTACTTCTTTTATGATAAAATCTTTTTCGTATCGAAAGAGGTAATTATTATGGCAAACATTAAATCACAAAAGAAAAGAATTCTCACAAACGAAAAAGCTAGAGTTAGAAACGTTGCTTATAAATCAAAATTAAGAACTGCAATGAAAGCTGTTAGAGTTGCATGCGAAGCTAATGATGCTGCAAAAGCAAAAGAAGCTTTAGTCAAAGCATTCTCCATTATTGATAGAGCTGTTACAAAAGGTATCGAACACAAAGGTACAGCTAACAGACAAAAATCTAACCTTCAATTATTAGTTAACAAAATCGGCAAGTAATTAAAAACGGCTAATTAAACTTAAAATTGATGAGCATACTTGTTATGCTCTTTTTTTGCGTTAACATTAATATTCAATTAAAAAGGTTTCAAAAGCTAAAAATCTATCTGTTTCACTATGTTTAATTTTTCGATCAAGTTCTTCTAACTTTTCTAATTTTGAAGAAATAAATTCAAAAGAAAAATTTTTAGCGTTTTTGATAGTTACATAGACTCTTCCAGTACTACTTCCAGTAATTTTGGCTATTTCATCGACTTTTATATTCTGGTTTAAAAGATTTTTAACGTTTAGTGTAAATAACAATGATGAAGCAAAAAGATTAATTAAAGTAACTGGTTCAATGTTTTTAACCCTTAAATCATAATAAACTTTAAGTGCGGATTGCTTATCGCCAGCATTTAAGGAGTTCATGATCTTAAAAACATCATCATCAAGTGATTGAGGAACGAGAGCTTCTACATCTTCTAATGTAATATTATTGATTTTATAGATAATTAGTTTGTTAGCTTCGTTATTAAAGGTATTTAAATCGCCATTTGATCTTTTTATAAGTTCATTAAGTGCTTCATTTGATATAGTAATATTTCTTTTCTTAAAAAATTGATTAGCATAAACCGGCCAATCACTCTTTTGAATGTCTTTAAATTCAAGAATTTTGCCATTTTTAAGTATTAATTTATATAAATCACTTTTTACATTTATGGAAGAATTATGAACGATGAAAATAAGGTTTATATTTTCACCTATGTTTTCGATTGAATTAAATAGTTCTTTTAAAAGGTTGTTTTTTTGTTTATCTTTAGTTTCTTTTTCAAAAATTTCTACATTATCAACAACAATTAATTTTGCATCACCAATCAAGAAAAATTGGTTAATTTCATCAATAATACTACCTAAACTATCGTTTTTTAAATCAAAATTAACGATATATTCATCGGATTCAGAAAAAATTTCTCTTTTTATTTTCTTAACACGATTATTGATCATCGTGTTTTCATTTCCATAAAGTAAATAAATCATACTCATTAATTTTACATTTTTTAGATCGTATATTCTATTGTTCCTTCTAAATCAGTACGTCTAATTTTGATATTTAATTTCTCTAAATTCTTAATTACTTCTTCATGTGGATGTCCATAAGAGTTGTTGATTCCGCAACTAATAACGGCTTCTTCTGGAGAAACTTCTTTTAAAAATTCTAAAGAAGAACTTGTGTCACTACCATGGTGTCCGACTTTTAAAATATCACAGTCTAAATTTTCATAATTGTCCAAAATATTTTTTTCAATTTCAATCGGCGCATCTCCCATAAACAGGAATTTTTTATCATCCACTCGAACATCAAGTACTAATGATCTACTATTTTCATCTACAACATTAGAAAAATTATTATTTAAGTTGTATATAGGAATTATCTCGTTATTATATTCATTAAAATTGTTATAATCATAAACTTTTAATACATTAAAATTGACTTTTAAGCTTTCAAGAGCATAGTAATGATCAACATCATAATGAGTTATAAAAACAGCATCGATTTTATATATTCTGTTCTTTTTAAAATAAGGAATTAAAGAGTTTGTTGCTATATCTTTATGTAAATTTCCTCCAGTATCAATTAATATAGTTTTATTCTTAACTCTTATTAACGTTGAATCTCCTTGACCGACATTAATAAATGATACTTTCGATGTAAAAGTGTTTTTTATAGGTAAAGAATACAAGAGAATAAATGAAGTTATTAAAAGGGCAACAGGTTTATAAAATTTTTGAAATTTTATTTCTAAAAAATATAATAAGATAAACAAAATTAGGTAATAAATTATTAAAGTTATTTCATCAAAAGGAGGCACATTAACACTAAACATACTTATGTCTAATTTAACTATCAAATCATAGAAAAAATCTAAAATGTTCTCTAAAAACGGGATTTTGATATGTATCACTAAAGGTAACATCATAACTATTAAAAATCGGATAATTGGCATTATAATAAATGAAAATAATATTGTAACAACATTGAATGAGTTATTAAATTGAATGTTAAAAGGAAGGATAGTTATAAAAATTAATAGCATTGGAGCAAACTTTTTTATATACCATTTTTTTCTCTTAAAAAGCATTCTTGAAAAACTCATTACTGTTGAAATTATTAGCGGCATAATAAAACCATATTGATACAAATTATATTTATTTATAAGTAATACAAGATACGAAAAAGACTTTATTGTTAAGGGATCTTTAATCCCAAATTTATTTGAAATAAACTTTACTAGGTAAAAAACCAAAAGTCTTTTTACAATGAAACTTTGAACGTTTAAAACAAATAAAGGTGCGACCAACAAAACGGTTAAAATGGTTGCAATTTTGTTATTAAAATGGTTTTTAAAAAAAGAATTAGCTTTGTAAATAAAATAATTAAAATAAATGCCTGAAAAAGAAAGCAAAAAGAATATTGCGTTCTTTAAAATGCTATTTTTAAAGAAATCATCAAAATTTACATTATCTAAAAACAATGTATTTACAATTGTTTTAGATTTTTTGCTATTTATTTGATTAAATATGTAATTATTAAATAGACTAAAATCGATAGGATTTTTTAGTAATGTTGTATATGAATTTAGGTATATTTGACGTTCAATTCCGAGTTTATTTAAGTAATTTTTGAAGTCAAATTCACTTTCTATGCTTGTAAAAGTAATATCCCCAAAACTTCCATTGATTTTAATAATATCAAAAAGATTAATTTCATTATTTTTCGAATAAACATAAAACTGTTCTAAGCCATCAAAAACAACAACATAATTTTCTTTTCGCCTGATAACTATTCCTGCAAAGTTATTTGCCTCTTGAAGCGAGCTAATATTTATACATCCACAAAGCAAAAATAACCCAAATATTGAAAAGTAAATTATTAATTTCTTCTTATCAAAGCGAAATTTCTTAAGAAAAATGAGTAAAGAAAAGAATAATACAGCAATGCCGATTACAAGTGTATTTAGTTTCGTTATTAATAGTGCTGAAATAGCAACTAATAATATCGTGAAAATATACATTCTAATTATTCATGTAGATAAATTGAATCTTTAAGCTTTTCAAAAGTAGCGTTTCCGATACCACTTACATTCATGATGTCTTCTAAACAATAGAAAATCCCATTATCATTGCGATAAGTCACAATTTGTGTCGCGATTGCATCGCCAATTCCACTTATCGTCATGAGTTCTTCTTTAGAAGCGTCATTTACATTAACTTTTGGAAGAGGTTCATCACCACAAATATCATTTAAATCAAATTTTGGAGCTATGTAATACTCTTCATTTGCTTTAACTTCTAAATCTAGGTAATAACATCTATCATCAGCATTTGAATTAACTCCTCCCGATTTATCGATTAAATCTTGGAGAGTGCTCTCTGCTTCTAAGATATAATTCCCAGGTTTTACAACTTGACCGGTGATTCCTATTGTTAACTTGTTTGGATCATCAACGACTTGAGTAGGATCGCCCTCATTGCCACCTCCTGAGAGCTTTGGAATAAAATTCATTGCAACAATTCCTATTATCGTTGCAACTACGACTACAGCTATAACTTTTAACATAAAAAAACTCCTTTCATAAAGTACAAAAGGAGTCATTAATAAATTTCTTAAAAATTTTTATTATTTGAAGTCAATAATTCTAACTTTATAATCTGGATTAGCTTTTACAACGACTTCATCACCAATTTTATGGCCAATAAGTGCAGCACCTAAAGGACATTCATTGGAAATTTTAATATTTTCAGCATTAGATAATGGATTAGCTTCAATGCTAGAAACAATTTTAACAGTTAATGTTGAGTTATCACTTAAATCTTCAAATGTAACAACGTTAGAAATGTTAATTGTTTTTGCTTTTCCTTTGCCTTCTTCAACAACTTTAGCATTAGCTAAAATGTTTTCAATTTCATGGATTCTGCCTTCGATTTCAGCTTGTTTATTTCTAGCAGCATCATAGTCAGCGTTTTCACTTAAGTCACCCATAGCTCTTGCGTTTTGAAGAGCTTCGATAACAGCTGGACGCTCGACATCAATCAAATTTCTATATTCAGCGTTTAATTGGTCAAGACCTTCTTGAGTTAAAATAATATCTTTTGTAGCCATTTTTATTCCTCACTTATCGATTAAATATCATATCAAAATCAGCAAAATCTTGCATTAATTATCTTTAAATTCTTGAATCGTAGGATCCTCGTTATAAGCATCAAGAACTTCCTCAGCTTCTTTAAGTTCCTCTTCATCAGTTACTTCGAATAATTCATGTTCATCGTTATATTTCATGACGATAACTTCTTCGGGGTTATTATCGTCATATACAAAAACATATTGTGCATTTCTATCTGGATTTTCATAGGTAAAAAGGATATTCATTAAATACTCTTTACCTTCTTCGTCATAAATTACTATTTGATTTTCATTTATCGGTTCCATTTTTAACTTTACTCCTTATAAAATCTTCTAAAATAACAACAGCACTCATCATATCAATGATTTGCTTAATTTTTACTTCTTTAACGTTTTGTTCTCTTAGTCTTTCGCGAGCTTCGATTGTTGAAAAACTTTCATCTTGATAAAAGACGGTTAAATCAGGCATTACAACTAAGATATCATTAATAAATCTTTTAACAGATTGGCATCTTTTTCCTTCGTTAAGATCAAGTTGTAAAGGATAACCAATCACAACATTTGTAATGTTTTCTTCCTTTAAAATTTCAATGAGATGTTCTCTAGCTTTTTTATAATTTCCGACTTCAAAATTAAAGTTTTCATGTGGGTGAATTATACCTAAAGAATCGCTAATTGCAATACCAAGACTTTTAGTTCCTAAATCTAGTCCAATATATTTTTCCATTATCTTATTTTAAAAGTAAATCCTTTGTAATTGAAGAAATCTTATCAACACTTAAAACGTTGCCTTGAGCCATGTCTTTTCTTCCGCCGCCATTGCCACCTAAAATTGATGTAACTTTCTTAACAACATTACCAGCAAAAATACCATTATCAATGTTGTCTTTACTGACTCCACAAACAAGATTAAATTTGCCTTTGTCTTTTCCAATTAAAACTAAAATATAGGAATTACATTTTACTTTAATAGTGTCAAGCAAAGCTAAAAGTCCATCTTTATTAAAATCATTCATATAAGCGACTGCAAAACCATTAGCTTGAACGTCTTTTATAATAGATTCAGATTTAATTAAAGATAATTCATTGATGTACTTTTGAACTTTTTGTTCGAGATTTGCAATGCTTTCTTTTAAATTAGAAACTTTAGTACTAATTTCAGAATCAATTTTAGCATCAATTAATTGCTTTGCTTCGTTGAGTCTTTCTTCTTTGTTTTTGAATTCTTCATAAGCTCTTAAAGATGTTTTTGCTTCAATTCTACGAACACCACTTGAAATAGAAGATTCGCTGATAATTTTAAATAAACCAATATCGCTTGTGTTCTTTACGTGAGTTCCACCACAGAATTCTTTAGAAACATCGCCAAATGTAACTACTCGAACTTCATCACCATATTTTTCATCAAATAGAGAGATAGCTCCAATCTTTTTTGCTTCTTCAACTGGTAAAACAAGTGTTTTTTCTTCAATTCCTTGACTAATAAAATCATTAACTTGTTTTTCGACTTTTTTGAGTTCAATATCGTCAATTTTTCTCATAAAAGAGAAGTCAAATCTTAAATATTCATCATTAACAAAACTACCTTTTTGTCGACATTCATCGCCTAAAATATTAATTAAAGCAGCTTGTAATAAGTGCGTTGCTGAGTGGTTCTTTTGTATTGCGAAATGACGAGCATGATCAACATTTAATTTTAAAACAGAACCAACTTTTAAAGTTCCAAAAAGTAATTTGACATGATGTAAATGTTGCTTATTAGGTGCAGTTAAAACATTTAAAACTTCAGCTTCAGCATCGTCACTTACAACTTTGCCAATATCAGAAACTTGTCCACCCATTTCAGCATAGAAATTAGTGGTATCGAAGATAACATCACCTTCATCTTCAAGTTCTTCTACTTTTACGCCGTCCTTAAATAAACCAATAATTTTAGCTTCAACTGGTAAATCATCATATGTATAAAAACTATTTTCTTTAAACTCTAATAAGTCTTTAGATTGTTTATTGAAAGATTCGATATTTTTACGAGCATTTCTAGCTTGTTCTTTTTGCTTATTTAAGCAAACCTTAAAGCCTTCAATATCAACACTTACATTTTTATCTGCACAAATTTCAATTGTAAGTTCAATTGGGAACCCAAATGTATCATAAAGTTTGAAAGCTTCTTCACCACTTAATACAGTCTTGTCTTTAATAAATGTGTTTAAGATATTCTCACCACTATTTAATGTTTTAATAAATCTTTCTTCCTCATTTTTAATAACTTTTTTAATGAAGTCTTTTTTCTCTTCTAAGTAAGGATAGAAATCATGCATTACATTAATAACACTATCAACTAGCTTATATAAGAATGGTTCATATAAACCTATTTTTTGAGCATAACGCATAGCTCTTCTTAAAATTCTTCTTAAAACGTAACCTCTCCCTTCATTAGAGAAGTTAGCGCCATCGGCAAGAGCAAATGTACATGATCTAATGTGGTCTGCAATAACTCTATAAGGCATTAAATATTCGCCTTCATATGGTTTATTAGCGAGTTTTTCTGTATCTTTAATAATTGGTAAAAATAAATCAGTTTCAAAATTAGTATCTGTATTTTGCAAAACACAGCATATTCTCTCAAGCCCAGCGCCTGTATCAATGTTTTTATGAGGTAATTCTTTATAATCTTCTCTTTTTACGCCATTGACAGCATTAAATTGAGAGAAAACAATGCCCCAAATCTCAATATAACGGTCATTTTCTAAATCATTTCTTAATAGATCAACACCCTTATGTTCAGGATCCCATTTTTCTCCACGATCAAAGAAAACTTCTGTATTTGGACCGCATGGACCTTCACCAATCTGCCAGAAATTTCCTTCTAATGGAATTAAGTGTTCTGGATCCATTCCTTCTTTAATCCATAATTCACGTGTTTCTAGGTCGCTTGGATGGTAAGTAACATAGAGTTTATCTTTGTCCATTCCAAAATATTTATCACTAGTTAAAATTTCATAAGCCCATTTTACGATTTCTTTTCTAAAATAATCACCAATTGAAAAGTTACCAAGCATTTCAAAAAAAGTATGGTGTCTAGCAGTTCTTCCGACGTTATCAATATCATTTGTTCTAATACATTTTTGAACGTTAGTTATTCTTTTTGAATCTGGTACTGCACTTCCATCAAAATATTTCTTTAAAGCAGCAACACCAGCGTTAATCCATAATAAAGATGGGTCATTATGTGGAACAAGACTTGCTCCAGGTTCAATCATATGTCCTCTTTCTTTAAAAAAGTTGAGCCATGTTTCTCTTACTTGTTGACTAGTTAGATATTTCATAAAATACTCCTTTAAAAATAAAAAAATCCTAGAAATACTAGGAACGAATTTATCGCGGTACCATCCTATTTCTTAACTTACGTTAAGCACTTAATTACTTGTTAATTTATAAAATTTGGAGTGGCTAATTAAATTAAACTTTAATGCATCGCACCAAACTGCATCTCTCTAAAAAAGTTTCTCTTTAATTTCTTTCCTCTAAAAATATATATTTTTAGAACATAAATGTAAAGAAAAACTAAAAGGTCCAAAAGGGAACTTTAAAATCTCTTTTGGACCTTATTATCGAATCTAAAAATTATTTTTTAATTGTGAGTGCGTGTCCTAATGTGATTAATCCAGCGACCCCACTAAATATTCCAAACATTAAACTTGGGAGATCTAAGAAACTAACACCTTCAATTTCTCTTAAATCACCAAGAGTTTCAGAATTTACAATCGGGAACATAAATCCGTCTGTGCAAAGGAAAACAGCACCAACAATTATTAATAAAGCGCAAATTAAAGAGACTGTTTTCTTTTTAAAGAATAAAAGAGCTACTATTGTCCCAACTAAAACTAATAAAATACCAACGAAAACCCATGCGTTAAATGCATAATCAGATCCAACTGGGAGGTCAGTAAGATTTAATGTTTCTCCATTCCTTGTAAAAGCAAAGTTTGTAACTTCCCCGCCAAATAAAGCAGGAAAACCAATAATGGAAATGCTATAAGCAAATGTTTTACCAAGAAGCTCCATACTATAATTAATAGATATACCTGTGCTTGGAAGTAAACTAATAAAAAGTATAGCCCCCACAACAACGAACCCTAAAATCAACACCCACCAAATAAGGTTGCTTAAAAAACTTGACTTTTTCTTTTTTGCCATAATCTTTCTCCCTTTTACTAAATTTTATCAAAGATTTGCAGGTTTTCAAATAAAAATAAAAAGTTTTTATCTTTCCTAAAGTTAGAAATTGAAGAAAAAATGTTCGAAAAAAACTATTAGACTGCGTCTAATATCTTATTAATTTTTGTTAGAGTGATTTTATTCCAAAAAGAACTTTTTAGTTAATTTGTTTGTTATTGATAAAAACCTTATCGATGATTCCGCCACCTAAGCAAACATCTCCATCATAAAAAACACAGATTTGTCCAGGTGTGACAGCCTTATATTTTTCATCAAAAACAAGTCTTATTTTATTGTCTTCAATATTATAAAGAGTTACTCCTTGATCTTTTTGACGATATCTAAATTTGACATTAATATGTGTTCCGTCTTCGATTTTTCCGTTGAACAAGTTAATATTATCAACAATACAAGAATCACTGAAAAGATGCTTATCTTCACTGCCACTTCCAACATATAAAATGTTATTAGCAACATCTTTTTTGCAAACAAACCGACCATTTGTTGGAAGTCCTTTAATGCCGCCAATTCCAAGTCCTTTTCTTTGTCCAATTGTGTAATAAATTACACCTTCATGATGTCCGATAACTTCGTTTGTATCGATATCTACGATATCCCCTCTATTAGCAGGAATATAATTTTTTAAGAATTCTTTAAAGTTTCTTTCACCAATAAAACATACTCCAGTTGAATCTTTTTTGTCTTGAACGCTGCTCAAATTAAGTTCGTGTGCTATTTTTCTTACTTCTTCTTTTGTTATATCGCCTAGCGGAAAAAGACAACTTGATAATTGATAAGATGAGATTTGGCTTAAAAAATATGATTGATCTTTATTTAAATCTTTTGCTTTTAATAAATATGATTTTCCATCTTTATCAACTCTTTTAGCATAATGCCCCATGGCAATCATGTCGCATCCTTCTTTTTTTGCGTGTTCTAAAAAAGGGCCAAACTTAATGTATTTGTTACAAAAAACATCAGGATTTGGAGTTCTGCCTTTGCTATATTCATCTAAAAAATAAGAAAAAACATTGTCCCAATATTCTTTAACGTAATCTACTCTTTGAAGTGGTAGACCTAATTTTTTTGCCACTTCAACAGCATCTTGATAATCTTTTTCTTGAGGACAGATATCATCATCGACAGTAGGGTTTCCTAAATAATCATTATTTGCCATTGAATCCCAATTTCTCATGAAACAGCAAATAACTTCATGACCTTGTTTTTTTAATAAATATGCGGCGACAGCACTATCAACGCCACCACTTAAACCAACCATTATTTTCATGATTAAAAACCTAATTCCTTACTATCTAAAACAAGAGTGTATGGACCATCATTAATTAAATTTACTTTCATATCAGTACCAAATACACCTTCCTCTACATGAAGATTTCTTTCTCTAAGAAATTCGTTAAATTTCTTATATAAAATAATTGATTCATCACCTTTTAAAGCTTCAATATAACTTGGTCTATTTCCTTTTCTTAAATTACCATAAAGAGTAAATTGTGAAACTGATAAAACTTCACCATTAACATCAAAAATTGATAAATTTGTTTTACCATTTTCATCTAAAAATACACGTAACTTGGAAATTTTTTCAACCATTTTCATTGCAATATCTTCACTATCTCCTTGCGTAAAAGATACAAGCAATAAATAGCCTTTATCAATCTGAGAAACCAATTTTTTATCGATTTCTACGCTGGCTTTTTGAACAACTTGTAGTACGACTTTCATAAACATAATTATATAAAATAGCATTTTAAATGTGTATAATTTGTTTATTATGAAAAGACCTTTGGCATTTAGATTAAGACCTACAAAATTAGATGATGTAATTGGTCAAAAAGATTTAGTAGGAGAAAATGGTTTTTTAAGAAAAAGTGTTGAAAATAAAACTCCTTTTTCTTTTATTCTTTTTGGTGAACCAGGAACTGGAAAAACAACAATTGCTGAATGTTACGCTAATGAAATGCACGCAAAATACTTCAAAATTAACGCAACAAGTTCTAACAAAAAGGACCTAGTCGATGCCATTGAGCAAAGCAAAAATTATGAATGTCCAATTCTTATTATTGATGAGATTCATCGATTAAATAAAGATAAACAAGATATACTTCTTCCAGCACTTGAAGATGGAACAGTATATTTAATTGGTGCAACAACCGCTAACCCTTATATCTCAATTAATAAAGCTATAAGAAGTCGTTGTCATTTACTTGAAGTTAAAAAATTAAACTTAAATGAACTCCAAGAAGGTATAAAAAGAGCAATTGCCTCTCCAAATGGCTTAGATAATAAGTTAAAAATTGATGATGAAGCTATTAGATATATTGCAAGACAATCTAATGGAGATTTTCGTTTCGCGTTAAACTACCTAGAAATTATCTCTTTTACATATAAAGATGAAAATGTAACTTTAGATAAGGTTAAATCCATTATAAAGGTTCCAAATTCAGGAATTGATAACGATGAAGATGGACATTATGACGCGGTAAGTGCACTTCAAAAGTCAATTAGAGGAAGCGATGTGAATGCTGCTATTTTTTACGCTTCTAGATTACTTGCCGCCGGCGATCTTGATTCTTTAACAAGAAGACTTTTAGTTACAGCTTATGAAGACATAGGAATAGCAAATCCTCAAGCGTGTATGAGAACCAAAATCGCGATTGAATCTGCTTATGAAGTCGGATTGCCTGAAGCTATAATCCCTATTTCAGTTGCAATTGTTGATTTAGCGTTATCTCCAAAATCCAAGCAAGCATATTTAGCAATGGCAAAAGCTATGGAAAAAAACCAAGATTTACCAATCGATGTATTAGACTATTTAAGATATACGCCAGTTAACGTTTCAGAAGACGAAAAATATCCTTATGATATGCCTGAAGTTTGGCCACATCTACAATATCTTCCAGATATAATCAAAAACACTAAATTCTTTATAATGAATCCGCATGCTGAATCAAGTTATGAAAAATTTTTAAATGAACAATACAAGAAATATCTAAGCACCTTTAGAAGTAAAGATATAAAGAAAATAAAAGAATTATATAAGAAAAAATAAGATTTCTCTTCGAAATCTTATTTTTTTATTCTTTTTTATCTTTAATATCAAACTTAATTATTTCTACTGCTACCGACAAGAAGGATTAGAATTCTTAAAACGTAGATAAATAAGTTAATGAAGTCACAATATAAATTTAATGCACAATATAAAGCAATATTTTTACTTCCAGATCCGTTTTCAGCAATTTTTCTAATTCTAGCCATATCAACAGCTGTTAAAACAAGGAATAAAGCAAAAACTATAACTTCTGTTAGCATATAAATCCACATTGAAGCTTCAAAAGCTACATAATTTCCGCCAAAAATCGTAAATGGAATTAAAACAAAATTTAAAAGACAGAATAAAACTACAAATATTGATAAGCCAATCATGACTTTAGCCCATGTTGCAAGTTTATTGTGAGTTAAATAACCAACACCACACATTCCTAAGAAAAGTAAAGCAGTAATTAATAAAGCTTCACCAATAATATAAAGATCACCAACAAAGAAAGATACACTTGAAAGCATAATTCCCATAACAATTGAATACAAAACATATGGGACAACAAGCGATCCGCTATTCTTTAAAGATTTAAAGGTAATTACAAGTGACAAAACGAAAAGAGCAATAAAACTTACAATAAGCATGACCGTGTAAGCCATCATTGATTCTTCATTGATGTAAACTATTCCATCGCTAATAATTGACATTGGCCAAATTTGACTAAAAGCAACGCTTACCAAGATACTAGTAACTGCAGTAAGTAAAATTCCTAAACCAAAATAAAGGAAAATTTGGCTATAGAATTTACTTTTGCTAGATTTAGATTCGAAAATTTGGCTCGTAACATTTTCTTGAACGTAATTTTCCATTTTCTTCTCCTACCTCTAATTATTAATACAATTAGAATTAATAATTGTTTGAAAATATTTGCAAAATTATTTTTTAAACAAATTAAACTTCGCAAACCTTAGTTATTTAAAGAAAAATAGCCAGGATTTGCGAACTTTTTTAACAAAAAGCAAACAACTCACTCAAAAAGAGTGAGTTGTTATTTGTCATTAAATAATTGAAGTTAATAATTCTTTATATGATTCAACTTCTAAGCTTGCACCACCAACTAAAGCACCATCAACATCTTTTTGAGAGAGATAGCCTTTGACTGAAGCAGGTTTAACGCTTCCGCCATAAAGTATTCTAACTTTATTAGCGACTTTGACATCATATAAATCTTTAATAGTTTTTCTTATGAACTTACAAATATCTTCAGCGATTTCTTCACTAGCATTTTTACCAGTTCCGATAGCCCAAATTGGTTCATAAGCAATTACTACTTTTGCTGCATCTTCATATGCAACATCTTTGAACCCAGTAATAATTTGTTCTTTAACGAATTCTTTTGTTTTTCCTTCGTTATATGTTTCTAAAGATTCTCCACAGCAATAAACAGGAACCATGTCATTCTTTAATAAAGCAAGAATCTTTTTATTACATGTTTCACTTGTTTCGCCATTATATTGTCTTCTTTCAGAATGGCCAATAATACACCAAGAAATTCCAATTTCTTTTAACATTGGAATTGAAATTTCACCAGTGAATGCGCCATGATCTTCATAGTGGCAATTTTCAGCACCAACAATAAGAGACTTTTTAATAATTTTTTTGACAGGAACTAAATCAATATATGGAACACAAACACCCATGTCAATTCTATTTGAACGTGCAAGTTTACCAAGATCTTTACTTGCTTTTGCAAATTCAATAGCTTGGCTTGGTGTTTTATTCATTTTCCAGTTGCCAAGTAATAATTTTCTTCTCATAAATTATCCAATGACATCAATTCCTGGAAGATGACCATCGTTTTCGATCATTTCAAGGGAAGCACCACCACCTGTTGAAACGTGTGAGAATTTGCTTGCGTAGCCAAATTGTTTTGCAGCTGCAGCACTATCTCCGCCACCGATAACAGAGAAAGCATCTTTATTTTCAGTAATAGCTTTACAAACTTCTACTGTGCCTTTTTGGAAGTTTTCATCTTCGAAAACGCCCATTGGTCCATTCCAGAAAATAGTTTTTGCTTTAGCGATTTCAGCACTATATAAAGCAACTGTTTTTGGTCCAACGTCTAAGCCTTGGAAACCATCTGGAATATTTTCATCATCTGTAACTTTGATGTTATCTTTATTGTAATTGTCAAATCCATCAGCAATAACATTATCAACTGGAAGTAAGATTTTACCACTTGCGAAGCAATTTCTTGCATAATCAAGTTGATCGTTTTCAACAGGGGAATTTCCAACTTTAGCACCATTAGCTTTTAAGAATGTATAAGCCATAGCGCCACCAATTAAGATTTTATCGCATTTTTTAAGTAAGGAATCAATAACCTTAATCTTATCTGAGACTTTGAATCCGCCAAGAATTGCAACGTAAGGATGATTATCGCCTTTAACGCAAGCACCTAAGTTCTTGACTTCTTTTTCCATTAAGTAACCTAAAGCAACTGGTTTTCCTGCTGCTTTTAAGATTTCTGGAACGCCATATGTTGAAGCATGAGCTCTATGAGCGCTACCAAAAGCGTCCATTACAAAGCCATCAACATAGCTTGCCCATTCTTTTGAAAGTTCAGCATCGTTTTTGCTTTCGCCTTTTTCATATCTTGTATTTTGAACAAGTAAAACTTCGCCACCTTTAAGTTCATCAATAGCTTTCTTGAGTTCTTCACCTCTTGTAGCTTTTGAGAATTTAACTGTGACACCTTCTAAATGTTTTGCAAGAACAGGGTAAACATATTCCATGTTGTTCTTTTCTTTTTGTTTAGCGATTTCAGCATCATCAACTTTACCCCATTTAATTTTTCCTAAGTGGGACATTAAAACTAATGCTGCGCCTTCGCTAAGTAATTTTTTGATTGTAGGCAAAGCAGCAACAACTCTGTTGTCGTCTCTAACTTCAGTTCCTTTTAATGGGACGTTGAAGTCAACTCTGACAAGAATTTTTTTGCCAGCAATTCCTTTTAAATTATCAATTGTATTCATTAAAATCTCCTTAATTATAGAAAAAGGGTTTAATAGTTCATTATTAAACCCTTAAAATCAAATTATTTAACTATTTTAATTCAGCAAAGTATTTGATTGTTCTGACCATTTGGCTGGTATATGAATTTTCATTATCGTACCAAGCAACGACTTGAACTTGATAATGATTATCATCTAATTTACTAACCATGGTTTGAGTTGCGTCGAATAATGAACCATATCTCATACCAATAACATCAGTTGAAACGATTGGATCTTCATTGTATCCATAGCTTTCTGATGTGTGGTTTTTCATATATTCATTGATGCTTTCTTTTGTAACATCTTTGCCTTCAACAACAGCAACAAGGATTGTGGTTGAACCTGTGCAAACTGGAACTCTTTGTGCACTACCGATTAATTTACCATTGAGTTCTGGGATAACTAATCCGATTGCTTTAGCAGCACCTGTTGAGTTAGGAACAATGTTCATAGCTGCAGCTCTTGCTCTTCTTAAATCACCTTTTCTGTGTGGTCCATCGAGTACCATTTGGTCACCAGTATATGCGTGAACAGTTGTCATGATACCAGATTGAATTGGATATAATGCATTTAATGCACCAGCCATAGGAGCTAAGCAGTTTGTTGTACAGCTAGCTGCGGAAATGATTTGATCATCTTTTGTTAATGTTTTTTCGTTAACACCATAAACGATTGTCTTTAAATCGTTTCCAGCTGGAGCGGAGATGATAACTTTTTTAGCACCAGCATTGATGTGAGCCATTGCTTTTTCTTTCTTTGTATAGAAACCTGTACATTCTAAGACAACATCAACACCAAGTTTTTTCCATGGAAGGTTAGCTGCATCTTTTTCGCTTAAGATTTCGATTTCATCACCATCAACGATAATTGAATGATCTGTAGCTGTAACTTTGTCAGCTAATTCATATCTACGTTGAGCTGAATCATATTTTAAAAGATGAGCGAGCATTTTTGGATCTGTTAAATCGTTGATTGCTACGATTTCATATCCTTCTGCTCTAAACATTTGTCTAAATGCAAGACGACCGATTCTTCCGAATCCATTAATTGCTACTTTAATAGCCATATTTTTAAATTCCTCCTTAAGAATTTTATCGGGTTTATTATATAACAAAAACAATGTCTTTTAAACTAATATAATTAAAATATATAACGATTTTTGCTCAAAAATTATGATTTTTAATGTCTTGCTTTTCTTTAAAAGTTACTTCTATTCTATGAAGACTCATATAATTTTGAATAAAAGAAAAAAACTTTTATCTTTTTAATAATATAGTTAACACGAGTTTGGTGATTTTTTAGAAGTCCTGGCCTCAAAAAAACTTGTAAAAAAGACTCTAATTGTTATACTAATTTACGGAGGTTAAGGAAAATGGCAAAGGTAAAAATTAATAGTGAAGCATGTATCGGTTGTGGACTTTGTGCAGCTACATGCCCAGAATCATTCGCAATCAATGGCGAAGGCAAGGCTGAAGTCATCGCTGATGTTGATGATGGTATGGTCGACACAGTTGTTGAATCATGTCCAGTTGCTGCTATTGAAAAAGAATAGTTTATAAAATAAAAAGTAATAAAGGTCGTTCACTAGGAACGACCTTTTTTAATGCTTATAAACTTTTTCACAAAGAAATCTTAATGGTTTATAACAAAGCAAAGTGAAAACCACTACTATTGCATTTTTTACAAGATTAAATGGTAGAAGAAGAATTGCAAGTCGAGCATCTAAATCGCTAGTTATTCCCCAGTTAAATATTGCATTAAAAGCACCTGCAATATATCCATCTTCAAATCCATAAACAAATTTATAAAATTGAAAAATAGTATAAAGATTTACAATAGATGTCATAAATAAGTTCGCAAGAACACCTACACTCAACCCAATTATTGCTCCTTTTATGGTTCTATTATGCTTATAAATTAGAGCAGCTGGTATTATAAGAGCAAAAGAATATAACATATCTCCTAATTCACCCACGCATAAACTTGAAGTCATTGGTAATTTAATTAAAGTCTTTAAGATAATTTCAAAGACTCCGAGTAAAGGGCCATAAGCAAATGAAGAAATAAGAATAGGTATTTCATCAAGATGAATTGACATAAAGCTAGGAGCTAGAAATGGTAATTGAAATTGCAAACCTGGCACGCAATACAAGATCGCAGCTATTCCACCAAAAATTGCAGTTTGTGAAATATAATCAATAATTTTTTTACGTTTTGTATTCATTAAAAAAGGACCTCCAATACTTCAGGTCCTAAAAAAGTAAAAAGTACTTCTTTATATCAGACTTTACTGCTGCCACCAGAATTTCACTAGTTCATGAGAGTTATCTCGCACGGGGTATACCGCCAATAAGGAATTTCACCTATCCCTGAAGCACTTAAATTATACACTAAATAAGCATTACTAGAATTCTTTTTTCAAAAATTCATTAACTTTTTTATAGATTTTATTAAACTTTTCTTCTTCGTTAATTTTAATAATAATAGATCTATTTTTCTTTCTTATTGAATAAGGTTTTTTTGTTTTTAAACTCTTATACTCTAAATTACTAGCAAGTTTTTCAGTTTCACGAACACTTAAATTAGATTCATAAATTCTTTTTATAATTGCTTTAATGTCTTTTTCTTTTAATCTAGAAATCGCTTTAGCATGTCCGAAAGAAAGTTTATTTGTTGAAATATCATAAATTACATCTTTAGGCATATTAAGTAAGGATAAATAATTACTAATTTGTCCACTTGAAACATGCATAATATCAGCAATATCCTTCTTTTTATAATTAAAGTCATCAGCTAAATGCTTTATAACAAGTCCAATTTCAATAGGATTAAAATTTTTATTTTCTCTAGCATCGCAAAGTAAAATCAAAAGTGTTTCTTGATCATCATATTTTTTGATTATAACTGGAATCTTTTTATAATCTAATTTTTTAGAAGCAATCCATCTTTTTCTTCCAAGAATAACTTCATATTTCCCTTTTTTATATTCTCTAACTATTAAAGGGTTATAAATCCCTCTTTCAATGATAGATTTTTCGATATTTTTAATAGTTTCTTTATCGATTTTTGCACCTTTAATAAATGAATTATCAACGATTTCATCACAAGAAAGATATTTAACGTTCTCTCTTTGATAGTTTTGATCAATTTCTTGAATTACATCATTCTTTGAAAAACGTTCAATTAAAGTTTTTAAATCATTTTGAATAACTACTTCCTTATTTTCTTCTACTGTCATTATCTAAAATCTCCTTTGCTAATTGTAAATAAGCTCTGGCTCCAGCGCTTGTAGGTTTATATAAAAGAACAGGCATTCCCTTTCCACTAGCTTCACTGATTGATATGTTTCTTGGTATTTCTACGTTAAAAGTATTTTCTCTAAATAAATTGCGAACTTGTCCGACGACTTCTTTTCCTAAATTTGAACGAGTTTCATACATTGTTAATAAGAAACCTTCAATTTCTAATTCATTATTATAAGAACCTTGTACTTTTTTAATTGTTGAAAGGATTTGGGCAAGACCTTCCATTGCAAAATATTCACATTGAACTGGAATTATTGCTGAATTAGAGGCTGTTAATGCGTTTATTGAAAGCAATCCTAAACTTGGTGGACAATCAATCAAAATAAAATCATAATTTTTGGTAATTTTATTTAAAGTGTTTTTCAAAACCGTAAAAGGTTCATTGGTTATATCATAAATTTCACTTTCGAAAGCTGATAATCTCAAATTTGAAGGAATAATATCGACGTTTTTAACTAACGTTTTTTTAATACACGAATTAACATCACATTTGCCAATCATAGCTTCATGAATAGTTTTATTAAGTAAAGAAATATCAATACCATAACCTCTTGAACTATTTCCTTGTGCATCAAAATCAACAATAAGGACTTTCTTTTTTAAGCGTGCTAAAGATGCAGCTAAATTAATAGCTGTTGTGGTTTTTCCTACACCACCTTTTTGATTTACTATTGATATAATCCAGTTCTTCATAATGGTTTCTTTTTTATTAAACTATAATTTCTAGGGTAAATGTTTGGGGTTTTATCATTTTTTTGAAAAAATATTAAAATTCTTTCTCCATTTGCTATAGGTAGCTCAGTTTTAACTACCAATTTTTCACTAATTTTCAACTTGTCAAATACTGAAAATATACTAGAAGCCTCATTTTCGTAGTTTTTTCCTTTATAGGCTATAAAAGTTCCGCCGACTTTCAATAAAGGAATAGCAAGTTCTAGAAGAATGTTAATATTTGCTACTGCTCTTGCAGTTCCATAATCAAATTTCTTTGGTGACCTTCTTGCAAAAATTTCAGCACGTTCATTAATAACAGTTACATTTTTTAAAGATAGTTCATCAACTACTTTTTTTAAGAAGTTAGCTCTTTTAGTTGTTGGCTCTAAAAGAAAGAAATAAGTATTTGGGTAATATACAGCAAGTGGAATTCCTGGAAGTCCAGCACCACTTCCTATATCTATAAAACTCTTTTCACTAACATCATCTTTTAAACTTTCAACTAACATAAGAGAATCAAGAATGTTTTTAACGATGAAACTTTCTTCATCATCTAAGGCTGTTAAATTAATTTTCTTGTTTTCTTCTAGCGTTAAAGACATATATTTTTGAAGCTTGTCCAATTTAGCATCATCAAGTTCTTTTAAGAAAGATATATTTTTTAATGAGTTAATATCCATTAGTTTGCACCTTTCTTTAAATGTAAAATTAAAACAGAAATATCACTAGGATTAACTCCGCTAATTCTGCTTGCTTGACCAACAGTTGTTGGCCTTACACGATCTAATTTTTGTCTAGCTTCGAGTCTTAATCCATCCATATTTATATAATCAAGATTTGGAGAAAGTTTAATGTTTTCAAGTTTTCTTAATTTAAGAGCTTCTTTCCTTTCATTCTCAATATAACCTTGATATTTAACCATAACTTCTAGTTGAAAGTCACCAAGACTATCTAATGAAAGTTCAGAAGGTAAGTTTAAGTATCTCTTTAATTTTTTATAAGAAACTCCGTTTCTTTTAAGAATATCTGTTCCTTTTACGCCACTAGATAACTTTTCATATCCTAAGCTCATCAAGTATTCATTTAATGAACTAGTCTCGCCAAAATAAGTTTTTTCTAAAATATCTTTAATCTTAGAAATTTTATTCTTTTTATCGATGAATTTTTCATATCGAGAATCACTAATTAATCCTAATTCATGACCGTATTCAGTTAATCTCATGTCAGCATTATCGCTTCTTAAAAGTAACCTATATTCTGCTCTACTACTGAGAAGTCTATAAGGTTCTTTGGTTCCTTTTGTAATTAAATCATCAATCATAACGCCAATATAAGCTTCATCTCTTTTTAAAACAAAAGGAGCTTCATTTTTGATAAATTTTGAAGCGTTTATTCCGGCCATTAAGCCAAGACCTGCAGCCTCTTCATAGCCGCTTGTACCACAAATTTGCCCAGAAACAAATAAGCCAGGCCATTTCTTTACCATTAATGAAACATCATATTCATCACTTTCTAAAGCATCATATTCAATAGCGTAAGCATATTTTAAAATCTTTGCTTTTTCTAAGCCTGGCAAGGAATGAACCATGTCTTCTTGAACATCTTCAGGCATACTAGTTGAAAAACCTTGTAAATAGATTGAATTAGAATCATAACTTTCAGGTTCTAAAAATAGTTGATGACGAGGTTTATCAGCAAAACGAACAATTTTGTCCTCAATGGATGGGCAATATCTTGGTCCAACACCTTGTACAATCCCGCCATACATCGCACTTTTATCTAAATTAGCACGTATAATTTCGTGTGTTTTTGGTGTTGTGTAAATAAGCCAGCAAGGAATTTGATCCTTTATAGGCAAAAATGAGTGAGTTTCATAACTAAAAGCTTGGTCTTCAACATTCCCATATTGAATTTCAGCTTTTGTAAAGTCTATTGATTCTTTAGCGATTCTTTGAGGAGTTCCAGTTTTTAATCTTTGTAACTTGATACCCATCGAAAGTAAATAATCGCTTAAACCAACACTTGGTTTTTCGCCATCAGGCCCTTGGCTAATTTTATTGTGACCCCTTAGGATTTCACTATTCATATATGTACCAGTCGCTAAAATTACTGCTCTAGAAGTTATTTCTCTTCCGTCTTCTAAAGTAACACCAAAAACTGAATGTTCATCATGTAATAAAGTTTTAACTTCACCTTCAATCACTTTTAAATTCCTAGTATTTAAAAGCTCTTCTTGCATATGATGTGGATACCTATGTTTATCAGCTTGCGCTCTTAAACATTGAACACCAGGCCCTTTTTTAGTATTAAGCATCTTCATTTGGAGGTATTCTTGGTCGCAAATTTTCCCCATCATACCACCTAAAGCATCAATTTCTCTAACTACTATTCCTTTAGCACTTCCTCCAATTGAAGGGTTACAAGGCATATTAGCCGCCATCTTTATATTTAAAGTTATAAGTAAGGTTTTGTCGCCACGATGAGCACATGCAAAAGAAGCCTCGCAACCTGCGTGACCTCCACCAACTACAATTACATCATAATCGTAATTCATCATTAACCGACGCTTCCTTCCATATCTAATTTAATAAGTTGATTAAGTTCAACAGCATATTCCATAGGAAGTTCTTTAGAGAATGGCTCAATAAATCCCATAATAATCATTTGAGTAGCATCTTTTTCACTAATTCCTCTACTCATTAAATAGAATAATTGATCTTCACTAATCTTACTGACTGTTGCTTCATGTTCAAGAAAACTTGAATTATTGTGACATTCATTCTTAGGAATAGTGTCTGAATTTGAAAATCTATCTAATATCAAAGTATCACACTCAACATGCGCTTTGGAATTAATAGCTTCTTTTTTAATTCTACAAGTTCCACGATAATTACTTGTTCCGCCATTTTTAACAATAGATTTTGAAATGATTGAACTTGTTGTGTTAGGTGCTTCGTGTACCATTCTAGCGCCAGCATCTTGATATTGTCCTTTTCCAGCAACAGCGATCGAAATACAAATTCCTTTTGCTCTTTCTCCTTTTAATATACAAGCTGGATATTTCATGTTTACTTGACTTCCTATGTTGCCATCAATCCATTCCATAACACCATCTTCATAGACAAAAGCTCTTTTTGTAACCATGTTTACGATGTTATTCGACCAGTTTTGGACAGTTGAATAACGACATTTTGCGCCTTTCATTACAATAATTTCAACAACGGCAGCATGTAAAGATTCTTTTGAATAAATAGGAGCTGTACATCCTTCAACATAATGTACGTCGCTTCCTTCATCACAAATAATTAAAGTTCTTTCAAATTGACCTGTTTTTTCATTATTAATTCTAAAATAAGATTGTAATGGTTTTTCAAGTTTTACGCCTTTCGGGACATAAATAAAGCTTCCGCCACTCCAAACAGCTCCGTTTAAAGCCGAAAATTTATTATCAGCAACTGGAACAACAGTACCAAAAAATCTTTTTACTAAATTTGGATATAATTGTAATGCCATATCAGTTGATAAAAAGATAACACCTTTTTCTTCAACTTCTTTAAGCATATTGTGATAAACCATTTCAGATTCGTATTGAGTAGCTGCGCCACTTAAATACTTTTGTTCTTGCTCTGGTATACCAAGTTTTTTAAAGGTGTTTTTGATAGTTTCAGGAACTTCTTCCCATGAATTTTTATCGCCTTTTGCATAACGAGTAAAATAAGTAAAACTATCAAAATCTAAATTAGAAACATCAGGTCCAAATTTAGGGAAAGGGAGTTTTTCAAATTTATGAAATGCATCAAGTCTAAAATTAAGCATCCATTCTGGTTCGTTTTTAGCTTTTGAAATTTCTCTTACAACTTCTTCGCTAATTCCTTTTCCAGTTGAAAAAATGCTTTTTGCATCATCTTTAAAATCGTATTTATACTCTTTTTCTTCTTTTAAGTTTAACTCAGTTTCTTTTTTCATAACTATTTATCATCATTTCCATTAAGAATCGCATCGATTCCAGTCGATCCTAAAGTTGCGCATTTTATTCTTGCGGCTTGTTTATGAGTATTTATAAAAACAATTAACTCATCCAAAGCATTTTCATCAAATTCTTTTTCGTAAATCATATTTTTATATTGCTCAGTGATATAAAAAGCTTCTTCTTTAGTTTTACCTTTAATTAATTCACATAAAATATCAGTTGAAGCTGTTGAAATTGTACAAGCAATTCCATCAAAACAAGCATCAACTATCTTATCGTTCTCTATTTTTAAATAAATAGTAATATCATCAATACATGAATCACTATCCATTCTAATCTTCTTATAATCAGCAATATTTGAAGGCACTTTTTTGTTTATTGGATTATTATAGTGATCCATTATGATTTCTCTCATCATTTGAGGACTAATTGAAATAGGCATCTAAGAAATTACCTCCATTTTTAAGCGCTTCATATAAAGCATCAATATCTTCTTTAGTGTTATAAAAATATAAACTAACTCTTACAGTAGCAGGTGTTTTTAAGACATCTTTTAATAATTTAGCGCAGTGTTCGCCGCTTCTTACACAGATTCCTTTACTATTAAGATAACTTGCTTCATCTTGAGCAAAAACGCCTTTGTAATTTAAAGTTATAATTCCACTATCAGCAGTTTCGTTATAAATAATTAAGTCCTTGATTGTCTTAAGTTTAGAAATCGCATAATCATGAAGCTCGGCTTCATATCTTTCAATGTTATCCATTCCAATTGAATTTAGATAATCAATTGCTGCTCCAAATCCATAAATTCCAGCAAGATTCATAGTTCCAGCTTCAAATTTTGCTGGTGGTTCAAGGTAAGCAACGTTTCCACACATATCAAAACGCGCATTATCTCCGCCGCCCGTCATAAATGGATCAACCTTTTTTAATAATTCATATTTTCCATAAAGTAAGCCAATACCAGTTGGTCCACACATTTTATGGGCGCTTGCACATAAAAAATCACAATCTAAATCTTTAACATCAATTTTCATATGTGGGGCACTTTGAGCGGCATCACATACAAGAAGTGCTCCGTATTCATGAGCGATCTTGCTTAACTCTTTAATGTCGTTTTTAAATCCTAAAACATTAGTAACTTGAGCGACACTAACTACTTTAACGTGTTCGTTCATGACTTTTTTAAGGTTTTCTGGGGTTAATTTTCCTTCTTTTGTTAAAGGAATGTAGCGAATTTTTGCGCCTGTTAATTCTGAAACCTTAAACCAAGGTAAAACATTACTTGCATGTTCTGCTTCCGTTAATAAAATTTCATCATCGCTTTTTAAGAATTTAAATCCATAGCCAAAAGCAATAAGGTTCATGCTCATAGAGCAACCACTTGTAAAAACAACTTCGATTTTTTTAGCATTGATAAATTTAGCAATCTTTTCACGAACTTCATCAACTTTTGTATCAACTTTATACGCTAAATCATAATCGCCACGATGAGCATTTACACTTTCTTCTTTATAATATTTATCACAAGCTTCAATAACTGAATATGGTTTAAATGTTGTTGCGGCGTTATCTAAATAAACTGTTTTTTTACCATTTTTTCCAAAGGCATATTCATTAAACATTGGAAAATCTTTTCTTATTTTATTAACATCAAACATCTTAAAGCTCCCTTTGAATATAACTCTCCAATTCTTCCTTATCACTTTCGTTAAAGTTATTTACAATTGGGCTTAAATAGCCGATTGTTATAAGCTTTCTTGCGTCACTTAAGGAAATGCCACGACTTAAAAGATAGAATAAATGATTTTCGTTTAAACTACCAATTGCACAAGCATGGCTTGCTTCAATATCTTCGCAATCAATTTTTAAAATTGGATTAGCGATCGCAGCACTTTCTTTATCAAATAAAATCGCTTTAACTTTTTGTTTTGCGTTTGCTTTTACTGCGCTTTTTTCAATATGAGAAACTCCATCAACTTTTAATTTTGAAGTGTTCATGTTTACACTATATCCTTCAAGATTTGACTTTGTTTTTTCTCCAATATGAGAGAATGAAATTTGATATTTTTTTATGTCGTTATTTTTAGTTAAAGAAGAGAATTTAAAGATACTTTCGCTGCCTTCTCCAAGTAAAATTACATTACTGCTAAGTTCTGAATTTCCACTAGAAAAATCAGCAAAATATATCTCTAAATTAGCGTTTTCCATTAAATTAGCTCGCAAAACTAAACTATTTTTTTCATCTTTGAAAAATACAAGCAATTTACAATTACTATCTTTTTGTAGAAATAAATTTAATGAAGCGTCAAAAATATTGCTCAAAACTAAAGTACAATTTTCATTTGTTGCAACATTAATTTCTTGCTCTTTTTTGTCTAGAAAAGATATGTTTTTTTCTTGAACATTACTTATCATTTTTAATAATCTCTTTAGTTGCACAAACACCAATTGAAACTTGGTTCATTCCTTTTTCATTTTCATTTTCGATAGAAATATTAAGTTCTTCTTTGATCCATTCATAGCCTTCTTTATCGATACGTTTAAAGACTTCTGGGCCACCTTCTAAAGCTACTTTTCCGTTAATGATTACAACACTTCTTGTGGGTTTTATAAGTTCAAATAATCTAGCATAATGGGAAATAACTAAAAACCCAGTTTGTTCTTTTTCAAACATTTTATTTATACATTCACTAACTGTGTTAATTGCATCAACATCAAGTCCACTATCAATTTCATCGAGCATGGCAATTTTAGGTTTTAAAAGCATCATTTGTAAGATTTCATTTCTTTTCTTTTCTCCACCACTAAAACCATCGTTTAAAGCACGATTAAACATTTCAAAAGGAATTTTCACGTCTTTTGAAGCATCATCTAGTGTTTTATAAAATTGGAAAAGCGAAATTCTTTTCTCATTATGTTCTTGAAGAGCACTTTTAAAAAAATCTGCGCTTATAACTCCAGGTATTTCAACTGGATTTTGGAAAGCTAAGAATAAGCCTTTTTTACTTCTTTCATTAACCTTCATCGCAAGAACGTTTTCACCATTAAAATAAATTTCGCCTTGAGTAATTTTATATCTTGGATTCCCCATAATTGCGTTTAAAAGAGTACTTTTACCATGTCCATTTGGACCAAGTAAAGCAACTTTCTCACCTTTATGAATTAAAAGGTTTAACCCCTTTAATATTTCTTTTCCTTCTACACTAACATGTAAATCTTTTATCTCTAAAGTATCCATAGTCATTCCTCAAGCAACTAATTTTATACTAATTCAAATCGTCTTTAAAACAATTTGATAAATAAAAATTGTTTTTCTTGTCTTCACATAAAAAAATACATTCAAATAAACATCATGAAAAAATTAATTGAATATTTTTTCACGACCTTTAGATTTTGTTTTTAAGAACTTTTGTGAATCAAAATTATAAAATTAACGAATTTTTAGTTTTATTTTCTAAATTTTAACCGCTTTTTTATGTAATAATTGACAAATAAATTTCGATTGAAATTTTTTTAAACAAAAATTGTAATTAACCATTATAAATAATTGCGTTATTTATACTTATAGTATAAAATTAAAAACGCTAATTAATTTTTAGCTACATTTTTAGTATTGAAAGGAATGGATATGATTAGAAGAAAGAAATCAATTTGCTTAGCTTTAGCGGTTTTAAGCGCTGTTTCCCTTTCAGGTTGTAGTTCAGTAACAAAAAATGATGAAGGGTATATTATTACCTACACCTACAATGGAAAAGAATTGCAAATAAGCACTGGCGATATTATTGCTAGATATTTAACTCAAGACAAAAATAACCACGCCGCTGCTTTTTTTGATGCTTTAAACGAAATTGTTATAAGAAATGCATTCGAAGATGACGGAAAATTAGAAGATTTTTTGCCAACAGTAAATAATGCTGCAAATGATGCTGTCGAAAGAGCGAAAAATAAAGCTGATGACAATGGTCAAACTTGGGAAGATTATTTAAACACAAATGTCACAGGTAGCGAAAGCCTTACACTTGAAGAAAAAGAAAACGAATATTTCTTACAACTTCAATATGAAGAGATGCAAACTACCGTTCAAGATGAATATTTTGAAACATTCTCCGGATATGATCCTAGCAAACCAGATGTAAAAGATCCAGAATTGCAAGATGAATATAACTTACTTTATGGAACAAACGGATATATTCAACAAAAAGTTCCATATCACGTTAGACATATTTTAGTTCAAGTCGACGCAAACCAAGATTATGGTTATTCAAGGGGACATATTTCAAGTGAAGATGTTCACCAAATTTATCAAGTCGTCACCGCACTTGTAAATGGAACTAGTTTTGCTGAAACAGCAAATTTATATTCTGATGATCCAGGTAACGAACAAGATGGTCAAAAACTTGGTGGAGAATATATCATGAATAACGAAACAAGCTTCGTTAATGAATTCAAACTTGGCGTATATACTTATGATTTAATTTTACATAATACACACGACACCAATGAAGCAACTTATTCTGAAAAATATGAGAATTTACACATCAAAGAAAATGTCCGAGAAGATTTAGAGAATTTTGGTGTTTCTTATATTCCTTATGGTGTTATTGCTGAAATGGAAAGAGTTAGAGATGTCACAACTAAAAACGGAACATCTGTTTATGGTGGTGATGAAGATTACCTTCCAAGAAACATTTATTTTAATAAATATTTCCAAAACAGAAATGTGGCATTCATCACTGATAAAGCTCTTTCTTCTAAAAAAGAATTAGTTGGAAGCGAAAATCCAGTTTATGATGATTCATATACAGGTCAAAACGGCGAATTCATGATTACTCGTGAAGATCCTGTTTCTGGAAATTCTAAAATTTATAGCGATATCGATGAAAATGGACACTATAAAACTTCAACAAATGTTGATCGAAACCTTACAGAAGCACAAAAACTTAATTTTAAACCTTTAACAATAAATGGGCATGAAGAAAATGTTCTTTGTGATACTAATGGCAATCCAATTCTTGTTGTAAGAAATCAAGAATCTTCTTCAGGAATTCACTTTATTGTTATCGAAAGATCTGCTTTTGACACAGAAGGTAACGATGGATCAAAAGCTTCTATTGAACAATATTATGCACCGGTTTCACCAAAACAAATCGATGGTATTGACCCTTCAACTGGAAGACCATATTGGTTAACAGATGGTACTTTCCCAACCTATGTCGACAATGGTATTACCCTTCCTAAGAAAACTTATGTTCAAACTGAAGATATTAATGCTGATAGTGATGTTAATAACAGAGTTGGCACATATACTTCACGTGTTTCAACATTATCTACAGACATCAGAACTTCTATTGATACTTATGACACATATGAATGGTTAAACCCAGAAGGTGAAAATAAGATAACTCTCAACGAGATCGCTGGCAACAATATACAAGAAACTGTTGATAGATATATTAATAAAGAAAAAAGAGCATCTATCGATAGTGCAGCTCAAACTTTAGAAGATGCATGGATTAGTTATCTCAATTCAATCAATACCCAAACAAAGCAAAGACAATATATGTTGCTTCCTGAAATCTTAGCTGCTGATTTCGGAAATGAAAATCTTTATAAAGAAGGTGCTCCTGGTTACAATCCTGCCTATTCCGATATCAATACAGGCAATAACAACCAATAAAGTGAGGAATAAATAGTATGAAGAAAAACATTTTATTATTAACTTTAGCTACTTCAACACTTCTCCTTTCATCTTGTGGAAAGATTACTGTTGAATTTCCTAACGGAGACACTCCTTTAACAAACACTCCAATTTCATTAGATCACAACACATTAGATGTTATCTATGATTCAATCAAAAATTCTGATAATTATGAAAGCGATATAAATTCAATTCTTAGTAATGCATTAGCCACTGAAGTTATCGGAAATTTCTATGTAGTAGCAGATGAATCTAACGGATTTAATGTCGTTTTAGACGGTTATGATACAGAGGGAGCAGATAAAAACGCATTTATCGCTTCTCATCCTGCTTACAATAATTGGGATGTATCAGGCTATAGATTAACTTTATCAGAAACAGCTCCTTCTCAAGCTGAATTCGATACTAGAATTGCAAGTGTTAAAAAGATTATTGAAAATGAAATTGTTTCCACTCTTTGGGGCCAAGCAAATGCCTCAAGTTATAAAAGAAACAATAGATTTTATGAAGTACTTTTCGCTCGTAATATTTATGAACAACTTTACAGCATAAATATAAGCCAAGAAGCATTGGGCGGAGCTGAAAACACTCTCGAAAACGTTTTATACACAAATCCAAAATACGACGATCACTATATCCTAGATGAAAAAGGTGACTTCATTGGATTTAACGATTCAATACAAACTAAAAACGGCTTCACAAAGGGCGCTTTAATTGACGGAAGTTTCAACACAACAACCGAAGAAGGAATCGAAAAAATTAAATCAGTTCTTCACTTTGATTATTATATTGAATATATTAATCAAACAATTATGCCTGAAATTATCCAAAATTTACTTGTTGAACAATATATTTTTGAACAACAATACACAGCAATTGGAAATACACAATCAAGAAAAGTAAATTATATTACAATCGCTGATAACGCCGAAAAAGATGCTCCTGCATTATTCAATAGCTTCATCAAAAAATTCGTTACTGACGAAGACAAAACTGAAAATGGCGGACTCGAAGAAATGTCGACTGCGGACGAATATGCAATTCTTGAAACAGCTTGGAAAGGTATTGCGTTCGAAACCGCAGAAAATGATAACGCCAAATTGTTGGCCGACGGTCAATTTGACGTGCCTACTACTAAAAACCCTTCAGCCGGTTTGGATGGTCATGTCGCTATTGATGATGAAAATAATAACTACAATAGTTACTATCAAATCTTTGCAACAACTGAAGCAAACGAGAAGTACTTCTCTTACTACAAAAACACACCATATGCTGATCTTATTGAACAATATTCAACATTAACAAATGATCCGCAAACCAATAATGCTGAAAACTTTACAACTTTCACATCAATCGATTCTCATAATTACGATCCAAATGTCGGATTTGCAATTAAAACTGACGAATTACGTGTAGCTGATTATACAACCAATGATTGGCAAACAAAGAGCGAAAGTTCTTTACCTGATGCTATCAAAAACAAACTTTATAGTTTCGGTTTTGTTAATGAATGGAATAATGCAATCGTATCTGAAAACGCATATCGTGGATCTTATATTTATCAATCACCTGTTTCTAAAAAGTCATATTTAAGAAAAGATGCTTATAGCAACACTATTGATTCTATTTTATGGAACGATGGCGATAATTATTATCTTGTTGAAATTGAAGATATCGTTACTCCTAACCTTGTTGCAATTTCTAATGATGATGATGCGGCTACTAAAGTTGATAGAGAAGAAAAAGCTAGATTAATTGGTTACTCACTTGCTAGTGGAGATACTTATACTACTAACGCAATTACATACTACCTTGAACAATGTAATATCAATTACCATGATCAAGATGTATATGATTACTTCGCTTCAACTTATCCAGATTTATTTGATTAATAATTAGAGAAAAGCCTGTTTTTGCAGGCTTTTTTTGTAAAGGAGAACTTATATGGATTATGATGTAAATTGTATTTTTTGTAAAATAGTTAATGGCGACATTCCTTCAGCTAAACTTTTCGAAGATGATGATGTTTTAGCTTTTTTAGATGTTAATCCTGTTACATATGGCCATGCTTTAGTTATTTCTAAAAAACATTATCCAAACTTTCTTTCTTGTCCTAAGGACATAATGAATAAGGTAATGAATGTGGCTCAAAGAATTGGCCAAGTTCAAATCGAACAACTCGGTGCAAAAGGAATTAACATTTTAATCAACTGTAAAGAAGCTGCCGGACAAGAAGTCAGTCATTTCCACGTTCATGTAATTCCTAGATATGCAGCAACTGATGGATTTAAATTGGAATTCAAAAAACTTAAGGAAGTTAACCTTCCAGTTGTCGCTGAAGAAATTAAATCAAAACTTAATTAACTTAAATAAAATTACATTAAAAAGTAGAATTTCAAAGTTCTACTTTTTTAATTTTTTCTTATAGAAACTTCTATTATCTAATGCTGGAATCCTTTCTGTAAGATTACCTGGTTCTACTCCATTATAAGCTTTATCTAAAACCATCATTTTAGCATCCATATCATCAATCATAGAAAGAAGCAAAGCTTCTCTAGTTGATGGTAAAACAGCACTTCCAAATTCTAATTTTCCATGATGTGAGATGACCATATGTTCTAATAAAAGTGGTATATCACTTGTAATTTTAATTCTTTCGGCTGTTTCACGAATTATACTCATTCCAATTGTTAAATGGCCAAGTAAAAATCCTTCATCAGTATATTTTGTTGCAATAGGACCAGATAATTCAATTATTTTACCTAAATCGTGTAAAAGGCAACCACTGATTAAAATATCATAATCTACATCTTGGTAATGACTTGCTAAAAACTCAGCAATTTCACACATAGACACTGTATGGTATAAAAGCCCATGATAAAATTCATGATGATTCTTAACTGCTGCAGGATAAATAATGAAATCTTTATAATATCTTGCAAAAATATCTTCTAAAATTGCTTTGCAATCAGGATTTTTTACACTTTTTACATATTTTCTAAACTTGGTTACAAGTATATCTGAAGGAATCGGAGAATCCATCAAAAAGTCAGAAAGATCTGTTTCATCTTCATTAACCTCAAATACATTTAAAACTTTAATTTGCATTTTACCACGATATTCGAGCGCTTCTCCATCTACTCTAATAATTTTGCCTGGTATTAAGATTTCACTATCTTTATCTGATACATCCCACTTTTTTGCATCTATTACTCCAGATGAATCTTGAAGGTGGAGATTAAAATATGGCTTTCCATTATTAGTTACACATTTAGCAACGTCTTTTAATAAATATAATCCAGAAGCATTAGAAGTATCTTTTAAATCCTTAATCATCAATCTCTACCTCGTCATCGAAGAAATCTTTATCAGAACTAATAATTTCATTAATATCTTCAAGCATATAGCCTTTATTAATAAGAATATTAACAATTTTAGAATTAGCATCTACTCTTTTATCGTTAGTTTGGAAGTATTTTGCCTTTGCTTTCTTAAAATCTTTTACTAAGCGTTCTTTTTCGTTTTCTTCATCGATTTTAAGATTGTTAATGAGAGAATTAATTATTTCAATATTAAATCCTCTTTGAAGCATTCTGTCATAAATCTTCTTTTTTTGCTTTGCAAAATTACTGCTAACAAACTTATTTTTAATGCTTTCAAAATAATTAAAGGCTTTTCTTTTTTCGTTTTCTTCATCAAACTCAAGTTTTTTAATTAAATCCTCATCAAGTTTGGTATTTCTAAAATAGTTTATGATAAAGTATTTTCCATAATTATTTCTATCAAAATAATCTAAATAATTGTCAATGTAATCATTATCGTTAATGCATTTTCTGTCTTTTAAATCCTTTATAGCTTCCGCTACCAGATGATAATTTTCAAATTTTGCCAAAGCTTTTTTGAAAACTTCTCTCTCTGTATAAGGTTTTTTGGCAAGCAAAGATTTTATATATGAAACAATTTCAACCCTTGTTTCATAAGAAGAAATTTCTTTTAATTCAGATTTTGTTAAAAATGAATCTTCGCAAATATTAAATTCTAAATAAGTTTCTTTACTTATTTTAAGTTTTTCATCATTCGAAAAAGTAACAATTACCTTATTGCCTTTATCTTTAACACTTTTGATTTTTAAATCAATATTACCAACTTCTTCTAAGTGCACGTTTATATACCTCGATTATATTATAGTAGAATGTTTTTTCTGAAAAACAATCTATTGATTCAAATGCGTTTTTACGAACTTGATCCTGTACTTTTTGGTCAAGATTTAAAACATAATTTAGCTTATCTTTAAAATCATTAACTTCTTGAAAGAAAAAACCAGTTTTATTATTGTCAATAACCCCAACTAAGTTATTATCAAAACGACATAATACGAGCAAATTAGCAGCCATTGCTTCCATAAAAGTTAAGCCTTGCGTTTCACTTATTGATGCATTCAAGAACAAATCACTCATAATGTAATAATAAGGAACAAGCGAATTGTCTACTTTACCAACAAACTTGACTCTATCATTAATTTTTAATTTTACTGTTAAATTTTCTAGTTCACTTCTTGCAGGACCATCACCAACAAAAACTAAATAGCTAGAGATATCATTACAATATTTATTAAGATAATCAGCGAAACCTTCAATTATAACATCAAAACTTTTTTCTTTAGCTATACGACCTAAACATAAAAGCATTCTATCGCTATCATTTAAGCCGATTTTTCTTTTCATTTCTTTTGCTTTTTCTATCTTTTCTTGATTAGGAATGAATCTTTCAAAATCAAAGCCTGTAGGAACAACATTAATATATTTTTCAACACCAACAGATCTGATATAAATCTTTGTTTTTTCACTTGGAGAAATTATTTCAGTCGCTCTATTCATACACGACTTATCGAATTCTCTGATAGCCCATTTTGAAAAACGATCAAAATAACCTTTTGTTGCGTAATAGGTGTAATCTTCATACATTGTATGGTATGTATAAACACTTGGAATTCCAAGTTTTGAAGCAACAATAAAACCGAATTGTGAAATACCAAACTCAGTATTTATATGGACAAGATCTAAATTGAGTTTCTTTAGAATTTGAAAAGCTTTTTCATTATAAATAAATGATGCTTTATAGCCATAAAGTTTTTTAAGCTCTAAACCAGGAATCCTTATAACATCATCAACAAAAGAAATCTCTTTCTCACTACTTGTTGTTACAACATAAGCATTATGCCCATACTTTTTTAATAGTTTAAAAAGTGAATTAACGCTAACTGCAACCCCGTTTATTTCAGGGAGATATGTATCAGAAAATATTGCAATATTCATTATTCTTCTTTTATCTCTTCACTATCGTCATTTTTTGAACGTTTCTTTTTACTAGTATTCTTCTTAGTTGTATTTTTTATACGTTCTAATAATTCTTTACGTTCCATGACTCTTGTTTCATAGGCAATATCAGAAGTAAACTTTCTTTCTTGATATGTTTCTAACGAAATTGTAAGCATAGTTTTCTTATCGCCAACAGGTACAATTCTTTCAGCAATTGGCATACCTCTAGATTTATAAGTAGCAGCAACTATACCATTGATAATAAATGGAATATAGAAAGTCATAAAACGCCATAAAAGTAACAAAATATTGATTCCGCCACCTTCTAAATAAAAACTTTCGCTAAAATAATGTCCTGTAGGTCCAAAAAGAGCTCCGAAAACAATTTCGCTTACTCCAGCACTACCTGGCAATGGTAATAACCCAGTAGCCATTTGATGGAAGTTTGAATAGACAATACTATCATAAATTTTAGCCATAACTTCACCAAAAGTATCAATTGATGAAGGATCAAAAGCATTTAAAGCTAATCCACACAAAAAAGGTTGTATGTTGGTGTTAATTATCGAAAAGCAATAAATTAAGAAAATTAACCCAGTAAATGCTAAATTAGATTGTAATCTTCTAAATTCAATACGATAATTTTCTACTTGTAATCTGATCGATTTTCTTTTCTCTTCTGGATCTTTAATAAGTCTAATTTTTGCAAGTAAACCTATTACGCCATTGCAAACAAAGTTTTGAAATCTCCTTGATAACGACATAAAAACAAGTGCAAAAATAACTATGAGATTTAAAAAGAAGCCTAAAGCAATAAAAATCCAAATTGGTAAATCAAAATGAAGATCACCAATACTAATTGGGACAACATTAATGTTTAAAATTGCATGCATACTTGTAATAAGCGAGATTGCTCCAAAAAGAATAAGGCAGATTTGATAAACAATAAAACTCATTACAAGAATAGAGGCGCTGCTTGATATAGCCATGCCTTGTTTTTTAAATATATAAACTTGGGCAAATTGACCTCCACTTGAACCAGGTGTAATAGCGCTATAAAAAGAACCTATCAATGAATTTGCAAGCGCTTGATGCAACTTATAATGCTTTGTATAAAGTTTTGAAAAAACCCGAAGAATAATAGCTGAGACCAAAAAACCAAAAACGATTGACCCTATAAGTAAAAAGAAGAAACCAAGATTTATATGTCCTAAAACATCTGGAATTGTTTCATATACTTGACATTGCTCTCCGTCAGGACCGGTGGTTGTTTGAGTTAAATTAAACCACAAAACAAAAGCTGTAATAATTAAAATAATTGACAAATAAATTAAATATTTAAATTTACTTTCTTGTTTTTCTTTAACTTTATCTTTTTCAGCTTTTGCTTCTTGAACATCTTCTGTAATTACTTCATTTAAAATATCATCTTTTTCAGAAGTTTTATGCTCGTAATCAGATTCTAAATTCTCTTCAAAATCATCCTGATTTGCAGGATTTTTATTTATTTCATCAACTTCTTTAAAATCGTTACCTTCATTAATTTCTAAAGAAGTTGGTTCTTTCCTTTTTTTGTCATCTACCATAAATTTAACCGCAACTATTCTATCAAATTATGCCAATTTTAACCATAGCCGATATAGTTTAATAAACACAAAAGAGAACTTATGTTTTAAACCATTAATGGCAAAATTCAATAAATTAGATTATCTAAATACTTTTTAAATTTTGTATAGTTTATTATAATCTTTCATCTTCCATTTTTACTGCCGCAGGAATTTTTGGCAAACCTGGCATAGTTAAAATGTTTCCGCAATATACCACTAAGAAACCGGCCCCATTTGATAAAGAGATATCTTTAACGTGGAGTTTAAAATTTCTTGGTGCATTTAATAATTTAGGATCATCAGAAAAACTGGATTGGGTTTTTGCGATACAAATTGGTAAATTAATAAAACCAGAGTTTTCATAAAAACTAATTTTGCGTTCCGCTTCTTCGCTATACTCCACTCCATATGCCCTATAAATTTCTTTTGCAAGAGTTTCAATTTTATCTTTGATACTAATTTCTAATTTATAAAGTGGATGGAAATTAGACCTTTTGGTTTCTAATATTTCCATGACTTTACTAGCAAGTTCTCTGCTTCCGTTACCGCCATTTAAATATCCGTCTAAGAAAGCAAATGGATAATAATTTTTATTTAAAAGTTCGATAAGCTTTTTAACTTCATTATCTGAATCAGATTTAAAATGGTTTATCGCAACTACAACAGGAACATCATATTTTCTTAGATTTTGATAATGCTGTTCAAGATTTTTAAATCCATTTTCTAAGGCTTCTAGATTTTCTTTATCTAAATCTTCAAAATCGACGCCACCATGTAATTTTAAAGCTCTGATAGTTGCAACCAAAACTGTCGCTTTTGGTTTTAAGTTTCCAATTCGACATTTAATATCAAAGAATTTTTCAGCACCTAAGTCTGAAGCAAAACCAGCTTCCGTAACAACAATAGGAGAGAGTTTTAAGGCAACTTTTGTAGCAAGTAAGCTACTACATCCATGAGCAATATTTGCAAAAGGCCCACCATGAACAAAAACAAGGTTATGCTCTTGAGTTTGAACAATATTTGGATTCAAAGCATTACGCATTAATTTCAAGATTGCGTTTGAAATTCTTAATTCCTCTAAATAAATAGGCTTATCATCATAACTATAAGCTACAATTATTCTTTTGACGCGTTTAATAAAATCTTCTTCATCTTTTGCTAGGCATAATATTGCCATTAATTCGCTTGCAACGGTAATTTGAAAATGGTCAGTTCTTTTAATGCCATTTTTATCACTACCTAATCCAATTTCAATTTCACGAAGTTCTCGATCATTCATATCAAGAGCTCTTTTCCAAACGATTCGATTCGGATCAATATCTAGCTCATTCCCTTGATAAATATGATTATCTATGACTGCACTAATTAAATTTATTGAACTAGTAAGTGCATGCATATCGCCAGTAAAATGAAGATTGATATCTTCATGAGGTTCAATAGTGACTTTGCCTCCTCCAGTAGCTCCGCCTTTTAAACCAAAAACAGGACCTAAACTAGGTTCTCTAAGGCAGCCTATAGCTTTTTGATTAATTTTTGCTAAACCATCAATTAAAGATATAGTTGTTGTTGTTTTACCTTCTCCAGCTTTTGTAGGAGTTATCGCAGTTACCAAGATTAAATCGCCATCTGGTTTGTTTTTTACACTTTCGTATAAACTTTTATAGTCAACTTTGGCCTTATATTTACCATAATTTTCGACAAATTCCTCGCCAATTCCAAATCTTTTTGCGACTTTAACAATATTTTCTAATCTCATAACTATTCTCCTGCAATCAGTTTTCTTAATACAAAAGAGCTCAATAATAGCCCTGCAACATTTGGAACAAAAACCATAGAAGAAACTTTTTTTCCTCTTACAATTGGTTCTTCAGAAGAGAAAACTACATCGACTTTTGATAAATCAACATTTTCTCTTTTTAATAAATATCTAAACTTGCGAGCTAAAGGATCTCCAGTTGCTTTATTCAATTTTACCACAGAAAGCTTCTCAGGATTTAATCTATTTCCTGTTCCCATCGAAGAAATATAGTTAATATCATTCTCACTACAAAACTTAGCGAGTAAAACTTTTGCTTTTAAATCATCAATGCAGTCAATTAGATAGTCAACATCTTTAAAGACATTAAACTCAAATTTTTCATCAATCATTAGTGGATATGATTGAACATCAATCTTTTCTCTAATAGAAAAGAGTTTTTCTTTTAAAACTTCACTTTTAAATTTACCTATATCATCACGAGTATAAGCAATTTGTCTATTTAAATTTGTAATCTCAACTTTATCGCCGTCCACTAAAATTAATTTTGTAATACCACTTCTAACTAGCGATAAAGGAATAATCGAACCTACGCCTCCTAGTCCAATTACGGCTATTTTATAAAGTTTTATTTTCCCAAAGTCTTCGCCTAATAAAAGTTTTGAACGAGAATCAATACTAGAATTCATCTAATTTCTTCCATTCTACATCCTTAAATTGATGTTTGAAAAATGTCATCTGTCTTTTTGCGTAATGGTGAGTGTTATTTTTAATTAATTTTTTTACTTCGTTAACATCATCGCTTTGAAGAAATTCTTTATAACCAATAGCCTGAAGAGCTCTTAAAGAATTGTCATAATGACTAAATAAATATTTCGCTTCCTCTTCTAACCCATTTTCGAACATCAAATCAACTCTTTTATCTATTCTTTCATAAAGAGTTTTTCGCTCAAGTTCTATTCCTATAAACTTGACATTATAAAGCAAAGTATCTTTCCCGTTTTCATTAAGATCCGTTTTGCTTTTATAGTGGGTTTCGTAAATATATATTGCCCTTAAAAGTCTCTTTCTATTATTAATACCGATTTTGAGGGCATCTTGTTGGTCAAAATTTAAAACTTTTTTAAAAAGTTCTTCATTTGTTAAATCGCTTAAATAATTTTCTGGCATTGGGTCTTCTTTTAAAAACTTGTAATCGAATAAAGCCGCCTTTAAATAGAGCCCAGTCCCCCCTACTAAAATAATATTTCTATCTTTATATTTATCTAAAAGTAAACGAACATCATTTTGATAACGACTTACACTATAATCTTCTAATATAGAAACGTAATCGTATAAAAAGTATCTTCCTGAAGTAAGTTCTTCTTTAGAAGGCTTCGCAGTTCCTTTTTCAAGTTCTTTATAAATTTGAAAAGCATCAAAATTTATGACGATTGCATCATATTTTTGACTAAGTTTTTCTGCGACTTCGCTTTTCCCAGAACACGTTGCACCTAAAACAGCATAAATCATAAAAATAAAAGTTTATTAATTTCTTCAATATAATCTTCAACTTCTTCTTTTAACATAAAGAAATTATAAAGCAATGGAGATTTAGAAGAATTCATTTTTATATAAGCGTAACGCTTTTTTTCTTCATTATTTAGCGAGTTATAATTTGCAAAAATAATATTTTTATCAGTGTTTTGCAAGGTTTTTGAATTTTTAAGTTCGTTTTTAAGGTTAAAATATTCACTAAAAAGTTTAGTATTATAAATCTCTTTTTTTAAGTTTTGAATGTTAGATAAAATTTCTTGATTAATCATTCACTAACTCTCCAATTAAAGAGTAAACATGTGATTCAGTTACTTTAACTTTAACAAGTTTTCCAACAAGAGAACTATCACCTTTAAAGTGAATTACTTTCATATTTTCAGCATAGCCAGAAAGTAAATCCTTGTTCTTTTTACTTTCTCCTTCAACAAGGACTTCGTAAACTTTTCCAACCATCTCATCAGCATGTTTTTTAAAATTAATTTCTAAGTTATCAACAAGTTCTTTAAATCTTTTAACTTTTTCTTCATAACTTACATCATCAACAAGTTTTGCAGCTGGCGTACCTTTTCTTGGAGAATAAATAAAGGTAAAAGCACTTGTATAATCTGCTTTCATTGCAACTTTAATGGTATCTAAAAACTCTTCATAAGTTTCATTTGGAAAGCCAACAATAATATCAGTTGATATTGCAATATTAGGAATTTTAGCTCTAATACGAGACACTAAATCTAAGTAAACTTCGCTTGAATAACGTCTACCCATTCTTTTTAAGACGTTGTCGTTTCCACTTTGAATAGGGAGATGAATATATTTCATGATGTTATCGTATTTTGCAATTACATCAATTACTTCATCACTAAAATCACTTGGGTAACTCGTTAAAAATCTAAGTCTAGGGATTCCAAGTTTTGCAACTTCTTCAAGAAGTTTTGCAAAAGTTATGCCATCGTCTAAATCTTTTCCATAGCTATCGACATTTTGACCGAGTAATGTGATTTCTTTATAACCTGCATCGACTAAAACTTTACATTCTTCTAAAATGTCTTTTATATTTCTACTTCTTTCTTTGCCTCTAGTATATGGAACGATGCAATAAGTACAAAATTTATCGCAGCCATAAGAAATGTTTACAAAAGCTTTATAATCATCAACTCTTGTAACTGGCATTTTTTCAATAATATTACCTTCTTGAGATAAAACATCAACGTGACGACAATGTTTTTTATCCTGAATAAATTTCTCAAGTAAGTTTAAAACATCTTCTAAATTATGAGTTCCAAAGAAAATATCTATATGAGGGAATTTTGTTAAAACATCTTCAACAATATGTTTTTGTTCAACCATGCATCCACAAAGCATCAAGACTAATTCTTTGTTTTTTGCTTTGATTGCTTTAAATTGTCCAATCTCACCATAGACCTTATCTTCAGCGTTTTCTCTTACGGCACAGGTATTTAAAATAGCAACTGTAGCTTCATCAGGATTTTCGGTACGAGTCATACCAATTAAAGAAAGTAAGCCAAGTAAAGTTTCTTCATCTCTCATATTAGCTTGACAGCCATAAGTTCTAATAAAAACTTTTTTACCTGAAAAATGTTTGATTAATTCTTCGCTTGGTTTATATGAAAAATTGATGGTTTCAACTTTACCAACTCTCATTCTTGCTTTATTTAAATCTGGCATTGATTCTACAATTACATTTCTACCCATACTTAGCCTCGCTTATTAATAATATAAATAGGAATAATCTCAGTTCCTTTTAATGTTAAATCGTCGAACTTCAAAACGACTGCAGAGAAAAGTCTATCATCTTCATCCAAATATTCAAAATGTTTAGTTTCGTCGTGAAGAATAATCCTATTTATTACGCTATTAATTTCTGTACCTAAAATGCTATTATAACTTCCACACATTCCAACGTCAGTAATATAAAGTAAAGAGCCATTTAAAATCTGAGCGTCACGCGTTTGTACGTGAGTATGCGTTCCAATTACTGCACTAACACTGTTTTTTAAAGCATACGCAAAGGCTTTTTTCTCACCTGTTGCATCAGCATGAAAATCAATAATATGAATATCACTATCATCAGTTTCAATAACACTTAAGATCTCTAAATAAGGATCGTTAACAGGAATTTTAGAGTAAGCAAGTCCTAAAAGATTACTTACTCTAATTGAAACTCCGTTTTTATAAAAAATTTTAGTTCCAACTCCTGGAAAATCTTCTTTTAAATTAAGAGGTCTGATTAGTTTATCGACTCTATCGATATAATTTTTAATATCTTCACGATCTTTATAGTGATTGCCTAAAGTTATGCAATCAACCCCGCTTTTAATAAGAAAATCATAGTGATTTTTCGTTATTCCTTTGCCTCGAGATATGTTTTCGCCGTTTGCAATAACAAACTCAATATCGTATTTTTCCTTAATTTGCGTTAAATTTTCGCTTAGTGCTTTTCTACCTACTTTACCTACAATATCACCAACAAAAAGAATGTTCATTATTTTGCTGTCTCTTGCGCGCGGTATTCGCGAATGACGTTAACCTTAATTTGTCCAGGGTAACTCATTTCGTTTTCAATTCTCTCTTTTATATCGTGAGCTAATTTAAAAGCTTGCAAATCATTGATTTTTTCTGGAATAACCATAACTCTTACTTCTCTTCCAGATTGCATAGCATAGCAAGATTGAACGCCATCATAAGACTTACAAATATTCTCAAGTTGCTCAACTCTTTTAATATATGATTCTAATGTTTCGCTTCTTGCTCCAGGTCTAGCAGCAGATAAAGTATCAGCGGCTTGAACAAGATAAGCAATAACTGATTTTGCAGGAACATCACCATGGTGAGATTCAATAGCGTTAACTACAAGATCATTTTCACCATATTTTTTAGCGAGTCTAGCACCGATTTCAACGTGACTTCCTTCTACTTCATAATCAAGTCCTTTTCCTAAGTCATGTAATAAAGCAGCTCTTTTTGCAAGTTGGACATTTAAACCAAGTTCACTAGCCATAGCTCCGCAAATTTGAGCAGTTTCAATAGAGTGAGTTAATTGGTTTTGGCCATAACTTGTTCTGTATTTAAGTCGCCCAACAAGAGCAACAAGTTCTTTATTCATATTAGAAATCCCAAGTTTAGCAACGGCTTCTTCACCAGCTTTTTTGATAATTTCATTAATTTCTTTTTGACATTTATTAGTAACTTCTTCAATTCTTCCTGGCTGAATTCTTCCATCTTTAATTAAAGAATTTAAAACTCTACAAGCAACTTCTCTTCTAATTGGATTAAAGCAAGAAACGGTTAATGCTTCAGGGGTATCATCAATTATGATATCAACACCTAAAAGTTGTTCTAATGATTTAATATTTCTTCCTTCTCTACCAATGATTCTTCCTTTCATTTCATCACTTGGAAGGGAGATAGTTGTAACAGTTCTTTCATTTGTTACATCTTGTGCGTTTCTAGCCATTGCCATTGCAAGAATTTCTTTAGATTTTTCAGCTGCCAAACTTTCAGCTTCATCTTCTTTTTCTTTCATATATTTAGCAATATTTTGAGTTTCTTTTTCTTCAACTCTACGGAAAATTTCTTCTCTTGCTTCTTTTTCACTTAAATTTGAAACTTTTTCAAGTTCAAGAACAATAGAATTGATCTTTTCGTTTAAAGTTTCTGCTTTTTTCTTATTTTCTTCAATTTGACGATCAAGATTCTTTTCTTTAGCATCTAATGCATTTTCTTTTTTAAGCAAAGCTTGATCTCTAGCATCAATTGATTGTTCTCTTTGAATGAGTTTATTTTCAAGAATAACAACTTCTTGTTTTCTTTCTTTAATATCCTTTTCGGCTTCTTGTTTCATTTCAAAAATAGTTTGTTTTGCATCAATTTGTGCATTCTTTTGAATTTTTTCAGCTTTGATATTTGCATCATTAACTATTTTTTCAGCATTTGTTCCAGCTTTTTTTACTTTTTCTTTTGCTAAGAAAAATACTAAGAAACCGCCAATTGCAAGACCAAGAATTAAAGCGATAACAATCAATAAAATTGAAATCCCTAAATCAATTGGTGAGTCAACTAAGACATTTGAAAAAATATTCATTTTACTAATCCTCCACTAAAAAGGATTATGCAAGCAATTTATATTACTCTATAAAGAGGAATTGTGTTTAATCTATATTTCGGCTTCTCTAATTGGTTTAGCTTTCTTTTCTAAAATCTCTGATTTAATTTGTTTAAATACTTCGATATTCTCTCTTAAATAGGCTTTAGCAGTTTCTCTACCTTGACCCATTCTTTCTCCATAAACTTCGTACCAGCAACCAGATTTTTTAACAATACCATGTTGTATTGCTAAATCCAATAATTCACCTTCTTTAGAAATTCCTTTGCCATATATGATATCAACTTTACAAGATTTAAATGGTGGAGCGACTTTATTTTTGACAACTTTAATATTCATAACGTTGCCAACAATATTCATTCCATCTTTAATTGCTTCTGCTCTTCTAATATCTATACGAACCGAGGAATAAAATTTAAGAGCGCGTCCTCCTGTTGTTGTCTCATTGCTTCCATAAATTACACCAACTTTTTCTCTAAGTTGATTTATAAAAATAACAGTACAATCGTTTTTATTTAAAACGCCTGTTATTTTTCTCATTGCTTTAGACATCATCCTAGCTTGAAGTCCAACATTAGAATCAATCATTTGACCATCAAGCTCAGCTTGAGGAACTAAAGCTGCAACGCTATCAACAATAATTAAGGAAAAAACTCCACTCTTTGCTAAGGTTTCGACAATCTCAAGAGCTTCCTCGCCGCTATCTGGTTGAGAAAGTATAAGATTATCGATATCTACACCTAAATTTTTTGCATAATCTGGATCGATGCTATTTTCAGCATCAATATAAGCGGCTATTCCTCCTCTTGCTTGAACCTCAGCTACTGCTGTTAACGCAAGAGTTGTTTTGCCACTACTTTCAGGACCATATATTTCAACAATCCTTCCTTTTGGGTATCCACCAATTCCAAGGCATTCATCTAAAAGAATGCTGCCGCTAGAAATGGCTTCCACATCAACACTTGGTTTGTCTCCAAGTCTTACGACCGAGCCACGACCGAACTCATGCTCGATTTGCGTTAAAATTTCTTTTAATGCGTCTTTACCAACTACTTTGTTTTCTGACATAAAAAACTCCTTTCATTAATACAAACGCATCAAATCAAAAAAATATTAAAAAAATTAGATAATACTTAAAAGAGCATTAATTGCTGCTTCAACTGCGTATTCTCTATTTTTTTCTCTACCAAGATTTAAATGTAGTGGGATTGGCCAAATATGTCCTTTATAAACTATAGCAATATAGATTTCTCCAACTTCTCCGCCATCTTCACTAACTTCTGGTCCAGCGTTGCCGGTAAATGCAACACAAACATCAACACCAAGAACTTTTTGTCCTTTGATTGCCATTTGTTGGCAAACCTCATAACTTACAACACCATGTTCAGCAATATAATCTGCTGGAATTTTAAGTAAGTTTTCTTTGAGTTCTTTACTATAAGTAACAAGAGCTCCTTTAAACGTATTACTTGCTCCGCTTATGTCGGTGATTGTTTTAGCAAATAATCCGCCAGTGAAACTTTCAACAGAACCTAAAGTAAGATTTTTTTCTGTTAATCTTTCAACTAAATTTTGCGCGCTATTCATATTTCCCTCCTTAAAATAGGTATTTAATGTTTTCTTTAACATAAATTACGCCACTTAAAACACTAAAAAAGGTGGCGATATAACATAGCCAGTCACTTATATGCAAATAAGTTGGCCAATTATAATCAAAATATGAGAATGGGAAACCATTAAGAAAAACGACAACAATTGCTACCATTTGGGTTACTGTTTTTAACTTCCCATAAATATTAGCAGCAACAACGACATTTTTCTTAGCAACCATAAATCTTAATCCATCAACTACAAGATCACGAACAATCATGATAATAACTAAGAAAAATGGGAATTTTTGATTGGCGCCTAAACTTACAAAATTTAATGATAAAAATAGCATCATTGAATTAATAAGCATTTTATCGGCGATAGGATCTAAAAATTTCCCTAAATCAGTTACTTCATTGTTTTTTCTGGCAAGATAACCATCTAAAAAATCAGTAAAAGAAGCAAAAAGGAATATGAACATTAAAATTAGCATAATCCAATTAATTGTTGCTCCATTTTCTGATAAAAGGATGTTTCCACTTTGAGCAATTGAAAGCACATTAAATTCGTCACAAATGTACAAAACTACAATTGTTAAAATTAGTAATGCCGCAAGAGCAATACGAGCGATAGTGATTTTTGTTGGTAAATTAATTTTCTTCATATTTTAAAATTACATGTGAGTATTCAGTCCGTAAGCCTAGTTCTGTTTTATGTAATCATTTATCTAAGTTCTAAGAACTTACCAGTCTTAATTCAATTCTCTCAACTGGTTTCCTCTACCAAAATTTGAGTTTCTTGCTTAAGGGGTTTACCGCGTTTCATTTTGAAGTTTCCTTCAAACTCGTCTCTGTGGCACGTTAAGAAAAATCATCATAAGCAAAGCTTTTAGACTATTTTCGCCGTTACTTTCTCCAAAGTACCTAGTTTTATTGATTCAACTAGCATAATCACTACAATCATCGCAGATTGTGCAAGCCAGGACTTTCCTCTACTCCATAAAAGAAGCAGCGATTACATAGACTGAAATTTATTTTACTTTATTAGGATCGACTCCAAGTTCATAGAGCTTTCTTTCGTAAGCACTACATTTTTGAAGGAGTTCTAAATTATCAAGTGAAGATTGATGTTGGCTCATCAAAGCAATATTTTTACTCTTTTGAATAGAGATAATTTGATCTTTATCTCTTAAATTTGCTTTTAAGGTTTCATTATCTCTTCTTAAAGAAATAATCTCCGTATTTAAGCTTTCAATTTCTTCATCAATACTACGATAATCATCGAGAATTTTATCTAAAAAAGCATCAACTTCATCAGGATTATAACCGTTTGGAGCTTGCTTAAATTTTTTGTTTAAAATTTCTCTTGAATTTAAACGTAATTTCATAATTTTCCTAACTCCTAAATTATATTCGATAATTAGCATTTTTTCAATAATGCTAAAGCATTAAATCGTGAATTTTTCGCCATCTTTTAAACCTCGAAATAAACAAATAAATTGCAATAAAGAAAGGTTAATTTATAATTGTGCATATGAAAAGTTTAAACAAGATTTTAAAAGATAGTAAAACAGTCGTGTTTTTAGATTTTGAAGCTACTGAACAAACTTTTGAAATTATATCAATCGGAGCCATTAAAGCTCAGCTTGATAACAAAAACCAAATCAAATCATATGATGAAGGTTTTAAATGCTATGTCTATACCGACACCCCAATCACTCCTGTTATTGAAGAGATGACTAAAATCACAAATAAACTTTTAGACGAAAAAGGAATTAGCTTTAAAGAAGCGCTTGATAAACTTAGTAACTACATTGGTAAAAATTTAAATTTCACTCATTTTTTTACTTTTGGTGGATATGATATGCGTTTACTTCATGCGACCGCATCTAAGTACAATTTAAATGAGAATAACCTAGTTTTGCAGATTTTTTCAAAAAATACAGACTTTTCTGCGTTCTTTAATCAATATATAAAAGATCCTACAAATCATACATTATCTTTAATTAACTCTTTAAGATTATTTCATGTTAGACCAGTTGAACCATATCACGATCCATTAAGTGATGCTAAAAATCTTATGCTTCTTTTTGATGCTTTTTTAAAAAATCCAACTGTTGTCCGAAATGAATATTTAAAAGTTTTAATGAACAATCCTAATTTAAGGGCTCCTATTAAAAAAGTTTTAGAAAAATTAAAGAAAGAAAATTTTGTCTCTTTAGATGATTTCTATACTTATATTAATGAGGACCTTAAATAGTTGATGCATTTTAAATTCAAAATTGATGAATCCAATCACATAGTTTTCTCTTCAAATAAAGGGATGGAATTAGAAGACGAAATTAATGAAACTAACGATTATTATCGCCGTTTTAACATGGCTTTAATTTATAAAAAGCCAACTCCAATTAAAATTGTAAAATGTAAAGATAATAAAATTAGTGAAGCCTACTTTTTAGAATCTTCAACAACCGATTATAATGGCGTATACAAAGGAAAATATATTGATTTCGAAGCTAAAGAAACTTCTTCTAAAACTTCTCTTCCTTTAGCAAATATTCAGCCTAATCAAATAGAACATATTGAAAATGTTTTGGCTCATTCTGGAATTGCTTTTTTAATTATTTCTTTTACAAGTTTAGGGCGTTATTTTCTTCTCACAGGCGAAACTTTTTTAAACTTTTTAAGAGAAAAAAATAAAAAAAGCATTTCTTTAAATTTTTTAGAAAAGAATGCTTTTGAAATAAAACGTGAGATAATTCCGCCATTAAATTACATTAAAATTTTAGAAAAAATATATGAGTTTTAAATGTTTTTTGTGCAAATTCCACGTAATTTGCAGTTTTTACAATCTGGGGAAATTGCTTTACAATGATATCTTCCAAAATGAATAAATTGATGATGTAATTTTATCCAGTGATCTTTTGAAAAAGATTTCTTTAGTTTTTCTTCTACCTCTATTACAGAGCCATCTTTTTTAGCTAAACCAAGCCTTTTAGCAATTCTTTCAACATGAGTATCGACAGGAAATTCAGGAATTTTAAAAAGTTCAACACGCACGACGTTTGCAGTTTTATTTCCAACTCCTGGCAAAGACATAAGCTCTTTTTTGTCACTAGGAACTTTAGAGTCAAATCTAGTTAAAAGTTCATGAACGATTCCTTTTAAATTCTTTGCTTTATTTTTATATAAACCAAGCGATTTTATTGCTTCTTCAACTTCAATTAAAGATAAAGAGTCGATTTGTTCTAAAGTTTTATATTTTTCAAAAAATGGCTCAGTAGCCTTATTTACTTTTTTATCAGTACACTGCGCTGAAAGCATGACCGAAATCAAAAACCCATAATCCGAAGTGTAGGTTAATTCACACCCAGCATCAGGTAAAATTTCATCAAGATATTTTTCAATTATTTCGCACTTCTCTTTATTTGTCATCTTGTTTAATTAAGGATTGGCGAATGCGTTTAATTAAAGCTCGATCAAGTTGATTAATATTTGTGTATCTTTTTGAAACTGCTTCTTTTAAAACTTCCGGTATAAATTCATAGTTATCAGAATCACTTAACCAATCATCAATTCTATTAATTTCAACTGGGGTCAAAGAACGATTAAAAAGTTTTTCTAAAGTATTAAAAGCGTCACTTCTTATCTTTTCAGCATCTTCATCTTCTTTTAATTGTTTTTCAGTAAAAATACTTTCTTGAAATTTGTGATAAAGAATATCTTTTAAACTTGATAAAGAAACAGTAATCCCACTTTGTGAAACGTTGATATCAATATATTTTTTCTCATAAAGTTTGGCCAAAATTGAATCAACTTGTTTTTCATCATAATTCATGTTTAAAGCAATTGTTGATGAAGTTATTAAAGAATTACCTTGACTCAATAGATGGTCAATTACTAAAACTACTGCAAGTTCATCCTCTTGTAGTCCAATTTTTTTATACATTTCAATTAATAGATAAGAAAAATTTATTGCGTTTGCGTTATTAAAATTCATAATTTTTACCATTAGATATTTTATCAAATTTTCGTTTTTCTTCTATGAGTTTTCCTTCACTAATTTTAAAAACTAAGTCTTTATATTTTTTTAAAGCATTTAATGTTTTTTCTTCAACTTCTAGATCATATTCAACGATAAATCTTTTTGCTCTTAATATTCTTAAAGGATCTTCTTTAATTCGCTTTTCAGGATCACCTATAAAACGAAGAATTTTATTTTTTAAATCTAAATAAGAATCTTTTGAAATATCTAAAATTTTATAATTTTCATCAATATAGATTGCATTAATTGTAAAATCTCGTCTTTTATAATCAGTTTGAACATCTTTTATAAATTTGATATTTTTTGGGTGACGAGAATCTTCGTAAATCGATTCTTCTCTTAAAGTTACAATATCAATGTGCTTATCTTTATATTTTAAAGATAAAGTACCAAATTTTTTATAGCGATCATTACACTTTAAAAAAGACATAACTTCGTCTGGCGTTCCATCGGTTACAAAATCATAATCTCTGATCTCTTTTTGGAGCAAAAAATCACGGCTTGTAGAGCCAATCATATAAAGACGAAAGTTATGTTCGTTAAATATCTTTTTAAAGTTATCAAAAATTTCGTCCATAGTAATTACTATAAACGAAAATTAATTAAACAAAAATAACAAAGTGCTTATTATTTAACACTTTGTTTAAGATTTTTACTAGCTTTAAATCCGATAGTTTTTGTTGCTGGAATTTCAATCTTTTCGTGACTGCCAATAGGGCTTCTTCCTGTACGTGCTTTTCTGCTTTTAACTTGGAAAGCACCAAAACCAGAGATTTTTACTTCTTCACCACGAGAAAGGCATTGTTGAATTTCATAGAATAAAATATCTATGAATCTTTCAGCATCTTTTTTACTTGAACCATAAGCTTCAGAAACAGCTACAATCAATTCGGCCTTGTTCATAATCCTCTCCTTTTTTTTATTAAAACACAGCATTTAAGCCAATTCAATAATAAATACTGGCATAAAATACTATTTTTTATCCTAATACGATATTTTTTACCGATTTTATCGTGAAAAATTAAATTAGGTAGTTAATCATATTTTTTCACTTTTTAAAGGACGTAACATGAGATCGTTTACGACCTTTTCTATATCTTTATATATATAAAATATATCATAAAGCGCATCAATTATTGGAGTGTCAATCTTTTTAAGTTTTGCTAAATCATAAATTACTTTGATTGTATATAAACCTTCGATTGTTTGAGTATTACTCTCAACAATTTTCTTAACATCTTTTTCTTTGCCTACCTTATAACCAAAACTATAATTTCTAGATTCAGTTGAGTTGCATGTTAATACTAAATCGCCAACTCCTGTTAAGCCAAAAAATGTATCTTTTTTAGCTCCTTCATTAATTCCAAAACGCGCCATTTCAGCTAGGCCTCTAGTTATTAAAGCTGCTTTAGAATTTTCGTTATATCCTAAACCTTTTATGATCCCACTTGCTATAGCAATTGCGTTTTTTATAGAACTAGCAAATTCCGCGCCGATTACATCATCACTAACATAAACTCTAAAATATGCGTTTGAAAAAATCTTTTGCACTTTTTTAGCATAATCTAAATTGAAAGAAATAGAGTTTAAGCAAGTTAAATTATGTTTACAAACTTCATAAGCAAAACCAGGACCAAGAATGGAAGCTAAATAATTTAAAACCTCTGGTTTTAAATTTTCGATCAAATATTCTTGGATTCTTTTATTAGAAGACGGCTCAAGGCCTTTTGTTGCGTTTATAAAATCTGTCTTTTTATTTAATGTTTCGTTAGTTTTTAAAACAACGTCTTTAATGCTTTTACTAGGTACAGCAATAAGAACAAAATCCGATTCATTAATTAGATTAAAATCATTTGTCGCAACTAAATTTGAGTGTAAATTAACATCACTTAGATATTTACTTGCTTTATGAAATTCATTTATTTCATTTATTAATTCATTATTTCTAGCGTAAACAAAAACGTGGTGACCGTTTTCTGATAAAACATTGCTTAATGCAAGTCCCCAAGCTCCGCTACCTATAGTAAAAAATTTCATTATTTTCTTTTCCTTAAAATAAGGTTAATTGGCGATCCTTTAAGTTCAAAAGATTCTCTAATTCTATTTTCAATATATCTTAAATAAGAAAAATGCATCCAACGAGGTTCGTTAACAAAAAGTGCAATAGTAAGGGGTTTACTAGAAACTTGTTGAGCATAATATATTCTTACTCTGCCTCCATTAAAATCAGGAGTTTCATTCATCATTTGTGCTTCTTGAATAATTTCATTTAAAACACTTGTTTTAATTTCAAAAGTATATGATTCATAAACTTCTTCAATAAGTTTAAATAAATCATTAATTTTTGTTTTATTGATTGCACTTAAATAAATAACAGGCGCATAGTCTAAAAATTTAAATTCTTTACGAATATTTTTTGTAAACTCAGCTTGAGTGTTATTGTCTTTTTTAACAAGGTCCCATTTATTAACAACAAGAATAATTGCTTTTTTAGCTTCAACTGCATAACCTACAACGTGTTTATCTTGTTCTGTGATACCTTTTTCTCCATCCATTACAAGAATTGCAACATCACTATTATCAATTGCTCTTAACGCTCTTAAAGCAGCATATTTATCAATCGCTTCATAGATTTTCCCACGTTTTTTAAGACCGGCTGTATCAATAACAACATAATCTCTATCGTTTCTTTTAAAAGGAGTGTCAATTGCATCACGAGTTGTTCCTTCAATATTAGATACAATAACTCTTTCTTCATTTAAAATTGCGTTACAAAGACTTGATTTTCCAACATTAGGTTGTCCAATAATTGAAAATCTAATTTCATCTTTTTCTTCTTTTTTATCTTCTTCAGGAATGTAAGAAACAATTTTATCTAAGACATCACCAATACCAACACCATGAGCTCCACTTACAGGAATTGGATCACCAAGCCCTAAAGAATAAAATTCATAAATGTTATTTTTTAAGTGTGAATCATCGATTTTGTTAACTGCTAAAATAATTGGTTTGTCAGTCTTATATAACATTCTAGCAACAAGTTGATCATCATCTGTTAAACCAACTTTCCCATCAACAACAACTAAAATAATATCAGCTTCATTTATCGCAATTTCAACTTGCGCTCTAATTTGCTCTTGAAATGGCCTATTTTCTACTTCAATTCCGCCCGTATCAACAACATTAAAATGACGAGTTAACCAAGAACCATGAGCATAGATTCTATCACGAGTAACTCCTCTTTGAGATTCAATAATTGATTTTCTTTCACCAATTATTCTATTAAAAATTGTTGATTTACCAACGCTAGGAGCGCCAACTATAGCAACAAGTTTATTTGCCATTTGTTAAACCTCTTTGTTTAGCAATTTCAATAATTGCGTCTACGACTTCTTCAATTGTCATATCAGTTGTGTTAATTTCAACGCTATCATTTGCAGGATGTAATGGGCAGAAAGAACGATGAGAATCAATGTAATCGCGTTTATTAATATTATCTAAACAAGCTTCAAAACTTGTTTCAATTCCTTTTTCTAAGTTTTCTTTATATCTTCTTTTAGCTCTTTCTTCAGCAGTTGCAACTTGATAAATTTTTAAATCTGCATCTTCTAAAACATAAGTTCCAATATCTCTTCCATCCATTACAACAGATTTGTTCTTAGCAATTTTTCTTTGAAGATCAACAAGATGAAGTCTAATTCCTTTATAACTTGCAATATAACTAACGTTATTTGCTACATCATTTTCTCTAACTCTTTGAGAAACATCTTTTCCATTTAATGTAATATGATTTTCTTCATCAAAAGAAATTGAAATTTTACCTATTAAAGAATTACTTTCCTCTTCACTTTTAGGATCTAAACCAGCTTCGATTACACCTAATGTAAAAGCACGATACATTGCTCCTGTATCAATATAAGTAAAATTTAATTTTTTTGCTATTAACTTAGCAACGGTACTTTTGCCACTTGCACTAGGACCATCTATTGCGATTGAGAAATTCTTTACCATAAGTTAAACTCCAAATACTTGTTACCCAAAAATAAAAAAAGCATAATGATTGCGCTAATAAAAATCAAGACAAAAAGTGAATAGAAAAATCTTCTCCATCTTCTTTTAGATTGATAAATATCATAAACTGTCTTTTCAAGTTCTTTTTCTTCTTTTTTATCAAGAAAATGTTTACTTTGTTGAGGTTGCGTTTTTGTAGTTAAGTTAGCAGTTTTTTCTTTTATAGTTTGTTTAATTGATCTAACTTCATTACTCTTTTCTTGAACATCTAAAGAAAAAGAAGAATTTTTAATTTCTTCTCTGTAATCTTGATATTTTTGCGTTCTAGTTACTCTTTTCTTCACGCTCTTAACTATAGCAAAATTAATAGGATTTTTTAAGATTAAAAACTAACAATTAAGCCGCCTCTTAAAGCATAAAAAGAACATAATCCTCTATTGTCTTCAACAATAATAGAATCAAATTGATATGCTTCTTCAATTAGTGCCTTTAAGAGTAAAGCACTTTCTTCGTTTTGAGTATGTGAAATAACACAAGTTCTTCCTTTTGTTACTGGACACATTACTCCAATATTATGAACTAACCTTTTTAAGACGCCCTTAAAAGTTCTGATTTTTTCTTTGATTTTAATTTCGCCTTCGTCGCCATAACAAAGTGGTTTAATTGCAGCAAGTTGGGCAATAAAAGCAACAACTTTACTCATTCTGCCATTTTTAACTAAGTTATCAAACTTATCTAAAACAAATAAAAGCTTAATTGAATCACGATATTCTAAGATTTCTTTTTTAATAGTTTCAAAATCTTTTCCTTCTTTTATTAAAGAATAAGCTTTATCAACAATTAATCTCATAGCACCGGCTGTTAAAAGACTATCAACAACAAGGATATTTTCTTTTTTGTCGCTCATATCTCTAGCAACAAGTGCGCTGTTATAAGATCCGCTTAACTTATTACTGATAGTAACACAGATTGTATAATCAGCTTTTTCGTAATTGTTAAGGAAATCTTGTGGGGATGGGCAAGCTGATTTACAAACTTCACTAGTACTTTCAATCTTTTTAAGGAACTCAGGAACATTTAAGTTGTCGTCATCAACAAATTCTTCATTTCCTACCCTTATCGTTAAAGGAACTACATCAAAGCCTACTTCATCATCAACAATATGATTACTTAATAAGTTTGAACTACTATCAACACAAATTTCAAATTTCATAAAATAACTCCATATACTTAATTAAGAAAATAGATATGTCTCATTAAGTTTATATCAATTTTGATAATAAAACATTACTTTTTTAATAAAAGAATTGTTTACCTACTAGTTATATACAATTTATTTACTTAAAATATACTAAATAATTACTAAAATATTTAAATTATGTATAATTCAGCAATTTTTAGTAATTTTCCCAAATAAATACAAAATTAATATGGTTCGTGATACAATTTTAAGGGCACATTATTATGGCAAAAATAGTTTTAGTAGGCGGCGGTTCCGCAAGTGGGAAAACATACGTTATTGATCAAGTTATCAAGAAATTGGGAAGTGAAAACGTTACTCACTTCTCCATTGATGACTACTATAAAGACTTATCAAATCTTCCTCTAGAGGAAAGAAAGAAACAAAATTTTGATCACCCTAAAGCATTTGACTGGAAACTCATGAGAGAACAACTTTCAAAACTTAAAAACAATCAAGAGATTGAAAAACCAACTTATGATTATGTTCTTCATACAAGAGCTGAAAAAATTGTTAAAGTTAAACCTAATAAATTAATCATTGTCGAAGGAATCATGGCTCTTGTTAACAAAGATATACGTGAATTAGGCGATCTTAAAATATTTATTAATGCAAGCCGTGAGAGAAGACTTTTAAGAAGAATGGATAGAGACAAGATTGAAAGAGGACGTGATGAACAATCAATTGTAAGTCAGTACTTTTCCACTGTCCAACCAATGTATGAAGAAATAATTGGCCCGTCTCAATATTACGCAGATTTAATCGTTAATAATGATGGATATGATAATAAATCAATTGATGTCATCTGTTCTGTCTTAGACTTCATGATTAAAGATAGACTCTAAAAAAAGAATCGTTTCTTTACACGATTCTTTTTTTCTATCATCCAAACATTGATGACGTTAATAGGCACTGAATCCTATTCTCTTGATTAACAGCTTTAATTATCAGGTTCGCTGTTTCTTTTAGACGAGATATTTATATCTCTATGTACTTAATTTATAAAACATTTTTTTGGTTTTGACAATACCTATTTTTCACTTTTGCAGGTATTATAAATCATCTTTTATGACACTAGATTTTGCATAAGCAGTGTTTCTAGCTTCAAAAAAGTCCGTTTTAATCATATTTGCATCGCTATATTTTGATACCCAGCTCATACTTTCTGGTTCGTTGTCGTAGCCTGGATATAATTTTTCTAATCCTATTGATGTAGCTCTTAAATTACCAAGGTACTTAATATAATCTTTAACCATAGTTTCGTTCAAGCCAGGAATGTCATTACCAATAATATACATTCCCCACTCCATCTCTTGCTTGCATCCTTCTAAAAGCATATCTCGCATCACTTTTTCGTTTTCTGGAGTAAATAATTCTGGCTCTTCTTTTCTAAGTTCTAAAATAATTGATCTAAATAGCCATAAATGAGTATTTTCATCACGATTAATATATCTGATGTTTTGTACAGAGCCACTCATTTTGTTGTTTCTAGCAAGGTTATAAAAGAACATGAAACCACTATAGAAATAAATACCTTCTAAAATGTAATTGGCTACTAAAACTTTTAAGAAATTAAATGCTCTTTTATCTTCTAAAAAAGAATTATAAGCATTTCCAATGAATTCATTTCTTCTTAATAAGTGTTTATCATTTTTCCATTGATATAAAATTTCATTTCTTTCAATTGGTGAACAAATAGTATCCAGCATATAAGAATACGCTTGAGAATGAATTGTTTCTTGGAAGTTTTGAATATTTAAACACATATTAACTTCGTTAGCGGTTATATATTCACCAATATTTGGAAGATTTGCTGTTTGTAATGAATCAAGAAAAATTAAGAATGAAAGGATTTTATCATAAGCTCTTTTTTCAGCAGGTGTTAAAGCACTTCTATAATCTTTAACATCTTGATTCATATTTATTTCTTCTGGAATCCAAAAGTTATTCATAGCTTGACGATACCAATTACTTACCCAAGAATATTTCATATTATTGAAGTCATTTAAGTTTGTTGTGTTACCACCTATCATACGTCTTTTCGAGATCTCAATATCGCCATTTGGGTTAAATAATTGTTTTCTTGCCAAAAGTTCATTAATATTCATTTTTAACTCCTTTTAATATAATTAGTAGTTTTTTAGTTGATAATTATATGTTCATTTAGTAATTAATTAGCACAACCTTCGCATTCATCAACTTCCAAAGCTTTACTTCTAACGTAGTAAATCGTCTTTACTCCTACTTCCCAAGCTTTAATATAAAGTTCTAAAATCTGTCTCATTGAATAATCATTTGTTATATATAAATTCACACTTTGAGATTGGTCGATATGTCTTTGTCTAATGCCAGCAGCTTTTATAGACCAAGTTTGATCAATTTCATGAGCTGCTTTATAGTAGCGTGCATTTAAAGAAGAAAGTTCAGGGGCAACTCTTGGAATCATTTCTCCTTTTTTCTCTTCGTAGAAGAATTGTTTTAAGATTGGGTCTACTCCCGCTGTTGTACCTGCAATTATAGATGTTGATGATGTAGGAGCAATTGCTAAAAGATAACCATTTCTTAAACCATTTTCGTGGACACTTTTTTCTAAATCATACCATCTAAAAGAGTTGTAATTTCTAGAACGGAAATAATTTCCGTTATCCCATTCGCTACCTTTGAAGTTTTGATATGCTCCTCTTTCTTTTGCTAGATTATTGCTACTCTTAATTGCATAGTAGTTAATATTTTCAAAAAGTTTATCAACGTAATTAAGGTGATCTTCGCTTTCCCAGCTTATCTTTTTGTTTGCTAAAAGATGATTATAGCCACTTACACCTAAGCCAATTGCTCTATATTTTTTAGAAGTAATTGAAGCATACTCTAAAGGATACATATTTAAATCAATTACGTTATCCAATGCTCTTACTGCAACATTAACAACATCTTCAAGCTTATCCTCATTATCTACATCGAAATTTCCTAAACAAAGTGATGCTAAATTACAAACAACAAAATCGCCTGCTTTAGTTCTTTCAATTACAACATCATCGCCTTCTTTTGTTTTTGTTGTGCTAACTTCGAAATCATTTATTGAACTCGTATTTTGAGCAATTTCTGTGCATAAATTTGAACAATATATAATACCTAAATGTTTATTAGGATTTGTTTCATTTACTAAATCTCTATTAAATGTAAATGGTGTTCCTGTTTCAACAGCTGATTTAATAATTAATCTAATTATTTCTTTAACTGGAATTTCTCTTTTTGAGATACGAGCATCATTTATACATTCAAAATATTTATTTTCCCAATCAACTCCAAAGTAATCCTCTAAATGATAAGCTTTAACATCATATATTTCTTTTGGGTCCATTAAATACCACATTGAATTGATGTTGTCTCGTGCTAGACGCCAGAAATAATTTGGGTAACAAATGCCTGGGAAAACATCATGAGTTTTCATTCTATCATCACCATTATTGGTTCTGATTTGTAAAAACTCAGGTAAATCTTTATGCCATACATCTAAATAACAAGCAACGGCTCCTGCTCGTACTCCAAGTTGATCAACAGCAACCGCTGTATCATTAACTATTTTTATCCAGCGTATGATGCCTCCGGCAGCACCTTTATAACCTCTTATACTTGAGCCGTTTGCTCTTACCTTCCCAAAATATAAGCCCATTCCACCGCCGTATTTAGAAACACGAGCAAAGTTAGTAATTGATTTAAAGATTCCATCTAAAGAATCATCTACTGTATCTATAAAACAACTTGATAATTGATGAAATGGTTTACGGGCGTTCCCCATAGTAGGGGTAGCAAGTGTAAATTCAAGTTTGGATAAAGCGTCATAGAATTTCTTGACCCAGTAAAGTTTGTTTTCTTCTTTCATTGCTAAATGCATTGAAATAGTAAGCCACATTTCTTGAACGCTTTCTAAAACAAGACCACTATGATCTTTTGCAAGGTATCTTTTTAAAATAAGTTCAAAAGAAGAATAGTTAATGAGTTTGTCTCTTCCTTTAACAATCATTTTTTCACATTCATCTATTTCTTCTTTGGTATAGTTTTCTAGTAAATAGTGACCATATATATCGTTATCTACAAGATAAACAATCTTGGAATATAAAGAATTAAAGTTTAATTCTTTTTGAACTACTCTTAATTTTGAATTAAATGAATGAATATATAATCTACTTGCAATAAATTCCCATTTAGGAGCGTTAATACTAGTAAGTTCTACTGCAGCTTTGATTAATAAATTAATCTTGTCATTTTCTTTTGTTTCACTAGTTAAGAAGTTTTTAAATTTCTTTAAAAGGTGTTTTAAATCATATTCTTCTTCAGGAAAATCTTTTTCAATACCTTTTAAGACAAGTCTTAAATCAAGAGATGTAACAAGAGTGTTTAATTCATCTCTCACTTCTCTTTTCTCTTTTCGATTGTTTCTATATAAAATATAGCTTTTAGCACAATCAAAATATCCAAGTTCCATTAAAACTTTTTCAACAATATCTTGAATTTCTTCAACAGTTGGCGCTTCAGTATCAATTAAAGAAAGTACTCTTTCATCTATCTTCTCAAGTTCTTCGTTAGTAATTTTTTGGTTTATAGATTTAAAAGCTTTTCCTATTGCTTTAGAAATCTTTTCAAGTTTAAATTCTTCTTCTCTACCATCACGTTTTTTAATTACTTTTATCATAGATGTTTCCTCATTTTTTCTTTTAAATCTTATCAATAAAAAGCTTAGAAATTAATTTCAAATTTTAACTATTCTTAAAACTCAAAATATTAGTAGATTTCTAGTAGATATTTTTGAAATAGACCTTTTAAATTGATAAAATTTCCTTATGGAAAAATTAGTTAAAGGGAACTTAATATATGGTCAAAGTGGAGGACCAACCAGCGTTATTAACTCTTCTGCTTATGGACTATTTAAAGAAACTAGAAAACATAAAGATATAATCGAAAAAGTATATGCTATGCATTATGGAATCGAAGGTCTTTTAAATGAGGATATCATAGATATCGATAAATATAATGATGAAGATCTAAAAGCTTTATTAACTACGCCTGGAGCTATATTTGGAAGCAACCGCTATAAATTAAATGATGATATAACTGATAAAGAGAAATTTGATAAAATCATTAATCTATTTAAAAAATATAATATACGTTACTTTTTCTATAATGGTGGAAACGATTCAATGGAAACCATCTTAAAAATATCTCGCTACGCTAAAAAAGTTGGCTACACCATATATTCAATAGGAATCCCTAAAACTATCGATAACGATTTAGTTTTACTAGATCACACTCCAGGTTATTTAAGTGCTGCAAATTTTATCGCTAACTCTGTTAGCGAAATATATTACGATGACTTTAGTTATAAAAAAGGAAGAATCAATATAGTCGAAGTTATGGGAAGAAATACTGGATGGCTCACAGCTTCTAGTAAACTTGCTGAATTAAACGGAGCAAAAATTGATTTAATATATGTTCCTGAAGTTGATTTTGATTTAGATAACTTCTTAAAGAAATCAAAAGAAATTTATGATAAAAAAGGACACTGTCTTGTTGTAATCTCTGAGGGGATTCATGATAAAAATGGAAACATCATTGGAAAACTCAAAGAGGAAGAAGATGTTTTTGGACATACACAGCTAGGTGGCGTAAGTGTATATTTAGCTAACTTAATTACAAGTAAGTTTAATATTAAAACTCGCTATATTGAGCTTTCACTTCTTCAAAGAGCAAATTCAATTGTTCCTTCTAAAATAGACACCAAAGAAGCAATAAAATGTGGAGCAAAAGCTCTTGAATTTGCGCTTAAAGGGAATAACGAAAAAATCGTTACGATAAAAAGAGTTAGTAACACTCCTTACAAAGTAAACTATAAATTAGAAGACATAGAATCTGTTGCTAACAAAATTAAATTCTTACCTTTAGCTTATATTAATGAAAGTTTAGATAATATTAGTGATAAATTCTTTGAATATATACTTCCAATGGTAAAAGAAAAAGGCGATAAAGAAATCTTTAAGGCCTTTAAGTTATAAATCAGTGAATTTAATTATTAATAAAAACGCTCTGGATCTTTATAAAAAATAAATTGATAGTTATTAATGCGATTATTATAAAAATCGAACATACATACTATAACTACTATTAAAAGAGCAAGCATTATTAAGCCTGTAATTAATATTTTTAAGTCTTTAATTTCTTTAGCGAAAAAGATTGAATATCTTACAAAAGAATACGCGTTTATAATTGGAAAAACCAAAGTTGCTAAGAATATAAATTCGAAATTAATGTTAAAAGCTTCCTTTACTCTGGTAGAGTTATTAGGGTAAAGCATATATCCAATATCTCTTATATTATGTGTTATCCAATAAGCGAAAAACAAGACAGCAAAAGTCACTAAAAAAGATACAACGCTTAAAGTCAACATCCTATTATAAACTTTTTCCTGTTTTTCTAGTTTAGTTAGATAATTTTGTGAAATATAGTTTTTATAAGAGTCAAAGTTTAAGTCCAAACCATTTAATACAATTTTTAAAGATTCTTCATTTGGAATTAAAGACCCTCTTTCAATTTCTTTTAAAAACTCAGTATCAAAACCTGTAGTATTAGCAAAATCATCCAAACTAATACCTTTTTCTATTCTTCTTTTTTTAATTATGTTCCCAATTGTTTTCATTTCCTGTTCCTCATCGTTGATTACTAAAAAAAATTAAAGAAAATTATGTTGTTTAGTTCTTCTGCTTTTATTCTAGCATTTATCGTGAAAAGTAAATATATTGGATTAAATTGGTAAAACTCGCAAGACATCTATTATTGAAAATTTTTAAATGTTGTTTATTATTAAAAATTGTCCCCTTCAAGGAGACAATTTTTACTTTCATTATGCTTTTGTAAGGAATAAATGTTTGAAGAGTATAATCCAAATAATATCAACGATTTGAAGAACAATACCCCAACCTAAGAAAGTATAGACAAGAGCTGCTACTAAATTTAAAATTGTGAATTTTTCAAGTACAGCACTCCATCTAATAATGAGTTCAACAATCCAACCAACAATAGGAAGGATAAGCAAGATTATTTGAACTAATCTTGGTAAATCAAAGAATTTTTTTGCCATTATTTTGTCTCCTTATTTTTATGTAATTATTATCGCATATTTTGTGAGTTTTGTGTTAAAAAGCTTGATATTAGAAGAAATTTAATCCTAAAAAATTATTTTTCATTTCATATTTAGTGAAGTCAGATATTCACTATAATTAATTCTTTTAATTGCATCACTTCTATACTGAACAAATAACTTTTGTTTTTTGTGTTCATAATAATCAAGAATATTTAAAGCAAGTATTGAATAAGCAATTGCTATTACTCCCTGATAACTTGATAAAAATGTAAAGAAATAACCGAGTGGCGTATTGATATAGCCATTATATTTATATAAGACATCATCTTCATTTACTAAATAATAGTCACTATATAAATTAGCATCCCCTCTAAAAGTAAAATACCTTTCCCCATTTCTAATATCTACATCTATTATTCTATGAACAATAAGTTCGCCTGTTGTTTGATCCTTATATGCTGCTATATCATATAACTTTAACTCAGAAGTTTTTGTTACTTTTTCTAAACCAATGAAACTATATGTAGGAATTTGATTTGTTAATTTGTTTTCTTTTAAATATTCATTAGCTTCATTTGCTTCACTCATACTTCCGGTTTTAATAGTAATATAAGTTTCGTTGTTAACTGTAAACAAATCGCTATTAAATCTATAAACTAAACCAAATGCAATTAAACCAATACATATTAAGTAAAAAAGAACACTGAAAATAATTTTAAATATGTTCCATTTAATTTTCTTTTTTACATCTTCTTCATTTTCATAGTAATAGTATTCTTTATATGAATTTGCTTTTGTTAAACCTTTACTTTTTATATAAGGAGTATATTTATTTATTTCAACAAAACCTTGATTGTAAGCAGGTTTAATTGATATTGAATAGAATTTAATCTCTCTATGAGGTAATTCTTTTTTATATTTATAATCAAGTTCAAATTTCTCTATTTTTGTTTTAAAACTTGTAAAACTCATAGAGATTAATAAAACAATAACAACAAAGACTATTGTTAAAGCAACAATTGATAAAATTAATGTAAGTATATCTTGATTCATAAAAAAGTTACGCCTTATTTAAAATTTTAAAGGTTTTCTAAGTCTTCTTCTAGTGTTTCAGTAGTTTCTTCTACTTTAATATCTTCTCTGAAGTCACCTACATCAGGCTTTAAAGTTTCAGTATGTGAAGTCTGCTTGGTAGATAAATACCAAGCAGACATTCCTGTTCCTACTAAACCACCTATTAATAATAATACTAATAAGAGTTTTTTCATTGTTGTAAATTAAGCAAGGAAGAATTCGAGGCCGGTGAGGAAGAATCTACATTTGCTAGCCTTACTTGCACTTATTGTGATTTCTTTTGTTGGTTCAGCAAGATTAAAAATATACGTTTTAACATTTCCATTTTCCTCAACAATTTCTCCACTTTCATCATTCACAGTAAGTGTTGCGTTATCATTACTCCATGAAATATAACTTACTTGTAATTTTGAAATGCTGTAGCTTGTTTTGAAAGATATGGTTCCTTTAACAGATGAACTTCCAAATTTCATGCCATTATAATCGTTAAGACTATAAACTTTACTGATAGAAACTACAGATTCAAAAATATCAAACTCAGTATTACCACTTTCTAAGTTAGCCAAAGCAGTAGATTCCGTTAGTTCAGTCGCATTATTATAAGAATTGTTATCGACATTTTCCCCATTCATTTTGAACTTATACTCATATGTAACAGTTTCTGGGATAGGTGTATCTTCCGAGATAACAGTAATAGTGATCGGATTGCTCTCTAATTCACCAGCTTTTGCAGCAACTTGAACACTACCTTCTCCAACGCCTGTGATTACATTATCTAAAAGTTCTACGACTCCATTATTTTCCCCAACAATTTCATAAGTTACTTCACCTGTTGTTGAACCAACCGGGAATGTAGAAATAGATAACTCGGTTGTTTCTCCTACTTTTATAGAGTTAGAAGTTGCCGATACGGAAATTTCCGATGCCAAAGGAGCCTTTACTTCATTGGAATCAATATGAACTTTGGAAGTTGCTTCAACATTAATCCAAGTATCATATTCGGTTAATCTAATATCACTATTTGTTTGATAAGTAGCCATGAAAACTTTTCCGTTGCCAACATCAGTTGTATACACATCATAAGTTTCATCATAATCCCAAGGATATGCTTCTTCACTAATAATGTAATTATCATATTTATTATCAACATTTATAGCTCCAATATAAGTATTTGTACCATCAATTTGAATTAAGTATTTATTTTCATTGGTTTTAAAAACAGTTAAATCTACAGCTTCGTTAAAATTTTCAGTTGTATCTAAATAACGGTTATATGAATCCATCTTTCCGTTAAAATACAAAGCTTTACCAGTATTATTTTGCCATAAACTTAGTTTACCTTGTTCAAAAACTACTGGCTCTGGTTCTGGTGTTTCATCTTTTTCAAATGTAACAACAATATCTTTTGCTCCATCAACTTTGATGTTTAAAGTACTATTTGAAATTTCTTGTTCTTCCTTATTAACAGTAACACTACTTAAATGATAACCTTCATTATTTTTAATAGTTACTATAGCAGTTTTGCCTTCTTCAACTTCATCACCACTTGTGATAGCTTTTTCATCAACTATTACTTCAACACTTCCGCCTTCTTCAGGAGTTACGCTAAATGTAACTTTATGTGCAACTACATGGGTTGGTTCATCAATTACTTCATAAGCAAAAGTATAAACTCTTTCAGCTAAGAAATTATAAGTTGCAGTATATATGTGACCTCCTGCTCTACTTAAAGCAGTTGTATCTTCAAGAGTAATAGTTTTTTCAATACTACCTTCAGTTATTGTTAATTTATTATCTTTAAGGATCTTTCCAGCTTCTGTTTCAATAGTAATTAAATGTTCACCAGCTTCTACTGTTCCAGTTGCTTCATCAAATCCTTCAATTGTAAATGAAGAATTTGCGACTTCAGGAAGAGTGATTTCTCCTGTTGTTTCTTTTTCTGGAGGATTAACTTCTCCTTCTCTTCCATTTACTTCAAAAGTAAATTCAAATGAAACATCGTCTAAAATAGAAATTATATTTTGGAAGAAAGCTGTTTGTTCTTCTTCTGTTTTTCCAACATTATTTTTATCTGCATAAATTTGTGGGTTTTCATGGTTTATTTCTGAACCCCAGGTAAATTCGAGTTCTACTTCATAACCATCATTAGCTTTAGCTTCTTCTCCAAGCCATACAGTATAATCAATAGGTTCTACTTTTGGTAACTCCACATATTTAAAGAATTCAGCATCTTCTTTTAATTCAACTTTTTCACCATTAACTACATCAAAAACTTTTGTTGATATTTTTAAATTAGGTTTATAATCTTTAGCGATATTTTCATAATTTGACAAATCATATGGATCGAAATTTACATCTTTGTTATCTTCTGTTCTTTCAGCTTTTACTTTATATGTAACTTTTAAATCAGCATCAGAATCAAATCTAATTCCATCTGTTGGATCTTTTGTAACATTTAATGTAATATCACGATTACCAATAATTTCTTCAGTAACTGTGCTTAATTCTTGAGTAGACTTTGCAACGCCCCCACCGATAGACCAAGCAGCTACACCTGTCCCAATTAAAGCTGAAACACTTAATACGCCTACTAATAATTTCTTTGTGTTTTTCATCGAAACACCTCCATAAACTTATAAAAAACAACATTAATAAGGTTGAAAAAAGAAAAAAATCGCTTTTTAAAAGCGATTTTACTAGTAAACAAAAAGCAAATTAATAATAGACTTCTCAAGAAGAGTATATAAATTATTAAAGCTCTTTTCTTTTCTCATATTTTTATTATGCGCCTTTTAGCGCAAGCATTACAAGGCACAATTACTAAATGTAAAGAATAATTTACATATAAAAGCACCACTATAATAAAAGAACTTATGAATCCCAGTTCATAAGTTCTTAGTTTTATTAAATTAATTAGAAAAATTGTTCGACTAATTCAGGGTAGTCAACGAATGGATTTCTATTACCTTGATATTCGTATATTCTAGAATTTCTTCTCATTTCAAATTCATCAACCGGATCAGCTTTGTTCCATTTAATAAGGGTAGAAAGAATACCCATTTGATAATATTGGTCATCTTTTCTATCATCTTCATTTGGATTTTCTAAAATTTCTAGACCAATACTTTCGTATTTAAATCCCATATAGAAAATAGCTCTAGCGACATCACCTCTTTGATCATTGCCTGCTTTATTTCCTTCAATTGGGTAATAACCACCTTCTCCAGGTTCACTATAATAATTATTACCTCTAGAACTATTAATTGAACTATTTGAAGCTCTTAAATTAAATAAATCTGCACCTTCTTTGGTTTCATCTCGATAATTTGGAAGTCTTGAGGCAGGCCAGATATGTTCTTTATTCCAATCACCACTATTTCCTAACCATTTTGGATTTAAAAGTTCTCCATCATAAATACCATAAAGATAACCTTTATCACTCAAATCTTCATCAGTATATTGAAGTATATAACTTGCATCGCTATATCTTTGTTGATGAAAATTCTTATTTGTTAATTCTAGAATGCTAGATTCTAAGGTTGATGCATTACTAAAATCGATAGTTTTGTAATACTCTTCTTTTGTTATAGGTTCAAAATTTGTTTCTGGAATTTCTCCACTATATACAGGGTCATCACCTGGTACATCAGGATTATCTGGATTACTTGGATCATAACCTTCATCAGTTGTTACGTCAAAAGTTACGCCATCTGGAACATAAAAATTAAATGCAAATCCACTAAAGTAGAAGCCCTTATCTGCTTTTAAAGAAACAGATAAAGTTTTTCCCGTCGAATCTAATAAACCAATATATGAAGTTGGTTCATTACTTGTAAAAGAACCAAGAACTTCTTTTCCACCAATTTTTACTTGGTAAGTTCCATTTATATTGGCATTACCTTTGATTTTAATATTGAAATCAATAACATAAACTCCTTCTGGAATATTAGTAGAAATAGTCCAATATTCATCTTGAGGGGCATTGTTTGAACCAATATGTAGTCCAAGTGCACCATCAAATTGATACCAACTTGCGCTTGTATAGGTCCAAGTTAATCCATTTATATTAGCGGTTGTACCGCCTTCTTTTTTGAAATTATCTTCTTTTACAAAAGTATGTTGATAAGTTGCGTTTGCTTTTTGTCCACTTGGTTCACTAGGTTCTTCTGGGTCTGGATCTGGCTCTGGGTCTACAGGATCTGTGTCTTCAGAAGGATTTCCTATTTTATTTTGAACAACATGAGCAATATTAGTGTCTGAACCAGTAATATGATCAATATTACTTAAGGACATTGTCTTATAAGTTTTGTAACTGCCAATATAAACTTCTTCATCATTACTCAAGATAGCAGTATAAGCATCATATTCAACATTATATGTCCATCTAAATTCATCATCTTGCATGATGATATTGTTGTGTGAGTCTTCGCCACTTCCACTTACTGTTGCACCAATATATTGGCCTGCACTAGTTCCAGAAATAATTTCTAAAGTTAATTCAGTTTCAGAGACTTTAGTAGATTTGATATCTACTGCACTATCAAAATCAGAAGTTGTTCCAAAATAATACGTGGCGTTTTCATCCATTGCGCCATCAAAATAAAGAGCTTCTCCGTTTGTTTTTTGCCATAAACCAAGTTTCCCAGTTTCGATCACATCACCAACTTGAGTTTCTTCAAATGATGGATTTTCATCAACAGGAGTATCAGGATCTGGATCCTCTGGATTTTCTTCTGAAGGATTAGTTATTTCTTCTTGTACGACATGAGCTATATTGGTATCTGATCCAGTAATATGGTCCATAGTACTTAGTGACATTGTCTTATAATTATCGTAACTACCAATATATACTTCTTCATCATTACTTAAGACAGCAGTGTAGGCATCATATTCAACATTATAAGTCCATCTAAACTCATCATCTTGCATGATGATATTGTTATGAGAATCTTCACCACTTCCACTTACTGTTGCGCCAATAAACTTACCAGCACTAGTTCCAGAAATAATTTCTAAAGTTAATTCTGTCTCAGAAACTTTAGTTGATCTTATATCTACTGCGCTATCAAAATCGGAAGTTGTTCCAAAATAATACTTGGCTTTTTCATCCATTGCTCCATCAAAATAGAGAGCTTCCCCATTTGTTTTTTGCCATAAGCCAAGTTTACCTTCTTCATATACTTCGCCAACTTTTACATCAGCAAAAGATGGATTGCTTGGATCTTCTGGATTTTCAGGATTTTCTGGATCAGGTTCTTCGCTTTGACCGGTTTCACTAAACTTAGCAAGTAATTTTGTATCTTCAGTAATATTAAAAGTAAAAGTTAGCTCTTCTGATACTTTTGTATCATTTAAAAAATAACCGTCGAAAGAAAAAGCCGTTGTTTCTTCAAAAGATAAAGTAACTGAAAGACTCTCGTTAGCTTCATATTCTCCATTTTGTGGAGCAACAACTTTAATATCATCCTTTATAGCACTAGGTGCATCAAGAACAAATTCAAAATTATAAGTAGTCTTTTCTTCTTCTGGTGGAATATCTCCTTTTTGATTTCCACAAGAGGCTAACGCTAAGCTAGCAAATAACACAGGCATTGCTAGATATAAAATTTTCTTTTTCATTTTTTTCTCCTTAACCCTTCGCGTCTTTATTTTATAATTACTAAAATAAAGATGTCAAAAACATAAGGAGAGTTGACATTCAAGATTTACATTTGCTTTACAATTTTCATTATTGATATAAAGATCTTTTTAGAAAATTTTTATGAAAAAATAGCGATTTAAAACTTTCAATTAATAGAAAAAACCCGCAAAAACCCAATATTTATAAAATTATTCTCTTAATTATAGTTTTCTCTTAAATATTCAATAAAAACATCTTGAATAACAACATTTGTATTAAACATTTCTTCATTAGGATATTCAACATTATCAGCAAGATAATTAATAGTAACAAGGTAAGTGTATTCATCTTCACTTCCTAAATCTATATAGGTGTTACTACCTGCTTTCCAAATCTCTAAATCATTATTATTAACTTTTACAATACAAACTGTATTATCAAAAGGAACTACTTTAATTAAATCACGATAAGTAAATTCGCCAGCTGATACCTCTCCTCTTACTCCTCCATCATTATGAAAAGCTGCAGTTACTTTTTTGTCATCGATTAATATACTTTCATTTTTTGGGTCATTAGCATAAGCAAGCATTGCTTCACATAGTAAATCTAAAATATCCCATTTATCAAGCTTAGTATCAAAAGTACAAATAACTTCATCAATTGAAGCAAGTTCATCTTTATATTTATCTAGTAATGCATTTATATTCTTATCTTCCTTTTCAAAATAAGAAGAATAGGATGAGCTATATGGATCTATTAAAGAGTAACTTGAATCACTAATTTCAAGTTCGCCTTCATCATTTTCTTTAAAATCTAATGTAATTTTAGAAAGATATTCTCCATTTGCTCCACCTTCCATATAAGGTACACCATTTATAAAACCTTGTTTTCTATAATGATCATGTCCTAAAAAAATTGCATCAACATATCTTTCTTTACTAACTGGGTCAAGTTTTGTTAAATCTTCAAATTTATATGGCGTATCGCATCCTCCAGCGCCACCTGCATCATGAGCAAGAAGAATAATAGCATCACAGTTCTCTTCTTCTCTTAAAATTTCAGAATAATCTTTTATATATTCAACAGAGTTTCTAAAGTCTAAATCATAACTTACGCTATAAGTGATATCGCTTGCTAAAGTTTCAGCGCCTGTTCCAATGATGCCGAGTTTTACGCCATCTACTTCAACAACTTTATAAGGCTCTAAATATTCAAGTCTCTTACCACTTGAAAAAGAATAGACATTAGCTCCAAGCATTGGAAAATTCATTAATTCAATGTTTTCTTTTAAAACATCATATCCCCAATCAAATTCATGGTTTCCAATAGTCATTGCATCAAAACCAATCTCGTTCATGGAATCAACAATGATTTTACCTTTTGTGAGGTTAGATTCAACGCCACCTTGCCACATATCTCCAGCTGAAAGAATAACGGCATCCCCATTTGCTTTTTCATTTTTTAGGAAACTAGCCATTTTAGCCATTCCTATTTCATCGTTACTTCTATTTTCAATAAAAGATCCATGAAAATCATTTACAGAATAAAGTTCAATTGTCTTTTCTTCGCGATATGTTCCATCATCTAATACATTAATTTTAAATGTATATTCTTTATAACCATCTCTTTTAATAGTAACTGTAACTTCACCAGGTTCTCTAAGTCTTGTACCTTCATTAGGTGAAATTCTATAAGAGATCTCTTCACCAGTTCTACTATCTTTAACGATTAAACCATCATAACTTATAGTTTCATTAATATAATATTCTTTTTTAAAATCATCGCTAAACTCAACTAAAAAAGTTAAAGTTTCATTTTCTATAGGTTCTTCATTATTACAAGCAGTAAGTGAAATGGACCCTAAAATAAGTGCACTTAAAATTAAAAATCTACCTTTCATAAAAACTCCTTAAAGTGAAAAACCATTAGTTTTTAAATTATTAGCGACAACATCACGAAGTAAAACATCTTGATATTCTATTATTCTTTCTTTTGGACTATTGTCTCTATAAGCAACAAAATCTGCTGTTGCAATATAAGCTTTTCCATTTTCATTAATTAGAGGGTTTCCACTTTCATCTTCAAAATATTTATATAAACCACTTTGAGAGAAATAGCTACTTTTATAATCCTTTGGATTAATTTCTAATAAACAAAGGATGTTTTCAAAAGGATAAACTTTGAGTAAATCACCATATGTAAATTCACCACTTTCAATATCATCTCTTACTCCACCATTATTATTAATGCAGCCTAAAGAAACCTTATATTCATAATTTGAATTTACATATTCATATAAAGATTTAGCTATATATTTACCAAACTCACTCTTTGAAATACGTTCATCAAAAGTATATAAAACTTCATCTCTAATTGGCTCAATTTCATCTTTATATTTAGAATAAATATCATCGATTTGCGAGGAATTTTCTAAAAATGTTGAAAAAGTATCAATGTTTTCAACGTTAGAAGAAACTACTTTATAATGATTATTTTCAAGTTTTAAATCTAAAGAAATATGTGATAAATACTTACCATAATTTACACCTTGAACATAAGGTACACCATCTCTATATTTTCCTTCCATCTTTTCATGTTCATGACCTAAAAAGACAGCATCTATATTTTCAATTCCTTGATAATATATTCTTCCTCCATCATGAGCGGATAAAACAACTATATCGCAGTTTTCTTTGTTTTTTAATCTATCTGCTTCTTCTTCAATTAAAGATATCGAACTTTCAAAATAAAAATCATCTGAAATAGTCGCTAAAATTGAACTATCAATATTTGGCATGATAGAACCTATAATACCAACTTTAATTCCTTCTTTTTTTATGATGGTTGATGGAGCTAAATATTCTGGTCTAGTTAAAGAATTTTCTCCACTATCATCTTCGTAAAATACGTTAATTCCTAGAAGAGGAAAATCCATTTCATTTTCTAAATTTTTAAGTGTTTCTTCGCCCCAATCAAATTCATGGTTTCCAATTGTCATTGAATCAAATCCAATTGTATTCATCGCTTCGACCATGATTTTCCCTCGCGTAATATTGCTTTCAGCACCGCCTTGAAACATGTCGCCACTTGAAATAATAAAAGTATTTTCTGGATCTTTACTTTTTTCATCAATTAAAAATTTAGCAATACGAGATAAACCAGTTTGCTTTTCGCTTTTATCATATAAAAAAGCGCCATGAAAATCATTTAGCGCATAAAAATTGAGCGTTCTTTCTTCTACTCTTTCGCCAAGATCTTCTTCGTTAGAACATGAATATAAAGAAACAGAGAAAAAAGAAATTAAATTTAGTACTAATATAAATTTTTTCTTAATCATAATATAGGTTAGAAAGAGGCGCCCTTAAAAGGCGCCTCTAAATTTTATTGTTTTTGCTTATTAAGCAGCTGGAGTTTCGACAACAAGTCTAGGATTTACAATTAGTAAACCTTTATTATCTTCAGGTAATTCATCTTTACCTTCGCCTTCAATTTCAAAGTTGATATTACCAGCAATAGTTACAGTATCACCATCTTTAAGATTTTGTAACTTAGTTAATTCATCAGTTGGAATGTATCTATTATCAGCCTCGACAGAAACAACATAGGATGTCTTTTCATCAACTTTGTAAGTTAATTTAAAAGTAGCTGTTTTATAACTATCTAATTTAAATTCAGAAACAACACCAGTAAATGTAGTTTCTCTTCCAGTGTATTTTCCATCAATTTTATTAAAGTCAGCAACTAAGTCAACTTTAACGGTATCTTTAACTTCGAATTGTCCTTCTTCAGCAAGTTCTATTGTTGCGCCTTTTCCAATTTGGAAACCACCATTATGAACATCGGTTGCGCCCATTACTGTAACTACATCGCCAACTTTAACCCCTTGAGGTAAAGAAGCATTATAAATAAATACAGCATATTCTCCATCGCCAACATAAAGTCCATAATTTTGCTTTCCTTTAAATTCGCTCATAACTTTTCCATAGAAAGCGACATAAGTTCCAATATCTTCTCTATAGATTTGTTTAATTGAACTATATTTAACTTCGATATCTTCTTTATTCAAGATTTTTAAGTTAACAACTTGTAAGGTTTCTGCGCTAGTTGCAAGTTTATCAGCGTCTTCATCAAAAGCAACATTTCCTGTTAATTCAACTTCGTTGCCTACTTCTAAGAAGCCAAAGTATGCAAGATCTTCGCCATTTGTGTATCTATTATCAGCATAAACATTAACATCAGCGCCTGCTGCATTTGTAACTACAATGTTGAATGCACCATAGCTATCTTGCGAAATTGATTTGACTTTACCATTAAGAGTAACTCTTCTGCCAGCATCTTTTCCAGCGACGCCAGCTAAATCTGCAGCACTATAATTTGTGAAGTCCATATCTTCTGGATCAGCAATTGGGTAAGCTTCGGCTGTTGTTCCTGAAATTTTTGTAACATAGACATAATCTTTAGAAACTTGGAGCATGCCACCATGCCAATCAGCTTTACCAGAAACTAATACTTTATCACCCACAGAAACTTTGCTTGGTACGTAACCATAAAGTAAGATTGCATTATCACCATCTCCAATATAGCTACCGTAAGTTTGATTTCCTCTATATGCTCCTAAGTATTCACCATAGAAATTAATGTATTCATCAGCTTCAACTGTGTAAAGTTGAGAAATCTTATTATAAATAATGTCTGGATTTTCTTCAGCTGTAGTGAAGGAAATATTTTCAAGTCTTAATGTATCTGCATTAGGTGCAAATGTTTTACTTTCATCAACATCTTCTGTTTCTTCGTTATCGTAATAACTGAAAGTAAGATTACCATTTAATGAAACAGTATCACCATTTTCAACAAACCCTAATCTATTCAAAATCTTCCAATCGACATATCTACTATCAGCTTTAACACTTACTTTTGTATCTGCATCAATAGCAACATCGAAGGTAACATTCTTGTAATTATCAAGTTTGTAATTAGAAACAGTTCCTTTAACAGTTGCATTTCTTGAAGCATCTTTTCCGGTTAATGTATCTAAACTTGTATTTAAATCAACTGTAGTAACTTCAGCTAATGATGTATCTTCACTTCCTTTAACAACATCAGCTCCAGATAATTGATAAGCACCATTACGAATGGAAGCATAACCTGTTACTAAAAGTTCATCACCTACTTTAGTTCCACTTGGAGCGCTAGCACCATAAATAAAGAGAGCATTATCACCTTCACCGATTAAAAGACCATAATTTTGATCACCAGCAAAGTTTCCAATAAATCTACCCTTTGTGTAAACTCTGCCACTATTGTGATTACCATCTAATAATGTAGCAATTGGTGTTCTTTCAACATCACCTGCAACAGTAATATCATATACTTGTGATTCTTTCTTGTTCTCCCCGCTGCCAGCGACTGCTTTAACTTTTGCAGTTCCTGCGCCTCTTGCGTAGATTGTATTACCTTTAATTTCGATAACATCATCATTTTTATCGTCGTCTGGTGTAGTATCTTTCTCTTCAACAATCTCAATTGTTGGTTCGCCATCAGTAGCATTTTCTGGAAGACCACTAGCTTTAAAACCAATAGCTTCGCCAATTTTAAGTTCTTGTTTATCAAGTTTTAAACTTGCTGATTCGAAACTAATAACAGGAACTTCTTCAACTTTTGTAATAACAGCGTTTAATTGAACTGTTCCATTATATTCAGCAAGAATAGCATGAATAGTAACTCTATTATGTTTTACAACTGGAGTTTTTCCTTCGTCATCAACAAAATCTCCTGGATTGTTAAATGACCAAGTTCCGTCACTATTGAAAACCATTGCATCAGTATTTGCTGTAGCGCCATAAACAAGGATTTCATCTTCTGGATTAGCTTCATCATGTAAATAGAAGTTTCCGTATGCATTTGGTTCAGAAACTACGCCATAACTTCCAGTAACCTCATCTTTACCATACCAATCACCAACAATACCAGTGATTTCATAAATTGGTTGAGGTTTAGTTTGTTGCCATTTGCTGACATCCATTTTTAAAGCTTCAGCAATTGTAACTTTTGTTGGCTCAGCTTGAACAAGAGCTGCTTGAACATCAAAGTCAACTGTATCGATTAAATCACCGTTTTCAGTATGAACAGTGACCATGACTCTAGCATAACCTTCTTTTAAAGTGGAAATATATTGTCCGATAATCATTGCAACATCAGTGTTTGTTGAAGTGATTTCAATGGAACCATTTCTTAATGCTTCACCAACATTAACATTAGATCCTGTGAATGTGAATTCGAGCATTCTATTTCCATCTCCAGCTTTCCATTCTTCACGAATTTCATCTTTATTTGTAATATGGAAATCTGTGACGCCTTTTAAAACGTTATTTTCTACAGGATCAACAGGTCCTGGTTGTTCTTCTGGCTGACAAGAGGCTAAAGCACCTAAGCTTATTGCACTGAAGGCTAATAAACTTACAGCAAGAAGTGACTTTTTAAATTTTTTTCTAGACATAATTTCCTCCTTAATGTCTTAATAAACCTTTTAAATATATTTCTACTCCCCTAAGAGCAAAAATCATTGATGAAAAGCGTCATTATTAATGTTACGTAAGAGATTTTCATAGTTATGGATTTTCTCTCTTCCATAAATAATATTAATAATGGCATAAGTAATTAAAGCAACACCAATCAAAACTAAAACAATAAATACGTAGAATTCAACACAGGTTGTATCTAAAATTCCACCATTTGTTGCTTTAAAAGATAAAGCAAAGAACATAAATCCAATAATCGCTAAAATTGCACCAATCATAAGCCCACACATTCCAGAAGAAATGTTGTTTCTTCCTCTATGAATCTCTGAGTGAGCAGCACGAGCAAGTGATTTAATATCTTTTTCGTTTAAATCTGTTCTTACAAGTTTTCCACATCTTGGGCAAACGTAATAATCTTTAGTATTTAAATCTCTTTTTTCAGATACATGTAAAGCACTTTTAAAGAACTCTAAATCATTAGCTTTAAGTTTTGCTTTTAAATCTAAGATTTCGTTATTAAGCTCTTCTTTTAACTTAATAACTTCTTCTTTATAGTTCTCTTTGTTTTCTTCTTTTAACTGATTAGCTTTCTCCTTAAAAGCAAACTTTTTAGTAGCAACAAGTGAATTATAAAGATACTTGATGTTATTAGCGTTTTTAAAATCGCTTTCAAGTGCTTTATCAATTTGTTTTTTGTTAATTTTTAAACCACAATTTGAACAATACATACGATTCACCTTTTTATGCTACTAAAGCAAAATCTGTACTAGTTGTTGGAATAATTTGATAGTTATATTTTCCAGCTCTAGTTTTATGGAATGAATAAATACAGTTAGAGACGCTAAATTCTTTACCAACAAAATCTTCATAACTTCTATAAGATACAGTTGAATCTTCTAGATCTGGCCTATATAAGAATGGAATATAGCAACTATAATCTAATTCATTGCCATCTTCATCTTCTAAATAAAGTGTAATTGAATCTTCACCATCATATCCTCCAGTTACATAAACACTTTCTGTAAAAGTAATTGGTGAGAATAAGCAATCATAATTTTGTGCTTTTAATTCAGATGGTTTGAATTCAAATGAATGAACTTTTAAGGAATCTTCGATTTCATCAGCGGTAAATAAAACCTTACCAGCATTTGGATTTCCTAAATCAACACGTGGTAATTCAACGTCCGTTACTTGGAATCCAAAGTTTTCGCTATCTTGGAAGACGCCAGAAACTTCAATAAAGTTATTTCTTGTCGTGAATTTTGCAGGAATTGATCCCATACCTGCAAAGATATTAATACCAGCATATTCTCCATTAGGATTTGTACTACCAGTTTCTTCATCAAAATATGTTTGAAGATAAATAATTCTATCGGTATAACCAACTATAGTACCTTGAATTCTAATATTTGCATTATCATAAGGATTTTCATAATTTGGATCATCTAAACTCTTTATGATTTCTTTTTTCAAATCGAGTAAAGAAACGTCGACATAATCGCCATAATTAAATAATGGGTCTGGCTCTCCTGAGAATAAATTAAGTTTTAAATCTCTTGCTTGTTGTTCGGCTTCAGTAAAAACATCAACATATTCAGGAATTTCATTTAAATTTTTAACCCAAGAATATCCTTCTTGAACAATCATTAAATTTAAACATTTTAATTCACTAATAGGAGCATGCTCTTTTTCTTCATTTATCCAAATTAAAGATAAATATCTGCCACCAGTTGAATCAGTTTGAGGAACTCCATAATAAAAAAATGGTGAAGAAACAACAATTGTTCCACTTTCATTAGCTTTTTGTAATTTTTCTTTAGTGAAATTTGAAGCAGCTTTGCCATATTCTTGGACTTTTCCAGTAGATTCTGGAGTATCTAAACCATAAAATCTTGATTTAATAAGTTCATCATTCCCTTCAGTCATTTTAAAATGAGCTGTATCTCCATCAATTGCAGTATAAAGTTCAACTTCAGCAATACCATCTTTAAAGAAATCGCGTCCTTCATATTCTAAACCAAGTTTTACAACATCACTTGTGGATGCAAAATCAATAAATTCAGGTTCTTGTGGTCCGCAAGAAACTACTGAGGACAAACTAAGAAAAAATAATGCAGAATAAACTATTTTAAATTTAAAACTTTTCTTCATAAGCCCTCCTAAATTACATATTAATTAATGTTTGGTTATAAGCGTCTTCGAACGCTTGTTCAACAGTTTTTTCACCAAGCAATACTTGAGTAATGATGCCACCTACTTCATCTCTAGCTCTTGCACTACCTTGGAAAACAGGATAGTTAAAGTAATTTCCATTAATTTCGTAAGCAACTGTACGTGCACATTTTGCCATAAAGTCATCTTCTTCGTTCATAAAATCTAAATATACTTCGTTTTCATAACTTGATTCACGAACAGGAGCATAACCATTAGAAGATAAACAAATATCAATATTATTTTCTTCGTTTGTAAGATATTTCATGAGTTGCCATGCAATTTTTGCTCTTTGGTCATTAACTTCATCACTATATCTTGGATTTTTAAGAATAGTTAAAGTAACGCCTTGAGAGACATATTTATTGTGAGCTTCATCAATTCCTGCAGAAGGAACTTTAGCAACTCCAACTTCAAAACCAGAGAATGATGCTGGGTCGTTATAACCAGCTCCGCCAGTTGAACCTACGGTAAATATGCATTCTTCTCTTGTAAAAGAATCACTACCATATTCGTCATTATTTGTACCTTTTGTTAAGAACAAGCCTTTACCGTAATTACTCTTTAATTCTGTAACTAAAGCTTTTGCTTCGTCGTTATTAAAATCAATGCCACCTTTACCATTATTTAAAGATAAATATGGTATATCTCTTTGATATGATTGTGAAATATATAAATTAGCATCACTATCATAAATTAATGGAGTTTTTAAGGCATCACCATATTGCTCCAAATTATTTGTAGCAAATTCACATAGATCCATAAATTCATTCCAATCTAGTGAATTTATATAGTCTTGTACATTTGTAACACTAGAATCATAAGCTCTAATCAACATAGTAGCTTTTGAAACGTTATAAAGCAATATTTCACTAGATTTCATCAAAGGTAAGGAATAAGTTCCTTCTTTAATATAGTTTTGACCCTCTTCTAAAAAGGAAGGTACAAAATCATCAACCCCTTTTAGAGAAGGATTAAAACTTTCTTGAGCACCAAAACCAATTTCTGGATCATTGAAGAATGGTTCAAGGTTATAAACATAATCTTTTGTTTCATCAATTGCTAAATAATTAGCAACGTGGTCTGGATATGCAACGGCGATTGTTGGAACGGAGCCTGATGTAAAACTTTTTGTTGTTTTATCTAAGATTTCGTCGTATCCACCTTGATAAGCAAAATCTATTTTTATATCAACGTTGTTTTCTTTTTCATAAATTTCTTCAAATTGAGCAATTTTTCTTTCAACAATTGCTTCAATAGAATCGCCAAAGGTATGCCAGAAAACTATGGTATTTGGGTCTCCATCTTGTGTGTTTCCGCAAGATGTTGCTAAAAAGGAGGCGCTCATAAGCGTCATAACCATAAATTTAGTAAATTTGTTTCTTTGCATAAAAGCACCTCCTAAAATATTATTTTAAAAATTATTTACCAATTGCAATATTGGATTGATCAAGAGCGTCTTGGAATAATTTATCGATATCAGCATCGATATTGCTGCTTAATAAGCTGTTTGTGAGAAGTCCACCGACTTGAGTTCTGATTTGTGAAGAACCTTTGAATGCAGGGCTTGTAAAGAATGTATCTCTGACATCGCTATAATAGCCAAAACCACGAGCGATTAATCTATCAGATGTTTTTTCTTGAGTTTCTTCAACATCAGCTGCTTCTAAGTAGAGTGGATCTTGGAAATTTGATTCTCTAATTGGAGAATAACCAGTACTATTTAAAGCCCATTCAAGTGTATTATCAGCTTCAGTAATAAATTTATAGAATAACCAAGAAGCAAGTGCTCTATTATCATCGTTATGATCTAATATACACATACTTGGTCCTTGCATGATTGTGAATTTTTCTTTACCTTCAGCATGTGGAATTGGTGCAACACCAACATCCATTGGGTTTTCTGCGCTGAATTGATATGTAATACCACCAGTTGAACCAACAGAGAATAAAAGTTGGTTAGCTGTAAATAATTCATTAACGTAGGTATCGTTATTTGCGCCTTTAGTAATGAAATAGTTATTTTGATAGTAAGAATTGAATTTCTTCATTAAATCTTTCATACCATCGTTGTTGAATTGAGCAACACCTTTACCATTTTCAACTGTTGTGTAGTCAAAACCATATTGTTTAGCAAGAGTAATGAATAAGTTATCATCACTATCGTAACCAAAGACTCTTGTTTCACCATCATCACATTCTTCGATAATGTTTTCTACTTCAGCGTCATATCTTAATAAAGCTGGAGCAAGTTTTCCAAAGAGCTCTTCCCATGTAAGATTTGATAAATATTCATCAGTTAATGGAAGACCGCCATTAATTGTGTCATCAATATCGCTAAGATCTAAGTTAACTAATACCTCTCGATTATAGAACATTGCTTCGGTTGATTTAGAGAAAGGTAAAGACCAAGTTCCATCAACTGTATATTCTTCGCCTTCTGCTAAATAAGCATCGACAAAATCAGCTTTTTCTTCTTCTGTCCAACCATATTCTTCGTTGTCAATATAGTCATCTAATTTAACTGCTCTACCATAGTCAATATAGTTAGAAACATGATCTGGATAGCAATATGCAAGATCAGGATAGTTATTACCAGTGAAACCAGTAATAATCATATTTTCAAGATCATCATATCCACCACTTTGTTTGACATTGGTAACTTTTACGTTTGGTTCGACTTGTTTAAATTCGTTAACCCATCTGTTTAAGATTGTTTGGCTAGTATCACCAGCAGTTGTCCATACATAGATTTCAGTTGGAGTATCAATGATACCACCTTCAACTGGTCCAACTGGATTTTCAGGACCACAAGCGACTAAACCAGCGGTTGCAACAGCTAATAAGCCAAGTGCAAAAATTTTCTTTTTCATCTTTAAATAAAGACCTCCATTTTATCCTTTAATACCTGCACGACCTACGCCTCTCATTATATACTTTCTAAAGAAGACAAATAATAAGAATAGCGGAACAGTAACAAGAACAGTCGCTGCAGTTTGATAACCATATTCAACTCTGCCACTATCAGCATCAACGAAACTACTACCTCTTAAACCATTTGAGATGAGTCGGAATTCATCTTCGTTGGCAACAAGATTTGGCCACACGTAAGAGTTCCATGTACCCATAAATTTCAAAATAGTTATAGAGATTAGTGTTGGAGCCGCAAGAGGAACCATGACCTTCCATAAGAATGACCAATCGCTCTTTCCATCGACTTTAGCAGCTAAATATAGTTCATTTGGAATTTGCTTAAATGTTTGTCTAAGCAAGTAAATATAATAGACACTAACCCAGAAAGGAACAATCATTGCAAGGTAAGCATCCATTCTTGTTGCACCTTCTCCAATCCATCCAAAGGCTGCAACTGTAATATAGTTAGAAATAACCATCATTTCGCCAGGAATCATCATAGTCATCAAGAAGACCATGAATAAACCTTCTCTACCTTTGAAGTTTAATCTAGCAAAAGCAAATGCACCGAAAATGGTAGTTATTAATGTACCTAAAGTAGAAAATACTGCGACAACAATTGTGTTTACCATGTAGTTAACAAAATGGAAATGGTTAAAAACATAAACATAGTTCGACCACATAACAATTGTTGGGAAGAATGTTTGATTAGCACTAATAATTTCAGAATTGTTTTTTAAGGAAGTAATGATCATCCAATAAAATGGGAAAACCATTAATAAAGCAAGGAAAGTAACGACAATATATAAAATTATTGTTAAGAAAATACTAGAAACTTTTTCTCTTTTTCTAATAGATTCAACACTTTTGTTACCTTCTTTAATAACAATTGAAACATCTACATCAATATCTTTATCTTCGTAGAAATTAATATATTGTTTTCTATTGTCTAAGCTTCTTGAACTAGCGAACATATATTAACTCCTCCTTAATAGTGAACTCTCTTCTTGGACAAACCAAGTTGGATAAAAGTAAAGACCAAAATGATTAAGAAGAGAAGGACGGCTGCTGCAGCAGCTAACGATGTATTCAATGTTAAGTTGTCGTAAATATAGTAAACGATTGTGTACATATTGTAGCTTCCTGTTGATGTACCAGGACCATTAAATAAAGCAACAATCGAACTATATTCTTTAAAGGCACCAATAAAGCTTGTAACCATAAGATACAAGATTTGTGGTGATAAAGCTGGAACAGTAATTCTTAATAAGACTCTCCATTGTGGAGTAGAGTCAATTTTTGCAGCTTGATAATATTGTTTATCAATACCTTGTAATCCACTTAAAAGAATAAGAATCTTAAATGGCAAGGATGACCAAATAATATAAATGCAGAGTGGAACCATAGCTGTCCATCGATCAGCGCCATAAATCCATGTTATGTCAGTTCCGAAAATATAGTTAATAATACCTTGATCTTCAAATAAGACCGAGAAAACCATACCTATAGCTATAGTGTTTGTAACATAAGGTAAGAAGAATACGATTTGATAAACTTTTTGGAACCACTTAATCGAATTAAGTAAAACCGCAATAAGTAAAGCAATAATAATAGCTAAAGGAACGGTAACAAAGGTCAATATAAACGTATTAGCAAAACCATAGTCTATAAGACGATTATCTCGTGCTCCATTTATTTCACTTAGACCAAGTATTGCACCAAAGTTATCGAAAGTAAAACCATCAAAATCTCCAGTAACGTAGTTATAATTGCTTAAAAAAGAAATAACAATTGTGTTAATTAAAGGATAAATTAAGAAAATCGCCATTAAAATAAGGACAGGAGCAAGATAAAGCCAAGCTTTCCAGTTATTGGATTGTTCGTTATCTAAAACGCCACCAACCTTAAATTTTTCTTTTAATTTTTTTCTTGAAACAAAGTGGACAATAACGTTTTCTTTGTCATCATATTGCGACACAAAAGAATCTTTTTTGCCGTCAAATGAAGCTTCAGATAAGTTTTGTCTACTTTCTAAGTTTACGTTCATACTCATAATTTACCACTTAAAAACTATTTAATATAGATTCTTTCTTCTGTATTAATATCGAAAAGGAACATCTTTTCTGGAACTACTTTAAGTTTAATTGGTCCATTTAAGTTCTTGTCTGTATGTTGAATAATAACTTTGAAAGATGGTTGTAAACAATTTTCATTATGAGCGATGATAGAAATATCTCTTCCAAGAACTTGTATCATCTCAGCGTTAGCGTTTAAAACTTCTTTATTTTCTTCGCTTACAACAAAACCTTCAGGTCTAATTGCGATAAAAACTTCTTGATTTGGAATCTTATCTTCAGTTTTATAAATGACATCGTTACCAATCATAACGTTTCCGTTTTCAACTCTTCCTTTAAAAACATTAATTGGTGGATTGCCTAAGAATTGAGCAACGAATAAATTTTTAGGATTGTTGAAAACGTTTTGTGGAGAATCAACTTGTTGTTTAATACCATTTTTCATGACAACAATTTGATCAGAAATAGACATTGCTTCTTCTTGGTCGTGAGTAACGAAAACAGTTGTGATACCTGTATTTTGTTGAATTCTTCTAATTTCTTCTCTGGTTTGAAGTCTTAAACGTGCGTCTAAGTTAGATAAAGGTTCATCTAGTAATAAGACTTTTGGTTTCTTAACTAAGGCTCTAGCAATAGCAACACGTTGCTGTTGACCGCCAGAAAGTTGTGCAGGTTTTCTTTCAAGATATTCTTCAATTTGAACAAGATTAGCAGTTTCATGAACAATATCTTTTCTTTCGTTAGCAGTTAATTTTCTATAAGATAATGCAACATTTGTTTTAATATCTTCTTTAATGATATCAAAGTTAGCATGAACGATATCTTTAACTTCTTGAATTTCTTCTTCTTTTAACTTTTTGATCAAGAAATAGAATTCTGTATCGCCATTATCATCATATGCAGATAATTCTCTTATATTTTTAATATATTTTCTTAAAGAAGTTGCTAAAACTTTTCTAATTTCTTTAGTATCAACAGTGTCAATTCTTAAATGACCATCACAGTCGAACTTTTCTTTAACTTCTTCAAGAACTCTTAAAGCTTCAGCTTCACTCTTATGATTTAAAGAAACAATTAAAGTTGTCTTTTTTCCATTTTCATAGGATGGTGAGTAGGTAATTTTAAATCCATGACCTCTAATGAAATCAAGAATGTCAGCTACTAAAACTCCACTACGCTCTTTTTCAACATTTAAATCTAAAGCAAATTGTCCTGTAACAATTTTCTTTTCTTTATCTAAGGCATATGTAAATCTCATTTTTGAATCAAAAAGAGCATCGCTAGATTGGACTTCTTCGACTTCGGTATTGCTTGGTTCAATAATTCTTGGGAGATTATCAATAAATAATTCCTTATTCTTTTTAGATTGTTTTAATAAATCAATATTTAAAGTTAATTCATTACCAACTAAGTTACTGGTTATTTTAAATTCTCTTTTTGAAATACCTATTTTGCCCATCAATGTTTTTGTAGATCTTAAAATGCCTTCTAAATGATCATCTTCTTTCATCGTATAAGTATATTGAATGTGATAATCAAAGAAAGTAACTAAAGGTACTTCAACTTTTAAATTAAGTAATGGAAATTCGACATTTTTATAAATTGTCATATGAGGATAAAGAGCATAGTTTTGGAAAACTAAACCAATACCTCTTTTTTCAGGAGAAAGGTTTGTAACTTCTTCTTCACCAAACCAAACTTCGCCAGAAGTTGGTGTTTGAAGACCAGAAATCATATAAAGAGTAGTTGATTTACCACAACCAGAAGGCCCAAGTAAGCCAACAAGTTTTCCATCAGGTACAACCAAATCAAAATCATCAACAGCTACAGTATCTTTAATGTGCTTTTTTGGGTTCCCTGGGAAAATTTTTGTTAAACCTTTTAATTTAATATCCATAATCTTCTCCTTACTTACGAATAATCAAAGTTCCATCATCAATAACATCTTTATTAATATTAAGTCTATCTCTTCTCTTCTTTTCGATGTTATTTTTTATCATAATTGCAAAGTATCTAATAAAGTAACCAATGAGAATAATACTTGCAATTCCAAATATGAATATAAATGTATCAGTTGGGTTATAAACTGTCAGCGCATTATTTAATACTGTCGATCTAATCACTACATAGACAATAAATAATAAAACTGATTCTATGCAAAGATAACCATAAGTTGCAGTTGACCAATAACTCTTAGTGTTCATTCTCTTGAATTCGTCATTTCTATTCTTTTTCTTCAAATAGAAATAAGCAGGCACAACGCTGCCGAAGAAAAGAATAGTAGAAATTCCAAAAGTTAATCCAACAATTAAATCAGTATTAATATTAAATGTTTCAGTAACCGCTTCTTTAACTACATTCCCGTTTGAATCATAGAGAGGTACCATGTTTGTATAAACTTTACCAAAACGTTGTGAGAAATTAGTACGACTGATATTAGCATTAATTTGTGCATTATAAATTACAAGTTGATAGTCCAAACCACTAATTTCAATATTGGAAACTGTGCTAGAATCAATGCCTTCAAAGAATAAAACTAAACTTGCGCCATTTGTAATCTCGTATATTTTAGCAGTTGAATTTATTATTACATTGCTTCCATCATTAAAGGTTATTTCAAATTGTGTTGCACCGCCGAAAGATAAAGATGCTTTCACATAGGAAGTTCCATTTTGTAAATCAAACTCGTTAGTCATATAAGCTCTTGCGGTTTGAGAGGATAATGTTGGATACAATTCAGTTCCATTTTCTTCAACTCTAAAGGTATAAGCAGAATAACCATTATAGTTAGCTTTACCTTCATAATTTATGCTAAAAAATTGACTTTGATCGAATTTGATTGGGTAACGCGAACTATCAATATTAGATGTATCGCAATATACGCTAACTTTATCATCAAATACAGGAATTATTGGGTTGCCGACTCCGGTTTCATTTTCAACACCAGGATAAACATTCTCAATTCTGAAACCATTTTGGTACAAAAGAATTTCACCTTTTGCCAATTCTATATCACAATTTTTGCTTAACGATGCAGCAAAATTAGCACCAACAGCATAAGAACCATAAGAACGGTCGTCAAAAATGATTTCATATTGTCTTGTTTCGACTTTATTGTCGGTTTTTTGAACATCATAGGTAAGATAAGCGTGTCTGCCTTCTTCATTGTAGCCAACAAAGTAAGTAGCATAAGGAGCGTCATCAGCCACACTAATTGAAAGTTGGATAGATGTTGCAAGATCTGTAGTTGAAATATTTCTGACTCTAACATTTAAAGCCTCGTTAGAAACTTCTTCCTCACCCTCTGAAACATCATTTGAGTCATTCTTAAAATTTAAAACACCATTATTGTCAGTAATTTCGTTTTCAAAAGAGTTAATTTTGCTTGATGAGCAAAGACCAATTCCTAAGAAAAGCGCTAAAAAACCAAACGTAATTCCTTTGAATTTCATGCACTCATTATAATGAAATTATAAAGCAAACACAACAAACAAATTGGTTTTACTAGTGAATTTTGCTGACAAATTTTTATATATTAAAATTGCAACTTTGGTATTAAAAAACCTTGCAAAACTCAACTATTTTCACGAATAAGAACTATTTCATCTTAAAATCAAAAGATCCTTGCTTTGTTTCTTCACTAATTAATTCAAATTTATCTTTATAAATTTTAGTCCCATAAGAGTCAATTTCACGGATATCAAGCATATAATCGTGAAAATTTTGCTTTTTCTTTGTGCATGCTGACATGGTCAAAGATACAATAAGCGGTACGCAAAATGTAAATAAAGAAAGTAAGAATTCTAAAAAGAAAAAAATTAAAAATCTAGTGCAAAACCTTCCAAATTTTAAAGAATAATTATCTTTCCCCAAAAGAGCAATCCTAAAAGCTAATCTACCTAAACTCTTTTTTCCTCTTGTGAAACATAAAGGGATAATAAACCAAACAATAATAGCAGCTAAACATAATCCAACTGGTATTTCTACAAAAAGAAGCATATTAGATTGGTAACGTTGATACTCTAATACGTGTGGCGTTTGAATTACAAATTCTGCTTGTCCGATTTCATCAATATAAACTTTATAAACGTTATCAACGTAAGAACCAATTTGAATATTGCCGTTTGGGTTTTTAATTATTTCTCCACTATTATCTTTAATAAAATAAGGGATTCCATTTAAATTTAAGTCTTTATTTAATAAAAAATCTTCGTATTCTTTAGTTAAAAATTCAGTTTTTTCGGGAACTGAAACAAGGAATTTATCAATTGCATTAACTAAAAAAGTTTCTTTTTCGCCACTTGACATATCGCTTCTAGCATTAATATGAGTAACAACATCTTCTACTCTATCGCTAACACTATCATAAACAAATAAACCAGAATCTAGTCTTGCTTGATCAAATTTTTGATCGATTTCTTGGTAATAATTTGTCGATTCAACAATTGCTTTTGTACCAATAAAAAGACCTAGAGCTAAAAAAGCAAAAACTACAAAATCTAAAAGTATTGCTCCGCACTTTTGAGTAAAACGAGCTTGATAAAAAGTAACCTCAACTTTTCTTTTAGTTACTTCAGGTTCTTTATCGTTCAAGGCGTTTTTATCGTAAATACTACTTTCCATTAAAAACTTCCACTTCTTGATAATAATTATCTAAGGATTTACTATCGATAACAATCGAATTTGTTGTAATTTCTTTTAAAGATGTATTGAGTTTAGTGCAAATTGTAATAGCAAGATTAGCTAAAGCAATTATTACTCCGATTAACGAAGGTAAATAAAGTTCAGGGAAGGAGAATATATAATTAAATCCAACCCTTAAACTTGGAACTAAAAATACAATCGTTAAACAATCCATTAACTTTAATAAAAAGATATTTAAAACTAGTGGCTTATTAATATATCCAAGCGTTTTTCGATCGATTCTTTCAAATTTTAATATAATTTCAACAAAAGTTTCCCTTTTATGAGTTATTAAAGGTATAACTAAGAAAAGAATGATACAAGCAAATAAAAATGATATATAAGAGCAAACAATATAATTTAAGTTTAAAATATGATTGATACTTTCAACTTCGCTACTATATTGATTATACGAAAAAGAATTGTCTAATGATTTTAAATCGTTTTCTTGAATATCATTTATTAAATCGTTATAAAGATTTAAAAATACTCTTTTTGTAAAATCTTCATATTGAGTTTGTGCATCTTCCGACAAAGAGTCACCTGGCAAATAATTATGAGAAAACGCTTCTTGATATTCATCTTTTAAAGAATAAGTTCCTAAAATTGTTTTCTTACTAGAGTCAAAAAATTCAGAACCATAATGCAAATATTGTTCATTTAATTTTTCTAAAGCTTCAGCATCATTACTATCTTTTAAGTCGACAAAATATTTATAGAAAACATCGTACTTTCTAAGTTCTTCATTAACAGGATTTGAATAGAAATTCAAAAAATAATAATTTGTATCTTCAAGAGCTAGAGAAATCATATATCGATTTTCTTCACTACTTGTATCATCAAAATACAAAAGTTCATGTTGATAGAGAATATTATATTGTCCTTTTTGGTAAGTCTCAGAATCTTCTACGAGTTTATCGTATCCAATAACAAGACGCGAAATTTGGAAAACGCAAAGTTCAAATAAAATAATAGATAAAATTAGACAAACAAAAATTTCAGCTAAAAAAGCTAAAACTCTTCTGCCAACTTTTACAGGATAAATTTCAATTACTTTTTGTTTTTCTTGATTTAAATTTTCCGTCATTCTTTTTATTAAAAAATCTAAAAGTTATTAAATAATAACAAATTCCTTTTAAAACTCAACTCTTTTTTCTGTTTTTGCATTAAATATATATAGTTTCGAAGTTAACAATCTAAATTTATTGTTGCCCATATTAACACTATGTTCGCTATCTAATATAATTTTAATTTCATCTTTCGAACTTGGATGTTCTGCAATTAAAGTTAAATCTCTACCTGATGTATATATCTTTTTAATATTAAGAGTTATACCTTCTTTACTTTCATCGTCTAATAAATAAGCTTCTGGTCGAATGCCAATTATTACTTTTTGATCATCGATATTAATTTTCTTATCGGTGATTTTTTCATGAGCTATATATAACCCACCATTTTTAATTTCGCCATCATATATATTAATTGGAGGTACACCCAAAAATTTAGCAACAAATAAATTTTTAGGATTTCTATAAATATCATCCGGCTCACCAATTTGTTGGATTTCGCCCATACTCATGACAACCATTTTGTCGCTAATTGCCATTGCTTCATCTTGATCATGAGTAACAAAAATTGTTGTAATGCCAGTTTCTTTTTGAATTCGCTTAATTTCTTCTCGAGTTTCAATTCTTAATCTAGCATCTAAGTTAGATAAAGGTTCATCAAGAAGTAAAACTTTTGGTTTTTTAACAAGAGCTCGAGCAATAGCAACTCTTTGTTGTTGACCACCACTTAATTCACTTGGTTTTCTATATAAATATTCATCAATCTTAACAATTCGAGCAATATCATTTACTAATAAATCTATTTCACACCTATAAAGTTTTCTGACTTTTTTAAAAGCTTTACTATCTTTGTTTAAAAAATATCCATTTTCATCAATTTTAATTTTAAAAAGAGAGAAAGCTTTTCTTATTTTTAAAATAGTTTCGTCTATGTATTTAATAATTGCCTTATAATCTGAATTAAATTTAAGAATATAAGTATAAAATTTATTAGCGTATTTTAAAGAAAGTTTGAATTCCTTTTTAAAAGCGTTAACAAGTTTATATCTATCAAGCTTTTTTTCTAGAGTGTTCTCTTTTATCAATTCTTCTAGTTTATTTCGTGAACTTTCTTCACTTAATACTTTTTTAATTTTTAATAAGAAAACAATTTTTGGAAAATAAACATAATCATTTACTTTTAAATTAGTTAAAGGAAAAGATATGTTTTTAAAGATATTCATATGAGGATATAAAGCATAGTTTTGAAATACAAAACCAATACTTCTTTTTTCACTAATTAAATCAGTTACATCTTCATCTCCAAAATAAATTTTTCCGCTTGTTGGTTCAATAAGTCCGCTAATCATGTATAAAGTTGTTGATTTTCCACATCCTGATGGACCTAAAAGTGCTACGAGTTCACCATCATTTATTTCAAGATTAAAATCTGAAACCGCAATAGTTTCAGCAATATTTTTCTTCTCATTAGAAGGAAATTTCTTAGTTAAACTTTCAATCTTAATTTTCATTATTTAATTTCTTTCTATATGAAAAATAAATGAATAAGTAATAAACAAGAAAAGAAACTATAAGCACTATACCGGCTATTAAAAAGATATAAAAGAGAGCCATTGCAAAATAATCATACACAACAACATCTTCTCCAAATCGTCTTGTTTCATTCTTCATTAAAGGAATAAAGAAAAAAGAAATTAAAATAAAGATAATTCCTAAAATAATAAAAGATAAGGATAAATTTCTTTTTTCTTTATTGCTTCTTTTTAGTTTTCTTTCGTTTTCTTTCATAATTAGTTAAAAAAATTCTTAGAGGGATAATAAATTCTCCCCCTAAGAATTTGTAAAGTTAAAAATTAGACAATTGCGTTATATGCTGCTTCAAATTGAGCACGAATTTCAGCATCAAGTTCAGCGCCAGTCTTTGTTGATTTAAAGACGTTAATCATCATCTCTTCAATTGCGTTTCTGGTTGCTGAAGAGAATTGAGAAACTGGAGCAACAAATGTTTGTTCATTCTTACTATAGTCTTGATAAATATCATAGACATTTGCTTGTAAGTAATTGTAGTTCTCTTTTTGATTGTTGCTATTTGTTGGATCAGCGATTTCTGCAGGGAATGCATCTTTATCAGCCATTGCTTCTTTAAATGCTGTTGTTTCATAACTTGAATTTCTAACAGGCATTGAAGTCATTTTTAATGCAACTGTTGAAGAATTTTCAGTATTTGTTAAGAATTTATAGAATAACCAAGCGGCTTTATTTGCTTCATCTCCCTTGTCGAAGAAAACAATATTCGCACCTTGAGACATTGCTTTTGAATGAGCATTTTTGTTTTTGACAGTTGGAGTTGCTTCTAACATACCATCATCAATTACAGGAGTTGGTAAAACTTTTCCTCTAAATGTGTTGTAAGATCCATACCAAGCATTCTTACTTCCATTAATATAGATAAAAGAATTTTGGTTATAAGTGTATTCATTCCAACATCCATAATCACCATTTCCTTCTGGATCAAGCATTTCAGAAGTTGTAATTAAGCCTTCGTCATACCAAGACTTAAGCATTTTAACCATGTTGACAGTCTTTTCATTAGCACCTGTGGTTGGGTTATAGAATAAAACTGCTTCATCTCTTGTAATTTTGCCATCATTATTAGCATCGCCACCTGCATAAGGAACGTTCATCATTTCAGCAAATGTAATAAAGAGGTTATCAATTGAGTCATATGAAATTGGAGTTGCATAATTTTCAGGTGCACTTCCATCGGTAGGAATTGTATCACCCTTCCAATAAACTTTATGGTCTAAGATTTGGTAACCACCATCATCTCCACCAACCCATGTTGACCATTTTGTTGTTAAATCTTTGGTCATCATTTCTCTAGCAAGTTCGATGATGCCTTGCCAGTTTGTAAGTTTATCTTCATATTTGCCAGCGCCAAAAACACTATCTAAAACATCAGAGTTATAGAATAATGCTTCGCTGTTCTTATACCATGGCATTGAGAATGTACCCTCAATTGCATATTCTTGACCTTCAGCTAAGAAAGCTTTGTTGAAATCACTACTTAAAGTATCTTTTTCTTCAGCACCATTATTATTAGCATCGTGACCAAAGCCATATTCACTGCTATTTATAAAGTTATCCAATTTTAAAACATTTCCACTTTCTAAATAGTTGACAACATAATCAGGATAACAAACAGCCATATTTGGTAAGTTGTTTAAGTTTGTTAAATTATTAGAAATATTTTCATGGATTGTTCCATATTGTCCGCTTTGTTGATATTCAACGTCAATATTTGGATATTTATCTTCAAAAGCTTTAACGATTGCATCCATCATTTCTGGTTCACCAGTTGGGGAATCTGCATCACCACCCCAAATATTTGTCCAAAAAACAACTTTAGTTTTTTCAGTTGGATCTGGAGTTGGATCAGGATCAGGGACAGGTTCAGAAGTACATCCTGTTAAACCAACGACTGATAATGCCCCTAACAGAAGAGATGGCATTAAAATTTTGGATTTAAGTTTCATTAAGTAATTCCTCCTACTTAAATACTAAATAAATATATCACACTAATAAAGAAGTTTAAAATTAAGATATTGTAAATATTAGCCTTTAATACCAGCTCGGCTGGTACCATTCATAATATATTTTCTAAATACTATAAAGATAATAATCAAAGGAATAGTTACAATAACTGTTGCCGCCATTTGTAAAGATTGAAGAACAAAAATTCTTGTTCCTTCTACATATGTAAAATTAGCGAAATCCCTAATTGCAACCGAAATTAAGTTAGCGGTTTGATTAGCAGAACCTTGAGGCGCTAAAACTTTTGGCCAAGCATAAGCATTCCAAGTTGAGATAACTTTTAAAATGATGACAGTAATCAAGGTTGGCGAAGCAATTGGAACCATGACTTTCCATAAAAACTTCCAATCGCTTTTCCCATCAATTTTAGAAGCTAAATATAACTCATTTGGAATTTGTTTAAATGCTTCGTTTAAAAGATAAATGTAAAAAACATTTACTATAAAAGGAAGCATGATTGCAAGATAAGTTCCCCAAGTTGATGTAAGAAGTCCATAGCGATAAACTTGAATGTAATTTGTAACAACAAAAAGTTCACTAGGAATCATCATTGTTATTAAGTAAATATAAAAAGTTAAATCCTTACCTTTGAAGTTTAATCTTGCAAAGGCAAAAGAAGCAAAAATTGTAACAAAGAAGGTTCCAATTGTTGATATAACAACAACGATAATTGTGTTCCATAAATAAGTAAAGAAATCAAATCTAGCCGGATCAAAAATAAGAGCATAGTTGTTCCGCGCTATGTTATCAAAAGCTATAAAAAAGTTATTATCAAGTCCAATATAGATTCCATTTGCTACTTCACTTTTTAAAGAAGTAATAAACATCCAATAAAACGGGATCATCATAATAAAAGCAAAAAAGATTAAAAAGACATAGATAATAATTAAGAAAAAAACTCGCAAAACCTTATCCTTTTTCTTGATTTTGTCTACATTTTTATTAAAACCTTCAATAATAAATTCAATCTCAGATTCATTATTGTAGATTGTATCTTGATTAACAAGCGACTTATTAAGCTCCATAATGAACCCTCTTCTTAGAAATATAAAATTGAATAAGTGTGAAGACTAAAATAATTAAAAATAACACTACCGCTCCACAACAAGCATAACGTACATTGTGTCCACTTCCAGCATTAATTTGATCATAAATAAAATAAACAACTGTATATAAATTATAAGAGTTTCCTGATGTGCCAGGGCGGTTAAAAAGACCAGCTATTGATTGATATTCTTTAAATCCATTAATAAATGAAGTAATTGAAATATAGAAAATTTGAGGAGAGAGTAAAGGAACAGTTATCTTAAAGAATTGTTTAATCTTTGATGCGCTATCTATACGCGCAGCATCATAATAAGTTTTTCCAATTCCTTGTAAGCCTGCAACAAAAATTAATATTTTAAATGGCAATTGATACCAGATAATATCGCAGAAAATTACAAACATCGCATTCCAATATGTCGTTTCTGGATTATTTTCAACCCAATACTTATCAAGATTAAAAATAGCATTAAATAAACCCGTATGAGAGAAAATAACACCAAATACCATGCCTACAGCAATAATATTTGTAACATATGGAGTAAAGAATAAAGTTTGGAAAAATCTTTGACAAACTTTAATTGAATTAATTAAAACTGCAATAATAAGAGCTAATGCTATTGAAATTGGAACAGTTACAAAAGTAATAAGCAACGTATTAGGTAAAGCATATTCAAAAAAGGCATTTATTGGGCCTTGAAGTTGAGCAATAGTATCAGGCGCAGGAATTATTCCAAATAAAGCCTCATAATTTTCTAAAGTAAATCCACTACTATCGCCTGTTAAATAGTTATAATCCTTTAAAAAAGATATATAAAAAGTATCAATAAGTGGATATAAAGCGAAAACCACAAGTAAAATTAAAGAAGGAGCAAGATATATCCATGCTTTATAATTATTTTTCTCGTTCATTAAGATATATCCTTTCTTGAGTTACTTTATCAAAAACATAGAGTTTATTTGGTTTTACCTTAAAATAGTTTTCTCCAACACTATATTTTTCTTCATTTCTGATCATAATTTTAAAGGAATCATTTCCGTTTGGATTTAAAGCCAAAACTTCTGAATCTCTTCCTTGTGATATAACTTTTGTTATATATAAAGAAAAAGAAAACTCATCATCTTTATTAGCCTTTTTATAGCCTTCAGGTCGAATAGCAATAAAGACATCTTTATCTTCTATTGAGTCAACTTTTAGAACTTTATTGTTATTTAAATATAAATATCCATCTTTTAGCTTGCCATAAAAAACGCCAATTGGAGGTAAGCCTAAAAATTTTGCAGTGAATAAATTTTTTGGGTCATCGTAAACTTCTTGAGGCGCACCAATTTGTTCGACTTTTCCTTTTTTTAAAACAACAATTTTATCACAAATTGCCATCGCTTCATCTTGGTCGTGAGTAACAAAAATTGTAGTAATCTTTGTTTCTTGTTGGATTCTACGAATCTCTTCACGAGTTTCAAGTCTAAGACGGGCATCTAAATTCGAAAGAGGTTCATCTAAAAGTAAAACTTTAGGTGATTTAATCAAAGCCCTTGCGATTGCAACTCTTTGTTGTTGGCCGCCACTAATTTCACTTGGTTTTCGATAAAGATAATCTTCTAGTTTTACAATTTTTGCTACTTCTTTAACTTTAAGATCAATTTCATCTTTATTAATCTTTCTTTTATAAGGGACTCTATTTCCATCTTTTAAAAGATAATATTCATCATCTAATTCAAACCCTTTTTGTTTTATCTTTTCTTTTTCTTTATCGATGTTTTCTTTGAGAAAAAGAACAAAAATTTCTAAATTAAAGTCTTTCTTTAAAAAGTATTTATAAAGAAATTTTGCATACGAATAAGGAATATTTAATAAGAAAGAAATCTTATCAATAACAAGGGCCTTTGATATTTTTTTGTTAATTCTTTTCTCATTATTAATTAAGTCAATAACTTCATTAAATCTGTCTTTTAAAGAAAAAAGCGTGCAAAACTTAATTATTTTCTTTTCTTGCTTAAAAGTTTTAATCCATGTATCTTCAAGAGGGAAAGCAATATTTTTATAAATATTTAAATGAGGATATAATGCATAATTTTGAAAAACAAAACCTATGCCTCTTTTTTCTGGTGCTAAATCTGTTACGTCTTCATCTCCAAAATAAACAGAGCCTGTAGTTGGTTCTTTTAAACCGCTTATCATATAAAGAATTGTTGATTTGCCACATCCAGATGGTCCAAGTAAACCAACAAGTTCACCATCTTCAATATTTATAGAAAATTCAGAAACAGCAACTGTATCTGGAATATTTTTCTTTAAATTACCTTCAAAAGTTTTGCCAAGATTTGAAATTTGAATTTTCATAACACAATTATAATTATTTATAAGCGTTAAATCTATTTTTAATTAGTTGCTGTTGCTTGTTTTTTTATCTCAGAAAGGAGTTCAAATTGATCACGATAGATTTTAGAAGTGCTTACATCAATCATTTTTGAATCAAGCAATAAATCATGGAATGGTTCTTTCTTTTTACCAAGGAGCATAAAAGAAAACGAAACTAGAGAAATGATAAAAAATGATAAAAATCCTAAAAGATATTCAACTATAAAGAAAAATAAGAAGCGAAAGCAAAATTCTTTGTTTGTTAATGAATAATTTGAATGAGAAATTATTCCAAGTTTAAATATTTTCATTCCTAAAGTTTGTCTATATCGATAATTAAATAAAGGAATAAAGAAATAAAACACCAAGCTCATAAAATTAAAAGAGATAATAATTAAAATCAAAATTGTAACGCCAATTGTAAAAGTTAAATTTTTATAAGTTTCTTCATTTCGAAAGACATAAATTGTGTTGTTATTATATTCGTCTTCAAAAAAATCCAAGTAGGCAGTGATAGGAATATCTGAAGTGTTAAAAATGATATTTCCGTCTTCTTCTATAAAAAGATAATTGGAATTATAAATTGCAGAAAGTTTTCTTTTGTTAAAATTTTCTAGCTCTGATTTATATAAATCCAAATTATAAAAGCGCGATAAACGAGAATCGTAATCTTTAACTTGTTCCTCATAAGTTAAATCCGATGAAGAATAATAATCATTAAGTTGCACGCCATTGATAAATAAAGCACTTTCATCTTCTAACGTTTTTCGTGCTTCGATACTTTCTTTATAACTTGGTGTAGCGTAATATATTGCAAGAGCAATCCCAAAAACTAAAATAGAAGATAAAATAACTAAAAAGAAATCAATCAAAAAGGCAAAAACTCTTTTTATGTCGCTACACTTTTTATATCTAATTTCCGTTTTCATTGTTAACTTCGGCTTTCATATCATCAGTGTATCTAATGCCAGCAAAATAATCACTAAGTGATCCTTCTGAGATTTTTAAAAATTCTAAAATAAAAGAAAAAATTGTAATTAAAATTCCGAAAATAAATAAGATTAAAACAAAATTGATGTTAAACAAATTAAGCATCAAAAGTTGAGCAAAACTTCTTCCACTCGTTAATAATGAAGCTATAAAAATTGATGAATAACTCGCTACAAAAGATGTTAATAATTTTATAAATAACTTAGTTTTGCAGCCTTTTTCATAATATATAGGAGAAATTTTCATAACAATATTTCCTAAACTTTTATGTTTTTTGTTAACTAAGATTGGAATTAGAGTGATTAAAAGAAAACTTAAAAAGAAAGAGATATTAAGATTAACAAAGTTCATGGTTAAAGCGTCATTACTTGCTTGATTTAGTTTCCCAAGAGAGTTTTTGTAGTTTATATTGTTATTTGCTAAATCGTTTCTAGCTTTAACAAATTCTTCATTTATAAATGATAAAAGATTATTGTAATCATCTTTCATGTTTTCGTTATCATAAAAAAGATAATCACCAACTCTTTTTGCAATATCTTCATTTAACTTTATATAATCGTCTTGCCTCTCAAAATAACTGGAATTAGTTAAGTCGTTTATATAATTTTCAACATTAAAAGATAAACCTACATAGTTAGCTTTTTCATCTTCTTTATAAGTTGAAAGGTAATAATAAATTGGATCTGTTTCCTTGTTTAAATTAGCGAGAAGGTCGTATTCGGTTGTAGGATAATATTCTTCTCCTAGACTGCTTTTAACCGCCATATTAAGATAAGATTCAGGTTTAATAGAGTCTAGATGAGATTCTTCTAATATTGTATTTATATTTGAATAATTTGTATAAAAATTTTCTGAGATATTTTTAGAAATTGGAAGAGTGTTAGCTACTTGCATTACTAAAACAAAATAAAAGATAACTGTTCCGATTGTTAATAAAAAATAGTCGATTAAAACGGAGAATACTCTCTTTTTTGTTTCAGCTTTTTGATAAGTTAAGCGAGTCTCCATTACCTTTTAATATAAAGTTTTATTTCATCATCAGTCATTGAAGTTACTTCAATTGTAATGTTATTAATTGGGGTACCATTATTGAAATAACCTTCACTAAAATATCTATCAAGTTGTTTAGAAGAAAAACTGTTTCCTTCTCTATATAAATCTACGTTAGTTAGACCTTCATTACTAACATCACCATCTTCTCTTTCACGATATAAAGTTCTACTTCTGCTAACTAATTTAATTAAAGCGTAATCTTCATCAATTGCGTTATACCCAGGGGTATTTGAGTTAGCAACTAAATATGTTTTATATTCATCTTTTTCATAATCATAAGAAGCAGATGGTATTTCATCATCTTCAACATCGAGATAAGAATCAATATAATATCTTCCACTTTGAGTTATAGAATGTAAAGCTAAGCGCGCATCAACATGATAAATTGCTAAACCATTATCAAAAGTTAATGGATAACCACCTCTATAACTCTTATTTCCATCAAGCGCATTTAGTCCATCTCTAGTTTTATATTCAAGTAATAAATATTCTCCAAATGCACTATCATTAAAATAACTTGAAGGAATAATTGCAAAATCTCCACTAGTTGCACTTGGTCTTAAAGTGATTGTTGATTCTTTTTCATAAACAATTTGAGGCTTTACCCATCCTAATGCATATTTAGAAAAAGCATTATGATCACCAATATTTAAGTCCATCATATCAATCCCGCCTAAATAGCCAAAATTATAATCATTTTCATAACTATAATAATCATCTAGACCCAAAATATGACCAGTTTCATGAATTAATGTATGTGCATCATAACCTTTTGGTGAGTCATTATATAAAAACGATAAAGCGCAATTAGCATATCGAGTTGAATAATCGGAATTACTTACATAATTTGTAGTATAAGCCCAGAAAGGTTGAGTTTTTGATTCAACATATTCAGTATCAAAACAGTTATAAATCATCCAAATTCCATCGATATAATCATCATTATTTATATCATAGCGATTTGAGAGTAAATCAATCGGCTCGCCATTCATCGTAAGTCCTTCACTAAAAACTTCTCTAAGAATTTCGCTTGAACCCTCAATTCCTGTTTCGCCATGTCTTTCATATTCAACAAATTCGCTCGCGCTAATTTCTGGCGTAAACGGATCAACGATATCAAAATTTAAATCTAATTTTGAAAAACTAGATTCGTAATAAAAAGAAGATACACTTTCCCAATATTCATTTCCAGATTGATCACTTTCTCCATTAAATGCAACATTGATGGCGTTTAAATCTTCTTCAGTAAAATCTCTCATGTGTCTATCAACACTACTAAGAGGACGACTTTGTTCAAATTCAACTGGAATTACAACAATATTAACTTCACCTAATGAAGGCATAATTGGATAACCAGCTTTTTCATTTACATCTTGATATGTAAATTTAGAATAATCACCATATTCATTTAAATCTTTATAAGGTGTTTCATGATTTGTTAAATCATCTAATGGTGGTTCGTAATTGTTGCTTGGGCCATTAAAAGAAGGACCCCAATCAAACCCACCAAATCCAAAATAAAAAATACAACCGATCCCTGTTGCAACAACTAAAATCGAAAGGATTAATAAAATAATATTTTTTGCAGATTTTTCCATAAAATTTATCCAATAATTTCTTTAAATTTTTCAATTACAAAATTATTGTAATCTAATGAATTTTTGCGGTCATAAAAACTGACCTCAAAAACATGGACTTCATTTTCATAATATTTAAATTCATGAGGAATATTTCTTTTTTGAAGTTCTTCATGAATTTTAAAAGCTTGAGGCTTAAAGGAATCTAAAGATGAAGAAACCATGGTAATAAATGGAAAAGAAGAAATCGAAATTAAATCATCAAAAGAAGAATAATTAAATAATTCGTTCTTTTTATATTTTCTGCCAAAAAAAGCTTTCATAAGGGAAGTGTACGCGATTCCCTTCCCATCAAAGATCTCTTTTAAATAAGGAACAGGATGTTCTAAATTAAGCATTTTGAATTCAATGTTAAAAGGCCTAACTTCATACATTTTTTGAAGTTTCTCATTTTGATTAATAGCATTTACTAATAAAGATAAGTGTCCACCAGCACTGTCTCCGGTTAATAAAACATTATCAAAAGAAAGATTTAATTCTTCTTTATGCTTTTCAATGTAATTAAAAAAAGCAAATAAATCTTGAACAATTCCTTTTAAATTTGTTCTTAAAAGAAGCCTATAAGACATCGATAAAACAACAAAACCTTGAGAAGCAAAGTAAGCATTGTGATAACGGTTCAAATCTTTATCACCATATATCCATCCTCCGCCATGGATATCAATCATTAATGGAAGTTTTGATAAATCATTAATGTTTTCTGGATAATAAAGATTAAAAAGATGATACTTATTTTTTCCTTCTAAGTATCTAATGTTTGACTTAACTTTAACTCCTTCAATATGTTTTAACTTTTTGAAGTTGTTTTCATCGTCCTTCTTCATCTTTTTAGACAAATAAGTTGAATAAGCTTTAAATAGTACAGACATTTTCTTCTCCACTAATTAATACAACTTCAAGCCCTAAATATTGGGATTTATTTTTTAAATAATAATTTTGTGAATAAGAACATATAATTTTTATCTTTTTTGTAACGTTTTTAGCGTATTCAAATATCTTTTCATTTAAAAGTTTAGCAAGCCCTTTTCCTCTTGCTTCAGGATAAACTAAAGTTTTGTTTATAGTTAAAGTTTCCTCATCTAAAGAAAATTCAAGATAACCTAATAATTTATTATCTTCATAAGCTTCAACTCTGTTATTAGTAAATAAAAATTCCATGGAAAAATTTTACCATATCTATAACGATTTTGCTTGATATAAACTTTACTTTTTTAATATAATATACGGGCGCGGTCCGCTAGCTCAGTTGGTAGAGCAACTGACTCTTAATCAGTGGGTCCGGAGTTCGAGTCTCCGGCGGATCACCACATTTATTTTATTCAAACTGAGACAACCTATTTGAAAGGTTGTTTTTTTTATTTTCCGGATGTTTTTCAAAGTATAAAAATAGTTAAGAATAGATAGGCTTATTCTCAAAAACCTTGCAAAACTCAACTATTTTAGAAAACTATTCCTCTTTTAAGCACTTAACTGGATCTTTTTTGCTTGCTGAATATGCTGGAGCAAGAGCACTAGCAACAGCTAAAACAAGAGCAATCACAACAAGTACAATCATATGCCACCAAGCCACAACACAAATATCTTGGAAAGCAAAGTATCTTGCATAATGTTGAGCAATGAGCATATTTACAGGGAAAGCTAGAACATAAGTAAATAAGCAACTAAATAATCCACTTACAATTCCAACAAGTCCAGATTCAATAACAAACATTCTTGAAATATCAAATTTGGTAGTACCAATAGCTCTTAAAATACCAATATCCTTTGTTCTTTCAAGAACATTGTTATATGTAAATAAGACATTCATTGCACAAGCAACAATTAATAAAACTGCGACAAATATCGATAAAACAAGCGAAACAAGGCTTACCATGTTAGAAACACTGTTGATAAGCGATGAACTAATACTTACGTAATAAACTTTTTCGCTTTCATTAGTTTTAGAATCATTAAATTCATCTAAAAGACGAACAATTTCAACTCTTTCTTCAAGTCCTTTAGGGAAAATTGCAATATTTTGTAAAGTTGTATAGCTATTAATGTAAGCACCAAAATTAATGAAATAGTTGTAAGCTTCTTCTACGTTTTGATCTTCTTTAAATTTATCAATAATAATGTTGATAATTTCATCAAAATTTTCTTCGTTAAAGCCTTTAAATTGGTCAATTATAGTTGGATCTGTAATTTCTGCACCAACTTTTCTGGCATCATTTAAAAAATTCTCGAACCCAGTTCCACGCCATTTAGTAATTTCGCCTTTACTATTATGAGTGTGGTAATTATCTTCAATATAATAATAAGTAAAGTATTTATTAATGACTTCGTTAAATGTTGTTGCGTTAATTGCGATTTCTCCTTCTTTATATTGGTCAATTAATGAACCAATTTCTTCAACAAAAGAAAGAAGCAAATCGAAATCATTAGAAAAATTCGCTACAAAATTTCCGCTTATATCATTAGCAATGTCGCTTCCTTCTTTTTCAATAGCTAGTTCATCTAAAAGTTCTGGCATAAAGCATAAGGATGGCGAAATTAAAGTCATACTTATATCTTTTTTAGGACGTAAAATTCCTGAGATTGTAAGTTCAATTCCTTTATTAGGATCATTGTATAAATCAGTAATATTATTTTTAGAATAAGAGTGTAAAGTTCTAGAAATATTTCCAGAAATATCTTTGATTTGCAAGGTATTTGATGTTTTTGAGTAGATTTCACTATTTAAAAATACCTTGTATTTTTTACCAATTACATCATCAAAACTAATTGGTTCAACGTTACTTTCGAGTTCTTTATTAACCACTTCTTCAGCACTATCACTAGAACTATAAAAGCCCATATTTTGTAAGGTAGTAAAGTTAATAGCATTATAGTTGTTTACAACTAAAACAATTTCATTTTTATTTTTTGGAAGTGAACCAGTTAATAAATCATAAGATTGGTCAATATCACCATATAAAACATGGAAAATATTAGTAGGAATTCCATAACCACTAGAAGTATAACTTCCTCCAGCACTCATGTTTGTATTTACGTTAGCGATATAAGAATCTCTTGAGCCATCTAAACTTTCAGGATATTCCGTTGTTAAATTATAAGAATAAGAGTTTCCATAATTTAGGATATATTCAACTGCTAGTCCCTTTTCTATAAAAGAATCAAGTAGTTCAAAATATTCATCTGAATAATTGTTATAAGTATATGTATATTCAGTCCCTGAATTTACATATGGATAAATCGCTTCATCTTCAGGGAATTCTGTTGCTTGATTTATTTCTTTCCAGTCTTCACTTTCAGTAGATAAAGTGTAAGCTGGTACATTAATTGGCAATGATGAAGCTGTTTCATAACTGACTTTATCGGTATAAACCATAAAACCATTTGTTAAAGCAAGAATAAAGCCAAAAGCAACAAGGCCAAAACAGTTCGCCATTGCGGAAATTATTGTTTTAAGCTTTTTAGAGAAAATGTTTTTTAAAGATAATTTCCAAATAACTTTATTTGAAACTAAATCCCTTTTCTTTTTAACGTCATGTAATTCATTTACTTTATAATTCTCAAGTTCATTAATAACTTTTGTGCCAGTTACTTTTCCATCATTAAGATAAATAATCTCATCACTATAAGTTTCAGCAAGTTCAATATTGTGAGTTACTAAGATTACTAAATGATCTTCACTTAATTTTTTAAGGAAATCCATGACTTCTTTAGAATTTTCACTATCTAAAGCACCAGTTGGTTCATCGGCTAAAATAATTTTTGGATCGTTAACAAGAGCACGAGCAATAGCAATTCTTTGCATTTGTCCGCCACTTAACTCATTGCTCTTCTTATCTTTTAAATTAGAGATACCAAAATCTTCTAAAAGTTTGTCTATTTTCTTATTTATTAACTCTTTATCTTTTTCTCCGCCAAGAAGAAAAGGAAGTTCAATATTTTCTTTACATGATAAATTAGAGACTAGGTGATAAGATTGAAAAACAAAACCAATAAGTTTATTTCTAAATTGATCTTGTTCATGATTTTTTAAAGTTGAAGTATCGACATTATCAATAATGATTTTTCCTTCACTTGGCGTATCAAGTAAACCAATAAGATTTAAAAATGTTGATTTACCACACCCTGAAGGACCAAGAATTGAATAAAATCCATTTGAAGCAAATTCTAAATCAATTCCATTTAATGCTTTTGTTACTATATCACCACTTTTATATTCTTTTTTAAGTTTCTCTATTTTAATCATATTAAGGAAAATTTTATCAAAATCAGATTAATTAATATATATTTTTAAAATATAATGCAAAAATGTTACATAACTTATAAAATTACAAGCGATGAAAATTAAAAGTAAAGAAAGTTTAAGTTTTGTATTGCTCTTATTTGCTTCCTTTTTATGGGGCATATCTTTTGTTTTTCAATCGATGGCCTCAAATTCGCTTGGAACTTTTTCAATAAACACTTTCCGCTCTTTAATTGCATTTATATTTTTAATCCCTTTTACTATATATTCTTTAATTAAAAATAGAGTTTCAATTAATAAAACAACAATCAAATATTCAATAATTGGTGGCGTTTTTGCAGGGATTTTCCTTTCTTTTGCTAGTATTTTTCAACAACTTGGTATTTCAACAACATCTACTTCCAAAAGTGGATTCATTACCGCTTTTTATATAATTTTGGTTCCTTTGATTTCTTTATTTTTTAAGAAAAAGTGTGGAGTTAATATTTATATTGCAATTGTGATTGCTCTAGTTGGACTCGGTCTACTAACGCTTGACTCATCCTTTAAAATAGAAATCGGCGATCTTTATTTATTACTTGGTGCTTTTCTTTTTACTTTCCAAATTTTAGCAATTGATCTTACAAGTCAAAGAGCCAACATTTTTCTTTTAATGTTACTACAAATGGGAGTTAGCTCTATTGTTTCTGCCCCATTTATTCCATTTTATGAAAACTTTACAACAGAAGGCTTTATTAACGCTCTTTTGCCACTTCTATTTTTAGGAATTTTTTCTAATGGCTTAGCCTACACCATTCAAGTTTTTACTCAAAAATATTTAAATCCAACAGTTGCAAGTCTTATTATGTCGCTTGAAAGTGTTTTTGCTTCTTTAAGTGGGGTTATAATCTACACTTTTTATAAATTTACTCCAGTACCTCAATATCTAAATACGCAGCAAACTATAGGTTGCGTGGTAATGTTTTTAGCAATTATTATTTCAAAATTGCCCTCAAAATGGTTCACCATTTCTTACCATAAAGAAAAGAAGAAAAATAAAGAAAAAAATATTTAACTCTTAAAAGCGTTTCACTATAATAATCGCGTTTAGGAGAAAAAAACCTATGTCAGTCGTTTTATTACTTATTATCTATTTAATATTTATTTCTTTAGGTTTACCAGATTCTTTAGTTCCTTCTTCTTGGCCTGCAATGTCTCAATCCTTAGGAGTAAGTTCAGATTATCAAGGAATCTTAACTCTTGTTGTTTCTTTTTGTACAATCATATCTTCATTTTTAACAACAAAACTTATTGAATGGTTTACAACAAAAGGCGTTGTCATAGGTTCTATTCTTTTTACGGTCATAGGATTAATCGGTTTTAGTTTTTCTCCAAATTTTTCCCTTTTAATAGTTAGTGCAATTCCTTTAGGACTTGGAGCAGGAGCAATTGACACTGCTCTTAATAATTATGTTGCAGTAAATTATAAAGCACTTCATCTTAACTGGCTTCACGCCTTTTGGGGAGTTGGCGCTTCTATATCTCCTCTTATTTGTGGTGCTTTTTTAACGGATATTAATGGATGGCGAAATGCTGCAATTTGTCTTGCTATAATTCAAGCTTCAATTTGGCTTGTTTCAGTTGTCACAATTAAAGTTTGGAAAAAAGCTGAAACTCAATTTGAAACTAGAGAAAAAAATAAAGAGGAAGAAACTAAAGAAAAAGGCAGTTTCTTTAAAACTTTTAAAATAAGAGGCGTAATTCCAGCTTTATTTGGCTTTTTCTGCTATATTGCAGTTGAACAAACCACTGCTTGCTGGTTCTCTTCAATGCTTGTTTTTGATATGGGAGTAAGTGAAGATCTTGCTTCAAGTTGGACTTCTTTATTTTACGTTGGAATGATGGTTGGCAGACTTTTATCAGGTCTAATTTCTTTAAAAACTAAAGATAAAAATCTTATTAGAATTGGCGAAGGATTAATTTTAACTGGTACTATTTTAATGTGCCTTAGATTTAATATATATTTAATGTCAGTTGGACTTGTAATCATTGGCTTAGGTTGTGCTCCTGTATATCCTGCAATTATTCACTCAACTCCAGAAAGATTTACAGTCAAGCATTCTCAAGCAGTAATGTCTATACAAATGGGTTTTGCTTATATGGCAAATGTTAGTATCTCTCCACTTTTTGGTATTGTTGGTAAAAACACTACTTTCTTAATATTACCTTACGTTATTTTAGGTTTCTTAATTATCCTTGCTTTAAGCAATGAATTCGTAAACTATTTAACAAAAGCAAATAAAGAAAAAAACTTGGAAGTTGCTAAATAATGTTTAAAATTTTATAAATCATCATTTAGTGTAAAATGATGTTATGGATTTTTCTTATCTATTAAAAGATTACGATATCGATTTAAATAAACTAAAAGATTTAGGTTTTATCTTAAAAGATGATTTTTATAATTACACTTTAAACTCAAAAATAGACAACAATATTGATTTTGTTATATTAATCAACGAGAAAACTATTATAGTTAATGCTTTTGATAAAGAATTAAACGAAGAATATATTCCTTTTAATGCTAGAGGTAAATCAGGAATTAAAAGCGACTACATTACAAAATTAGATGAAGAAATTAATGGCTTTCTAGAATCGCTTATAGATCAAGTTTTTGTTTCTAATAATAAAACTAACGAAATTATAAATTACATCCAAAACAAAGAAAATTCATTCATTGATCAACCATTTGAAAAATATAAAAACTATTTTGTTTTTAAAAGAAAAGATAACAATAAATGGTTTGGTGTTTTAATGGATGTAAGTCTAGATAAACTAACTAAAAATGAAAAAGACAAAGAAATAATTGTTAATATAGTTAATCTAAAAGTTAACGAGAATAAGGTTGAAACTTTAGTCAATAATAAGAAAATTTTTAATGCTTATCACATGTATAAAAAATATTGGATAAGTGTTTTGATAAATAAAGAAACTGACTTAGATAAGTTATCCGCATTACTTGATGACTCATTTGAGTTAGTAAGAACTTAACCTATTAATCGCTCAAAAAACCAAAAACCCTGCAAATCGCAGGGAATTTTCTAAAATTGGAGCACCATACGGGAATCGAACCCGCGTATTCAGCTTGGGAAGCTAACGTTCTGCCATTGAACTAATGATGCGTGACTAAATGATAACAAGATTAGTTATCATTTAAAAGATATTTTAAAAATTAGATCCACTATAACCCCAATTATCAGTTTCAAAATAACTAACGTAAATTCTATTAGGTGAGACGTTTAAGGTTTTACTTATTAATGAAGTAACTTCACTAGTGAATTTATCATAAACATCGCTACTTGCTCCACCATATATTTTAACTTCAATATAAGCGCATTTTTCATCGCTCCCTTTAAAATACATTTTCTTGCCGCCTGATAATTGGACCATAAGCCAACTTTCACTTTTTCCAGGAATAATTTTAATTAATTCACCAAACTTTGATTTAATCAAAATCTCATCATTTGGTGTAAGATTTGCATTAGTTTTAACTTGAATAAATGGCATAAATGTTCTCCTTAATTTGCTTTTGCTTTATATATTTTTAATGAGCGAGATTTAACTTTTTTAACAATATTATAAATAATAACAACTAATAAAACTAAAAGTAAAACAGAGAAAATTAAGATTCCACAATCTAAGAAAAATTGTTCTGGTAATGCGTTTATTATTGGATCAGTACGAGGATTAAATACCCAGTTATCTTTTCCAGGAAATAAAACCGCGTGGAAGAAAGTATAAGCGCTATTTACATCAATTAAAGCATAAATCGCAAGTGCTCCTAAAAGCAAGATAGGAACAAAAGAAGCATAAAATAAAATAGACATTCCAGCCGGGCGATAAACTATAATTTTCTTAGTTTTAATTAAAATAAAATAAACTAAAAAAACTACAAAACTTATTGGTAAAGTTACAAGATCAAGCGTAAAAAGAATTCTACAATCTAAAAAGTGATTCATACCACTTACTGAATATTCAAAAACGCCTTCCCCAAACTCTTTATAAAAAACTAAAGAATCCATGAGTTCATTAAATGAATATATAAGATCACTTCTACTTACGCCTGTTGCTTTTACTATATTTAATAAGTCAATATGAAGATAATAAAAATCACGCCATAATATTGGAATTGCAATCGAAAAAGTTAAAGCTAATAAAACAAAGCTTAAACCATAAATAAATGTATTAAATCCTCTTAAAACTTTTCTCATATATTAATGATAAAAGAATAAATAAAACTTCTAAATACTATTTTTCTAAATAATGCATTACAGTTGCAGCGTCTCCAATTGCAGTTGCAATTTGTCTTACTTCTTTATTAATGCAATCCCCTACTCCAAAAATACCTTTTACACTAGTTTCAAAATGATTATCAACTTTTATAAAGCCTTTTTCATCTAAAATATTCAAATCTTTTAAGAAAGAAGTTTGTGGAATTTGACCAATATAGACAAATACACCATCGAGAGTAAGTTTCATCTCTTCTTTTGTATTTGTATCAAATAAAGTTACTCCTTTAAGTTTATCTCCATCTTTAATAAGTTCTTTAACTTGTTTAAATTCGATAACCTCAATATTTTCTCTAGCTCTTATTGCTTCAATTTCTTTTTTATCACCTTTAAGTTCGTGGCGAGTTATAACGTAAACTTTTTTAGCAATATTTGCTAAATATAAGGCTTCAGTAAGGGCACTATTGCCTCCTCCTACAACTAATGTTACTTTATCTTTATAAAAAGCGCCGTCACATGTTGCACAGAAAGATACGCCTCTTCCAAGTAAGCTATCTTCGTTATCTAAATTTAATTTTCTTGGTTTTGTTCCTAAGCTTAAAATAACATTTTTTGTTTCAAAAGTTTCTTCGCTTAAAGTTTTGACTAAAAAATGATCATCTTTTTTCTCAATAGATGTAATCTCATCATATTGAACTTCAATTCCTAAATGATCAAGATCATTAATAAAGTTAATTGCAAGATCAGCTCCCATTATTTTTCCAACACCTGGATAATTTTCAATTTCAAAAGCATTGACGACGTTTCCGCCGACACAGTTTTTCTCAAATATTTTAAAATTTAAATTACTTCTTTTAGCATAAATTGCAGCTGTTACGCCTCCTGGCCCAGCGCCAACAATAATTAAATCTAACATTTTTATCACCTCGGAAATAAGATTAATAGATACTCCTAAAAAAGACAAAGGAATTGCTTATAAAAAGCACTAGCCTTTTAATCTAGTGCTTATGTATTCTTCAATTTTTGTTACATCAACATTTAAGCCGACTGAGAATTCGTTATAGATGTTTGTTTTTATTTCTCTTAAGAAACTTTCATCAGTAAAAGAAAGAAATTTGTTTTCTCTTGCTAAATCTTTCTTTTTCTTTTCAAAAGATTTAATAAGTTTAAAAATTTCAATTGGGTCGCCACTATCATAAAGTTCACGAAATTTAGTTTTTCTAACTTTAGGATTTGTAATCCAAATTTCTTTAATAGATGGAATCTTGTCGATAAGACTATCAATATCGTTTTTTTTAAGTGCGCTTCTTATAATTCCTTCTTTATCAGCGGGAATATAATATTTAATTGAATCATCAACGTTTCCAAAATAAGGAACTAAAACATAATACGTATTAGGACCTAATCCAACATCATAATTTTCAAGCACATCAATAATCTTACAAACTTGCCCTTTTTTGTTAATTACAATATCTTCTTTTTTAAACATTTTATTTCTCAACTTATGAATATAATAGCACTTTTTTGCCCAAAAAACTACAAAATAAAACGATAGTTATCGTATTTTCAAAACATTGAATATTTATCAAGTTTTAAATCAAAAATTTCCTAACAAAAATTTCTTCAAATTTTTTTAAAAAAATTAACATTTTTACTTGCACGAACTTTAAAGTCTATGCTATATTATTTGAGCGCGTTTGATACGACGCAAAAACGAAGCGGACCAGTGGTGTAGCGGTTAACATGCCACTCTGTCACAGTGGAGATCGCGAGTTCGATTCTCGTCTGGTCCGCCAAATTTTTTAAAAAGATTTGGCCCGATAGCTCAGCAGGTAGAGCAAAGGACTGAAAATCCTTGTGTCCCCAGTTCGACCCTGGGTTGGGCCACCACAAACCTTAGAACTACGATTTTACAAAATCGTTTATGATAGATGCGAAGATTGAAAAATCTTCTTTTTTTTATACTTTTTTTGAAGCTTGAAACTTGGTTTTATGCGCTTAAATTTCTCTGCAATTTAAGCGCTTTTTTTATAAAAAGTGTGGTTTTGCAAGGTTTTTAGTTCAAACTAGAACTCAAACTTAACGTCTTCTTTTTTCTTTTCTTCAACTTGGAAGAATTCAAGATCTTCTTTAAAACCAATTCGATTAGCAACTATTGAATCAGGAAAACTAACTCTTCTTTGATTGAATGTTGAAACGTTAGAATTATAAATTCTTCTAGTAGCAAGTAACTCATCTTCACATTTAATACTTTGAGCGTGAAGATCTAAAAAGACCTTGTCAGCTTTTAATTCAGGATAATTTTCAACAACTACATTAATTCCTTTTTCAAGGTCATCCATCTTGGTAGAAAGCTCAGCTTTTTCTTTTAAACTAAGTTCATTTATAGAGCTACTTCTTAAAGAAATTACTTTACTTAAAGTTTCAGCTTCATGCTTTTGATATTGTTTAACTGAAGCCAATAATTTTGTTAAAAGATCATATCTTTTCGTTAAAGAAGCATCAATTGAACTTTTGGCTTCTTCTACTTTTACTTTCGTTTTTCTAAACCAATTCATGATAGAGATATACCAAGCAAGAATTATAACAATAAGCAAAACGATAACGGCTGCTACAGAAATTCCAATTATTGCGCCTGTAGATAGCGATAAAACAACTAAGTTCATAATATTTATTCCTTTCGATAGAAAAATTATAGCATAGTTATTTTTCTATGAATAAAAGAAAACTGCTAGGCCAAAGCCTAGCAGTTAATGTCATTAGTTTTTAAATTTAATTTTTTCTAAGTGCCAAATATCTTTATTATATTGCTCGATTGTACGATCACTTGAGAAGTAACCACTCTTTGCAATATTAATTAAGCAACTCTTAGTCCACGCTTGTCTATCTTTATAGTAATTTTGAATCTTATCTGATTCTTCAACATAAGCATCAAAATCCATAAGAATGAAGTATTCATCGTTATGATTCATAATTTCATCGAAGATTCCTCTAAATCTATCATGAATTCCATGGCACCATGGACCATTGAATAAACTATCAAGAATTCTTCTTATGTTTGGATTGCGGTTATAGATATCCCATGGATTATACATACCACTCTTTCTAATTTGTTCAATATCATTAACCTTTAAACCAAAGATAAAGCTATTTTCATCGCCAACTCTTTCATTAATTTCAACATTAGCACCATCAAGAGTACCTAAAGTTAAAGCACCATTCATCATGAATTTCATGTTAGATGTACCACTTGCTTCTTTGCCAGCTGTTGAAATTTGTTCAGAGATATCGGTTGCTGGAATGATAAGTTCAGCAAGAGAAACACCATAATTTTCCATAAATACAACTTTCATGTATTTATTAACATCTGGATCGTTATTAACAACATCTGCTACTGCATTAATTAAAGTAATAATTTCTTTTGCAAAAATATAACTTGGAGCAGCTTTAGCACCAAAGATAAAGGTGTGTGGAAGCATCTTAAACTCTGGATTAGATTTAATTTCAAAGTAATAATGCATAATTCTAAAGACATTCATAAGTTGTCTCTTGTATGCATGTAATCTTTTAATTTGAGTATCGATGATTGAATGGGTATCAATCTTGATTCCATAATTTTTCTCAATAAAGTTAGCAAGTCTAAGCTTATTGTTATGTTTAACTTTTCTTAATTCCTCAAGAGTTTCTCTATCATCTTGATATTTAAGGAGTTTTTCAAGATCATCCGGATTTTTAATCCAACTATCGCCAATCTTGGATGTAATTAACTTAGCAAGTTCAGAATTAGAGTACATTAACCATCTTCTATGGGTAACGCCATTTGTCTTGTTATTGAACTTTTCAGGGAAATATTTATAGAAATCTTTGAAAGTTTCTTTTTTTAAAATCTCAGTGTGTAAAGCAGCAACACCATTTACACTAAAACAAGTAAAGATTGCAAGGTTAGTCATTCTGACCATTCCATCTTTAATAATTTGCATGTTGCTCATTTCGCCTTCTGAGACATTATGTTGATTCATCCAAATCAATGTACGTCTATTGATTTCTTCAATAATCATATAGCAACGTGGAATTAAATTTTGAATGTATTGAATTGGCCATTTTTCTAAAGCTTCTGGCATGACGGTGTGGTTTGTATAAGCAATACACTTTGTAACTACATCCCAAGCTTCATCCCAGCCAAATCCATGTTCATCCATTAAGAGTCTCATAAGTTCAGGAATAGCTAAAATTGGATGAGTATCGTTTAATTGGAAAACATAACTTTCATGGAATTTATGTAAATCGCCACCTAAACGAATAAATCCTCTAATTGCACTTTGTAAACCAGCACTAACAAAGAAATATTGTTGTCTAAGTCTTAAGATTTTTCCATGTTCTGTTGTATCATCTGGATAAAGACCATGGCATAATTCATTGATTTGATTTAAATATTCATCAAAAGAAATGTTATATGGGAAATTTTGTTCGCTTGGTTGGGCTTTCCAAAGTCTTAAGTTGTTAGCAACACCATTTTTATAACCAACTACAGAAACATCATATGGACAAGCTGTAATTTTTGTTGAATTAACAGTTCTAATTCCATAATCTCCATTTGGTTTTAAATAAGTTTCAGCGTTTCCATAAAAGCTTACTTCAACAGAATGTTTTGGTTTTCTAACTTCCCAAACATAACCATTTTGTAACCATTGATCTGGTAATTCAATTTGATTACCATTAACAATTTTTTGTTTGAAGAAACCATATTCATAACGGATACAGTTTCCATTTCCTGGATAACCTAAAGAAGCAATTGAATCGAGGAAACAAGCAGCAAGTCTACCTAAACCACCATTTCCAAGTCCAGCATCAGCTTCCATGTCTTCAAGTTCGCCAATATCAATTCCAAGTTCACTTAAGCCATCTCTACAAATATCATAAATTCCAAGATTCATCATATTGTTTGTTAAAAGACGACCAATTAAGAATTCCATTGAGAAATAAATTAATTGTTTTGAGTGATTGTTATTTAAATATTCGTGAGTTTGACGCCAGTTATAACCAGCATAATCTCTAACCATTTCGCCAAGAATATCGTATTTTTCTAAAACGTGAGCTTCAGATGGAGATCTTCCATACTTAGCAGACATTCTAGATTTAAATTCTTTAGCGAATTCACTTTTATTTGTAAAAATCATTTATTTACCTTCCTTTTCTGCTTCTTCTCCGTTTTTATGAGCATATTTGAAAATCATAGCTGCAAATGGAGCGATTTTTATTGAAATCTTATGTGGTTTATTTTCAGGTCCCCAATAATAAGACATTACGTCTAAACCATTGTAGGCGTTGGTCCCGCCGTATACATCTTTATCACTATTAAAGATTTCAGTGTAAGTTCCTTCTCTAGTGATTCCAATATCATAAGATTCGTAATAATTTGGAGTCATATTAAATACAAAGACTAAATGAGAATCGCCAACTCTTCTTTCAAAAGCAAAGACTGAGTCGTTATTGTTATCAACCATAAGCCAGTTAAAGTGAACTGGATTATATTCTTCGTAGTGCATTGCACTTTCTTTTCTATAAATTAAATTAAGATCTCTGATCATTCTTGAAACACTGTCGTGCTTTGGGAAACGTTTAAGTTCCCAAGGAAGTGATTTTGTTTCGTTCCACTCATCCCAACTTGCAAGTTCATTACCCATGAAGTTAAGTTTTTTACCAGGATGAGCAAATTGATAAGTGTATAAATTTCTTACAAGAGCAAATTTTTGATCATAATCACCCCACATCTTATTTAAAATTGTTCCTTTACCATGAACAACTTCATCGTGTGAAAGAGGGAGCAAGAAATTTTCACTGAAGAAATAAGCCATTGAGAAAGTTAGCTTATTGTGATCATATTTCTTATAAATTGGATCAAGTGCGTAATATTTTAAAGTATCATTCATCCAACCTAAGTCCCATTTATAGTCAAAACCAAGTCCACCATATTCAAGAGGTTTAGTAACTCCTGGGAAATCAGTTGAATCTTCAGCAATCATCATAATTGATTGATCTGCATAATGCATTTTGCCATTTAATCTTCTAATAAATTCCGTTGCACCGGTATTTTCACCATTATTTTTGTTTCCATCCCAATAAACAATGTTACTAACGGCATCAACTCTAATTCCATCAAAGTGGAAATAATCAATGAAATATCTCATTGCTGACATAAGGAAACTTCTAACAGGATCTTTTCCTAAGTCAAATTGGCAGCTTCCCCAAGGTGAATACATGTGTTCGTTTCCGTATTCATACATTGGAGTGCCATCAAAATCTTTTAATGCCCATGGATCAGTCGCAAAGTGAACTGGAGCAAAATCAAGAATAACACCAATTCCTGCTTGGTGCATTCTATCGACAAAACTCATAAGTTGCATTGGGTTTCCATAACGTGAATCAACACTAAAGAAACCTGTTGCTTGATATCCCCAGCTTCCATCAAATGGATATTGAGTAATTGGCATGATTTCAATATGAGTAAAACCAGTATCTTTTAAATAAGGAATTAAGTAATCTGCAATTTCTTCATAAGATAAGTTGCGTCCATCAACTTTTCCTTTCCAACTTCCAAGATGCATTTCATAAATGCTCATAGGAGCATCGAAATTTCTTGAACGTTGTTTTAGATATGGAGTGTCGTGCCAAATAAATCCATTAATATTAAATAATCTGGAGCATGAACCTGGTCTATATTCACTTAAGAATGCATAAGGATCGGCTTTATCAACATATTCACCTCTAGCATTTCTAAAATGGTACTTATAGAAAGAATAATTGTGCAAACCTTCGATAAAAATTTCAAAAACACCACAATCATCAACCTTTTCCATCTTGTGAACGCGAGGATCCCAATTGTTCCAATCACCAATTACACTAACGTCACTTGCACATGGAGCATAAAGTCTAAAAACAACACCTTCAATCTTCTTTTTTCTAGAACTTTTTTTAGTTTTAGAAGGATCTTTTTTAACAGGAATTGTAATTATTTCTTTAATTTCTCTAGTTTCAAAATGTGCACCAAAATATTTGTAAGCTTCAATGCATTGACCATTTAAAAAGTCAAATAATAAGCCATATGCCATATCAAACCTCCGTGTTATATTTTGATTATAATTATTCTCTAATTACTTTAAAAGTAAAAATCAATAAATCAGTAAAAATGATTTTTATTTTCATAAATTTTCAGAAAGTTTTTCATTCCGGTTTTCATAAATCCATTAATTTCTCTCATTTTTCCGAGCACAATTTATTAAAATTTGTGTCAAAAATGTTTATAATGTTTAAGACGTTATAAATAAGGAGACAAACATGGCAAAAGTAATGGCTGTTAACTGCGGTTCAAGCAGTGTTAAATTTAAATTATACGAGATGCCTGAAGAAAAAGTTCTTTGTTCAGGTATTGTAGAAAGAATAGGACATGATGATGGTATTTTTACTATCAAATGGGATGGACAAAAAGATACTAAAACTTTACCTGTTCCAGATCATGGATATGCTGTTGAAATCGTCGCAAAAGGAATGATTGAAAAGAACATAATTGCTCATTTAGACGAAATCAAAGCTGTTGGTCATAGAGTAGTCCAAGGTGGTTCCTACTTCTCTCATAGTGTTTTATGGGATGATGACACAGTTAAAAAGGTTGAAAGCTTAATTCCACTTGCTCCACTTCATAATAAAGCACACTTAACTGGATATTTTGCTTTCAAAAAAGCACTTCCTAAAGTTCCTCAAATTGCTGTCTTTGATACAGCTTTCCATCAAACAATGGAACCAGAAGATTATTTATACCCAATTCCTTATGAATATGCAGAAAAATATCATATTAGAAGATATGGCGCTCACGGCACATCACATAAATATTTAAGCGAAGTCGCCGAAAAATATATTCCAGAATCAAAAGATAAGAAAATGATAATTTGTCACCTCGGAAGCGGCGCTTCAATCACTGCCGTTAAAAACGGAAAATGTATTGCTACTTCCATGGGACTTACTCCACTTGGTGGAATCATGATGAATTCAAGAACCGGTGATATGGACCCAAGTGTCTACTATCAACTTCTTGCAATGAGTGGCAAAGATAATGAAACATTATTCCAAGAATTAAATAAGAAGAGTGGGCTTTATGGTGTTAGTGGAATTTCTAACGACTCTAGAGAAGTCGAAGATGCTGCTAGAGAAGGCCATCCACGTGCAGTACTTGCAATGAATTTATGGGGCAGAAGAGTTGCTGATTTCATTGGTCAATATTACGTTAGACTTGGCGGCTGTGATTTAATTGTTTTCTCAGCAGGAATTGGCGAAAATTCACCAGATTGTAGAGAAGCTGCTCTTGATAGAATCGGCGAAGCACTTGGAGTTAAATACGATAAAGAACTTAACAATACCATTATTCGTGGTAAAGAAGGCTATCTCTCAACTCCAGATAGCAAAATTAAAGTTGTTGTAATCCCAACTGACGAAGAAGTCATGATTGCAAGAGATGCTTACAACATTTGTCTTAAATAAGACATAGAATGGAAAAAATTAATGGAGAAAAAAATTAACTATATAAAAATCGAAAAAGATAAATTTTCTAAAGAATACGGACTTTTTCTTAGACAAATCAAAAAATATACGAAAATCGGTGTTTTTCGTCATATAATGCCTGATTTTGATGCTTTAGGAACTCAGTTTGGCTTGGCCACATGGCTTAAAGAAAATTTCCCAGACAAAGACATCAAGATTTTTGGCGATAACCACGTAACTTTTACTCCTCGTGGCTTATTTCCTGAAACCGATAAAGTTAGTGATAGTTGGTTTGACGATTTTTTAGCAATCATTGTAGATGTTGGCGATAAAAAAAGAATTGCTGATCCACGCTTTGAAAAAGCTAAATATAAAATTAAAATCGATCATCACCCTCAAACCGACAATATTTTTGATTTAACAATTGTTGATACATCAAAAGCGGCCGCTAGCGAAATAGTTGCTAACTTATTATTAAGTTATGAACCAACTTATAAAGTTTCCACTTTAGCAGCTCGCTATCTTTATATCGGACTTGTTGGAGATAGTGGACGTTTCTTATATTCTTCTACTACACCTCATACTTTTGATATTTCTTCGATGCTTGTTGCAAAAGGTTTAAATATCACTGAAATTTATGGCTTAATGTACGAGAAAAACATTCACGACTTAGAGATTACAAGATTTATCTTAAATAACTTTAAAGTTTCTCCTCAAGGCGTTGCTTATTATGTCTTAAATAACGATGATTTAATAAGACTAGGGATGACAAGTGAACGCGGAAAAGAAAACGTTAATCTTTTCTCAAACATTAAAGGCATTAAAATTTGGTGTTCTATTACAGAAGACGTCACCGAACCATGCTATAGAATTTCAATTAGATCAAGAGACTATACAATAAATGGCGTTGCTAGCGAATTCCAAGGTGGTGGACACGCTCAAGCTAGTGGATGTCAAATCAAAGATTTATCCGAACTTGACCGCTTCATTTCTCGACTTGATGAATTAATTTTAACAGGTAAATAATGGCTTTTATTCCTCTTCATATTCGTAGTGGTTATTCATTTTTAAAAAGTGGAATCCTTTTTAAAAACCTTTTTAAAATGGCTAAAGAGTGCGGATATGAAGAACTTGGCCTTGCTGATTTAGGTGTTATGTATGGAATACCTGAATTTATAAGTTACGCAAAAGAAAATAACATATTTCCAATTGTTGGAATGGATGTAAAATGTGAAAAATATTTTTTCACTTTTTTTATTGAAAACGAAACGGGCTATTCCAATCTTTCTCATATAACATATCTTATTTCAAAAGCAAAATCTGAAGGAAAAGAGTTAACTTTCGCAGAGATTTTGCCATTTATAGAAGGTTTAATATGTGTTTTACCAATTGGTTATAATGAGATTTTTATAGAAGTTAATCAAAACCTGAAAGACGAAATGCTTAAACTTTCTAAAATTTTTAAGCACTTATTTATTGGAATAGAAATCTATCAAAAAGAAGAAATACCTCATGTTAATTTAATTAGAGATTTTGCTTTAAAATATGCTTATGAAACAATTGCTTTCCCTTATATTAGATATTTAAAAAAGGATGATGCAATTGTTATAAATATGCTTGATGCATTACGCACAAATACCACGATTGAAAGTAATCTTGTCCCAAGCGATTCTCACTTCTTTTTTAAAACTAAAGAAGAAATTTTAAAATTTTACACTCCTCTTGAACTTAAAGATTGTGAGAAAATTAAAAACTTAATTTCTTTTGATTTTAACCATAAAAGAGGCGAACTTATTCATTATTTAGAAAAAGATGAGGAAACAACTAGACTATATTTTATTGACCTTATTAAACAAGGTGCAAAAGAAAAAGGCGTTGACCTTGAAGATAAAAAATATAAACATCGTCTAAATTATGAATATCAAACCATTAAAAACATGGGTTACATCAACTACTTCTTAGTTGTTCAAGATTATGTAAATTATGCTAGAAAAAATAACATTCCAGTTGGTCCTGGTAGAGGGTCAGCAGCCGGAAGTCTAATTTCATATTGCTTAGGAATCACTGATGTTGATCCATTAAAATATAATCTTCTTTTCGAAAGATTTTTAAATCCAAAAAGAAAATCTCTTCCTGATATTGATATCGATATCGCTGATATCCGTAGGGAAGAGGTTATTCAATATCTTATTAATAAATACGGAAGTGAGAAAGTCGCTAGAGTTTGCGCTTTCCAAACTATTGCTGCAAAACAAGCTATAAAAGATACAGCAAGAGTTTTTGGTTATCCTGCTCCTGTTGCCGCTGAACTTTCAAAAACGATTCCAAGTAATTTTAAAGATGATAATAGTAAAAACTTTTCTTTAGATTACGCTTATGAACATATTCCAGCATTTAAAAACGCCGTTGATAACGATATCGATTTTAAATTTATTTTTGATAAAGCTCATTATATTGAAGGCTTGCCTCGTCAAAGAGGACTTCACGCAGCAGGTGTCATCTTAAATCAAGAGCCTTTATCATTTCACATTCCTCTTGATATAGAAAACGAATCCATCACTCAATATGAGAAAAATTTCCTTGAAAATCAAGGCTTTTTAAAAATGGATGTTTTAGGAATCACAAACTTAACTTTAATCGATAATTGCCTTAAAAAAATAGAAAAAACCTGCAAAATCCACTTAAAAATGGAAGATATACCTTATGATACTCCGGAAATTTTTAAGCTAATTTGTGATTTTAAAACAATGGGAATTTTTCAACTTGATACAAGTGCAGCGTATAATGCAATAGTTAATATTAAGCCAAATTCTTTTTTAGATGTTGTTGCAACTATCTCTCTTGATAGACCTGGCCCAATGCAATTTATTCCTTCTTTTTCTAGAAGAAAACATGGCCAAGAAAAGATTACCTACTTATCTAAAACTCTTGAACCAATTTTAAAAGAAACTTATGGCATCATCGTTTATCAAGAACAAATCATGCAAATCGCACAAGCCTATGCTTCTTTTAGTTTTGCCGATGCTGATATTTTTAGAAAAGCAATCAGTAAAAAAGACCGCCATGAACTTCTTGATATGAAACAAAAATTTATTAAAGGAAGTATTGCGAATGGACATAATGGAGTCGAAGCTAATACACTTTTTGAACAAATCTTAAAATTTGCTAATTATGGTTTTAATAAATCACATGCTGTGTGCTATGCAATAATTGCTTGTAAAGAAGCTTATTTAAAAGCAAATTATCCAATTGAATTTTATTGTTCGATTTTAGATCAACAATATGGCGGAAACGATGTTAAATTTTCTCGTTATCTTGCTGAAATCAAAAAATCAAACATCAATGTTTTCTTACCAAATATCAATGAATCAACATTAAGGTTTGAAATGTATAAAGATGGACTCCTTATGCCACTTCTTGGTATAACCGGACTTCAAAGTAAACTTATTATAAGTATCGTTGAAGAAAGAATAAATCATGGAAAATTTGAATCTTTTATTAATTTTGTTGTTAGAATGGTTCATTTAGACGAAAAAATTACTGATACTTCTCTTTCTAAATTAATCGATGCTGGGGCTTTTGATTCACTTCATTCAAATCGTAAAGCCTTAAAAATGTCAATTCCTAATGCAATACAATACGCAAACATGGTAAAAAGTTCGGAAGGTAAATTACTTGATGACTTTGGAATGGAATATCACATTCCTGAAGTAATTGATGACCCAATTGAAAGACTAGAAAACGAACTTAATGTACTTGGAGTTATGATTAGTGATTCTCCATTAAATTATTTAACCGATGATCTTAAAAATACAAAACACACTCCAATCAGTGATTTAAGAAACGGGCAAACAACTACTATTATTGGAATTGTTAGATCTATTAAGAATATTGTTGTTAAAAACGGAAAAGACAAAGGAAAACCAATGGCTTTTGTTTCTGTTTTTGATGATAGTGATGAAGTTGATACAACTTTCTTCTCTTCATTATGGGCAGATTTTACAAGCCAAATTGAAGTTAATAAAATTGTTGTTCTTTCAGGAAAATACGAGATTAGAAATGAAAGAGGAAGTTTTATTGTTGGTAGCGCAAAGGTGGTATAAATATGGCAAAAATTATTGTAATTGATGGAAATAGTTTACTTTTTAGAGCATTTTATGCAACCTATTACGACCCAAGCAATATCATGAGAACAACTAGTGGACAAGCAACTAATGCTATCTTTGCTTTTTCTAACATGATTACTTCTTTATTGAGCAATATTAAGAGTGGGGATGGAATTTTTGTAGCTTTCGATGCTGGAAAACATACTTTTAGACATCAAGAATATGAAGCTTATAAGGCAAATAGACCTCCACTTCCAGAAGATTTAATTACCCAATTTCCTCTTGCTCGTGAATTTTTAGATAAACTCAATATCACTCACTATGAATGTGATGAATTAGAAGCTGATGATATCTGTGGAATCATTTCTAAAAAAGCCGAAAAAGAAGGTTATAAAGTTTATATCTACACAAGTGATAAAGATTATCTTCAATTGATCGATGATAATATCACCGTTGAACTCATTAAAAAGGGTTTAAAAGATATTAAAGAAATGACCCCTCAAACTTTTGAAGAAGAATGGGGGTTTAAACCTGCTCAAATTGTTGATTATAAAGGATTAAGAGGCGATGATAGCGATAACTTAAAGGGTATTCCTGGAGTAGGCGATAAAACAGCAAAGCAACTCATAAATAACTTTGGTGATCTTGAAAATATTATTAAAAACGCCGACACAAAAACTAAAGTCGGAAGAAACATTTTAGAGTTTCAAGATAATGGAAGAATGTGTAAACATTTAGCCGAAATCGTAACCGATAAAGAAATCCCTCTTAGTGTAAAAGACACTCTTTATAAAGGATATAAATTTAATTTAATCTCTGAATTTGCTAATAAATACGAGTTTAAATATCTTGTTCAAAAACTTCCTAAAACTTTAAAATTAGAAGAGAATAAAACAAAAAAAGTTGAGTTTTGCGAGGTTTTTGATAGTAAAAACATAACTTTCAACGATGAAATCAGCATAGATATTGATATTGAAAACGTTAATTATCATGACGCAGAACTTAATGGACTTGCTTTTAGAGTAGATAATCAAGTCTATTACATAAACAAAGAAAATCTTCTTAAAGATCAAAGATTACTAGATGTTTTAAAAGATGAAAATATCAAAAAATTCGCTTTTGATTTTAAGAAAGTTCGTTATGTTTTGTTGAAAAACAATATCGAAGTTAATGGTCTATTTTTTGATTTAATTTTAGCAACTTACTTAATAGATTCTTCTTTGAAAACTGACATTGAATCAATCTTAAACTACTATTCAATCGATATTAGTCACGTCACAAAGAAAGACCTACTTTTTGAAGACACCAATAAACAAATCAGTGTTGAAACAGCATTTTACGCTCGTGAACTTTATGAAGAAATTAGAGAAAAACTTGATGAGCACGATCAATATAATCTCCTCGTTAATATTGAGCAGCCTCTAACCATAGTTTTAACCGACATTGAACTTGAAGGTTTCCCTCTTGATAAAGATACTCTTTTAAATTTCAAAACTATTTATCAAGAAAAACTCGATATTTTAACTAAAGAAATCATTGAACTAGCTGGTGAAAACTTTAATATCAATTCACCAAAACAGGTTTCTAATATTCTTTTTAATAAACTTGGTTTAAAAGGCAATAAAAAAGGCTCAACTAGCGTTGAGTATTTAGAAGCAATCAAAAACGAACATCCAATTATTGAAAAGATTCTTGAGTATAGAAAATACGCTAAAATTATTTCAACTTATGTTGATGGTTTAATAAATTTCATTCATGAAGATGGCAAAGTGCATTCTACTTTTAACCAAGCACTCACTTCTACTGGAAGACTTTCTTCTAGCGAACCAAATTTACAAAATATATCAACTCGCGACGAAGAAGGAAAACAAATTAGAAAAGCTTTTTTCTATAAAGAAGATAATTTATCTATTTTATCTTTAGATTATTCTCAAATTGAACTTAGAATTTTAGCTCATTTATCAAACGCTAAAAGTATGATTGATTTCTTTAATAATGATGAAGATGTTCACGCAGCAACTGCTAAAAAAATCTTTAATCTTGATAGAGAGCCAACAAGTAATGAAAGAAGAAAAGCTAAAACTGTAAACTTTGGAATTGTTTATGGAATTAGTGATTATGGATTAAGTGAACAACTTGATTGCTCAATTTATGAAGCAAAAGAAATTATTAAAAATTTCTACTCTGCATTCCCAGAAATTAAAAAGTTCTTAAATGAATTAATAGATAGTGCAACTCAAAAAGGCTATGCCGAAACTATGTTTCATAGAAGACGCTACTTACCTGAACTTCAATCTTCGCAATATCAAATAAGAGAATTTGCAAAGCGAGCCGCAATGAACGCACCAATTCAAGGCTCGGCCGCTGATTTAATGAAAGTTGCTATGATTAATGTCTATAAAGTTATTAAAGAAAGAAAATTTAAATCAAAAATAGTCTCTCAAATTCACGACGAACTTATTTTCAAAGTTTATGATGATGAAAAAGATGAATTCCTAAAATTAATCAAAAACACGATGGAAGCATGTGTGAAATTAAAAGTTAAATTAGAAGTTGATGGAGGTTATGCGAAGGATTGGTTCTCCGCTAAATAAACTATGCCAGAATTACCAGAAGTTGAAACTGTAAAAAATATATTAAAGCCTTTAATTGTTGGAAAGACTATTGATAAAGTTGAAATTTATTACGATCGACTTATTCAATCCGACTTAAACGAATTTAAAGAAAAAATAATTAATCAAACTTTTACCGACGTTACACGTTTTGGTAAATTTTTATTTCTTCATTTAACTAACGATCTTGTCATTATTTCCCATCTCAGAATGGAAGGAAAATATCGCTATACAAAAGAGGAAAATCCACGAATTAAAGCCACTTCTGCATTATTTTTCTTAAAAGATGGTTCTTATTTATCCTTTGATGATACTAGAAAATTCGGACTAATGTATCTTAGTGATGAAGCTAACTATAAAAAAGTTCCTATGATAGAAAAACTTGGAATTGAAGCTAATAAGATTGAAGAAAAAGATTTGCCTATTCTTTACAAAAAGTTCAATAAGAAAAAACCAATTAAAGAACTTCTTTTAGATCAATCGATTTTATGCGGAATTGGAAACATCTATGCTGATGAGATTCTTTATCAATGTAAAATTAATCCATTTACTAAAGGCAACGAACTTAGTGAAGATGATATTAAAAACATCGCAAAATATAGCGTCATTACTTTAGAAAAAGCAATTAAACTTGGTGGATCAACTATCCACTCTTTCCATCCAAGCGAAGGGGTTGATGGAAGATTCCAAGAAGAGTTATTAGCGTATGGAAGAAATGGGGAGACCTGCCCAAATTGCGGAACCCGTTTCCATAAAGAATTTCTCGGTGGGCGAGGCACAACTTTCTGCCCAAATTGTCAAATTAATCACTCTTTAGAAAAAGCTATCGGGATAACAGGTCCTATTGGAAGTGGAAAAACCACTGCTCTTAATTACTTAAAAACTAAAGGTTATTTAACCATAAATTGCGATGAGTTAGTTCATGAATTATATAAAGAACCAGTTCATAAAAATAAAGTAAGTCGTATTTTAAAGTCTCCATTTGATATTGATAATCCTGCTTTAACAGCAAAAGCTAGAGAAATCATGATTAAAAATAAGGATATTAAAAAGGCTGTTGAAGATTATATTTATCCAATTTTAGAGAAAAAAATCCTACAAATCCTTGGTAAAAATGAAAAAGTTGCCATAGAAGCACCTACTTTATTTAAAGCACATCTAGAATATATGTTTAAGAAAATCTTAGTTCTTGAAATAAGCGAAGAACTTCAAGAGCGTAATCTCAAACTTAGAAACGATAACGTAAAATCTTCTAAAGCTTTAAATCAAGATTATAATTTTGTTAAGTCAGACAAAATAAAAATCATTAAATGCACAGGCGAATTTAATGATTTATATAAACAAATTGACGAAGCTATAAAAGATTAATAGATTGGTAAATTTCCACAATCAATTTCTTTATCACACATCTCTTTAATCATTTCAAAAAGACGTTCAGCAATAATATCTTTTGAATACTTTTTAAAAGAATAAAGCTCAGTTAATTCCGAAAGAGAAAAGCGACTTGTAAAAATTGTAGTCTTTCTTTTCGCATATCGATTAAGAATTATTGGATATAAAATCGTATCACGAATCATTTCGTTTTTATATTCATCTCCAAATCCATCCAAAACTAAATAATCAACTTCAGAATAAGTATTAATAAGTTCGTTAAAATCTGCTCTGTCTTTATAATAAATATCATTTAGTTCTTTAAAACGAACAATCGTATTTAAAAATCCGAAAGTGAATGAAGAATCTTTTTCATAAAAATAATTAAGTAAAGATAAAGCAATATAACTTTTTCCTGTTCTAGTGCCGCCTTTTAAAAATACCCATTTATTATCTTTAACATGATCCCAAACAGCCATTTTTGGCTCTTTTGTAACGAGTTTAATATTAGCGTTTGTAGGTAGATCATTAAAATCAGCACAAACAAATCTTTTTAAATAAGAAATTTGCTCTAAATAAGGCTTTAAAGGAACATAATCTCTTTCGATAATTTTTCCACGTCTTACAAGAGTCATTCTCGAGTTTCGATTATATTTTAAACAGTCTTCATAAGTATGAATTTTTTCAACGAAATGAAAATCTTCAATATATTCGTTAAACTTTGTAACGTTGTTTTTGATCTCTAAATCAGTCCGACCTTCTTTAATAAGTTCAGGATAATAAGAGTCATTTTGAATTTTATTAAAAAGCTCGTTTGAATAACTCTTTAAATTTTCATCAGATATTTTAAGATTCATTTTTATCTTTTCCATATTGACTCCTAAATGAAGGCTTCTTCTTCAGTAAAATCGTAAGTTGGCTCTTCCTCTTTTACTTCTTCTTTTTCTACCTTTATTTCTTCTTTTTTAACGCTAACTTTACTAGATGTTTTTGCATTTTTATTTAACATATTTAAACAATCGAGTGTATTTTTGCAGCCTTTTCTAATCAAAGTAGTGGCAATTTTTAAAATATAGTTACGTGATAATTCGCCATCTTTTACCTTTAAAACATAATCCAAAAGGGCATTAATTATGCCGTTTGATAAACCAAGATTAAGTGATAATTCTTCAAGTAAATTCTTATCAGCATCACTCACTTCAACCCCGTTTTGTTTACCCATCAAGAAGTCGCGAGGAGAGATACTTTCATAGTATCTAATAAGATTCGCTATGTCGCTCTCAGAATTAATGAAGGTCTTTTTCTCAGTTTTATTTTTAGAAACTTTAAAACTTCTAACATAAGCCTTGGCGTCTCTTTTTAATTTTATAAAATCCACTTTACTTCCAACTTTTGCTTCAGGAATAAAAGCTTCTGAAACAAGAGCGCCAATTCTATTTTCATTTAGTCCATATAAAGTTGCAATTTTATGAATGGTATCAATTTCTTGATCAGTAAGTGAAGCCGCTCTAATTTGAGTATTTTTGTTTAAATAATTAAAAAGTTTAACATCACTAAAATTATCTCTGATTTCGTTTTTACTTCTTCCTTCAAGACTTACTCCAGAGTCTAAATCAAGAGAAGACATATTAAAGTCGATTGTAAAACTTTCATCAATCTTTGAAGAAATATCTTCATAACTAGATAAATCAATATTTAAAGAATATTTTTTTATAAGTTCATGGGCTTTTTCTTCACCTAGATTATTTACAAGAAGTCCCTTATAAATTAAGTTATCAAAGAAATTTTTTGGGGTATAAAGATCGTTTACTAAAAGAAGATAACTTTCTTCTCTTTTTTTCTCATAAAAAGAAATTAAGCCGATACTTTCTAAAGACTTTTTAGCAAGTAAAAAAGTTTGTAAAGATAAAGAAGATTCTTTAACAAGTTCAGAAATTGTTACGTTTATCTCTTCTTCTTTTACTTTATTTGCTAAAAAAAGATATAAAAAACTAGCTTCACTACCAATAATTGGTAAATATAAATCAAAAAGATAATTTATCGATTCAAAAGATAAAAGACCTCTTTTTACTAACTTAATTTCCTTTGTGACATCTATCATGAAAACAATTATACATTAAAATCAGCTCTTCGTTTTAACCATTTTAAAAAATCTTAATAATTTACCTAACTAATATTAGTTTAAATATAGAAAATTACGCTTGTTTTACTTATAATATTCCTAGTATTTAGGAGGTTACCTAATGATAAAGAAAATTGGTATTCTTACAAGCGGCGGCGATGCTCCTGGCATGAACGCAGCTCTTGTTGGTGCAATTAGAACCGGGTATAAACTTGGAAAAGAAATGTATGTTGTTTATGACGGTTATAAAGGTTTAATTGAAAATAATTTTACAAAAGTTGATGAACATTTTGCTGAAGACAAAATGGCTCATGGCGGAACGCTTATAAAAACAGCTCGTTTACCTGAATTTAAAGAAGAAAAAGTAAGACAACTTGCTGTTGAAAACCTTAAAAAAGAAGGAATTGAAGCTTTAATTGTTATTGGTGGAGATGGTAGCTATATGGGTGCTAAACGTCTTACCGAAATGGGAATCAATTGCGTTGGTTTACCAGGAACTATTGATAATGATATCGCAAGTAGCGATTTTACAATCGGTTTTGATACTTCTTTAAATAACATTTGTGATGCAATCGATAAAATTAGTGAAACTATGGCTTCACATAATAGATGCTGTGTAATTGAAGTTATGGGAAATCATTGCCCAGATTTAACTTTATATGCTGGTATTGCTTGTAATGCTGATTATATAATCACTTGTGATAGACCTCTTGATGAAAAAGATTTAATCAAAACTTTAAAAGAGAAAAAAGCAGCTAAACAAGACCACGTCATTGTTCTTGTTGCTGAAAAACAACTTGATATTAATGAACTTGTTAAAACAATCGCTAAAGAAACAGGTTGGGATACAAGAGCTGATGTTTTAGGCTACATTCAAAGAGGCGGCACTCCTTCTGCAATGGAAAGAGTTAACGCTATTAGAATGGGCGCTTATGCTGTCGAACTTCTTGATAGAGGAATTGGTGGCGTTTGTGTTGGCTTGGTTGATAATAAACTTCACTATTACGACATCATCGAATCCTTCGACCTTGAAAGAAATAAACACGAAGATTTATATCGTACATTTGATTTAATTAAGTAAGGAAATAAATATGGAAAATGTTAATTTAATTAAAAAGACTAAAATTGTTTGTACTATTGGTCCAGCAAGTGACAAAATGCCAGTTTTAAGAGAACTTATTAAAAACGGTATGAACATCATGAGAATGAACTTCTCTCATGGTGATTACAATGAACAACTTGCTAAACTTAAACTCGCTAGAGAACTTGAAAAAGAAGGTATCTACATTGCAACAATGCTTGACACTAAAGGACCAGAAATTAGATGTCACGATATGAAAGATGGAAAAATCGCCATCACTAAAGGTCAAACTTTAAGAATTTCAATGAAAAAAGTTCTTGGAACTCCTGAAAAAATTTCAGTTACTTTCGATAAACTTTATGACGATGTTGAAGTTGGTGCCCACATTAAAATTGATGATGGTAAATTAGACCTTCTTGTTACCGGAAAAGACGAAGCAAATAAAGAAATTATTACAGAAGCTTTAAATAACCACGCAATTGGATCTAAAAAAGGTGTTAATTGCACAGGTGTTAAATTAAATTCTTTAAAATTCATTTCCGAAAAGGATGAACAAGACTTAATTTGGGGCTGCGAAAATGGAGTTGATTTTATCAGTGCTTCTTTTGTTCGTAACGCAAAAGATGTCCAAGATATCAGAGATATTTTAATTGCTCATGGTCATCCAGAAATTAAAATCATTGCTAAAATTGAAAACTATCAAGCAATGGGTTGCTTAGAAGAAATCGTTAACGAAAGCGATGGAATTATGGTTGCAAGAGGTGACTTAGGACTTGAAATCCCTGAAGAGGAAGTCCCAATTGTCCAAAAGAAGCTCATCGATATGTGTAGAATCAAAGGTAAACCAGTCATCACTGCTACTCAAATGCTCGATTCTATGATGAAATCCCCAATTCCAACAAGAGCTGAAGTTAGCGATGTTGCTACTGCTATCACCGAATCAACAGATTGCGTCATGCTAAGTGGTGAATCAGCAAGCGGTGATTATCCAGTTGAAAGTGTTAGAATGCAAACTAAGATTGCTCACACAATGGAAAAAACATTAGATTATGAAAAATTTGCTCGCGAAGCATATGAAACATCTAATAAAGATAATAACGATGCTATCGCAAACGCAATTTGTAATACTGCTAAATTAATTGGCGCAAAATTAATCGTTTCTTATACAGATTCAGGAAGATCTTCAAGAAGAATTTCAAAAGCCAGACCATGCTGTCCAATTCTTTCAATTTCTAACAAACTTACAACAGTTAGACAAAATTCAATTTATTGGGGCGTTAACTCTGTTTTACTTAAGACAAAGAGAATGCCAGAATTTATTGAAGACATGGAAGTTGTTGCAATTGTTCACGCAAAAAGATTTGGGTGTAAGCCAGGCGATCAAATCCTTATTTCTGGAGGCACTCCAACTGGAAGCGGACGCACAAACTTCATGAGAATTGTTACAATTCCTCAAGAAAGAGATTTATTATAGTTTACAAAAACTAACTAAAGATTTATTATTTTCTTGCGTTGATAAAGACATGTTGTTATTTCCCTCTTTTTAAGAGAATGAAGCAATTTGGTGCAAGCTTCTAAAAGATAAATAACAAAACTACTTTTGAGCAATTAAGGAAACTTAACGTTTAGACTTACGATAAAGTTAAAATTGAGTGATGAAAGTTAAACTACTTTCATAATTAAGGTGGTACCGCGTAAATTACGTCCTTAGATTTAAAAAATCTAAGGACTTTTTATTTAAGGAGAATAAACTTATGAAATTAATTTTAAAAGATGGTAAAGAAATTAATGTTGAAGAATCAAAAAATGGACATGACGTTGCTTTAAGCATTGCTGAATCCCTTGCAAAAAATTCAATCGCTTACAAATTAAACGATGAATTATATGATTTATATCGTCCAATTTCTGGAGATGGAAAATTTGAATTGATTACAAAAGATTCTCCAGAAGCTTTTCATATTTTAAATCACTCTGCTGCTCATCTTATGGCTGAAGCTATTTCAAGTCTTTTTGAAGGTGCTAAATTTGGTGTTGGTCCTGCAATTGAAGATGGCTTCTACTACGATGTTGATTTAAATGGATACGTTTTAAAAGAAGAAGATTTAGCTAAAATTGAAAGCAAAATGAAAGAATTTTCTAAGAAAAACGAATACATCATTAGAGAAAACGTATCAAAAGAAAAAGCTTTAGACTTATTTAAAAATGATGAATATAAAGAAGAATTAATCTCTGAGCTTAATGACGATGAAGAAATCAGTGTTTATAAACAAGGAAAATACATGGACTTATGCCGTGGACCTCACGTTCCTTCCACTGGTTTTATTAAATTCTTTAAATTAGACAGTATTGCTGGCGCTTACTGGAGAGGAAATTCTGATAATAAACAACTTACTAGAGTTTATGGTGTTGCTTGTTTTACTAAAGAAGAACTTGAACACCGTGAAGCTTTAAAAGAAGAAGCTAAAAAGAGAGATCATAGAAAAATTGGTAAAGAACTTGGTTTATTCATGATGTCTGAATATGGACCTGGCTTCCCATTCTTCTTACCAAATGGACTTATGTTAAGAAGACAAATTGAAAATTGGTGGTATCAAATCCACGATGATTATGGTTATAAACTCATTAAAACGCCAATCATCCTTTCTAAGGAACTTTGGCTAACAAGTGGACACTGGGATCACTATAAAGAAAATATGTATACAACCAAAATTGATGAAAAGGACTACGCAATTAAACCAATGAATTGTCCTGGAGCAATTTTAGTTTATAATAACGAACTCCACTCCTATAAAGATCTCCCACTTAGACTTGGTGAACTCGGAATTGTTCATAGACATGAAGCAAGTGGCGCATTAAATGGACTCTTTAGAGTTAGAAACTTCACTCAAGATGATGCTCACATCTTCTGCACCCGTGATCAATTAAAAGATGAAATCGAAACTTTACTTGGACTTTACGATAAAATCTATTCCGTTTTTGGTTTAGATTATTCAATCGTTTTATCTACAAAACCTGAAAAAGATTATATTGGCGATGATGCAATCTGGGAACAAAGTGAAAAGATTTTAGCTGATGCTTGTGAAGCAAGCGGACATGAATTTAAGATAAATCCAGGTGATGGTGCTTTCTATGGACCAAAGCTTGACTTCAAACTTAAAGATTGTATGGGAAGAATTTGGCAATGTGGAACTATCCAACTCGATATGAACCTTCCTGAAAGATTTGATTGTACTTATATCAATTCAAAAGGCGAAAAAGAAAGACCAATTATGCTTCATAGAGCAATTTTAGGCTCATTTGAAAGATTTATTGGTATTATTACTGAACACTTTGCTGGCGCTTTCCCAATTTGGTGTGCTCCACTTCAAATAAAAGTACTTCCAGTTAATCCAAAAGTTCATGGTGAATTCGCTAAAAATTTAACAAATAAATTAAAAGATGCTGGTTTCAGAGTTGAACTTGATGAAAGCGAAGAAAAACTTGGCTATAGATTAAGAAATTCTGTTATCAAAAAAATTCCTTATACTCTTGTAATTGGTGATAAAGAAATGGAAAATTCTTCCGTTACTTATAGAAAATTTGGAAGCGAAAAACAAATTAATGTCTCTTTGGATGATTTCATCAATATGGTAAATGACGAAATCAAAACTAAAGCACTTCTTGTCGATCCAAAAAATCTTAAACTTTAATAAATGAAAACAAATGTTATGCGTATCTTAGACGCTCATAAGATTTCTTATAGCGTCTTTGAATATACAAATGATCAAACTTTAACTGGCGAAGACATTGCCTCGATTTTAAAAGAAGACCCTAATAAGTGTTTTAAAACTTTAATCACAATTGGTAAAACTAAAAACTACTATGCTTTTTTGGTTCCTGTTAATAAGGAACTGGATCTTAAAAAAGCTGCTAGTGCTGTTAATGAGAAAAATGTTGAGATGATTCCTTTTAAGGATTTGCTTAAAGTTACTGGCTATATTCATGGCGGATGTTCTCCAATTGGCATGAAAAAAGATTATAAAGTAACGCTTGATATTTCAGCAAAAAACTTCGAAGAGATTTATCTTAGTGGTGGGCATGTTGGCGTTCAAATCAAAATAAAACTTGATGATTTAGTTAAGGTTATTAATCCAAATTTCTTCGAAATCGTGAAATAACCCTGCAAAACATCAATGAAATTAAAAAAGTGGCCAATTATTTAAGACCACTTTTTTATTTTAAAACAAATTTAATCTATTAATTTAATTAAAGTGGAAAGGTTCCATTAATAAAATTAAGATTGAAGTCCATGATTGCTTTTGTAAATGTATTAGCGAGTAAAGCATCTTGACTTACCCATAAAGCAATATCGCTTGACGCCATACTTAAGCCATATAAAGCCCAGACATAGACGTCTGCTAAAACAAAACCAATACAAATTCCAGCTACAAGGCCTAAAACTTTATTTAAAGCTCTAAAGACAACATTTGATTGAAGTAAACTATCAACAAGTTTCATTATTAACTTTAAGATAATTAATGAGATAAGGAATATTGCAATGTAACAAAGAGCAAGTACTAACCCATATCCCCAATCATTTGATTCGAGCCAAGTTCTAATTGGATCAATTGCTTCGCACATCCATCCAGATATAGCTCCACCTAGATAAAAGCAGATAAGACCTGCTCCCGCTAGAGAAACTAATTTGCTGGATTTTTTCGCAAATCCAGCAAAGAATCCTGAAATTGTGCTAATCAAAATTAAAGCAATGATAACAATATCGTTAATTGCCATAATTATTTATATAAGGAAAAGATTATTTTGCTTTTCCTTGGTTAGCAACTGCATTCATTGCAGCAGCAATTTTTTCTTGGTCACCAAGATATCTCTTGCTTAAGACATTGAAATGTTCATCAAATTCATAAACAAGTGGGACACCTGTAGGAATATTAACACCAACAATATCATCATCACTGATATTTTCAAGATATTTAACAAGAGCTCTTAAGCTGTTACCATGAGCTGCGATAATAACTCTTTTGCCGCTAACAATAGCTGGTTTAATTTCGCATTCCCAATATGGTAAAACTCTAGCGACTGTATCTTTTAAACACTCTGTAAGTGGTAAATCATCAACACTAACTCCACGGTAGGTTTCTTGATTTGCTGGGTTTCTATCATCATCAACTTTTAATGCTGGAGGTTGAACATCGTAACTTCTTCTCCAGATTTTAACTTGATCTTCGCCATATTTTTCAGCTGTTTCAGATTTATTTAAGCCTTGTAAAGCGCCATAATGTCTTTCATTTAATCTCCATGTTTTGTGAACTGGGATAAATTCTTCACCCATTTCGCCTAAAACAAAGTTTAAAGTGTGAATGGCTCTCTTTAAATATGAAGTATAAGCAACATCAAAGTGGAAACCTTCAGCCTTTAATAATCTTCCACCATTCTTTGCTTCTTCAACACCTTTTTCACTTAATTCTACATCTGTCCAACCAGTGAATAAATTTAATTTATTCCATTCCGATTCGCCATGTCTAACAAGAACTAATTCGTATTTTTTTGACATTTTTAATCTCCTTTTTTATACATGAATAATTTTAATATTTTTGCTAATATTTTTCTATATTCAAGTGCTATAATTAACAAACGAAAAAGGTGACAAATATGATAAAAAAGTTCGCTCGTTTTATGAAGCCATACAAAAAAGAATTTATACTGGCTATTGCATGCATTATTTTAGAATCATCATTTGAAGTATTCCTTCCTTTTATGCAAAACATCTTATTAACTTATGGCATTCATAGTGAAGATAACATCACTTATACTATGGACATAAATTATGTTTTGATGATTGGCGGAATAATGATAGGAATTTCCTTACTCGCCTTCTTTTTAGGTGTTTTTGGAGCTAGATTTAGTGCAATTTCATGCCGTGGATTTGGCTATGAAATAAGAAAAGAAGAATATAAGAAAATTCAAGAATATTCTTTTAAGAATTTAGATGAATTTAGAGCTTCTTCTTTAATAACTAGACTTACAAACGATGTACAAATTTTAAGTGATACACTTTGTACATCTTTAAGACCTGCTTTAAGAGCGCCTTTTATGCTTATCTTTTCATTAACTTTTGCCCTTATTATTTCGCCTACTCTTTCAGCTGTTTTCTTTGTTGCTCTTGTTTTTCTTGGCGTAACAATTTTTTCAATAGTTCACGTCGTTAAACCTCGTTTTTTAAAGATTCAAAAATTACTTGATAACATCAATAGAGTTACTCAAGAATCAATAATTGCGATAAAAACTATCAAAGCTTATTACAAAAAAGATTTTGAAATCGAAAAATTTGAAAAAGCAAATAAAGAATTAACAGGTGTTGCTAGAAAAACTCTTTCTATCAACGCTTTTGCTATGCCAATAGGGCAAGTTGCTAATTATGGAACAATGATTGCAATCATCTATTTTGGTGGAATTTTATATATGCAACCAGGACACGCCATAGCCTTAAACGATATCCAAACATTCTTAACTTACGTCCTTCAACTTTTATCAACAATCATGATGCTTTCAAATGTTTTGATGGCTATTAATAGATCAACAGCTTCATTTTATAGAATTAATGAAGTTATTGATGCTCGTAGTGAAATCATTGATAAAAGTGATTCAAAATTTTCGATTAAAGATGGGTCACTTTCATTTAAAAACGTCTACTTTAAATATAAAGCTGATGCTAAAGAGTATGTTTTAAAAGATATCAATTTTTCTATAAAAAATGGGGAATTTGTGGGGATTATTGGTCAAACAGGCTCTGCAAAATCAACTTTAATCTCTTTAATCGATAGATTTTATGAAGCAAGTGAAGGCGAAATTCTAATATCAAATAACGATATTAAAGATTATTCATTACACGAATTAAGAGAAGGAATTTCTATTTCTTTCCAATCGCCACTTCTTTTTAAAGGAACTGTTTTGGAGAATTTAAAGTGGGGTAATAAAGATGCCACCATGGAAGAGATTATAAAAGCTTGTAAGATTGCTGAATGCTATGACTTTATTACAAAGCAACTTAGTAATGGCTTTGATACGATGATTTCTCAGGGCGGAACAAGCGTATCAGGCGGCCAAAGACAACGTCTTTGTATCGCCCGTGCGATTATAAAAAATCCTAAAATTTTAATATTAGACGATTCTTTTAGCGCTCTTGATAAAATCACTGAAGCTAAAGTTAAAGAAAATCTTAAACGTGATCTTCCAGAAATGACTAAAATTGTTATTTCTCAAAAAATTAGTGCCATAAAAGATGCCGATAAAATCATCGTCTTAGACAATGGAACAATCACAAATATTGGAAAACATGATGAATTATTAAAAACTGATGAAATATATAAAGATATAGATTCTTTGCAACAAATAGGAGGTGCTCAAAATGCCTAGAACTTCCAGTGCGCCTCAAAAATACGCTCGCCCAACAAATATTTTTAAAACATTATTCAGACTTATTCACTATTTTGGTAAGAAAAAGTACATTTTAATCTTTGTTGTAATTTTAGTAATTTACACTTCTTTTGCTAATATCTATGGTTCAATCATGCTTGGTCAAGTTATAGATAACGCCATAAAAGCTGAAGATTATAATGGTTTATTAGTTTCAACTTTAACTCTTATAGGAATTTATGGAGCGGGTGCTTTATGCGATTTAGCTTACACACAAATCATGGTTAGACTTTCACAAACCGTGCTTTATAACTTAAGAAAAGAGTTATCAATTCATAACCAAAATCTACCTTTATCTTACTTTGATTTACATAATCATGGTGAGATAATGAGTTATTTTACTAACGATGTAGATACTTTAGTAAACGCATTAAATGATAGTTTTGCTAATATTATTCTTTCCTTCTGTAATATTATTGGAACAATCATTGCTTTAGCTACTGTTAATATTTATCTTGCCTTGATGAATTATGCTTTCATGATTATCATTGCTTTATTTATCGTTTTTAACACCAAAAAGTGCAGAAAATATTTTGCAATGCAACAAGCTGGGGTTGCAAATATTAACTCAAAAGTCGAAGAAGATATAAATGGCGTTAAAGTTGTAAAAGCTTTTAATCACGAAGATGAAAGTTTTGAAAGTTTTGATAAGGTTAATAAAGAATGGCTTTTTGCTTCAACAAAATCCTTCTTCCACACTCAACTTAATATTCCTGTTATTGTTTCTTTATCTTTTGTTCAATTTGCATTTGCTTGCGTTGTTGGAACTTTATTCTTAGTAAATAGTTGGATTGCTGGAATCGGCGCATTAACAACTTATATAGTTAACGTTAGACAAAGTGCTCAACCATTTAACTTCTTCACTCAACACATTAATAATATTCTCACTGCTTTAGCAGGTTCAGAAAGAATCTTTAAATTCCTTGATGAAGAGGAAGAAAAAGACGAAGGAAAAGTTAAACTTGTTAAACTAGGTGATGCAAGTGAGTTACACGATTATAAATCACGTTATGCATGGAGTGTTCCTCAAGAAAATGGCACCACAAAACTTGTTCCTTTAAAAGGTGAAATTGTTTTTAATAACGTAACCTTTGGCTATGTTCCAAATAAGTTAATACTTAAAGATATTAGTTTTTATGCAAAAGATGGCCAAAAAATTGCTTTTGTCGGTTCAACTGGCGCTGGTAAAACAACAATTATTTCTTTAATTAATCGTTTTTATAACATTCAATCTGGTGAAATTCTTTATGATGGCATCAATATTAAAGATATGGAATTATCTGGCTTAAGAAGATCAATTTCAATGGTTACGCAAGATACACATTTATTTACAGGCACCATTAAAGACAATATTAGGTATTCTAGACTTCATTCAACAGATGACGAAATTATTCAGGCCGCAAAAATTGCAAACTGCGATTCCTTTATTAGAATGCTTCCAAATGGATATGATACTGTTTTATATGATGATGGACATAATCTTTCAGAAGGTCAAAGACAACTTCTTGCGTTAGCCCGTGCTGCTTTAAGTATGCCGCCACTTCTAATTTTAGACGAAGCAACAAGCAACATTGATACTCGAAGCGAAAAACTTGTTCAAAAATCTATGGATCATTTGATGGAAAATAGAACTGTTCTTGTAATCGCTCATAGACTATCAACAGTTAAAAATAGCGATGCTATTTTATATCTAGAAAATGGAAAAATTGTAGAACGCGGTTCTAACGACGACCTTATAAAACTTAAAGGCAAATATTACGCGCTTTACGAAGGAAAAACTGAGCTTGAATAGCAAAAAACACTGCAAATCGCAGTGTTTTTTTATGATTTACTGATTTTTACAATGTTCCGAAGATTCTATCTCCAGCATCTCCTAAACCAGGTAAGATATATCCATTTTCGTTTAATCTTTCATCTAGTGAAGCAAGATAAATATCAACATCTTTATGAGTTTCTTGAACTTTTTTAACGCCTTCTGGAGCACCAACTAAGCAAAGTAATCTAATATTTTGATACCCTCTTTTTTTAATCATTGTGATTGCATCACAAGCACTTCCGCCCGTTGCAAGCATTGGATCACAGATTAAGACAAGTGGATCTTTAACATGAGGTAACTTGCAGAAATATTCAACTGGTTTCAAAGTTTTTTCATCTCTATATAAACCAATATGACCAATTCTTGCGGTTGGTAACATATCGATAACGCCATTACTCATTCCAATTCCAGCTCTTAAAATAGGAACAACTATAATACTATGATTAAGTTTTAACTTATCAATTTCTACACCAGTTGGAGTTATGATTTTTTCTCCAGTAGGAACGACTTTTAAATCTTTGAAAACTTCAAGTGTCATTAAAGAAGAAATTTCATCAAGCAAAGTTCTAAAATCTTTAGAATTTGTTCTTTCATCTCTCATAATGTTGAGTTTGACTTGGATTAATGGGTTTTCTACGATATGCAACATACAAATTTCCTCCTACATAAAAAAATAAAAAGTTGTACAACTTTTTATTTAGTTCATGAATTAATCTTTTGGTTTTTTAAGTTACTTAACTTCTTCATATTAATTGGTTTTTCTATCTTTAGTATTTTAGCACTTTAAAATGATTTCGTGATAAATATTTGTGATTTTTTTGTACGAAACTTGGGCAAGAAAAAATATCGCTAATATTTAATTAATCAAGAGACTTTAAAAAGTCAAAAAGAAGAGAAAAGTCCGAATACATATAAGCTTTATATAAACCTAAAAAGAAGAGATATTCTTTTTTATATGTTGGTTTAGGAAGTTTATAGTTAATGTGTTCAATGCAAATTAAATTAACATCTAAAAATGATGCTTCGCTTACTGATCTTGCTCTTAGATCTTTTTCTTCTTCTACAGGCAATCTATCACAAACTTTATTTAAGTACGCTCTTCTACTTTCATAGTAAGTAGAGATAAACATAGTTACATAATATAAAAGATCTTTTGTTCTCTTTTCATCAAGTTTTATATTGTTTTCCTTGAGTTTTGCAGAGATTTCTTTCATAAAGAGAACTATTTTTTCAATAAGACGATAGTTTTGCTTACTTAAATCAATAATAGCTTCATCAACATATTTTTGATATTCTCCAAATTTCTCATTAAGAATATTTGTATCAAAAAGTTCTGCTTTATAAATTCTATCAAAGATTTTTTCTTTATATGTGTTAAAAAGATAAAGCTCACTACTTCCAAAATCAAGTAAATTAGAAACAACAATAATTTTGCATCCTGTTCCAACAAGACTTGATAAATAACTTAAGAAAGCATCATAATCACTAGAAGCGTATCTTTCAAGATCATCAAGTATTATTACTTTATTAGGTCTTAATTTATTAAGTTTAAGTAAATACGCAAGAGTTTTTTCAGTATCAACTTCTTCTTCAAAAGGGTTAATGACATTAGGAACAATATCTTTAACATCTTTTGTTTCTGGATGAACTTTCATATATAAATTAGTGTTGATTTCATCGATATTTTTCATTCCATGTAAGGAAACATAATAAAATCTAACGCCTTTTTTATCGTTTTCCTTAACATATTCATTTAATAAAAAAGTTTTACCACTCCCCCAAGGTCCATCAAGAAGAATAATATTATAATCACTATCAATAAAATTATTTAAATCATCCAAAATGTTTCTTTTGTTCATAAATTTACCTACCGATAAATATTTTATACTTAATTTTTAAAAGTTAGAAATAAAACGTCTAATATTCTAGTGTTCGAACCACTATCAAATTAAAAAGTAGTTGCTATAAAGTTCGAACTTAGTATATAATTATCGAGCGTTGGGCCATTAGCGCAGTTGGGAGAGCGTTACAATGGCATTGTAAAGGTCACCGGTTCGAGCCCGGTATGGTCCACCACTTCGGAACTATCCGAACTATAGTACATATCAAGATTTGATGGTGATAACCGTTAATATCTATTATTCCCTAGTTCGTAAAATACAAACTTAAAAATTCACCAATCGCGGTGATTTTTTTATTAACAAAAGTATTAGATGTTTCAACCATTGTGCAAAAACCCTGCAAAAGTCTATTATTTTTAAAATTTGATAAAAAAACAAAGAAATTTTGTATCGGTTCAACTTCATATATTAACGAAATTTAACGAACTTTTTTGTTTCTTGAAATCTATAAAGAATGTAACTTAATAGCGCTTTTATTTAGAAAAATTTTAATAAGTCAGTATTGGTAAATAAATAACACCATTCTCTTCTCTACTGGATTATTCATAATTACCATGTGGAGGAAATTAATATGAGTAAATACAAATCTGATTATGAA
>CASERQ010000001.1 GCA_949290395.1 uncultured bacterium | reverse complement strand
AGAAAAAAATAGAAAAAGCGAGGACTAAAAGTCCCCGCTAGATTTTATAGTTTTTGAACACTACCTCCCCGTAAAACCCCGTTAGATTTTATAGGGCCGAAATTTCAGCCTTAAGAAAAAGAGATAGACAAGATTTCTCATCTATCTCTAAATTTTAATAAATTTGTCTTGCTTATTTAGCAAACTTTAAGATATCAGATAATTTTGATACAACAATTGGATTTGCACTTGGATTATTTTTAGGAAGAGCAACAAGAGTTGGTGCACTTGAAATATGATATTTCTCAACAAGATCACCTCTTGTTGTTGCATCAATTGTTGTATATTTGATGCCATGTTGATCAAAATATTTCTTAGCAACTTTACAGTTTGGACATGTTGGAGTTGTAAATAATACAAGTTCCATCATATCGTTATTAACTGCGTTATCAGAGATAACTTCTTCTTTAGCGCATTTTTCACAAGTGTGGTCAACTTTATTGATTCCATGTTCATTTGCATTGAACTTAGAATTTAAAACGTTGTATGTTTTTCTTTCTTTATATTCTTCAAGTTTTCCATCATTCCAGTTTTGGACAGGTCTATAGTAACCAGTAATTCTAGAATAGACTTCTGCTTTTTGACCACATTTTGGACAAACGAAGTGTTCGCCTGCTATATAGCCATGTTCCTTACAAACTGAGTAAGTTGGTGAAATTGTATAATAAGGAAGCTTATAGTTTTCAGCAATCTTTCTTACAAGGTTTGCAGCTGCTTTCCAATCTGGCATTTTTTCTCCAAGGAATGCATGAAAGACAGTTCCACTTGTATATAGGGTTTGCATTCTATCTTGAACATCTAATGCTGAGAAAATATCATCTGTATATCCAACTGGTAAGTGTGATGAGTTGGTGTAATATGGAGTCTTGCCATTTTCACTTGCTGTAATGATATCTGGATATTTTTCTTTGTCATGTTTTGCAAGTCTATAACTTGTTGATTCAGCTGGAGTAGCTTCAAGGTTATATAAATCACCATATTGTTCTTGATATTTAACAAGTCTTTCTCTCATGTGATTTAAAACTTCAACAGCAAAATCTTGAGTTTCTTTATGAGTTAAATCTTTTCTTAACCAGTTAGCATTTAAACCAACTTCATTCATACCAACAAGACCAATTGTTGAGAAGTGATTCTTAAATGTTCCTAAATAATGTTTTGTATATGGATATAAACCATCTTCAAGTAAGGCTGTGATGACTTTTCTCTTGATTGATAATGAACGAGCACTAATGTCCATCATATGATCAAGTCTAGCAAAGAAATCTTCTCTATCTTTTGCAAGGTAAGCAATTCTAGGAAGGTTAATTGTGACAACACCAACTGATCCTGTTGATTCGCCACTTCCAAAGAATCCACCACTCTTCTTTCTTAATTCTCTTAAATCAAGTCTTAAACGGCAGCACATACTTCTGATGTCGCTTGGCTTCATATCAGAGTTAACGTAGTTTGAGAAATATGGAGTTCCATATTTTGCTGTCATTTCAAATAATAATTTATTATTTTCTGTTTCACTCCAGTCAAAGTCCCTTGTAATTGAATAAGTTGGGATTGGATATTGGAAACCTCTTCCATTAGCATCGCCTTCAATCATAGTTTCAATGAAAGCTTTGTTAACCATATCCATTTCTTTTTTACAATCTTTATATTTGTAATCCATGAGCTTGCCACCAACAATACAATTTTGTTCAGCAAGGTCTTCTGGAACGACCCAGTCTAATGTGATGTTTGTAAATGGTGCTTGTGTTCCCCATCTAGCAGGAATGTTACAACCATAAACAAATGATTCAATACATTTTTTAACTTCTTCATATGTTAAGTTATCTTCTTTAACAAATGGGGCAAGGTATGTATCAAATGAAGAGAAAGCTTGAGCGCCTGCCCATTCATTTTGCATGATACCAAGGAAGTTAACCATTTGGTTACATAAAACTGAAAGGTGTTTTGCAGGAGCACTAGTAATTTTTCCAGGAACTCCACCAAGTCCATCAGTGATTAATTGCTTTAAACTCCATCCTGCACAATATCCACTTAACATACTTAAATCGTGTAAATGAATATCAGCATTTCTATGAGCGTTAGCAATTTCTTCATCATAAACTTCGCTTAACCAATAGTTTGCTGTAATAGCTCCACTATTAGAAAGGATTAAACCACCAATTGAATAGGTAACAGTTGAGTTCTCTTTAACTCTCCAGTCGTTGACATGAATATAGTTATCAACAATTTTTTTGTAATCTAAAAGAGTGTTGGTATTTCTTAACTTTTCGTGATTTTTTCTATATAAAATGTAGCTTTTAGCAACATCTGTAAAACCAGTTTCCATTAAAGTTTGTTCAACACAATCTTGAATATCTTCAACAGAAATAGCATCATCTTTAATTTTTGAATCAAAACGTGATGTAACAGAAAGAGCTAATAAGTTAATTTGGCTTTCATCATATTTTCTGTTTACTGATTTAAAAGCTTCAGTAATAGCTTTTGTAATTTTTGAAATATCAAATAATACTTTACTTCCATCTCTTTTAATTACTTTGTACATAATTTCACCTATTCGATACCTCTTAGTTCAGTATCAATCCCTTCTTTTTTAAGTATGTTGACAAATTCATCCATCTCTTCTTTTGAGTAAGGTGTAAAACCATTTTGAATGCAGGTTTCTCCATCTCTATATTCTTGCAAATAATAAGTCTTAACTCCTTTTATAAGCTTAGCTATGCTTATAAAATCACTAGATTCATGAAATTCCTTTATAACAGTTGTTCGGAATTCATAAGGAACTTTATTTTCTTTCAGAATATTAATTGAATCGAGGATGTTTTCGATTTTCAGATTTTTTACGCCACATGTTAATGGATATTTTTCTAGTGAATTTTTAATATCCATTGCAACATAATCGAGTAAGGAAAGGTCGATCAACTCTTTTAATACTTTTGGATTATATCCATTGGTATCAAGTTTAACTTTGAAACCTAATTCTTTAATCTTTCTTATAAAAGGAATTAAGTCACTTTGGAGAGTTGGTTCACCTCCCGTTACACAAACTCCATCAAGAATGCCTATCCTACTTTTAAGGAATTTAAAGATATCTTCTTCATCAATTTCGCTACTATTATTAAGATCTAAAACCAAAGAAGCATTTTGACAGAATGGACATCTAAATTGGCAACCCGGTAAAAATATAGTACACGCGCAGAGGTTAGGAAAATCTAGCAATGTCAACTTTTGCAAGCCACTAATTCTCATGTTTACGTGTTAATTTTTCTCCGTAAATAAATGTTAATGTTTTACTGTTTTTTTAACAACAAAGAAAAAGGGCGAAAATGGAAAATCAAAGAATTAGTAGTTTTCTAGTAGATAATTTTTTGGAACCTTTAACAAAGACAAAAACCTTGCAAATCTTATATAAATGACCTCTTGGACACTAATTTTCTCCTAGTAGATTTCGTTCGAAACTAAAAAACTACTAGCAATGTACTAGTAGTCCGGTTTTCACATAAATAAGTCTGTTTTCAATAAATTAGACTAAATAATTTATATTAGTTATTCGTAACTTCTGCTACTACCTTTGGTTTTGACATTGGATCAATAAAGTTTGTTGCTTTAGACAAGTCATCATTATATTTTCTACTAACAAATACATAGATTAAATACATATAAGGAAGGCCTAAGTTTGTTTCAATTACACTATTTACTAATAATGTCATGATAGAGTTTTCATTCATTGGTCTAATTTGATTTACAAGTAATGCGAATTCCCAACAGAATTGAACACTTATTCCAATTAAATTAAGAAGCAAGATATTAACAACTCTCTTCTTGTTCACAATGTTATAAATAATTAACCCTAAATAACCTACAACTAGAGCAACCGCCATAAATCCATGATATTTACCTGTTGTTCTAAAGGTTTGAATTGTACTTTCGCCACCTAATGATGCTATTGATGGTGCAACAAGCCACCAACCAACAATAAGAATAAGATATTCTTTTAGATATTTATCTTTTTTAAGGCAGAGCCAGATAAACGCAAAGTTTGTTATTCCATAAGAGAGGGACATCCAAAGGAGAACTAATGCTGTATAAGCTTCTGCGCTTACGCCATTTACTGTAACAACACGCGAATGGCTTAAGGCATAGAATCCACCATAATCAACGATGAAATAGAGAACTCCACCTATTAATGACCAAATAAGTGTTACATATTTCTTTTGGTAAACCATTAGCCCAATAAGCACCAAAATAAATATTGAGTCTAAGATTATATAAAGTAAATTGAAGTTTCTTGTTGGTGTTATCCCCTCAAGACTTGTTAAGAAATTAACCAAATTCATAACTATTCATCCAACCAATAAGATAAAGCATCTGGATAATATTTTGCCCAGGCAGATTCATGATGTTTCATTTTAGAATCATAAATCAAACGTAATTGATTTTCTTTAAAATGCTTTCTTCTAAGAAATTTAAAGGTATAAAAAGTAAGTTCCTCGAATCTTCTTTCAAACTCAACTCCACCTGTATATAAAAGAAATCTTCCATATTCTTCATGGTTAAATTCGTGTTTATTTAAAGATTTTTTGAAAAATTCCTTTTGATAAACTAAAAAAGCTGGTGAGAAACATAAAGAATAACTGAAAATATCTTTGTGCTTCATACCCATATAAAAGGCCATTAAACCGCCCATTGACGAGCCGCCAATTGCCGTATTTAAATAATCAGAAAGCGTAAAGAAAGTTGCATCAATTAAAGGCTTTAAAAAATTAACAATAGAATCAGCAAGGTCTTCGGCATAGCCTAAAACAACATCATCATCATGATAAGCAAGGTGATCGCTTTCAGGAGTCATTTCTAAACTTCTATCGATATCTTTCTTTGCCGAATCAATTCCAACAACTATACAGGATTCTTTTTTGTTTTTAATTCTATCTTCAATCGCTTCATCTACATGCCACTCACCAACATAAGATGTGTAATCATCAAAAAGATTTTTGCCATCCATCATATACATAACAGCAAAACGCTTTTCTGGATTATTAAAGTCATATTCACTTGGAAGATAAACTCTAACCAATCTCTTTCTATCAACGTTAGGTACATCAAATTCCAAAGTTGCTGTATATAAAAATCCTTTTGATATTGTATTTGGCCTTTGACGATATAATTTAAAAGGTCCAATGTTTAATAATGGTTTCATAAGAAAAGTATACACTAAAAAAGCAAAAATATCTTAATTTTCTAGTACTAGTTTTCTACTTGTTTTACTACTAATTAAATACTAATTTAGAACTATAACTAATGAAAACTTTATTATTTATAATACTTAGCTTGTGCTTCAAACATTTGCTTGTATAAACCATTTTCACTCTTCATTAAAGACTCGTGACTACCTCTTTCAATAACTTGACCATTATCTAAAACAATTATATCATCACAAAATCTTGTCGAAGACATTCTGTGAGATATGTAAATTGCTTGTTTATCACTTACAAGCTTATCAAATAGTTTATATATTTCGGCTTCACTAATAGGGTCTAAAGCACTAGTTGGCTCATCAAGCAAAACTAAGTTACTTTTCTTATATAAAGCTCTTGCAATAGCAACTTTTTGACTTTCACCACCACTTAACTCAACGCCTTCTTCAAGATATTTATAAACATAAGTATTTATTCCTTTATCAAACTTCTTATAATCAAAATGGACGTCGTCTAGATCTTTTTCTATCTCGTGCTCGTTAATTTCTTTGTCACAAGCAACATTTTCTTTAATTGTAAATGGGAAAAGGCTGAAATCTTGGAAAACAATTGATAGTAGTTTTTGATAATCTCCATATTCAAAAGACCATATGTCTTTGCCGTTTATCAATATCTCTCCGCTTTCAGGTTTATAAAGTCTAGAAAGTAATTTAATTAAAGTTGTTTTACCACTCCCGTTTTTGCCAACTAAAGCAGTTTTATTCTTCTCTCCAAACTTTAGATTAAATCCTTTAAATATATAATCTTCAGTATTTGGATATTTAAAAGAAACATTTTTAAATTCGATTACATAGTTTCCTGTTATATCCTTAGAGTAATTTTTAACATTAACTTTTTTATTTTTAATATCGAGATAATCAAAATAATAACTTAAATATGTCGATTTAATTCTCATTCCATTTAAAGAATTAATTAAAGAGAGCAAAGCATTGGCAATATTTGTTATAGACCCAACAACAGAAATAATGCTTCCGACAGCAATTAACCCATAATAAGCTTTTAATGAAACAAAAAGATAGGAGAAAAGATAGATTAAGGCGACCGTGAGACCAGTTAAAGCATAATATAAAGAAGTTTTTCTGTTTGATTTTACATAAAAAGAGTTAATTTTATCGTTTTCATTCTTCATATTATTAAGAATTGTGTCTTTTAAACCATATATTCTTACATCTTTTCCAAGTCGATAATCACTCATTACTTCAAAGTAATAAGAAAAACTTCTATTAAAAGAAAGAACATTATTAAAAGTATCTTCTTCTACTTTTTTAATCTTTTTAAATATAAATAAGTTAATTAAAACAGCTAGCAAAATAACTAAAATAATTACTATTCCACACCAATAGCTATTTAAAAAGTTAAATAGACCATCATTACTTATGGTTTGACTAACTTCAAATAGCCTCGAAATATAGAAAGACCCAATTATTAAAGATATAAACGAAGAGATAACTTGGCTAATATCAACAAAGAAAGCCGCAAAACCACCAAAAGCGTTTCTCCCTTGTTGAGCTCTACTTAATGATTCTTTGGCTTTATCGCTTTCAAGCAAGTCATAATCTAAATCTAAAGATTTTTTGGCAATAACAATATTATTTTTTACCCATAAATTTTGATGAATGTATTGATTATATTTATCAATCCGGCTTCTTAATAATCCAATTATAAAAAGAGATAAAACTTGAACTAAAGCAATAATAAATACATCCCAAAATTCTAAAGAACTCGTTTCATATATCTTATTTAATATAAGTTCCCCAAAAAATAGAGGAATAAAAGAAACAAGGGAAGTTAAAATTCCAAAAAGAATGGAAGTTATAAGTCCGCTTTTAGATAAAACAGCAACTTTTAATGTTTTAATGAAATTCTTAAACATTACTCTTCCTCCTTTTCTCTATAGTATTTTGCTTGAACATTAAAAACTTCGAAATATTTTCCTTTTAGATTCATAAGTTCAGCGTGTGTTCCTTCTTCTATTATTCTTCCATCTTCTAAATAATAAATTTTGTCACAAAACTGCGTTGAAGAAAGTCTGTGAGAAATAAAAATAGAAGTTTTATTTTTCATCAACGAATTATAATTCATATAAAGTTCTTCTTCTGCTAAAGGGTCTAAAGCAGCAGTTGGTTCATCTAAAATCAAAAATGGAGAATTTTTATAAAGTGCTCTTGCTAAAAGCATTTTTTGAGTTTCGCCTCCACTTAGATTAATTCCATCTTCACTTAAGTTTTGTGTAAGATAAGTTTCTTCTTTTTTAATAAGTGAGTTAACTTTTTCTAATAGCCCTGAATCGTTTAAAACATTTTCAAATTTAGTTTTGTCAAAAGGAAGAGATCCAATAATATTTTCTTTTATTGTAAAAGCAAAAGGAATGACGTCCTGATTAACAATTGAAACATATTTAAAGTAATCTTCCTTCTTAAAATCTTTTATATTATTTCCATTTACTAAAATTTCACCTTCAGTTGGCTTATATAAACCAGTTAAAAGTTTGGCAAGCGTTGTTTTACCAGCTCCATTTAATCCAACAAACGCTATTTTTTCGCCTCTTTTAATCTTCAAAGAAAAATTTCGAAAAATATATTTTTCACTTCCATCATATTTAAAAGAAAGATTTTTAATTTCAATTTCAAAAGCTTCATCTAGAATTTTTGAATCAAGACAATTTGTTTTATTATTCTCTTTTCCGATCTCAAAATATTCTCTATAGTAGCTTGTTTCAACCGAACTTTTATAAGTTGCATCTAAATTTAAAACTATTCTATCTATATAAGAATTAAAAGCGGTAATTGTGGCAATCAAAGCGACAAATTCACTTACTCCTATTTGTCCTGCGATAATTTCAGCAATTAAAATTGCGTAAGCTAATAAATCACGAATCAGAGTAAAAACTGAAACTTCAATATCAGGCAAGAACCAAAATAACTCAAGTTTAAAAACGTGTTTCTTTAAAACTCTATAATAAGAATCCATTATATTTATAAACTTATTTTTTAAAGAATAATTTCTTATGTCTTTTCCTTCTTTCTCAAGTCTTGACACGTGAGATAAATAGGTTAATTTATTTTGATATTTAGAAATATCTTCATTAATCTTTATATCTTTTTTAGTTACAAAATATAAAACAAAAAGATTAATAAAGAACATCGCAAGAACTATTAAAAAGATATACCAAGAAACAAAAATTGATGTTATTCCAAAAATTAATAAACCAATTATAGCTATTACAATCTCTGGAAAATATTGGTAAATTCCTTGGAAACCTTGCCAGTCTGATCCTACTGCTTCCATTGCTTTAGCTAATGCATCCTTAGTTTCTTTCTTTTCATAAACTTCATAATCCATTTCTAAAGAATGTCTTTGAAGTTCAATTATTGGAAAATTAGCACGAACCAAGGAATATTCCAATCTTAGATAATTAGAAAGATAAACAATAATAAATTGAAAAATAGCATAAGCTATTGCAATAGCAATTACTGTTGCAATAAGTATAGGAATTCCAAAATTATTCTCAATTATAAAAACAATTAAAGAAGGAAAATACGTAATTAAAACTGATGCAATTATTGTTGTTAAAATAAAGCTCAGCAAAAAGAAAAAAGAATGTTTGGATTTTTCAAACAAAAACTTATAGACAAACTTAATATTCGATAGTGTTCCAAATTTTTTCCTAAACATTGAAATAATTTTAACATTTTTCCTTTTTCTTTACTTATATATTATAAGGAGGTGATTACTTTCATCTAATTTAAACTTTTTCCAACATAAAAACCCCATCCTCTTAAATAGGACAGGGTAATTTTTTCCAAGAAACTAAGATTAATAATCTAATTCTGAAGAAACAGCTTCTTCCTTAGATTCCTTCTTCTTTTCTGATACTCCAGCTTCGGTTGTGATAAATAAAGCACTAATAGAGCTTGCATTTAAGATTGCGCTTCTTGTAACTTTGGTTGGATCAACAATTCCAGCTTCAAACATGTTAACCCATTTACCATCTTTTGCATCGAATCCATAGCCTTTAGGCTCTCTTCTTTGCTTTTCGACAACAAGATCACCATTAAATCCAGCGTTTTCAGCAATTTGATAGAGTGGAGCACTTAAAGAGTCTAAGACAACAGTAATACCTTTTTGAATATCTTGATTCTTATCTTTTAATTTACCTCTTAATGCTTTTTCAGCATCCATTAAAGCGGCTCCGCCACCTACAACAATACCTTCACTAACTGCAGCTTTGGTTGCATTAAGAGCGTCTTCAATTCTAAGTTTCTTTTCTTTGAGTTCGCTTTCTGTTGTTGCGCCAACTTTAATAACCGCAACGCCACCTGAAAGTTTAGCAGCTCTTTCGTGATACTTCTTTTTATCAAATTCGCTCTTTGAATTATCAGCTTGTGCGTTTAATTCTTTAATACGGGCTTCAATAGTTTCTTTATCGCCGCTTCCTTCAACAATGGTTGTGCTATCTTTTGTAATTGTTACTTTCTTAGCTCTTCCTAAATCTTCTAAGGTAATATCTTTTAGTTCCATATTGAGATCTTTAGAGAAGAACTTAGCACCTGTTAAGATTGCAATATCTTCAAGAGCATTCTTTTGAGCATCCCCAAATTCAGGAGCTTTTGTAGCAACAACATTAAATGTTCCTCTTAATTTATTAACAATTAATGTTGAAGTAACATCGTTATCAATATCATCTGCAATAATGAGTAATGGCTTGTGTTCATCAACTACACCTTGTAAAACTGGTAAGACATCTTGGATATTGTTTAATTTTTGGTCTGTAACAAGAATATAGGCATTTTCAAGTTCAGCTATCATCTTGTCTCTATCTGTGACCATATATGGAGAAATGTATCCTTTATCATATTGGAGTCCTTTTACAACATCTAAAACTGTATCAAAGCCCTTAGATTCATCAACTGTGATAACGCCATTTCTTCCAACAAGATCCATTGCTTTAGCAATTTCATCACCAATTTCAGCACTTGAAGATGAAATTGTTGCAACACTAGCAATATCTTTACTTGTTTCAATTAATTTGGTGTTTTCTAATAAATAATCAGCAACAGCTTTCCCAGCTCTTTCGATACCTTCTCTTAAAAAGACTGGATTGCTTCCTTTATTTACATAGTCAATACCTCTATGAATCATAGCTTGAGCTAAAACTGTTGCTGTTGTAGTACCATCACCTGCGATATCATTAGTTTTATTAGCAACTTCGTAAACAAGTTTTGCTCCCATGTTTGCATAGTTGTCATCAAGTTCGATTTCTTTAGCGATAGTTACGCCATCATTTGTAATAAGTGGAGATCCATAGCCTTTGTCTAAGACTACATTTCTTCCTTTTGGGCCTAATGTAATTTTGACTGTGTTAGCAAGAACATCAACACCTTTTTCCATTCTTGTTCTTGCATCTTTCCCATATCTTACAATCTTTGCCATATCTAATACCTCTTTTCTTATTTAATGACTGCTAAAATATCTTCATCTTTGATAAGAAGATATTCATCATCATTTTCTTTATATGAAGTTGTTGAGTATTCCTTGTAAATAACTTTTGCTCCCTTTACAAGTTCACTATTTTTAACTTCTTCTCCAACTTCGATTATATTAGCAACATTTGCATCATCCTTTTTGCTCGTGGCAAGGATAATGGAGCCGACCTTTTTCTCTTCTAGATTTTTTTCTTTCTTTAAAACTACATAATTTTTTAATGGTTTAATCATTCTTGATTACCTCCGATTAACTAATATTGTAGAACAGATTTTAGCAATTGCAAGTAGAGAGTGCTAAAAAGTTTTTGATAGTGTAAAAACAATAAAAAATGCCTTTTTATAAAAGACAAAAAAAGAAGGAGCGAAAAATTTGCAAGTTTATTTTACTTTTTTAAAGCCAAGTTCTTTTAAAAGATTATGTTCATTTAATCCAATTTCTGCAGAGAATTTGGAAAAATAATCGTAGTCAATTTTATCAAAATCAAATGGAGCATGAGCGTCTACTCCAAAGATTATCTTGTTGCCGTGTTTAATAGCTTTTTTAAAGAAATGTTCGCAAGGATAATGGTAACAGCCATGTTTTATAGCCCAAAACTTGTTATTAGTTTCTCCATTAATATTCAATTCTAATGGAATATCATACTCTTTTGCTGTTAAACAAATTTGGTCGATGAGTTCATTAATTTCAGGAGTAATTTCATGAACATGGTTAAGGAAAATATCCGGATGACAAACATAGCTAAAAAATCCTGATTTAATTCCTGCAATTAAATCATTAGTATACCTTTTAAAGTCTTGAATGTTGTCATACCCATTGTAATAGTAAATTGGTTCACCATATTTATAAATGCAATGCTGGCCTAAAATTAAATAATCTAATTTATATTGTGTAAGTAGTTCTTTATAGTAGTCTTCTTGATCTTTCATGTATTCGATTTCAAGTCCAATATAAATATTTATTTTATCTTTATATTTTTCTTTTAAGGTATTTATAGACTTTAAATAATCAAAGAATCCATTATCAAAATCCATTCTCATTGAAGGATGTTGAATGTATTTAAAAGGAGCATGATCAGAAAAACCAAGATTTTTATAACCAAGTTCTATTGCCTTTAAAACGTAATCTTCGTCAGGATTTGGCAAAGCATGTCCACATCTAAAAGTATGTGTATGATAGTTAGAATGAAGCTTCTCCATATCGATTAAAGAACGTATAAATAAACACTTAAAAATTGTAAAACTATGCCAGCGGATACAAAGAAATGGAAAACTGTATGCCACCAAACACTATGTTTTTTGCCAATTCCATATAAAATTGCACCAATCGAGAAAGATACTCCTCCTACAAGAAGCAAAATAAAACCAGGAAGACTTAAAGCATTAAATAATTCAACACAGTTAAAAATAATCATCCAACCAGCGCAGATATAAATACTCATTGAAAGAGCACCAAACTTTTTAATATTTATAGAGTTCATCGTAATTCCTAAAGCAATAAGTGCCCAAACAAGAGCGAAAATAAGCCAGCCACTCCATTCGCTTCCGCTTAATCCCCATAATGGAAGTTCGCGCATTGTAATTAAACAAAACGGTGTATAAGTTCCCGCAACTAAAAAGAAGACAAAATCGTGATCTAAAACTCTAAGAACTCTTTTGCCGTTATTTTTTGCAAGTGCATGATAAATACAAGATATAGTCATGCAAACTATAATTGCAAATCCATAAATTGCACAACTTACATAAGCATAAGGATCATTAAAAGCAATGTGCATGTCTCCAGGAGCATAAACTCCACTTATTTTAAGCATCATTAAAATGAAAGCGATTATTCCAAATACGCCTGTAAGTCCATGACTTATGGAATTCCAAAGTTCATGGGATAATCTATAATTTGGTAATTCTATATCTCTAACTGCCATGCCCTTTATTATATATGGATACACAGAAAAATAAATAAAAAAAGCAACGACGAAGCGCTGCTAGTTTTATATAGAAGGATAAAAATAATAAACTTGTTAACTATCTTAAGAAATTACGGAAGTCTGGAAAAAATCTACCATTTTCTTCACTTTCTTCTTCTTTAATATACTTTGAATCTTTTACTTCTTCTAAGAATTCTTTTCTTTCTTTTTCCATATCGTTGTTCCTCCTTTGAACAACTACATAATAAAATGAAAATGATTTTTGTAAAGAGTTAAAAAACGCGATAACAATCGAGTGAAAACGCTTTCAAAATTTATGAAAATAAAATTTTTTCGATAACTATCGCTCTATTTAGTCTAAAGAAAAATTTTTATGAAAGTGGTTACATTTGTTAAGCTTTTTTACTCTTAAATATCTTTTTAAATGTCGAAATTATAACTGCTTTATTTTTTATGATTAAGTCTTTGATTTTAATCAATCCATAAAGGATAAATGGACATAAGACAAGGTAAATAGCAAACGTGATCCATTCAGCATAATCAATAGATTTATAAAGATTCATATTAAAGAAATCATTGAAGATAAGATTAAGTTGTTCAGTTATATTATTTGCAGTTTTTAAATATCCTGGATTAAAGAAAACATCTGGTAAAGCTAGCGAAGCCAATAAAGAACAAGCAACTCCAACCACAGCAACAAAGGTTGTGTATTTTGAAAATGGTTTGCAAATTGATAAAAGAACATAAAGTCCGCTAACCGTGATATTAAAGACGATTAATGACTCCCAATGAATAAAGTGATCCGGGAAAATCGCTCTTAATATAGGTGGAATTACTGCTGAAATTGTAAGCAAAGAGCCAAAAACAAACGATTTTGATAAAACGTTTGTTACAAAATCGCCTTTAACTGGCTCTGGCGATGTTTTTTGAATAGATAAAAGGAATCCGCAAAGTGCGATTGAGATCATTTCGTAGATATAAATTGATTCAATTTCTATTGGAAGTCCTGCTGACATAAATACACTCAAGAATGAGAACAAGCCAATAAAAAATGATTTTGTCGTAAAGAGCATTAAAGATCTCATAATGTTTGAAACTACTCGTCTACCTTCTTCAAAAACTAAAGGAAGATGAGAAAAATCATCATCTAGTAAAACAGCATCACTTACTGCTTTCGCGCTATCGGCTCCACTATTTAAAGCAATAGAACAATCCGCTTGTCTTAAACTCGTGGTATCATTAACGCCATCGCCAACAAAACCTACTCTATGGCCCTTTTCTTGAAGAACTCTAATTATTTCATGTTTTTGTTCAGGAGTTGTTCTTCCAAAAATTGTGTATTTATCAGCAATATCTTTAATCTCTTCTAGTTTTACATTTTCCATAGATATAAATCTATCAGAACCATTTATACCAGCCATTGAAGCAACTTCTTTAACAGTTAATGTATTGTCGCCGCTTATTATCTTTATATCTATATTTAGGTTATAGAAATATTTGAGAGTCTCTTTGATGCCTTTCCTTAATTCATCTTCCAAAACAATTAAAGCTAAATCATCTTCTTTACTGACGAAACCCAAAACACGGTAACCCTTTTTTGAAAGTTCGCGTGCCTTTATTTTGCTTTTTTCATCATGAAAAACAAATTCTGGAGCGCCAAGTCTATAGATGTTTCCATCTTCAAAAGTCACTTCGCTATATTTTGTAGTCGAAGAAAAAAGTTTTTTATCTTTAACTTTAATAAGCTCTTGATTGCCAAATTCTTTTGCAACAGCAAGGCCAGTTTTGTTAGTATCATTCATTGCGCTCATGTAGGATGATAAAATAATTTTTTCATCAAATTCTTTGAATTTTACAAGGTTTTTAAATAAAAAGTGCTGTGTTGTGAGTGTGCCGGTCTTATCTAAACATAGTGTATCAACCTTACTCAAGTCTTCAACAGCATATAACTCTTGAACCATTGTTTTATGTTTATATAACTTAATAATAGATAAAGATAAGGTAATAGATGAAAGTAACATCATACCAATTGGAATCATACCAACTATTGTTGCAGCACATTTTGTAATTATTTGAGAATTAAAAGTCCAGTGTTCACCTCCCTCAAGAGAATTGCCCACATAAAGCATCTTAATAGCAACTATAATTGTTATAGGAATTAAAGTAACAATTAAAACTTTAATTATTTTTCTAATATTTATAAGTAACTCAGAGTCTTTCTTTGTTATTGATGAAATTTTATTTTCTAACTTTGCTATATATGTGTCTTTCCCAACTTTTGTAGCTGTTAAATAACCATATCCAGCAGCAACAAAACTACCAGAATAAACAGTATCGCCAGGGACTTTCTTAATTAATTTACTTTCACCAGTTAAATTACTTTCGTTTAAATAAAGTTCACCTTCTTTTAATACAAGGTCGCAAGGAACTTCATTTCCGGATTTTAAGATAATCGTTTCACCTAAAACCACTTCTTCAATTTTTATTCTTGTTTCTTGAGCATTTCTTACAACAGTAAAAAGAGGATCTGTTATAAGTTTCATTTTTTCAATTACATGTTTAGAAGCTTCTTGCGAAATAATTCCACACATTGCATTGAAGAAAATGACAATTAAAAACCCATACTTTGTTATGGGAATAAACTTGATTCCATTTGGATAAAAAAATTGGAAAAACAAGAAAACTAAAGCAACTAGATAAAGGACAATATTAAAAAAGCTAAAGAAGCTTTCAAAGATAATTCTTAAATGAGATTTTGACTTAACTCTATCTCTTTTATTATTTTTACCTTCTTTTTTTAGCTTTTCTATTTCATCAGTTGTAAGTCCAACTTTATAATCAATCATCCAAATCTACCAAAGCCACTACTAAGGAGTTAACGTTATCTTTTCTTTGAACATCTAACTTAATCGTTTCGCTATTAAAATAAACTCTTCTACTTAATGTTTCTTTGCCATGATTAATAAAAACTTCAACACTCGAGTAATCAATTAAAACAAGTAGAGTAATATTATCTTTATATTCAAAGATACTTGTATCAATATGCTCATTTGCCTTTAAAGAAAGTTTATTTTTAAAGTAAAGCATTTCAATGACAATATTAGATTTCTCATCGATAAAATTAATTTTACACTCGCCTTTTGCAACGATTTTAAGTAAAGAGTTAGTTTTAATGTAACTTCCATCGTACTTAAACTGCTTAGTTACTTTTCCTAAAATTCCTCTATAAGGTTTTTGAATAAGATCGCCATGTTCAATATCTAAAATTCTTGGATAAGAAAAAATCCCACACTTCTTAAGGCCATTAACTTGCTCAATAGGTGTATAGTCCCAAGAGTTAAACCAAGAAATTAAAGCCAAATCATCATTTGCGGTTTTAAATAGAGTAGGAGCATAAAAATCGATGGAATTATCAAGTTGACCATGTTTTAAAACAGCAAAAGTTCCTACTTCTAAATCTATTCTTAATATCAAATAAGCTGTTTTGTGCTCTTCTTTATCATCTCTAATTTTCTTAATATATGAATAAACTAGGACATAGTCATTACCAATTTTTCCAATTGCAGGACACTCAACCATATTTCCGAAAACTTGTAATGGTCCAATCTCAAAGAAATATTCAAAATTTGATAAACTCTCACTTCTTAAGACAATGACTTTTCCTAAATCAAGTTCTTTATCTTTGCTCGCGACAAGCATGTAATAATAGCCATCTTCAAAATAAATATATGGATCTCTAAAGTTCTCTGGGTCGTATTCTGGTAAACTTTTTTCAATAATAATATCTTCAAAATTAGTATAAAAATCGTCTCCATCAAGAGAAATACCTGCAGAAACGCTCTCTTTTCTATAATTTTGTCTTTCAATATGTTTTGTAAAGATTAAATGCAGTCCTTCATCGTCGCTAGATACAGAACCACTAAAAATACCATCAACTTCTTTAGTTGGTGCAAGTGCTACTTTATAATTATCGAATTTTAAGAGGTCAGAACTTGTTGCAACACCAATTGAAATATTGTTCCGATGATTTTCAAAAGGATTATATTGATAGAATATTTTATAAGAATCATTATAAAAAATAATGCCATTTGGATCGTTGATCCAACCCTCTGGAACACTAAAATGGTAAGAAGAAATCTTCTCGCTTTGCATATTAAAAATTTTATTGTCCTCTTTCATATTAGGTATTTTATCACTAAATTAATTAATACTTAATATCACTTTAAATCAATTCAAATTTTTCTCCTAGTTCGTCTTCTGAGAATTCAAAAAATCTTCCATCACCAGTTGAAATTGAATAGGTTCTTGCAAAACGGTCAAGTTTATAAATGAAGCCATTTGAGCCTCCATATTCCCCAAAAGGAAGCACCTTGACGGTCTGGTTTACTTTAAGTTTCATTATCCACCTCTCACAAAATTCATCTATGAACGCCAAAATTATTATAGCATTTTTTTCTCACTTAAATGGAAGCGAAAAGTTATACAAATAACCAAAAAATACGATAAGAATCATATTTTATGATATTTGTTTAAGTTCTTTTAAAAGAAAAAGACAGGTAGCCAACGCCCCCATCTTTTTAACCTCTAGTTTTAATTTTATTGCTTTGAATACTTTAATCTTTTGGTTTATTTATTAAGATATTTTCTTAAGCAATCAAATGTTTCATCGCTTAAATCATGCTCAATTTTACAAGCATCTTCGCTAGCTACTTCAGGACTAACCCCAATTGATATAAATAAATCGCGAAGCGTACAGTGTTTCTCATAAGTTTTAGTAGCTATCGCTAAACCTTCTTTAGTAAGTTCAAGGAAACCATTATCTTTGTTTACGATAACAAGACCTTTTTCCTCTAACTTTTTCATAGCTATCGAAATGGAAGGTTTACTAAAATTCATATCATGAGCTAAGTCAATCGATCTTACATTGCCTTTTTTATTTTTCAAAATTAATATTCTCTCTAAGTAGTCTTCAAGTGATTGGTTATTTTTCATAAAATACCTCGTTGTTTGTTAAAACTAACTTATATAATACTTGTTTATTAAAAAATAGGCAAATCACAAGCGTTAAAATAGTTCAAATAATGTGTCTAATACCCACGTATATCTTTGAGAGAGTAATGGTCACCAATTTTTGCTTCGACAGTTGCATCATCATAAACTATTAATGTTGAAGACCTGCCTTCAACTTCGATTTCATAGTCTGAATTTCCTCTATCTCTATCCATATAGAACCATGTTCTATTTTCAGTTTCTTCCGCTTCGACAAAAATTTGGACATTATAGGAATGGTCTTTAGCAACTTTTAGATTTTCTATTTTTATTTCGTTAAGATGAACATCAAAAGGAATTTCGAAGTTATATCTAGCATCATAATCATATCCATAGAAGAGTTCATCATCATTATCGGTAAGGGAGAAAGTTGCGCTTTTTGGATCTACAATTTGAGGTAAAACCTCATAGAATTCAGTTAAATCTAAAGTAAAATTAAGGTTACAAGTTTCGATTGGCATGGTTCCATATTCATGAACTTTTACACCAAAACATATTGTTGTAAGTTTACTAACACTAGAACTGCCATTTGATGGTTGAACAACGAATTTGATCTTTGTTTCGCCGCTTGAAATCAAACTTCTGTCAATTCTAATTTTAAATCGTTCAATTTCGTTACTTCCACTTGCACCAACAAGATCGGAGTTTTTAACGATAGAATAACTAAGCGCTTCTTTAGGAACTACTTTTTCATCCTCAGCTTTAAGTTCCACTCTGTCTTTATAGATACCAGTAACAAGATTCCAACTATTATCAGTATTGATAGTTATTTCAAAGCTTGGAACATAAGTTTCTTCCTTATTTCCAGCACTAAATTCATAAAGTTCTTGTCCAACTGTTAATCCATTATCTTTAAGTTGAATTTCAAACTTTTCCTCTTCAGGCTCTGGAGTCTCCTCAGGATCTTCTTCATCTGTTGATGGTTTATCATCATTTGGTTTGTCATCATTTGGAGTATCATCAACTGTTGGATCTGGATCTATTATTTCTGGTCCATCATTTTCACAACCAACCAACCCAAAAACGAGAAAGCCTAAAGCAAGAGCTTTAATAAATTTTTTCTTCATATTTTTTATTCCTTTTTATGTAAATATATTAGCACATAGATTAAATTAAAAAACATCATATTCTTTTATCGTTTTCCTTGCCATATATAAATAGTTAGTTTATACTAACCATAGTAATTTAATTATCCTATCCTTAATTCTCCTTATCTATTAAATTACTATTTATAGAATTATCTATTTAAAAAATGGCTTCCTGAAAAAGCCATTTTTTAATTTTAAAGATTAAAGAACTTATTAACTAATTCTTCAGAACCAATCTCTGAAATTGTCTTATCCTTTATATATATGCTCTTTTCGCATAAAGCATTTGCACATCTAGCATCATGGGTAATAGAAATCATCGTATTATTTGTTTCTTTATGAATTGTTTCTAGAATTTCTATTAGATTTTTCAAAGAATCAAAATCTTGACCAACTGTTGGTTCATCAAGAAGCAAAACTTCAGGTTTCATTGCAAGAATGGCTGCAATTGTAACTTTACGTTTTTGTCCTTCAGATAAGGATTGAGGATGTCTTGTTAAAAGATTCTCTAAATTAAATAAAGAGATAATATAATCTCGATATTCTGGTGAGTAAGCTTGAAAATTTATTTCATCAAAAACAGTTTTCATAAAAAGCTGATAATTAGGATTTTGATAGACCACTCCAACTTTTTTAAACCAGTGCTTGTTTGCTCTTTTAATTGTTTTGTTTTTATAAATTACAAAAGTATTAAATTCTCCTTCCTTAATTTTATTCAATCTTGCAAGTATTCTTAAAAGAGTAGTTTTACCAGCACCATTTTCTCCTAACAACAAAACCTTCTCGCCGGCATAAATATCTAAATTAATATCATTTAATATGGATTGCTTTCCAACTTTGAAACTTACATTTTTTAGAGAAAATAATAAGTTTTTGCAAGGTTTTTCTCTCTTTTTAACACTTATTTGATTCAATTCATCTTTAATAAAAGTTGAAAAATCATAGATCTCAACGCATTTTTTATCGCTTACTTTAAAAACTCTATCTGCACTAGACATTAAAAAATCAAGCCTGTGTTCGGCAATCAAAATAGTAAATCCTGCTTTAGTTAATCCTTTTAAAATTTTGATTAGTTCAATGGATGAGGTTTTATCCAAATTTGCTAAAGGTTCATCAAGAACAATAATTTTTTGACCCATCATTAAAGTTGAGCCAGTAATTAATTTTTGTTTTTGTCCGCCGGAAAGTGTTCTACATTCATCTTTCAAGTTAAGCTTAAAAATTTTAGAAATTGTCTCTAGTTGCTTCTTAATTTGTTCTTTCTTTAAGCCAATGTTTTCAGCTCCAAATGCTAATTCATCTTCAACATATTTTTGAATAATTTGATTTTCAGCATTTTGAAGAGTTATTCCAATTTCTTTAGAAATTTCAGCAACTTTTTTATCTAAAATATTTTCGCCGTTTACAAGAATCTCTCCTTTAGCTTTACCATAAATAATATGAGGAATTATTCCGCAAAGTAGATAGATCAAGGTCGATTTCCCTTGACCACTTGGACCAGAAAAAAGGACGAATTCGCCTTTATTGATAGAAAAATTAATATTTTCTAAGATAACATCATCTTCGTATTTAAAACTTAAATCTTTTACATCGATTACACTACTCATAAAACAATCACCAAAACCATTGCTAAAACTATTCCTACAAAGTAAATAAAATCAAAAATTCTTAAATGTTCCTTTTTATAAACAGTGTAATTTTTATCTTCTAAAGAAAAACCTCTTGTTTCAATGCTTAAAGATAAGGTATCGCTGATATCGACAATTCTTGTTATAAAAGGAATTAAAAAAGCGCGATATATAATTTTAGGATTTAAAAAGTTAAAACTACCTCTAGTCTTCATTGCTTCCTTTACTCTTTTTACTTCTTTAGCAAGTATTGGCATAAAAGAAAAAGCAATTAACATGCCAATAGTTAATGATCTTGGGGCTCTTAAGCTAGATAAATTTCTTGCAAGTCTTTCTGCGCCTATACTAACGCCAGGTAGCATTCCAATCGAAAAAGCCAATATTCTATTTACCATAAAAATGCCTTGTTCATAGACGCCAGAAACTAAAAAGGCAACCACAAAAAATATTGCACCTAGCACAAAACTAAAAAGTAAAACCTTTATACACTTCTTATAATCAATAAAGAAAAACGAAAACAAATAAACTGATATTAAAAAGTATAAACACTCAACGTGATTTGCATAAACGAGTGCAAAAATACATATTAATAATCCAGAAAAGATCGCAAAAACTGGATATAAATTATTATATTTATATCTTAAAAAGTCCATTTACTTCTTTATTACTCCAGCTTTCTTTAATTCTTTTGCTATTAAAACGCCACCCAAAGATCCTAGTGCGCATAAACAAACTACAGCAACGCTCATCCCAACAGCCATCCATGGATCACTACCAATAAATGCACTCACTGCTTCGCCTTCTTCACCAGTAAATGTATAGAAGAACGAATACCAAACATAGAGGAAAGGGAGAGTAAGAGGCATATATAAAGTTCCAGCAAGCCAACTAGCAAGGTTTGATTTATAACCTCTAAAAATAACAAGAACTAAAACTTCACAAATTAGTGCGCACAAAAGTAAGCAAAAGAACATGATTGTATTCATGAAAATTAAGACAATGCCACTGAAAAAAGCCATAAATAATAAGGCTCCAGGCTTTCTAACCTTCATCATTCCAATTGCTGGAAAAAGTGAAAATTGTAAACCAAGGCAAATTTCAATAATTCCAAAAATAGGAATATTAGAGACAAGTGGCATAAACGCACCAGTTAAAAGCATGATTGCCGAAATTATTGCAAGAAAGACAATATCTTTGATTTTATATTTTTGAAAAATCTTGTTTTCGTCTTCTACTTTAGATTGTTTTGCTGCTTTCTTTTTGAGTTTTTTTGGTTCCTCTTTAATTTCGACTTTTTGATTACTATCAAGATCGGCAATTAGTTCTTCAATGTTCTTCTCTTGTTCGCTCATTTTTTCACCTCGCTAAGTGTTTTTTTATCAAATCTATAAATTCTATCTGCTATCGCCATTGTTGATTCCCTATGGGAAACAAGGATTATAGCGTGATCTTTTTTTGCTTCCTTAATGGAACTAAGAATAATTCCTTCATTCATTGAATCAACATTGCTTGTTGGTTCATCTAAAAGAATTAAAGGGGAGTTCTTTAAAAATGCTCTAGAGATTCCAATTCTTTGTTTTTCCCCACTTGAAAGATTATCACCCATTACTTTGACTTCGGTTTTATATCCATTTTCTAGTGATTCGATATAAGAATGAATATTTGCTTTACTCGTAGCTTCAACAACTTCTTTAGAAGTTGCATTTAATTTTGAAACTTTAATATTTTCCATTATTGATTCGTTAAATAAATAAGTAGATTGACTAACAAGAGTGACGTTCTCTAACAAAGATTTACTATTAATCTCTTCAATTTCTTGCCCATCAAAAAGTATTTCGCCACTATTTTTTTGATAGACTCTAAGCAAGAGATTTAAAATCGTTGATTTCCCACTTCCACTAGGCCCCACAATTCCAACAATTTCTCCTTTTTTAACAGAAAAATTAACATTCTCTAAAATAGGATCATTGTTGTTATAGCCAAAACTTAAATTTTTAACCTCAAGACTATTAAAGGTAATATCATTTTTGTCTTTAATTTCTAAGACTAGAGGTTCTTCTTCAAGTAAATCTAAAACTCTATCTCCGCTAGCAAAAGTTTGTGTTAAGTTTGATGGAAGGTTAGCTAAAGCAAGAACAGGCCCAAAACTTCCAAAAATTGCAACAACACCAACAAGCATTGATCCAAATTCAAGAAGTTCATTAACATAAAGAACAACACCTAAAATTAAAGATAAAAGGATAAATAAAGTAACAGTTAAATCTGTAATTGCGCTAGAAGCTGAAACTTTGTTTTTAATATTTTTTGTAGTTTTTAGAAGGTTTTCACTTTTTTGAGAAACTTTTTCTTCCCTTTCTATTTCATTATTATGAAAGACAATCTCTTTAATTCCTTTAATCGAATCTAGAAAATACGAATTAAAATCAGCAAGCGATTTTCTATATTCTCTGCCTTCTTTTTTAACTACTTTAAAAAAGAATAATGGGAGGATAATACCAACTATTACATATCCAAGAAAGGCTAATAAAGCCAAATACCAGCTTGAGAAAAATCCAACAAATAAAATTACAGTTAACGAAACTAAAAAAGCTATTAAAGATGGTGAAATTGTATGAGCGTAAAAAACCTCTAAAGTTTCTATGCCTGCCGTAAGCATCGAGATTAAATCGCCCTTTTGTTTTCCTTCTAATTTTGCAGGAACAAGTTCTCTGAGTTTATGAAAGACTTTCACCCTAATAATCTCTAAAAGTTTGAAAGCAATATAATGATTAGAATATTGTTCAAAATAACGCAATACACCTCTTAAAACCCCCGATAGAACTACTAAAGTAATAATTACTTCATAACTCATAGCAATATCGGCGCCAAGTAACTTAGCAATGCCAAGAGCTCCAAAAAGAGTTACAGACATTGAACTAATAAAACCAAGATATCCATTAAGTACTGCAAGAATAATTACTACTCCAAAACCACCTAATAAAGATATAAGTTTGGCAATTATTAAAAGACCACCTCTTTTTAAACTATTTTGCATAAGTTAATACCTCATGAATATCTTTATAAGCGTTTTCTAAATCTTTTTGGGTTTTATAAAGTTTAGAATATGCACCATTTTGGTTAATTAATTTTTTATGATTGCCTTCCTCAATAATTCTTCCATTTTCAAGAAAGTAAATTTTATCGGCATTTTTAACATTTTCTAAACGATGTGAAATCAAAATTACAGTATGATCTTTTGAAAGTTCGCCAACTTTTTTCATAATGATGGCCTCACTTTCAATATCGATGTTTGAAGTTGCTTCATCAAAAATATAAATTTTCTTTTCTTGCGTTAAATTTATCGCTAAAGCAAGTCTCTGCTTTTCTCCTCCGGATATATTGTTTGCATCTTCATTAATAATGCTGTCTAGTCCTTTTTCTTGGCTAACTAAGTTTTCAAGTTTCACTTCTTTTAAAGCTTTAATTATTTCTTCATCGCTTACATTTTCATTAGCCATTTTAAAATTATTTCTGATGGTGTCGTTAAAAACATAAGTATTGGAACTTAACACAACAAAATTTTTATAAAAGGATTCTCTAGAATAATCTTCAATTTTATGATTATTCGCTAATACTTCACCACTTGTCTCTAAGTTCTGTCTTGTAAGTAAACTTACAATTGTGGATTTGCCACTTCCAGAAACCCCAACGATTGCTGTAAATTTGTTTGACTCAAAGTTCAAATTAACATTTGAAAGCACAAATTTATTACCATCTTCGTATTTAAAAGAAACATTTTTAAAGGCAATATCTCCGCCTTCAAAAGCTTTATCACCCCAAGAAGTTTCTTTTTCTTTTAATAAAGTCATGATTTTTTTACCAGCACTTACTCCATTCATCGCAACATGGAATGCACTTCCTAAACTTCTTAAAGGCAAGAAAAATTCAACAGCAATTAGCATTAAAAATAAAGCGGAAATAGGAGTTAAAGTTCCATTAATAGCTTCACTCAACGCAATTGATACACCAATTCCAGCCCCACCAAAAGCAACAAGATCCATAATAGTTGTTGAAGCAAGTTGCATGATTAAAACTTTCATTGTAATTTTTCTAAATTCTTCACTTTTATCAAGCATCTTCTTTTCGTAAGCCTCATCAGCTTTATAAAGTTTTAATTCTTTAAGACCTTGGATTGTATCTAAAAAACTATCGCCCATTGAAATATATTTTCCCCAATATTTTGCAAATATTTTTTTAGCGTATTTGCTGACCAAAACTATTGATATTGGAATTAAAGGAACACAACAAAGTAAAACAATTGAAACATTAAAAGAAATAAAGGAAGTTAAAATAAATAGGATAATTGGAGCTAAAAGAGAATAAAAAAATTGTGGTAAATAAATTGAATAATAAAGGTCGAGTTGTTCAATTCCTTCAACAGAAATCTGAGTCAACCCAGCTAACTTGACGTCCCCATGACTCCTTGTTCCAAGTTTAAGAATCTTGTTATAAGTTCTACTTCTTATATCTTTTTTAACTTCTCTACCAATTTTGTCTTTTAATTTTCCAACAATATATGTAATTAAAAATTTACCATCTAAAAAAACTATTGCAGCAATAGCAAGATAAAGATAATTAATACTTTCAAGATTATTTAAAGCAACATATAGCGTTGCACAAATTGTTGATGTTATTCCCAAAGTAAAAGCTAAAGACAATACCATTAAAAGTACAACTATAAAAATATATTTTTTGTTCTTTCCTATAAGTTTAAATAGTTCAATATCTATCACTTTTTGCCCTCTTTTCTTGAAAGTTTGCTTTTTTCTCTTTTTGTTTCAATAACATGAGAAATAGCTAAAATTGGATTAGTAAAAATCATTCTTGGACCACTAAATCTCATGACTTCTCTAATCTTTTCTCTCATTTCAGGTTTATAACAATGAATCTTGCAATTAGAACAAAATGGTTTATTAGTTTTCCAAGGACACAAAGATCTGCGGTATTTTACGTATTCTAAAAGTTCTACACATTCAGGGCATAACTCTCCCTTTTTGTGTTTGTGTTTCTTTTTACAGAACTTCCTAATCATTAGTTCGACAACTTCAATTTCTTTCTCTTTGCTTAAATTCATATAAATTAGTATTCACTAACTTATAATCATATTAAAAGTAGTTAGTTAAGTCAAACTAAAATTAGTACTAACTAACTATATTAACCACTTAAAGCGTTTAAAACGAACAAAAATTAAAATTAATTGAACTTTTGCAGGTTTATTTGAATAAATAAGTAAATAAATCAACTATATTTTCATATTTATTAAGTGAATTTTTAACATCGTAATAGGCTTTTTTAGCCATCACATTATTGTTTTTAATTAAATCTTTAATGATTATTTTCTTTTCACTAAACCCAATAATCATATAGTCTTCTTTAAAAACCATTACAAATCCATTCTTTAAAGTTTCATCTACTTTATCAATCACTTCAATCATTGTCGGCTTAATAATTTCAAAACCATCTTGAGGATTCGTTGCATAAAAATTGTATTTTTCGTTAACCTTTATCGATTCAGTCTCAAATTTATCTTTAGAATTTAACAAGCTAGAAAGTGGGGTTAAGAACTTTTTACTTCTCACTTCTACAATACTATTAATTTTTTTGCTCAAGTTAGGGAAAACCATCACAGTTCCTTTAAACTTAGAACTAGCAATACTTTTATCAGCAATCTTACTAATCAAACTGGCTGTTCCTAAAAAAGCTGAACCAACAACACCAAGTTCTGGAGCGGCTAAAAGAAAACTAATAAGATCATCCATATTGGAAAGACTTTCAATTTCCAATATTGAAACGCTTTGCTTTCCCTTTTGGACGATTATTTTTTCACCACTTCCTTTAACTAAAAAAGGACAAATATCAGTCTCTTTTAAAAAAGCAGAATTTATTCTACTTATTGGGTCATAAATAACTTTGCCATTAAAAACTTCATTTAATGCTTGATGTATCAATTCAATCTTTATTTTTTTGTTTTTACTTTTATCTACATTAACAAAAATTGGAGACATTAAAGAAAAAATCAAACCCATCACAGCGAAAGTAATAAGAATTACCCATTCTACTGCGCCATATAAAGCGATAAAAATTGACCCAACAACTATTCCACTTAAACCAAGCACAAAAAGAACAATCATAAAAACAATTAAAATTTTTGTGCCATTTGAAAGTTTAAATGAATCAGGTAAAGCATCAATCTCTTCTTTAGTATAAATCTTTTTCATAATTAACTAATTAAACTATCAATAATTTGATCTATTAAAAAATAAATATGGGAATATTTTGAGAAAGCTTCGTATATTTTTTTATCATCTCTTCTTAATAAAGTATGAGGAGCGACACTTAAATCTTTAATCAATATATAAGCCTCAGAATTTTTGATAATTAAAAGCAGAGATAACTTAGTGTTAGAAAACTTAATTAAAGCTTCTTTTAACTCTTCAGTGAGTAATTCATAGAATCTGTCTCTTGCAACGTAAACATCAAACAATTTTCCAAAGTAATCTTTTAACTTTAAAAGATTGCTCTCGTCAAAATTCATTGATGCACCAAAATTAGCCGAATGAGTTCTAATCTCAATCGGATTAGATAAATTAAATTTTGTCTTACAAACTTTAAGGACTACACCTTTAAAGCTAAGAGAGAGATCCAGTTTCTTTTCCCCAACCACAGCATTACTTGACACAGTGAATAAATCATTTAAAAAACTTTGACTTGTCTCTTGCGCTGTAGATTTTTCGACGTTATAAACTTCAATTTCAGTATTTACCTTTTTAAGTAAAAAGTTCTCTTTATTTAGACTGTCGACTTTTACATTAATTATGTTTGCGTCCTTCAAAAAAGTATTTCTCTTTTTTGAAAAATCTAAAAGAGTAATATCACAGTTTTTAAAATTATCTTTTAATAGTCGATAACACATTTTTTCATATACTTTTTTATTAATGCTTTGTGTTAAAAAAGCTAGCACAAACAAAAAGATTCCAACCACAAGAAGAGGCGAACCTATATAAACTAAGATTAAATTTTCTTCTATCTGAACAAGACCAATTAATAAAACTACAAAACCACCAAACCCCATAAAGAATCCAAGTATCAAAAAGAGAGGAAAAAAATTTGCTAAATAGCGTGGTTTTGCAAGTTTTTTCTCTTCTTCAAGTGTAAATGGTACGTTTTTATCTTTATTCATTACGCCTTTATTTTATCATAATAAAGGATTTTGCATTCATTAAATTATAAGCTTGATTGCATCAACTAAGAACTTAATAGCTAGAGCAACAAAAATTAAGCCACTAATAAATGGGGCATATTTTTCAACGTATTTCCCAATTTGTTTTCCAAAAAAGGTAGTTAAAAATGTTAATAAGAATGTAACTATGCCAATTATTACAAAAACAATAATTGCCTCTGAAATTACATTTAAAACGCCAACTAGTGAAAAGCCAACTGAGAGCGCATCAATTGAGGTTGCAATGCTTTGAACAAAAATTTCAAAAGGTTTTACTTTAATAATTGTTTCGCCTACTTTTTCTTCATCTTCTTTTTGTTTCTTTCTTTCCTTAAACTTTTTAATACCCTCCCAAATAGATTTAACGCCAAGCAAAAGCAAAACAGAGAAAGCAATCCAAGGTATCGCTACTTTTATGTATTCATAAATAGCAAAGCCAACAAAATAACCTATTAAAGGCATTAAAAATTGAGCAAAGCCGAAAGCTAAAGCAATTACTAAGCATTTTGTTATTTTAATATTATATTCTTTTATACCATCGCTTGCGCCAACACACATTGCATCAGCTGCCATGGTTATTGATAAAACAAGACTTTCTAAAAAACTCATAGTAAAAGGATTTTAAACCTTTACTATGAGTTAGTAATAATTAACATTTGATATTGATTAATAAGCTTTTGCAAAATAGACAACGTATTTTGCTTTTTTACCACATACTGGACAGACTTCATCAAAAGCAACTTGATCAAAAGGCATACATCTAGCGGTAGCATTTGTATCTTCTTTAATCTTGTTCTCACAAGCTTCATCGCCACACCACATCATCTTGGCGTAGCCACCTTTTGAAACGATTGCTTTGACTTCATCATAAGTATGAGCTTCTTTAATGTTATCGAGTAAGTTATGTAATGCGCTGTTATACATTTCGCTATGAACTTTCTCAAATAATTTCTTACATGTATCCACAATGTTATCTAAAGAATAGCGATCTTTTGTTCCATCATTTCTCTTATGAATCATACAAGAATTTTGAGTTAAATCTTTTGGTCCGATTTCAATTCTTAATGGGACACCCTTCATTTCATATTCAGAGAACTTCCATCCTGGAGTTTTGTCGCTTGCATCAAGTTTTACTCTAATTCCTGCATTTTCAAGTGCTTCTTTTACTTCTTTACATTTAGCAATAACACCTGGTTCATTCATCTTAATTGGTACAATAGCAACTTGAATTGGTGCAACAAATGGAGGCAAAACAAGTCCATTATCATCGCCATGAACCATGATAATGGCACCAAGAAGTCTCGTAGAAACTCCCCAGCTTGTTTGATATGGATATTTAATTTTTCCATCTTTATCAAGATATTGGACACCAAATGCTTTTGAGAAACCATCTCCGAAATAGTGAGATGTACCACTTTGTAAAGCTTTACCATCGTGCATCAAAGCTTCGATTGAATAAGTTTCTAAAGCTCCAGCAAATTTTTCTTTTTCAGTTTTTCTTCCTTTAACAAAAGGAATAGCAAGTAAATCTCTTCCACATTTATCATAAATTTCAAGCATTCTTAAGGTCTCTTGACGAGCTTCATGTTCAGAAGCATGCATTGTGTGACCCTCTTGCCATAAGAATTCGCTTCCTCTTAAAAATGGTCTAGTTGTTTTTTCCCATCTAACAACAGAACACCATTGGTTATAAAGTTTTGGTAAATCTCTATAACTTTTAATGATGTGTGAATAGTGATCTGTAAAAACACATTCACTAGTTGGTCTAATAATTAATTTATCTTGTAATTCTTGTCCGCCGCCTTGAGTAGCAACTAAACATTCTGGAGCAAAACCACTAACGTGATCTTTTTCTTTTTGGAATAAAGATTCAGAAATAACCATTGGCATATATACGTTTTCGTGACCGGTTTTCTTAAATTCTTTATCTAAAAAGTTTTGAATTTGTTCCCATATTGCATAGCCATAAGGTCTATAAATAATAAAACCTTTGATGTTGCTATAATCCATTAATTCTGCTTTTTTACAAACATCAGTGTACCATTGAGCAAAATCTTCATCTCTACTTGTGATTGATTTGTTTTTAATATCCATATTCTATACTCCTACTTTTTATACATATTTGATAATTTTTTACTTGTTTTCTTTTTGATTGGAACGAGAATACTTGATGGTTCAGCAATAACATTACTTGCAAAGTTATAAATTCCTTTTTTAACAAGAAGTTCGATCTCTTGCCAGCTTTTAGCTTTATAAGATATGACTGGCTTGTTAAATTTCATAATCTTGTTATACAAAGCGTACATATCTTGGACATCTTTTATATCTGTTTTAAAATTCGCTGGTAAATTCGAAGTAATAAAGAAACCATCAAATATCGTGTAAGTTTTTTCTCTTAATATAAAATCACCTAGAGTTACATCAAGATAAATCTCATACCCTCTATCTTTTAAAAGATTAATATGACGCATGAATTTTTCTTTAATTGCGTCGCTTTCTTTATCGTTATCAATTTGAATTAAATCGTTATTTCTTAAGATAAGAATCAAGTTAAGATTATCAATTCCACTCATATGAGGGAAACTTCTAACCATAAATTCCAGTTCATTAAATGAAATAAAATATGCAAGTTTTGTGGTGATATTTTCTTTTTCATCGTTAAATACTGGGATAACGTCTCTTACTAAAAGCGAATAAAGTTCTTTTTCAAGATCATATTTTTGAGCATAAGTTTTAACTTCATGAATGCTTTTAAATATTGATTGTCTCGGTCCGACAAGAGCTATAAATGCCGGGTTCATAACTCTGACATTTGCAATTCTATAAATCGGCAAGAAATTTACGTTTATCAAATTTAATCTGATGATTTTAGCAACTTCAGCTTTATATGAATCTTCTATGTTGCTATTTTTACCAAACTCATCTTTATAAACTAAATACTTTTTATTTCCTTCATAAGCAAGATGATTAAGGCGTTTTAATATATCAACACTTTTTAAGAAATCCTTATCAAGTTTGTTAATCTGACCAGCGCTTATGCAGTAATCATAATAGTTAGCTAGTCCTTTAATTTCCAACAAAGTATCAATCTTTGTAACTTTCTTTTTAATATCGTTTGTTATTTTTCCAATCGTTGAAATGTTTTTTGTATTCAAAGTAAGATCATTACTTCTACAAGTGATAAGAGCAATTTCTAAAGCCTCATTATCACTAAAAACATAGTAATTTTGTTTGACTTTTGATTTAGAAATTTTCTTAGAGTAAATCGAATTTAGTATTTGATAACGAATTTCATATTCATTATGAGAAGATGGGACATTATTTTTCTTATAAAATTTAAGTAAATACATTGCTCCATATTTAAATTTATTTTGCATATAAAGATGATTGATGTCCTTGACGGAATAAACATCAGAAATCATACTTCCTAGTTCATTCTCTTTTACTAGAGGTAAATTAAATAAAAAGTGTGTATTGAAATATAAAATTTTTGTCTTTTTATTAATTTTTGTGCAACAAAGCATCAAATTAAATGTATATTTTTCTAAATCTTTCCTCTTTAAATCACATTTTGTATAGTTAAAAACTTTAACTGTATCTTCGCTATCTGCTAAAACTTGTCCGGTTAAAAGATCTTTAATCCAATTATCAAAACGAGTTAAATCACCTTTATAAAAGCGTTTAATAAATTCTTCATAAGGCAATTCATCTAAATCTTCTAACTTTTTAAAGTTTATAATTTTAGCTTTTTGTTCTGCATAATTAATAACAAGGGCATTTTCTGCGTTTAACTCAAAATAAATTTTTTTGCCAAGTTTTTTGCTCTTAATTGCAATAAAAATATAAAGAGCAATTGCAAACGCAATAAAGCACAAAAGAATTATGCCAAAAACAAGGGCAAATAGTTTTGCATCCCAGTTATCAACAAGCACAATAAAAAGAGGTCTTTTCATACTTTAGTATTTTATACTAAAGTAAACCAAATAAATAGTTTAAAGATTATGGAACTTTGAGCCATTTCATTAAAACTAGAAAAAGAATAGTTCAATATGTATAATAAAACTCACGGAGAAATACCCAAGCGGCTGAAGGGGTCAGTTTCGAAAACTGATAGTAGGTTTACGCCTAGCAGGGGTTCAAATCCCCTTTTCTCCGCCACTTATTTTTAAAAAGAATTGAGTTTTGCAAGGATTTTGGTTTAATACAAAATCTTTTTTTATTCTATGCATCTTCTAGAAGACTTATTTGTTCATATTGAGAACCAAATCTGTTTCCAATATTTGTAACCTTTTCAAACAAGTTAATAATGAGTTCATAATCCTTAACCGCGCTGTTAGGAATGCGAATAAGTTTAATATTATATTTAGCACAAACTTCTTCTTTTATTCTATCTCTTAGGGCCGTCCTTTTATCTCCAATATGCTCTCCGCCATCAATTTCAAAAACAACAATGGTTTCGTATTTTTTTCTTAATAAACCGGCTCCAACTTGTATAACAATATCAAATTCTTTTTTAGAGATTTTTGCATAATCATCATCATATATATTTTTGATAGCATCCTTTACTTTAACATTTCTTAAGATTCTAAACTTCGAACCTCTTCTATTAAAATATGGCTGAATAGTTACAAAGAAATCTTTTTCGTTTTTAGATTCATTTGAAAAATCAAAGACCATTATCTTTTCACATTTTGGAACCGTAACATCTCCGTTTTTAAATACATAATCAGCCAAAACTTTAATATCGCTGTTATCATCACCGCATAGTTTATCGATAGCCTCTTTGTCTCCGACAAATATAAATTTTTGTTTGGCCCTAGTTACTGCAACATTTATTAATTCATGGGCATTTTTAATCCAATCCATTGTCTTCTTGCTAGTTTTTAAAGAAAGAGCAGATGAAAAAATAATAACTGATTTTTCAGACCCTTGTAGAGAGTGGATAGTACCTGCTTTAACATCTTGGATTCCTTCTCTTTTTAAAAGAAGATTGATTAAGTAAGCTTGATTAACAAAAGGCGTGACTATCCCAACATCTTTATAGTTATTTTCCTTAATCGTTTTCACAATTTGATCTGCTTCTTCAATATATGAGTTTTTATTTGTAGCGAAGTAATCGTTTTTAATGTCAATAAACTCTAAAGCGCCAGGATTTTTATTTAAAAGTTTAAGCTGTTCTTCATAAAACCTTTTGTTAACGAATTCAGCAATTTTTGACCCGCAACGGTAATGATATCTTAAAAGAATGTTCTTTGAATTATTATCCTTTTTTAACATTGTTGAAAGAATTGAATTATGAACATAATCATATTCGTCTTTTATGTTGTATTTCCTTCGCAATTTCTCATTAATATGTTCTTCAATTACGGTAACTGGTTGAAGTTGGTTAGTGTCGCCAATCAAAAGCAAATTAACGCCTCTAACAATAGGTATAAGCGAGGCTGCTATATTACATTGTCCTGCTTCATCCATTACAACTAGATCAAAATGTGGTCTTGGAGAACCAAGTTTTGCCGAAGAAAGATTCGTTGTCAAAATAATCGGAAAAACATTAAGAAGTTTTTTTAGATTTTCATCATCCTTTATCCATTTATTAAAGCTTAAAGCTGCTTTCTCAAGGTTTTCGATTAATACGATGTCTCTTAATTCTTTATAAACATTACTTAATAATTTTTTATACTTATTAATACTCGAGAAGAATATAAAGTTCTGGAAATTTTTATCTTCTGAGGCGGATACTAAATAATTAAATACATCTTTCTCTAAGTTTTTATTTAATTCTCTAATTTCTTCTTTTGATGTATTAATTTCTGTATCAATTTTATCAATTACTTGATTTATAGTTGTTAACATTCTAATTTTTTGAAGTTTATCAACTTTTTCTAACGTATTTAATTTACTCTCATAACTAACCAAATAGTTTTTCAATTCTTCATAAACATTTAAAGAAGAATCTTTACTTCCTTTTGTTAACCATTCATTCGTTTTAATTTTATCCTTCTCTTTAATATATTCAAGCACATCACGAATTCTCACGATAGTTTCCTGGCTTTCTAAGAGATTGCCAAGTCTAATAATTGGGAATATTACTCTCACATTTCCATACTTATTAGCAAACTTAATTGAGTTTTCCATCTTTTTAAAAATATCATTTACAGGATGATTATTATTCGAACACACTAAAACAGTTTTATCGCTAAAATAAGCAGATAAAATTACATTAAAAATGGTTTCAGTTTTACCTGTTCCAGGTGGTCCTTTTACGTAGGTAACGTGATTTACCATAGAGTTATAAACAACTCTTAATTGGTCAATATTAATTTTGTATTTATCAAAAATAATTAAATTTGAATTTAGTTTTGCGTTGTTTTTACTTTTATTTCTTCCAAAAAACGCTTTTAATGGGACAGTCAACTTACCTGTTTTGTCCATTTCAAGAATTGATTCAAAGGCTTCATCAACTCCAGAAAACGCATTTCGTTTTAAAGTAAAAATTGTTGGCCTAGTATTTACTTTTTCATTGTGATGAAAATTCTCTTTAATCAAATTGATAAACTCTTCTTCTTTTTCATCAAACTTTTCAGCAAAATAATTTGGATCAATATCTAAATATGAACTTAAAACAACTTTTTTACTTTCTTTAATTAAAAAGGATTTATTAATTGATGATTTTCTATCTACTTTCAAAGTCTTATTCTTAAAGTTCAAATGTAAAATACGAAAAGCAACTACATATTGTTTATCATTAAAATCTATCGAAAATTTATTGATGGCTAATGTTTGATAACGATAAAATTCTTCGGCATGAATCGGATCTTTTTTAAATACTTTGTTTAATAGTTCGTTAAATTGTTCATCACTCAACTTATAGTATTCACATCTTGAAAGTTGATGTAAATCAATTCCATTTATCATTACAACTTCCTTTAAAAATGGATCGTTGTCATAACGATAAGAATCAGAAAGATAAGCTAATATATTGTTATCAAATTTAATAGTATCTAAGAATTGTAAGATATTCTTATCGGTATTAATTTTATCTAGTAAATCTTTTGGAACATCATAATAAGATTGTTCAATAACACTCGCTGACTTAATCTTATCTATAAAAATATAAGGCGTCCCTTTCCTACCATTTATGATTAAGCTATTTTTATAAGAATTAAATATGTCGCAATATATTCGATTATTTTTAATATCTAAATCTAAAATTCCAATATTATACTTTGTTACTTCGCCTTTTGCGTTTTGATAAGTAACATCAAGCCGCTTCCCCTCACTTATTGCTTGATATATTGCATTTTTAATGGATTGTTTCATTTTTATCTATATTTTAAGTTTTTTCGGCTTCTTTTAATAGAATTTATTCTTTTTTAACTTATCACAAAAGGTTAACTCTAAAATCATTATAGAAAGATCTATAAACAGCATCTGCAATTTGATAATAACCACTAATTGAAGGATGAACTCCATTTGTTCCTATAATTTCAGTTTCATCATTTCGATTGTTAACAGGTTTTTCTGCAGTTGGCATATTGTAATCGGTATCAAATTGACCAGCAATATCAACGTAATTCACAAAAGATGAATACTTATCTAAGTTAGATAATTTTTCTAACGTTTTATTATAGTTCATTGCAGTTACAAGCATTCCATAGGCGTCCCCATAAGGGCTGCTCACATCATAATTTGTGCCCATTCCGCCATTTTGACTTGGCATTTGGATTCCCATTAATCTAATTTTTGCTTGAGGATAACTTTCATGAATTGCATCGAGCATTTCTTGTGCATATTTAAAATGACCTTCTTTTAGGTTAAAATCTTTTTTAAATTTCTCAGTCATCCCATTCCATGTTAATAAGATATAAACATAGTCAATATCATCATAATTATTTCTGCCACAATACGATTTAAAATCTATTTTCTTTGTTTCACTATCATAGAAAGGTGATGCTTCACTCATATATTTTTGCCAAGTCCAGCCCCCATTTCCTTCAAAGCCAACATCTGGATATGAACTTGTTGAATGAGTTCCGACAAAATTTAAATAAGATTTTGAGTCGCCCTCTGGTTTTCCTCCACTCATCGTATATCTTCGATAAGCCTCGTTTACCCAAATTCCCCCTGCTGTTAGACTGTCTCCAATACAAAGAACGTTTTGCGTTTCATTTTCTTTTAACGAATCATTAACAATCAATTTTGTCGTGTCACTTCCTAAAAGTTTTCTATTGTTGTCGTAAACACTTAGAGTTAAATCATACGTTCCTATTTGGTCTATCGCTGGTTTCCATTCATAGTATCTTGGAAAAACTTTTCCATACCTAGTTTTAACTTCTATGTAATAGTTATATGGATTAACTGCTTGCACAACTCCTCTAAAAAATAACTGAAAGTTATCATTAACTGCTAGATAATATTCGTCAGGAAGAAATATATTAACTTTCTCATTTAAAACACTATCTAGATATTCTGTAGGTACAAATCTTTTTTCAATTCGTCCGAGTTTTGCGTAGATATATCTTGAAGGAGAGCAAAAAACATCAATAAAACTAGACATATTTTCTGGTTGTTTGCCGTTTGTGATATAAGCTTGGATACTTTGAGGTTCGTTTTCTGGAATCTTCGCAGCATCTCCAAAGGTTGAATAGACATCACAAAACTCATCACAAGCATATCCAAAATATAAATACTTATTTTGTAAGTTTAGATATTCTTCATCTAATGTCCAAAAAATTTCTTTTTCTTCAAAAGGAGTTATATCAACAGTTAAAAGATCAGAAGCAATAAGTTCGCCATTTTTATTTTCATCTTGAAGATAAACTTTAATAGTTGAAATTCCTTCATCTCTTGCACGAACTTTAAAATTTATTGTATTAACTTTTTCTGGATTTCCTATGCTTCCAGTCCGGCCGCTAAAAGTTGATGTAGTATAACTAAAACTTGGATTTTTTAATGTTTCTTTTTCAACAATAAACGAATCTTCTAAAACAAAATAATCAGCTAAGTAATTCTTTAAAGCATTTATTGAAATACCTATTTCATAATCAGTTTTAATATCATTTATAATCCAGAATCCATCTTCACTAATCGATATAGTTGGTGTCTCTCCATCCTTACCACTAGCTTTTATATTGGTATCTTTTTCGCCAATCCACCAATTTCCGTTCTCACCAATAAAAGGTGTTAAGCCATTCTCTCCATCGTTTCCGTTTTTTAAAGAAAATTCAAATTCCGTTCCATCCGTAAAATAAATAATATAAAAATCTGTTTCCCCATCTGAATGCGAATATTCGATTTTAGAAATTCCATTTCCATCTAAACCGGTTCCACCTGTTTCACCTTTTTCTCCCACACTGCCTTTTGCGCTCACTCCTGAATCAACGCCATCAATAAACCAGTTTCCATTCTCACCAATTGTTATGTTTGGAGTGTGACCGTCATTTCCAGGTTTTCCTTCAATTCCTTGCTCGCCTTTTTCTCCATTTTTAATAGTAAATTTTGATGTTGATCCATCAGAATAAGTAATTTGATAAGTATCAACCAGTCCTTCCGTGCTAATAAGCTTTATATCAGTTACTCCTTTTTGATTGGAATATACCGTACATGAAGATAGTACTAACGTGAAACAAAGTGATAAAAACAATTTAAATTTTCCCATAAAACGTCCCTAAACCTTATTAAATGTCGAAAAACCTTGCAAAAGCACACTATTTTTCTTGTTCATAACTTTTGTCGAAGTATTTCACTATTAAAATAATACCAAATTAAATTCTTTTTTGTGCAAAAGAAAAGTAGCCCATAAAGGCCACTTTTCTGAATTTATTATTTTCTTTTTATTAGTTCTTTCCCATTAATTCTTCGTCAATAGCTTTAGCAGCATGCTTCCCAGCGCCCATTGCAAGAATAACAGTTGCAGCACCAGTAACAGCATCACCACCAGCATAGACGTGATCTCTTGAAGTTAATCCGGATTCACCTTTAACAACAATACAACCGTGTGAATTTGTTTCAAGACCTTCTGTTGTGTGTTTGATTAATGGGTTTGGAGTTGTACCAATTGCATCGATAACACAGTCAACTTCGATTTCTCTAAATTCACCTGTTCCAACTGGTCTTCTTCTACCACTTGCATCAGGTTCTCCAAGAACCATTTTTTCAACTTTCATCTTAGAAACAAGTCCAGTTTCTGGATCGCCAATAAGTTCAACAGGATTATTTAAGATTTGGAAATCAACGCCTTCTTCCATTGCGTGTTCAACTTCTTCTTTTCTTGCAGGAAGTTCTTCAAGACTTCTACGATAAACAACATAAACGTGTTCAGCACCAAGTCTTAATGCACATCTTGCAGCATCCATTGCGACGTTTCCACCACCAACAACAGCAACATTCTTAGCGTGTTCAATTGGAGTATCGCTATCTTCTCTATAAGCTTTCATTAAGTTGGTTCTTGTGAGGTATTCGTTGGCTGAATAAACTCCTTTTAAGTTTTCACCAGGAATTCCAAGGAATCTTGGTAAGCCAGCGCCACTTCCGATAAAGACAGCTTCAAAATGATATTCTTTTAAGAGTTCATCAATTGTAATAACTCTACCAATAACCATATTGGTTTCAACTTTAACACCAAGTGCTTTTAAACCATCGACTTCTTTTTGAACGATAGATTTTGGTAATCTGAATTCAGGAATACCATAAACTAAGACGCCACCTGCTAAATGTAATGCTTCAAAAATTGTAACATCATAACCTTTTTTAGCAAGGTCACCAGCACATGTAAGTCCAGATGGGCCTGAACCAATGACAGCAACTTTGTGTCCGTTTGGAGTTGGTTTTGTAACTTCACCTTTGAAGTTTGCATTGTGCCAATCAGCAACGAATCTTTCAAGTCTACCAATAGCAACTGGTTCGCTTCCAGGTCTAAGACCTCTGGTACATTTCATTTCACATTGAGTTTCTTGAGGACAGACTCTACCACAAACTGCTGGTAAAGAACTTGATTCAGAAATAATTTCATAAGCTTTTTCGAAATTTCCTAAAGCAACTTCGTGAATGAAATCTGGAATATTAATATTAACAGGACAATGTGCAACACATGGTTTTGTAGGGCATCCTAAACATCTTTTTGCTTCGTCGATTGCCATTTCAGCTGTGTAGCCTTCAGCAACTTCTTTAAAATTATGAGCTCTTACTTTTGGATCTTGACTTGGCATTGGGTTCTTTTTAGGAGCCATGTTTGGTTTATATTCTTGCCACATAATTATTTAGCCTCCTTTTTAAAGAGATTACACTTTGCTTCTTCATAAGCTTTCTTTTCAAAAGCTTTATACATTGTTCCTCTTTGCATTGCTTCATCAAAGTCAACTTTGTAAGCATCGAAATCAGGACCATCAACACAAGCAAACTTTGTTTCGCCACCAACTGTGAGTCTGCAGCAACCACACATACCTGTACCATCGATCATGATTGGGTTCATTGAACAAACACATTCTGGAACATTATATTTTTTGCAGCATTCTGTAACAAACTTCATCATGATGACTGGTCCAATACAGATGACTTTATCGAATTTTTCACCTTCGGAAAGTAATTTTTCAAGTGGTACAACAACGTTACCTTTGTTTCCATTACTTCCATCGTCTGTCATTTCAATATATTTATCACTAGCTGCAGAAAATTCATCATGTAAAATAATTAAATCGCTATTTCTAAAACCAGCAATTGCAGTAACATTTTTTCCTTCATCATGGAAGGCTTTTGCAATTGGGTAAGCAATTGCAGTACCTAAACCACCGCCAACGACACAAACTTTTTCGCCTGTAAGTTCAGTTGGTCTACCAAGTGGTCCGACAAAATCGTGTAAGCAATCGCCTTCTTCTAATTGATTTAATTTGTATGTTGAAGCGCCAACAATTTGGAAAATGATAGTGACTGTACCTTTTTCTCTATCATAGCCTCCAACGGTTAAAGGTATTCTTTCACCATTCTCATCAACTCTTAAAATGATAAATTGCCCAGGTTGTGCTTTTTTAGCAACAGCAGGAGCTTCAATTTCGAGTAATGTTTCGGTTGGATTGAATACATGTTTTCTAACAATTTTATACATATCCTTCTCCTTATCTACCCCAAAAGTATAAACTTTTATTTATTGTAAATAAATAACTTGCTAAAAATAATTATCCTTTTAAACCTCTAGCTTGGCGGTCCATATCTTCAACGACAATATCATAAATTTCGCCTAAGCTAGCGCAATATTCAAGAACCTTCCAAGGTTCGTTTGTATGGAAATGAATTTTGATTAATGTATCATCACCAACAGCAAGTAAACAATCGCCTTTAAAATTATTATTAAAGTAATCGTTTATTGCATCTTCACTAAGATTTTTTCCTTCAATTAAAAGTTGAGTATCATATCTGTATTCAATCATAATTAATATTTACCCCTTTCATAAAATAAAAAACGCTGCAAAACTCAACTATTTTTAGTCATTGCTGCGTTTTTCATAAATTTTACAATTCAATAAAGAAACAGTATCAATATATAAATCGTTGAGAAGTTCGTCTAAATACATAACAACAACTTCTTCATTACGAAAATTAATATTTAAGACTCTAGCGATTTTGTTTTCGCCATCATCATTAAAAACTTCAACGATATTACCAACTTTTACTGTTTTCTTTTGCATAAATTTCAATTGATAAAAAAGGACTGGGATTTCATTCCAGTCCTTTAATTAACAAACTTTAAAATTAGAATTTATATGGTTTGTTGTAGTAGCAGCATTCAAAGAGATCTGCCATCTTAGCATCATCGATTGGATTTGGGTTTGTTCCTGTACAAGCATCACCGACAGCGTTATGAGCGATATCTTTAAGTTTTGCTTTGAATTCATCTTCTTTAACACCAAATTCTTTCATTGAATGTGGAATGTTGAGTAAGGTATTTAATTCGTGGATTCTGTTGATTAAACCTTGTGTTTGTTCTCTAGCATCAGTACCTTCAATACCTAATTCTTGAGCGATCTGAGCATATCTATCTCTTGCTCTTTCGTTATTTGCATTATATTCAATAACGTGTGGGAGATACATTGCGTTAGCACATCCGTGTGGAATATGTCCTGTTGAGAAAGCAGCACCTGTTTTGTGAGCCATACTATGGACAATACCAAGTAAAGCATTGGAGAATGCCATACCTGCTAAACATTGAGCATAGTGCATATCTTCTCTGCCTTTTCCATTTGGATTGTTGTAAGAATCAACTAAAGAAGTGTTAATCATTTTGATAGCTTTGAGAGCTAATGGATCTGTGAATGATGTAGCCATTGTAGAAACATAAGCTTCAATAGCGTGTGTCATAGCATCCATACCTGTGAATGCGACTTGTTTTGCTGGTAAACCTCTGACGATATCTGGATCAACGATAGCGACATCTGGTGTAATTTCGAAGTCTGCTAATGGATATTTGATACCTTTTGCATAGTCTGTGATAACTGAGAATGCTGTAACTTCAGTAGCTGTACCACTTGTTGAAGGAATAGCACAGAATCTTGCTTTTTCTCTTAAGTGTGGGAATGAGAATGGTGTGCAAAGTGTTTCAAAAGTTGTATCTGGGTGTTCATAGAATGCCCACATAGCTTTTGCAGCATCAATTGGGGAACCACCACCAATAGCAACGATCCAATCTGGGTTGAATTTTCTCATTGCTTCAGCACCTTTCATAACTGTTTCGATGGATGGATCTGGTTCAACACCTTCAAATGTTTCAACTTCCATTCCTGCTTCTTTTAAGTATGCAACTGTTTTGTCTAAGAAGCCACTTGCTTTCATAGCATGACCGCCACAAACGACGATTGCTCTTTTACCTTTTAAATTTTTGAGTTCTGCAATGGAACCTGCTCCATAGTAGATATCTCTAGGTAATGTAAATCTTGCCATAATATCCTCCTATAAAAACCTTTTGGCAATAAATATTTTATCAAACAGTCTTTAGTTTGTTAATAAACTACCAGCAAAAAATTGGCAGTAATTTTTACCTAAATATGGTAAAAAATAGCGATTTTATTATTATTTATAACGTTTTCATCACTATTTATAGCGATTCTTACTTAATCTCTATTATGTATAAAAAGCAAGTTTCCATATTTTTGTGACTTGCTTTAAAAATTAACTTTATATCTTTGAAGTTTTTCTTTATAAAAGTCCTAAAGGTTTAACTCCATAATTAAATAACGCTCTATTTATCTTATATATATCGTAGATACCTTTTTCTAAATAGAATAAAGTGACAAGACCCGTCATATCGTCATTAAGTGAATCCATCTTAATTGATTTTAAAAGATTCGTGAGCTCAGTTTTGCTTGCTTTTAATCCGACAGCTAAAGCAAAAACTTCATTCTTAGATGGCGTTCCTTCTTTTACTTCTAAGAAAGATTTTAAATCCTCTGGAGTTAAGTTGCTATTTAAGGCCAATTCTAAATCACTAATGTTCTTTTTTGCTTGAAGTTCTTTAACAAGTTTTACAAATTCCTCGTTTGTTACTTTTTCTTCTACAGAATGCACTGTTGATTTGAAATTATTCATAACAAATTTTGAAAGTTTAACTTGTTCATCTTCACTTAAATTCTCTGGGAAATTTTTAAATAAAACCATGTAAATTCTGAAATCAGGATGATCTTTTAAAAATAAACGAATTTCACTTTCAGCAATTTCATAACATTCTCTTAACGGATAGTTAAATTCCCCGCTTAAAAGAGGGAAAGCAAGAGTCTTGAAATCATTTTCGAGTGCAATTTTAAAAACAGAACGATATGTTTTTCTTAAAGCGGCTTCTTCACCATGTTTTCCATTAATATAAATTGGTCCAACAGCGTGAATTATTGCTTTAGCACTTGTTAAATTAAAACTTGGTGTTAAAACGGCGTGTCCAACATCGCAGTGTCCGATAGCTTTACAAGCATTGGTTAATTCTTTATCGCCAGCTTTATGAAAAATAGCACGACCTACACCCTCAACCATTTTTAAGTTGATATTGCTAGCGTTTACGATTGCATCGCATTTAGTTTCGACTAAATCTCCTCTTTTAAAATAAAATGGCATGAATATAACTCCTTTTTGCTCTCGAAAATTATAGCATTGTAAAATTAGTGCGAGTATCTATTTTTTACGATTTTTTCTTCTATCTAGTGTTTTATACTAGATTTATATTTATTTTTTTGTGTGATATACTCTCACACATGGGGGTTAGGAACCATGAAAATTGCACTTATTACTGATGATAACGCTGGCTTTAGCTTAGGAGAAATAAAAAAATTAAATCTTCATATCATTAAAATGCCAGTTATTATAAACGGAGAAACAAGATTCCAAGGCGAGAATCTTGAAGAAGAAGAATTTTTTAAGTTACTTGAAAGCAATGCAGATGTAAAAACATCTCAACCTGCTCCAGGTCAACTTATTGAAATGTGGGAAGAATTACTCAAAACTTATGATCAAGTTATTCAAATTCCTATGTCTAGCGGACTTAGTGAAGAATGTAATAACGCAAAAAGTTTAGCTACATCTTATCCTGGTAAAGTTTTTATTGTTGATAACCATAGAATTAGCGTTACTTTAAAAGACTCTGTTTATGATGCTATTAAATTAATAAACGAAGGAAAAACCGCTGAAGAAATCGTTAAAATTCTTGAAAGCGAAGCACACAATTCTTCAATTTATATTATGGTTGATACTTTAAAATACCTTAAAAGAGGCGGAAGAGTTACTCCAGCCGGCGCTGCTTTAGGTGGCGCACTTCACATCAAACCTGTTTTAAGTATTTTTGGTGAAAAACTTGATGCTTATAAAAAGGCACTTGGGACTAAAAAAGCTAAACAAATTATGTTTGAAGCAATCGAAAACGATTTAAATACAAAATTCAAAGATGTCCCAAGAGAAAATTTAATGTTTGATGTTGCTTATTCACACAACCTAGAAGAAGCTCTTGAATTCAGAAAAGAATTTGTTGCTCGTTTCAATTTAGATCCTGAAAAAGTTAAAGCTGATGCACTCTCTTTATCCATTTCAACTCACGTTGGTCCTGGAATCTTAGCAGTAGCATTAAGTAAAATTCTTTAATTCAATCAAAAATAAAAGCTAGATAAATTAAGTTCTATTCTTAAAATATCTAGCTTTTTTAGTCCAATTTTTTGAACGCAAAACTTAAAATAGTTTAGTTTTGCATGGTTTTTAGAAAAATATCAATATTTTACAAAGTTATCAAGAGCATAAATTACGCCATCTTCATCTACTCTTTTTGTGACAAACTTTGCAACTTTTTTACAGTCTTCGCTAGCGTTCCCCATTGCAATGCCATTAAATTCCTTAATCATTTTGACATCATTTCCGCTATCACCAAAAGTAAAGACATCTTCTTTTTTAATTCCAAGATATTCACTTAAAAATTTTACACCATAAGCCTTGTCGCCGTTTTTATTAACAAATTCAATAAAATATTCGCTCGTTCTCATAACGTTATATTTTTCTTTGTCTTCTTCTTTGATGATTTTTTCATCAAAGTTTTTACTTCTTCTTGGAGTGCTTGCAATCATGAATTTTAAGATTATTTTATCAAGAGGAAAGTTTTCTTTCTTTAAATTAACGGCTTCAAATTTCCCATTAGCCTTAAGTTCAAAATCAATCCAAATATTTTTCTTTAAGTAACCAAGTCGATGGAGAGTGTAACAATAAATGTTTGATGTGCGATGTTTAAAAATTTCTGGATATCTATCGATAAAATCATAATAATCAGCAAGAGTAAGTCCAGAACTATAAAGTTCCTTCCCGCTTATATCAGTCACTAGATTTCCGTTTCCACAAAGACAATATTTCTTGCCATCTTTTAGTTGTTCCATAATTTGCATGATGCCTGAATAAGGTCTACCACTAGCAATAGCAAGAACGTCGCCTCTTTCTAATATCTCGTTTAATTTATTAACTAAGTTTTCTTTAAGTTTAATGTTATGGTTGTAAATTAAAGTACCATCAATATCAAAAGCAAATAATTTCATACGCCAAAATTATAATATAAAAGGCCATGTTTTTTAAAAGCTTAGCTTAAGAATTTTCAAGTCTAAACTTTCGAAAAATTTTGCTATATAATTTCAACACATGGCAGACAGAGGTATGAAGAAATGGCTTCCTTTTGCTTCACTTGTTGAGCAACAGGATTATTTAGATAAGATGCTTTATGAAAAATATAAAGTGTCTAGACCTTTAGTGAGCGTTGAACAAGCTAGAAAAATTGACTACATTTTAAAATATTATCTAGACTCTTTTTTAAGCTTTAAACTTTATATTGATGGCTATCTTTATACTTATAAAGGAAAAATTCTAAAACTTGATAAAAATAAAAAAATCGTCTATTTTGACGACTTTTTCCTTCCGATTAAGGACATTATTGATATTGAAAATCCAAATCCTTTTTCCGATATTTGTTAAAATCCTCTTCTTTCTTGTCTGATTGCGTATATTGGGTAAAGCAAGAAAATAACAGGCATTCCAACCGTAACAATTAGACCTAAGCAATAATAAACAAGCATTAAAGAATCATAAAGAATATTAGTTGATGAAATAAAAGAAATTACGCCCATTGTTAAAGACAAAGCGCCCTGAGCAATTCCAATTAAAGTCATAATTGATCCAAGAATTATCATTGCTAAATGATTTCTTTTGCCTTTATGTCTATATTCCAAAATTAAGAAGATAAAATAAGCAATTCCAAGGACAACTCCAGAAAGAAGAATTCCTAAAAGGGTTGCACCTAAACCGGTTGTAAATATTCCTAAAATTGCGCTTTCAATAGATGGAAGTACATAAAAAGAAATAAGAAGAAGGACAATTGCAGTTCGTGCAGGGTTTAAAGAATTGTTTTCTTTTGAAGTAATAAAATATCTAACAAGATATAAGTCAAAAATACAGTTGATAACAAGGAAAAATATATCTGGAAAAGATGGCGAATTGAAAATAAATAGGGCAATAGCAAAAGAGTATAACTCTAAAAGTAATTGAGCTGTACAAACTATTGCGCCAAGCGTTCCAATATGGAAATTGCGTAATTTCCTACTTACTTTATTTTTAATTTCATTAAAATCCATAATTAACCTCAATCAATGGCTTTAATTATAAACTTTAATCTATATTTTGTCCCTTTTTTTATTTTGAATTCTTTATGAACTGGAGCCATCCACGAATTGTCTCCGCCTACTCCTCGCGTTGCACAAGCTAAAGTTACATTTGTATACTTCATTTTTGGAAGTTCATCTAAATGCTCAGCGTTTTCAATTTCTTGATAGCTCCAAGGTAAAACTTTAAAAGCAAAAGCTTTATCCAACGCCTGAATTTTAAGTTTATTACCACTTTCGCTTTCAAGAATTAAATATCTTGTAAATAAATGTTGGCCACATTCTTGTGGTCTAGCATAATTTACGTATTCACTTAATGGATCACTTTCATAAATTCCAAGTTTTTGCCCTTCGTATCGATCAATATAATTATCGCCTTTTCCAAGTCCATAATAAGTAATCTTTTTAATAATAGAAGGAACTTTAAAAGTTAACCCAATTTCACTTGGAGAAGCTTGGAAACGAGATATTTTAGTTTCCATTTCAACAAGCAAGCTACCATCATCTAAATTTTCAAAGCTAAATTTAACTTTTTTAGGTATAAACCCATAAAAATAACGGTAATTATAAGTGATTTTTGCAGAGTTTTTAGTAATTTTTAGACCTTTATTGCTCTTTCCTTTTGGTATAAGAAGAGGCCTTTTGGTTGCACCAAAGTAAGGATCTATTGCATATCTTGAAAGAGGGTCGTCATTATCTGTTGTTGGTCTAAAAAGTGTTGGTGTCATTTTCGTCGCCAAAAATTCTTCATCATTCACTCTAATTGATTGGATGCCACCATGAAAATTAGCTAATCCATTAAACATATAACTAACATTTGGATAATTAACTCCAATATTAAAATCAGATCTTATAACGTTAACTTTCTTTGAACTTCCTTTAACATAAGGCAAGGCTTTTTCTAAACTTGAATTATACAAGAATTCAAAGAAACCAACTTCATCATCTTTTTTAGAATATAGATTATCAATTAAATTGTGATAAGTAATTCTAACTAAGATTTCCCTTTCTAAATTAACATTAAGTTCGTTAAGTTTTAATAAGAATGAAGAATCTGGAGCAATTTGAAGAGTAAATGGAGATTCACTGATCAATTTCCCTTCTTCATATATTGATAACTTAAAATAATAAAGATTTGTTCCTTTAAAAAGATTTGTATTCTTAATCAAAATACCATCTGGAGTTTTCTCAAACTTAACATCTTGATAATAATATTTTACTGTTTCAAGTTTTGATGTCTTACTTCTATCGGCAAGCAACAAACCATCACAAGAGAAAATTCCATCATTTGGTCGATCATCAAAATCTCCACCATATTTAATGAATTTATTTTCTTCATCTAATAAACCTTGATCGACAAAATCCCAGATAAATCCACCTTGATAATTTGCATAAATATCAATTAAATCCATATAATCTTTAAAGTTTCCGGTTGAATTTCCCATTGAATGTTCAAATTCGCAATGAATATATGGTTTTTCTTTTTGATGTTCTAATCTTTTCTTTACAAAAGGCGCAGGAACATACATCGAAGATTCGATATCTGTGATGTGAGAATATTTTTTATTTCCATAACATCCTTCATAATGAACAAGTCTTGTAGGATCCATCTTTTTAAAGAATTCATAAGACTTTTCTAAAACACTTCCAACATTACTTTCGTTACCAAGACTCCAAATAATAATAGAAGGGTGATTCTTGTCCCTTTCATACATTGTCTTGTTTTTGGAAAGAATTAAATTAAGGAATTCATTGTGATTTCCAGGTAAAACCGTGCTAAATCCATCTGTTTTTGCTAAACTTCCCCATGTTCCATGGGATTCAAGATCGACTTCATCGACTATATAAAAACCTAATTTATCAGCTAACTCGTATAAATAAGAGTTATTTGGATAATGAGATGTTCTAATTGCGTTAAAGTTATTTGCTTTAAGTAACAATAAATCATCTTTAATAGTTTCTTCACTGATGGCTCGACCATTTTTCATGTCAAACTCATGACGGTTTACGCCTTTTAAAATAAGTCTTTTGCCATTTATAAGCATGATTCCATTTTTAATTTCAATGCATCTAAAGCCAACGTCAAGTGTTGTTGATTCAACAATCTGCCCATTTTGAATGAGATACATATCAAGTTGATATAAATTAGGAATTTCTGCTGACCACTGAGCGACATTTTCTATTGTTCGTTTGATTTCAATTTCTCTACCCTTTAAATCTTTAATCTCTTCAAAAAGTGTATTTCCTTTAAATCTTAAAGCATATTTTAAAGAAACTGTGGATAAACCACCCAAAATTGTTACTCTAACATCTAGTAAACCGGTTTGATAATCACTTGCTAGTAATGACTTATTATTGATGTCTTCAATATGAATCAAAGGAACAAGTTTTAAAGAAACATCTCTAAAAACGCCGCTAAATCTCCACATATCTTGATCATGAAACCAAGATTGTTTGGAATATTTAAAAACTAGTAAGCCAATTCTATTTATACCTTTTACTAGGTAATTTGTAATATCAAACTCTGTTGTTGTGTAATTTTTCTCTGAATATCCAACAAAATATCCGTTTATAAAAACATAAAGTGCGGTATTGAATCCGCCAAAAGATAAAATAATTTTTTGAGAAAAACTTTCGTTCATCTCTAAATCTCTTAAATATATACCAACTGGATTATCTTTTGGCGATTTCCCAAGCTCTACTTCTTCGTGTCCATACCAAGGATATTGCATATTGACATACTTTGGTCTTCCATATCCTTGTAATTCTAAATGTCCTGGAACATTAATATCATCTAAGTTATTGATATTAAAATTAGGAGATAACAAAACTTTGATGTCATCGTTAAAACTTGTGTAACACAAAAATTTCCATTTCCCTGATAAAGAAATCTTATTTTCTTTTTCTCCAAAAAAGATTTTATGATCAGAATGATCTTCAAGAGCATTTACAGCATAAACATCAGGATTATCTAGATAAGATAAATTAATAAACTCGTCCATAATTACAAAAGTTTCTCCCTTTTCTTTTTGTTAGCTTTATTATTCAAAACATTTTTTACAATAAAATTAACTTCTTTTAAAACAAAAAGCATTGTCATTCCTTCTTTTAAAGGTGCACTAATATTGATTCCAACATTCATATAAAAATCTCCTTTGTATACATCATTTGTAAGTGAATTAAAGTAATTTTTATTTGGATCAAGCCCCTTAACTCTTAAAAATCTGCCTTTTGTTTGCTCTCTTCTAAAATTGAAATTAAAAACTAGAGCTTCAGATTTATCTTTACTTACGCACATCCAACTTGCAAAGTTACTCGTATAAGGTGAAGAAAGCACATAATAATCACCTTTTGTAACTATGTGATGGAATCTTTTGTGTAAACCATTAAATTCTATAACTTTATTCTTTTCTTCTTCGCTAAGTTTATCTGGATCAAGCTCATATCCATAGGTTCCAAAAAGAGAAATGATAGCTTTATCTTGTAAAGTTAAAGAATTTGCCGCACTAACATGAGCTCCAATTGTTGATAATGGGTAAAAAACATTTGTTGCAAATTGAATCATGACTCTAGAAAATGGATTTGTTTCATCACTTCCCCAAATTTGGGGAGAATAATAAAGCATTCCTAAATCAAATCTTCCCGCTCCACTTGCACAAGTTTCAAGAAGAACATTTGGAAAACGATTTATAAATTTATTTAAGAGTTTGTAAGAACCCATCATAAAGCGATGAAAAATTTCTCCTTGTTTTTCATTCCCTAAATGTAATGAACCAATTTCAGAAAGATATCTATTAAAATCCCATTTACAATAATCTATGTCGTATCTTGAAAATATCTTTTCAAGTTCTTTAAAAACGCAGTCAACAACTTCATCATTTGTTAGATCTAAAACTAATTGATGTCTTAATAAAGTCGGCTTTGTGTTTCTATCATAAAGAGCATATTCAGGATGTTTTCTAAATAACTCAGAATCAGGCGAAATCATTTCTGGCTCTACCCACAAACCAAATTTCATTCGATTCTTATGCGCAAAATCAATAACTTCTTTTAGATTAATTTTATCTTCATTAACATATAAATCACCCAAACTTGAGTTATCACTATTTCTTTTTCCAAACCATCCATCATCAAGAACAACTTGTTCAATGTTTAAGGCTTTTGCATCCAAGATAAGTTTTTTGATTTTTTCTGTATCAAAATCAAACATGAAAGGTTCCCGTGAATTTATTAAAATTGGCCTTTCCTTTAATGCGTATGAATTAGGTAATAAATTTTCACGGACAATATCGTGCATTGTTTGGGTCGCTTTGTTAATGCCTTCTGAAGAATAAATTAAGATACATTCTGGGGTCGAGAATGTTTCATTATTTTGAAGTGTAAACGAAAACATCTCATCACTAATTAAAGCTTGGAGTCTTAATTGGTCATATTCATCTAAACCAACTTCAAATTTAAAGTTACCACTATAAACTAAAGAACACATGTAAACTTCGCCATGATCATAATTTGCATTATGTTCTTTTAAGATAATCGTAGGATTTTGTCTAAATCCTCTTCCACCATGATTATCATTAACCACGATCTTACTATGACCAACTTTTTCTAATTCTAATTCTTTGTCATCGCCCCATTGGCCATGTATTGAAACAAGATCGAAGTCTTTATTATAAGAATCCAATTCTAAAGAACAAATTCTATCAAGTTCTATAGTTTTTCCAGTTTTATTAATTAATTTTGAAAATCTTATTAAACCAGAAATTTTCTCATACATTACATAATAAAGTTCTAAGAAAATGTCTTCTTTCTCATCTTTTAAAGTAACAATTAAAGTTTCAACTTTATCAAAGTTATTTACTTTAAAGTGAGGATAATTTTCCGAACTAACTTTACCCTTCACTATTTTATGAGAAAAATATTTAAAACTTGTAATGTAAGATCCGTCAGTATGTTTTATAACAGCAAAGGCTCCGCGTTTATCGCTTTTTAAAAATGAAGCACACTCAAATAATGAGCCCTGTTCACTGTAATAATAATTCTCATCACATACTTCTTTAAATTCTTCATTTAAAAAAGCGTATCTTTCAATATATCTTTCGTTAGTTCTTTCAATTCCTAATTCATTGAGCTTCTTTCCGCTATAAAGATGAACTAAATAGCCTAAAGGATTTATATAAAAATAATAAGAATACTTCGAATTAGATAATTTAAATATCTTTTTGGAAGAGTCAAAGCTAATCATTTATTTAACCTCAAAAATACCTGCAAAATAAGGTGGAATTTCTTTTAAATTTATCTCTTCATCGTAGTTAGCAAAAACTTGTTTTATGTTTAAAACCTCGTTAAACTGATGTTTTTTATCAGAAAAGTTAAGAATTATTTGATAAGTTTTATCTTCAAAACTTCTAAAATAACTAACGATATATTTTGAAACAAATTCTTCTTTAAAATCGCCTTTTTTAAGAACGTCACTCTCGTTTCTAAATTTAATCAGCTTCTTATAGAAACTTAAAATTGATTTTTCATCACTCAATTCATTAGCAACATTAATATTCTTGTAACCTTCATTAACATTGATCCAAGTTTCAGTGCCACTATTAAAACCACCATTAACATCGTTAGACCATTGCATTGGTGTTCTTGCATGATCTCTATTAATGGTTTCGTTGATAAACTTAAATGATTTTTCTTTATTTAATTTAGTTAATTTACTGAATGTATCAGTTGTTGTAATTGCAGCAATGTCTTTACAGTTTTTTAAACTTGCATTTGGATTATTTAAAGTTCCAATTTCTTCCCCTTGATAAATGAAAGGTGTTCCTTTTAAAGTAAGTAAGAATAAGGAAAGCAACTTAGCGCTTTCTTTATAATACTTACCAGTATTTCCATACCTATTAACACTACGTAATTGATCGTGGTTTTCTAAATAATTTGCAATCCAAGGAACATCTTTTTGCCACTTAAAAATTGGTTTAACGAGACGCCTTGCATCAAATTTTCTCTTAAAAACAGGGATTAATTTACTTTTGTCGGCATAAATATGATCAAATTCAAAGAACATATCTAAGCATCTTTCATTAAGGAATCTGTTCCCGACTTCTTTATTTAAAACACCAGTTTCACCAACTAAAAAGCAATCATAATTATCCAAAACTTCTGTTCTAAATCTTGTTAGAGTTTTAAACATACCATCTTGATTGGCATAATATTTTAAACCACGGTTATAAATCATTAATGGGAAGTCGTTTTTAAGTGATGATTTCCAAATATTATTTATAACATCACACCTAAATCCATAAACTCCTTTATCGAGCCAGAATTTTAGAATTTCTTTAACTTCTTCAATAACTTTTTCATTGTGATAATTTAAATCAGCTTGAGTATCACAAAAAAGATGCATGTAGTAATAACCTGGTAAAGAATCTACCTTTTTCCAAGCATCTCCTGTGAAACAACTTTGCCAATTGTTAGGAAGCTTTTTGTGCTTTTTCCCTTTTCCCTCTTTTATATAATAGTAATCAAAATACTCACTTTCAGGTCCTTTAATCGCTTCTTTAAACCATTTATGTTCAGTGGAAGTATGATTTATAACTAAATCCATTACAATTTTGATATCGCGTTTTTCAGCTTCTTTTAATAAATTATCAAAATCCTCCATTGTTCCAAAACGAGGATTAATGTTTTTATAATCGGCGATATCATAACCCATATCATCCATTGGAGAAACATAAACTGGAGAAAGCCAAATTATTCCAATACCCAAATCTTTTAAATAATCAAGCTTACTAGTAATACCATTTATATCGCCCCATCCATCGTTATTACTATCACAAAAACTCGATGGATAAATTTGATAAACAACTCTATTTTTAAATTCATTACTTTGTTTCATTGTTTTTTCTTCTTTCGATTTCTAAAACCATAATTTCATGATTTTCTTCAGTTATTTTGTAGGTACATTTCGTCCAAATAAAACAACCCAACATTAATAATCCTGGAATAATTGTAAAACCGATTTGATAAACAAGTCTTTGCCAAAATTCGACATTTTCATAACCTGTAATCGAATTAGCAATTGTTGAAACGTATTTTCCAACTTCTGCTGCATTATCTCCAAACATTTTAATAGCTTCCATCTCAGCCCCACTTATTTGATTTGATATAGCATAAAGTGAGCCAGCAAGAAGTGAAACGTATAAAACAATTTGTTGTAACGAGCTTCCAAGTTTTGCAGTAAACGCTCTTAAAGAGAAGACAGCACTTTCTCTTCTTTCTTTAAAATGATACTCATTATATTCAATAGAATCCTGGATAAAAATATATAAAACCATGCTAATCAGGGTTTGATTAAAGAAAACAACCAAACCTAAGATACATAATAATGGGAAATAAATTACAGGATTTAGGAAGATATATAAGAAAAGAAATCCATAACCAATTACTGTAAGAATAGATGCAACTGTAAAGATTTGCATTTTATGGAATTTAAATTTATTTACTAAAAGAGGATAAACAAATTGGCCGAGTAAAGTAGCAACTGCATAAACAACAGTGAAGATTAATTGATAAGTTCCCGCTTCAGAATAACCAAAATTAAAATAGAAATAATTTAAACCAAGAGTAACAAGGATACTTGCACCAGTATAATAAAGTAAAATTCCAACAATCGAACTTCTTACTTGGCTATTCTTAACTAATACAGTGAAAATATCCCTAAATTTCATATTTTCACTAGTTTGTTCGGTCTCCTCATCACGTTTTCTTTCTTTCATAAAGATAACTAAGATTAATTGAGAAGCAAAATATAAAACCGAGGCCACTATCGAGAACATTTGATAGGAAATTGTGTAGCCCAAACTAGAAGATAAAATTGGAACTAGACCACCTGCTGTGAAACTACCAATTGAAACAAAAATTGACAAAAGTGTAGTAAGATTAGCCCTAACTTTTTCTTTTTGAGACAATGAAGGCAAGACACTCCAGAAAGCTATATCATTCATTGTGTAGGTAAAATCCCATAAGAAATAGAAAATAGCAAAACATGCAACATATGCCCATCCATGAACTGGAAGCCAGAACATCAAGATAGTTACAATACTACTTAAAAGTGCTCCTAAAAAAATCCAAGGACGATATTTTCCCCATTTAAAATGAGCTTTTTCTACAATAAAGCCCATGATTGGATCATTAAAACCATCCCAAACTCTTAAAACGATGATTATAACTGTGATGACGCTATACATAGCGACAAATTCTTCCGTACTTTCTTGTCCGCCAATACCACAATATTGAGCATACATTAACAAAAACATGCTCACAAATTGGTAGACTAAATCACGGAACATGCCACTACTACAAAAAAGCCATTTCGTAGCTTTTGGCACATTTTCGCCTTCGAATGTTTTGTTTTTAAACATAATAAAAAACCTCTTAAAAATATTATACTTTAAAAGATTTAAATTATATAGAATAAACTTTTTAAATTTTAAATTAGTGGCATTTTTGCGAGCTTTTTAAGAAAAAAGCAGGGCAAACGCCCTGCTCAAAATTAGATTTTAAAGTTTAAATTAGTCTTCAAATCTATATTTTTTGAAAGCATGTAAACCTTCAAAAATAGCTTCATCACCGAGTTCGTCTTCAATTCTTAAGAGTTGGTTATATTTTGCCATTCTATCAGTTCTTGAAGCAGAACCAGTCTTAATTTGTCCGGCATTGACTGCAACACTTAAGTCAGCGATTGTTGTATCTTCTGTTTCACCACTTCTATGGGAGACCATTGTGGTGTAACCATTTGTTTGAGCCATTCTGATTGTATCTAATGTTTCTGTTAAAGTACCGATTTGGTTAACTTTAATTAAGATTGAATTAGCAACGTGGCTAACGATACCTTTTCTTAAGAAGTCTTTGTTAGTAACGAATAAGTCATCACCAACGAGTTGGATCTTATCGCCTAAAGCAGCAGTTAATTTTGCCCAACCTTCCCAGTCATTTTCACTTAAACCATCTTCGATAGTGATGATTGGGTATTTTTTAATCATTTCTTCGAACCAAGCGATCATTTCATCACTTGTCTTTGTTCCTTCACCACTCTTCTTGAGTTCGTAAACTTTCTTTTCAGCGTTATAGAATTCACTAGAAGCAACGTCCATACCTAAGAAAATTTCTTTTCCTGGTTTGTAACCTGCTTTGTTGATAGCTTCCATGATAAGTTCGAGTGGTTCAGTATTTCCGTGTTTGCAGCTTGGAGCAAATCCACCTTCATCACCAACACCTGTTTCATATCCTTTAGCTTTTAAGACAGCTTTTAAGCAATGGAATGTTTCAACACCAGCTCTTAAAGCTTCACGGAATGTTTTGAAACCAGCAGGAATGATAAAGAATTCTTGGAAATCAACTGTTGAATCAGCATGAGCACCACCATTAACAACGTTCATCATTGGGGTAGGTAAAACTTTTGCGTTTGCTCCACCAATGTACTTATAAAGTGGCATACCATAGCTTTCAGCAGCAGCTCTTGCAACAGCTAAAGAAACACCTAAAAGTGCGTTAGCACCAAGATTTTTCTTAAATGGAGTTCCATCGAGTTTGAGTAATGCGCTATCAATTGCAACTTGATCATCAGCATACATACCAATGATTTCTGGAGCGATTATATTATTAACATTATCGACAGCCTTTAAAACACCTTTACCTTGATATCTAGCTTTATCGCCATCTCTTAATTCAAGAGCTTCGTTTTCACCAGTAGATGCACCACTAGGAACAATAGCTCTTCCAAGAGAACCATCATCAAGAGTAACTTCAACTTCAATTGTTGGATTTCCACGGGAATCTAATACTTCACGTGCATAAACATCAATAATTTCTAACATTTATTTAAATCTCCTTTGCGACCGAAATAATTATACCTTAATTAATTAAAGGTATAAACAAAATTACAACACTAATAAAAAGATTTTATAGTGATTTTTCAAATTCCTTTCTTACTAAAAAGTAATAGCTATCGTACTTATTTGTCTCCTCAGTTGTCTTAACAAACGAGACACTTTTAAAGCCCGCATTATTAAAAAGAAGGATATTATTTTCATTAACTTTTGCGGTTAAGAAGAAACCTTTTTCTGCTTTAATAAGATTATTTAATTGATCAAAAATAATAACTAGTTCACTATTATCAACAATCTTATCGTAAACCAAAACTTTAATTTCTTTATTTCCATCAAAAACAAGAACTGATTTAATTTCCTTATTTTCATCTTTTAAAACATAACAAGCAAAATTTTCAAACATCTTTGCTCTTGAAGTAGCAAAATTTTTAAGTAAGTTTTTAAATTCAGTTGTTATGACATTATCAAAATCAAGGACTAAATTTTTATTAACCTTAACAAAATCAGAGACTTTATCAATATCTGTTAATTTAAGTTTTTCTAATTTCATATTTATCCAAGCTTAACGTAGATTGGTTTCATAGATTCTTGGTAACATTCTGCGTTAACTTGTTTAAGATAAACTGGTAAATAGTAATTTAAAAGTTTCTTGATGCTTATTTCACAAAGCATAAATATTAAGGCGAGGATAGTTAACAATAAAGCAAAGACACCAACGTAATATGATGTAAAGAATTGTCTGATGTAATTTCCTGCTTCACCATTTAAAAATTCTAAACCTTGTGGATAAAATTCTTCTAACAAAATACCTGTTGCTGTTAATAAGAACACCAGTAAGAAAAGTATAAAGAAAAATGCATAAACACCAGTCCAAGCATTACGTACTCTGTTTAATTTTTTAGTAGTGCCAACATACATTGGAACATCCATCATTCTAGTTTTATAAAGACTAAAATCGCCTGGATCAGTCTTCATGTTAATTGGGCCTTGAGAATAATAAATAACGCTTCTATTATCAGCTACTTTAACAAAGGTGAGTTTCGAATTATGCTTAAACTCATTTTTTGCTTCCATCTTAATAATTTTTCTTGTTTTGTAATAATGATAAATAATTTTAATTAACAAAATTACAATAAACACGGAACACATTAACACATAAACCCACCACATATCATCACCTCTTAACCTGCTTATCTTGAAAATAAACCGCAAAACTTGATTATTTTTTAAAACTTTTTCAAAGTAAGAAGGCTTTTCTTCATTACTAAAATTATCTCATTTTTTAAGCTTTTTAAAAAGATAGTAATTTAAGTTTAGATACACCAATCTCCATCCTTAAAGATTTGAATTTCTTTTCCGTCAACTGTTGTCCCAAAGATATTTAAAGTTTCATCCCCAATCATGAAATCAGTGTGAACAATTGATTTATTTAATGGAAGTTTTTCTATGTCTTCTTTAGGCGTATTTTCATATCCAATAATTAAGTTTTGAAATGAGTCTCCTAAAGCAAGGTGACATGAAGCATTTTCATCATATAAAGTTGAGAAAAAGATTGTATTCAAGTTATTAATTGGAGAATGATAGGCAACTAGAGCACATTCGCCTAAATAACATGCATTTTCATCTAACGCGATCATTTTCTTAAGAGCTTCTTCACCTTTTTTAGCATGGACTTCAACTGCTTTTCCTTCTTCAAATCTAATAGAAAAATCTTCAATTAGAATACCATTATAATTTAAAGGTTTGGTGGAATAGACAATTCCATGAGTTTTAAATTTATTTGGAGAAGTAAAACATTCTTCGGTTGGAATATTTGGTTGGAATCTAATTTTTTCTGTTTTTGTATTTTCTCCGCCCGCTTCCCAAATAACATTTTCCAAAAGTTCTACATATAAATCCGTTCCCTTTTTAGAAACATAATGTAAACTTTTCAACTTTAAATTATTAAGTAAAGTCATGTGGTTAACTAAGTTTTTATCGTGTTCATCCCAGTTTTTCATTGGATCCCCATCAAAGGCTCTACTTGTTTTTAAAATATATTCCCAAAGTTTCTCAATGGCTTCATCATCACTTAATTCTGGGAAAACTGATTTTGCCCATTTTAAAGAAGGAACGCCTGCTATACACCATTGGCATTCATCATCATATTGATCTCTATAAAATCTTATTTCTTTGCCTTTGATCGAACGTATTTTACTTTGTCTTTCTAAATCAATTCCATCCATTGCATGAGGGTCATCGCTATCAATCCAAATACGAGCTGGATGTACTTTTATATTATGTTCATGACGGGCTTTTTCGATTTCATTTAAATGTGAGATTTTCTCAAAATCAGCTTTATTTGTTGTTAAAATCGAAAGTTCATTATCTTGCCAACTTACGTCGACAAAACTAGCTCCCGCATCATATAATTCTTCAACTAATATTCTTACAAAAGGTGCGGTTTCAATATTAGCAATTATATTTGCTTCTTGTCCTTTTTGTATATTTGCTCCAACGCGAGCGATTAATCTAGCATAATTTCTAATTTTTACTTGATCCATAACTAACTCGTCTCCTTATATTTTCAAACTATATTATAATAATATCCGAAAGGATTTTGTTCTATGGCTAAAAAATTAGTTTCTGAAAAAGATGTTACATCTTATAAATGGGTAAAAATTATACAATCAGCCCTTTTAATAATCTTTGGTCTTGTTTTATGTATTTTTTCTGGTTCAAATGAGGTCCAAGACGCTCTAGGTTATATTACCGCTAGTATTATTCTTTTATATGGGGCATTAACAATTGGTTTTGGTTTAATTTTTGTTAAAGGAATTTTAAGTATAGAAAACGTGACCGGAGCGGCATTAATTGCTTTATCGGTATTAATATTTGTTAACCCTTTAATTGTTTTAGAATATATAGCACTTTTTGTAGGTGTTATGCTTCTTGTCTTTGCTCTTATTTTTATTATTGAAACAATAATTTCGCTTGCTTCAAAAAATAGAAACAAGTTTCTTCTTACTATCTTTATAATTGCATCAATTATTTTCCTTGCTTTAGGAACATTAACAATTTGCTTCAATTATTCTAACAATAACGAATACCTAAAAATTGCTTTAATCATATTGATTGGAATCATTCTTATTATTGCTGGTTGTTTACTCATCTTCTATTATGCGGCAAATCCAAAATTCAAAATCGATGAAAAAGTCATCTATTCCGAAGATGGCAAAAGCAAATTAACCGTCGTTAAAACTGATGTTTATGCAAGAAACAAAAAATCAAAAAGAAAGAAAATAAGCGAGAATAGCAATGATATTAATGATAAAAACGAAATAACCGAAGTTAAATAACTTTGTTTTTAATATTTCCATCTAAATAAGAGTAGAGATTTGAGAAAGCAATCTCTGCTCTTTTTTTCATGGCTTCTTTTGTTAAATAAGCAACATGCGGAGTAAGTATAACATTATTTAATTTTAAAAGTTCATTATCTTTGTTAAGAGGAGGCTCGACTGCAAAAACATCAAGAGCAGCGCCTTTGATCTTCTTTTCTTTTAAACATTCAATTAAAGCTGCTTCATCTACAATAGGTCCTCTAGAAGTATTAATTAAATAAGAATTTGGTTTCATTAAAGAAAGTTCTTTTTTGCCAATCATGCCCTTTGTTTCTTCGTTTAATGGCAATGTTAAACAAACAAAATCACTCTTGGACATAATGTCTTTTAAATCGACGTAGGTTACGCCTTTTTGAACAACATTCTTTTTGATGGTTTTACTATAAGCTAAAATTTTCAAATTAAAGCAATCTAAAAGTTCGATAAGCCTTGTTCCGATTTTTCCTGTACCAATTACACCAACAATCTTATCATCTAATTCTTGTGCTAATGTAAAATCAGGTTTTTTGCACTTTCTAACTTTGTTGTCGTTATTTCTTATGTCCCTTAAAAGACTAAGTATAAAAGTTAAATTAAGTTCAGCAACTGCTTCAGTTGCATATCCACTACAATTTGAAACTTCAATTTTGTGATCTTTACAGTATTTTGTAGGTAAATGATCATAGCCTGTAAAAGCAACATCAATATATTTAATTTTTGGTGCTTGTTTTAAAACTTCTTCACTAAGTTTAGTGTTATCAACAATTAAAATATCTGCATCTTTTATTCTATTTACTATTTCAAGATCATCTTTTGGTGCTTTTAAATAATAAACTAATTCATGACCTAAACTAGCTAAATCTTTTTTGATTCCATCGTATAAGCCAGGATTTATTAAAAGATCTTTTAATAAAACTATTTTCATCGTGATACACCTGTTAATTCTACAAAGTGAGGTAATTTCTCACACCAATCACAAAAAACATGCCATTCTTTTAACTTGTGATATCGTCTTTGAAGATACATGGTCTTTAATTGTTGATAATTGGTTACCATAGTTGCACCTAAACAAAAACCACATGGAGTCGATGCGACAAGTTCTCTCCGTTTAGCAACTTTTCTTTCTTTTTCTTCGTCAGGAATTGCCAAATATTCATCTTTAATTTTTTCTACTATCTTTAAAACTTCTTTATTTGTTTCGCTGACACATTGATTTGCTATATCAAATTTCAATAAACAATGCATTGTTGATTGAGAAGAAACATATTCAAAGAAATGATATCTTTGGGCTTGTTTCCACCAATATAAAGGTGCTGTAATATCAAATTCAACGACAATACCTTTAAGGAAATTATCGTGTCCTTCTCCTGGATGACATTTGCCTAGTTTTCCAGCTCTATTAAAATCTTTTTCTTCACAATCAGTTCTATCAAGAACTGTTCTCATAGGATTTCCACTTGCTTTGACAGCAAACTCTAATCCATAAACTTCAGTTTTTCCAATGTTAAAATCCATAACTTATGCCTCCAAAAGATTTATTAAAAGAGCAAGTCTAGTAAGTAAACCAACTCCCCCTGGGACTGGCGATTGATAAGCTACTTTTAAGTCTTTCTCACAATCTCCAACCAATTTATTATCTGAATCTCTATTAATTCCTACATCAATTACGAAGCAACTCTTTTTAAAATTAAAATCGTTTGTTAAAAAGTTACTTTTTCCAACTGCCACAACTATTAAATCAGCCATTGCGACAAGATCTTTTAAGACATTACTAGGCGTTTTTGAGTGAGCAATGGCAACAGTCATATTTTTATTTAAAAGAAGTCTAGCCATTGGTTTACCAACAATCTCACTTCTTCCAATAACAAGAGCATTTTTCCCTTCAAAATCAAATTGTTCATCTTCCAAAAAGGTTAGTATTCCTTTTGGAGTTGCTGGTAAAAATTTACTTAATGGATGAAAACCATCAAGATCCTTTTGAGGATTTATAGCAAGTTTAACTTTTGCTTCATTTATTGTTTTAGGAAGTGGAAGTTGCACGATAAAACCATCGACACTAGAATCATTATTTAATTTATCTATTAATTTAAGAAGTTCTTCTTCCGTAGTTGTTACAGGCAACTTAATAAGGTCTGAAATAGCGCCTATTTCTTCAACATCTTTAAGTTTTCCTCTAATATAAGCATTTGAGGCATAATCATCGTTAACTTGAACGATAGTTATGTGTGGTTTTTTACTCACTAAAGAAACTTTTTCGCAAAGTTCTTTTTTCTTTATATTTACATACTCTTTGATAGTAATCATATAAAATTTAAGCTCGCTATTTTGTTAAATAGCGATATGAAAAATTAGAATAATTTTAAGTAATCTATTGTTTGAATGAAGACTTTAATTGCCGTTGTTGTTCCCTCTTCTGTTGTTCCTTCTGCTGCAGGAGCTGAAGTTAAGGAAGTTGATAATAAAGCCAAGAATAAGAAAACAATACCAAAACCTAAAGTAAGGTAAGAAACGATTTTTTCACTACCTCTTTCTTTGGTTTTAACAAAAACATTTAATCCACCACCAGTAATAGCACCGGAAGCACCTTCACTCTTACCACCTTGTAAGAGACCAAGTACTATAACAATAAAGGCTACTACCCAGAATATATAATCATACCATTGCATAAGTTTTCCTCCGAAAGCTGTATATATGTTATAACATATATACAAAAAACACAATAAAGCTAATTTATAAGAAAAACGCTATTGCTTTTAAGAAAAGAATTCTAAATTAAAATAATTTTATAACAAATTTCTAAAAAAAGAATGGACTTTTGCAAGGTTTTTAACCTTCTGCTTTTAATTCGAATAAAATATCTCTTAATTTAATAGCTTTTTCAAAGTCAAACTCTTTAGCCGCTTTATTCATTTCTTTTTCAACTTCTTTTATTTTTCTCTTAAGCTCTGTTTTTGTCATTTTAGCTTTTGAATTGAGAGTTTCTTCTGCTTCTGTTTCAGTGTTATGAATTGGAGCTTGAATCGCTTTTACAATTGTTGTTGGAATAATACCATTTTCATCATTATAAGAATTTTGAATTTCTCTTCTTCTATTAGTTTCATCAATACATTCTTGCATTGATTTAGTAATAGAATCTGCATACATAATAGCTTTTCCATGAGCATTTCTTGCTGCTCTTCCAACAACCTGAATCAAACTTCTTGTACTTCTTAAAAAGCCCTCTTTGTCAGCATCTAAAATAGCGATTAAACTAACTTCAGGAATATCTAAGCCTTCTCTTAAGAGATTAATACCAACTAAAACATCATATTTACCTTTTCTTAATTGGTAAATAATTTCACTTCTCTCTAAAGTTTTACATTCGCTATGCATATAAACTGTTTTTATATCTCTATCTTTTAAATAAGCAGTTAAATCTTCGGCTGTTTTTATAGTAAGAGTTACAACCATAACTCTTTCGTTTTTAGCGATTCTATCTTTAATTTCTGCAATTAAGTCATCAATCTGACCAAGGGTTGGTCGAACTTCTATTTCTGGATCTAAAAGTCCAGTTGGTCTAATGATTTGTTCGGCCGAAACTCCGCCTGATTTCTCTAGTTCATAATCACCTGGTGTGGCGCTTGTACAAATTACTTGATTAATTTCACCTTCGAACTCTTCAAAATTAAGAGGTCTATTATCTAAAGCGCTTGGCAAACGAAAACCATAATCTACTAAAGTTACTTTACGAGAATGATCTCCGTTATACATACCACGAACTTGAGGAAAACTAACGTGGCTTTCATCAACAATAAGTAAATAATCTTTAGGAAAATAATCCATCAAACAAAATGGTTTCTGACCAGGTTGTCTTCCGTCAATGTGTCTTGAATAATTTTCAATTCCAGGACACATGCCAAATTCTTGTAAAGAAGCAACGTCTTGCTTTGTGCGCATCTCAATTCTTTCTTTTTCAAGAGGTTTACCTTCTTTTTCATAATAAGCGATGCGATCAGCGAGTTCCTTTAAGATATTTTCGCAAGCTCTTAAAATATTTTCCCTTGTTGCTGCGTGATCATAAGCAGGGAAAAGATCATAATAATGATATTTTTCAATAATTTCGCCGGTTAAATAATTACATTTAGCAATAGTTTCAACCTCGTCGCCAAAACAATCTATTCTGATATACCAATCATCGCTGTTAACAGGCATGATATCAATAATATCTCCATGTACTCTAAAGCGACCATTACTTAATTCGATATCATTTCTCTTATATTGAGAGTTGAGCAATTTAGTGAAAAACTCTTTTCTATTAATTTCTTCACCAACTCTAACATCGAAAATTAATTTCTTGTATTCATCCGGGTCTGTTAAACCATAAATTGAGGCAACAGAAGCGACAACAATCGTATCCCTTCTGCTAACAATTGAGTTGATTGCACTAACTCTCATCATCTCAATCTCTTCATTCATAAGTGCAGACTTATCAATATAGGTATCTGTTGATGGAATGTAAGCTTCAGGTTGATAAAAATCAAAGTTTGAAACAAAATATTCAACTCTATTTTCTGGGAAAAGCTCTTTCATTTCAGCATATAACTGACCCGCAAGAGTTTTGTTGTGAACCAAAATAAGGGTTGGCTTTTGTACTTTTTCTATGACGTTAGCCATTGTAAAAGTTTTACCGGTACCAGTTGCTCCTAGTAATACTTGATATTTTTTTCCAGAGTTTAATCCTTCAACTAACGCTTTAATAGCTTTAGGTTGATCGCCAGTTGGCTTATATTCACTATGAATGACAAATGGTTTACTGTTGTTCATTATTTACTTCGTTATTAGACTCTGTTTCTTTTTCTTCTTTTTCAAGGCTTTTCTTAAAGAACTTTAAATATTTTTTAGTAGAATGAACTTCAATCTTGTCAAAGCCTTCGCCACCAGTGAATAAAGTCTGATAGAAAGTGCAGAAAGCTTTGTTGTCAATTTTAGCGATTCCGTTTCTAACTTTAGTGTAATCTCTTCTAGAAAAAACAATTCGAACCATTTGCTTTTCTCCTTTAGAATAAGCACCTTTAACATTTAATATAGTTGCGCTGCGGTCAAGTTCTTCAATTGAAAATTTACAAACTTCATCAACTTTATCGGTAACTATGTCAACGCAATATGCTCCAGTTTGACCATTATAAACAATCTCTATCATAAGTGAGCAAATAAACGCCGAGATAATGCCAACAAGTCCGCCAATTATTTCAATACTATTTCCATCTTCAAGATCAAGAATAATACCAATCAAAACAACGCCACCATCAAGAATAAAGAATGGGATTGATTCTTTTAAACCCGTAAATTTACTAATAATAAACGTTAGGATATCAAGTCCGCCTGTCGAACCTCCACCATGGAAAGTTATAGAGCAACCAACCCCAACAAGCATTCCACCTAATAATCCTATAATTAGCAAGAAACCACCATTAATTACAGTGCCGCTATTAGCGAGTTCAACAAGGTTTGTAATAACTCCATTTGATAATTCATAATTAACTTCACTTCCTAAAAGCAAGTTTAAAAAGTTTTCAACAAGTGGTGTTCTTGAGAAAATAGATAAGAAAATTGGATAAAAAATAGTTGAGATTAGCGAGGATATTGTAAATCTTAAGCCTAATAAAATAAGACCAACTACAAATAATACCCAGTTTAAAATATACGCCATTATATCTGGTGGTATAAATTCAGCGGTTAAAATTGTAATACCACTTACGCCACCACTAACGATAGAAAAAGGGATTAAAAAGAAAGAGTTACCAACAGCAACAACAAAAGTTCCAATAAGAACGAGTAAAACGTTTCTTAAATTTCTTACAATGTTTTCTTTCTTAAAAAAATCTTTAATCCAACTAGGCATTTTTCTTAGCCTCCATCTTTAGATAGGAGAATATGAATCCTTCCAAATCGCCATCCATAACTTTATTAATCTGAGTATCTTCATAAGAAGTTCTATTATCTTTTACTAAAGTGTATGGACAAAAAACGTAACTTCTAATTTGTGAACCCCACTCGATATTTTTTTGTTCACCAACTATGCCTTTTAATTTGTTTTTTCTCTCTTCTTCTTGTCGAGCAAAAAGTTGAGATTTAAGCATATTCATTGCTAATTCCCTGTTTTTTAATTGTGTTCTTTCAACCTGGCAGGAAACAACAATTCCAGTTGGGATATGGGTAATTCTTACAGCAGTCTCAACTTTATTAACATTTTGACCACCAGCTCCTCCGGATCTATATGTATCTATCTTTAAGTCTACAGGATTAATATCAACTTTAATACTATCATCAAATTGTGGAATAACATTTACACTAGCAAAACTTGTATGCCTTCTTGCGTTAGCATCAAAAGGAGAAATTCTAACAAGTCTATGAACACCTTTTTCGCCTTTTAACATTCCATAAGCATACTTACCTTCAACAAGAAGAGTAACACTTTTTAATCCGGCTTCTTCACCAGGTAAGAAATCTAATATTTTATAACTAAAATTCTTTAAATCGCAAAAACGCTGATACATTCTTAAAAGCATATTTGCCCAGTCACAAGCTTCGGTTCCACCTGCGCCAGGATGAATTTGAATAACACAATCAAGGTTGTCGTATTCACCACTAAAAAGAACTAAAGTATTTAATTCATCAAGTTCTTTTTTAAGGTCGCTAAAAGTTAAATTAGCTAACTCAGCCATCTCTTGATCATTAACATCAAGAGTATCAACAAGTTCATTTAAATCTTTAGCGTTATTTTTAAGTTTATTAAAAAGATCTATTTTATATAGGATGTCGTTTTTCTCATCAATTATTTTGGATGCTTCTCTTTGGTTATCCCAAAAATGCTCATCTAATGAAAGATTTTCTAATTCCTGAGCTTTTTTAGATAATTTTTCAAGGTCAAAGAGAACTACCAAGCTGTTCAATTTGCTCGGTAGCCTCTTTTAATTCATTTTTAAATTCGTATAAATCGATCATTTAAAACTCCAAATTAGTTTGTATGAATATCATCATATTCATGATCGACTGCTGCTTTAGCGTTTTTATCAATATCAGAAATATTGAAATCTTTTCCAACTGGTTTATCAACAACCTTCATATTTGTAGCTTCAGCTGGTTTAGAAGCAGGTTCTTCATGAACTTTATTTTGAGCATCTGTTTTCACAGCGTATGTATCTTTTTCATCAACTTTCTTTTGAACTTTGACATTTAAAAGATTTAAAACAACTTCAAGAGAAATTGTTTCAAGCATTTCTCTAAACATTGCCCAACCTTCATTAACGTAATCTTGTAATGGGTTAATTTGACCATAACTTCTCAATGAAACTGATTCTCTAAAACGAGACATATTATCAATTTGTTGAGTCCAGTTTCTATCAATACATCTTAAAGTAATTTGTCTTTCAATTTGGTTAGCCGTTGCTTCATCCCATTCGTTCTTTTTAAGTCTATAAGCATGAGCAAGAACATCAGCAATATCTTCTCCAGCTTCTTCTGGTATAGCTTCATCAAATAAATCAAAGTTTATTGAATCTTCTTGTAAGAATCTTGGAACAGATAAATCATGAAGTTTTTTAGCACTAACAATCTTATTAGATTGTTCATCATAAACGCTTCTCTTACAAAGAGCGACACCACAATCTTTAAATGTTTCACTTAAAAGTTCGTTAATATCAGAAGCAAATAAGATTTGGTCTCTTTTTGCGTACATAATTTGTCTTTGTTTACTTAAGACATCATCGTAATCAAGTAAATTTTTACGAATATCAAAGTTTTGACCTTCAATACGTTTTTGAGCACTTGTAATTGCGCTTGTTAACATTCTACTTTCAATAGCTTCATCACCATAACTTGCGAATGTTTTTCTTAAACTATCGCTAGCAAAACGAACCATTAATTCATCTTCTAAAGAGACATAGAATCTTGAGAAACCAGGATCACCTTGTCTACCAGATCTACCTCTTAATTGGTTATCAATACGTCTTGATTCGTGTCTTTCTAAACCAAAAACACATAATCCACCAAGGTTTCTTGTTTCCTCAGTTAATTTAATATCAGTACCTCTACCAGCCATGTTAGTAGCTAAAGTAATGTGGTCTTTTTCGCCAGCATGAGAAATAATTTCAGCTTCACGAGCATGGTTTTTGGCATTTAACATTTCATATTTTAAGCCAGCTTCATCTAAATATTTTGCAACTTCTTCACTGGCTTCAACACTTGGAGTACCAATAAGGATTGGTTGTCCTTTAGCGTGTCTTTCAGCAACTTCTTTAACTAAAGCTCTAATTTTTGCTGTTTTTGTAGCGAAAATATAGTCTAATTCATCTTTTCTGATAACAGGTCTATTTGGAGGAATACAAACAACTTTCATGTTGTAAATCTTTCTAAATTCTTCTTCCTCTGTCTTTGCAGTACCAGTCATACCAGAAATCTTCTTGAACAATCTGAAGAAGTTTTGATACGTAATAGTAGCAAGAGTAACTGTCTCTTCTTTAATTTTTACGCCTTCTTTAGCTTGAATAGCTTGTTGCAAACCATCACTATATTCTCTACCTTTAAGAACACGGCCTGTAAATTGGTCAATAAGTTGAATGGTTTGATCTTGATCGACTAAATATTCAACATCACGTGTCATGATGTAGTTTGCTTTTAAGGCTTGGTGAATTCTATGAACTAAATCTTGAAGGTGTGGAGCATAAAGATTTGGAATTCCAAACATCTTTTCAGCTTTATCAACGCCTTTATCGGTTAAAGTACAAGATTTTGTTTTAACATCTACGACAAAGTCACCATCTGGAATATATTCTGGGTGTTTTCTTTTGTATTCTTCATCAACATCAGTTGATTTCTTTAACATTTTTACAAAACGATCAGCTATTTGATATTGAGACATGGAAGCTTTAGCACCACCAGAAATAATAAGAGGCGTACGAGATTCATCGATTAAAACACTATCAGCTTCGTCAACAATACAGAAATTCAAACCTCTTAAAACTCTTTGAGTTTTGCTTGGAGCCATATTGTCTCTTAAGTAATCAAAGCCTAATTCAGAGTTAATTGTGTAAGTAACATCACAAAGATGAGCTTTTTGCTTTTCTTGAGTTGTTAAACTATGAAGGTTGACGCCAACCGTTAAACCTAACCAACGATAAATTTGGCCCATTTCGTTAGCATCTCTTTGAGCTAAGTATTCGTTAACAGTAACAACATAAACACCTTTGCCTTCAAGAGCATTAAGATAAACTGGCATTGTTGCGGTTAAAGTTTTACCTTCACCAGTTTTCATTTCAGCAACATCGCCATCATTTAAAACAAGACCACCAATAACTTGGCATTCAAAAGGGTATAAACCCAAGACTCTTCTGGCGGATTCTCTACAAACAGCAAAAGCTTCTATCTTGATATCAGCTAGAGTTTCGCCTTTTTTTAATCTGTCTTTAAATTCATTTGTTTTTCCACGGAGTTGATCATCCGTTAATTTCTTCATATCATCAGCTAAAGCCATAACTTTTTTGGCTTCTTTTCCATATTTTTTCAAAATATGTTGATCAACTCTAAAAATCTTCTCAATAACATTTCCCATAATTTATTTCCTACGCATTTTAAGATTTTAACATTATACATAATGTTATTAAAGTTTTTTCACTCTCTAAAAAAGTCCGATTTTCTTAAAAAGTCTTTCATTTAAGAAATTTCTTTCATTTTTTAACAATAATTAGAAAATCAAAACTTATGAAATTTAATTCAAAAACCTTGCAAAACTAAACTATTTCTAGTTTTTCATAGTTTTCCGACTTCTTCATATTTTCAATTTCTTCTTCAGTGAAAACCCTTTTTGCAACTACTAAAATTTTAATCCTTTTTGGCCTTAATTCTTTTAGCATTTTTAAACACGCTTTTAACGTAGAACCTGTTGTACAAATATCATCAACAAGTAAAATATTTTTTCCTTCAAGACTTGTTTTTTCGTCCTTTAAATGAATATAATTTCCAACTTCTTTTCGCTCAAGATAACTATGATCTGATTGTTTATGTTCATTACTTTTATAGAATATATCGTTAATTTTTAGCCCTAAACAGCTAAACATATAAACTACATGATTGCCCTTTTTATGAGATGGCACAGGAACAATTTCATAATTAAAATAAAGGGCTCTTAACTCATTTATAAATGGCCCAACAAAAATATTATTAAGTTCAAAATCTCCACAACCTTTATAAGCATAAATTTTATCCTTAACAAAATCGCTATATTCGTAAATTGCTAAAGCATCAACATCATCAATCTTAAATTCAATAAATTCCGGATTTAGTGCGTTTAAGCAGTTGTAACAAATAATTCCACTATTTAAAAAGTCGTGGTAACATCCATTTTTGATTTCTTTAAAACAAACTTTACACACTTTTGTTGATGTCGATAATTGTTTGTCTTGCTGAAACCATTTCTTTACTTTTTCTAGTCCCGATAAAAATAACTTCTCCATCTGTAGCATCTTTTTTTCTTCCAACGCGCCCAGATATTTGAATCAAAGCTTCTTTTGTGTATATAAACGAAGATGCGTTAAATATAATGACTTGAAGATTTTTTAAAGTAACTCCTCTTTCTAAAACAGCTGTCGTCACTAAATACTTATATTCACCATCACGAAATTTTTGTATTCTTTCACCTCTATCTTTACATTTAGAATGAACATAATTTCCTTTGAAAGGAAATAACTTTAAAATTAAATATAGATTCTCACATTCCTCAATTGTTGGTGAAAAAACCAGCAAAGGTTTATTATTTTTTAAAATTTTGCAAAACTTATAAAAGAGATAAAGATAATTAAACAAACTTAAATTTACAAAAATTTCCGGTTCTGGAATTTTCTTCCCATGATATCTTTTAAATAGTTTTACTATTTGATTATTATCACTACTATACTTTTTAATTAATTTTTCAGATGGCGTCGCCGACATTACAACATGATTACCCTTAGTTGCTTTTTCAAAGAAATTTTCTAATACAAAATCATCTTTAAAAGGAAAAGCATCTACTTCATCTAATATTAAAAGATCAAAATAATTTTGATATCTAAAAAGCTGATGAGTTGTTAGACAAATTATGTCTCCAGTTAAAAGAGAATTATGACCTCCGTAAACCGAGATTACATTATACCCTTTAAATGCGTTTTTTAAGCGCTCCGCAAGTTCCATAACAACATCTCGCCTTGGAATTGCAAAACCTACTTTCAATTTCTTTTTTAGACAAAAATCAATTACTTGATAAACAAGTTCGGTTTTTCCAGCACCACAAACAGCATAAACAAGCGTGTTTTTATGACTTTTAAAGCCTTCTAGTATCTCATTAGATACTCTCTTTTGATCTTCACTTAAATCGTAATCAATTTCTAAATGCCCAAAAGATGAAACTTCATAATCTTCTTGAGCTTCCTCTCCTCTAAATGAGATGCAGCGCCTACAATATGGTTCGCCGTTTTTATAGCCAATATATTTTTCGTCTTCATTACCACAATATGGACACTTAAATATTTAAAAACCTCCTTTCACTATATACAAAAGAAGGTATTGTTAATTTTCTTAAAAATATTTTTATATTTTTTTAACTTTTTTACTGAAAAAGAGAAAAGCAAAACCTATTAGAAAAATAACTGCGCTAACACCTGAAGAAAAAAGTATCGATAAAGGATGAAACGAAGCAATTGGAAAAATTGTTTTGATGTAAGCGTTGGTTGAAATTGCATTTAATATTACATTTAAAATCGAACCAGCACCTATTCCTAATCCAATAGTAATTAAAAAAACCAGAAGAATCATTGAAAGAAAAATCCAAAAATAAAATATAGAATTTGCGCCATTATTATTTAAAATCTCTAATGTTTTGTTGTGGTATGCCTTAAGTGTATAAACATAATTAAATAGAATCACAAACTCTAAAATTAAAATAAGAACCGTAATAAAGTTAAGAAAAATACTAAGAACGGTTGTTTGCATCTCTTTTTGGTTTCCTTCTAATATAACATAATTCTCAAGCAATAATTTTTTATCGTTATTTATAAAATTTATAGCCTTTAGATAGCCATCATTATTTGAACTAAAGATTAATCCTGACGCTTTAGAATCTATTTCATTCATAATTGTAGAACAGACTTTTTCATTAAACAGAACAAAGTTATCTAACTGATATAAATTTTGAATAATTGTCGTGTTTTCAGAAACTATATTTTTAATAATTCCGGAAACCTGAAGTCCATATGTATTATTTTCACTATATTTTAGATTAACATTTAATTGATCAATCAAAATTTTCGCCTCTTCTTCATCTATTTTTTCTTCTTTATTAATAACATTCAAATCAACAAGAAATCTTGACTAATTAAAAATTCGTTTTCATCTGGGAAACTTCCAAAAATGTCAAAATTAAATCCTGTATAAACATCTAAATTGATAAAAGAAAAATTGGAATCAAAACTAAAATTACCGCCTGTGCTTGCATTTTAAATAAATTCATCAATATTAGAAGAATTAAAAATAGGCATGTAAGTGACTTTTTCATTTAGAAAATAAGAAGCGACATTATTAATTTCGCTTTCATCAAGCTCGCTATAAAATAATGTGCTGCCTTCTTCTTCAATATATGTTCCAGTTACTTCGATAACTTTATCGTGATTTACGTTCATGCATTCTTGCGTACTTTTATATTTATTAAAATGATTTAAGTCGCTTGATGAAGATATTATCCCAAAGCAAATTGAACTCAAAAGACATAAGATAATTGTAAAAAATGGTTTAGAAAGCAAAATCTTAAGGCCTAATTTATTCGTAGTAATAAATCTTGCTTTAATTTAATATTTTCAACCTTAAAAATATTTTCTTCACTTTCTTTGATTTCACTAAGAACTTCATAACTTAAAATCTCACCTTTTTCAAGAGTAATAATTCTATCGGAGTATTCTCTATTTAGATCTTCACTATGCGAGACAACAAGTACTAAAATTTTTTGGGACAATTTCTTTAAAATGTCGTAAATTATTTTGCTATTTTTACTATCTAAGTTGCCGGTCGGTTCATCACAAAGAAGAATTTTTGGTTGATTCAAAATAGCTCTCAATAAAGCAATTCTTTGCCTTTCGCCTTGAGATAATTCATTAATCTTTTTTGTTAAAAAATCTCTATCAAGCCCAACATCAATTAAACCTTTTTCTATTACATTTAAGTCAATTTTTTCTTTTCTTAATAAAAACGGAAGTTCAATATTTTCTTTAATATTAAGTTCTTCAATTAAAGAAAAGTCCTGTGTCAAAAAGGAAATAAATTTATTTTTATACAGGTTTTGCGAGGTTTTTGATGGTTTTAATAGAGAATAATCATTAACAAGAATTTCGCCATCAAATTTAAGAGATAGACCTATGCATTTTAAAAGAGTGGTTTTACCACTTCCGGATTCCCCAACTATTGAGATAAATCCTGTATTGTTTAACTTTATGTTAATGTTTTTAAGAGCAAGCTTTTTCTTAAATTTTTTATTTAAAGATTTTATTTCAACCATAAATTTCTAAGTAAGAGGATTTAACCAAGAAAATTATAGCGAATAAAAAGTTTGGCGATTGTAAATATATTGTAAATTTTAAGGTCTCTTATTTTTCGTAACTAATAATAGTATCAACTCTTTTTTGATGTCTTCCGCCTTCAAAATCAGAATTTAAAAATATATCAACTCTTTTAATGACGTCTTTTAAATCCATATAAAGAGCACCAAAAGCAATCATATTAGCATTATTATGAACTCGTAAAAGTTCAGAAACTTTATCGTTATAACCAATTCCACATCTAACGCCTTTAACTTTATTAGCAGCAATTGTTACGCCTTCTCCACTGCTACAAACTAAAATTCCTAAATCGGCCTTACCATTTGCAACATCTTCAGCCGCTTTGATTGCAAACTCAGCATAATTACATGAATCTAATGAATTTGTTCCTTCATCAATTACTTCATAATTGTGTTCAATTAAATATTTTTTAATTTCTTCTTTATAGTTAAATCCGCCATGATCACAACCTAATGAAATTTTCATTTATAAATTTCCTCCACTTCTTCAAGACTTATTGGTCCTTTTCTTATCAAAGTTATTTTATCATTTTCAATTTTAAAAATTGATGAAGGAACACCATCCTTGCATTCTCCTTCAACAACACCATCAATCGTGTCTTTAAAGTATTCAATGACTTCTCGATGGTTTTTAGCAGGTGGAAAAGAAGAAATGTTGGCACTGGGAACAAGTAAAGGTTCACCTGCTTCTTTTATCATTTCTAAAACAAATTTATCATCAGGAATCCTTACTCCAACAAAACCAGTTCCTAAATCTATATAATATGGAACATCAATTTTTGTTTTTAATATTAAAGTGATTGGGCCAGGCATATATTTATCAATAATTCTTTTAGTTTTGGCATCGATTTCAACAAACTTTTCAAAATCTTTAATACTTGAACACATTAAAGTAAAAGGTTTGTCGCTTGGTCTATGTTTAACTCTGACAAGATTTTCGTAATTTTTTTCTGAATCAGCTTTTACCCCAAGTCCAAAAACAGTTTCAGTTGGAAAAGCTATAATTCCATCTTTTTTTAAAATCTCAACACACTCTTTTAAATCGCTCTTACTTAATAACTTCATATTAATAACCTTTTAAGATAAATAGGAATCTGGTTCTATCAAAAATATCTTTTACAAAAGAAAATTCAGTATCATCATCAAAATATTTAGCAATTAACTCTGTTAATTGATCTTGTTGATCATAATTAATCTCAAAAGCCATGAAAAATTTATCATTCATAAACTTTTTATGTTCTTTAAAAACGTTTTCATAAAAAGACACGCCGTCTTTAACATAAATCGCATTCATTGGTTCATGCTTTTTAACGCGTTCCTCAATATCTTCCATTTTCTCAACGTATGGTGGATTAGAAACAAATAAATCTATTTTTTCTTTTAAAGTGATAAATGGCTCTGTTTTATCTCCATGAAGAAACTCGACATCGATGTTCGCTTTGCTTGCATTGGATTTAGCAACATCAAGAGCATCTAAAGAAATATCGCTTGCGTAAACTTTGGAATCTGGATAGGTCTTTTTTAAATATAAAGCAATACATCCACTTCCAGTACACATATCAGCGATAACTTTATGATTAAAATTTTTATCTTTAATCATTTTAATGATACGACTTACAAGGTCTTCGGTTTCAACTCTAGGAATTAAAACTCTTTCGTCGACATATAAATCTAAATCTAAAAAAGGAGCGCTATTTAGAACATATTGGATAGGGACATTATTAAATATTTTCTCTTTTAATTCACAAAAATACTTAGGATTTGCGTGGTTTTTATCAAAATTTAAAACTAACTCCGTTTTATTTTTAAAGTTATTTGTCTTTTCTAATAATAAATAAATTTCACTACTAGAAATATCAAGACCTTTCTCCTTTGCTTCGTTTCTTGTTACAAAAAATAATTTTCTATTAGTTAATTCCATTTGCATTACCAGCAATTTTTTGTTGTTGATCGTAGTTAATTAAAGCATCAACAATGGCATCTAAATCTCCATTGATTACTCTATCAAGTTGTTGAATTGTAAATCCAATTCTATGATCTGTAACTCTATTTTGTGGATAGTTATAAGTTCTGATTTTTTCGTTACGATCGCCACTTCCAATTTTGCTTCTATATTGAGCTTCTGTTTTTTCTTTCTTTTCTTCTTCAAGTTGAGCAAGTTTTGAAGCTAACATTTGCATACAGATTTCATGGTTTTGAATTTGTGATTTTTCAGTTTGACAAGAAACAACAATTCCTGTTGGAATATGTGTAATACGAACAGCAGATTCTGTTTTATTAACGTTTTGTCCGCCAGCTCCTTGCGAACGATATCTATCAACTTTTAAATCTTCTGTTCTAATATTAATTTCATTAGTTTCAACTTGAGGCATAACGACAACTGTTGCAGTTGATGTATGAATTCTACCATTTGCTTCAGTCTTTGGAACTCTTTGAACTCTATGAACACCGCTTTCAAATTTCAATCTTGAATAAGCATCATCGCCACTAACAACAAAAGATACATATGAATATCCGCCAACTCCAGTTGGAGATTCATCTAAAACCTTCACGTGCCAACCTTTTGTTTCACAATAACGGATATACATTCTAAAAAGGTCTCCAGCAAAAATATTTGCTTCATCCCCTCCAACAGCGCCTTTGATTTCAAAAATAATATCTTTTCCATCATTAGGATCCTTTGGAATTAAAAGAATTTTGAGTTCTCCTTCAATATTTTCAAGTGCTTCTTCGTTTCTTTTAAGTTCTTCTTTACCCATTTGTGCAATTTCTGGATCTTTGTCATTGCACATTAAAAGTGCATCATTCTTATTTTGCTCTGCGAATTTGAATTCATTAAATTTATCAACAATAGGTTCGAGTTGACTTCTTTCCTTACTTAGCTTTTTAAAAAGATTCATATCGCTTGATGTTTCTGGTTGTAATAATAAATCATCAATTTCGTTTAATCTTTTTTCGCTTGTCACTAATCTATCTCTCATGCTTTTATCCATCGCGCGATACCTCCTTAAGCCCAAAAATTATATATAAAATTACTTCATATTTAAACATTTATGTTTAAATAGCCACAATGACTAACTATAAGAATCCCAACTGAGCAAAAGAAAACTCCAGGTAATATTAGGTTTAACAAATTTGCCAGGAAAAGATTTTGATTAAAATAGCCATGACAATTTTAAAAAACTATTGAAATTATAAAGTCCTGTTTTTAAGGGAGATCCCAAAAAAATTGAGAAGTAAAATTATCGGAAATTCTACAAAACCCAGCAAAACTCAATTATTTATCGTGTAATCTCAATTTTTTCGTGTAAATTTTTAAATTCTTTTGAATCGCTATCTCTAAATTGTAAATCATACAAAGTCTTGTAAGCACCATTTAATTTTATAAGGTCTTCGTGGCTTCCTTTTTCTAAAATATGACCACTTGAGATAACCATGATCTCATCAGCACTTTTAATTGTTGATAATCTATGAGCAACAATAATTGTTGTCCTTCCTTTAGATAATTCATCTAAAGCATTTTGGATTAACATTTCAGTTGTGTTATCTAAAGCGCTAGTTGCTTCGTCTAAAATCAAGATTGATGGATTTTTTAAGAAAATTCTAGCGATAGAAATTCTTTGTTTTTGTCCGCCTGAAAGTTTAACACCTCTTTCACCTATTTCAGTTTCAAATCTTTCTGGTAGTGAAGTTATATAATCATAAATATTCGCTTTTTTAGCTGCATCAATAACTTCTTCATCAGTTGCATCAAGTCTTCCATACAAAATATTATCTTTAATAGTTCCTCCAAATAAGAAGACATCTTGTTGAACTATTCCAATTTGTTTTCTTAAAGAATCTAAAGTGAAATTTCTAATATCTATTCCATCAATTGAGATTTTTCCGCTTTCAATATCATAAAATCTAGGGATCAGGTGGCAAATTGTAGTTTTTCCACCGCCACTTGGTCCAACAAGTGCTATTTTTTCACCTTTTTTAACAGTGAAAGAGATATTATCTAAAATTTCTTTTGAAGATTTATAACGAAAGCCAACATTTTTGAAAACAATTTCACCATTTAACTTGTCGCAAACGATTGTTCCATCGTGCATTGTCTCTTCTTCTTCATCCATGATTTCAAGGAAACGTTTAAATCCAGTTGTACCATTTTGGAATTGTTCAACAAAGTTAATGAGTTGATTGATTGGGCTTATAAACATATTTACAGAAACAATAAAAGTTGAATATCCTGCGAAATCAATTTGTCCATTATATAAGAAAATGCCGCCAGCTAATAAAACAAGAATATTAAATGCATCAGTTATAAATTGAGAAGAAGCAAAAAATTTACCCATCGCATTAAAAGCTGACGATCTTGCTCTAACAAATTCATTATTTGTAATTTCAAATTTTTCTTTCTCTTTTTCAGTATTCGTAAAAGCTTTTGTAACTCTAATCCCAGAAATTGAAGATTCTAATGATGAGTTAACGTTAGCAATAGCAATACGTGATTCCATCATCGCTTTTCTCATTTTTTTGCGAAAATGAGAAGTTACAAAAACCAAAAAAGGGAGACAAGCAAAAATAATTGAAGCTAAAATCCAATTTATAAAACAAAGATAAATAAAACTTGCGATAAGAGTAAATCCAGCAATAAAAATATTTTCAGGACCGTGATGAGCGAGTTCAGAAATATCTTGAAGATCATTTGTCATTCTCGACATCAAGTTTCCTGTTTTGTGTTCATCATAATATGTGTAAGGAAGTTTCTCTAATTTATTAAAAAGATCAGACCTCATTTGTGCTTGCATTCTAACACCCATAATGTGGCCATAATATTGAATGAAATATCTAAGGAACATTCTAAAAATATAGACAATTAGCAAGGAAATTGCGCAAATTATAACAAGTTCTATTCTTTGATTTGGTATAAAATCATCAAGCATTAAATTAGTTATAATTGGATAACCCATGCCAATAAGAGCAACCAAAAAGGCCGCAAGCATGTCTAACGCAAATATCTTTTTGTGTGGTTTATAATAAACAATAAATCTTTTTAAGTTATCCATAGCTCGACCTTCTTCTTCCAATTCATAATTTTATTATATTTTTTTAGTGCTTTCTATTTTTAATAAACTCCTCTTATCAAAAAAGTAATATAAGTTTATGAGAATTAAGATTATTTAAAGTGTGCTTTAATGTGTATAATAAATATTGGTTAATTTATGTCTTATTTAGCTCTTTACAGAAAATATAGAAGTAAAAATTTTGAAGAACTTGTTGGTCAAGATGCAGTTAAGCAAACTTTGATGAACGCCTTAAAACTTCAAAAGATTTCTCATGCTTACTTATTTAGTGGCCCAAGAGGAACCGGTAAAACAAGTGTTGCTAGACTTTTTGCTAAAGCCTTAAATTGCGAACATGGAATTGGAGAAATTTGTAACGATTGTCCTAGTTGTAATGCAATAAATGAAGGTTCTCACCCAGATGTTATTGAAATTGACGCAGCTAGTAATAGTGGAGTCGATGAAGTTAGAGAACTTATTGAAAAAGTAAAATATGCACCAATTCAAAGTAGATATAAAATCTATATTATTGATGAAGTCCATATGATGACCAACAACGCTTTTAATGCACTTTTAAAAACATTAGAAGAACCACCAAGTTATGTAATCTTTATTTTATGTACAACTGAACCTTATAAATTACTTCCAACAATTTTAAGTCGTTGTCAAAGATATGAATTTAAAAAAATCTCTGATTCGGAACTTAAAAACCTTCTCGTTAGAGTCTTAAAAAATGAAGGCGTAATGTGTTCAAATGATGCATTAAATTTGATTGTTGAATTATCAAATGGTGGCGCGCGTGATTCTCTATCCATACTTGACCAAGTTATTTCTTATGCTGGTCAAAATATAGAAGAAAAAGACGTGATTAAAATGTTTGGTTTAATTTCTAGTAGTGAAAAAATCAGATTACTTGAAGACATTAAATCACGTAACAGTTTAAAAGTTTTAAAGACTTATGAAGAATTTTTAAGTAGAAACATTGATCTTCCTCGCCTTGTTCGTGAACTTCTTGCTTTATTAAAAGACGGCTTAGTTTATTCAAAAACAAGAGATAAAAATTTAATCACTTCTTCTAAAGAAGAGGATGCGAAAGAAATAATGCTTAAGTTTAGTGAAAACGAACTTGCTTCCTATATTGATCTTTTATTAAAGTGTCAAAACGAATTTAAAACAACAAGTGATCCAAATTTCTTATTTGAGATTTATTTACTAAAAATGCTTAGCTTTGTTGACGATGCCAAGCCAAGTGTTAATAGAGAAATTGTTGTCGATAAACAACCTGAAATTAAAGCACAAAACATTGAAGTTTCTCATGAAAAGTCTGCAAAACCTACTTTTTTTGTTGAAAAGAAGGTTGAACCAGAGCCACAAAAACAAGATATTGTACCTCCAAAACTTAAACCTTCAACAGTTGAATTTTCAACCCTTGTTAATGAAGGTGAGACAAGAGAGATTTCTCAAGATCAATTAATTGAACTTACAATTATCTCTAATAAAGAAGAACGAAAAGTTCTCCTAAATAAATGGAGTGCTTTGTCTCAATTAATCAATGATCCAAATGATGGGTCTTACGCTTCTTTACTTCTTGATTCCCGCCCTTATATAGTCACAAACTTTAATTTAATTCTTCTTTGTGACTATAAAACAACAGCGAAAAAGATTAACATTATTCAAAACCAAGAAGGATTATCTCATCTTGTAAAGCGTATTCTTGGCAGAAAAGTTTGTTTATATGCTTTAAATAGAGATGAATCTACTGAATTAATTAAAAAATATCGTAACTTGGAAGAACTTAACCACCTTCCTAAAAAAGGCGATGTTGAAGATAAAAAAATATTTTAAGGAGATATTAATTTATGAATATGCAACAAATGGTCCAAGCCATGCAAAAACTTCAAAGACAATATGAAAAAGAACATAAACTATTAGAAGAAAAAGAATTTTCTTATACTGCTAATGGAGCAATTAAAGTTACTTTAAAAGGCAATCTTGAGATGATTGATGTTGAAATTCTTGACGATGAACTTTTAAAAGAAAAAGAAGACTTAGTTGAAATGATTAAGATCGCTTATAACGGCTGCAAAGATCAAATCAACGACGCCGAAGAAGAATTAGCCGATAAATTTCAACAAGCTAACCGTAAAGGTGGATTCCCATTTTAAAAAATGAAAGATTTAAAAGCTGTTGAACAACTTGCGGATTCCTTTTCGCTTTTTCCATCAATTGGAGAAAAAACAGCAGAGCGTATGGCATACGCTCTTTTAGATATGGACGAAAACGATGTCGATCTTTTGATAAAACGTATTGAGGAAGTTAAAGAAAAAATCCATCCTTGCCCTGTTTGTGGAATTTTAACGGATGAAGAAAAATGTTCAATATGTTCTTCTGAAGATCGTAATCATGAAGAATGTATCGTCGTCGCTCAATCTAAAGATATTTTACCTTTTGAAAAAATTGGAAATTATAATGGGGTATATCATGTTTTAGGTGGCTTGATTAACCCAAGCAAAAATATAACTCCTGAGACTCTTTCAATTGATAAGCTCAAAGAAAGAATTGTTAAAGAAAACATTAAAGAATTAATTATTGCAACTAGCGCTACTCCAGAAGGTGAAATTACAGCTTTATATCTTTCTAAAATTATGAGTGAATTTAATCTTAATATCACACGACTTGCATATGGAATGCCAATTGGCGCTTCATTTGAATATATTGATTCCTTAACTTTAGATAAAGCCTTGAAAGGCAGAACCAAAATAAAATGAGGTGAAAGAGATGTTTATTACGTTTGAAGGTCCTGATGGCAGCGGAAAGTCCACTGTTATCAAAAAAGTTTATGAAAAATTATCAAGCGATGGCTACGACATCGTTCTTACTAGAGAACCAGGCGGTACTCCTATTGCTGAGAAAATTAGAGATATCATTTTAGATAATTCTAACCAAGCAATTGATGCAAGAACCGAAGCCCTTCTTTATGCTGCTTCAAGAAGACAACATCTTGTTGAAAAAATTTGGCCAGCTTTAAAAGAAGGAAAAATTGTTTTATGTGACCGCTTTTTGGATTCTAGTTTAGCTTACCAAGGTGGTGGCAGAAATTTAGGAATTGAAAACGTTTTAAACATTAATCTTTTTGCGACCGAAAATACTTACCCTGATTTAACACTTTTCTTTGATGTTTCCCCCGAAATTGGTCTATCAAGAGTAAGCCACGACAAAAAACGTGTTGCTGATAGACTTGATAATGAAAACGAAAACTTCCACGAAAAAGTTTATAATGCATTTAAAGACATCGTTAAAACTTATAAAGAGCGAACAGTAATTATTGATGCTTCTAAACCTCTTGAAGAGGTCATTGAAGCTGCTTATAAAGTTATCAAAACAAAATTAGATGGATTACGTTAACTATTTAAAAACATATCAAGAAATCCCATATCATATTTTCGAAAACGCTTTAAAAAGTAATAAGATTTTTCATGCTTATCTTCTTGTTGGAGAAAAAGGAACTCCACTTTTAAACATTGCGAAGTTTTTAGCAGCAAGTATTATAGATGATTCAACTTCTACTTTTATTGATCAAGATTCTTTGATTTTTAAAAGAGTTTTTGATGAAAATTACGTCGATTTGCGAGTTTTTGATACAAAAACACGTTCAATTAAAATTGATGAAATAAGAAATCTTGAATTTGATTTTTCTAAGACCGGATCTGAAAAAAGTTCTAAGAAAGTTTATATTATTAATCTTGTTGAAAACTTATCGCTTGATGCAACTAATGCTCTTCTTAAATTTTTAGAAGAACCATTAAAAGATACTTACGCTATTTTAACAACAGAAAACGAAAAATCACTTTTACCAACTATCATAAGTAGAGTTCAAACTGTCCACTTTTCCCTTTTACCACAACAAGATTTAATAGATAATGCCATCTCTTTAGGCGTCAAAGAGGAAGATGCTCAAATATTATCTTTCTTCTTCAATAATCCTGAACTTATTAAAGAAAACGAAAACAACACTAAACTTAAAAAGATTATTGGTTTAGGAATAAATCTTTTAGATCTTAGCGATACCTACCCACTTCTTTTAACTTATCTATTAAATACAATTTTTAAATCACTTAAAGATAAAACAGAGTATAGAGAATTTTACGATTTATTAATCATCTTTTTTAAAGAAGCTTTAAAAATTAAATTTAAAGAACAATCTTACCTTCAAAATTATGATAAAATACTATTTAAGTTAGTTAGGATAAATGATCTTGAAGATAAAGTGCTAATCTTAATGAACGCAAGAAATGAAATTAATTATAATCTTAACTTTAGCCTATTAACTTACAAAACAATTAAGGATATATTTGAAAACTAGTATGGAATATTGCATAAGCGTTAGATTTGAAGACTCAAAAAAGAGTTATTACTTTAAAACCGAGGACCCAAAAATTAAAATCGGTGATTTTGTTGTTGTCGAAACAGTCGTTGGAAAAGAAATTGGAAAAGTCGTTACTTCTCCTCAACGTCTTGAAGAGATGAAATTTGATAAAGAAATTAAACCAATTATTGGTTTAGCAAGCAAAAAAGAGCTTGAAGCATTTATAAACAACAAAGAAGCTGCAAATAAGGCCGGTACAATTTTTAACCAGCTAACTGAAGAATTAAATCTTGATATGCGTTTAATTAGAAGCGAATATACTCTTGATAAAGAAAAAATTCTTTTTACATACTTTAGCGAAGCACGTATTGATTTTAGAGAACTTCTTAAAAAACTCGCTACTCTTTTAAGATGTAGAATTGAATTAAGACAAATTACAGCTAGAGAAAGAGCGATGCTAGTTGGCGGGTATGGAGTTTGTGGTTTACCACTTTGTTGCGCCTATATGTACTCAAATCAAGAAGGTATCTCTTTAAATAAAGCTAAAAACCAAATGTTAACAATTAATATTCCTAAACTTAGTGGTGTTTGTGGCAAATTAATGTGTTGCTTAAAGTACGAAGATGATTTATATACCGAAATTAAAAAAGAATTCCCACCAATTAATACAACTTTTAAATATCAAGACGCTGAATTTAAAGTTTCAAGTTATAACGTTATGACAAAAATCGTTAAATGTGTAAGTCCTGACACAGTTGAATTTTTACCACTTAACGAAGTTCAAAAATACATAAAACAAAGCGGAAAATTCCCTCCAAAGAAGGAAAATAAAAACCAAAAAGCAAATGGCTAACACTTTATTCCTTGTTCCTTCTCCAATTGGTAATCTTTCAGAAGTATCTCCTCGAATAAAAGAGACTCTTTCTTCTGTTTCTTTTATCGCGTGTGAAGATACTAGAAACACCCAAAAACTTTTAAGTTTAATTGGCATCAAAAAAAGTTGTGTCTCTTGTCACGAACATAACGAAAAAAATGAAAGCGAAAAAATAATTGCGAGAGTTCTTAATGGCGAAGACTGCGCATACATGAGTGATGCTGGTTTCCCATGTATTAGTGACCCAGGATTTTTGCTTGTTAAAGAGTGCATAAAAAATAATATTAAGGTTGTTCCTTTAAGTGGTCCTAACGCGGCACTTTTAGCTCTTGTTGGTAGTGGTTTAGACACCGATCATTTTTTGTTTTATGGTTTCCTAGATTCTAAAACTAATAAAAAAGAAGCTGAAATTGCAGGGTTTTTAAATTTTCCATATACAATTATCCTTTATGAAGCTCCTCATAGAATCAACGAAACTATCGCGTCCTTATATAAAGTTTTAGGCGATAGAAAAATTGTTATTGTTCGAGAACTAACAAAAATGTATGAAGAATTTATTCGCTCATCTTTAAAAGAATTAGCTGAAAATCCTAGAGAATATAAGGGTGAGTTAGTGCTTGTTTTAGAGGGTAACAAAACCTTAAATGAAGATAATAAAATTGATAACGAAATCTTACAGAAAGCTAAAGAATTAGAAAAATTAGGATATTCTAAAAAAGACGCATCCGCTATTTTAGCAACCTTATTTAAATTAAATAAAAACCAAATTTATAAAGAATTAATTAAATAGTTAATTATTAAACTTTTCTATCTTTTCATTTAAATCTTTGATAGTTTTTTCGTCAATTTTCAACACTTCTCTATCAAAAGTGTAAATTCCATTATATTCTGTTTCACAATCTGAAAGTTCAGTATAAATAATGCCTTTCAATCTTCCAGCTTCTATTTCTTTAATAAGTTTGGTGTAAAGTTTTTTATATCTTTTTGTTAAACCCTTAGTGGACAAAGATAAAGAATGAGAGAAAAATCCAGGGAACAAAGAATGGCCATTTACTTTTAATCCAGCACCACCACATTCAGAAAGAATGTAAGGTTTATTTAAAGCTTTATCCTTTCTTTTTCTTGCTTGGAAAATATAGGCGTGAATTGAATAAAGATCTCTTTTGTTTCCTATATACCAACCACTTGTTGAATCATAAATACGAGAGTTATCGCATTTTTTAGCTAGTTCATAAATATTATCAGGATCAAATTCTCCCCATCCTTCATTAAATAATGTGTAGCAAATTATTGAAGGATAGTTATAAAGTTCATCAATAATTTGAACTAGTTCTTTTTTATATTTGTTTTTACTTTCTTCATCTTTTCTTCCAAGTTTCTTTTCATTTAATAAACTTAATTTATTAAAAAGCTTAATGTTAAAACGAGGAAAAGCGGTATTCCAGAATTCATATTTATAACCACCGCATGGTATATCTTGAATAACAAGCATTCCAAGTTTGTCACAAAGATAATAAAAATAATCCATTTCAGTTTTAATATGCTTTCTAATTGTATTAAAACCTAGATTTTTTAGATTAAGAATATCTTTTTTATAATCTTCATAACTTGATGGTGTTAAAGAATTTGGATAATAATAACCTTGATCTAAAAGCCCATTTAAAATAACTTCGTTGTTATTTAAACAAATTGCATTTTTGCCATTAACTTCTTTTACTTCGATTTTTCTAAAGCCGAAATACGTTTTTACTTTATCCTCTTTATAATTTATTGAAACATCATAAAGATAGGGTTCTTTATAGCTCCAAGATTTTGGATTTTCTAATTTGATTCTTCTTTCCTTATTTGTTAAAACTTTAAAAATTTTGTTTTCAATTGTTAAATTAACTTCTTCTTGTACTTCATTATTAGTTTTAATTAACACACCGACTTCATTTTCATCAAAGTAAATATTAAACTTAACATCTTTTATGTATACGTTTGGAACTTCTTCTAACCAAACATTTTTATAAATTCCACTACTTGAAGAATAAAAACATCCAAATGGTTTTAAAGTTTGTTTTCCTCTAGAGTAAAAAGATGCGTCTGTAAAGTCTCTTACTTTAACTACAATTTCGTTTTCTTCTTTAATAAAATCAGTAATATCGATTGAATTTTTAGCGTATGGTGAATCACCTGAAACAACAAATTCACCATTAATATAAAGCTCAAAAACTTGATCCACGCCATCTAAATGTAAAATATATTTTTTGTCTTTAGATAGATTTTGAATATTGAAGCTTCTTTTATAAACCGCAGTTTCATCGACTTCTAAAAGATGGTTAATTTTTGAAGAAGGAGCTTCTAAAGGATACGGAACGATTATTTTTTTATCAAATTCTTTTTCAACGTCTCCTTCCTTTACAATCTTTAAATCCCATTCCCCATTCAAGTTAACAAATGAATCACGAACTAAATTTGGACGAGGATAAAGAGTAAAGTTTTCTACATTTTCTTCATATGTTTTATTTTGCTTTTCCAACAAATCTTTTACTAAAAAACCTTTGTTTTGCGGAGTTTTTTTAGAATACTTGATTAAAAAGTAAATTGGAATTAACACTAAAAGTAAAACAATTAATCCAACTAAATATCCATAATTTGAAGGAAGAGGATTGGCTACATTAAATTGATCATAATAAATTTCACCATAAGCATTATTTAATGCGCTACCAATGAATGGGCCAATACACATTGGAAGAGCAACAACAAATATCATTCTGATGCCCATGAAAATTCCTTCTTTCCCTTCAGGAATATAACTTCTAATTAAGGAATTTAAAATTGCAGGGAAACTTACATAACCTAAAATCATTATAAGTCCACTTATTGCAGTATAAATTATTCTTCCAACTCCTTCCGGCACCATTGGACAGAAAAACATCATAAAGAGTCCAACTCCAGTAATAAATAAAGTTGGAACTAACATTGATAATTTTCCTTTTTTATCAGCTCTAAAGCCAATTAATACGCTTAATACACTTCCAACGAGCAAAGCGACCGCCATAACTATAGCAAAAGGTGTGATGAAAGAGTCACCAACATTTGAAATTTCACATGTTCTTTCAACATAAATCATCAAATATGGAAAATAAATTTGTACTGAAATATTGAAAATAAAGTAAGCAATCAAAGCGATATAAAGAAGTTTATTTTCTTTTATTGTTTTTACTTTGAATCCTTCAAGTAATAAAGAAAAATATTTTTCTTTAACTTTTTCTTCTTTCTTTTCTTTTGGTAATAAGAAAATTGAAAAAACGCCAACCAAAAGAACGATTCCACCAACTATATAAAAGAATAAGTCCCATCTATTTCCGCTAGCTTCAGTTGTAAGTCCATTGAGTCCTACAAAAATTATAAGCATCGCAACTAGAGGTAAAATTCCTAATACTCCTTCAACTTTACCTCTATTTTCATCTTTTATATTTTTAGTTATATAAGAATTAAAAGCAGCATCATTTCCTGTTGATCCAAAAAAAGTCATTATGCAATCAATTACAATAACCATAATCGCTGCAGTTACTGCACTCATTGAAATTGGAATTATTTCAACAGCACCATAAACATTTAATAATCCAAAAGATGCAGTTGCTACGCCCCAAAGAATATATCCGAGAGAAATAAATATTTTTCTTTTTCTAAGTTTATCACTTAAACCACCCATAAAGATGGTGGTTAAAGTCGCAGTGATAGCACTTAAAGCTGTAGTAACAGCGATCAAAGTATTGTAATCAAATTTTTCATTTGCAGGTGCGTTAAAATTTAAATAAGCAATGTATGTGTTTAAGTACATATTTTCAATTGACCATGCAAATTGACCTGCTAGACCAATCAAAATTACGATTAACCACATTCTCCAACCTATTTTGCTAGAGTTATTCTTGATGGTTTTCATTATTATCGCCTTCTTTATTTATTAACTTTTCAAAAGGAGTTAACCCAATTACATCACTTACTTTGATTGAAAAAGCAATTCCACTTCCTTTAGTATCAAGCCCAACTGCTTTATAAATATTTAGCATTACTTGATCTTTTATTTCTTCATCAACAAGAATTAAAACAACCTCTTTTTCAGGTTGAATAACAATTCCAAAGAAAGATCCTAATTCTTTATTTCCAGTTCCATGAGCAACAAAAGTTGTGCCGCCTCTTGCACCACATTCTTTCGCCGCATCCATGACCGCTCCAGTAAATCCCTGATTAACTATTACGATGATTAACTCATAATTCTTTTTGTTTTCTTCCATCATCGTTCCTCCTTTTGTTTTCTCTCACATTAGCTAAATATTTATAAACTAAAACGCCAGCAACTGAATTAATTTCGGCGCAAAAACTTACTCCTTTAAATTTTTTGTTGATTGCAAACCTCTCTTGTACAATCTCTTTAAGTTTCTCTATGTCACTCACTTTTACAACAGATAAAACAATATCTTTCTTCGTTTCACCAATTCCTAAAAGTTCATAAATATCTTTTGTCGCAGTACCTGTTCCATAAAGTTTAAAAGATGCGGCGACGCCTTGTTTTTCAAATTCTTTTATAAAATAGTCGCCTTGTCCACGATCAACAATGATGAACATTATTTTAAGTTTAGTAATCTCAAAATCCTTATCGTAATGCTCCGAACCTTCTTTTAATTCAACTCTTTTTTTCTTTAACTTTGAAAACATATTTTTCACCTACATATGAATAATTTGGGCATCGTTTGTCTCACGAACATGTTTCGAAACAATTTTTGTTCTAATTTTAATGCTGATTGCTGATTGTAAACCAAGTAGTTCAATAGAAATTACTGGCATAACACTAATTAAGCCAATTACTCCGAATCCGCTATTATCTCCAGCGATTGAAGCTATTCCCATAATAAATGGCAAAACAAAGCAAGAAGACATTGTTCCACTTGCTACGCCACCAGAGTCAAATCCAATCGCAACATAAATATCAGGAACAATCAAAGCTAAAATAATACAAATTAAATAAAGTGGCGCGTAATAATAAACAATTGAAAAATTACCATAAACTTCTCGTACAACTTCTAAAACAATTGCAAAAGCAACGCCAATACATAATGTAATTAACATTTTCTTTTTAGAAATTGTTCCTCCGCTTACTTCTTCAACTTGTTCAGTAAGAACATGTACACCAGGTTCAACAAGAACAACAGCTATTCCGATAACTAAACCTATAATTATTAAAAGATAACTATATTCACCAGCATGAATTGGGTCTCCTAGATGATTTCCAAGAGCAAATCCGATTGGAATTAAACCTGCATTCGCAGCTGTTAAAAATATTGTAAGTCCAATATATGTATAGATAAAACCTAAAATAATTTTAAGTAACTCTCTTTTTGAAAGTTTAATAAAAATCAACTCATAAACTAAAAAGAAAATAAATAATGGAGCTATTGCTAATAAAACATCTAAGCAAGAAGAAGAAAGAACATCTAAAATTGCTTGATCAATTTCAATTGAATTTTTTAAAGTTGAAAAATCAACAAAATTACTCATTATTAAAAGTAAAGTCATTGTTGTAATAAGAGGTCCAATTGAACATAAACCAGTAATACCAAAAGAGTCACTAGATGAGTTTTTGCCACCTCTAACCGCGGCTACGCCAGCACCAAAAGTTAACAAAAAAGGAACTGTAACAGGACCAGTTGTTACACCACCTGAATCAAAAGAAATAGATAAAATAGCTTCTCCATTTTTTCCATCTAACATCGCTGCTAAAGCAAAAACTATAAAATAGAAGAAAATAATCCAAAGTTTTAAACTCTTTTGAAAAATAATTCTTAATAAACCAATAACAAGAAAAAATCCAACCCCTACTCCAATGCAAACCTTTAAAACCCACGGATTAATTGAAGCAGAAAGTAGGTCACCTAAAACCGTTAAATCAGGCTCAGCTATAGTAATCATAACACCTAACAAAAAGGCAATAACGATCATAAAAATTATTGATTGTTTTTTAGTTATACTAGAGCCGATATAAGAACCAACTTTGCTCATGGAAATTTCAGCGCCTAAAGAAAACGTCGCCATTCCAAACACTAGAAAAATTAAACAAATTAAAAAAGTGATTAATGTCGAAACAGAAATCATGTCGGAAGGCATTACAAAAGAATATTGCAAAGCAAATATTACTATAACAAAGAGGGCGATTGGTACGACACTAATCGCAGCCTCTCTAAGTTTTAAGGCTGCTTCCTTTAACATGCTTTAATTATAAAGCATTTTGATTATTTTTTATAGTTTAAAAAAATAAATTTTTGTAAAGAAAATTATACAAAATCCTTGCAAAACTCTATTTTTTTCTTATATTTCTGTTTGCTGATTTTGAAATATTCCCGCTTTTTAAAAGCTTTTCAAATTCTTCAGGAATTTTTGAACTAAGTTTATATAATTTACCTGTAAATGGGTTTTTGATATCAAGTTCATAAGCGTGCAAACAAAGTCTGCCAATTGGGTTTTCTGGTTCGCCATATTTATCGTCACCAAGCACAAAATGACCTAAACTTCCTAAGGTTACTCTAATTTGGTTTTTACGACCCGTAAAAATATTTACATCGAGTAAGGAATATTTATCGTTTTCTTTTAAAACTTTATATTCGGTAATACACTTTTGTGCGTTCTTATCTTTTGAAGAAGAAACATACATTAAATTTAAAGAATTCATCTTTAAATAATTTTCAATATGCATTTCTTTTTTATCCATTACTCCTTCAACAACTGCGTAATATCCTCTTTTTGTAACTAAATTATTCCGGTCGTTTTGAAACTCTTCTTTAATCTTCTCGTTTTTTGCAAAAATTAAAACGCCACTTGTTTCTTTATCAAGTCTATGGACTACAAAAACACGGTTATGTTTATCTTTTGCTTGAACATAATCCATGACCATTCTATAGGCTGTCGAAGATTTTTCTTTATCACTTGCAACACTTAACAAACCATAAGGTTTATTAATAGCAATTATATCTTTGTCTTCAAAAATAATAGGTAAATCTTTTCTGGCTTTTCTTCTAATAGGTTTTTTAGAAATTATTAAAGAATCACCTTTTGATAACTTAAAATCAAATTGGCTGACAGGCGCCCCATCAATAGAGATTAACTTATGAGAAAGAAGACTCTTTGCAGTATTTCTAGAAAAATGAAGTTTTTCAATTAAATACTTTAAAAGTTCAGAGTTCTCTTCTACCTTATATTCTTTAATATCTAATTCTTTTTTAGCCTGATATTCTTCTAAGGATTTTCCTTTAAATCTATTTTTAATGTTCTCTTTATAATTTTTATTCATTTTCTAATTTAATTTCATTTGCAGCTTTAATAAAGCCTAAAAATAATGGATGAGCTTTTAATGGTCTTGATAAGAATTCTGGATGGAATTGACAAGCAATAAAGAATGAATGGTTTTTAAGTTCAACAATTTCACATAAATTGGTTTGTGGGTTAATTCCACTAAAACTTAAATTGCCATCATTAAACATTTCTTTATATTTATTATTAAATTCATATCTATGTCTATGTCTTTCCTTGATGTTCTTCTCTCCATATAAAGCAAATGTTTTTGTTCCTTCAAGAAGTTCACAATCATATTCACCAAGTCTCATTGTTCCACCCATCTTAATTCCTTTATATTGATTAGGTAAATAATCAATAATGTTGTTTTTACAATGTTCATCAAACTCAGTAGAATTTGCATCTTCAATATGCAAAACATTTCTTGCGTATTCAATTAAACTAAGTTGCATACCTAAACAAAGACCTAAATATGGGATGTTATGTTCTCTTGCGTATTTTATTGCAGTGATCTTTCCTTCAGTTCCTCTTTTACCAAATCCACCTGGAACTATAATGCCTTGAACATCGTGTAAATATTCTCCAATATTTTCATCATTCAAGTTATCGCTATTTATCCATTTAATTTCGATGTTTCTATCAATTGCATAACCTGCATATTTTATAGATTCAACAACCGATATATAAGCGTCATGTAAAGAAACATATTTTCCAACAAGAGCAATTTTAACAGACTTTTTAATACGTTTAATTTTTTCAATTAATTTAACCCAATCAGTCATGTCGCTTGTTTCAGCACATTTAAGCTGCATATGTTTAACAATTAAGTCATCAAGATGTTGTTTTTGTAAATTTAAAGCAACTTCATAAATGATTGGAACATCTTTTACGCTAATGACAGCTTCATCACTTACGTTACAGAATAAAGCAACTTTTCTTTTTGATTCTATGTCGATATTATTTTCACACCTTAAAAGAAGAGCATCTGGTTGAATTCCTAAACCAGTTAATTCTTTAACACTATGTTGAGTTGGCTTAGTTTTAATTTCTCCTGTTGTTTTAAGATAAGGAACTAAAGTGTTATGAACGTAAAATGTATTTTCATAACCAAGTTCTCTTCTTAATTGTCTGATTGCCTCTAAAAATGGGAGTGATTCAATATCACCAACTGTTCCGCCAATTTCAACAATACAAACATCAGTATCGCCCTTTGCTTTAAAAGCTTCATAGAGTCTACTTTTAATTTCGTTAGTGATATGAGGAATAATTTGAATTGTAGCACCTAAATAAACACCTCTTCTTTCTTTTTCAAGAACAGCACTATAGACTTTTCCGCTTGTTACACTACTTTCTTTAGTTAAAGAGGTGTTAATAATACGTTCATAATGGCCTAAATCAAGGTCAGTTTCTGCTCCATCTTTTGTAACAAAAACTTCTCCATGTTGATAAGGAGACATGGTGCCTGGATCGATGTTTAAATATGGATCAAGTTTCATTGAAAAAACTTTAAGTCCTCTTCTTTTCAAAAGACGGCCAATGCAAGCTGCACTAATTCCTTTTCCTAAACTTGATACAACGCCGCCTGTAACAAATATAAATTTCATTTGTTTATCCATAAGAAAACCTCGATATATATATAAAAATTAAACTATTTAAAAGGGTGCCCTTATTAATCATAAATTAAAGCACCCTTTAATTCAAAAACTATATTTAATTTTAAATAGGAAATTTAGACTATTTTAGGTTATCCATTGCTAAACAAGCGCAACCAATAATTCCGGCATCGTTTTTTAATGAAGCAATCTTAATTTCAACTTTTGGAGTATGAGAATATCCATAATGGAATTTTTCACAATAAGCTGTAATTTTATTTAATAAATAATCGCCTTGGTTAGAGATTCCACCACCAATTAAAATAACTTGTGGTCTAAAAGTATTACAGAGATTTAAGATACCTTCACTTAAATATTTAACATAGGTTTCGATGACTTTATTTGCGGCCTCATCGCCAGCTTTTGCACATTCAAAACTTGTTAAACCACTGACATTTTCTAAATTATGCCCGCAATACTCCCACATTTTTGAATTTTTATTATTAATCATTTCTTCTCTTGTTAGTCTTAAAAGTGCGCTTGCACTAGCATAAGCTTCAAAGCATCCTCTTCTTCCACAGCTACATTCTTTTCCATCAACTACAATTACAGTGTGGCCAATTTCAGCTCCCTTTCCATCGATACCTTCGAATAATTTATCGCCAATAACAATTCCGCCGCCAACTCCAGTTCCAAGAGTAACAAGGATAACGTCAGTATAACCTTTTCCAGCTCCAAATCTTTCTTCAGCTAAAGCAGCAACGTTAGCATCATTTGATAAGAAAACCGGTAAGCCGAGGTCTTTTAAATAATCTTTTAGAGGAACATCTTCAACATATAAATTGCAAGCATAATCAATAGTTCCTAAGTTATTATTAACGACACCAGGAATTCCAAAGCCAATCGCTTTACAGTCTAAATTATTTTCTTTGGCTTTATCTATCATCTCAATCATTAAAGATTTAATGTCTTTAAGTAAAGCTTCTTTGCCTCCATCCTTACTATTGGTTTTAACAGAATCTTTAAATAAAATATTGCCTTTTTCATCTACCAAACCTGCTTTAATAGACATTCCTCCAACGTCAACACCAATAAAAACTTCTTTCATTTTAAATCTCCCAAAATATTTCTAATTTCTCTAAAAATATTTTACTTTTTGGCTTTTTAATTTAAAAGGAAAAATCGAGAATTACTGCAATTTTTAAACAACAAAATTTTATAAAAAAACAAATAAAATAGGCTCCACAAGGGAACCAGACTTTTATCTAATTAATCCTTAAAATCCTAGATTTATTAAAAAAACCGATGATTTGCAAGGTTTTATTAAAAAACACACTAATTTACTTGGTGGAGATGCGGAGAGTCGAACTCCGGTCCACATACTCTTCTACAATGACTATTACAGTTTAGTTAAGATTTAAATTTCGTGGCTTATCAATCTTAACGAACTTTACACCACTAGATTATTGATTTTCATTCTTACTTTATAATCATCAAGTAAAACCTATCTCTCTAAATTGAGAAGTTATGATTAAACGAGAGAAATTTAATCTAACCCCACGCTAACTCTTAATGAGTGCTGACTAAGCAGCGAATGCGTAATTGTAATTTCTGTTGCCAGATAATTTTTGTTTGTGATTACGTCACAACTCGACTGCAATCAATGCCAAGGAATACATGTCGAAACCAGTACATCCCCAAGTGAAAATATATTATTTATTTTGAGGGTTTTAGTCAATGATTTTTGACTTATTTTCGACTCTTAAAAATTTAAAACTTTATAACCAAATGCTCAAAATTTCGATTATTAAAATAATTTGTTTATAAACTATTAATAGTTTATACTATTACTTGCAATTCAAAAAAACGAGGAATCTTAAATGGCAAAAGAAAAAGCTAAAATTATTAAACCTAAGAAGAAATTTAACTTTGCAACTGTGATGAAATTTGTAAGAACTCTCTGGAAAAACGACGCAGTTGTTGAAGTTGCTACTACAACAAAGTGGTATTGGTCACTTATTGTTTTTGTTGTCTCTCTTGTTATTTCTGTTTTACCAACAACAGTTACACAAGCTACAACTCAAGGAAGAAACTTTTTAAGTGGAACTAATGTCAACTACTCTGATCCATTTTTAAATGGACTTTACGCTTATTTACATCATGAAAACTCTGAAACAAGCGAAATTATTTTTGATAAAGAAACAAATAAACTTTCTTCTACCACAAATAGAAGCACAGATTATGGCAATTCTTATCTTTTAAGTGATGGCACAAAAGCACCAAGACCTTTATATTCTTACAAAAGAACAATTACAACTACAACGGGCTCAATTACAACTTCTAATTTATTAGATATTTATGTAATTTATGACGAAAGTGAAACAGCAAATTTAAATACTTACATTGCCCAAATTCAAGGAACAAATACAAACTTTGCTGATGGATATACTCAAGCAGCTGAAGCTAGATATACACGTACAACTCCTTATATTCTTTTCACAAATGATAGTTTCTATGCAGTTAATTATTCCGCAAACGGTTCAACCGCATTAAATGGAAATTACAATCACATTCTTGAAATATTTACAGAGCTTGGAGCAAGTTCAACTTATACATTTAGAGATGTTTTAAACTACAACTTACCATCTACAAGCACAATCTTAGATGAACAAAACGCAATTTTTGAAAACTTCTTAAAATATTGTGATCAAGTTTATATTGATCCTCGCTTCGATTCTACATGGATTTCATTTGGTATCTATTGTGGCGTTAATGGATCAATCATCATCTTAATGGGCTTAATTCTCTGGTTAATGACAAGAGGCAAAAATAATCCTAATAACAAAATCAAAATTTGGGAAACATACTCAATGGCTTTCTGGGCTTCAACATCTCCAGCAATCCTTTCATTATTTGGCTTCTTAATGCCTTCAATGGGTATGATGATCTTCATTATGCTCTATGCATTCAGAGCAATGTTCCTCTCAATGAGACAATTAAGACCTGTTTATAATTGATCTTAACTATTAAAAAGCATTTTAAAAGCTCACTTCAATAAATTCGGAAGTGAGCTTTTTATTTAATATTTTTATTAATTAATCTTTCCAATCGCTATCTGGGTTACCTTTATTATCAAAACTTAAACGAAGTTCGCCTAAAACATCATCAAGTTCTCTATAAAAATAATCATGTTTATAGACTACAGGGTTTTCAAAGTCGGCAGTAAAAATCATTTTCTTGTTTCTTTTTACAATTTCAATCATCTTTTCGATGATTTGCTCATAAAAATCATAAAAATGATCTTTTACATAGTGAAGCTGGGTGTAAAAATTAGGTTCAACATAAAATCTAGAACCATCCTCTAATTCATATAGATTTATGTGGCTATAATTTTCATCAATAACTTTTTTAAATGAATCGAATTCTTTCATTTCCATAAACTTTTTCCTCCTAATGATGATATTCTTCGTTATTTATAATCTTAAATGCGCGATAAATTTGTTCTAACAAAATAACTCTACACATTTGATGAGTAAATGTCATTCTTGAAATCGAAATACTTAAATTTGCTCTTTTTCTAACTTCTTCTGATAAGCCAAGCGTTCCTCCGATCACAAAGGTAAGTGGAGAAACCCCTTTATCAATTAAATTTTTTAATTTAGTAGAAAACTCTTCACTTGATAGCATTTCACCTTTTAAATCTAAAATTATAAGATAGTCGCTTTCTTTTATTCTTTTTAAAATTCTCTCACCCTCTTCTTTTTTAATTTGTTCTTCACTTTTTGATTGAATTTTAGATTCTTCAAGTTCAACAATTTCGACTTTAGCAAAGCGAGACAATCTTTTTAAATATTCATTAATTGCATCTTTTAAAAATTTTTCTTTTAAAGTGCCAACCGTAACAAGTCTAATTTTAATCATAGTTGAACTGTCTCCCATTGGTTAGCGCATTTAATATCGAATTGGTCGATAATTAAACCATTTTTTAAGAAAACATCATCATATGTTTCAAGCGCTTTTTCTGGAGTATTACATTCCTCACTTAAATGAGCTAAAACTATCTTTTTAGTTTTATCACCAATTAAGTTAGCCATATAAAAAGCACTATCTTCGTTTGATAAATGGCCTTTAGTTGAATCTATTCTAGCCTTTAAAAATTCTGGTCTAGAGCTATTAAAAAGCATATCGAAATCATAGTTAGATTCAATAATATAGAAATCTTTATTCTCAATAAAACTTAATGTTCTCTTAGGAATCATTCCAGTATCAGTAAGATATACTAATTCTTCATCTTTATCTTTTATTAAGTAACCGCAAGTTGGTCCGGCATCATGTGAAGCTTTAATTGGTATAACTACTAAAGAGCCAAAATTATATTCATTAAAATATTTTAATTCGTGACCCTTCATTAATTCGACTACGTTTCTTAAAGCAAAACGTTTCTCAATTGGCACAACTTCATATGATTTAATGTGATCAGAATGAGAGTGAGTAAAGAAAAAATAATTGATATCTGCAAGCTTTTTGTTTAATTCGCTCAATTTAAAACATAATTCTTTCTTTGAAATTCCTAAATCAATTAAGATTGTTGTATCCTCATTAAAAACAAGAGTGGCATTGCCTTTAGATCCACTTGCTAAAATAAAAGCATTAATCATTTGAATCAGCGTCTTTAAATTTATCTGAATAATTAGAGCCTGGCATTTGTCCTGGGTTTCTTAATAAATCTTCATTTTGAGGAGTAAAGAACCTTCCATAGGCAGGCATAAAGCAAAGTCCGGTTGAACCGGTTCGTCCACTTCTATTTTTAGCAATAATTACATCGACAATATCGCTCTTTCTATCATCACTAATTTCAGCAGTTGCGTTAAGTTTTGGTGGTTCGTCCTCGTTTTTGTTTTTATCTTTTGCTCCACCTAAAGAGATGCCTTGGTTTTTATAATATTGAGGTCTATAAAGGAAAAGAACTTTATCAGCGTCTTGTTCGATTGCACCACTACTTCTTAAATCAGAAAGTTGAGGTCTTTTATTTTCTCTTCCTTCGGTTTGTCTATTAAGCTGAGACAAACACAAAACCGGGCAAGCAAGTTCACCGGCTAGCATCTTAAGTCTACGAGAGAAGAACGAAACTTTTGCTTGTTCATTATCTTTATAGATATTTTTAGGATCATTGATTAAACCAATGTAGTCGACAATAATTAAAGCAAGGTCTCCTCTAGATTCTTTCAATTTTCTAGATTTTAAAACAATATCATCGATTGAAGAACCACTGTTATCATCGATATATAAAGGAATAGAAGCTAAATCGTTTTCAACTTCTTTTAATTTTAACCTATCATTTTTAGATAAAATACCTTTTTGAATATAATCAAAACCAATGCTGCTTTGAGAAGCGAAAAGTCTTTTTAAAATCATGTCAGTAGACATTTCTAAAGAGAATAAAGCAACAGGTCTTCCAGTTCTTGCGGCAGCATTATAGGCAATATTTAAAGCTAGAGCTGATTTACCAACAGATGGTCTTGCAGCTAAAATAACAAGTTCGTTTTTATTTAAGCCATTAATAATTCCATCTAACTTTTCAAAACCAGTTGAAATACCAGTAATTGAACCTTCAACACCATGGCTGGTTTGGATTTTTTCCCCAACAATACGAGCAGCTTCTTTTGTACTGATAAAATCACTAACTCTTCTATTTTCCGTAATTTTATTGATGCGAGATTCACAATCTGCAACAAAAGCATTAACATCTTTAATTTCTTTATTGTTGTAATCAGTTTCAATACGATTAATTTCAACAAGTAAGTTTCTCAAAAGTGTTTGTTCTTTTACGTTTTTAATATAAAAATCTACATTTTGGAACGTTGTAACACATCTTGCTAATTTCATTAAATAGTCAACACCACCAACTTTTGTTAATTCTTTGGTATTAGTAAGTTGGTTTGTGACGGTTGTAACATCAATTGCGGTTCCTGCATCATATAAAGTTTTCATCGCTCTAAAAACAGAACGATTTTTTAAATCTGCAGCATAAAAATCATTTTCAGTTAAAGAAACTAAAATCTCAGCAGCATTTTTGCTATCAAGCAAGCAAATACCTAAAAGTGTATTTTCACTAAATTCATCTGAAGGATAATTTTTAATCATACTTATTTACTTGTATCCTCGACTAAATGGACTCTTACAACACCAATTACATCTTTATAAAGTTCAATTTTTAAATTTGTATAACCAAAAGCGTTCATTGGATATTTATCAATAAATTTTCTTTTATCGATTGTGATTCCATATTTATCTTTAAGTTCTTTTTCAACTTCTTTTGTTGAAATGCTTCCGGCAGGAGTTTTGTCAGCGTGAGCTTTTAACTTAAATTCAACTACAATATTTTCTAATTTTTCTTTTGCTCTTAAAGCTTCATCTTTTAACTCTTCTTGTCTTTTTGCTTCGAGAGCTTTTTCTTTATTTAAAGCGGCCAAACTTTCTTCGGTTTTTTTAACAGCAAGTTTTCTTGGTATTAAAAAATTCTTAGCATACCCGTCAGAGACAGATTTACTTTCGCCTTTTTTTCCAACACCTTTAACATCTTTTAATAAAATTACTTCCATAAACTATCTCTCCTTTTCTTTTAATTTCCTTGCAGAATCGGCATTTTCTAAAACAACTTCATTAATAAGAGCTTCAACTTCTTTCATGGATTTATCTTTGATTTGAGCAGCAGCCATCGAGAAATGTCCACCGCCGCCAAGCTTCTCACATAAGATTTGAACATTAACAGTTCCATCACTTCGTCCAGAAATGTGAATCGTATTTTCATTAACTCTAGCAAACGAAAAAGCCGCATTTACACCATTAATTTGCATACAAGCGTTTGCTGCTTTTGCAATATCAGTTGAGGTAAATCTATTTTCTTCTCTTCCATAGCACATAACAATTCCATAAGAAATGGTTTTATAGTTATCGAGGAAAGAGTTTACTATAGCAATTTCTTCTCTATCATCTTTTAAGTAGTTGTCCGCTTTGCCATTATCTGCTCCACAATCTTTTAAAACAGAACAGGCTTCAAACGTTCTTGATCCAACTCCTTTTGATTTAAAGTAGTTTGTATCAACAAATATTCCAGCTAACATAATTGTTGCAATTTCTGGCGAAAATCTAATACGTGATTTTTCACTATTATATTTAGCAATTTCAACAATAAGTTCTGATGCACTAGAAGCACTTGTTTCAATTAACGATATAACAGGTTTTTCAATAAAATCTTCAGCTCTTCTGTGATGATCAATAACACAAATTTTTTCAGTTTTTTCCAAAAGTTCAGGACACAAAGTCATATTTGGTCTAGAAACGTCACAAACAATTATAAGTGTAGTATTTTTAGCTGATTTTAAAGCTTCTTGGCAGTTTATATATGTTGTTTTGAACTTTTCACTATCAAGTGCGCTTTTTAAGACAGCGCCAGTTTTCTTTTCAACTGATTGGAAATCAAAGAGAACACGCGCTTTCTTCTCACAATAATCACAGATTTCTTTAATTCCTAAACAACTTCCTAATGAGTCCATATCGCTATTCTTGTGGCCCATAATAAGAACATCGGTACTTTTTCTAATTAAATTAAGGAGTGAATTAGCAAAAACTCTAACTTTAACTTTTGAAGTATTTTCTTGAGCTTCAGTCTTACCGCCATAAAATTCAATTTCGCTTCCAAATTTTTGAACAACAGCTTGGTCCCCGCCTCTAGACATAGCGATTTCTAAAGCGGTCGATGCCATCTCATTAAGTTTATTAACATCTGGGAAATCATGTGCGAAGCCAATTGATAAAGTTGGTATAACGTTTATTCCTTCTTCTTCACCAATTTGTCTTACTTTATCTAAAATTGAAAACTTATCTTTTTTTACTCTTTCAAGATCTTCGAAGTTACAAACCATGAAATAAGAATCACTTCTAACCGGTCTTAACAAGATTTTAAACTTATTAGCATATTTACTAATCTCAAGTTTAACCTTTGCAATAAGATCGCTATTTGATTCACTTGTTGCAGTAACATCGTTATAGTTATCAATGTTCATAATACCAACACAAGTTGCTTGATTTACATGCTCTTTTCTTAAATCTTCATACTCAGAAGTGTTCTTAAATATAAAAAGTCCCGCATTTCTAAGGAATTTTACAGAATAAGAAACATTATTAATCAAAACATCAATAACGTTACCAACATCTTTATCTAATAAATTTTTAAGTTTTGGACACCATTCATAAATAGACTCATCAATAACGTTTTCGGTTCTTTGTAATAAATAGTCGCTTTCCCATAAAACTGTTCCAGTTTCGTCAACAACCATAAAACCAATATTTCCAAAAGTGTAAGCGTCTTCGATGCCGCTTCCAATAGCATCTCCAGATTTAATATCTCTTTGTTGACGGTTTTTTAGAATACCAAAAATAATTCTCCAAATATAAAAACAGTCAGCGATTGCTAAAAAAGAAAATACATAAGCCATGGTTTCAGGTAAAATCACATCATCCATGTTCCAAGCATTAAATAAGTAAAGTGTTAAAAAAGTTCCAGCAAATGCTAGTTGAGTTAAAGTTACAATTAATACTTCTATTTTTAATCGTTTAATTTTCTTTTGCATATTAAAAACCTTTAATTATTATATCTTAATTTGGGATATTTAAAAATAGTATACATATGTAATATGTATACACTTGAAGCAAATTGAGTAAACAAAAAGGCGATTTGACTCGCCTTAATTTATATTAGTCTTGAATATATGGTAATAAAGCCATGTATCTTGCGTTTTTGATAGCGCGAGCTAATTGACGTTGATACTTAGCACTTGTACCAGTTATTCTACGTGCACTGATTTTTCCGCTTGGAGTAATAAATTTCTTTAATAACTCGACATCTTTATAATCAATGTGTTTGATCTTATTTTTTGTAAAATAACAAACCTTTTTCTTAGGTTTTTTCTTTAAATAACCTGCCATACCTTTCCTTTCTATTTACCTAGAATGGTAAATCGTCGTCTGCTAAATCTCCATCACCAACGCTCATAACATCATCGATAGGTTCTTCATCTTGTGAATAACCTTGAGCGGCTGGTTCAGGTTGTGAGTTATAACTAGAGGTATTATTTCCTTTTGAACCGAGTAAAGTAACTTCACTTACAACAACTTCAATTACGCTTGCGTTTGTTCCATCTCTTCTTTGATATCTTCTTTCTTGTAAAGAACCATCAATTCCGATTTGGCTACCTTTATGGCAATATCTTGAAATAATATCAGCATTATTTCTCCAAGCAGTGCAGTTAATAAAACTGCTAGAACGTGTTCCATCAGCGTTTTTTGTTTTGTTATCAAAAGCTAATGTAAAACTTAATACGTTAACACCAGTTCCTGTCGTTCTAAGTTCTGGTTCTTTGGTAATTCTACCAACTAAAATAACTCTGTTAATCATGTCTGTCTCCTTATTATTGATGATCGACAGTAACTAATGTTCTTAAAACATTGTTGTCGAATCTTGTGATACGATCAAATTCGTTAAGAGCGACACTATCAGCTTCAATTTTGATGACAACATAATATCCTTTTGTTTCTTTTTTGATAGGATATGCAAATTCGCGAAGTCCCCATTCATTAACATCAAGAACTTTACCACCTTTTAAAGTGATTGCTCCATGTAATTTGTCAACTTCTGCTTTTCTTGCAGCATCATCAAGGCCGGCTTTAAGAATGTACATAATTTCGTACTTTTTCATTTACCTTACCTCCCTCTGGACAATCTGGCTCTAATCAAATAAGTTAGAGCAGAGAAGACACCCTAAAGTGCTTTTGTATTATATACAAACCGCCCCGCAAAGTAAAGAAAAAGTACTTTAACAAAAAAGACCTTATCACTATTACAAAATAGTGTAAGGTCAAATTAATTAAAAATATTTTATTTTTCGTCTCTCATGCAAGGGAACAATATAACTTCTCTAATTGATGGTTGGTCTAATAAAAGCATTACAAGTCTATCAATACCAATACCTATTCCGCCTGTTGGTGGCATTCCATATTCTAATGCTTCGATGAAGTCGCTATCCATTTCGTTTGCTTCATCATCACCTAATTCTTTAGCTTTAAGTTGAGCAATAAATCTTTCTTTTTGATCAATTGGATCATTTAGCTCACTATAAGCATTTGCATATTCTGTAGTGTTGATATAAAGTTCAAATCTCTCAGTAAATCTAGGATCTGCAGACTTTTTGGTTAAAGGAGAGATTTCTATTGGATGTCCATAGACGAATGTTGGTTGTACTAAATCCTTTTCACAGAACTCTTCAAATAATGCATTTAAGATATAACCATTACTTGTCCAGTGTGGTTCAACTTTGATTCCGTGTTTCTTAGCAAAATCAACAGCATCTTCAAATTTAATGTCGCCTGTAAAATCAAGACCTGTCTTTTCTTTTACAAGTTCAGCCATTGAGACCCATCTAAACTCAGGACCAAAATCAATTTCAATTCCTTGGTAATTAATTTTTGTTGTTCCTAAAACCTCTTTACATGTATTTCTGATAACGTTTTCAGCTAACTCTCTCATGCTTTGAAGATCGCCATAAGCTTCATAAACTTCTACTGTTGTAAATTCTGGATTGTGTTTTGTATCCATTCCTTCGTTTCTAAAAAGTCTACCAAATTCATAAACTTTTTCTAGCCCACCAACAATAAGTCTCTTAAGTTGGAGTTCAGTAGCGATTCTTAAATAGAAATCTTTATTTAAGGTGTTGTGATGAGTAATGAATGGACGTGCATTAGCTCCACCTAAAATAGGTTGTAAGACGCTTGTTTCAACTTCAACAAATCCTCTTGCATCAAAGAATCTTTGCATACTTCTAATAATTTGTGGTCTTAAAAGTGCAGTACGTTTTGATTGTTCATTCATAATTAAATCAACATATCTATGTCTACATCTTTCTTCTACATCAGTAAGACCATGGAACTTTTCTGGTAATGGTTTTAAAGACTTTGTTAAGAAAGCAAATTTTTCAGCTCTAATTGTAAGTTCGCCAGTTCTTGTAAGCATTAATCTTCCATAAAATCCGACGATATCTCCGATATCACAGACTTTAAAAATGTTGTAGGATTCTTCTCCTACCGTATCAATAGAAATATAGATTTGAATCTTTCCAAATTTATCTTGAATATTAACAAAAGATGCTTTTCCCATCTTTCTTAAGAACATAATTCTTCCTGCAACATCTACATAAATGTGGTTCGTTTCGAGTTCTTCGTTTGTTTTGCCTTCAGATTTTTCTCTGCATGTAAGAGTTGTATCAGTTCTTTTATAAGCCTCTCCCCAAGGATTCACACCTAATTCAGCAAGTTTTTTAAGTTTTTCTCTTCTAGCAAGTTCTTGATCGTTTAACTTTTCTTCCATAATAACTCTCCTTCTTTGGCTGTTGTATTATACAAAAATACAATAAACTTTTCACTATTTTGAAAAAGCAATCTTACAAGGTAAGATTCGCGTTTCTATAATCTTCAACAACTTCATCAAGCTGTTTCAAAGATAAAATTTCTTTTGTTAATGCGCTTCTTAATTCTTTTATGTTTGGTAAATTTAAATTATTAAAGAATTTAGGGGCAACACCTCTTAAAATTGCAAAAGCGTTTCTTTCTCCTTTTTCCTTAATGAGTGTCTCTGCAAATTCTAATAAATATCTTTTTTGACCATCAAAATCTGGAATTAAATAATCACAGTCACCGTTCAACGCTTTATTAATGTTTGTAACAAGTAAGGGGTTGCCAATTCCACCTCTTGCAACCATTACAGCGTCGGCCCTAGTTATATTTAAAGCTTCTAAAGCATCTTCAACTGTGTAAATATTTCCACTTACACAGAAGGGAATTGATATTTCATCTCTTATTTTAGATAACGCATTGAAGTTTGGTTTTCCTAAATAAAGTTCTTTCTTAGTCCTAGCATGAATCGCAATAAAACTAACTCCTGCTTTTTCAAGAAGCGGAGCAATTCTATCAACATTTATATCTTCATATCCTAGTCTAATTTTTGCAGTCACAGGTTTTGAACTTCTTTTAACGACGCTTGAAACCATGTCATAAAGTTTTTCTTCGTCTGTTAGCCATTTGCTGCCAGCATTATTTTTTGTAACTTTCGGGACTGGGCAAGCAAGATTTAAATCCAAGAAATCATACTTAAGATTTAAATCATTCAAAACATCAATTGCTTGTAATATGGTTTCCTTACTTCCACCAAATAGTTGAATTGCAAGAGGTCTATCACTTTCATCAGTATAAAGCATATCTATGGTTTTCTTATTTTTATATATCAAACCATAGTCACTAATCATTTCAGTATAAGTAAGGTCGGCGCCAAACTTATGCATAAAATTTCTATAAGAAAAAGAAGTTATCCCCGCCATTGGAGCGAGGATAACTCTACTTTTAATTTCTTTGTCTTTAATGAAAAAGCCCATCAAACTAAATTATTTTTCTTCTTTCGCTGAAGTTTCTTTACTTTCTTCCTTTTTAATTTCTTCGCTTTGAGGAACTTCTTTAATTTCCTCTTTTGAAGAAGTTTTTTCTTTTACTTCGCTTGTTTCTTTAACTACATTTTCTGCTGTTTCTTGAGTAGGATTACTTTCTTTATTTTCTTCTACCTTCTCGTTGTTAGCTCCGTTTAAGATATGGAAGCTTGCTTCATGAGCAGCTTGAGCTTGAGAAACTGATTCTTTTGGAAGTTCTCTGTGTTCTAAAAGATAAGCAATTTCTTCTTCGTTAATTGTTTCATGTGATAACAATGTTTCAGCAATTAAGATTACATCATCTTTTCTTTCAGTGATTATCTTAAGAGCTTGAGCATGTGCTCTTTCAACGATTTTTCTAATTTCTTTATCTATTTCATCAGCAACCGCTACAGAGAAATTACGTTGAGCGTTAGTATAATCTCTTCCTAAGAATACACTTCCTGTATTTCTTTCATACTGAATAGGTCCTAAGCTAGACATACCATATTCAACAACCATGCTTCTTGCGATTTGTGTTGCTCTTTCAATATCATTGCTTGCACCAGTTGAGACGTCTTTGAAGAAAATTTCTTCGCTACTTCTTCCACCTAATAAACCAGCAATTTCTGCTTCAAGTTCATTCTTTGTAAGAAGGAATCTATCGTCTTCTGGTCCCATTAATACGTGACCACCAGTTTGTCCACGTGGAATAATAGTAATTTTTCTAACTTTTTCAGCATGTGGTAACGTTAAACCAACAATAGCGTGACCTGCTTCGTGATAAGCAACTTGTCTTCTTTCTTTATCATTTAAGCCTTTACTTGTTTTTGCAGGTCCAGCAATTCTTCTGTCGATTGCTTCATCAATATCAGCAAGAGAGATTGCCTCACGGTTACCTCTAACAGCAAGGATAGCAGCTTCATTTAAGATGTTTGCAATATCTGCACCACTAAAGCCAACAGTTCTTTTTGCAAGTTGACCAAAATCAACATTAGGTTCTAATTTCTTGTTTGCAGCATGAACTTTGAAAATAGCTTCTCTGCCTTCTTTATTTGGTAAATTAACGGTAATTTGTCTGTCGAAACGCCCAGCTCTTAATAAAGCAGGGTCTAAAACATCAGATCTGTTTGTTGCAGCAATAACAATAATTCCAGAGTTCTCTTCGAAACCATCAAGTTCAACTAAAAGTTGGTTAAGAGTTTGTTCTCTTTCGTCGTTACCACCGCCTAACCCAGCTCCTCTTTGTCTACCTACAGCATCAATTTCATCAATGAAAATAACACATGGAGCATTTTGTTTTGCGGTCTTGAATAAATCTCTAACTCTACCAGCACCAGCACCAACAAACATTTCAACGAAGTCAGAACCAGAAATCGAGAAGAATGGAACACCAACTTCACCAGCAACAGCTTTTGCTAATAAAGTTTTACCGGTACCAGGAGGACCAACAAGTAAGAAGCCTTTTGGAAGCTTAGCACCACATTTTGTATATTTCTTTGGATTTTTAAGATAGTCGACAATTTCCATCATTTCCGCTTTTTCTTCGTCACATCCTGCTACATCTTTAAAGCGAACTTTGCTATCATCAATTCTTCTAGCTTTTGATTTGCTGAAATCTAAAGCCGATTGGTTTCCTCCAGCGCTTGCAGAAAGCATCTTGAAGAAGAAAACACCAATAATAATGATAATTACAATATAAATAATTGTTGGTAACCAAGACCAGAAAGGATTTTCGACATAAATTGAGGTATTGTATCCAATATATCCTCCATCAACAAGCTTAGGGTATTTAGCTTCTGAAGCTTTTACTTCTGCACAAAGTTGATCAAACATTGTGTTGGCGTTTTCGCCATTGCCAAACTTACTATTGTTAAATTGCTCACTTAAAATTGTTGTTGAGTAATAAGATAACGAACCGCCACTAACTTGTCCGTTTTCATTAACTTGGTAAGTGCTCTCGTCAATAAAAGTAACATTTAAAGTCGTCTCATCTCCATTTTGAACAGCTTCAAAACTTAAGACATCGTAATTATCTTCTTGATTGTATACTAAGTTCACCATATCGCTTGTGGCGATTGATGTATATCTTTGGTTCATTTGATTTACAATGAAATAAATGAGGAAAATACCAAGTACAATGATGAAAAAGTATATTAAGAAACTAAACCATTTGGATTTCTTCTTTTCTTTATTCATAATAACTCCTTTTTTTGAATTAAGATTTCGTTATAAAAAACATTTTAGACTATTTGCTTTATTACATAAAGCACGTTTAATGTTTCTCGTTTATTTTAATCTAAGTTTGATTTTTTTCAATCTTATTGCTCTATGTTCATAAAAGCCTATCTGGGTTAAAAAGTAAAAGTCCGTTCTTTTTAACTTTAATTTGATAACGTGGCACATAAATTAACTCATCATTTTTAGTGTATATACCAGGCCAAACTTCTCTAAGATACCAAGGTAACTTCCAAGAGATAAATTCTCTATTTACCTTGAAAGTTTTGCCATTTTTCCTATACTTTACACCTTCTAGAGCTGGTTTAATTTTGATTGGGAAATTATCTTTTACTAATTCAAAATCTTCCGAATCAGAATTAATCTTAAATAGTGGATTCCCATCTTCTTTGTCGTTTAAGAAATACTCGTAACGAGTTCCTTTCTTCACAATTTTTAATTCACCATAATCAATAGATAAGTAATAATTGTCATCAATTTTTTCCCTGTGATTTAGTTTGCTGTTATAAATTACTTCTAAAAGATTTTTAACTCTTCCTTTACTAAAAGAAGTATAAATTCCTTTATTAAGAAGCATGTAAATCAAGAGCAGTTGGAATTCTTCAACTGTAATGTCTTTAAGTAAATCCTTATTAATATAGAGTTTGTTAGGTAACCCTAGCTTTTTATATTTCTTAATTATAAGGGAGTTTTGCAGGTTTTTTTCATTAATTTCATTTACTATTTGTTCAATTTCTGTATCGCTCTTTAACTTTAATTCTTTTCTTATGGCGTTTCTTTTGAACTTTGAATCAAAGTTAGAAGGATCGATTGAATAAGGAACATTGTTATAAATACAATATTTTTCTAAATCGTCTTTTTTTATCTTTAAGAGAGGTCTAATAATTTTTATATAGCCCCTTTCTGAAACTTCACTTAAGCCATACTTAAAGAAAACTCCACCTCTTGCTTTTTGAAGCAAATAAGTCTCAATCAAGTCTCCCTCATTATGTGCTACAAGTACGTTTTTTATACCTAGTTTCTTTGCAAGTTCTTCAAAATAAGTATATCTAACATTTCTTGCCCAAATTTCTTCATTCACATTTTCAGGCATGTAAGTCGAAAGAACATGAATTTTGATGTCGTATTTATTTGCAAATTCTCTTATTCCTTTTTCATCATCATCTGCTTGCGCAAGAATATGATAATTAACATGTGCTATTTCAAAATCGAAGTTATTTTCTAGTAAGTAAAAAAACAAAGCCATTGAATCTGGCCCATAGCTACAGGTCAGTAGATATTTTTCACTTTTAGATAATTTCATTACTTTCTTCAATAATTTCATCATTTATGACTGTATAAAGTTCGTGTGAGTCTTCTTTCTTTGAGTAATTAACAATTTTTAATACTTTAACGGTTAATTTATGTCTTCCTAATTGAAGAACTAAAATGTCTCCTTCATTAACTTCACTAGAAGGTTTCGCCACTTTTCCGTTAATTAAGAAAATTCCTCTATCTAATAATTCTTTAGCAACAGTTCTCCTTTTTATTAATCTTGTTAGTTTTAAATACTTATCAATCCTCATCTTTAATTAATGCCCTCTTTTTGTTCTTATAAATCTCAGAAACGGTTTTTAATACTTCAAGAGTGGTTTTAATCCAATCCCCCTCTTTATTAATACAGATATAAATCAATTTATCGTGGTAAGAAAGTTTCAAATTATTAATTAATTTCAAAAAACTAGTAAAAAGAGTTGTCCCAATGCCTTTAATTTCACTAAACTTAGCGCTTAAAACTATATCAATGTGCTTACTAAATTCTTTATAAGATTCAAATTCCTCTTGATCTAAAAAAATGCTGATTTCTCTTTTGATAAATAGAAGTTCGACACTTTGAGGCAAACTTCCATATTGATCCTTGAGTGAATCCTTTAAAAGATATAATTTCGAAATCTCCTTGCAATCTAGAATTTTTTGATAAATTTCGATTTTCTCATCGTTTTTAGCAAATTGTTTTGGAACGTAAGCATCGATATCTTGTAATGCATGAATTTCCTTGGATATGTTTTGTTTATTTTCGCCTTTTCTTTCAGCCATTGTTTCATTTAAAAGGCGTATATACATGTCAATTCCTACTTCATCAATAAAACCAGCTTGTTCTTTGCCTAAAATATCGCCAGCTCCTCTAATCAGCAAATCTCTTTGTGCAATTTTATATCCGCTTCCAAGTTCAGTAAAATCTTGAATAGCTTTTAACCTCTTCTTACTTTCGTCAGTCAAAGATTTGTTTCCGTTTACCATTAAATAAGCGTAAGCGATTTTGTCGCCTCTTCCGACTCTTCCTTTAATTTGATAAAGTTGCGACAAGCCAAAATGATCAGCATCTTCCACAATTAGAAGATTGGCGTTTCTAACATCGATTCCGTTTTCAACAATGGTAGTGGCTAAAAGAACATCAATTTCTCCTTCATAAAATGCGTGCATTACAAGGTCAATATCTTCTTTATCCATTTTTCCATGAATTATCCCAATGTTTGCTTCAGGAACGAGGTTTTGAAGTTTTAATTGTTTTTCATAGATTCTGATGGTGTCATTAAAAATATAATAGACTTGACCTTTTCTCGCTAGCTCTCTTTTTATCAACTCTTTTACTATATTTTCATCATAATTAATAACGTAAGTTTGAATAGGGAGTCTTTCAATTGGTGGCGTTTCAATTTTAGAGATAGCTTTAAGTCCTACAAGTCCTGATTGAAGTGTTCTTGGAATAGGAGTTGCTGAAAGAGTTAAAACGTCAACATTTGGATATCTTTCTTTTATTTTTTCTTTTTGTTCAACACCAAATCTTTGCTCTTCATCAATAATAAGTAAACCAAGGTCTTTAAAAACTACCTTACTATTTAAAGTTTTGTGCGTACCTATCAATAAATCAACGTTCCCATTTTTTAGTCCTTCTAGAATTTCGTTAGTCTCTTTAGTAGTAACCATTCTATTAAGAAGTTTGATATTAATCTTGAAGTTAGAAAATCTACTGAGTGCAACTTTATAATGCTGCATTGATAAAACTGTGGTTGGGCATAAAATACAAACTTGTTTGCCAGATAAAACCGCCTTCATCGCAGCTTCAAAAGCAACCTCAGTTTTTCCAAAGCCAACATCACCACAAAGAAGTCTATCCATAGGATGTGGTGCTTCCATATCTTCCTTTATTTCTTTAACAGATTGTTTTTGGTCTTCGGTTAATTCATGCTCAAATTCGTTTTCAAACGCTTTTTGAATTTCATCGTCCTTTTCAAAAGAAAACCCTGCAATACTTGCTCTTTCTTGATAAAGTGAAAGTAATCTATCAGCTAAATCATTAACTTTATCTTTTATTTTTTTCTTGGTTTTTTCCCGTTGGTTAGAGTTGAGATTAGTAAGCCTGGGCGTTGTTCCTTCTTTACCAACAAATTTTCTGATTAAATTAAATTGGTAAAGTGGGACATAAAGTTTATCATCGTTTGCATATTGAATTTCTAGATAATCATTATGTTTTCCATCGAGTTCGATAGTTTCTATTTTGATAAATTTTCCAATACCATATTTTTCATGAACAACATAATCACCTGGTTCAAGTTCTTCATAACTTTCTAAGATTTTCCCTTTTTTAAAATGCGTTGAATAAGTTTTTAAACGTCTTTTTTCAAATAACAAGTCATCACTTGCTAAAAGAATTAGGTTTTCAGAAAGAATTTCGAAAGAAGTATTAAAACTTCCATAAGTCAAAGAAACTCTAAAGTTTTGATCTAACGAATAGTTTTCTGTTTCCACATATTCAATATTAGAATTATCAAGCAAAGCACTAATTTGTTTTTTCTCATCATCATTATGGTAAACAATTAAAATATTTGCTTTGCCTTTCAATAAAGTTTCTAAAAGTATTAAAGCCGTAGATCCTTTTGGGTCTAAATAAGACAAACTTCGAATAGGGATTGAAACGTCGATCTTTTGCAGGTAGAAAGAATTTAAATAGTTGTTTTCAATCGATCCTTTAAAAACACTTGCTCTTTCGTTGAAGTATGCAAGGTGAGATATGCTTTTATTTTTTGTTTGAAGTTCTAATAAGAAGTTGTAAGATTCTTTAAATAATAGTTCTTTCGACTTTTGAAATTCATCTTCGCCAGAAACTATAACAATGAAATTTTTTAAATAATCTGTGAATTCTGCAAACTTTTCTTTGATAAATCCGTAATATTTATAAGATTTACTTTCGATGCAGCCATTTAAAATACTATCTATATCTTCACTTACATTAGCTTTTAATTCGTCTGCATCTATTGCATCTTTATTTAATATATCTTTAGCAAGTTGATTTTCAATTTTACTTTTTGCTTTATCCTTTTCTTCTTCGGTAAGCAAATTAATTGTGGCCGGAATGACAACAACTTTATCAAGCTTTTTATAGCTTGTTTGAGTTTCAATTTTAAATAGTCGTATCGATTCAATGACGGTATCAAAAAACTCAATTCTAATAGGATCTTCATAATTTAGTGAGAAAACGTCAATAACTCCGCCACGAGCAGCGTATTCTAGGGACTGGTCAATTTTGGAAACAGCTAAATAACCAAGTTCAGTTAATTTATGTTTAAACCAATTTAGATCAATGTCATCGCCAACATGAAGTTCAAAAAATGATTCATCAAAAGTTTCAATTAATGGATAATAACGATATAAAATCGATGGAGTAACAATAACGACTTTATGTTTTGCATGTCTCATTTCGTATAAGCCGAAAATAAGTTCACTTTTAATTTCTTTAGATTCGCTAATATATTCAACGCGAATCATATCATCACCAGGAAAAAGTAATATATCTTTTTTATCAATTAAAGAAGAAAGTTTGTTGTAGATGTTATTTGCGTCAAAATTATTGGCAGCATAAATTAAAATGTTTGAATCACTTTCTTTATATTTTTTAAGTGATAGCAAAATTGTTCCAACAAAAACATCCGTAACAAAAGTTTTGTTGCCTTTTAAATTTTCGACCTCAAATAAATTTTCTGCGTTTTTTAATAAATTAGTCAAATTTGCCCCTATTTATTATACATTGTCATCGCTTTATTGAAACTATCCTTAATAGCCACTTTTATAGCTTCAACAGCATTTTTTTGTGCCTCATAAATTAAAGGTTCTTCCTCTTTTGTAGGCTTGGTTAATACAAAATCTAAGATATTTCTACTTTCAGGATGTCCTATTCCTACCTTAACTCTATTAAATTCTTCAGTGGCAATATTTTTAATGATTGATTTGATCCCATTATGTCCACCACTAGATCCTTTTACTTTAAGCTTAATGTGTCCTAAAGGAGTGTCCATATCATCATAAACAACTATCATATTTGAAATTGGAATCTTGAAAAAATTCAAGGCTAAAATAATTGAATCTCCACTTAGATTCATAAATGTTGTTGGTTTTAAAATAACTAAATCCTCATCCATAAATTTAGCTTTAACATAAACCCCTTTAAAACCTTCTCTATCAAAAGTTAATCCAAGAGAATCCACCAACTTATCTACAACATCATATCCCATATTATGATGTGTATGCTCATACTCTTTTCCTGGATTTCCTAGCCCCACAATTAAATACACTTTTATCCCTCCATTATTAATACAATTATAAGAAGATTTCGTTTGGAAAAAAACTAAAATAATTTAAAAAAATCGCAAAACCTAGATATTTATTAAAAAATAATTGTGTAAAATGCTTTTTAAAATTGACAAATTAGTCAATATTAACTAGTATAAGGTTAATATGCCACGTACGTTTTTTGAGACAAAAGAATTAAGAGAAAAAAGAATTGACACAATTGCGAATGTTTCTTTGAAACTATTTTCTTTATATGGCTATAAAAGAGTTACAATCGATATGATAACTAAAGAGTGTCAATACAGCCATGGACTTTTTTATCACTATTTTTCCTCAAAAAACGAAGTCTTTAAGGAAGTTGAGAGAAGAAGTAAGCAACTTTTCTTTGAAGAATTTTTAAAGATCAAAGAAAGATGTGAACCAGGCTATCCTTTTTTGCAAGAAGCTGTAGTCACAATATTTGATTTTATTAACGATGCAAACAATAGAAATTATTACATCTATTTTTATACAAATAAAAAATTAGAGGAACTTAATAGTGGATCATCTATTTTTAGTTTCCCTAAAGAGATAAGAAATTCATTGGTCGAATCTTTTTCTCGCATCAGAAAAGACCTTCCTGACTTAAAAAATGTTTTTGAATTTAAAAGACTTTACTATACTTTTTTAACATTAATTTCCGGCTTATCTTTAGCAAAAATTAAATACCCAAAACTCTTTAAAAAAAAGTTTGATGGATATGTTTTCTTTAACAGACTTTTAGCTTTTGCTAAAGCAGGTAAAGAGACATTTATATTCGAAAACCAATAAAATTCCTCGCAAAACTCGACTATTTTTTGTCTTTATTGTGTTTTTTTACAAATTCTACGTCTATTTCTGTTAACTCTTTATATATCTTTTCAAGACTTGGATAAACCTTTAAATAAACTCTGTCATATAATTTCTTATATTCTTCACTAGCTTTTTTGTTTGGTGTAAATGCTTTATTATAGCGAATCATATTTCTTTTAACTTCATCTAAAGATTTATATACACCCAAAGCTAAAAACTGAGCACAAGCGCACCCTAAAGAAGAGTTCTCACAGGTTTCGCTTTTATATACTGGTAAGTTAAATAAATCTGAGGTAATTTGACAAATAGCATCACTTCTTGATCCACCTCCACTAATTGTTAAATATTTAACCTTTAGTCCGCTTCTTTTTTCGATACTTTCTAATCCTTCTTTTAATGCAAAACCAATTCCTTCAATGATGGCTCTATAAAAATGAAATTTTGTGTGAACATCAAAAAAACCAATTACAGCACCTTTTGCTAAAGGCCTACTTAATCCTGGTCCCCAATATGGTTGTAAAATTAGTCCATTCGATCCTGGTGGAATATCCATGATCTTTTCATTAAGAATTTCTTCAGGAGCAATTCTTTCAATTTGTGCTTCAAGAGACTCGTTCTGTCCAAATTGTTGAACAAACCAGGTCAGCATCCAATATCCTCTATAAATTTGAACTTCTCCACTATACCATCCCGGGAAAGAAGCAATATAAGAAGGCAAGAACCTCTCTGGTTCAAAATACTTTTGACTGATTACCGCAATAGAAGAGCTCGTCCCATAACTAACATGCGCGCTTTGAGAATCAACTTGCCCACTTCCAAGCGCCTCACAAGATTTATCATTTCCAGTTGTAATATATTCAAGTCCTTCAGGAAAACCGGTTTCAAATGAGCACTTCTTTGTAATTTTTCCAATTACAGCACCAACAGGAGAAATCTCAGGCATTAAGTTAGAATCAATGTTATAAAGTTCGCCTTTTAAAGCACCATTTTTGTACCATTTCCCTTTTTTAAAATTTAAAGGATAATGTCCAATCATGTTAGAAGCACTATCACTTAAAACATTCAACATTCTAAAATTTAAATAAACATTTAAAGGAACATAATGCTTAATCTTTTTCCAATTTTCAGTCTCGTTTTCTTGTAGCCAAATTGCTGGTGTTCTTTTTCTGTTAAGGTTAACAGTTTGAGTCATTCCAACAATATAAAAAGCTGCGTTTTGATAAAAAGGAAGTTTTCTTTTTAAGTCGGCCTGTCTTTGATCAAGCCAAATAATAGATGGTCTAATAACATTAAAATTTTCGTCTAAATAAACAGCAGTATCCCTAAAACAAGTTGAAGAAATACTAGACACTTTATTAACAAGTTCAGGGTGTTTTTCAGTCAATCTTTTTGCTGCTTTACACATGCAATCATAATAATAATCTGGGTATTGTTCACAATATCCGGGTTCAGGTGAAAAGTATGGTTTATCATATCTTACTTGCTCGAAAGCTAAAAATTTTCCTTTTTGATCAATGATAGAAACTCTAACGCTTTGAGTTCCATAATCAATCGCAATAACAGTTTTGTTTTCCATAAATACAATTATAAAGAAGAAGATTATTTTTAAAAGGGTGTTTTACATATTGAATGGGCTTTTACATTGTATATAAATATAAAAAGTCTGCAAATCTCAAATATTTTAATAGAATTTAATTTTCACAAGTCTTAAGAAAACTCAGCATTTGTTTTTCACAAGTTTCTTATAAGATAAAAGTTCATTTAGTTTTAACCCTCTTTTAAACCCATATATAGAAATTTTTTATTATCTAGATTAAACCTTCGAATTTTTATGATATAATCAAGGCAGTTGTTAAAACAACTGCCAAAAATTGGAGGTTTTATTAAATGGCTAAAAAGTATGTTTACCTCTTTAAAGAAGCTTATGGTTTAGGCAAAGAGCTTCTCGGAGGAAAAGGTGCAGGCTTAGCAGAGATGACCCACATCGGCATCCCAATTCCACAAGGTTTCACAATTTCAACTGAAGCATGCACTCTCTATTATCAAAGTGGAAAAAAATTACCTGAAAGTTTAATCGATGAAATCGATAAGAGTATCCACGCTGTCGAAGAAGAATCTGGAAAATCTTTTGGCGGAATCGATCCTACAAAGACTCCTCTTTTAGTTTCTGTTAGATCCGGAGCTAGAGTTTCTATGCCAGGTATGATGGATACAATCTTAAACCTCGGTTTAAATGATAAATCCGTCGAAACTCTCGCAAAAGTTAGTGGTAACGAAAGATTCGCATTTGACTCATATCGTAGATTTATCTTAATGTTCACCAACATCGCAAAAGGTTGGCCAAGAACAGATATGGACAGAATGCTCGATAAAATTAAAGAAGATAATGGTTACAAACTCGATACAGAAGTTACAACCGAACAATTAAAAGACTTAGTTAAAGCTTATAAAGCATACTACAAAGAAAAATTCGGTGAAGACTTCCCATCAGATCCATATGTCCAATTACATGAAGCAGTCGAAGCAGTCTTCAGATCATGGGACAACCCAAGAGCTAACGTTTATAGACAAATGAACTCTATTCCATACGAATGGGGTACAGCTGTTAACGTTCAATCAATGGTTTTCGGTAACTTAAACGCTAACTCTGGTACAGGCGTTGCTTTCTCAAGAGACCCATCCAGCGGTGAAAAGAAAATCTATGCTGAATACTTACCACAAGCTCAAGGCGAAGACGTCGTTGCTGGTATCAGAACTCCATTCCACATCGACTACTTAAAAGAACAAATGCCAGATGTATATGCTCAATTTGAAAAGACAATCAAATCAATGGAAGCTCACTATAAAGATATGCAAGATATGGAATACACCGTTGAAAATGGAAAACTCTATTTCTTACAAACAAGAAACGGTAAAAGAACCGCTGCTGCTTCCTTAAAGATTGCTCTTGATTTATTAGACGAAGGCGTCATTACAGAAGACGAAGCAGTCTTAAGAGTTGAACCAAAATTACTTGATTCATTACTCCACCCAACATTCGATCCAGCAGCTTTAAAGAAAGCTACTCCTTTAGCAAAAGGTAACCCAGCTTCTCCAGGTGCAGGTGTTGGTCACATTAGCTTCGATGCAGAAGATGCAAAAGCTAGAAGAGAAAAAGGTGAAAAAGTAGTTCTTGTTAGAGCTGAAACATCACCAGAAGATATCGAAGGTATGGTTAGTGCAGAAGGTATCTTAACAATGAGAGGTGGTATGACTTCTCACGCAGCTGTTGTTGCTCGTGGTATGGGTAAATGCTGTGTTACAGGTTGTTCCGCTGCTGTTGTTGATGAAGAAGCTAGAACATTAACAATCAATGGTAAAGTTTTCCATGAAAACGATACTATCTCAATCGATGGTTCTTCCGGAAGTGTTTACGAAGGTGCTATGGCTTTAATCCCAGCCGATACAAAAGCAGGTAACTTCGGAAGAATTATGAAACTTGCTGATAAATATAGAAGATTATCAATCAGAACAAACGCTGATACTCCAAAAGATGCTAAACAAGCAGCTGAATTCGGAGCAGAAGGTATTGGTCTCTGTAGAACAGAACACATGTTCTTCTCTGGTGATAGAATTTTCCATATGAGAAGAATGATCCTTGCTGATACAGTCGAGGAAAGAGAACAAGCATTAAGTGAACTTCTCCCATATCAAAGAGATGACTTCTATGGATTATTCATGTCCATGAAAGACTTAAAACACATTAATGTTAACGTCAGATTACTCGATCCACCTCTACACGAATTCTTACCACAAGAAGAAGATAAGATTAAAGAACTTGCTGATTCACTCAACAAGACAGTTGATCAAATCAAAGCAAGAATTGAATATCTCCACGAATTCAACCCAATGATGGGTCACAGAGGATGTAGACTTGATGTCACCTACCCAGAAATCGGTAGAATGCAAGCAAGAGCTATTGTTGAAGCTGCAATCAAAGCAAGCAAAGATACTGGTAAAGATATAGAACCAGAAATCATGATTCCATTAACACTCGACTTAAAAGAATTCAAATTCGTTAAGAAGATTATCGTTGATGAAGTTGAAAAAGTCTTAGCTGAAAACAACATCAAGATGAAATACCATGTTGGTACAATGATCGAAATCCCAAGAGCCGCTTTACTCTCTGGTGAAATCGCAACAGAAGCTGAATTCTATTCATTTGGTACAAACGACTTAACACAAATGACATTTGGTTTCTCAAGAGATGATGCTTCTAAATTCTTAGGTTCATACTATGACAACAAGATCTTAGAAGAAGATCCATTCCAACACGTCGACCAAAAAGGTGTTGGCAAACTCATTAAGATGGCTGTTGCTGATGGAAAAGCTGCAAGACCAGAATTACTCTGTGGTGTTTGTGGTGAACACGGTGGTGATCCAGAATCAATCACATTCTTCAACGCTGTTGGTTTAGATTACGTTTCCTGCTCTCCATTCAGAGTCCCAATCGCAAGACTTGCTGCTGCTCAAGCAGAAATCTTACGTAAAAGAGCTGAAAAGAAAAACAAATAATAAAGCATATATTTAGCCAAAAAAGGAAGAGGAGAAATCCTCTTCTTTTTAATTTTAATTAAGGTTTTGCGCTCTTTTCTAAAAATCTATAAACTTTTTGGTGAAAATATAAATCGTTGTTTTCGGTTATATGTCCTACTTTTTTGTCTTTTAAATAAACGTCTCCTGCTTCGTCAATATATCCGGCAAGAAACTTTTCAACATAGATTTTTCCCTCTTCTGTTAAAGTTCCAAATCTTCGATTATTGATGTAAATTAGTCCATTATGATTAATATATCCGACTATTTCGTCACCTAATAAAACGTTTTTATTGTAACAATCTAAAAATAACATAATTATTTCCTCAAAAACTTAGTTGCACAAACTTGATAGTTTTCTAGCGTATATTTCTTCTCGCATTTTTTCCAAAGCTTCTTATCCATAGTTAACGCGAAAACACAACTTCCAGATCCGCTCATCATAACGCAATCAAATCCATCATCTTTTAAACTTTCAATAACAGCACTTATTTCAGGAAGAATCTCAATAGCAGGATTTTCAAGGCTATTAAATACGTGTTCACCTAATCCTGATAAATCATCATTTTCATAAAGTTTTTTAACTAAATCAATGTCTCCATGAGTAATGCTTTCGCATTTATCAGCAACGCCAAAAACTTCCTGAGTAGAAAGACCATCGAATGGCTTTACAAGTAAGACATAAAATGGAGCGACATGGTCAAAAAATTCTAAAATTTCTCCTTTTCTTTTTAATAATGCAGGAGAATTAAATATCGCCCAAGGAACGTCACTTCCAATATTAATTCCTATTTCGATAAGTTCTTCTTTTGTTGGGTTGATTTTTAAGAGTTTAATTATAGCTCTTAAAGCGGCCCCTGCGTCTGCGCTTCCTCCACCTAATCCGGCTTGAATAAAGATATTTTTATGAATTTTAATTAAAAAATGTTCTTTAAATCCCCATAAATTACGAGCTTCATCAATTATTCTATGAACTAAATTATATTTAGTAATCTTAAGCGTAAAATCATCACAAACAATGAAGTCATCTTTTGCGTCTGGTGATAAAAGTTCGACCTCTAAAGTATCATGCATCTCTAAAGGAAGCATTATTGTTTCTAAGTTGTGATAGCCATCATCTCTTTTGCTTTTAATATCTAATGAGAGATTAATTTTTGCGTGTGCTTTTTCAATCATATAAACATCCTAACTTATCTTTATTTATTATTAATCTTTTTTATAAATTTCACTAGTCAATCTAATAAAATCAGAAGTTGTTAACTCATCAGCTCTTAATTTTTCTTTAAGGTTTGCTTTATTTAAAATTAAACTTAATTCTTCTTTGTTTTTAACAAGAGATTGCAAATTATTGTAGATAGTTTTTCTTCTATTTTGAAAGCAAATTTTCGATATTTTATATAAAAACCCTGCAAAACTCATGTTAATTTCTTCTTTTTTTGCCAGCGAAAAGACTAGCGAGTCAACGTTTGGTGCTGGGAAAAAATTGTCTCTTCCAACATTTATCTCTTGCTTGATAACAAATAAATAATCTAGCAAAACGTTTAAAGCATTATAATCTTTTCCACTTTTTGCAACGATTCTTTTGTAGCATTCTTTTTGAACCATAAAGACTGCTTTTTCTAAAAGAGGATATTCTAAAGCAACCTTTAAAATGATTTCACTAGAAATATAATAAGGTAAATTTCCAATAATTTTATTAAAAGAAAAATCTTTTTCTTTAAGAATATTATTCTTTACGATTTCTATCTTTTTATCTGAAAAACTTCTTGTTAAAAACTCAACAAACTTTTGATCGTATTCAACAACTTTGTAGGTATCATAAGTTTTTTCAAGAACAAAACCTGTTAAAGCTCCGAGTCCTGGACCAATCTCTAAAACTTTATCACTTTCTTTGATATCTAAGGCGTTTACTATACTTTCTGCTATATCCTTATTAATAAGAAAGTTTTGGCCCAATTCTTTTTTTGCATGAGAATTAACTAATTTAAAGTAATCTATAATTTCTTCTTTATTTAACATCTTTTAAAGCCTCTTTGATTTCGTTTTTTTCAATACCTAACATATTAAGTTTTTTAAGCAAAGACTTACCATTATTATAGCCAAGATTAAACTTTTCTGAGACGAAGTTTCTTAATTCTTTTGAGTTCTCTTTTCCAACTAAACCAAGTTCAGATAAATCTTCGGTTTTAAGGGTGTTATTAGTAGACTTTTCTATTTTAAAAGAGATAGCTGAGTTTATCGCCCTTTTGACTTCATCAATAGTTGATTCAGCGACGCCAACCTTATTTCTTTTTATTGAAAGTTCTTTTTTAACATAGGCGTTTTTTAAGTCAGGTATGTTTTCGTTTATAAAATTTCTAATTTTAGTTCCAGGATAATCAGGATCAGTTAAAACAATAACTTCGCCTTTTTTCTTATATTCTTTAATAAAACTAATATCTTTTTGAGAAACAGCAGAACCATTAACGCTATAAAAATCAGCATCAATAAAACTTGATAAGAAGTCTATATCGGTTTTTCCTTCAACAACAATTAAAGTTTTAAATTTGTTCATAGTTTTTCACGTGTAAAATTTTGCAAGAGTTCCTAAAAGTGATTTTTTCAAGTTCATCTTGATCTTCGTTCAATAGTTCACTAGCATATTTTACAGTCTCAAAAATAAATGAAGGTTCACACATTTTACCTCTATATGGGACAGGCGCTAAATAAGGGGCGTCGGTTTCAAAAACAATATCATCTAAAGAAATATTTTTAATAACTTCTTTAGTCTCTTTTGAGTTTTTAAAAGTTAAAACACCTCCAAAAGCAATTTTATAGCCAAGTTTTATAAACTCCTTAGCCATTTCTTTGCTCCCAGAATAGCAGTGCATGATTCCACTTTCTTTTACCTTATTGCTCTTTAAAATATCAAAAGTATCTTGAATTGCATCTCTTGTATGAATAGAAACAGGCAAATTATATTTATTAGCGAGTTCGATTTGTTCTAAGAACATTATTTTTTGCTTTGCTTTTATCTGCTCTTCCTTTTCCCAATAATAATCTAAGCCAATTTCTCCAATTGCGAGAATTTTACTTGAAGTACCTAAAAGTTTCTCAAGTTCTTTTACTGTTGGTTCGTTTTCTTCTAACGTTTTATAGCTTTTATGTTCAGTAGGAATAACGCCAATTGCAGCATATACTCCTTCGTATTTTTCGGCGATTTTAACAGCAAGTTTTGAACTTTCTAAATCCCGTCCGACACATAAAAAAGAAGTAACGCCCTTTTCACGTGCTTCCAAAAGATATCGATCTAGGTTTTCTAAAATTCTTGCTTCGTTTAAATGAATGTGTGTATCAAAAATCATTTTATTTTCCTACACAAAACCTTGAAAATATTTCTTTAGCAATATCAAAATCGTTATCTTCACCAAGTATAGATAAAACTTGAAGATATGCATTTTTTAGTTCGCTATTTATAATATCGATCGGAACTTCGTTTTCAACATTAAATAATACATGATTTAAGGTTTCTTTAACATTTTCAAGAAGCCCGATTTCTCTAGCGTTTGCAATAGAAGGGTTGTTGTAATTTTCTTCCGACAATCCCAATCTTTTTAAAATTTCTTCTTTAAGTGGTTCGATGTTTTTGTTTAAAGCACTAACACGAAGTTTATCGTCGTTATTATCTTTATTTAAATCCATTTTGTTGTAAACAAAAATAGTATTTTTGTCTTTAACAAGACTTAAAATTTCTTTATCCTCGTCGTCTAAAACATCGCTATCAAAGACACATAAAACAAGATCACTTTCTTTTAATTTATCGATACTCTTTTTAATTCCAATGCTTTCAACTTCATCGCTTGATTCTCTGATTCCAGCTGTATCAAAAAGATTAATCAAAACACCTTTTAGGTTTATTTTGCCTTCAACAACGTCGCGAGTAGTACCTTTAATGTTTGTAACAATCGCTTTTTCTTCGTTTAAGAAAGCATTTAAAATTGAGGATTTCCCAACATTAGGTTTACCAACAATTGCGATGTTTATACCATCTTTAATGATGTTTCCTTTTTTGCCATCTTGAATTAATTTATCGATATATTTTATGTTTTCCTTGCAAATCTCGATTATTTTTTCATTATTTGCTTCTTCGATGTCTAAAAACTCAGGATAATCAATGTTAACTTCAATTAAAGATAAAATGTCGCCTAGACTCTTCTTTAATGGTTCAATAAGTTTTGTGGTATCGCCTTTTAAAGCCATCATAGAAAGCTTCTTGCTTTCTTCGGTTTCAGCATTAATTAAATCATTGATTGCTTCAGCTTGCATTAAATTGAGCTTGCCATGAGTATAAGCTCTTGCTGAATATTCTCCATTTGTTGCAAGACGTGCACCGTATTTTAAAGCCGTTTTGATAATCTTATTAAATATAAGTGGTGAACCATGAGATATGATTTCAACACTGTTTTCTCCTGTAAAAGAATGAGGAGCTTTGTAAGCTAATAAAACAACTTCGTCAATTATTTCGTCCTCGTCTTTTATATAACCATGTAAAATCTTGTTGCCTTGAAGTTTTTCAAGATTCTTGGTGAAGAACTTTGAAACAATAAAAAAACAATCGTCACCACTAAGTCTGACGATTGCTAAAGCACTTTTTAAAGGTGGAGTAGCAAGAGCAACGATCGTTTCAAACATTAACTACTCTTCTTCCGCTGTGGTAGCTTTGTTTTCTGGCTTATTTTTAACTTCGCCAGGAACGTATTTAATAACTACAGCTCTATTTTTCCCATCTCCTACAGATTCGGTTTTAATATTTTTCCAATTTGTAAGAGCGTTATGAACTTTCTTTCTTTCATCTGGTGTCATTGGTTCAAGTTTAGTATCAACGTGTGTTGATAAAACTTCTTTAGCTGCTTTTTTAGCTTCGTGAATGACACGAGAATATTTTTTATCTTTATAATTTCCAATATCAAGAAGAATTCTAAATTTCTTCTTAAATCTTTGAGAAACAGCTAATTTAACAAGTTCATTTAAGGATTCAAGGGATTTACCATTATTTCCAATTAAAATAGAGTTGTGGTTTGTTTCAATTAAAACCTTGATTAAGTTTTCTCTATAGAAAGTTTTTAAGCTTGCGTCTAAATTAATTGCGTGACAAATATCTCTTATATATTCTTCAATAAATAAGATAACATCGCTTGTTTCTTCAACAGAGATTGTAACTTTCTTTGAGAAAAGACCCTTCTTTTCCTCAACGATTTTATACATTAAATCTTCTTTGTTAACACCTATTTCATTACTTGCTTGCTCTAAGCAATCTTCAAGTGTTTTTGCAGTATAAAGTTTCATTATATGCTCCCTTCTTTTTGTTTCTTCTTAAATAAATTCTTCATTTTTTCAAAGAAACTAACTTTGTCATTTTTATAATTTCCATGTCTATCTTGCTTTTTTGATCTTTGAATGAAGATAACATGCAATAAAAGAGATTGAATAATAGAGATAATAGCGCCAGCTAACCAATAAACACCCATGGCACTTGGAAGTGTGAAGCCCATGATAACAATGAATATTGTCATAACCCATTGTGTAATTTTCATAGTTTTATTTTGTTGATCAATTGTTGATGAGTTATTGAGTTTTGTGATGTTTTTAGTTCTCTTTTTGTTGAGCCATTGTGGTAAAAGCATCGAAACAATTTGAGCAGCACTCATGAGAATAATTAAAACGAGTGCAGTCCACCATCCAGGTATGCTTGGCCAACCATTAACGTTAGATAAAACGTTCCAGATTGTATCAGACAATCTTAAACCTAAAACTGCGTCTCTAGATAAAGATGCGCTTCCTTGTAATGCATTCCAAACACAAATAAACACTGGGAATTGAACAATAATAACAAGAAGCGAAGCAAATGGATGAACTTTATATTTTTTATAAAGAGCCATTTGAGCAGTTGCTAATTTTTGTTTTTCATAGTTATTTGTATTAGCATTTGGATATTTTTGTTGGAGTTTTGCAAGTTCTGGTTGCAAGAAAGTCATTTTTTGTTGTGAAAGTGTTGATGGCATTGTAACTAACATGAACAAAATTCTAATGATAAATGTAGCAAGTAAAACCGCTAAAATTTGACCATAACCATTCATACCAAAAATATGGGAGAAGTTTTCAACCATAACACCGATTGGATAAACAAGAAGTCCTTCAAGGAAGCCGTGTTCAGAAAACGCTCTTCCCCAATCTCCATAGAAGTCGCTTGCTTTACCTTCGATTAAAACTGTGTCATTGAGTGGATCGTTAGAAACGTGTCCATAGAATCCATCTTCAACAGTGATACAAGTTCTTAAGTTTGCAACTTGGTTAGTTAAAGTAGTGTTCATTAAATTTAAGAAGTTTGAAGACATACCATCATCAAAATTGAATCCTTCTCTTTTGATGATTTCGTCATTCCAAACTCTAAGATTTGCAAATTTATCTGTTGGGTTATTTTCATCATAAAATTTAACAAACCCTGTTCTTGCTATAAGAGCGTTATTTCTTCCAATATTGTTTTCGCCACCCACAAGCATCTCGTTTAAAAGAGCTTCGTTAGAAGTATCGCTTTTATATTCAGCAAGTTGCTCGGCAGTATAACCATATAAGGTTTCATAAGTTAAATTTTCTAAAGTTACATCTTTTAAAGCGTCAACTCCTGTGTTTGGAGCTTCTTTAATCATCTCTTCAAGAAGTTTTTGATCTAAAGCTTCCCAATAAGATGCGCTTGGGGCAATCATTCCATAGTTTGCTGCGTTGTTAATTAGGTTCTTTGTGAAATCATTTAAACCAAAGGTATAAGAAACGCCGTTGGTATTTTCAGCAGTTGAAATGCCGTTAGCGAATATAGTGACATTTTTTAAAGAATAAAGGTTGTCGTTAACTTTATTGAAGAAAAGGGTGTAATCTTTTTCTTTTGTTTCAGAGTTAACATAGTTTTTGTTGTCATTGTTGTCGCTAGTATTAACTTCAAGCATCAAAGATTCAGCGTTAACTTTAGTTGTATCAACGTTTGCTTGAGCTTTAAAAGTATCAAGGATGTATTGTTCGCCTTGTTCTGGAGTTTCAAAAAAAACGGTATTCATACCGTTATATCCGAACATGTAGTTAGATGTATCTAAATTGCTACAAAAAGTATTGCAGCTAGTTAGAAGCAATACTGCTCCAGCTACAAGAGTTCCCCCGAAAATTTTCTTTAAACTTTTCTTTTCCATTTATTTCTCCTCGACAGAAGTAATTTTCTTAATTAAATCAACTAAAAGTTTTTCGTTTTGATTAAATTCTTCTGGGTTGTATTTTTTTGAAATTACAACAACTAAATCTAGATTGTAATTTTTGTAATTGAGACATTTATCTAAGATCGCTCTAACTTGTCGTTTAATTTTTACTCTTTTGACAGCAATTCCGTTTTTCTTAGAAACGTGTAGTCCAACTCGAGAGTATCCAAATTCGTTTTTTCTATAGTAAACGGTAAAGATTTCGTTTCTTTTAAATTTTCTTAAATCAAAGATTTCTTTATACTCTCGATATTTTTTAATTCGGTTAATTGCTTTCATTAATTAGTGTTTTGTATTAACAACTAAAACTTTTCTGCCTTTCTTTCTTCTTAAAGCCAAGACTTTTCTTCCGTGTCCTGTTGCCATTCTTGCTCTGAAGCCATGAACTCTAGCTTTGTGTAATTTACTTGGTTGATATGTTCTTTTCATAATATAGTCCTCCTAAATATGCAAAAGAAATTATATATGTATAAATACATATAAGTCAACAAAAGTTGTTTTTAGCGTTCTTTAACTCTTCACACTCTAAAAACAATTACACATCTTGTGGATTTGATGTTATTTTCTGTGGATATAAATCAAATTTTGACGATAGTAATCGATAAAATCTCATGTGGATAAAATATTTTATTGTGGATATCTGTTCACACATTCCACAGTTTCAACGTGTAATATTTTTATCCACATAGTTTTCCACATTAAAATTGTGTATAAAAATTTCTTGTTCGATTATTATCGCTGTTTCTCAAAGTTTTAATGTGGAAAAATCCTTTTTTAGCTTTTTCAAGCCTATTATTTTTTTATTTTATAGACTAGAATATTCAAGCATTATGAATATTAATACTATTAGTCAAAACGCAGATTTACGGAATTCAATTTTATCGATTATTTCTAAAGAAAACGATCGTACAGTATACGATGCTTTTTTTAGAAATACTAAAATTCATGAAGTAGATGGAGATAAAATATACATCCTTTGTGAATCAAGACTTTCGAAAGAAATTCTTCATGATCGCTTTTACGATTACTTAACTCAAAAAATTTATGAACAAACCTCATCAAATTACGTTCCTGTTTTTGTTACAGAGGAAGATTTGAAAGGAAAGAAAAAATTCGTTGAAATTTCCACAGTGGAGCCAACCTATTTCAAAAACGTTTCACTCGATCCTAATTACACTTTTGATAACTTTGTCGTCGGACCTTGCAACTCGGAGGCTCAAAAAGCTGCTTTATATACTGCAACAGCGCCTGGCGGAATTTATCAAACTCTTTTTATTTACGGAGATAGTGGTTTAGGAAAAACTCATCTTTTGACCGCTATTGGAAATTACATTAAGAAGACTCTTCCTGAAAAGAAAGTTCTTTATTTTTCAAGCCAAGATTTTTTAAACGAGTATCTTGCTTTTGTGAATGGAGATACCAAAAAAGAACAGCTCTTTAAATTCCTTAGAAAGTTTGATGTTTTATTAATTGACGACATTCAAATGTTAAAAGACAAACGCAAAACTCAAGAATTTTTCTTTAACATTTACGAGGATTTTCGTCAAAACCACAAACAAATTTGTTTTACTAGTGATAGACTTCCTGGCGAACTTGAAGGTATTGATCAAAGAATTTTAACTCGTTTTACAAGTGGCTTAAGCGTATCAGTTACAAAACCAGATACCGAAACTTGTGTTAACATTTTAAAGACGAAAATCACCGCTTCAGGCTCTGATTTAAACACATATGACGAAGATGTTTTATACTTCATGGCTGATAAATTTAAAGAATCCATTAGAAGTCTTGAAGGCGCTCTTATTAGACTTAATTTTTATGCTTCAATAAATAAAGCAAGTCATATAAATTTAGATCTTTGCACCGAAGCTCTTCAATCTATGATTGATTGTAGCGATGCAAAAAGCAAAGTCACAGAACAAAAAATTCTTAACGCTGTTAGTTCTTATTACTCACTTTCCGTTCCACAAATTACTGGAAAAATTAAATCGGGTAACATAGTAAACGCTCGACATATCGCAATTTATTTGATCAGAGATTTACTTGACCTTCCACTTAAGAAAATTGGTTCTTTGTTTGGTGGACGCGACCACACAACCATTATGCATTCGATTGAAAAAGTGGATAAATTGTTGAAAAGTGATGACCAAACTCGAATCGCCGTAAACGAATTAAAAAAGCGATTATCATCGTAAAAATTTAACTTATTTGTGCTTTAAATTTGGATGAGACTTTGACTTTTCCACACAGTCCACACTGCTTATTATTATTAAATATTTAAAGAGGTATAAATATATGAAATTTACAATTAAACGAAACGAATTCCTTAAGGCCGTTCTTGCAGCATCACGCTTTGTCCCTACTTCTTCAACAAATCCTATTCTTTTAGATTTAGCTTTTGTTTTAAATGAATCTGGTCTTTACATTTATGGTGGTAATGGAGATGTTTATTTAGAATCACATATCCCTTTTATCATTAATGATGAAGAGATTATTCGTGATTATAAAGAAGGCTCTATTTTAGTTAATTCAAAAATTATAAACGAAATTGTTAAAACAATTGATGGTGATGAAATCATTTTTGATATCGTTGAAGATGGTCTTGCTAAACTTGAAAACGATAACAACACAAAATATTCTTTAAACGTAACAAGATTTGAAGAATATCCTGATTGTAATTTTGAAGAAAATGGAACCCGCATTGTTCTTAAAGCTAAAGAATTCCAAGATGCAGTTAATGGAGTTGCTTTTGCGGCTTCTCAAAAAAACACAAGAGTTCAATTAAAAGCGGTCAATTTTGAAAGTAATGGAACAAACTTAATCTTTACTGCAACAGACGGATCTAGACTTGCAAAAAAAGAAATTCCAAATGATTGTCAAAGTGTTTTCTCAATCAATATTGACGCCAAAACTCTTTTAGAGGCTTCTAGATTAATCGAAAACGAAGAAGATGTTGAAATATATGTTTCAGACAAAAAAGTCTTGTTTAAGTATGCTAGAACTAAAATAATCACGAATTTAATTGGTGGTGATTATCCTTCAGTAAAAAATATTATTCCTAAAGTTTATTATTATGTCCTAGAAGTTAACGCTAATGACTTCTTAAATGCAATTAATAGTGTCGCAATGTTTACGTTAGACAGAGAAAACATTGTTAAAGTCACTATGGTTGAAGGAAACGTTGTTGTTTCTTCAAAATCTCAACTTTCAGGAAGCGGCGAAAAAGTATTGAGTTTATTTAGATACACTGGTGAAAGATTTGAAATCAGTTTCAATTATCACTATGTAGTTGATGCAATTAAAGCTCTCGGAAGTCAAGATGTAACTCTCTCTTTCACCGGAGAAATGAAGCCGTTTACAATCACAGACAAAAACAACCCTACAGCGGTTCACTTAATAACCCCTGTAAGAACGTATTAGAAGAACAAAAACGAAAATTATGACTACCTATACACGGGTAGTCTTTTTTCTTTAAAAACAAGGTCCTTTAATATATAATATTAAAGGAGTTTTAAAATGACAAAATTTAAGAAAATCAAAATCTCAAGCGAGTTTATTACTCTTGGACAATTACTTAAGTTTGCAGATGTTATTAGCAATGGAGGCGAAGTAAAAGGCTACATTGCTGAGCACAAGATTTTTGTAAACGGCGAACTTTGTTCAAAGAGAGGTAAAAAACTAAGAGAAGGCGATCAAATTGTTATCGAAAACTCATTGTTCTTTGAAATCAGCAAATGATAATACGTAAACTTGAATTAAGTAATTTTCGAAACTACGAAAAAATAACTGCTTCATTTAACGAAGGAATTAATTATATCTACGGAGAGAATGCGAGTGGTAAAACAAACATTCTTGAAGCGATATATTTTTTATCGTTAACAAGATCGTTTAGAACAAGCGAAATTGATAGTTTAATTAAAAAAGACCAAGGTTTTGCAAGGATTTTTGCTCAAATTGATGAAGAAAACGTTAAAAGAAACATCGAAATATCTTTTGATAAAAACAGAAAAAAGGTTCTTCTCAATAATAGAAAAGTCACAAAGATAAGCGAACTTAATAAGTTTATAAACGTAATAAGTTTTATTCCTAAAAACACAAATCTATTAAAAGATGCGCCAAAGGAAAGAAGAAAATTTCTTGATATCTACATCTCAAAATATTCCGCAAATTATCTAAAAGTTATTTCGGATTACCAAAAGATTTTGAAAGAAAGAAATGACGCTTTTAAATCCTATAACATTAATAAAACTTTAATTGAGATTTTAACTAGGAAACTTATTGAACTTAATTTACTTGCGTTTAAATTTAGAAATAAATTTATTAAAAAGATTAACGAAAACTTATCTGAGGTTTATAAAAACATTTCGTTAAAAGACAATAATGTCGAAATCAAATATTTAAGTTTTATTAATGAGCAAGATGATGAGAGAGTGATTGCAAATAAATTCAAGGATATCGAAGAGGAAGAGTACAAAAGAAAGCAAACACTTATCGGAATTCATAAAGACGATTTTGAAATCTATATTGATTCAAAAAATGTAAGTCTCTACGGATCACAAGGTGAGAACAGAATGAGCGTTCTTTCTCTTGTGCTGTCTTTATATTTTCTTGCTGGTGATTCAAAACCAATCATTGTGCTTGACGATGTATTAAGTGAACTAGATGAAAAACATGAAGAAAATTTACTTAATTATTTAGCTGATTTTAACCAAGTTTTTATTACAAACACTGCAAAAAGCCAATATTTTCACGGAAAATATTACTTTCTAGATAACAAAGTTTTAAAGGAGGAGTAAGATGCCAGAAGAAAACAAAGAGCAAATTAAAGAGACAAAGGCTGAAGAAACTGAAAATTTAGAAAACGAAAAAATTGACGTCAACGAAGGGTTTGACGTCCAAGAAGAAAATCTAGATTCTAAAATTTCTTCAGAAATTATTGATATTAACGATGAGAGAGCTCTTGAAAAAGGTGATGAAAAATACGATAGCAATGCTATCCAAGTTTTAGAGGGTCTTGAAGCCGTTAGGAAAAGACCAGGTATGTACATTGGTTCTACTTCTTCGACAGGTTTACATCATTTAGTTTGGGAAATTGTTGACAACGGAATCGATGAAGCACTTGCTGGTTTCTGCGACACCATTAGAGTTGACATCAATCCAGACAACACAATTACCGTTATTGATAATGGTAGAGGAATTCCGGTCGACGTTGTTGGAAAAACAAAATTAAGTGGCGTAGAAACTGTTTACACTGTTTTACACGCTGGCGGTAAATTTGGACAAGGAAGCGTTTATAAAGTTTCCGGAGGTTTACACGGTGTTGGTGCTTCTGTTGTTAACGCATTATCTGAATGGCTTGAAGTCGAAGTTAAAAAAGATGGCGGAGTCTACTTTATTAGATTTGAAAACGGCGGACACTCAGTTGAACCATTAAAAAGAGTTGGAGATTGTAGTTTAGAAGAGCACGGAACAAAAGTTACCTTTAAACCAGATCCTACAATCTTTAAAGAAACAACCGTTTACTCTTACGAAACCATCAAAAACAGATTAAGACAAATGGCTTTCTTAAATAAAGGAGTTACAATCGTGCTTCGCGATTTAAGAATGGATCCAATTCTTGAAGATAAATTCCATTTTGAAGGCGGAATTAAAGAATACGTTCAATATGTTAATAGAAACGCCGAAGGATTATTCCCTGGAGTTTTCTATTCTGAAGGTGCTCAAATCTTTGATGATAACGGAAACAAAGAAACAATTTACGTCGAAATAGCACTTCAATATACAAAAGGATATACTCACAACGTTTATTCTTTCTGTAATAACGTTTCTACCGGAAATGGTGGTATGCACGTTGATGGATTTAACTTAGCTCTTGTAAGAGTTATTAACAACTATGCACGTGACAATAAAATTCTTAAAGATAGTGATAAAGAAAGAATCACTCTCGAAGACTGTTTAGAAGGTTTAACAGCAATTATTTCGGTCAAACACCCAAACCCACAATATGAAGGACAAACTAAAGGTAAATTAGGAAACCTTGAAGTTAAAAAGATTGTAAATACAGTCTTTGGAGATCAATTCCAAAGATTTATGTTAGAAAACAAAGACATCGCTCTTGTTATAACAAAGAAAGTTAAGAGTGCTTATGATGGACGTCTTGCTGCTCGTGCTGCAAAAGAAAACATGAGAAGAAAAGATGTTCTTGAAATCACAACACTTCCTGGTAAATTAGCAGATTGTAGTTCAAACAACCCTGAAGAATGTGAATTATTTATTGTTGAGGGTAATTCTGCAGGTGGTAGCGCAAAGCAAGGTAGAGATCCTCGTACTCAAGCAATCATGCCTTTAAGAGGTAAAATTTTAAATGTTCAAAAAGCACAAGCTCATAGAATTTTTGAAAATGCCGAAATTGGAAATATGATTAGCGCTATTGGCGCTGGTTATGGCGAAGAATTTGATATCACAAAAATCAGATATCATAAAATCGTTATTATGACCGATGCTGATGTTGATGGTTCTCACATTAGAATTTTGCTTTTAACATTCTTCCATAGATTTATGAAACCTTTAATCGAACACGGTTGTGTTTATATAGCTCAACCACCACTTTATAAGGTTGAATATAAAGGAAAAGCTTATTACGCATATAACGACGAACAACTTAACGTCATCAGAAAAGAATTAGCTTTAAAACCTGGTTATCCATACCAAAGATATAAAGGTCTTGGTGAAATGGATCCATCTCAACTTGAAGAAACAACAATGGATCCAAAGGTCAGAAAAATGCTTAGAGTCACGGTTGATGATGCAATTGCTGCTGACCAAGTATTTAACGACTTAATGGGTGAAGATGTCGAGCCACGTTCGACCTTCATCGAACAAAACGCTAAGTTCGTTAAGAATCTTGATATTTAAGAAAAAGTGAGGGATTTGCATGGATTTTGAAGAAAAAAAGCCACAAATTGACGGCGAAAACGAAAACGAAAATGAAACAATAAACGAAGAAAACGCTGCTTTAGAAGCAGGCATTGTGCCTTCTTTAACAAACACAGAAATCGTTACACAAGTTCAAGATTCTTTTCTTGATTACGCAATGAGTGTTATTGTCGCTCGTGCTTTACCGGATGTTAGAGATGGTTTAAAGCCTGTTCATAGAAGAGTTATTTTTGGAATGATTGAAGCAGGTTATACTCCTGATAAACCATTCGTTAAATCAGCAAAAATTGTTGGTGATGTTATGGGTAAATATCACCCTCATGGTGATTCTGCAATCTACCAAACTCTTGTTAGACTTGCTCAACCATTCTCAATGAGATACCCACTAGTCAGTGGTCATGGTAACTTCGGCTCAATGGATGGTGATGAAGCTGCTGCTCCTCGTTACACCGAAGCAAGAATGTCTAAAATATCTTTAGAAACAGTTAAAGATATCAATTTTAATACAGTCGACTTTGTACCAAACTACGATGGTAGTTTAGAGGAACCAAGTGTTTTACCAGCACGCTTCCCTAACTTACTTGTTAATGGAAGTGATGGTATCGCTGTTGGTATGGCAACAAAAATGCCACCACATAACTTAAAAGAAGTATGTGAAGGAATTAAATTTGTTGCTGAAAATCCTGATTGTACTGTTGAAGAAATTATGAAGTATATCAAGGCTCCTGATTTCCCAACAGGCGGAATTATTTATGGCTTAGGAGGCATCAGAGATGCCTACCAAACAGGAAGAGGAACTTTTAGGTTAAGAGCAAAAACTGAAATTGTTGAAAACCCAAACGGAAAAGCAAAAATTATTATTAGCGAAATTCCTTACCAAGTTAATAAATCTACTCTTGTTGCAAAGATTGGTGAACTTGCTAGAGAAAAAGTTATTGATGGTATCACTTCTATTAAAGATTTCTCTAAAACTGATGTTAGAGTTGAGATCGAAACAAGAAGAGATGTTGTTCCTCAAGTTATCTTGAATCAATTATTTAAAAATACTCAACTTGAAATTAGTTATGGCGTCATCAACTTATGTATTGTAAATGGTGTCCCAAGAGTTTTAGGCTTAAAAGATTTAATTAATCAATATATCGATTTCCAAGTTGAAATTATTGAAAGAAGAACTAAATTCTTAAAAGAAAAAGACGAAGCCAGACAACACATTATAGAAGCTTTAATTAAAGTCCATGATCTTTTAGATGTTAGACAACCTGGCGGTAAAGAAAGCAGAGATGAATTCATTGATCTTGCTACTTCTTCACCAAACCAAACTGTCTTAACAGAAAGACTTATGGAAAGATATGGATTCACAGAAGTTCAAGCAAAAGCTGTTGTTGCGATGACTATTGGTCGTTTAACAGGTCTTGAAACACAAAAGCTTCACGAAGAATTCGATACGCTTGCTGCTAATATCGAAAGATATAACTATATTCTTGAATCAAGAGAACATATGTTGGAAGTTGTTATCGAAGAACTCGAAAAAATTAAAGATAAATTCGGTGATGAAAGAAGGACGCAAATCTCCACAGCTATTTCTTCAATTGATGACGAAGATTTAATTCCGGAAGAAGACATTGTTATTACCTTAACTAACAAAGGTTACATCAAGAGAATGTCTACATCAGAATTTAAACTTCAAAATAGAGGCGGAATGGGCGTTAAAGGAATGAGTGTTTATGATGACGACGAAGTTATGAATGTTTTAACTTCAAATACTCATACTGATGTCTTATTCTTTACAAATTTAGGAAGAGTTTATAGAAAAAGGGGACACGAAATTCCTGAATTTGGAAGAACCGGAAAAGGTATACCTGTAATTAATCTTTTAAACTTAGATAAAGAAGAAAAGGTTGTTGCTTTAATTAGCGCTAATGAATATGAAAACCACTATCTTTTCTTTGCTACAGAAAAAGGCATTGTTAAGAGAGTTGATTTAATGGAATTCAAGAGAATCAATTGCAATGGTAAAAACGCAATTTCATTCAAAGAAGGTGATAATTTACTAGATGTTAGAGTAACTGATGGCAACGCTAAAATTTTATTAGCAAGCAGCGATGGGAAACTCTGTATGTTTGATGAAACAGACGTCAGAGCGATGGGTAGAACTGCTTCCGGTGTAAGAGGCATGAAACTTCGCGATGAAGATAAGATCATTGGTTTATCAACAAATCAAACTGGAAAACTTGTCTTTGCTTTAAGTGAAAAAGGTTTAGGAAAATTATCTGATATTGAAGATTATCGTCTTACTAATAGAGGCGCAGGCGGCGTTATCACAATTAAGATAACCGAGAAAACCGGAAACCTTGTTGGTATGAAAGTTATTAACGGAGATGAAGATTATCTCGTTATTACAAACAATGGTCAAGTTATTAGATCTCCAATTTCACAAGTTAGAATTTGTGGAAGAAACTCTTCTGGTGTCAAAATCATTAACTTAAAAGAAGGAGAAAGTGTTTCAAGCTTTACAATTTTACCTCACGAAGAAAGTAATGAAGAAAATGTAAAATCAGAAGAAAACGCTGAAGTCAAAGAAGAAACAAAAACCGAATAAACCTTATTATTAAATGAAAAACCATGCAAAACCCTAATATTTTAGATATTTATTTCTATGATAACATCAAAAATGATGTAGATAATTTTTGTTCGAGTAATCTAAGAAAGAACATCAAATCATCTTTGGAATTGAATGAATATAGATATTTAACTAACCCAATTGATGAAAGAATCAAGACGGTTTGTTATCTAAATTTTAACGATCTTAATAAGTTTAATTATTTTAAGAAGAAGACTGTTAAGAAAATAGGGTTTGCATTTTATTCAGAATTTGAAAGTGATTTTAAGCTTTTTAATTTAACCAAAAACAAAACTCTTAGCATAAAAGAAGGCGATATTAAAACACTTAACGGATACAATCTACTTTTTGTTCCGAGCGAAGAAGCTAAAGAAACGTTGATGAAAAACGGCGTTAAAACAAACATCGAAACTTTGCTTCCGCCCGTTAGAAAAACGAAATTTGAATTAAAAGGCACAGAGTTTTTAAAGCTTGTTTATATTTATTTTCATTTTGAAGAAAATTCTGAATACATCTATACAATTTTAGATAACAAAGATGAAGATGCAGCAAAAAGAGTGATCGAATTTGCAAAGATTTATTCAAATTTAAAGATCATAGTTATCATTCCTAACTTCAGGAAACGTGAGGCAAAAGCTGTTAACAAATATTTTAAAAGAACAGCTCAAAACATCTATGTTTCTGGAATTTTAAGTGATGATATTTATACTTCTTTAGTCTATAACGCAAAGGCGTTTTGCCTCTTTAATACCACTTTATCAGCATGCATAAATCTTCTTGAAGCATATACAACACAAACCCCAGTTTTTGCTTTAAAAGACAGCGCTTTTAGCGACATATTAATTGATAAAGAAAACTCGTATGTCTATAATGATTTCGATACTTTTATAAACGAATTTAATAACTTTTTAGTCAGTAAAACCCCTTCTTTAAAGGAGAACCAAAAAGAGTTTATGAAAGAACACGATATTAAAAAAAGTGGGAAAAGATTTATTGAAATTTATAACAAATATTTTGGAGAATAGTTATGATAGATATTAATTATATTGTTGAAAACAAAGAGCATGTCAAAGAGCTTTTAAGAAGAAAAATGTATGAAGCTGATATCGATGCTCTTGTGAAAAATGTTGAAGAAAAAAGAAAACTTCAAAAAAGAACCGAAGATAATAAAGCTGAACAAAATAAACTTTCTAAATCTGTCCCTCAAGTTAAAAAAGAGGGTGGTGATGTAAACGCAATTTTTGCTAAAGTTAAAAGCTTGGCTGCTGAAAACAAAGAAAACGAAGATAAATTAAAAGAACTTGAAGCAAAAATTAACGAAGTTTTATATGCTCTTCCAAATCTTCCCGATGAAGATTTATTAGAAGGCGCTAAAGAAAACAATAAACCTATCTATTATTATAAAGATAAGCCAGAATTTGGTTTTAAGGTTAAAAACCACGTTGAACTTGCTGAATCTTTAGGCCTTATTGACTATGAAAGAGCTGCAAAAGTTAGTGGACACGGAACTTGGTTTTATACAAATTTAGGCGCTAGACTTGAATGGGCTTTATTAAATTTCTTTATTAATGAACACATTAAAGACGGCTTCGAATTCATGCTTCCACCACACATTTTAAATTATGAAAGTGGATTTACAGCTGGACAATTCCCTAAATTTGAAGGTGATGTATTCGAATTAAAAGGTAGCGAGCCACCTAAGTTTTTACTTCCGACCGCCGAAACTGCTTTAGTTAATTATTACCGTAATGAAATTTTAGATGGTAAAGATCTTCCTAAAAAATTCTTTGCTTATACTCCTTGCTATAGAAAAGAAGCAGGGTCTTATAGAACTGAAGAAAGAGGAATGATTAGAGGTTTCCAATTTAACAAAGTTGAAATGTTTGAATATACAAAAGAAGATGATTCAGATAGAGCTTTTGAAGAATTATTAGCAAAAGCAAAATCACTTGTTGAGAAACTTGGCTTGCATTATAGAGTTTCAAAACTTGCTGCAGCTGATTGTTCGCACTCAATGGCAAGAACTTATGATATTGAAGTTTACTTACCTTCAATTGGAATTTATAAAGAAGTCTCTTCTGTATCGAACGCAAGAAGTTATCAAGCAAGAAGAGGCATGATGAGGTATCGTGGAGAAGATGGAAAGCTCCATTATATGCATACTTTAAACGGAAGCGGTCTTGCTACTTCCAGAATCTTCCCAGCACTTTTAGAACAATATCAACAAGAAGATGGAAGCGTTATTGTTCCTGAAGTATTAAGACCATATATGGGCGGAATTGAAGTAATTAAACCTATTAAAAAATAATTAAATCATATATAATAATTAAGCCGTTACGAGCAATCTTCTCGAACCAGGTCAGGATAGAAATATAGCAGCCTTAAGACTATTGATTGTCTGTGTAACGGTTTTTATTTTGCTTAGTTTTATCAATATGGTTAAATAGTTTTATGGAATTAGATAATAAATTTATGGAAATAGCTTTGATAGAAGCAAAGAAAGCGTTTAATAAAAACGAAGTTCCGATTGGGGCGGTTTTGGTTGATAACGCAAATCATGAAATTATTGCTAAATCCTTTAATAAAAAAGAAAAAAGTTTTGATGTTACAAGTCACGCTGAAATTAACGTTTTAAGAAAGGCTAGTAAAAAAAGAAAAAGTTGGCGTTTAAATGACACCACTTTATATGTCACACTCGAACCTTGCCCAATGTGTATGAGCGCAATCATCCAATCTCGCATCTCTCGCGTTGTTTTTATTTTGGATGAAAAAGAAATGGGTGCTTGCGGTTCGAAAATAGATTTAACAAAGGCATTTAATACAAATTTAACAGTCTTTAAAATTTCAGATAACCGGAATTATAAAGAACTTTTGCAGAGTTTTTTTGAAAAACAGCGTAATAATAGATAATTTTCCACCATTAAATTTGAGTTAGCAAAATTTTCTAAAATAATTTCAAAATTATTCAAACAAAAACAGATTTTTGCGTGTATTAATAGTAAGCGATTTTTACAAAAATTTTACATTGTGAAAATCTTTATAAAAGGTTGTTTTTGTTTTAAAATTTTAATGTTGTGAAACGGGGGTTGTATGCTCGAACTTAAAGAAATTGTTAAAGATTATTATGTTGATAAAGAAGCATTTAGAGCATTAAAAGGTATTAACCTTTATTTTCCTAAGCAACAATTTTGTTCAATTTTAGGGCCTTCAGGTTGTGGTAAAACCACCACTTTAAATATTATTGGCGGACTTGATCATTATACTAGTGGCGACCTTATTATCGAAGGCCAATCAACCAAACAATATAATGACAAAGCACGGGATAACTATAGAAACAAAAGAATAGGCTTTGTTTTCCAATCATATAACTTAATCCCGCAACTTACTATTGTTGAAAACGTAGCCATGTCTTTAACGTTAAACGGCGTTAAAAGAAAAGAAAAAATCAAAAAAGCGAAAGAAGCATTAAAAATTGTTGGACTAGAAAAGGCGTTTAACAAAAAACCTAACCAACTTAGCGGTGGTCAAATGCAAAGAGTCGCTATTGCAAGAGCAATCATTAATAATCCCGAAATAATTTTGGCTGATGAGCCAACCGGAGCTTTAGACTCTACAACATCAGTCCAAGTAATGGATATTTTAAAAGAAATCTCCAAAAACAGACTTGTTATCATGGTTACTCATAACCAAGAACTCGCTTATTCATACTCAGACAGAATTATCAAATTTAAAGATGGTGAAGTTGAGAGTGATTCTTGGAGCAAAGAGCAAATTGAAGCTTCTAAAAAAGAAGAAAATTTATTAATTCAAGTCAAAAAAGATAGCGAAATCAAAGAACTTAAAATAATCAATGAAAAAGATAAAAAAGCTAAGAAAACTAGAAAAAAAGAAAAATTAAGTTCAATGAGCTTTTTCACAGCACTTAATTTGTCGTTAAGAAACCTTTTAACCAAAAAAGGAAGAACTGTAATGACAAGTGTTGCTGGGTCTTTTGGCATTATAGGTGTTGCTTTAGTTTTAGCTGTTAATAATGGCTTTACGCTTTATATAAGCAATATGGAAGCAGAAACGGCTTCACAAATGCCAGTTACTGTTTCTTCTTACACAGTAACTTATGAAATTAATGAAAATTATGATCAAAACCCACAATATAGTGATGAAGAACTTGTTTACCCATATCAAAGCAACATGAGCAAACAAGAAATTACATATAACAATATAAGTGCCAAATATATTAACTATGTTGATTATTTAAAAGAAGAAACAGATTATATAAATGATTATGTTGTTAATTATGGCGATGAATATGCTTTTAATTTAACAGCAACCGACCCAGCAACACTCGAACCATACATTGTTCAAAATGGAACTTTTTCATCTGTATCAAATGCCCTTTTTTCTCTAACCGGACTTCCAACAAATTATTTCCATGTTCTTTATGGAGAAGAAGAGTATATTACAGAAGCGTATGACGTAATTGCTGGAGATTATCCTGATCCTAACGACATGACCGAAATGGTTTTGGTTGTTGATTCGAGGAACCAACTTCCTTTAGAAGTTTCTAAAGAGCTTGGCTTTTATCCGAAAGACGATAATGTAACTAATGATGATGCTCAAGCTAATCCAATAACTTTCGATGATATTATCGGCAAAACCTATAAAGTTTTTACTAACGAAGATTTTTATACTGAAAACCACACTGATATAAACGGGAAAACTATTTATAATTACACAAGAAACGATTTAAATGAAATTTATAACGACAAAAATAAAGGTATAGAAGTCAAAATTAGTGGTATTTTAAGACCCAAAGAAGGATCGATGATGGCTTCCATGTCAGCAGGTTTAGCGTATCAAAATTCACTTCAAACTTATCTTGTTGACGAAAACCAAAAATCAAACATTTACGAAAATATTAAAAATAATATTTCATGGAACGATGCTTACACTGCTTTAGATTTTGTATCTGAAATCGGGGCATTAATGGGCGGAGGAAGTGGTAGCGAAAGCCAATCATCTGTTGCCGCAATAAACGAACTTTTTAGTAAATATTTTAATTTTTACTCGATTTTTACAGGGTTATCGACTGATTCACAAGGAAATCCGTATACAATCAATGACTATTTATCGTGGGCAAACATGCTTGGTGCAGACTTAGTCAGTGAAGAACTTAAAGCTAAAGGTATGGAAGGGCTTGGCAGCGCTTTTGAAGACATTATTACTTATTTAATGAGTGGAAATTACGAAGAGGTTTATCCTAGAGTTGTATCTTTGCTGGCTTTTGTTAATTCTTATGCGAATATCCAAAGTCTCATTATTTTTCCTACAAGTTTATCTAACAAAACTTTGTTATTAGAGAAACTTGATGAATTTAATGAAATTGATTCTTCAGGCGAAGATCCTTACAAAGCATCTAATGTTAGCGAACAAGTTCACTACACAGACATGGTTGGAACTTTAACCAGTTCACTTAGCCAGCTTATTGATATTTTATCTATAGTTTTAATTGTTTTTGCTTCAATTTCTCTTGTTGTTAGTTGTGTTATGACAGGAATCATAACTTATGTTAGTGTTATTGAAAGAACAAAAGAAATTGGTATTTTAAGAGCTTTAGGCGCACGTAAAAAGGACGTTGGAAGACTTTTTGAAGCAGAGTGTGTTGTTATAGGCTTGTTTAGTGGTGGGTTTGGTTGTTTAGCTGCTTATGTTATCTGTTTTCCAATAAACGCAATCTTAAATGCAATTTATCCAGATTATGGAGTAGGAAACATTGCATCTTTGTCGTGGACTTCGGTTATAATTTTAATAGCAATATCGGTTGCACTTACTTTTGTTAGCAGTCTCTTGCCTTCAAGAGCCGCCGCAAAGAAAGATCCGGTTACAGCTTTAAGAAGCGAATAACTTTATTGGAGGGGGATTTAATGTTACCAGATTATTTTAAAACGGGACTTAGTAGTGAAGGGGTTTCTAAGTTAACCGAAGAAGGTAGAATTAATAAAATTAAGAGTAAAAAAAGCGCAACATATTTAGGCATAATTTGTAAAAATTTATTTACCTTTTTTAACTTAGTTTTAATCTCTATCGCGGTTATTCTTGCCATATTTAACCAATGGTCCAACATGGTTTTTATGGTTGTTGTTCTTGCAAACCTTATTTTAGGTCTTATTCAAGATATAAGAGCCAAAATAATTGTCGATAAATTATCAATTCTTAACAAATCTAAATATTCTGTAATAAGAGATTCCAAAGAAGTTTTGCTTTTCGATGATGAACTTGTAGCAGGAGACATTGTAATTTTAAGAAGTAGTGACGTCATTCCTTGTGACTCAAAAGTTTTAAAAGGAAGTTGTTATGTTAATGAATCGCTTTTGACTGGTGAAAGCGATAAAGTTAAAAAAGGCGTTGATGACAATTTGTTAAGTGGAACTTATATTACAAGCGGCGAAGTTTATGTTCTTATTGAAAAGGTTGGAGAAGAAAATTACATCAACCAATTAAGTCTTAAATCGAAACAATTTAAAGCTCCAAAATCAAAATTATTTACGCAAATCACAAAGATTTTTAAATATTTAACTATTATTGTTAGCGTTTTAGGCATACTACAAATACTAGTTGTCTGTTTTACAAATGACAACGTAATTGCGGGCAATGTAAATTATGAAATGATTGGCGTTGATATCATTGCTCCAATATGTGGCGCCTTGATTTCAATGATTCCGTCAGGCATGTATTTATTATTCTCTACAACCTTAGTTTGTGGCGTTATTGTTTTATCAAAGAAAAACGTTCTTGTTCATGATATGTATTCGCTTGATATGTTGGCGAGAACAGATGTTTTATGTATTGATAAAACAGGAACAATTACAACGGGAAATATGTTTGTAAGAGATTTAAATGTTTTATCAGATTCGCCATTCAATAAAAACGAAATACATTTATTGGTTGGAAACATTAATAGAGCGGTTAATGATTATAATACAACTGCAGTAGCTTTAAAAAATTACTTCGGTAATGATTCTAAATATAAAGAAAAAAACATAATTCATTTTGATTCAAGCTATAAATATTCTGGAGCAACTTTTGAAGGAATTGGAACTATTATTATTGGTGCCTATGGTTTTATCAAAGTTACTAATGATAGTGATATTTTGAAAAATCAAATCAACGAATATTCAAAACAAGGTGAGCGTATTTTAATGATTGCTCACTCAAATAAAGAGATAGTAAACGAAAACATTCCTGATGATCTTAAGTATATTGGAATTATTTTTATTGAAGATGAGATCAAAAAAGATGCAGAAGAAATTTTAAATTGGTTTAGACAAAATGATGTAAAAATAAAAGTTTTGAGCGGTGATAACGAATTAACTGTCAAAAACATCGCATTAAAAGTTAAGTTGGACGGCGCTGATAAATCTATTTCTTTAACAGACAAGAGTGATGATTTTGTTCAAGAAAATGTCGAAAATTATGATGTTTATGGAAGAGTATCTCCAGAGCAAAAGAAAGTCATAGTTGAAGCTTTAAGAAAAAACGGCCATACAGTTGCAATGTTTGGTGATGGTGTAAATGATATTTTGGCTTTTAAAGCGGCTGATGTTTCAATATCAGTCGCAAATGGCGCAAACGCCGCGAAGGACTTAGCCAGTTTAATTCTTATAGACAACAATTTCTCGGGTCTTCCAAACATTGTAAGCCAAGGAAGAAGAGTAATTAACAATTTACAAAGAACTTGCTCTTTATTTTTAGTAAAAACTTCATTCTCGATGATTTTGAACACCTTCTTCTTAATTTTTGGCGTAACTGCAGGAATTGTTTGGCCTTTTGCACCAGGTTCTTTCTACGCTTGGGAACTTTGTTCAATTGGAATCGCAAGTTTCTTATTAGCTTTAGAACCAAATTCAGAAAGAATAAAAGGCAACTTTATAAAGAACATATTAGCGAAAGCTATTCCACCAGGAGTAGTAATGTCTTTAACGGTCGCTGTTTTTTATATAGTAATGTATTTTACAAACTCAATAGATACTTCAATGACCTTAGATTCTTTAAGAACAATAGCAACTTACTATATTTCTTTTGCTGCACTTTTTGTTCTTATTGAAGTTTGTTTCCCATTCAATTTATATAGAGGGTTAGTTTTATTGCTATCAATTATTTTAATTGCGGTTATTTTTGTAATGTCCATTTATAGTATTAATTGGCTTGTACTTGAGGGAGGCATACCAAGAATTTTAAATAGTATGCAAGGCGCTTTATTCGGAATATTGATTTCAATAACCCTTATTATTTTTATAATAATTTGGATTATTAAATACTTAATAAAGGTTAAGACAACAAAGAAAGAGATTGTAAAATAATGAAAAATGTTGAAAAAGTAATAAAAGATAAGTTTATAGAATTGTTAGAAACAAGAAATATTGATGAGATAGACGTTCAACTTTTATCAAGCGAATTAAAGATCACAAGACAAGCATTTTATTATCATTATAAAAATATTTATGATCTTGTATCTGATATTATTCTTGATCACAAGATTGAAGCAAAAGAAGACGCGACACTTAATGAGTCAATTGATGTTTTATTAAACGCTTATTATAATAATGAAGTTTTTTATAAAGAACTTTTGCGTTCCTCAGCTAAAGACATTTTAGAAGAGTATACTTATGCATATTTTTATAAAGTTATTTTAAAATATTTAAGCAGCGAAAGAAAACTTACGGTAGATGCTAGAATTGACGTTTGCATGTTTTTAAGTTTTGGTGCTTCTAACCTAATGTTAAACTATTTTAAAAACGACAGTTATGGGAAAGAAGACGTTAAAATTAAAGTAGAAGCATTCTTAAATGGTGGTGTAATTAAATCAATTGTTGAAGGATACTTAAATAACATATAAAATTAACTTTGTTATTTAGAAAGTTATTTGAGTTTTTCTCTCAACTCCGGATTATCGCACGTTTGCTGGATAAGCAATGGAGGTCAATATGAGAAAAGAAGACTTAATTAGTGATATTTTATACTTGTTGATGGCAGGCATTGTTTTGCTTGTTGGTTTTTTAGTTATCCAACCAGCAATGCAGAGTGGCCTCTTAGGAAGAGAAACAGGGCAAAATATCGGATTCATAATTGTTGCATTAATAATTGGCGTTATTTTAAATGTTTTGTTAATGGAATTAGGACATATCCTTGGAGCCAAAATAGGTGGTTATAAAATCCTTTCTACAAATATTTTAGGATTCAATTTTTATAAAGAATTTAAAGAAAGCGACACAAAAGGCCAATTAAAATTTAGATTTAAAGGATTTAATGGTTTAACAGGTGAAACAATTATTGAACCTGCAAAAGAGAAAAATAATCCAATTTTCTTCTTGTTAACGCCTCTTATTTTATTCTTAATAGAAGGTTTAGTAATGTATTTCTTAATCGCTCTTGCTCCAGAAGACAGTAATGGTTACTTTGCACCAATTCAAGTCTTTAAGTATGGGTTAATTGTTTCTACGACTATTGCTGGATGTATGGCACTTTATGATTATTTCCCAGCTAAACTTGACACTCTTAATGATGGTTATAGATTAGTTTCTTTAAAGAACAAAATAAACATTGAAGCTTTTAATGAACAATTAAAAATTCAAGCAAATGAATTTAAAGGCAATAAAGAATTTAGCTACAAGGTTTTTGAGGAAATTACTGATTTCACAGCCCGTGTTAATCTTTTTACAGCTCAAATGCTCATGAAAGAAGATAAGTTTGAAGAAGCTTTAAAGATTATCGAGTCGTGCCTTTTAAAAACAGAAAAAGTTACTACAAACACCAAGAGAGAATTAATTCTTAATAAAATTGTTTGCGTTTATTTAACCGAAGGAAATGAGGCCGGTACAAAACTTTATAAAGAATTAGATGAAGAAACTAAAGACATCGTAAAAAGATGTAAAACAATCGACGCTATTAAAGTTTATGCCTTATATATTGGTTTAGACGAAAAAAGTAAAAGCGAAGTTAAATACGCACTTAACCGTTTAAAGAAATTTTATGATCATTTATCAAATGGCGAAATTGAAAGAGAAATGACTTTAGCTGTAAAGATTACTAAGAAATTAATCGATGCGGAGCCATCGCTAGTTGATGATGAAAGCTTGAAAGATGTTTGTTACAACAAAACCGAACTAGATTGCTATAAAGAGTTAATTAATTATAAACTAAGCAAACTAAAATCAAGCGAAGAAAAAAACGAAACAAAATAAGAACCAAATAAAGAAAACGAGTAAATAAAAAAAGCTCTAGGTAAGTTGCCTAGAGTGTTTTTTTATTTTGTTTCTGGATTTTCTTTTTTATCTTTCAACAAATCTTTAATTTCAAGAAGAACTTCAAGTTCTGTAGGTTGTGGAATTGGTTTTTCTTCGACAACAGGTGCTGGTCTTTCTTCTGGATGTTTTTCGTAATATTCTTCAATTGCTTTGGCTTGTAATTCTTTTCTTTTCTTTTGAAGAGTTGTGTAAACTTTTAAAATTATAAATAAAGTTAAAGCGATAATTAAGAAAGAAATAATAGCATTAATGAATGTGCCCCAATCAATTGTAGCAGCTCCATTATATACATATGTTGAACCATAGAGTGTATATTTTGATAAAATTTCTGTCTTCATTTGTTGGACTAATTCACCGCTAATTTCAGTGCCGCTAGATGCATATAATGAATTTGTATATGCGGAAGCTAAATCTTGTAAGTCACTAGCAGCAAATTGTTGACCAAGACCAATGTCTGGATTAATACCAGTTTGGGATGAATTTGTTGGTAATAATACAGTTACAAGTCCTTTTAAGCCGCCTGGAACAGCCCAAGTACATACACTTAATAAGATGTTAACTAAAGCATTAACAATAGCGCTAAAAGCACCGCCGATAACAACACCAACAGCCATATCGACTACGTTTCCTCTGGAAATAAAAGCTTTAAATTCGTTCCAGAGTTTGAATTCTCTTTTCTTTTTCATATAAAACTCCTTTGTTCAAAAGTTTAATATAATTTTTTCGATACTTAAAGAAAAAATATCAAGTGCCATAAAAACGAATTTAAAAATGACTGCTTGGTCAAAAATTGTAATGTTAAAATACGTTATTATTGATAAAATATAAATACTATTGGAGGACGTCAAAATGGCAAACAAAGTGGCAATACTTGCTGATTCGACTTGTGATTTAGACAAAGAATATTTAAAAGAAAATAATATTAAAATTTTACCTTTGCATGTCTCTTTTAAAGGGGATGAGAATGATTATTTAGATGGTGTTAATTTAAACGCTGAATCGCTTTATAAAAAAGTTGAAGAAGTTGGAGACACGCCAAAAACTGGTGCGGCTAACATTAATCAACTTATTGAATTTTTTAAGCCTTTTATTGATGAAGGCTACGACATCATTTATACAGGTATCGGAAGCGGATTGTCTTCGAGCTATCAAAATGCAGTTTTAGCTTCTCAAGAGTTTCCTGAGGGCCGCATTGAAGTTGTTGATTCACAAAATTTATCAACCGGAACCGGACTTTTAGTTTGTAAGATGGTTGATTTTAGAAATGAAGGCATGGGTATTCATGAAATTGCTAGAAAAATACGCGAGCTTGTACCTTTAGTTAGTGCTAAATTTTGTATAGATCGCTTAGATTATTTACATAAGGGCGGAAGATGTAGTGGAATGACAAAGTTATTTGCTCACGCTTTAAACTTACACCCAATTGCAAAAGTTATTGATGGAAAATTAACTGTTTACAAGACACCACGTGGCTATAGAAAAGCAGTAAATGCACAAATTCAAGAGTTTGTTGATGATTTACCAAACATGGATACAACTAGAGTCTTTGTTACTGACAGCGGACACATGGATGGCGAAGATGAATATATTATTGAAGAATTGTCAAAATATATTGATAGAAATAAAATTATCCATACAATAGCCGGATGCGTTATAAGTGCTCATTGTGGACCAAAGACAATTGGAATCTTATATATACTTAAAGAAAAGAAGATATAAAAAAAGAACGGGCAACCGTTCTTTTTAATTAATAAACCTGCAAAACTGCACTATTCTGCTGAAACTTTTAAGTTTTTAAACGCAACAGAAGGTACGTTGAAGGATGAGATTAATAGTTTAGAGTTATTGCCTACAGCAATAACGTTATTGAATAGTTCAAATAAATTGCCACTTAGAGTGAACAAAGTTAAAGCTTTATCTTTTTTACCATTAACAATATGGAATCCTTCAGCTTGTAATGAGAAATCTCCGCTAGTTGAGTTTAAACCTGCATGTAGTCCTTGTATATCGGTTACATAAATTCCGTTACCAATTTTTTCAAAGAGTTCGCCTTCAGAAAGTTTCCCAGGTTTGAGCACAATATTTGCAAAGCTAATTCCCATTTTGCTTCCGCTTCTTGAAGCATTTCCGGTAGATTCGACACCATCTTTTTTAGCAGTAACTAAATTATAGAAGTAAGTTTTTAATACACCATGGTCAAATAAAACTTTATCTTTTGTTGGAACGCCTTCGTCATCGAAATAAGAGAAGAAAACGTTCTTAAGATTTGGTTTTTCGCAAACAGTAATTTTTGGACTCAAAACTTTTTGATTTAATCGTCCTTCAAATTTGGAAGAATGCTTTTGAACTTCTTCGCTAGAAAGATTAGAAATGAGTGCTGAAAGAAGTGATGAGACACAGCCTCTTTCTAAAACAGCTTTATATTTACCAGCTTTAATGGATTCACCACCTAATTTTTCTAAACCTTTTTTGACAATACCATCGCAGAATTCATCAATATTAAACTTTTCTGGATCTGTTTCTAAAAAAATATCTAAGTTCGACTTAATCTCGTCGCCATCTTTAATAACAACTGAGGCAACGATAATAAAATAGTTTCCTTTTTCTTTAAGAACCAAACCATATGAGTTTGCAAAAGTTTTTTCTGACTCGATATCTTGGTATTCGACTTGCACATCAGAAACACGTGGATCAGCAGCAGTAAGTTTTTCTTCGATAGCTCGGCAAAGTTTAATTTTATCTTCTGTTTGCCGTTCTGCTAACTTTTTTGAATAAACATTTTTCTTCTTATATTTATCAGCGCCTTTAAAAATTATTGGTTCGTCTTGTGATTCACTTAAAGAAGCGGTTTCCTTTATAGCGTTAATTAAAAACTCGCTTGTTTTTGGGCTATCATCCTCGGTAGAACCAAAGCCAATTTTTCCATTAAAAATACCTCTAGCAGAAATTTTTCTAGAAGAATCGACAGTGTAAGAAACTAATTCTTTTTTAAATAAAGAAAAGGAAAAAGAAGTGCTTTTATTTATTGAAATTTCGCTTTCGTTGATTCCGTTTTCTTTAGCAATGTTAAAAAACTTATTAAAAATCATTTATGGAACCTCCTCTTCCACCAACAACAATTTCATCGATACGAATAGTTGGTTGACCAACGTTTACTGGAATTGAACCGCTTGAAGCGCCACACATTCCTTGACCAAAAGCTAGATTATTACCAACCATATCAATGTGTTTTAAAATTTCTCTAGCGTTGCCAACAAGAGTAGCTCCTCTAACTGGCTCAAGGATTTTGCCGTCTTTAATAATATAAGCTTCCGAACATCCAAAATTAAAATCACCCGTTGAAGGATCAACTGAGCCACCATTAAATGAAACAGCATATAATCCAAGCTTTGTAGCTTTAATTATTTCGTCTTCAGTAAATTTTCCTGGAGCAATGTATGTGTTACTCATTCTTGAAGTTGGTTCGTATTTATATGATTGTCTTCTACATGCACCATTTCCAGGTTCATTCATTCTCCTTCCGTTAAAGGAATCAATTAAATAGCCTGTCAAAATGCCATCTTTTATCAATTCGTTCTTTTGTGGAATGTTTCCTTCATCATCTAAATTGTTGGAACCCCATTCATTAGGAATAGAACCATCATCATATGCGCTAACACAGGTATTAGCAATTTGTTGTCCTTTCATGTTTGAGAAGACACTTAAACCTTTTGCTACAGAAGATGCTTCTAATTGGTGACCACAAGCTTCATGGAAAATAACGCCTCCCCACCCGTTTCCGATAATAACAGGGAATTTGCCACTTGGACATTCTTTAGCACCAAGCATTAAGATAACTTTTTTAGCATTATTTTTTGCGATTTCTTCTAGATTGATTGTTTTGGTAAAATACTCCCATCCACCTTGTGAACCAGGACCATCAAAACGAGTTTCAATTTTTCCGTTTTCACTAGCAATAGATTGAAGAGCAAGTCTTCCATACTCTTTGTTGTCTACCCAATGTTTTCCATTAGAATTAAATATTTCAACTCTATTTATTGTTAATAAAAAGGAAGTGATTACACGAACAATTCTCTTATCGTAAGATAAAACAATATTTGCTGTTTTTTTCAATAAAGATACGATTTCTGCAGAGTTTACAGTTGAGATTGGTGCACTTTTAGAGTGGATTTTTTTAACTTTAATGTTATCAAAACCATTTAGCTCAGGAAGTTCTCTTTCTCCTTCAAATGATTTTGATAATGTCTTAGCTAAGTTAATCAAACTTTTTCTTGATTTATCACTAGTTGAACCATAAACACTTCTTGTACCTTTGAGAAGTCTTAAACCAATTCCACTAGTATTTGTTATAGAAGTAGCATCAACATTAAGCCCTTCAAGGGAGTATACGCGGCGTTCAGTTTCTTCGTTAAATATTTCAACAAAATCAGCCCCAGTTGAAGAAGCAACGTTGATTACTTCTAGTGCTAAACTTTTATTAAGCATTATTTTTAACCTCCAATGGAAATATTTTAATATAGATGTAAAAAATAGCAAAAAAATTGATAAACTATTTAAAGTAATTAAATACTTAATTCAATAAAGGCAGGAATTGGGATATGAAAAAATTAAAAGTAAATATGTATGCTGGCGGACTTAAAATTGAAGGGCAAGGAGTTGGCGCAAACTTTTTCGAACAGGTAGATCTTGTTAAAAAAATCGACTCTTTAGTAATATCAATTAACGGAAGAAATCCAAAAAAATATGACATCAATCATTTTCATACGGTAAATCCAAATTTCTTTTTTAAATTCAAGAAAAAGAAAATTAATGTAGCTTATGTTCATTTTATTCCTGATAAAAATGATGGTAGTTTAAAAATGCCAGGTTGGATGTTTGGACCTTATTCTTGGTATGTTTTAAAGTTTTATAAAAAAGCTGATGAAGTTATAGTTGTTAACCCTTATTACATTAAAGATTTAGAAAAGATTGGCATTCCTAAAGATAAAATTACTTATATACCAAACTTTGTAAGCAGTGAAAAATGGCATTTATTAAACAACGTAAAAATTGATTCAATAAAAGATGAATTTAAAATTCCAAAAGATAAATTTATTGTTCTTGGTGTTGGGCAAACACAAACAAGAAAAGGAATTTTAGATTTTGTTGAAGTTGCAAAGAAAAATCCTGATATCTATTTTGTGTGGGCAGGTGGCTTCTCATTTGGAAAAATTACATCTGGATATAACGAAATTAAAGCGGTAATGGATAATCCACCAGCTAATATGAAATTTTTAGGAATTATTCCTAGAGCAAGAATGAATGAAATATTTAATATGTGCGATATGCTTTTCTTGCCTTCCTATCAAGAATTATTCCCAATGACTTTGTTAGAATGCATTAATGTAGAAAAGCCATTCCTTGTAAGAGATTTAGATTTATATAAAGATATATTCTTGTCAAGGTATCTTGTTGGAAAAGATAACGAAGAGTTTTCATCACTTATAAGAAAATTAAAAGACGATGAAAACTTTAAAGAAGAAGTAAGACAATATAGTGTCGAAATCAAAAATTTCTATAGCGAAGAACACGTTAAAAAGTTATGGGAAGATTACTATTATAGAATTTATAGAAAGTATCCCAATAAACATTAAGCAAACAAAAAATCCTTTACTTTACAAGATTTAAATTGGTAGAATAACTTGCTTGAAATTAATCAAGAAGCTTTCTTTAAGATCGCACGAATCTTAAGGCGGAAGGAGTATATTTATGAAAGACGGAATTCATCCAAACTATCACACATGTAAAGTTACATGTATCTCTTGTGGTAACACATTCGAAACAGAATCAACATTAGACGAAATCAGAGTTGATACTTGTTCAAATTGTCACCCATTCTACACAGGTAAACAAAGATTTACTCAAGCAGATGGTAGAGTTGATAGATTTAATAAAAAATACAACAGAACAAAGTAAGTTAAAGAGCCTTGCGATTGCAAGGTTTTCTTTTTGTTTGCTATTAATCTCCTTGGCTTTTTTATCATTTAGAATAGATGATAAAAAAATAATATTAGTTTAAAATATTATGGCTAAGGAGATTTTTTATGCTTAAAAAGAGATTTTACATTACAACTCCAATTTATTATCCAAGCGGGAACCCTCATATCGGACACGCTTATTGCACAACATTATGCGATGTATTTGCTAGATATAAAAGAATGAGACACTTTGAGTGTTATTTTTTAACTGGTACCGATGAACACGGATTAAAAATTGAAAAAAATGCTGAAAAAGCAGGACTTACCCCACAAGAATATGTTGATAACATTACAAATGTTTTTACTAAACTTTGGAGTGCAATGAAAATTTCCAATGATGATTTTATTCGTACAACTCAAGAAAGACATATAACAACAGTTCAAAATATTTTTTCTAAGATGTTAGAAAATGATGATATATATCTTGGAAAATATGAAGGCTGGTACTGCACACCTTGTGAATCTTTCTGGACCGAAACTCAAGTTGGTGAAAATCATTTATGTCCTGATTGTGGAAGACCAGTAGAGAAAGCCACTGAAGAAAGTTATTTCTTTAAAACTCAAAAGTATCTTCCTGAACTTTTAAAGTGGTACGATAATGATAAAGTTATTACTCCTATTAACAGAAAAAATGAAATGCTTAATACTTTTATCAAACCTGGTTTAGATGATTTGTGTGTAAGTAGAACATCTTTTTCATGGGGTGTCCAAATTAGAGAAAACAATAAACACGTAGCATATGTTTGGCTTGACGCCTTATGCAACTATTTAAGCGCATTAGGATACGGAGCAGATCACGACGAACTCTATCAAAAATTCTGGAAGAGTGAAGAAAGTGAAATTATACACGTGATTGGCGCAGATATTACTCGTTTTCACACAATTTATTGGCCTGAATTTTTAAAAGCTTTAGGCCTTAGATTACCAGATAGAGTCTTTGTCCACGGACTTTTAATGATGAAAGATGGCAAAATGTCTAAGTCAAAAGGGAACGTTGTTTCACCATACCCACTTATTGAAAGATATGGTGTTGATGCAATTAGATATTACCTTGTAAGAGAAGTTGTTTTTGGACAAGACGGACAATTCACCCCTGAACAATTTGTAGATAGAGTAAATGTTGATTTAGCTAATAATATTGGTAATTTAGTTAGCAGAACCATTTCGATGATTCAAAAATATTTTGATGGAGTTGTTCCTAATTTTGAAAAAGGAGTTAATCCACAAGATAAAGAAATTGAAGATATGGTTTTAGAAACGATTTTTCAATACGAAAATAAACTTGATGACTTACACATTACAGAAGCTTTCATTGATGTAATGAACCTTCTTGGAAGAGCTAATAAATATATTGAGGAAACTGCACCTTGGACATTAGCTAAAGATGAAACTAAGAAAAAGAATTTAGAAAGTGTCATGAGTCATCTTGCTTATGTCATTTTTGTAGGCACCAAATTGTTAGAACCAGTTTTAGTAGAAAAATCACCAATTATTTTTAATGCATTAGGTTTGACAAAAGAAGAATATGATTACGACAATCTTAAAAATTTCAATGTTCTGAATAATCATAAAGTGAATAAAACAGAAATATTATTCCCAAGATTAGATGTTGCAAAAGAAGTTGAATACGTTAAAGGATTAATGGGCAATAATAAATAATGGAAATATCTTTAATTAATAAAATAGTCGCAGCTAAAAGAAATTATTTTTTGTCTGGGAAGACAAAAAACTTTGAAGAAAGACTAAAATGGGTAAAAGCGATTAAAAGAAATTTAATTGCCTACAAAAGAGATTTTTATAATGCCTTTAAGGCTGATTTTAATAAATCAGCTTATGAGGTCGCTTCTACAGAACTTGGTCAAGTAATTAATGAATGCAATTTTTTAATTAAAAAGGGATGGTATTATCTCGCTCCAAAGAAAGTAAAGACAGGATTTATAAATTACGGATCAAGAGGCTACATACTTAAAGAACCATATGGTGTCGTTTTAGTTGTTTCTCCTTGGAATTACCCCTTAAATTTATCATTAATCCCGGCAATTTCCGCTTTATTTTCTGGAAATTGTGTACTGTTAAAATTATCAAACAATACTCCTAACGTTAATAAAGTTATTGAGAAAATTATCGAGGTTGTTCCTAAAGAAGTTCTTAGTACAGTTTATCAAGATCGAAATGAAACTGATTCTTTGTTTGATGTTCAATACGATCACATATTTTTCACTGGATCAAAGAATGTAGGAAAATTAGTAATGGAAAAAGCCAGCAAATTTCTAACTCCTGTTACTCTTGAACTTGGTGGAAAATCTCCTGCTATAGTAGAGGAAGACGCAAACATTAAATTGGCTGCCAAAAGAATTGTTTGGGGAAAATTTCTCAATGCCGGGCAAACTTGTATCGCCCCAGACTACGTTTTAGTTAACAAAAAAATAAAAGAAAAATTTGTTAAAGAGTGTATAAAACGGATTGAAAAATTTTATATTAAAAAAGGTCAAATTTCTGATAAATTTCCTTTTTTAATTAACGAAAAACAAGCGGAAAGAATCTCTTCTTATATAAACGTAGATAAGGTGTTAAACAAATATTTTAAGTTTGGAAAACTAATTAGTCCTATACTTCTAGAAAGTACTTTTGATGAAAAAGTAATGCAAGAAGAAATCTTTGGACCAGTACTTCCTATTGTGGAATTTGACAATTTAAATGACGTTATAAAACTCTTAAAAACAAAAGATAAATCTCTTGCTCTTTATTATTTTGGTAAAGATAAGAAAAAAGCAGATAGAGTGATGACAAGTTTAAGTTTTGGTGGCGGATGTGTCAATAATACGATTATGCATTTTACCATCGATGGTTTTCCTTTTGGTGGAGTAGGTGCTAGTGGAACTGGACACTATCATGGTAAATTTGGAATAGAAACTTTTACTCATCAAAAAAGTATTTTGGTTCAATCTAAAAGAGAATTAAAAGTAAAATATCCACCTTACAGTTCGTTTAAAAGATTTATAACTGAAATTTTCCTAGGTATTTTTTAGCAAAATTTCTAGTTTTTAAACACTAGAAACCAAAACCTTAGTTAACTTTATTTTCTTGTAAAAAAAGAAAAATGGTTTAACATTAAGGTATATACGAAATAAAACTTATAATTTTATTTCTTAAATTAGTAGTTGTTTTTATTATATACCTCCTTTCTGGCTACTAATTTAGCCCACTCTTATTGCTCTCGGGGTGGGTTTTCTTTTGAGGCGAAAGATGAGGAAGAAAATAACGCCTTCACTATTACAACAATTGCTAATAAAAAATTTATAAAAAAATCTTTTCACTTTTTAGTTTTGTTTTAAAATAAATTATAGATATGGAAGAAGCAAAAAGAATAAACTTTGATATTGATTTTGATTTCGAAGATAAAAGTATTAGATACTGTTATTTTAATGATGACCGTATCGAATTTTTAGAGTTTGATCGTTATGTAGGACCAATTACCTTACAATATCTACCTAATGGTGGAATTCAGTCCTTATTCAACTACAATCTAATAATTAAAGTTAATAATGGATTCTTAGTTGTAACAAAACTAATCTATGAAAAAGAAGAAATGAGTTCTCAAAAGTTTATTTCTTTAATTGGTGAAGAAAAATTGATTAATCAGGTTTTGCTCTAACCTGATTTTTTATATAATTAACAAGCAAATGGAAAATATTGTTAAAGTTAAGTGTGTCGACTTTACCTTCGACGGACAAGGATTAGCAAAAGATGCTAAAGGAAGGACTTATTTTGTTCCTTCTCTTTTGATTGGAGAAGAGGCTGAAGTAAAAGTTTTATATCGAAAGAAAGATTTTGATGTTGCTAAAATTTCTAAAATCTTAAAGTTCTCTGAATTTAGGATTAATCCAAAATGTCCTTGTGCTACTTCTTGTGGAGGATGTTGTTTTCAAAATTTAGACTATAAGAAAGAATTAGAATACAAGAAAAAAGTAGCTATCAATACTATAAAGTCAATTGCCAAATATGAAATTAAAGGCGCTAATATCTATGGAATGGAAGAACCATATTATTATAGAAATAAAATCCAAATTCCCTTTGGTTATGATAAACAAAATCGTTTAGTTTATGGTTTCTATAAGTTTAAGAGCCATGAAATTGTACCAATTAAGGAGTGTGTGATTGAAGATGAAGTCCACGTTGATATCCTTAAGTCAATAAAAGACTTAATGCTTTCTTTTAAGATTAATGCTTATAACGAAGACACACAAAAAGGTTTAATAAGACACGTACTTATTAGAGTTGGAAAAGTAAGCAAGGAAGTGATGGTTGTTTTCATTGTAACCTCTTTAAGATTTCCTTCAAAAAGAAACTTCGTTAAAGAGTTTATTAAACAAAATCCAAGTGTTTCAACTGTAGTTTTCAATGAAAACCCTCGCAAAACTAATGTCATTTTAGGAAATAAGGAAGAAGTTGCTTATGGAAAAGGCTATATTTATGACGAATTACTTGGAGTTAAATTCAAAATTAGTAGCAAGTCATTTTATCAAGTAAACCATGACCAATGTGAAGTTTTATATTCTTTAGCAATTAAAAAAGCTAACCTTTCAAAAGATGATGTAGTGCTTGATGCTTATTGTGGGATTGGAACTATTGGGTTAATTGCTAGTAAAGAAGTTAAAGAAGTTCATGGCGTTGAAATAGTTAAAGAAGCCATTATTGACGCTAAAGAAAATGCAAAAATAAATAATATAAAAAACGCAGAATTCTTATGTAAAGACGCAAGTGAATATATCATAGATAAGAAACTTGATTGTGTTTTTGTTGATCCACCTAGAAAAGGGTTAGATCAAAAATTTATTGATTCACTCATTAAAAGTAAAGTTAAAAAGGTCGTTTATATTTCTTGCGACGTTGGTACATTCAGTCGCGATATTAAAATTTTATCTGATTACTATCAAGTTAAATCAGTAGATTTTGTTGATATGTTTCCAAGAACATTTCATGTAGAAACAGTTGCTTTATTAGAAAGAAGATAATAGAAAGGAGAACTTAATGGGTAAAGAAATCAAAGTTGCGATAATTAATAAAACAACTTTAAAACTTTTAGAAAACGCCGAAGCCGGAGATTTTATTGATTTAAGTTCTGCTTTGACAGTTGACGTTGGTTATATTAACGATTTAATAAATGAAGAAAAAGATAAAGCGATTAGTCAAAAAATTGAAAATAAAGTCCGTGAAGCTTTAGCAAACGCCAAGCTTGAATTTAAAAACGAATCTCTTAAAAAAGAAAATGAGTTAAAAGAAACCTATGAAGAATCAATCCGCAAATTAGAAAAAGATAATGATTCGCTTAAAAATCAAATTGATAATATAAACAAGAGCTTTGAGGAAAAAATAAAGATTAAAGAACTCGAAATCGAAAAAGAAATTAAAGAAGAATTTGATAAAAAACTTGAAAATAGCAAAGAAATTTACGAAAAAAACAATAAAGAACTTGCTGACAAACTCGAAGCTAAGGAAAAAGCTTATGAGATTTTAAGCTCTAGTTATAAGAAAGATTTAGAGATTGAAACTTATAAAACGAAAAACGAATTAGAAAAAGAGTTCGATAAAGAAAGAACTACTTTAAAGCAAACAATCGATCAACTTGAGAGAAATAAGTCATTGCTTAATGTTAAACAAATAGGTGAAGATTTAGAGAAGTGGTGCGATACAGAAGTTGTTAATGCAATGCAAAATGGTTTCTTAAACTGTACATGGTATAAAGATAATTTAGTAGTAAAGAATGAAGATGAAAACAAAGGAAGTAAAGCTGATTTCATTTTTAAAGTTTACGCTAGTGAAGAGAAAAAAGATGATGAACTCTTAACTTCTGTCTGCTTAGACATGAAAGGTGAAAGTTTAGATAGTGTAAACAAAAAATCTAATAAAGATTATTACGCTCAACTCGATAAGAATAGAATTAAGAAAAACTGTAAATACGCAATTTTAGTTTCTGAACTTGAAATGAATAAAATTAACGATATACCAATTTTTAAAGTTAACGAATATAAAGATATGTATGTTATTAGACCAAGTTATCTTCTTACATTCTTAAATATGCTTGTTTCTTTGAATGTCTCTTTTGCAAGACTCACTTTAGAAAAAGAAAAAGAACGTTTAATGTTTAAATCTCAAGAAGAGTTTGAAAATAGTTTTGAGGACTTAAAAAATACTTATTTAGACAAACCATTAGGTGCTCTTAAAAAAGAGATTGATGATCTTTCAAGTCAAAATAATTCTATTAAAAAAGCCAGTGAAAACATCGAAGGCTTAATAGGTAAAATTAAGAAATCTTATATAGAAAATATAGAAGAAAAACTTAATAAGTTCTCTATTAATACGGAGAAAGCTTATAGAAAGCTTGAAAAAGCTAATCAGTAAAATACTTTTTAAAGATTGAAGTTAATGCAAAGTCTATAAACTCTTTTTTGTCGATTTCGAAGTAAGTTCCGGCTTTTTGCATGGCAACCTTTTGTTTTTCTATAGGAGAACAGGCTGAAACTACACCATGTAAGAAAGCAATAAATTCAAGATATAAGAATTTTTTCTCTTCTTGACTTGCTTGAGGGAATTGAACACTTAAGAAATTAAAACAAGAAGAAACAAAAGGTTTTAAGTGAATTTTGAATTCGTTTAACTTTTCTTGTGAACAAACATATTCGATTTGTTCAATATAAAGACCAATAAGAACAAGGAGATCATAATGAGTAAGTAAAATACTAGACATTTTATTTAAGAAATCTTTACTAGGTATTTTTATACTTCCAAGTTCACCATCGATACTATTTACCATATCTAGAAATTTAAGTTCGATAATATCTAAGAAAATTTCTTCTTTGTTTAGGTAGTAATTATAAATAGTAGATCTTGCTATATTTGTTTCTTGTGAAATCTTTGTGAAATTAATTTGTCTAAAAGTAAAAGTTTTATAGAGCTTTTCTGTTGCTTCTATAATTTCTTTTCTTCTTTCTTTAAATTGTTCTTCGTTTCTTGCTCTTATAAACATAATTTTTAATTCCTCAAGTATATTTTAATATTGATTGACAAGTTGTCAATTATATTTATTTATAAAATTTTTGTTAGTATTAATTCTTTATATTAGAATTTATGTGAGGTATAAAAATGAGTCAAAAGAAAAAGGTTCTTGTCGTAGGAGAAGTTTTAATAGATTTAATCCAAGGTAAAGGAAACAACTTTGTATTTTCTGTTGGCGGAGCGCCTTTTAATGTAGCACGGAATCTTGCATCTTTAGGAGTTGATGTTGATTTTAGTGCGCAAGTTGGAAACGACTATTTTGGAGACTATATATTAAAAAAGACAGAAAGTAATAAACGTATTGGAAATTTAGTTAGAAAAATTGAAAACAAAAACACAACAATAGCCTTGAATATCGAAGAAAACAAGGAAAGAAAATACTCATTTATTAGAAAAAACTCTGCAGAACTCGATTATAATTTAGAATTGCTTAATAAATTGAGCCTTAAAGATTATAGCATTTTACATCTTGGCAGTTTGTTTTTGTCTGATGAAAAGAGTATTGAAATCTTAAAGAAATATGTCGAAGGAGCCAAAGCAAATGGTTTAAGTGTTTCTTTCGATGTAAATTTAAGAAAAGATATTTTTGATAGCAAAGAAGTTATAAAAGAACGTTATAAATATTTTTTAGAAAATGCTGACTATTTAAAAATGTCTGAAGAAGAGTTTGATTATTTCTTTACAGGCAAAAATCCCTTTGACCTTTTTAAAGAACTTAACATTAAAGTTTTACTTATTACTAAGGGTAATAAAGGAGCTAGCATGTATTTAAATAATAAGGAATATTTCCAAAATACATTTAAGGTAAAAGTTAAAGATACAGTCGGAGCAGGGGACAGTTTTTATAGTGGATTTTTATCAAAAATTATTGAGTCAGAAAATTTAACTGAAGTAGATGATTTTTATTACATTAAAATCATGGAATTTGCTTCGGCTTGCGGAGCTTTAACTTGCTCTAAAGAAGGAGCACTTGGTGGATATAATTCAGTTCAAGATGTCATCAAATTTATAAACAAAGTTAAAAGAAATGTAGTGTTTAAAATCTAATTTTTGCATATATGAGCTTTTAAGGTTTTTTATGCTTAAATATCAGGATGAATAAATTTCAGACGGGGCGATTAGTATTTAATAAAAGCTGTAATGACTACAAAAATCTTTTATTAAAAAGCAAAAACTTTAATTGCCGACTTATTATTTAAAAAATCACTAATAAATACTAGTTAGAAGACGAGCCAAGGTGTTTTCGTCTAAATCGCATCTTTCGATAATCCGCTTTCTAATAACGGCATACCATCCCGAAATTATAAAGCCGGTATAATAATCTTCTTTTACGTAAATGCTTTTACGGTATTGTAAATTTTTATTAAGCAGACTTGTTACAAAATCAAGTTCATAAAGTTTATTAATAATTACATCATGAAAATTATTATTCATAACAACTTCAATAAAAGTCCTGTTCTTTTTAAGAAATTGAAGAAGAATAACAACTTTTGCCGTAGTATTTTCTGCATGAATATTTTTGGTGAAAAAATATTTGATTCTAGTAAAGAAATCAGTGATTAATTCGTCTAATACATCGTTTATATTCGAGTAATGTTTATAAAATGTAGTTCTATTAATTTTTGCGAGTTTACAAAGCTCAGAAACATCGATTGAGTTGATATCCTTTGTAGTAAGAAGTTGTAAAAGAGCAATAGCTAAAGACTGCTTAGTTTGCGTGATTTTTCTATTTTCTTTTTTAGTGCCAGGTTCTTCATAAAAATCGAAGAAATTGTTGTTTGATTGCTTGCTCGTTGCCATAAATACAACAATATTTTAGTATCTGTTGATTTAAAAGTAAAAATAAAAAAATGTGGTTTGTTAAGTCAACAAGTGTCGATTAAAATTGTATTAATAATGAGGGCATAAAAATGGAGTATTTATTACAGTTTAAGAATGTAAGTAAAGAGTTTCACGTAGGTGATACAGTAATAAAAGCAAACGATAATCTATCCTTTAATATTAAACAAAATGAGTTTTGTATTATTGTTGGACCTAGTGGTAGTGGCAAGACTACTCTTTTGAATTTACTCGGTGGAATGGATTCGGTTACAAGTGGTGAAATCATCGTTGATAATGAAGACATTTCCAAATATAACGAAAAGCAATTAACTCTTTTTAGAAGAAACTCCATCGGCTTTGTTTTCCAATTTTATAACTTAATGCCTAATTTAACTGCTCTTGATAACGTTGAGATTGCTAGTGAAATTTGTCAAAATCCATTAGATTCAAAAGAAGCCCTGAAAGCTGTTGGTTTAGATACCAGAATGAAGAATTTTCCTAGTCAATTATCGGGTGGAGAACAACAAAGAGTTTCTATAGCTAGAGCCTTTGCTAAAAACCCAAAACTTTTGTTATGCGATGAGCCTACTGGCGCTTTGGATTACGAAACTGGTAAGAAAGTTCTTAAAGTTTTATATGACCTTTGTAAAAAAAGAAACAAAACAGTTATAGTCGTTACTCATAACTCTGCTTTAACCCAAATGGCAGACCACGTTCTACATATCAAAAACGGAACTATTGTTGCTGAAGAATTTAATGAAAATCCTTTACCAATTGAGGAGATTGAGTGGTAATGAAAAAAACCTTTTTAAGATACGTTTTTTCATCTATTAAGCACGATATTTCTAGACTTATATCGATTTTTGTTATCGTTGTTTTGGGCCTAGGGTTTTTGGTTGGACTTAAAAGCACATCTCCTGATTTAAGAGCGTCCATGAATGCTTATTATAATGATACAAATTTCATGGATATCTATATTCAATCCACAATTGGTTTTTCTTCAAGTGATGTGGATGATCTTAGAAACGAACTTACGGGTGTTAGTCAAATAGAAGGCTACTACCAAATGGATGAGTTTACTGAAATCGGCGGAAAAAAATGTGAAACAAGACTTACCTATAGATCTTTTAATGATAATTCGATAGATAAATTGACCTTGAGAGAGGGCGAATTCCCAGATGAGCCTAATGAAGTTGCTATTTTATACAATTCTTCCGCAGAAGTAAGTAAAGAAATCGGCACACAGGTTGTGCTAACAAATGATGATGGAAGTGAAGAAACCTTTACTATTACAGGTCTTGTTGAAGATCCGTTTTATGTTTCTAAAAATGGGGATGTTACTACTATTGGTAGTGGCGTATTAGATGCGGTTTTATATTTTGATTCGAGTTTATATGAAGAAAAAGACACAACTATTATAAAAATAAGATACTCTGGAGCTAGAAACTTTAATTCGTTTTCTGATGAATATAAAGATTATATAGATAGAAAAGTTGATGAAATACAGGAGATTAGCGCGCCTTTTATTGAAAAACGACAAGAAGAAATTAAAGCGTTAATGACAGATGCTGCTAGAGAACAAATTCGTCAGAACTTTGAAGAGCAAATTAATAATGCAGATATTAGCGAAGACCTTAAAAATAATTTATTAAATTTATTAGACCAATTTATTGAAACACCAGAGTTTGATCAATTAGTTGCAAATCAAATCGAAGAGGCTTACCAAGAACAATTTGGTAACGTTAATTCAACTTGGTATGTATTAACAAGAGAAGAAAATCAAGGCGCATATATGTTTGAACAAGATTCTGGAAAGGTTGATGCTATTAGTAACGTCTTCCCTGTTTTCTTTTTTGGAATCGCTTTGCTTGTTTCAATAACTAGCGTTACGAGAATTATTAATAAAGATAGAAGTCAGATGGGGACTTTAAAATCATTAGGCTATAGCAAAGGAATGATTTATACCAAGTATCTGATTTATGGGATTTTATCTACGGTTGTAGGTTCAATTGTTGCTATTATTTTTGGACTCTTTGTCTTACCAACGATAATTTGTGCAATATATGGGACTTTATATAATTTAGGACCTATGGTTTATGTAGGCGATCCTTTGACAATTGCCTTATATACTTTACTTATGATTGCTTTAATCATAGGAACAATAACAATCATTTCTTTTAACGCACTTAGAGATAATGTTTCGAGTCTTTTAATTGGCAAAGCCCCTTTACCAGGAAAGAAAATTTGGCTAGAAAGAATGCCTTTTATTTGGAAGAGATTGAAATTTAATACAAAATCAATGCTACGAAATGTATTTAGGTTTAAGAAAAACTTAATCATGATGCTTATTGGAATTGGAGGCTGTACTGGCTTACTCTTAACAAGCTTTGGTTTGAAAGATTCCCTAAGCGTAATTAATGAAGGACAATTTGTTGATATTATCAAATATGATTTTGTAGCCAAACTTACACCCGAAGGAATGGAAGGCGAAAATCCTTTCGATGTTGGGATGAGTACACAAGCTTATTATTATGATGGAACAGTTTATGGAAGCAGCGAGAATATTGATATTGCTTTAGTTGCTACTAACAATTTACCAGATTATGTTGGTTTAACTGATTCGACTGCTTTTGATTCAAACAGTCTTATTATTACGAAACAAATTGCTGATGAATTCGGAATAAAAGAAGGTAACAACGTAGTAATTGGACTTGATGACTTAGGTTCGAATTTAGTCCAAATAAGAGTCACTGGTATAACTGAAAACTATATCAATAACTATGTTTATTGTGGAGAAGAAATTATGAAAAATTACTTCCCTACTTTAACTAGAAATTCTTATATCGTTAATACAGACATGAGCGATGAAGATCTTAGTAACTACATTGATACAATGATTGATAACGCTAATATTACTAGCATTATAAGTAGTAGTAATACTAAATTGGTTTACGAAAATGTGTTAAATAACTTAGACACGCTTGTGGCAATTATTGTTTTACTTAGTGGGGCTTTAATTGCGGTAGTTATTTATAATTTAACCGACATTATGGTCAGCGAAAGAGTTAAAGAAATAGCAACACTTCGTGTTAATGGATATTATCGATATGAATCACTTCTTTATATTTTTAGAGAAATATTCTTTATGTCTGTTTTAGGAGTTGCAATAGGAATTGGTGTAGGCGTATTTTTACATCAATATATAATGGATGGAATCTCATCTATTGGTTTAACATTTGGAATGACAATAAATCGGACCAGCTATGTTTATACACTTCTTTTAGCTGCCGGATTTGTTATTCTTGTTTGTGTATTGTTCTTCCCAAAAATCAACAGAATTAAAATGGCTGAAGCATTAAAATCAGTAGAATAAGTGAGGTTTTGCGTGGTTTTTCTGTAAATACCGATTTAAAAGGTTAACTAAAAAAAACACTAATTATTTAAATTTAATTTTTAAGCTTTTTATATTATAATTCTTACTTGTCTGAAAGGAGCTATATTTGATGGCTACATTTACTTTGAGTTGTTGTTCTACCAGCGATTTAAATATTGATCATTATCAAAAAAGAAATATTAGTTATTTATGCTTCCATTATTTTATAGACGGAATTGAGCATAAAGATGATTTTGGAGAGTCTCTCCCTATTAATGAGTTTTATAACAAGATGAAAGGAGGAGCACTTACAAAGACAAGTCAACTTAATGCTCAAGACTATTTTGTTTATTTCGAAAATATTATTAATAGTGGCAGTAAAGAAATCCTTCATCTAACTTTATCAAGCGGAATAAGTGGAACCATCAATAGTGCGCGTATCGCAGTTGAGATGATAAGCGAAAAATACCCTGATGCAAAAATTTATGTTATTGATTCTTTAGCGGCTAGTAGTGGCTATGGTTTGCTTGTTGATAAAGTGGCTGACATTAGAGATGAGGGTAAGAGTCTAGAAGAAGCAAAAGATCTTGCTGAATCTTTTAAATTAAGAGTTAATCATTGGTTTTTCACAAGTGATTTAACTTATTTAGTTAGAGGCGGAAGAGTTTCAAGAACAAGTGGCTTTGTTGGAAATATGTTACATATTTGCCCTCTTTTAAATGTAAGCAATGAAGGAAAACTTATTCCTCGAGAAAAAATCATTGGTAAGAAAAAGGCAATCAATAGAATTGTTGAAAAAATGGCAGAAAATGCTGAAAACGGACTCGATTATAACAATTATTGTTACATCTCACATAGTGCAGTTTACGAAGATGCAAAAGCGGTTAAAGATAAAGTAGAAGAAAAGTTTCCTAATTTAAAAGGTAAGGTTGAAATTTTTGATATAGGAACAACAATTGGATCACACACCGGTCCTGGTACGGTCGCTCTATTCTTTGTTGGAAAAGAAAGAATAGATTAGTTTTTAAAAATTAATAAAAATTATAAAATTTCTTTATGATTAAGTTTTTAAGAAAACTTTTTATAAAAAATTACGATGATGTAACTAACGAAACCGTTAGAGAAAAACATGGAATTTTAGCTTCATGTATAGGTATAGTTTTTAATGCTTTACTTTTTATTGGAAAACTTTTAGTTGGTGTTTTTACTGCATCTAGTTCTGTAATCTCGGATGCATTAAATAACATGACTGATTTTGGAAGTAGCATTGTAAGTTTAGTTGGGTTTAAATTATCAGGCAAAAAGGCCGATAAAGATCACCCTTATGGTCATGAGCGTATTGAATATATAAGTGGTCTTATAACATCGATGATTATCATCATTATTGGTGTTGTCTTAATCTACAATTCAATTCTTAATTTAATAAGCGGAACAAGCAATGCAAGTTTTGCTTATTACTCTTTTATTGTTCTTGCTGCTTCAATAATATTGAAAATTGTCTTAGGACTTATATATAGAAGTATTGGGAAAACTATTAATTCCGTTTCTTTAAGCGCTAATATGCAAGATTCATTTAACGACGCAATTTCTACGACAGTCGTTTTAGTTTCCTCTATAATTCAATTTTATTTTGTTGATTTGTGGTGGTTAGATAGTTTGATTTCTATTTTGATAGCTTTCTTTATTATTTTTAGCGGATTAAAGATGGTCAAAGAGACAACATCACCATTAATTGGCGAAAAGCCAAACTTTGAACTTGTTAAAAATATCGCAAAAGATATAAAGAATTATGATGGAGTATTGGGAATTCATGATTTAATGGTTCACTCTTATGGGCCTACAAAAACATTTGTTTCTTGTCATGTAGAAGTAGACGGATATAAAGATACATTTATGTCTCATGATCTTATAGATAATATCGAAAAAGATATTTCCGATAAATATAAGATTCTTTTAACAATTCATATGGATCCAGTTGATACAAGAAACTCTGAATTACCTATTATTTCCTCAATTATTTCAAAAACCTTGCAAAACATTGATAAAAATTTAAGTTTTCATGATCTACGAATCGTAAAAGGAGATACTCACTCTAATATTATATTTGATGTTGTACTTCCAATTGAAGGCAAAGTTGATGAAAAAGAAATAACTAATAAAATTAACGAAAATATTAAGCGACATAATAAAGACTACAATCTTGTAATCAACTTTGACCAAAACTATATTATGTAATTCTAAGAAGGAAGATTAGATTATAAAAAATTTTTAAATGTAATTTTTCAGTTATAAATTACTAAATTTGGTTAATTTTCTTTTTAAATATAATATACACAGAAAAATTATCGTATTTATTTGACAGCGTATAACAAAGGAGTATAATTTTTGTGGAAGTTAGTTATATTTAACTCTCAATTTTTAGGAGGTTTTTATGCCAATATTTATTGCTCCACATAACGTTGATTTACAAGTTGTTAAAATTCTTTTAGACCCATCTACAAAGAAACATCTCGAAAATCTTGGAATAACAATTGGCAGCAAGCTTCAAGTTCTTTCTAGTGAAGGCGGAAGTGTTATTTTGCTTGTTAAGAACGGAAGGCTGGCCCTGGATCATAATATTGCTATGAAAATCTTTGTTGCATAAGGAAAGGCAGGTAAAATTTTATGCAAAAGAAACTTAGTGCCTTTGAAATCGGTGAGACTGGCCGAGTTATAAAAGTAGAAGGCGAAGGAAGGGTAAGAAGAAGACTATTTGATATGGGTGTAACCCCTGGTGCAATGGTTTTTCTTAGAAAAAGAGCACCACTTGGTGATCCACTCGAAATAACGATACGTGGTTATGAATTAACTTTAAGAAAAGACGAAGCGGACTTAGTAGTCGTAGAAACGGAAACAAAATAATATGAAACGTTTTGCTTTAGCTGGAAACCCAAACTGTGGTAAAACCACGCTTTTTAATAATTTAACTGGTTCTACAGCTTATGTTGGAAACTGGCCTGGTGTTACTGTTGATAAAAGAGAAGGAACTTATAAAAAACTCGAAGAACAAATACAAATTGTAGACCTTCCTGGAATTTATTCTTTATCTCCATATACTCCAGAAGAAGTTATATCAAGAAATTACATTCTTGATGAAAAACCTGATTGTGTAATTAACATCATCGATGCAACTAATTTAGAGAGAAACTTGTATTTAACAACACAATTATTAGAAATTGATGTTCCTATTGTAGTTGCTTTAAATATGATGGACCTTTTACTTAAAAATAAAGAAAAGGTTTTGTTAGATAAATTAGAAAATGAATTAGGTGTTCCTGTTATAGAAATTTCTGCTTTAAAAGAAGACAACATTGACTCTTTAATGAAAGTCGCTTATGAAGTTTCTAAAAAAGGCAGAAACGGAAAAACAGTAATTGAAAACAAGAACCTTCTTCATTTAATTAATGATTGTAGAATTGCTTTTGAGGGCGCAAAAGTTGACAATCCTTTATTCCATGCTGTTAAACTTGTTGAATTAGACGAACTTGAAACTAATTCACATCCAAATCTTGTTCACATGGTTGAAGCATTCAAACGCACATTTAAAGATGATGTTTTCGGTGATGATTTCGAAGCTTTAATTGCTGATTCAAGATATAGATATATCACTGATAACTTCCATAATGTAATAGTTGTTGATGAAAAAGAACAAGAAAGAAGAAAGGCAAAGGAAGAAGCTAAAATTAAGAAAGCGGAAGGCAAAAAATTCTTCTTTAGAAAGAAAAAGTCTGCAGAAACCATACAAAATGAAGCAAAATTAACTATTTCTGACAAAATAGATAAAGTGCTTACAAATAAATGGGCAGGAATTCCAATCTTCTTGGTTATCTTATTTGTGATATTCCATTTAACTTTCAGCGAGGATTTATTCTATTTAAATGCTGCTGGTGCTGTGGATTTAGTTAGCTTTGCGGATGGTCCAGAATTCATTGTTGGTATGTTTGCAAATGGAGGCATAAATTCTCCTGGCGTTATCTTGATGAACGTTTTAAATGCGTTTACTGGTTGGATAACTTCATTAATAAGTGATGGTCTTGTGATGGCTGGCGCCTCTGCGTGGTCGGTAGGTCTTGTTTGTGATGGTATTCTTGGGGGATTATTTGCTGTTTTAGGCTTCTTGCCTCAAATTCTTGTTTTATTCTTATTCTTCGCAATTTTAGAAGACAGCGGATACATGGCAAGAGTCGCATTCATTCTTGATAGAATCTTTAGAAAATTTGGTCTAAGTGGAAGAGCGTTTATGCCTATGATTATGGGCTTTGGTTGCTCAGTTCCAGCAATGATTAATACAAGAACTCTTGCTGATGATAAAGAAAGAATCTCAACTATAAGAGTTATTCCTTTCTTCTCTTGTGGAGCAAAAGCACCAATTTTAACTGTTTTTGCTTATGGAATTATTAATGTTTTTGGTAAAGCTGTCGACTTTAATTACGCTGATGTTATAGTCTATGGCATGTATGTCTTGGGTATGGTAGTTGCATTAATTACTGTTATAGTAATGAGATCAACAACTTTAAGAGGAAAAGTTCCACCATTTATCATGGAACTCCCTGCCTATCATTTACCTCAATTTAAATCATTAATGATTCATCTTTGGGATAAAACAAAACACTTTGTTAAAAAAGCTTTCACAATTATTTTATTATCAACAATTATTATTTGGTTCACGTCTCACTTTACATGGGGTTGGCAATTTGTTGATATTGAGAGCGGAGATCCTGCTCAAATTGGACTAATTCAAAACACAATACTTGCAAGCTTAGGTCAATTTATTGAACCATTATTTACTCCTCTTGGCTTTGGTTCAACTTTAGGTGAGTATGGATGGGTATTTGCAGTTGCGGCATTAAATGGACTTGTTGCAAAAGAAAACGTTATTTCAACTCTTGGAACTTTAGCTCTTGTCTTAAATCCTATATTTAGTGCAGGCGCAGAAACAGTTGAAGGACTTGCTGCAGCTGAACTTATGATTCAATCAACAGGTATTAGTTGCGCTGGCGTAATATCATTTATTGCTTTCAATATGTTAACAATACCTTGCTTTGCTGCTGTTGGTACTGCAAAAGGAGAATTACCAAAAGGAAAGTTTGCTACAACATTACTTTTCTGGATAGTAACTTCCTATATTGTTTCAACTATTATCTATCTTGTTGGCGAATTCGTTTGGACACTTGCTATTATTCTTCCTTTAATTATAGTTGCAATTGTCTTATTAGTTTTGTGGAATAGAAAACAAAAACTATTAGAAAATGAGGGACAATGATTATGATTCAAAAATTAAATGTTTTAAGCGAAAACACTAATGCTATTACAACAGCAGACATAGTTATTATTGTTGTTCTTGTTTTAATTGTAATTGCTTTAACTGCTTACTTTGTTTCTAAAAAGATAAGAGGCAAAAGAATTACAGATTGTAGTTGTGGAAGCACTGATAGCAAAAAACTAGTTAAGGATTATCACAAAAAATACGGAAAAAAGGAAGAAAAATAAATTTTATCCGACATTCAATTAGGTTAGGTCTTTGGATCTAACCTTTTTTAAATGGGTCAATGTTTTGGTAGCAATTTTGTATGAATAAAATAATGAAGAAAATATAAATTAATATAAACAAACAAGACATAAGAACAACATTTGTGTGCGTAAGACCAACAAAATAAGTGGTTATAAATAGTAGAAGAATAGTTCCTCCATTTAATAAACTCATTAGTAAATCTTTAAAAGAGTTATTCATATATATTAGGAAATTGATAAAAAATGGAAAATTTAAGAATGCTACAACACATAAACCAGCAAGAAAGCTGGGAGAAAAAGGATTTTCCAAAGTGTAATTTATATCAGAGATAATAAGATTAGCGAGAGCAAATACAAAATTTGCAAAAAGAAATGAGGTAATCTTAATTTTGCATTTGTCTAATATTTCTTTTTTTCCTTTAAATAACACCATGATAGCCACAATTTAGCAGAAAAATCTTTAATTTTTTAAATTTTCTACTCACTAAAAATTAATCGCTTCGCCCTTTTTATATTGTAAGCGATTCCAAAAGGTTTTAAAATTATTAAAGATTATTTTTGATAGGGAGAATCATTCTATGAAACTACAAAAAGTTGCAGTGGATATGATTAAATCAATTTGTGCTAGATATAAAGATGAACCTAGCCCACTAATGTTGGTTTTAAGTGATGTCCAAAAAGAATATGGATATATTCCATTAGAAGTTCAAGAGGTTATAAGTGGGGAATTAGGAATTCCAGTAAGTGACATTTATGGTGTTGTTACTTTTTATTCCTTTTTTAGTTTAACTCCAAAAGGCAGATACGTAATTGGAGTTTGTATTGGTACTGCTTGTTATGTTAAAGGTGGTCAAAACGTTTTAGATAAATTTGGTGAATTATTAAAGATCAGACCAGGCCAAACAACTGAAGACGGCTTGTTTACTCTTGATGGTTTACGTTGCATTGGTGCTTGTGGTATAGCTCCTGCAATTTCTATTAATGGTAAAGTTTATCCTAAAGTTAAATTAAGTGATGTTCCAAATATTATCGCTGAATATAGAAATAAGGAGATGGAATAATTATGCCAAAACAAGTTAGAAACTCCGCAAAAGTCACAGAAAAAATCAAAACATTAGAAGATTTACAAAATAGAATTTCTAGATGTAGCGATTGTGTAACTAAGAAATTTAATGGCCAAGACGGCAAAAGACATATTGTTGTTTGTGGTGGAACTGGATGTTTATCCTCTGACTCTCAAAAGATAATTGATAACTTTAATCAACTTATTAAAGAAAAACATTTAGAAGATAAAGTTACCTGCAACGTTGTTGGTTGCTTTGGTTTTTGTTCACAAGGTCCATTTGTAAAAATTTACCCAGAAGATACTTTGTATCACGCTGTAAAACCAACAGATTGTGAAAAAATTATTGAACAAGATATTATCGGCGGAAAAATTGTTGAAGAACTTTTATATGTTGAACCTTCAACTGGTAAAAAGGTTACAAGGCAAGACGATATTAATTTCTACAAAAAACAACTTAGAATTGCTTTACATGGTTGTGGAACTATTAACCCAGAAATTGTTGATGAAGCTTTAGGTTATGATGCTTTCAAAGGTCTTATCAAAGCTCTTAGCATGCCTAGAGAAGAAGTCATTAAAGAAATTTTAGATTCTGGTTTAAGAGGAAGAGGAGGAGCAGGTTTCCCAACAGGTAGAAAATGGAAATTTGCTTACGATAGCCAAAACGAAACAAAATATGTTGTTTGTAATGGTGACGAAGGTGACCCAGGTGCATTTATGGATCGTTCCATTCTTGAAGGAAATCCAGTTGCAGTTATTGAAGGTATGATGATTGCAGGTTATGCAATTGGTGCTCAAAATGGTTATTTCTATGTAAGAGCTGAGTATCCTATCGCAGTTAATAGATTAAGAACCGCTATTAAAGAGTTAGAAGAAATCGGTCTTTTAGGCGACAACATTTTAGGAAGCGGATTTAATTTTAGAGTTCACATTAGATTAGGAGCCGGAGCTTTTGTCTGTGGCGAAGAAACTGCTTTACTTAATTCTATTGAAGGTAAAAGAGGTATGCCTAGAACAAGACCTCCATTCCCTGCTGTAAAAGGTTTATGGGACAAACCAACAATTATTAATAACGTCGAAACTTTAGCTAATGTTCCTTATATTATGAGAGTTGGTGCTAAAGAATACGCAAAAATTGGTACCGAAAGAAGTAAAGGAACAAAAGTTTTTGCTCTTGGTGGTAAAGTTAAAAACGTTGGACTTGTTGAAGTCCCTATGGGTACAACAATTCGTGAACTTGTTTACGATATTGGTGGTGGAATTCCAAATGATAAGAGATTCCAAGCTATCCAAACTGGCGGACCATCAGGTGGTTGTTTAACGATTAGTGAATTAGATACTCCAATTGAATACGAATCCTTAATTGAAAAAGGAAGTATGATGGGATCTGGTGGCGCAATTGTTATGGACGAAGATAACTGTATGGTTGACGTCGCTAAATTCTATCTTGAGTTTATTTGTGATGAAAGCTGTGGTAAATGTTCGCAATGTAGAATTGGCACAAAACGTTTACTTGAGATTTTAACCAAAGTTACTGATGGAAAAGCAACAATGGAAGATCTTGATAAGCTTCAAACATTAAGTGAATCTATTCAAGTTGGTTCGCTCTGTGGTTTAGGTCAAACTGCACCAAACCCAGTTTTATCTACTTTAAACAAATTTAAAGATGTTTATGTAAGACATGTTAGAGATAAGAAGTGTGATGCTGGAGTTTGTAAGTCATTAATTGAATTCTATATTGATGCAAATAAATGTAAAAAATGTTCACTTTGCGCGAGAAATTGTCCAGTTAACGCAATTGATGGAGTCGTTGGTAAAGAAGTATTTAAGATTGATCTTAATAAATGTATTAAATGTGGAACCTGTATTTCTGCATGTAAATTTGGAGCAATCTATAAGAAATAGGTGGTAGAAGACTATGGCTAAAATACAAATTTTTATTGAAGGTAAACCATATGTTGTTGAAGAAGGGTTAACAATCCTTGAAGCAGCAAAAATATGTGGATATAACATTCCAAATTTATGTACATGGAAAAAAGGCGAATGTTCAGTAGCAAGCTGTAGAGTTTGTCTTGTTAAAGTTGAAGGCGAAAGAAGACTTGTTCCAAGTTGTGCTTATCCTATTAGAGAAGGTATTAGAATTTCTATTGTTGATCCAAAAGCGGTTATTGCTAGAAGAACTTCAGTTGAACTTTTACTTTCTAACCATTATTATAACTGTCAAGCATGTAGAAAAAATGGTCAATGTGAACTTCTTGAAGTTGCAAGAAGAGTTGGCGCAAGACCAGAACAATATGTTGGTGAAAAAACAAAATCAACTTATGATGAAATTTCACCATCACTTATTAGGGACACGTCAAAATGTATCTTATGTGGAAGATGTGTTGAAGCATGTAAAAATGCTCAAGGTATAGGAATTTTGGGCTTCGAAAAGAGAGGATTTAACACAATTGTTGGTCCAAGTGAAAATAGAAGCTTCAACAACGTTCCTTGTATTCAATGTGGTCAATGTACACTTGTTTGCCCAACTGGCGCATTGATGGAACATAGTGAAATTGAAAAATTAGATAAAGCCTTTAATGAAGGAAAATATGTTATTGTTCAAACGGCACCTGCTGTTAGAGCTGCAATTGGTGAGGAATTTGGTGAACCAATTGGAACTAATTGTACTGGAAAGATGATTGCGGCTCTTCATAGATTAGGTTTCTATAGAGTTTTTGATACTAACTTTGCAGCCGATCTCACTATTACAGAAGAAGCAAATGAATTTGTTCAAAGAATTATTTCACATAGACCAGGGCCAATGATTACTTCGTGTTCACCTGGTTGGGTTAACTATATTGAATATTATTACCCAGAATTACTTGAACATTTATCAAGCTGTAAATCCCCACACGAAATGATGGGCGCCATCATCAAATCCTATTATGCAGAAAAACATAATATTGATAGAAGCCAAATTTGTGTTGTTTCTATAATGCCATGTACAGCTAAAAAGTATGAAAAAGAAAGACCAGCAAATAGTGTCGATGGTATTAAAGATGTAGATGTTGTTTTAACTACTAGAGAACTTGCTGAACTTATAAAGAGAGCTGGTATCATGTGGAAGAAACTTCCTGATGAAGAATTTGATGATGATTTAATCGGCGAATATACTGGAGCTGGCGCTATATTTGGTGTTACAGGCGGCGTTATGGAAGCAGCAATTAGAACAGCTTACCATATCTTAACTAACCAAGAGTTAGAACCAATTGATTTCACCCCATGTAGAGGATTTGAAGGTATAAAAGAAGCCACATTAAAGATTAATGGTGTTACCTATAATTTTGCAATTTGTTCAGGCATGAAAAACGCAAAAATAATACTAGAACAAATTAAAAATGGTGAATGTAAATATGATTTTGTTGAAGTTATGGGCTGTCCTGGTGGATGTATTAATGGCGGCGGTCAACCATATGTTTTCCCATTATTCTTACCAAATGAAGATGATAACATCCAAGATACATACATTCAAAAGAGAGCCCAAGTTCTTTACGATATCGACAAGAACAAGAAGATCAGAAGAAGCCATTTAAATCCTGATATTATAACTCTTTATAAAGAATATCTTGGAGAATACGGATCGCCAAAAGCTCATAAGTTGCTTCATACAAGCTACAATAGTAAGAGAGAAAAATATCCAGATTTATCAGAAGAATAAGTTAGAAGTCGTAAGCATAAAACTTACGACTTTTTAACTAAAAAGAATGCAAATCTTGAATATTTATTAGATAGTTTTACCTCCTTTCACTATATACAACATATACAATTATAAAAATTCTTAAAAAATTTTTTAGCAAGTTTAGAAATTTTTTTGGTATAAAAACTATTTGAAAAAAAGTATAAAAAAATGCGATCTTCAACGGAATCGCATAGTTTTAAATTTCTGGCGGAGAAGATGAGATTTGAACTCACGCTAGGGTTACCCCTACTAACGGTTTAGCAAACCGTCCCCTTCAGCCACTTGGGTACTTCTCCATGTGTGCTAAATTATAATATCAAAGCGCGAAAAATTCCACAAGTTAAACATGACGAAAATAGCAAAAACATACACTAAAAAGTAGTAGTTAGATCAATTATTTTCATAATTTAAGAATGAAATTTTCAAATATTGCTTTATAATATCTATATATGCCGAGTCTGACAACACATTACGAATTCTCAAAGCAGAATTTCCCTACACATAAAAAAATATTCTATCTAGGTTCGCAAGGACCGGATCCATACTTTTATTATGGATATACAACACCATTTAAGAAAAACATTAAAAAGGTAAGAGCGTTTGGAACTTTTCTTCATGAAATTGATCCATATGAAACATTTACTTTTTTACTTGATTACGTTAAGGAACAAGAAGATAAAGAAGCGCAAGAAATACTTTTATCTTTTACTAAGGGCTTAATGTCTCATTATGTTTTAGATAGAACTTGCCACCCTTATGTTTTTTATAAAACAGGCTTTCCTTTAAAAGGCACAATTTATTCTTTTTATCATTCTCTTCTTGAAACTTATATCGATGTTTTTGTTGAAAACCACTACGAAGACTATCCAAGCTTTAAAGAAATTTTAGTTGTTGATAATAATGAACTTAAATTAATTTCTTCAATGATGTATGAACTTGCAAAACACTATAAAAAAGATGATGGTCTTGACGAAAAAACATTCTTTAAATGCGTTCATACAATGTTAACTGTAAATAGATGCATTAATTCAAAGCTTTTTGGATTTAGAAAATTCATTTTCTCCCATTTTCTTAAAACTAGCGTCATTAACGCAATGTCTCACCCTAAATATAAAAAGATTGATAAATCCATTGATTACTTAAATCTTAATAATAAAGAATGGAATAACTTTATAACAAACGAAGTAGTAGGAGATGATTCTTTCTTTGACTTGATGGATAAAGCCTATATTGATCTTGCTCATATTTTACAAATCATAGATGATGTATTTTATAATGATTTGTCCTATGAACCTATTGATGAATTTATTGGAAAAGTAAATCACGATGGAGTAGAAATAGGAAAAGAGATGAAATACTTTGACTTAATATTTAAAAAGAAATAAAAAAAGAGCTGCGTTTTGCAGCTCTTTTCAATAATTTCATTAATAATCTTTCTTATTCACTAATAACTGAATCTTCAAAAGTCTCAGAAGTAATATTTAATTCAGAGTCAATTCTTTCGTTTTCTTCATCAATGAGATGTTTGTTTTTGCGGTTTGTGATAACAGCAAAGATAAATACAACGCCACCCAAGAAAACAAGACAAGCAAGAGGAATAATTCCTAAGTTTGAAGATCCTGTGGATTGAGAGATGATACCGAAAAGAAGTGTTCCAATAAAGCTTGCGCCTTTTCCAAAGGCATCAAATAAAGAGAACAATTCTCCAGATTGATTCTTTGGAATAATTTGAGAGAAGTAGCTTCTTGATAAAGATTGAATACCTCCTTGGAACATACCAACTGCAACAGCTAAAATCCAGAACATCCAGTTATTCGAAATAAATACTGCAAAGATTGTGATGAATAAGTAGCCAAGGATACAAACGAATATCATCTTGTCGTTACCAAATTTCTTAGCAAGCATTGAGATTAAAATTGCACAAGGACAAGCAATAACTTGAACAGCAACAAGAGCGATTAAAGAGTCAATTTGACCAACACCAAAACCACCCGCAACTTTGATTGCAAGTTCGATAATTGAATAAACGCCATCAATATATAAGAAGAAAGCAATTAAAAATAAAAGGATTCCTGCGTGTTTTTTCGCGTATTTAAAGATATCCCAAATTCTTTTATAAGAATCGCCAACACTTTTTATAACAGCTTTTCGTTTGCTTGTTTCAGTATTTGATCTTTCAATAAAGTAATTTTGCTTATAGGTTTTAAATAGAGGAATTGTAAAAGCAATCCACCATAATCCATTAATAATAAAACAGATTAAATATCCCCAAGGACAAGCTAAGGATGCATCCATTCCTGTCAAAAGTTCACCTGTAGGAGAATGAGCTTCATAGCTAGTAAAACCAAATGCACAAATACAAATTCCTATTAAAAAAGGAACAAGACTACCGATGTAACCAAAAGCATAACCATATGAAGAGATTTTGTCGGTTCTTTCTGGCGTTGTTGTATCAACAAGCATCGAATCGTAAATCATAAGAGCGCCATTATAGCAAACTTTACAAATGACAAAGACAACAAGCCAAGCAACAAAATGCATTGGGATACCTAAAGCGATACATCCAAACACTGCAAGGATTGTAAAAATCAGGAACATTGGTTTTTTAAAGCCTTTGTAATCGCTTAAAGTACCAATTAATGGTCCAATAAGGACTGCAATTAACGTAACGATACTAGCAGCATAAGACCAGAAAGCATCTGAATCAGTAGAAGTAATGTTTGCTGCATTTGTTAAGTTAGTAAAAAATAAAGCAAAAAGAGAAACTGAGACCATTGTAAAGGCGCTATTTCCGACGTCATAAAGGATCCAGCATAGCTCTTTTTTAGTTAGCTTTTTCTTTTTCATTGTTCTAACTCCTTTATACCTTCTTTAAAATTGTAAGTTTCAAAATGATGAGTTTCAACAAAAAAAGTGAAAGCAAATGTAAATTAATTGTAAATATTTTCTACTTTTTAATTATTAAACATATAAACTCTCAATCACTTCTTAATCTCGTATTTCTTTTTGCTATAATTAACACATATGGAAACAAAATTTAAAAAGAAGTATCAAATAACAACTAATATGTTTGATAAAAACGACACAATCCGTGTATCTTCGCTTTTAGATATTGCTCAAGAAATTGCTGGGAAACATGCTGAAGAACTTGGATGCGGATTTCAAACAATGCTAGATCAAAATTTAATTTGGGTAGTTGTTAGAAATTATATTGAAATCTATAAAACTCCTAAAAATTTTTTTGAGATTGAAGCAGTAACTTATCCTCTAAAACCTCGTTTTGTCGAATTTAATAGAGATACTGAGTTTTATCATAATGGTGAATTATTTGCCGCCTTAAGATCAACATGGATGGTTATAAATATAAAAGATTATAAACTTGAATCTCCTCACTTTTTCGATCACCTAACAGATAAAGATGGATTCTTTAAAAGAAGAATTTCAAAACTTCCTGCTCGTAAAAAAGATGAACTTCAAAAAGTAAAAGATGTTGAAGTTGTTTATTCTATGATTGACCATAATGGTCACTTAAATAATACTCATTATTCTGACTTTTATTTAGATGTCTATAAACCTTTAAATCCAATAAAAACCATGCAAATCGAATATATAAAACAATGTTTCTTAGATGAAGATATATCTTTATATAAATTAGAGGAAGATGCAAATCGTTACCTTTATGGTTATAAAGATGATGAATTAAGATTCTACATGGAATGCAAGGAGAATAAAGATTATGAAAATTAGTGAAAGAGTTAAAAAAGCATTAGAAGAAGGCAAGCCAGTAATTGCTCTTGAAACAACAATTATTTCACATGGCATGCCATATCCAAAAAACGTTGAATGCGCTTTAGCTGTTGAAAAAGTTATTGAAGATAATGGTGGCGTACCTGCAACTATTGGAATAATTGAAGGTGAACCAATTATTGGAATGAGTCACGAAGAAATTGAGCTTTTTGGAAAGACTAAAGGTATTGAAAAAGTATCTCGTCGAGATTTGCCAATAATCTGCGCAGAGAAAAAGTGGGGCGCAACAACAGTAAGTGCAACAATGATTCTTGCAGAAAGAGCTGGAATTGAATTTTTTGTAACTGGAGGTATTGGTGGCGTTCATAGAAAAGCTCAAGAAACTTTTGATATTAGTGCTGATCTTGATGAACTTGGAAAAACTAATGTTTCAGTAATTTGTGCAGGGCCTAAAGCGATCCTCGATCTTCACTTGACAATGGAATATCTTGAAACAAAAGGCGTTCCTGTAATTGGCTATAACACTGATAATTTACCTGCATTCTTTACAAGAACTAGTGATTTAAAAGTTGATTACAACGCTAAAACCCCTTTAGATATTGCAAAAATTGTTAAAAGCAAAAGGGAATATAAACTTGATGGTGGCGTTTTAATTACAAACCCAATTCCTGAAGAATATTCAATGGATCCTTCTTATATTAATGCTGAGATTGATAAAGCTCTTCTTGAGATGGAAAAAGATGGAATCCATGGAAAAGATGAAACCCCATATTTACTTGCTAAAATTGTTGAGCTTACTAAAGGAAAGAGCTTAGAAGCAAATATTAAACTTATCTTAAATAACGCAAAACTTGGAACCTTAATTGCTTCAGAATATGCTAAATTAAAATAAATAAGGGAGAAGCCACGATGGATAAAACATATTTGTTAATTGGTGGGAGCAATGTAGATTACATTGCAACAAGTAGAGATAAACTACAAAGACGCGTTTCAAATATTGGCGAAATTAGTATTTCTTTTGGCGGCGTAATGAGAAATATTGCAGAAAATCTTGCTCGTTTAGGTAACAATATAGATTTTATAACTGCAATTGGAGATGACGCTAATGGAAGAGAAATGAGAAAAGAACTCGTTGAACTTGGAATTAACGTTATTACACCAGTTACGGAATATCCTAGTGGAAGTTATTTAGCAATTAATGATTCAAATCATGATATGGTTGATGCAGTTTGTGATAATCGTATAATTCGTGATTTAAATGTAGAATTTTTAAAGAAACATGATGAACTTATTAAAAGTCACGAATATGTAATCATGGATGCAAACGTATCAAATGAAACGATAGATTATCTTTTTAAGACTTATCCAACAAAGAAATTTATAGTTGAAGCAATTTCACCAAGTAAAGTTTTAAAGTTTAAAGATTATTTAGAAAGACTATTTTTAATTAAATGTAATATTCATGAAGCAAGAATGTTAATGGGTATAGATTTAATGGAAAAAGATCTAGTAAGTGGACTTCTAGCACGCGGAGTTAAAAACGTTGTTGTTTCTCATGGTGCTCATGATGTTTATTTTGGAGAAAATTATCGTAGAGTTGACCTTGTAAAAGTTAATGAAGTTAAAGATTTTGTAAATACAACAGGTTGTGGAGACGCACTTACAAGCGGCGTTATCGATTATTTCTTAAGAGGAAAGAGTTTAAAAGAAGCAGTAGCTTTTGGAAATGAACTTTCTAGACTTACTCTCATGAGTAAGGGGGCAACCACCAAAGAAATTGAAAGATTTAAACATTAATTTATGGATAAAATTTTAGTAATTGATTTTGGCTCACAATATAACGAACTTATTGTTAGAAGAGTTCGTGACCTTGGAGTCTATGCTTTTTTATTTGATAATAAAGTAGATTTAAAAACACTAGACAAGAGGGAAATTAAAGGAATAATTTTATCGGGCGGGCCAAACTCTATTAATGATGAAAATTCACCTAAAATAAATCCTGAAATTTTTGATTTTAATGTTCCTATTTTAGGAATTTGTTATGGCATGCAAGCTCTTGCTCATTATTTTGGTGGTCATGTTGATGAAAATAAGATCAAAGAATATGGGGACACTGAAGTAAACTTTGATACAAGTTCAGTGCTTTTTAAAGGTGTAAAAGTAACAAGCAATGTTTTTATGTCGCACTCTGATACAGTTACAAAAATTCCAGAAGGATTTGCTAAAATTGCGTCATCTAAGTTAACTGAATATGCTGCAATGGAAGATAAAGAAAGAAATATTTATGCTCTTCAATTTCATCCTGAAGTTAATGATACAATTGAAGGAAAAACTATGCTTTCTAATTTTTTATTTGAGATTTGCAGGGTTTTTAAAAGTTGGAGCATAGATAATTGGATTGAAGAAAAAGTAAAAGAGATTAAAAACTTTGTTGGAAAAGAGAAGGTTTTATTGGGAATAAGTGGTGGCGTAGATTCTTCTGTTTGTGCACTTTTAATTCATAAAGCAATCGGAGATCAACTTTACCCTCTTTTTATAAATCATGGTTTGTTAAGAGAAAATGAAGAAAACCTAGTTCTTGAAAACTTTAAAAATAAATTTAATATCAAAGTCTATTATAAAGATGCGAGTAAAGAATTTTTAAGTTTATTGAAAGGTGTAAAATCTCCTGAGAAAAAAAGAAAAATAATTGGAAAAACATTTATCGATGTATTTAAAAAAGAAGCCGAAAAATTTAATGATATAACAATTTTAGCTCAAGGAACTTTATATACTGATGTTGTTGAAAGTGGAAAAGGCGGAAACTCTAAAGTAATTAAATCACATCACAATGTTGGTGGTCTTCCAAAAGAGCTTGGTTTTAAACTTCTTGAGCCTCTTAATGAACTTTATAAAGATGAAGTTAGAGAACTTGGCAGAAAACTTGGTTTAGATGAATCTTTTGTATCTCGTCAACCTTTTCCAGGACCTGGTTTATCAATAAGAATCATTGGGAATGTAACTAAGAAGAAACTTATGATTGTTAGAAAATCAGACGCAATTCTTCAAGAAGAGGTCAAAAAAGCAAAACTTAATAAGAAAATTTGGCAATATTTTACTGTTTTATTAAATACCAAAACAGTTGGCGTAATGGGTGATAACAGAACTTATTTATATACAATAGCAATTAGAGCAGTTGATTCAATTGATGGCATGACTGCAAAAGCTTATCCAATTCCTTACGATGTATTATTTAAGATAAGTTCAAGAATTGTAAACGAAGTTCCTTATGTTAATAAAGTAGTTTACGATGTTACAAGTAAACCACCTTCAACTATTGAGTTTGAATAAATAAATATTACAAAATCGGCCGTTAACGTTACCGAAAATGAAAAAAATGCAAAAATGGTAACGTTAACTGGCCTTTTTCTTAAGAACCAGCAAAAAAATTTGCAATTCTTTTAGCCGTCTTACTGATTAAAATTAATTATTTATTTACCTTTTTATTAAGCAAAATCTATATTTTTTTACATTAAAACCATAGGTTTTTAATGATGATTACTCAACTTTCAAAATGCTATAATTTAGAAGATATCGGAGGATTTCTCTATGAAATATAATGTTGAGACGTTAGAGAACGGAGTTAAGCTTGTTCATGTTGATAATGAGCTTAATTTAAAAGTGACTTTAAGCAGCTTTGGAGCTGGAGTTTATTCTATTTATTTTAAAGAAAAACCACAAATTCTTGAGCTTGAAGATTTTAGTGATTATATGCACTCGAGTGCATTTTATGGAAAAACTTTAGGTGTTGTCGCAGGAAGACTTAAAAAAGATGGAATTCTTTTTGGTGAAGAATATCATCTTAAACAAGAGAAAAACTTTGATTATGCTTTACATGGCGGAGCACTTGACTCAATTTCTTTTAAAAACTGGGCAACAAGCGTAAAAGATAGCGCTAAAAAGCTTGCTGTAACTTTTAGTTATACAACAAGAAAAGATGAAAACGGATTCCCTGGAAAAGCAAGAATTGCTATTACTTACGAGTTTTCAAAAACCAGAGATTCATTTAAGTTAATTCAAAAAGCAACGACTCCAAGTGAAGCTACTTTTGTTGGATTATCAAATCATATGTATTTTAATTTAGCTAATTCACTTGATGTTTCAAATCATTATTTAAAAATGAACTGCGATAAAGTTGCAACAACAGATGCAAGTTTACTTATTGATGGAGTAAAAGATATTCCAGAAATATTAGATTTTAGAAAAGCAGCTAAACTTAACCCACGTTTAGATAAGATTGAAAAACATGATTTTAAAGGAACAATCGATGATACATTCCTTTTTGATGATAAATTAGGGAAAGTTACTTTAAAAAATGCTGAAGTTGCTTTAAATATTTTAACTGATTATCCAGCAATGAATATTTATGTTGATAACACAATGTCTCCACTTAAATTTAAAAATAGAGATGATTATAAAAAGAGAAGAGGTATTGCTTTAGAACCACAACTTTTCTTATTTGATAGAAACTCATTAGTTCTTAAAAAAGGCGAGAAATATCGTCACTATATAGAATATAAGTTCAAGGAGAGTAAATAATATGATTAGAGATGTTATTAATAGTTTAATTGAATATGCTTCAATTCATCTTGGACTAGAAGGACTTGATGAGGTGTATGCTAAAAATTTAGTTCTTGGTGAACTTGAGCTCGATTATCCTTCTGAAAAATCTTATTTTACTCATGAAGCACTCGAGAAAATGGAAGTTCCTGATTTTTTCTTTAATGAAATTAAAAACTATCTTATCAAAGAGAAAAACTTTAATGATAAAAGTGCTGAACTTAAAGCAACTTTAATTCTTGGACTTGTTACACCATCTCCATCTCAAGTTGTTAAAAAATTTGAAGAAATAAAAAAGTTAGATAGCGCAAAGGCTTTAGATTATCTTTATAACTTAGGTATTAAAAATTACTATTTCCAAAAGACAATGGTTGATAAAAATATCGTCTGGAAAACTGATTACAAAAGCAAAAATATTGAGATTAGCATCAACCTTTCTAAACCTGAAAAGAACAATAAGGATATCGCAAAACTTTTAGAAAAACCTGCAAATAGCGAGGTTAAATATCCAAAATGTTTGCTTTGCCTTGAAAATATTGGCTTTTATGGAAACGCAAAACATCCTGCAAGAGAAAACATTCGCTTTGTCCCTGTAATGCTTGATGGAGATTTATGGTACTTACAATATTCTCCATATGGATATTATTACAAACACTGTATTTGTTTCTCTTCGAAACATTCAAACATGATAATTAATGAATCAACATTTAATAAACTTGCTGATTTTGTTGATGAATATCCAAGTTTCTTTATTGGAAGTAATGCTGACCTCCCGATAGTTGGCGGATCAATTTTAAATCATGAGCATTTCCAAGGTGGCGAACACATTCTTCCTGTTATGGAAGCTGAAACTAAAAAAGGATATAAGTTAGAAAATTATAAAGATGTAAAGCTTTATAAGCTTGATTGGTATAACTCAGTTATTTTATTAAAGAGTAAGAATAAAAAAGAATTAGTAGAAGTGGCTACTAAGATTTCAAATGCTTGGAGAGAATTTAACGATTTAGAAAACGAAATTGTTTCTAGTGATAAAACTGGAAAACACAATACAATCACACCATCTATCAGAAAGATTAACGATGAATATAATCTTTATTTAATTTTAAGAAATAATAGATGTAACGAAAAATATCCTGATGGAATTTTCCATGCTCACCCTGAATATCACCACATCAAAAAGGAAGGCATTGGAATTATTGAAGCAATGGGATTATTTATCCTCCCTGCACGTCTTGTTAGACAAGAAAACGAAATCAAAGATGTCTTATCTTTAGGATTTAATAATTATCAAATTTTAGAAAAATATCCTGATTTAGCAGACTTTTTACCTATGATTGAGGTTTTAAGAGATGGATATTCAAAAGAAACAATTGATAAAAAGATTAATGAATATATTGAAGATACCTGTAAACATATCTTAGAAAATACCGCTGTATTTAAAGATACAAAAGTTGGTAATGAAGGATTTGATAAATTTATTGGAGGTTTAAAATTATAATGGTACTTGAAGAAATGAAAAGTGAATTTTTAAGAATTTTTAAAGTAGAACCACATTTTTATATTGACACAGGTGGTAGATTTGAAATCTGTGGAAACCACACAGACCACAATCATGGACTTTGTTTAGTTGCTAATTGCTCTTTAAGAATTAGAGCTTATATTAATCCAAACTCAACAAAAGTTAGAATCAAATCAAAAGGTTATTCTTTCTTCGAATTTAACGTTGATGATATTGCTTTTAATCCAAAAGAACCTAATAAAACATTACTTTTAGCTAAGGGAATTCTTTTTAAGTTAAAAGAGCAAGGCTATAAAATTGGTGGATTTGATGCATATATAAATAGCGAAATTCCTGATGGAAGTGGTGTTTCTTCTAGCGCAGCTATTGAATCACTTTTTGGCTATATTGTTTCTTATTTATATAATGATGGAAAAATTCCTGAACTAGTTATAGCTAAAACCGGTCAATTCAGTGAAAATAACTATTTTGGAAAACCAAGTGGACTTCTTGATCAAGTTGGAACGTCTTTTGATAGTTTTAACTTTATTGATTTTAAAAATATTTCAAATCCAGAAATTACAACTTTACCATTTAACCTTCCTTTAACTCTTTATCTTATTAAATCAGCCGGAGATCATGCTAATTTAACTCCACTTTATGCTGCAATTCCTGCAAATATGTATAAAGTTGCCGGTTTACTTGAAGACAAGAAGTTTTTAAGAGATGTTAATGACGAAAATATCTTTGATAAGATTGATGCTCTTAATATAGATGAAGGCACTAAAAAAATGGCAAAGCATTTCTTTATCGAAAATGAAAATGTAAGACACGCTAAAAAAGCTATTGAAGATAATAATTTAGAAGAATTTTTAGATGCAATTAGAGCAAGCCAAAATACAAGCGCTAACAACATTAAAAATACATTTGTTGAAGGTGAATATAAAGATTCTCCACAAAATATTATTGATGATGTAAGTGAATTTATTAAAGAGCATGGCGCTATAAGAATTCATGGTGGTGGATTCAAAGGAACAGTTCTTGCGTTTATTAAAAATGATTTTGTAGACGAATTTGATAAGTATCTTAAAGAGCATTATGATCCAAAAAGGTACTTTAAAGTTAGTATTTCAAATCACGCTGTAAACTTTAAAAAGTTATAAGTAAAAAGGTTGTGGAGACACAACCTTTTAAATTTAATTTGAGTTCTGCAGGGATTTTAGTTGTTTTTAAGCTTTCTATCCCATTCTTCTAGCTGCTTTTTAGTTGGAACAAAAACGTAGTCAATGTTTCTTCCAATTTCGTTATAGTCAAATCCATAACCAACTAGGAATTTTGCTTGGGTCATTGTGACGCCAACAATGTCTGGTTCAAGTTGAACTTTTCTAAGTGGTTTTTTATCTACAAAACAACAGATTTTGATATCACGTGGAGAGTAGTTTAATTGAATATATTGTTTTAAATAATTTAAAGTGAGTCCTGTATCAACAATATCTTCAACAATAATTACATCTCTGTCTTTGATATTAGTTGTAATATCTTTTTTAAGATGGATTACGCCTGTTGAAGAAGTGCCGCTATAACTTGTTACTTGTATAAAATCCATTTCAAGATCAAAGGTAAGTTTTTTGATTAAATCCATCATAAAAGGCAATGCACCTTTTAATACGCCAATTAAAACAGGGATTCTATCGCTGTCTTTATAAAAATTGTTTAATTTGTTTGCTACTTCAGTAATGACTTCATCAATTTCTTCTTTGTTTAAGATAATTTCTGGACTCATAAGAACTCTCCTATAATATATAAAGATAATAGAGAAAGCGTCTTTCTTAGACAAGTTAAAATTAAGTGCATTTAATAAAATTAATTTTGTTTTAATAGATAATTATTTTTATGTGGTGCATTTGTTGTCATTGAGAATATTTATTGATAATTAGCGAATTTTAGAGAAATTTACATTTTTGTTAGAGATTTTTCTATTAAAAATTGTAAGCGCTTTCATTAAAATCTTAATCAAGGTAGGATAACTCGTAGGTGAGTATCTTATTTTCGGAATTAAATAGGAGGAAAAAAATAATAATATGAAAAAAAGATTAATTCCATTTACTGCTTTAGCACTTTTATCAATAGTTGCTACATCTTGTGGCGGTGGCGATCCAGATTATGAAAAAGGCGTTGATATTAACTATGCTCTTTTAATCGGACAAATCGACCATAATGATAGTGCTGCACGTACAGCTGGTATCCGTGATGCTTTAGGAACAAGAGGTACAAAGATGACCAACCCTAACATGGAAACTCCAGTTCAAGGTGAATTAGAAATCAACGGAAAAACATATAGAATTAACGAAGTTGAACACGCAGAACAAAAAGCTACCGGTGGTGCTACATGGGATGCTGCAACAGCTACACAAACCACTGAAGCTTGGTTAAGCAAACACGCAAGTGACAAATGGCAAACAGCTGATGGCGAAGTTGTTGAAGAACAAGGTATTAATTTCTTTGTTTCTAATAATGATGGTATGGCAGAAGGCGCAACATCTGCTACAAACTGGGAAGATGGCATGCCAATCTTCGGTTATGACTCTAACGAAACTACATTAGTCAAGATTAAACAAGGTCTTATTATGGGTACCATTAATCAAAACGCTCCAGCTCAAGCTGCAGGTATCTTAATGGTCGCTCGTAATGCTGCTGATGGATTGACTGGTAAAGACGTTTATACAAAAGGTTTTGGTGAAGCTAACGCCAACAATTATGGTTATGTTGAAAAAGAATTTGCATACAACGAAGAAACAAAAGCTTTCTTAGTTAACAACGCAAAAGTTGATTCTTCTAATATTGACGATTATGTAGATGAAGCTGGAAAAGCCATTCCTGTTACAGAACAATTAGAACCAATTAAATCATATACTGGTGGCGACAATATTAAAGTCTTCTTAAACTACTATAGTGCAAGTGATACATTCTTAAACAGCTCCATGAAGCCATTATTCCGTGCATATGCTCCAATGATGAATATTACATTAGATGACTCAACTGCTGGTGATGGTAACGATGAAAAACAAGTTACAGATAAATTAAGAGCAGCAGCTAATGATTTTGACGCATATTGTATCAACATGGTTAAAACAACTAGTGCTGCTGAATATCTTGATATTATCGCTACAAAGACAGGCGCTACTGAAGCCGCTCCTACAAATGTCCCAGTTATCTTCTGGAACAGACAAGGCACAAAAGCTGATGGTTCAGTTGATGCTGATGTTATGAAAGATAAGAGATTTACAAATATTTACTACGTTGGATTTGACGCTAACCAAGGTGGACAACTCCAAGGTGAAATGATTGTTGACTATCTCGAAGCACACATTGACGAATTAGTTAAATAATTATTAAGACGTTAAATTCATAGCGGGCTTCGTAAAAGAAGCTCGCTATTTTATAGAAAAGGAAGCAAAAATGAGTGAAAAATATCTATTAGAAATTGACGACATGTCAAAATCATTTGGAAAAAATAGAGTTTTGAAAAACATTCATTTACATGTTAGACCTGGAACTATTATGGGGCTTATGGGTGAAAACGGTGCCGGTAAGTCAACCATGATGAAGTGCTTATTTGGTATTTATTCAAGAGATTCTGGAACTATTAAACTTAATGGTGAAAAGATTGAATTTCATGGACCAAAACAAGCTTTAGAAAATGGCGTTGCTATGGTTCACCAAGAACTCAATCAATGTCTTGAAAGAACAGTTTCAGATAACATGTTTTTAGGGCGTTATAGAACACGTTTTGGAATCATTGATGAAGCAGAGATGAATTCAAGATGTAAAAAACTTTTCGCAAGATTAAACATGAATGTCGATCCAAAAACTTTAATGAGAACAATGTCGGTTTCTCAAAGACAAATGGTTGAAATCGCAAAAGCCGTTTCTTACGATGCTAAAATTATTATTTTGGACGAACCAACATCTTCTTTATCGGAAAGAGAAGTTAAACAATTATTTAAAATTTTAAAAGATTTAATCAAAACTGGAATTGGAATTGTCTTTATCTCTCATAAAATGGATGAAATCTTTGAATTATGTGATGATATTACTGTTTTAAGAGATGGTGAAGTTACTTTAGATAAAGCTATTAAAGACACAAACCTTGATGAAGTCGTTCATGCAATGGTTGGTAGAAGCCTTGAAAGTAGATTCCCTAAGATGACAAATATTCCTGGAGATGTAATTTTAAGTGTAAAAGGATTATCTACAAGATATGCTCCTCACCTTAAAGATGTAACATTTGATCTACGTAAAGGTGAAATTTTAGGTATTTATGGCCTTGTTGGTGCCGGAAGAAGTGAACTCTTAGAAACATTATTTGGTGCAAGAAAGATGTCTGAAGGCGAAATAATTTACAAAGGTTCAAGAATTCGTTTTGAAAGCACAAAACAAGCTATGGATTACAACTTCGCAATGGTTACCGAAGAAAGAAAACTAAACGGTATGTTCGGTAAAGGCGATCTTGTCTTTAATACCTGCATTACAAACTTAGATAAGTATAAGAAATTTGGAATTCTTTCAAATACTCTTATGAGAAAAGCCGCTAATTATGAAGTCGAACAAATGCATACAAAATGTAATAACGTCGACGACAATATCACCTCTTTATCTGGTGGTAACCAACAAAAGGTCATTGTTGGTAAATGGCTAGAAAGAAATCCAGATGTATTCTTAATGGATGAACCAACTCGTGGTATTGATATTATGGCCAAATATCAAATCTATGAATTGATGATTAAACTTGCTAGCGAAGGTAAGAGTATTATCATGGTTTCTTCTGAAATGCCTGAAATTTTAGGTGTTACAGATAGAATTGTTGTTATGTCCAACTATCGTTGTGCAGGTGTTGTAAACACAAAAGAAACAAATCAGCAAGAATTGTTAAATCTTTGTGCAAAATATTTATAAGGTAGGAGAAAAGTATGAGCGAAAACGCAACTATAAGAGTTGATAGTTCATCAATTGTAAGCCCATTAAAGAAAAATGAAGTTTACAATAAATATCTTGATGAATTAGAAAAACTCAGAAAAGACGGCGAAAACAAAATCATAGCTTTGGCTGACGAAAATAAAGATGCACGTTTAAATAAGCAAATGGCTAAAGAGGACAAGCAAGCTTTATTTGAAAAGAACAAAGCATTAAAAGCTGAAGCCGTTAAAATCAAAAATGAAAATAAAGAACAAGTAAAAGAAATTTATACAAAGGCTATTAAAGAATACGCTGCTGAATGGAAAGAATATTATGCTCAAGTTTGTGAAACTGAAAAGCAAATAATGCTCGCAGCAAAAGAAGAATATCGCCAAGATTTAGCTGAAATCACTGCAGAATACAAAGAAAAAGTTGCAAATATTAAAGCTAGAAAAGGCGAACTTAGTCCTGAAGATTATAAACGTGATTTAAAGGATGCTAAAATTGTCTTCCAATCCAAAAAGGAAAATGTAAAAAATAAGAAAGTAGATACAATTTCTAAAGCAAAAGATAGAAGATACGATGCTTACTTAGAAAAATATACTTTCCAATCAAAATGTCGTAATAACCATCATTCAATAGATGAGTTCTTCGAATATAAAGGAAGAAGTTATGTTTATAATTTCGATACAAAGAATTTCTTACTTAAAAATGGTCTTTATATCGTTATCTTAATTATCTTCATTATCTTCATTATTGTTAGTGAAGGCTCCCTTATTACTTGGAATTCCATACTTGGTATTTTAGGACAATCTTCATACAAGGTATTCTATTCCTTGGGTGTTGCTGGATTAATTCTCTTAGCTGGTACCGACTTATCCATTGGTCGTTTAACTGGTGTAGGTGCAACACTTGCCGCAATCTTCTGTGGCGACCTTATCGTAAATGATGCTTTATTTGGAATTACTATTGACCCTACTGGTTTCAGTGTTGGTGGTAAAATTGCTCTTGGTATCTTCGCTAGTGTTCTTGTCTGTGTTATCTTTACATCAATTGCTGGCTTCTTCAGTGCAAAATTCAAAATGCATCCATTCATTACTACATTATCAACTCAACTTGTCTCTTATGGTTTATTCATGATGATGTTTGGTTCTTATCCTGGATTTGATATGAACCGTGACCTTAAGAACTCAATCAGAGGAGATAGTAACGTAAACTTAATTATCTTTGCAATTATCGCAATCGCAATAGTTTGGTTCATTTGGAACAAAACAAAATTCGGTAAAAATATGTATGCAGTAGGTGGAAACGCTGAAGCTGCTTCCGTTAGTGGTATCTCAGTCTTCTGGACAACAATGTTTGTCTTTATTATGGCTGGTGTCCTCTATGGATTTGGTGGATTCTTCACAGCTGCTGCAGGTAGCTCCAATAACCCTAACACAGGTTTTGGTACCGAACTTGATGCTATTGCGGCTTGTGTTGTCGGTGGTATTTCTTTCTCTGGTGGTATTGGTAAAATTAGCGGAGCTGTTGTTGGTACAATTATCTTCTCTGGTATGACTTATTGTTTAGCTAACATTGGCGTTGATACTAATATTACATTCATCTTCAAGGGACTCATTATTATGGCTGCTGTCTGTCTTGACTCCCTTAAATATCTCAAAAAGAAATAATCTTAAAAATTTGCTAAAATTAAAAGGAGATGTTAAACATCTCCTTTTTATAACTATTGGAGAAAAATATGTTGCCTTTTTACGTTTTAGTTTTGATTATAGTCTTTGGCTTTATTGTTAACTATATGGTTATGGTAAGACACGTTAAAAACCTCAGAGATCCAGAAGCAAAAAGGTTTAATAAATATGAAATTGCTGCTTGTGGAATCTTTTTTGGTGGACCTGTTTTATTATTTTCTTACGTTTTTAAAGAAATAAGAGACGAAGATATGTTTGATAATCATTACTTATATTTAATAAGTGGAATTGTTTTAACAATAATTCAAATCGTAGCTGCAGTTTTACTTGTTTATTTTGATGTTTTTACTTTTACTTATTAGTTTAAATTTTTGTGACTTTCAAAAACAAGTAAAAGCGCATTAATTGCGTTTAAATAATTTAAATAATCTTGATCAGCTTTTGTAAAATAGATAATTTGTTTGTCATCAATATAGTAGATACTATCTTCAACGAGTGAGTTAGCATCTGCTATATTTTCTTTTGAGCCACCAAAATTATTGAACATTTTCTTAAATACAGATTCTTTTCTTTTTTCTTCTTTATATACTTCGTTGAAGAAATTTGTTGTAGCAAATAATGTTTCTATAAAGATATTTGCTACCAAGGGTGATGTTAAAAGTAGTGATAATGGTTGGCTTGAGATATCTTTTGGAGAGATAATTCCATAAAAATCTTTATCTTTTTTGTGATTTTCTTCAAACTTTGTGAATTGCTCTTCATTATGAGTTTGACTTGTTAGTAAAGCATATTTTTTCTTTTTACTTAAAGGAAAAATCTTTGTAATTATGTCGTATTTTTCTTCTAGCGTATAAGAAGAGTCGTTTGTATCAGTAAGATAAATTTTCTCACCTTTCAAGTTTTTAATGGTATTAAGAGCAATGAAACCTTCTAAATTTGATGGTTTAACAAAACTAAATACATATTCACCTTTAAAGAATTCTTGAGGATCTTCAATAAAAGAAAAATTAGAATAATTTTCTTCAAAAGGAGTGCTTTCGTTTTTTCCTCTTAATAAAACAATCTCAATTTCTGGGTTTCTTGAAGCAAAAACCTTTATAGCCATAGATAAAGCTGATTTGTTTTTGCAATTTAAATAATCAATGTAAATTTTCATAACTATGATAATTATAATGGTTTAGCGCGTATTTTTCATTAAATTAAGAGTTTATCTAATGAAAAAATCGTTGTATTTATCTAAATCTTTTTCACCCATTTTTCCTTCAAGATCGTTTCTTTTTAAAAGCTTAAAATGATCATAAGTGAAAGAAGGAGCGACCATGCAGCCAACTAATGTAAAGTGTTCTCCACCACATTTAGAGCCAAAAATCATACCCTTTTTTACAAGGTATTGAGGGACGCTGTCTTTTGAATTTATTCCAAGTATAATTTCTTTAATTTTATAGTTTTGATTTATTTCAAGAACAATGCAATCATCGCCACCTTGGTAATACCAAAGCTCATCTTCTTCTAAAACATGTAAATGAGAAATATCATTTTTACCTAACAAAAAGAGAATGGAAGAATAAAGTGTTTGGTCTTTATTAAACATTACGTCAGATTTAAAAGTTTCTGCAAAATAGCCGCCCTCTGGGTGAGGTAGCATATTAAATCTTTTAATAACTTCTTCTTTGGTCATAAAATTATTCCTCCATGATTATCATTGAAATTGCTTGCAAAATTAAAGTATTTTCTGTGATTTCTTTTACAAATGTTAATAACTTAATTTCCTTATTTATGAGTAAAACGAAGTCTTTGATATTTGCTTCTTTAAAGGAGTTTGGTTCTATTTTTAACGACGAATTTAATTTAGTTTTGTTAAGTTCGTAATCAATTTCTTTCTTAAAAAGTTTTGAGGGAGTTTCACTTACAGAATAGGAATATTTATTTAGGATACATCTACGATCCTTGCTTTCTAAGATTTTTTCCTCTTGCTCTTTAAATTTAAATCCATTTTTTGCTATAACTATATTACTTCCGATGTTTAATATATCGGCGTTGATGTTTATTCTCTTATACCCTTGAGAAATCATATAGTTCAAGAATGCATTAAGTGATTCGCTCATGTATCCACTATTCCAATATTTTTTGCTTAAAACGTAACCAATTTCAGGAGTAGTGTCTGACCATCTGCAGATATCAATCGCTCCAATTAAATTATTGTTTTCTTTTAAACAAATACCAAATCGATAAGAATTAGGGTTATTTGCTGATCAATCAAAATTAAAAAAACTTATAAATAATTCTATAAAATTTATAATAAATGTGTTATAATAAATTATGGGAAAATTAGTCAATATAAGCGAAGCAGCAAGAATTTTAGGTGTGACTACAACTACACTTCGCAATTGGGATAAAAAAGGTTTACTTAAACCTGA